>NZ_JBJUVW010000010.1:0-2931 GCF_046236355.1 Massilia sp. BHUDP2
TTGTCTATAGCCTACCAAGGTTATAGGGACAAGCCGTACGGGCAATTAGTACTGGTTAGCTTAATGCATTACTGCACTTCCACACCCAGCCTATCAACGTCCTGGTCTCGAACGACCCTTCAAGGAGCTCAAGGCTCCGGGAAATCTCATCTTAAGGCAAGTTTCCCGCTTAGATGCTTTCAGCGGTTATCTCTTCCGAACTTAGCTACCCGGCAATGCCACTGGCGTGACAACCGGTACACCAGAGGTTCGTCCACTCCGGTCCTCTCGTACTAGGAGCAGCCCCCTTCAAATTTCCAACGCCCACGGCAGATAGGGACCAAACTGTCTCACGACGTTTTAAACCCAGCTCACGTACCACTTTAAATGGCGAACAGCCATACCCTTGGGACCGGCTACAGCCCCAGGATGTGATGAGCCGACATCGAGGTGCCAAACTCCCCCGTCGATATGAACTCTTGGGAGGAATCAGCCTGTTATCCCCAGAGTACCTTTTATCCGTTGAGCGATGGCCCTTCCATACAGAACCACCGGATCACTATGTCCTACTTTCGTACCTGCTCGACTTGTCGGTCTCGCAGTTAAGCACGCTTATGCCATTGCACTATTAGCACGATGTCCGACCGTACCTAGCGTACCTTCGAACTCCTCCGTTACACTTTAGGAGGAGACCGCCCCAGTCAAACTGCCTACCATGCACTGTCCCCGATCCGGATAACGGACCAAGGTTAGAACCTCAAACAAACCAGGGTGGTATTTCAAGGATGGCTCCACGAGAACTGGCGTCCCCGCTTCAAAGCCTCCCACCTATCCTACACAGATTGGTTCAAAGTCCAATGCAAAGCTACAGTAAAGGTTCATGGGGTCTTTCCGTCTAGCCGCGGGTAGATTGCATCATCACAAACATTTCAACTTCGCTGAGTCTCGGGAGGAGACAGTGTGGCCATCGTTACGCCATTCGTGCAGGTCGGAACTTACCCGACAAGGAATTTCGCTACCTTAGGACCGTTATAGTTACGGCCGCCGTTTACTGGGACTTCAATCAAGAGCTTGCACCCCATCATTTAATCTTCCAGCACCGGGCAGGCGTCACACCCTATACGTCCACTTTCGTGTTTGCAGAGTGCTGTGTTTTTATTAAACAGTCGCAGCCACCAGTTTATTGCAACCCTTTCACCCTTCTGCAGTAAAGCAGTCAAGCTACCGGGGCGTACCTTATCCCGAAGTTACGGTACCAATTTGCCGAGTTCCTTCTCCCGAGTTCTCTCAAGCGCCTTAGAATACTCATCTCGCCCACCTGTGTCGGTTTGCGGTACGGTCTCGTATGACTGAAGCTTAGAGGCTTTTCTTGGAACCACTTCCGATTGCTTCGTGCCGCATGGGCACCCGTCCCAGTCCCTTGAATTCCGCGCCCGGATTTGCCTAAGCGCCTTCTATGAACCAGAAACCAACTATTCCAACAGTTGGACAACCTTCCGCGATCCGTCCCCCCATCGCATCATACGACGGTGCAGGAATATTAACCTGCTTCCCATCAGCTACGCATCTCTGCCTCGCCTTAGGGGC
This sequence comes from Massilia sp. BHUDP2, assembly GCF_046236355.1. Classification (NCBI taxonomy): domain Bacteria; kingdom Pseudomonadati; phylum Pseudomonadota; class Betaproteobacteria; order Burkholderiales; family Oxalobacteraceae; genus Massilia; species Massilia sp. BHUDP2. The sequence continues at coordinate 1,567 of NZ_JBJUVW010000010.1, forward strand.
CGACTCACCCTGCTCCGATGAACGTTGAACAGGAAACCTTGGGCTTACGGCGTGCGGGCTTTTCACCCGCATTATCGCTACTCATGTCAGCATTCGCACTTCTGATACCTCCAGCATCCTTCACAAGACACCTTCGCAGGCTTACAGAACGCTCTCCTACCATATCTATTGCTAGATATCCGCAGCTTCGGTGACTGGCTTAGCCCCGTTACATCTTCCGCGCAGGACGACTCGATCAGTGAGCTATTACGCTTTCTTTAAATGGTGGCTGCTTCTAAGCCAACATCCTGACTGTTTTAGCCTTCCCACTTCGTTTTCCACTTAGCCAATCTTTGGGACCTTAGCTGGCGGTCTGGGTTGTTTCCCTCTTGACGCCGGACGTTAGCACCCGACGTCTGTCTCCCAAGCTCGCACTCATCGGTATTCGGAGTTTGCAATGGTTTGGTAAGTCGCAATGACCCCCTAGCCATAACAGTGCTCTACCCCCGATGGTGATACTTGAGGCACTACCTAAATAGTTTTCGGAGAGAACCAGCTATTTCCAGGTTTGTTTAGCCTTTCACCCCTACCCACAGCTCATCCCCTAATTTTTCAACATTAGTGGGTTCGGACCTCCAGGGCGTGTTACCGCACCTTCATCCTGGCCATGGGTAGATCACCTGGTTTCGGGTCTACACCCAGCGACTGTCGCCCTGTTCGGACTCGATTTCTCTACGGCTCCCCTATTCGGTTAACCTCGCCACTGAATGTAAGTCGCTGACCCATTATACAAAAGGTACGCCGTCACCCCACGAAGAGGCTCCGACTGTTTGTATGCACACGGTTTCAGGATCTATTTCACTCCCCTCCCGGGGTTCTTTTCGCCTTTCCCTCACGGTACTGGTTCACTATCGGTCGATTACGAGTATTTAGCCTTGGAGGATGGTCCCCCCATGTTCAGACAGGATTTCTCGTGTCCCGCCCTACTTGTCGTACGCTTAGTACCACCGAAGAGATTTCGTGTACGGGGCTATCACCCGCTATGGCGCCTATTTCCAGAAGCTTCCACTATCAATTCGACTATCACGTACAGGCTCATCCCATTTCGCTCGCCACTACTTTGGGAATCTCGGTTGATTTCTTTTCCTGCAGCTACTTAGATGTTTCAGTTCGCCGCGTTCGCTTTGCATACCTATGTATTCAGTATGCAATGACCCAAAGGGCCGGGTTTCCCCATTCGGAAATCTGCGGATCAAAGTGTGTTTGCTCACTCCCCGCAGCTTATCGCAAGCTACTACGTCCTTCATCGCCTGTAATCGCCAAGGCATCCACCATGTGCACTTATTCGCTTGTCCCTATAACGTTGGCCCCTGCTGACAACAGGGA
>NZ_JBJUVW010000012.1:0-1254 GCF_046236355.1 Massilia sp. BHUDP2
GTACGAAGCGTTGTGTTCGTCAGCAGCAGAGAAGTGAGATTATGCAGTGTTTCGCTTAACTCGTCAACCCCTCGTCTCTTTCGCTGTCGCTGCTGTAAAAGCTGCGGTGTGCGTCGGAGAAACGAGACTATAGCAAACCCGGTGTGGAACGGCAAGGGCATCGTTGGCCGGAAGCGACTGTACAAAGGAAGCTGCAAGCTTCTCCTTGGCGTCCAGGCCTCCGCGTTCCATAGTGGGTCTAGGCGTGTGGACATTGAAGGAAGGAGGTTTTCCGCGTACTGTTTGACCATGGAAAAATTGACCAGGCGAATGATCCAGATGACCTAGAGATGCGCAATATTATTGAAGAGGCGCGTGTCGTTCTTCCTGGTGTCCAGGCTTTGTTTGGTTTCCAGACGATCGCAGTCTTCAACGATCGCTTCGAAGAGCTGGCGTATTACGCGAAGGCCTGCCATGCCGCGGCGCTCATCATGGTGATCGTTTCCGTCGCCATGGTCATGACGCCGGCGATCTACTACCGCACCTGCCGGGGCCACGCCACGGGGGCGATGGTGAAGCTGTCGTCGGTAATGATTCGCGGTGCGCTCTGCCCGCTTGCGATCGGCCTGGCCCTGGACATGTTCACGGTCATTCATATCGTTACGGCGGGCATGTCGGCACGCATGATGCTCAGCGTTGCCGCTGCGCTGGGAACGCTCTTGCTATTGTCGGGTTTGTGGTTCTACGTCCCGCGCCGGGCGCGCGCAATGACTCGTAAAAACCGGCGTCCCTGAGCGTTTTCGCTTATGTGAGTTGTCGAACAGATGAGTTTTCTTGCGGCCGGATAATCAGTGCTGCGACATCAATCGGGATCCGATTGAACCGTGCCCTGGCACTATGGTCGAAGCACGTCAGCCTGCATGACGCGGGGAGTATTTTGAACTGGGCTGCATTCGCCAACCCGAAGTTCCGATATCGGGGGGGAGCATTACGGTGGTGAGTGTTGGCCCAGCCGTGCAAAGTACCGGCGACTTCGGCGCGTAAAGGCAAGGGCGAGCTAGTCGGCACGCCTCCCACCGGGTTGCGGTGTCGCACAGCTGGGACCTGGCCGGGAAACCGGTCGGGCGGAAGCCTCGGTTCATGACCGGGGCTTTTTTTTGCCCAAAGCCGGGCACCGGCGGCGCAGTCGCACTTCGCTGCAGAGCGGCCGGAGCTTCTCGAGCATAAGCCACAAAAGCAAAAAGCCCGCTCAGACTTAACTGAGCGGGCTTTGCA
>NZ_JBJUVW010000013.1:0-329 GCF_046236355.1 Massilia sp. BHUDP2
ACCAGCAGCACATCCCTGTCCAGCGCCGGAAGCAGATAGCGGTGCAGCTGGGCCGTGGTGACGGCGCCCCGGCCGGTAACGAAATCGAAGGTAGCGCCGGTGCGGTCACGGGCGACCAGCACGCAGACGTGTTCACTGTTGATGCCGCGCCGGCTGGCAACGCCCCCGCGCTTGCGCGGCGGCCGGTCGAGCTTGCGCGAGCCCTTCCGGGATTCGAGCAGGAACAGTTCATCGGCTTCGGCGATGCCGGCCAGTGCCGCAGGGCGGTCATCCTTGGCCAGGTGCAGGAAGCGGTGGCGCCAGCGGAAGCTGGTGTTGCGGTGCACGCT
>NZ_JBJUVW010000014.1:0-306 GCF_046236355.1 Massilia sp. BHUDP2
GAGCCGGTCTGCCGTCTTGCGCACCGATTGGCCCTCGAGCATGCCGTCCAGGTAGTCCAGCCACTTGCCGCGATGGCGCAGCCGCGCCAGCGGCGTACCCGTCAGGGCACTGAAGGTCTTGCCGCAGGCGCAGCAGCGATAGCGCTGCACCCCGCGGTCGTGCCCGTGGCGATGCAGCCGCCGACCTTCACAGACCGGACACGACGACGGGCTTCTGGCCTCCTCGATCGTCGCACAGACACGGTCCAGTCCAACTGCCGGACGCAAAAGCGCGAGCAATTGTTCGCGCTGGCGCCTGGTCAGCTG
>NZ_JBJUVW010000015.1:0-306 GCF_046236355.1 Massilia sp. BHUDP2
CATTGCATGTTTGTTGATACTTGATTACTACCCTAAGTGTGCTCGCTCATCGTTTCCGATTCACTTACACGCTTAAAAAAACTTTACTTCTTCCAGATTGTTAAAGAACGAGAACTACACTTATCGAAGACTAGGGCCTTGAATAAGTACAGTTCAGTCAACAGCCGATAAGCGTAGGCGCTTGATGCTGAGCTTTCGCTCGGTGCTACTCTAGAAAGGAGGTGATCCAGCCGCACCTTCCGATACGGCTACCTTGTTACGACTTCACCCCAGTCACGAATCCTACCGTGGTAAGCGCCCTCCTTA
>NZ_JBJUVW010000016.1:0-273 GCF_046236355.1 Massilia sp. BHUDP2
CACGCTTAAAAAAACTTTACTTCTTCCAGATTGTTAAAGAACGAGAACTACACTTATCTAAAGCCCAGGCTTTACATAAATGCAGTCGAACAGGTAAATGGTGGAGGATGACGGGATCGAACCGACGACCCCCTGCTTGCAAAGCAGGTGCTCTCCCAGCTGAGCTAATCCCCCTTGTGGTGGGTCTGGTTGGATTCGAACCAACGACCCCCGCGTTATCAACACGGTGCTCTAACCGACTGAGCTACAGACCCAAACTGTTCTCGTTACTTA
>NZ_JBJUVW010000002.1:0-1362370 GCF_046236355.1 Massilia sp. BHUDP2
CCAGCTCAACAGTTCAAGATCTCCAACACGTAACGGTGACAGCGCCAACTTTTTCTTTTGCGTTGATGGAATAAATCGCCACGCGGCATCGTTTTCCTTGTATCGGCAGCGAAATCAGTCGCGCCACTAACAAGGAGAACACCATGAAAGCCAAGAAGATCGTCCAGCACATCGTCATCGCCCTGTCCCTGGGTGTCGCCGCATCCTCCCATGCCCAGTTGCTGGGTGGCGGGTCCCTTGGCGGCTCGGTTGGCGGCATGATCGGAGGGGGCATGGGCCGGATGGGCGGCATCGACGCGTCAAGCATGGTGCGCGGCGCCGGCCGCCTGGATGCCGATATCGCCAGCCCGACAAGGAGCATGGCCGGCCAGGCCGCCGAGCGCGTGCGGGAAGCACGCCCGCAGCCGGAAGCGCGAGGCGCCGGCCGCGGACTCGGCGGCGTGAACGGCGCCCTGGCGGGCACGGTGTCAGGCGATGGCTCCGTGACCGGTGAACTCGGCGCCGGCCAGGCCGCCGGCGGCTTGCGCGGCGCGGCGGATGTGGCCGCCGACAGGGTGGCGCAACTGCGTTCCACCGGCCGGGACGCCGCTGGCAGCGGCAGCGCGGGCGTACGTAGCGGCATGCAGGCAGCAGGCGAAGGTGTACGCGGCGGCGGCCAGGGCGCAAGGTCGATGCTGGCAGCTGCGACGGTATCGGTGTCGGGCGCCGGCGCGCTGTCGCAGCCTGCCGGTGCCGGGGCGCAGGGCGGTAGCAGCGCGTCCGCTTCGGGCGAAGACGCCGCAAACCTCGGCCTGGATGCATCCGGCGCAGGAAGCATGGCCGGGAGTGCAGACCGTGCGGTGCGTGCAGGCTCGGACGCCGATTCCGGCAGCGCCGGGAAGTCCACCCCGGCTAAGGGCGGCGCTGCGGCCTCCCTCTCGCTGAGCGCGAACGCCTCGGCCCGGGGCCGCGCCAACGGCGCAAACTAGGTCCTACAGGATCGGGGTGCCGCCCGCCACCGCGATGCGCGCCCCGGAGATGTAGCTGGCCTGGCTGGAAGCCAGCAGCACGTAGACCGGCGCCACCTCGGCCGGCTGGCCGGGCCGTTTCATCGGCACCTGCTGGCCGAAGCTTTCGACCTGGTCGGGCGGCATGGTGGCGGGAATCAGCGGCGTCCAGATCGGACCCGGGGCCACCGAGTTCACGCGGATGCCCTTCTCGGCGAGCAACTGGGCCAGGCCGGCAGTGAAGTTGGCGATGGCGCCCTTGGTGGCGGCATAGGCCAGCAGGGTCGGTTTCGGGTTGTCGGAATTGATCGAGGTGGTGTTGATGATCGATGAGCCCGGCTGCATGTGCCGCACCGCCGCCTTGCAGATATGGAACATCGCGGTGATGTTGACCTTGAAGGTGTAATCCCATTCGTCGTCAGGGATCTCTTCCAGCGAGTCGTGGGTCATCTGGAAGGCGGCATTGTTGACCAGCACGTCGATGCGCCCGAACTCCTGCACCGCCTTGTCGACGATCGCGCGGCAGTGACCCGGGTCGGCCAGGTCGCCCGGCACCAGCACCGCCTTGCGGCCGGCTTCCTCGACCAGGCGCGCAGTCTCCTGCGCATCCTCGTGTTCGTTCAGGTAAGCAATCAGGACATCCGCTCCCTCGCGCGCGAAGGCCAGGGCGACGGCGCGGCCGATGCCGCTGTCGCCGCCGGTGATGAGGGTGGCCTTGTCCTTGAGCTTGCCGGAGCCCTGGTAGCTCGACTCCCCGTGGTCGGCCTTCGGCGTGAGTTGCGCCTCGGTGCCCGGCGGTTCCTGCTGCTGTGCTGGCTGTTGCGTCTGGGTCATCGCGTTTCCTTTCGGTCAGTGATTGAGGTAGCGCGGGCGCGCGGAAGCCGCGCCCGGCGTGTCTTCGTTGGCGGCCGGCTTTTCCTCGCCGCGCAGGTCGCGCGCCTCGGGCGCTTCCTGCAGCAGGACGTGCTGGGGACGCGGCGCGGTCGAGATGCCCAGCTCTTCGAACATCTGCATGGCGTCGAGGTTGATGGCCTGCTGGGTATCCATGTAGAGGTCGAAGCTGGCGTCGAGCATGGTGTAGACAATCTCGTACTCGATCCAGTTCTGGTCGAGCGTCTTGAGGTGGGCGCGGTCGAAGCGCAGCTTGTCGTGTTTCGCGACGATCTCGCGCAGCATCTCCGGCACCCGCGCCGCCAGCTCGCGCGGCGTGGTCGGGCTGGCGCGCAGCGTGAACACGATCCGGCGCGTACTCATGCGCCGGTAGTTGTAGACGGTATTGCGCAGCAGTTCGGCGTTTGCAACGATGATCTGCTCGCCGCCAAGGGCGCGTACCCGGGTCGTCTTCAATCCCACATGCTCGACCGTGCCGCTGAAATTGTTGACCGTGATGAAGTCGCCGACCTCGAAGGGCTTGTCCACCGCGATCGACATCGAGGCGAACAGGTCGCCCAGGATGTTCTGCACCGCCAGCGCGATGGCCACGCCGCCGATACCGAGGCTGGCGACGAAGGTGGTGACGTTGATGCCCAGGTTGGACAGCATGGCCAGCACGAACACTACCCAGACCGTGGTCTGGAGCAGCCAGATCACGACCGTGTGGGCGACCGTGACCTGGTCGTCGACCGCGCCGCGTCCGTGGCTCAGGAAATAGCGGCGCGCGCCGATCTTGACGGCGCGGTGCAGGAAGGCGGCGATCTGGATGCCGAGCGTGAAGAACCACAGGTGTCCCAGGCGCGTGTTCCAGGGTTCGGGCAGGTCCAGCACCGACAGGCCGATCAGGATCGCGGTGGCGACGATGGCGAACACGCCGGTGTGGGCCAGGGTCTTGCCCAGTACCTGGGCGATGGTGCGGTGCTGGTGCTCCTCGCTCAGCTGGCCGAGCCGGCGGCGGAACAGGATCAGGGCGCCGTGCATCAGCGCGTAGCTGGCGACGGTGGCGGCGACGGCGAACAGGGCGTTCGGCAGGGTGATGTTCAGGGATGCGAAGAAATGAGAAATATTGTTCAAACCGGACTCCTTATCGGGAGGGCCGGCGCCGGCCGCGCGTGCCGGGATAGGCGGGGAAGGGCATGCGGCAGCGGCGCACGGCTGGCAGCGCGCTGCGCGCTGGCCAGCCAGGGCCAGGCGCAGGCGCGCCGGAAGGGCGCCGTGAAGCGGCGCGGGCAGGGAGCGTGCCCCTCGCCCGCGCCGTGGGATCAGTGACGCTTCAGGTGCTCGCGCACGGCTTCGGCGCTCGGGCCGACCTGTTTCACCGCGCGTTCGAGCTCTTCCTTGCTCACGCCGAGCGCTTCGGTCCAGTGGCGCACTTCCCATTCCTCGTTGACGTTGATGCGGGCGCGGTCTTGCGCGCCACGGTTTTGCAGGTTGTCGGACATGATGGCCTCCTTGTTCACTTTGCTTGCTGCCAGAGTGCCAGCCACAACCGATGCGATCCGTACGCTGTTTCACCTTGCGCGCCATTCTCGACCCGGCATCGACCCGCGGACCGTGCCAATGGCAACTTTTTCAGGTACGCTTGCCATATCGATAGCAATCGCACCACAAGGAGGAGACCCGCATGTCCGCACCCTACGAAACCGCCCAGCCCGAACGCAGCGCCGTCGACGCCATGCCCGGCACCGTGATGCTCGATTTCGGCGCCAACTGGTGCGGCTACTGCCGCGCCGCCGAGCCCCTGATCGACGAGGCCCTGACGGGCAGCCAGGGTGTGCGCCACGTGAAGGTGGAGGATGGGCCCGGCCGCCCGCTGGGGCGCTCGTTCCGCATCAAGCTGTGGCCGACCGTGGTCGTGCTCAAGGATGGGCAAGAGGTGGCGCGCGTGGTGCGTCCGGTGTCCGCCGACGAAGTCCGCGTCGCACTGGCCCAGGCCGGTGCCGCATGAGCGAGGCCGCCGCCGCCCCCGCCAACAAGCCGCGCACGGTCCTGTTCGCGAGCCTGATCGGCACCACGATCGAGTTCTACGACTTCTACATCTACGCCACCGCTGCGGTGCTGGTCTTCCCGCGGCTGTTCTTCCCGGCCGCCGACCCGGCCGCGGCGACCCTGCAGTCGCTGGCCACCTTCGCCATCGCCTTCTTCGCCCGGCCGGTGGGTTCGGCCGTCTTCGGCCACTTCGGCGACCGCATCGGCCGCAAGGCGACCCTGGTGGCGGCCCTGCTCACGATGGGCATTTCCACCGTGCTGATCGGCCTGCTGCCCACCTATGATTCGATCGGCACGCTGGCGCCGCTGCTGCTGGCCCTGTGCCGCTTCGGCCAGGGCCTGGGCCTGGGCGGCGAGTGGGGCGGGGCGGTGCTGCTGGCGACCGAGAATGCGCCGCCGGGAAAACGCGCCTGGTACGGCATGTTCCCGCAGCTGGGCGCGCCGATCGGTTTCTTCCTGTCGGGCGGCACCTTCCTGCTGCTGGGCACCCTGATGGCGGACGAGGAGTTCTTCCGCTGGGGCTGGCGGATTCCCTTCCTGGCCAGCGCGCTGCTGGTGCTGGTCGGCCTGTACGTGCGCTTGAAAATCACCGAGACCCCGGATTTCCAGAAGGTGCTGGATCGTAACGAGCGGGTCAAGGTGCCGGCGCTGGCGGTGCTCAAGGACCATACCCGCGCGCTGGTGCTGGGCACCGTCGTCGCGCTGGCGACCTTTGTGGTGTTCTACCTGATGACGGTGTTCGCGCTGAGCTGGGGCACGACCAGGCTGGGCTTTTCGCGCCAGGCCTTCCTCACCATGCAGCTGGTCGCGGTGGTGTTCTTCGCGCTGACGATCCCGCCGTCGGCGCTGCTTGCCGACCGCCACGGACGGCGCATGGCGATGATCCTGGTGAGCGCGGCGATCGCCGTATTCGGGCTGCTGTTCGGTCCCTTGTTCGGTTCCGGCAGTTTGCTGGCGGTGGGCGCCTTCATGGTGCTCGGCATGTGCCTGATCGGCTTTACCTACGGGCCGCTCGGCACCTTGCTGGCCGAGCTGTTTCCGGCCGAGGTGCGCTACACCGGGGCCTCGCTGACCTTCAATTTCGCCGGCATCCTGGGCGCTTCGCTGGCGCCCTACATCGCCACATGGCTCGCCACTAACTACGGGCTGGCCTGGGTCGGCTACTACCTGACGGCCGCGGCACTGCTGAGCTTGTTTGCCCTGCTGGCGGTCGGGGACGGGCACACGAGGGCTGCGCCGCGGCCGGCGCCCCGCTAAATGAGGAAGGGCCCCGAACGGGGCCCTTTTGACGTTCGTCCCGGCCGCTGGCCTCAGAACGAATAGACCATCGTCAGCGAAGTCTGGGTATCGGTGTTCTTCTTGCCGTCCGGGACGCTCGAGTCGTTGCGCGCGCTGAAGCCGGCCTTCATCTGCATGGTCGAATTGATCTTGGTGCTGAGCGAGGTCTCGGCCACCGAACGGGTGTTGGAGGTGCCTTTCTCGACGCTGACCGTCTGGGCGAAGAAGGCCGAAGGGCTGACGCGCCAGCGCAGCTGGGCCGCGCCGCGTACCGTGAGGCCGCTCTCGTCCTCGCCGGTGGCACGCTCGCCGGCAAAATAACCCGGGCCGATCTCGACGTCGAGCGAGGTGTCGGGGGTATTCAGCCAGCGCGAGCCGTGGCCGACCGCGATCGAGGAATAGCGGTTGTAGGCACCGAAGCGGTCGGTGACGTGCGAGCCGATCACGAAGGCGCGCTTGTTTTCGCCCAGCAGCTTGAGCGAGGCCTTGGCCGAGGCGGCAAAGCGTTCGGCCGACTTGCTGCGCTCGATGTTGCCGTCGTCGTTCTCGTATTCGTCTTCCTTGAAGAAGCCGCTGACGACGAATTCATGGCTCCAGTTGGCGGTCTCGTGGCGGGCGTCGATCTTGCCCGTGACCGAGGTGCCGGTGGTGTTGCCCGAGGTCGTGATCGCGCCCAGCTCGGCCGAGGTGAACCAGCCGCCTTCGGGGATCTCGGGCTTGGCCACGGAGATCGGCCCGTGGACGTTGCCGACTGCCGGGAGGTCGAAGTCAGCCTGTGCGGCGCCATGGAAGGCGCACAGGCCGAGCGCAAGAAGAGATGCAGGGAATTTGAAGTGTTTCATAAGCACTGTATTGCCAGCAAGATGCGCGACATTGTATCCCAAAGAACGCGCAAAACGATGCTTTGAGACACATTTGGCGCGTTTTAATCAGCTGCCTTGGATGTCTGGCATCGCGACCGCGCCAAGTACTCGACAAGAAATAAATGTGAGTTTTGGCGAACAGAACCGGATGCGATGCAAGGCGGCGAGTGCGCCGCAGTGCGAGCACTGCAAGCAGGAGCCAACGCAGCAGCGCGCCGGTTATGGAAGCCAAAAACACATTTATTTCGGGGCGAGTACTTAGGTTCCGATCACGACGATCTTGAACGTGAACAGGGCGGCAATCACCCAGACCACCGGCGCCACCTCGCGTGCCCGGCCGGTCAGCAGCTTCAGCACCGCGTAGCTGATGAAGCCGAAGGCGATGCCTTCCGCGATCGAGAAGGTGAAGGGCATGACGAGGGCGGTGACCGCGGCCGGGATGCTCTCGGTGGAATCGCCCCATTCGACTTCGCCCAGGTCGGACAGCATCAGGCAGGCGACGAACAGCAGGGCCGGCGCGGTGGCGTAGGCCGGGACCACGCCGGCCAGCGGCGCGATGAACAGGCAGGCCAGGAACAGCACCGCCACGGTCAGCGCCGTGAGGCCGGTGCGGCCGCCCGCCTGCACGCCCGAGGCGCTTTCCAGGTAGGCGGTGGTGCTCGAGGTGCCGAGCACGCTGCCGGCCACGATCGCGCCGCTGTCGGCCAGCAGGGCCTTGTTGAGGCGGTCCATCTTGCCCTCGACCAGCAGGCCGGCGCGGCGCGCCACGCCCATCAGGGTGCCGGTGGCGTCGAACAGCTCGACCAGGAAGAACACCAGCACCACGTTCATGATGCCGACCGACAGGGCGCCGGCGATGTCGAGCTTGAACAGGGTCGGCTCGATCGAGGGCGGGGCCGAGAAGATCCCGTTATAGGTATTCCCGCCGAAGAAGAAGGACAGCACGGTCACCAGCACGATGCCGATCAGGATCGCGCCCTTCACGCGCAGGCGGTCGAGCGCGACGATGGCGAAGAAACCGACGATGGCCATGACGGCTTCCGGCTTGTGCAGGTCGCCGGCCTTGACCAGGGTCGCCGGGCTGGCCACCACGATGCCGGCGTTCTTCAGGGCGATCAGCGCCAGGAACATGCCCAGGCCGACCGTGATCGCGACCCGCATCGACTTGGGGATGCCGTTCACGATCATGCCGCGCAGACCCAGCAGGGAAACCAGGATGAACAGGCAGCCGGACATGAACACCGCGCCCAGCGCCGCCGGCCACGGGATGCCCATGCCCAGCACCACGGCATAGGCGAAATAGGCGTTCAGGCCCATGCCGGGGGCCATCGCGATCGGGTAGTTCGCGTACAGGCCCATCACGGCGGTGCCGAGCGCCGCCACCAGGCAGGTGGCCACGAACACCGATTCCTTCGGCATGCCGGCGTCGCCCAGGATCGAAGGATTGACGAAGATGATGTACACCATCGTCAGGAAGGTGGTCAGGCCGGCCAGCAGTTCGGTGCGGACGGTGGTGCCGCTTTGGGTGAGTTTGAAGAATCGGTCGAGCATTATTATTGGACTCCAGGCGTGTTTTGGCTGAAGCATAACACTCCGCGGTACTGCCGAGCGAGTATTGGCTGCTCATTGGCTGCTCCGGCATGCAGCGTGGCCCCGCGCATCGGTGCCAATGCGCTAACATGGCATCTCCATCATTACCACCACATGTCATGCCGAAGAATAAGCGTCCGCTGCCCCGTACCTCGAATAATCCGCGCGAGCCCGACAACGCCTCCGTGGCGCAGGAGCTGGCCGACCTGGCCCTGGCGATCGCCGAAAGGGAAGAGGCGCCCGGCTTCGGCAGTGCCGACGAACGCGAGGAGGAACTCCTGGCCGCGGTGCGCAAGCTGCTGCGCAAGAAGCGCGACGAGGCGCTGTACGAAGCGATCGAAACGGCGCGCTATACCGATCCCGAGGCCTGCCGCCTGCTGCGCGGCCGCATCGAGGAAGAAGCCGCCAACCTGCGCCTGCGGCGCGAGGACGGCAACGGCAAGGGCGTGGAGTACGAGATCGACGCCTTCCTGATTCCGCTGTTCGTGCGCAGCACCGGGGGCCTGCAGGCGGCCGACACCTTCCAGGACGAAGAGGCCTTCGAGGCGCTGGCCAACAGTTTCCACCCGGCCGGGCTGGAGAGCGCCGGCGGCAAGCTGGTGCTGGTCCAGCATGCCTACGACCTGGCCGAGATCGACCACGTGTCCTATTCGAGCCTGCAGGAAATGTTGCGCGAGGCTGCCGGCACGCTGCTGGAGAAGAAACTGCAGCCGGCGCCGACCATCGAAGCGAGCATCCGCGGCTGGACCGGCGAGCGCTTCGCGCCCGACGAGTCGGCCCTGGAGCTGCGCTTCCTGCTGGGCTTTTCGCTCAAGCGTACCGACGACCCGTTCTATGCGGTGCCGCGCGACGAAGCGGGCGCCGACGCCTGGTACGCGGCGCGCGAGGAGCGCTTCCGCGCCTGGACCGCGCAGGCCGCCCCGCTGGTGCGGCGCCTGCTGGGACGCGAGCCCGACGGCATCCATGTCGACTTCCTCTACCAGGACCTGTTCTACGGCGCCAAGGAGCAGGGCGTGAGCGAGCTTACCACCCTCGGCATCCTGTCCGAGATCGCACGCACGCTGTCCGACAAGGACCTGGCGCCGGACCAGGTCCATGCCGCCGTCGCGCCGCTTGACGCGGGCGAGCACATCGTCCTGCGCATCAACCTGTATGCACTCGACGGCGGCACGCCCTGGGGCAGCGTCGAGACCCCGGTCGACCTCGCCGCCGACCTCGGCGCCGAGATCGACAACCTGTGCGATGCGCTGCTGTCGCTCGGCCTGGAGGGCGTGTCTGTCGCCACCGGTTTCAGCGAGGACGGGCACGCCGAAGGCGCGGAACCCTACCAGCCGGGTTGACGGCGGCAAGGCCTTCCGACCGCGCTCCCGCCACCCCGGCGGCGCTTGCGGCGGCCGCATGGCGCCTTCGATCGCCGTTTTCCCCGAACAAAGATCGCCGCCGGTGGTCCCGGCGGCGCCCCTGCGCGCCCGGGCACGGTAAAAGTGCGATGACTTTTCGTAGTGGATTTTCTTGTACCGCTGTAGGAGCCACCCTACACGAGTGCGCTCAGCAGGCAGCTCTCTCCTATGAGAGGTCTTTGTAACATCTGGTTGCAACATTTCCAATTAGCAATATTGCAGTGCATAAATGAAAATAATGGCAATTTTGCATGTTACGATTAGCGGGTCCGGTGTGGGATTGAACCGCAATTGTCCACACCCGGGGAACTGGCCAACAGAGAGAAAACGCCAGGCTTTGCCAACAAAATAGCGCCACGAAGGCGAAAGGAAATGAATATGCCGACCTTGATCGTGTTTTGCCACCTGCGCTGGGACTTCGTCTTCCAGCGTCCCCAGCACCTGATGACCCGTCTGGCGGAACACTACGATATCCTGTTTGTCGAGGAACCGGTCTATAGCGAAGGGCAGGCATACCTGAAGAAGACGGCAGTCGCGCCGAACATCACGGTGTGCCAGCCGCATACCGCGATCCATGCACCAGGTTTCCATGATGACCAGCTTCCGACCCTGCAGACCCTGCTGGCCGACCTCGTGCCGGAAGGCGAGCAGCCGGTCGTCTGGTTCTATACCCCGATGGCGCTGCCGCTGCTGCAGGGCCTGAACCCGTCCAAGATCGTCTACGATTGCATGGACGAGCTGGCAATGTTCAAGAACGCGCCGAAACAGCTGCTGCAGCGCGAAAGCGCGTTGCTGAACATGGCCGATGTCGTCTTCACGGGCGGCCCGAGCCTGTACCAGTCCAAGCGCGACCGCCACGCGAACGCGCACTGCTTCTCGAGCAGCGTCGACGCCAAGCACTTCCGCCAGGCCCAGGACCGCGCGATCTCGCATCCGGACCAGGCCCATATCGCGCACCCGCGCCTGGGCTTCTACGGCGTCATCGACGAGCGCCTCGACGTCGAACTGGTCTCCAAGATGGCCGACGCCCATCCGGAATGGCAGATCGTGATGGTCGGCCCGGTCGTCAAGATCGACCCGGCCACGCTGCCGAAGCAGCCCAACGTCCACTACATGGGCCAGCGCAGCTACGACCAGTTGCCGAAGTTCCTGGCCGGCTGGGACGTGTGCCTGCTGCCGTTCGCCATGAACGATTCGACCAAGTTCATCTCGCCGACCAAGGTGCTCGAGTACATGGCGGCCGAGCTGCCGGCGGTGTCGACCCCGATCACCGACGTCAAGGTGCCGTATGGCGACGTGGTGGCGGTCGCCGCGACCCCGGAAGAGTTCATCGCCGCCTGCGAACGCCAGCTGGCCCTGAGCGATGACGAACGCCAGGCCATGGCCAAGCGCATGCGCGAAGTGGTGGCCAACACCTCCTGGGACCTGACCGCCAGCCGCATGCACGAGCTGATCGAAAGCGCCGTGCCGGGCCGCCACGCGCGCCTGCCGGCCAACCCGGATGTCGCCAAGGCCGACGTGCTGCCGGTGAAGGCAGCCAAGGTGCCGGTGGCGAAGAGCGCCTGACAGGGTAAGCGGCCAGCGCACCGGGCAACCGGTGGCGCTGACTGGCGACGGCACGGCGGCGGACCCTCGTGGGTACCGCCGCCGTGTTTTTGCGTGGGTGCCGTCTTCGGCGTACGTCCGGCTTCGTAGGGTGGGCGGCTCCACCCGGCAGTTTGCCTCGCCATGCCGTATGGGCCGCCCACGCGGTGATCGATAGAGGCTCCGTTTCCGGGCACGACGATCTCGCCGCTGACGATCACCGCGTGGGCGGCGCCAAGACCGCGGGCCGGCCCCGTCACGCGGTAGAGCCGCCCACCCTACGGGAATCCGCTGCGGGCGTCGAACGAACAAAAACGGCGCGGTGTCCTGGGACACCGCGCCGTTTGACCATGTTGCGAGGGTCAGGCGACCCGCTCAGCGGTTGCCGCCACGTCCGCCGCCATTGCCGCCGCTTTGCGAATTGCCGCGGTTGCCGCTCTGCTGGTTGCCGTCGTTCTTGTGGCTCATGCGGCCGGCCTCGCGCGCCTCTTCCGAGGTGAACTCGTGGGCGTTGCCGGATGCGTGGGCCGCGCGGCCGCCCTGCGAAGCGATTTCGCGCTGGCGCTGCGGATCCATCGAGGCGAAGCCGCGGCCACCGCCGCCATTGCCGCCACCGCCGCTTTGCGAGTTCCCGCCGCGTCCGCTCTGCGAGTTGCCGCGGTTGCCGCCGCCGGATGCGCGGCCGCCCTGCGAGGCGATCTCACGCTGCTGCTGCTGGTCCATGGAGGCGAAGCCGCGCTTGCTGTTGCCCTGGTTGTTCGATGTCATGATGGTCTCCTTTATCGATGACAGGGTTGGTCGATTCTCTTCCGGCCGCTGCCGCCGCGTCCTGCGGGGGGCATTCGTTTCCGGAAGAGGTGAGTCCATCTTAGGCCGCCGGCCTCGGCCACGGAATAGGACTGTCCGGCCCAGTGCTGTAGGACCGCTCCGGCGCATACCGTCGCGTTCCCGATGCTCAGTGGCGCAGCGCGCCGCCGGGATCCGGCGCGACGGGCGGCCAGCCGCCGACCGGATCGTGGGCGCCCGCTACCCGCACCACCGACAGCGGGTGCGCGAACTGGATGCCTTCGCGCTGGAACGCGCGGTAGATCTGCAGCAGGATCTGCTCCTGGGTGTCCATGTGCAGGATGTAGTCGGGGCTCTTGAAGTGGTACACCACCTCGTAGTCGAGCGACCAGTCGCCGTACCGGAAGAAGTGGGCCCGTTCGAAATTGACGTCGGCCCGCGACGAGATGATCTCGCGGATCATGGCCGGGATCGCGGTCACCTGGGCTTCGCTGGTGCCGTAGGCGACCCGCAGGAGGAAGGCGACGCGGCGCGACTCCATCCGCTTGTGGTTGTGGATCCGGCTCCTGAGCAGCTCCCCGTTCGAGAACACGATCTGCTCGCCGCCGAGCCCGCGCAGGCGCGTGGTCTTCAGGCCGATGTATTCGACCGCGCCGAGGGCGTCGCCGACGATGATGAAGTCGCCCACCTCGAAGGGCTTGTCGAGCATGATCGAGAGCGACGCGAACAGGTCGCCGAGGATGTTCTGGGTAGCCAGGGCCACGGCGATGCCGCCGATGCCCAGGCTGGCGACCAGGGTGGTGATGTTGAAGCCGAAGTTATCCAGCGTCATCAGGAAGGCCACGGTCCAGACCACTAGGCGCATCATGAAGAACAGGATGGTGCTCGAGGCCTTGCGCGCGCCGTCGCCGGGCGTGGCGAGCAGCTGGCTGCGCCAGCCGCGCAGCGCGGTGTCGCCCCAGATGCCCAGCTGCAGGATCAGCGAGGCCACGGCGATCCGCGACACCACCAGGCGCCAGCTTTCCGGCATCACGAGGAAAATGCTGGCGAGGTAGGCGGCGATGGCCAGCTTGAACACGAGGTAGCTCCGGTTCAGCATCTTGACCACCAGGTCGTCCACCCGCGTCACGGTGCGGTTCGCCATATTGCTCAGCCGGCGCAGGAAAAACATGCGCACGACCACCATCAGGGCGGTCGCGCCGATGAAGACGCCGACCGCCATCATCCAGTTTTCCAGGTCATTATTACTCAACAAATATTCCATCCCTTACCCCATCCCATCGTCACGGCAAAGGGAGTAGTGTGGGGGCCAGCAGGCCTGCGGCGCGCACAATTGACGCTGGCTGCGGATGGCCGAGGTGCTGCTGTCGATCTCCTGGTAGTCCGGCGCCGCGGCACTGCCGGGAAGTTCAGGCCAGCGCTTCCTCGATGGCGGCGGTGGTGGCCGGCTTGGTGAGGTGCCGGTCGAAGCCGGCACGGGCGCTGCGCTCGCGGTCGGCCTCGCCGCCCCAGCCGGTCAGGGCCACCAGCCGCACGCCGGCGTAGCGCGGCTCGCGCCGGATCGCTTCGGCCACCTCGAAGCCCGACATGCCCGGCATGCCGAGGTCGAGGAACACGACGTCGGGCTGGAATCCCGCCATCATGCGCAGCGCCTGGTGGCCGTCGTTGGCCACCAGCGCCTGGTGGCCGAGCTGGCCCAGCACGGCCACCAGCGCCTGGTGGCCGAGCTGGCCCAGCACGGCCACCAGCGTTTCGGCCGCATCGCGGTTGTCGTCCACCACCAGCACGCGCCGCGCCATGCGCGCCGCCGCGGCTGCATCCGCCGGCCCGGGCGCCGGCGCGGTAGGCTCCACGGGCGCCAGCGGCAGGCGCACGGTAAACACGCTGCCGGCATTGGTGCCGGCGCTGCTCGCCCGCACGCTGCCGCCATGCAGTTCCACCAGGCTGCGCACCAGCGACAGGCCGATGCCCAGCCCGCCCGCCGCATGGCGGCGGCCTTCGCCGATCTGGGTGAACATCTTGAACACCTCTTCCAGGCGCGCCGGGTCGATGCCGATGCCGTTGTCGGAAACGGCGATGACCGCGTCACTGCCGTCGCGTTCGGCCGCCAGCACGATGCTGCCCCCGCGCGGCGTGTAGCGCGCCGCGTTGTTGAGCAGGTTGGACACCACCTGGGTCAGGCGGGTGGGGTCGGCATCCACCACCAGGGTTTCCTGTGGCAGGCGCAGGTCGAGCTGGTGGCGCGCCGCCTCGATCAGCGGCATGCTGGTCTCGACCGCCGCCGACAGCACGCCGGCCAGGTCGATGCGTTCCCGCTTGAGCGCCACCTGGCCGCGCGTGATGCGGGCCACGTCGAGCAGGTCGTCGACCAGGTGGACCAGCTGCCCGAGCTGGCGTTCCATGATCTCGTGGATGCGCGCCACCGCCGCCGGGTCCTCGGGCGCGCGCCGGATGAACTGCAGGCCGCTGCGCAGCGGCGCCAGCGGGTTGCGCAGCTCGTGGGCGAGGGTGGCCAGGAATTCGGTCTTGATGCGGTTCGCTTCTTCCAGGTCGGCCGCCATCTGGCGCAGCGCGTCCTCGCCCTTTCGCCGTTCGGTGATGTCGTTGAACACGACCGCGACCCGGTGCTGCTCCGGCGGCCCGATCCGGGCCGCATAGACGTCGAACCAGCGGCCCAGCTCGCGCGCTTCGTTCACGAAGCGCACCGCCTCGCCGGTCGCGGCAACCCTTCCATAAATCTCGAACCAATAGCGCTCATGGAGCGGCGCGATCTGGCGGATGCTGCGGCCAATCGCATTGGCCAGGCCGGTATGCTTGACGAAGGCCGGATTGGTTTCCAGGAAGCGGTAGTCGCAGGGCTGTCCGGTATTGTCGTACAGTATTTCGATGACGCACACGCCCTCGTCGATCGAATCGAACAGGGTGCGGTAGCGCTCTTCGCTCAGGCGCAGCTGCTGTTCGGCCTCGAACTGGCGCGAGGCATCGATGACGACGCCGCGCATGCGCGCGCTGCCGTCCGCCGCCGGCGCCACGCTGCCGCGCGCAATGACCCAGCGCCAGCCGCCGCCGGCGCGCCGGATGCGGAAGGTCGCGTCGTAGGGCGCACCGCGCGCCACCGCGTCCGACAGCAGGGCCTGCACGGCCGCCACGTCGTCGGGATGGATCGCTTCGAAATAGCGCGCCACCGGCGCACCATCGCCCATTGCATCGGGAATGCCGAACAGGGCGGCGATGCGATCGTCGCCGGCGACGCGGTCGGGACCGATGTCCCAGGACCACACCCCCAGCTCGGCGGCGGCGATGATGGATTCGAGCCGGGCACTGGCATCGATGAGGTCCGCCTCGGCGCGCCGCCGCTCGGCGGAGGCCTGGAAGGCGTCGATATAGAAGCGCAGCTTGGCGCGCAGGATCACCGGCGACAGGGGCTCGGTCAGCACCGCCACCGCGCCGGCCTCATACAGGGGGGCGACCGGGAAACCGGCGCCGGCGGGTACGCCCAGTGCGACCACCGGCGTGTGGACCGAGCGGCGCGTGGCCCTGACCTGGCGGATGGTGGCGGCCAGCGCGCCGACGTCGCCAGCATAGCCGACCAGCATCAGCGCGAAGTCATGGTGGCGCACCTGCTCCAGGCCCGCCGCAACCGAACGGGCATGCAGGACCGTCTCCCCAAGCTCGTCCGCGACGCGTCCCAGCACCGGGTCGGGAACCGGGCGTTCGCAGATGAACAGCACGCTTGCGGAGCCAGGCGTCAAGGCGTGCCCCTGTGGGCCGGCGAGTGTCTCATGGTCGGATCCTGTTGTAGTAGTGGCGACAATCTACGGTCCGGATGCCTCCCTGTCAACGTCCGGGGGCCGCCACGCCGTGCTTGCGCCGCGCCTTGGCAATTGCCAGTAGTATTTCCCGACGATGGACCACGTGTCGGCCGCATGGCCGCCCGCACGCACAAGGGAGGAATGGAGCATGGAAAGCGGAGCTAGCACCGCACGATACGAAGTGGCCGACATCATGCGCGGCATTTACGGGGACGGCATCATCGCCTGCCGCGGGGCCTTCAGCCGCGAGCTGATCGGAGAACTGCGCGCCGACATCGACATGCTGTTCGAAGAAGCACTGGCGCGCGAGGGCGGGGCCCTGAACCGCGGCCCGAACCGCTATTACGTCGAGGTGCACCCGGAGCGCCTGCGCTCCTTCGTGACCATCGCCAGCCATCCCTGGGTGGCCGCGGTCTGCAGCGCGGTGCTGGGGCCGGAATGGCGCATCGTCGAAGTGGGCTTCGACGTGCCGGGACCGGGCGCGATGCACCAGCCCTGGCACCGCGACTTCGCCTCGCCGCCGGAAACGGTCCAGGGCCGGCGCCTCAGTTCGCTGGCCTTCAACCTCACCACGGTCGACGTCACCGAGGACATGGGCCCCTTCGAGATCGCCCCGGGCACCCAGTGGGACCTGTACGAGGGCGACCCGATGTTCCCCGACAAGTCGCTGTATCCGCGCTACGAGGCCCTGGCCCAGCGCAAGCTGCCGCAGGTGGGCGACATCTCGGCGCGTTCGGCCCTGACCATCCACCGCGGCACCGCCAACCGCTCGAAGGTCTCGCGCCCGGTGCTGGTGGTGGGCGCCGACGCGCCGGATGCGACCAATGCCATCAAGCACGACCTGCAGCTGTCGCGCGCCTACCATGATAGCCTGCCGGAAGAGCTACGCAGACACCTGAACTGCCGCGTCGTCGAGCAGCTCGTGCCGATCCGGCAGGCGCACACGATCGAGGGCCTGAAGATGGGCGTGACGATGGGTGGCTAAGAGGGGATGGGCCGCCCGCGGCGGCCCTGGGGGGAATTACTCCTTTTCCGGCACGCCCTGCGAGGGCACCGGGGTCTTGAGCGCGTCGGGCAGCGCGTCGGCGATGCCGTTCTCGGGCACCTGTCCAACCCGGCGCGCCTGGTCGGAATGCTGGTCGAGGCTGACTTCCTCGGCCACGTCGAAGCGGCCGTCCTCGGCGCCTTCCTCACCGGGAAGCAGGTTCTCCGAACGCTGCTCCTGGCCGCCGCCGGCGACGGGGTTCGCCTGCGACCGGGCCTGGTCGTTTTCTTCTTGGGGTGCTGGGGCCATGCTGTCCTCCTGTTGACGGTTTTTCATGACCCATTATCGCGCCGCGCCCGCCGGTTGGGCGCACGCTAGTCGCGTCGTTCCTTGCGCGGCAGGTTCTTTTCCACGATCGCCCACACGATCATCCCGTAGGCCAGCACGCGGATCAGGTAGTGCAGCGGCGAATCCTCGCCGGCCTCGTTCAGCACCGCGGAGTAGATGCGGTGCAGGCCCTCGATGAAAAAAGACAGGGCGAACCAGAGGAAGAAGCGGTCGCCGGTATTGCGCCAGAAGCGCAGGAAGAACAGGGCGATGGTGAGCGAAGCCATCGAGATCGCGCCGTACATCATCTGGACCATCGGCTCACTCCTTCTCGTAGATCAGGCCGTACAACAACAGCAGGCATGCCACCAGCGCGCTGATGACCCGCAGCGGCATGAAATCGACATTCGGGAAGACGATCTTGTCGAAGATCAGGAACAGGTTATTGAAAGTCATCACCGCAAAGCACAGGCCGCTCCAGAACAGGAGCCGGTAACGCGTGCGCCGGTAGCTGGCAAACAGCAGCCAGGTACAGGCCAGCGAGGTCAACATGCACAAGGTGTAGATGAGTTCGCCCATTAGGTATCCTTTCGCAGGCGGAAGGCGTCGGCGAACTGCTGCGCCTTGCGGTCGAGAGTGGAATGGATGAGGTTGGTGACGTCCACCAGGTGGCGTGCGTAGAGTTCGGCGAGGCCGTCGATCCGCTCGCGCAGTGCTTCGGACGCAGGGGAATAGCAATAGGAATGCTCGTTCGGCGCAGGGCAGGGCGCGGCCATGCCGGATCGGCACAGCTCGTCGAGGAGTCCCTGGGCGGTGCGCTCGCTGGTGTACAGGCGGCGCGCCAGCGTCTCTCCGCTCCATTGCTGGCCGGGATTCGCGCGCAGCAAGAGCAGTGCCTCGAGGAAGGGCACGGAGGGAATGCTCGTCAAGACAAAACGGCGCAAGTCCTCTGGGATTGGCGGACGGTTCATTCGCTTCGGGTATACTTTCCCAAAAGGAATCTTTTGTTGAGAAAGGCGCAAGTTTATCTCATTCTCGACGGAAAGGCATTTCCAATCGTGCGCGTGCCGGGACGTGTATTGTTTGACCTCCCTCAACGTCGCTCGGCTACAATATGGGCCAACGATTTTTCGGTTCGCCCCATACATCCTCATGTTTCGTTCCACCCTGGCCCGGCTTGTCCGTGCCTGCTTCATCGGCATGCTGCTGGCCGCCGGCGCGGCCCAGGCCGCAAGCTGCCCCGACCATTACCTCGACGGCCGTGCGCCCGAGATACGCAACCCCAAGCTGGCTGCCGCTACCCGCGAGCTGTGCTACAGCGAATTCGGCATCATGCATTCGGGCGTCACCCGCACCGCGCTGTGGTCGGCCGAGCACCTGGCGCCCAGCCAGCTCGAAGCCGCCGAGGGCCTGGACCGCGACAACAAATTCCATCCCGAGCCGCGCCTGCCGCGCGGCCAGCGCGCCGAGCTGTCCGACTATGCGCGCAGCGGCTTCGACCGCGGCCATCTGGCGCCGAACGGCGACATGCCCGACCGCCGCGCCCAGCGCGAAAGCTTCTCGCTGGCGAACATGGTCCCCCAGGATCGCGAGCACAACCGCCACATCTGGGCGCCGATCGAAGGCGCGGTGCGCAAGATGGCCAAGCGCGAAGGTTCCCTGTACGTGATCACCGGCCCGGCCTTCCTCGGCAGCAACCTGCGCAAGGTCGGCAACGTGATCGTGCCGAGCCACCTGTACAAGGTGGTGTACAGTCCGCGCCAGAAGGCCGCCGCCGCCTGGTTCGTCGAGAACCGCGCCGATGCGCCGATCCAGGTGATCCCGGTCGCAGAGCTGGAGCGCATCGTCGGCATCGAACTGCTGCCCTCGCTGAGCCGGCAGCAGAAGGAGCGGATGCTGGCGCTGCCGAAGATCCGCCAGAAGAAGCAACGCAACTGACCGCACCGACCAGGAGAGCGCCATGCCACCGAAGAAACCGTTCAAGCCCTTTGCCAATGAAGCCGACGTCCTCGAGATCGGCAACCTGATGCTGGAGAACCGGCTCGACCGCATCACCATCTCCGGCGACGTCGACCTGACCGCCGACAAGGCCGGGCTGGCGCTGGCGCGCCGCCTCCACGCGCAGCTGGGCGCGGTGGTCGAGGCGCTCGAGGCGCGCGAGCTGCCCGAGCGCCTGCCGCCGCCCGACGTCGAGACTGTCGACAATCCCTTCGCCTGATCCCCCTTCAGGTCGCGGCCGCCCCCCCGGCCGCATAGCACATGAGGGCCCAAGCGGCCCTTACCGTTCCGCACGTCAAAGGTGCGCATGCCCCGGCTGAAAAGGCGTAACCTCGTTTGTCCCTATCCGGCGATACGAGGAGCTGTCCCGATGTCGAGCAATATCCCCGAGAACAAGCAACAGGAAGGCCTGCGCATTCCCGTGATCGAGGAGCAGTTGGCCGTCGGCACCCGTGTCGTCGAGACCGGCCGCGGCGTACGTGTCCACAAGACGGTCAGCGAACAACCGGTCACCATCGACGAGCGCCTCATGCGCGAAGAGGTGGGTGTCCGGCACGTTCCTGTGGACAGGATCGTCGCGCTGGAAGAAGCACCCGCAAGCCGCTACGAAGGCGACACGCTGGTGGTGCCGGTTCTCGAAGAAGTGCTGGTGGTCGAACGCCGCCTGCGCATCAAGGAAGAGCTGCACATCACCCGCGTCCGGCACGAGGAGCACTACCGTGACACCGTTCCACTCAAGGCGGAGCGGGCCGAGGTGGAGCGCTTCGACGACGCCGGGTCGCCGCCCGCATCCGATACCCACCAATGATGGAGGAACGACCATGCAACATACTTTGGTAGCCGTATTCGACAACAACGCCGACGCACGCAGCGCGATGGACGAACTGCTGGCCTCGGGCTTCTCGCGCCAGGACGTGCGCATGTCCGGCGAGACCGGGGCCGGCATCACCGGCAGCTCCAGCACCACCACGACCACGACGGCCACGTCCACCGACACCGACACGGGCATCGGCAGCAGCATCAAGCATTTCTTCAGCGACCTGTTCGGCAGCGACGAGGACGACAGCCGCCGCCTCAGCCGCTACGAGGGCGCCGTCTCCGGCGGCAAATGCGTGATCACCCTGACCGCCGATTCGCTGCCGGAGGTCGAGCGCGCCGCCGACATCGTGGAGCGCTTCGGTCCGATCGACATCGACGAGCACTCGGACAATGTCGGCAAGATGGCGTCCAGTGGCGCCATGCTGCAGGGCAGCCAGAGCGGCATGCAGTCGTACTCGACGTCCACGCAGTCGGCCGCGGCCCAGCAGCAGGGCAGCCTGTCGGGCGCCTCGCTGCAGCGCGACACCGCGATGGAAGCCGGCCGCACCGGCAGCACCCAGTCCATCCCTGTGGTCGAAGAACAGCTGAAGGTGGGCAAGCGCGAAGTCCAGCGTGGCGGCGTGCGCATCTACTCGCGCGTGGTCGAGACCCCGGTCGACGAGACCGTCGGCCTGCGCGAAGAGCACGTGGACGTCCAGCGCCGCGCCGTCGACCAGCCGATCAGCCCGGCCGATGCGACCGCGTTCAAGGAGCAGACCATCGAAATGCGCGAGACCGCGGAAGAAGCGGTGGTCGAGAAATCGGCCCGCATCGTCGAGGAAGTCACGGTCGGCAAGCAGGTCAACGAGCGCCAGGAACAGATCCACGACACCGTGCGCCATACCGAGGTGGACGTGCAGCGCCTGGACGGAACCACGGCACGCTCCGACCTGCGCGACGACGACAGCTATTTCCGCAACCACTTCACCAGCACCTACGGCGCCACCGGTGCATCGTATGACGATTATGCGCCGGCCTACAGCTACGGTTCGCAGATGGCCAGCAGCGGCCGCTACACCGGACGCCAGTGGGACGAGGTCGAATCCGACCTGCGCACCGACTGGGAATCGCGCTACAGCGGCGGCCCTTCGACCTGGGAAAAGATGAAGGCCGCGGTGCGGCACGGCTGGGACCGCATGACCGGCGACACCGGCACCAACCGGACCTACTGAGCCCGCTCACCCGCAGTACGGACGGCGCCTGCGGGCGCCGTTTTCCGTCCTTCCTACTGTCCGGTCAGGCGCGCGCGCGTACGGCCGGGTTTGGAGTAATCTGGTCCCGTGCATTTGCGCGCGGCGGGCTGGCGCGCGAGCTGTCTCGACCTCGTCCTACTCACGCGAGCGGTCCGGGGCCGGATTGTTCGGCAGCCACCCCCGTCACTCACTTTAAGGGAGGAATGACCATGCAACATACTCTTGTAGCGGTGTTCGACAACCGGACCGACGCACAGAATGCGATGAACGAGCTCATGTCCTCGGGCTTCTCGCGTGACGAGGTCAAGCTGAGCAATGCCGACCCGACCGGCATGACCGACAGCGTCACCGGCAGCACCGGCGACACCGGCCGCAGCGACACCCTGGCCGACGGCACCGGGATCGGCATCGGCGCTTCCATCAAGCACTTCTTCACCGACCTGTTCGGCGCCGATAACAGCGAGCATGCCAGCAGGTACGAGGGCGCGGTCACCCGTGGCCACCACGTGCTTACCGTGCGCGCCCAATCCCTGCCGGAAGTCGAACGCGCCGCCGATATCGTCGAACGCTACGGTCCGACCGACATCGACGAGCAGGCATCGGGCGCCGGCGCGATGGGCGCCGGCAGCGGCCTGTCGGAATCGATGCGCATGAGCGGCGCTGGCGGCATGCAGCAATCCTCGCAGATGTCGGCCCAGTCCGGCACCGGCATGAGCGGCAGCACGACGGCCGGCAGCGGCAGCCTCGCGACGGGCCCAGGTGTCGGCGCAGCCACGGGTGCCAGCCAGCAGCTCGACAACCCCGGCGACCGCAAGCTCTTCCAGCAGCAGTCGCTACACCAGGCCGAACCGATGGGAACCACCTACCAGGAACCGATGGGCCAGAGCGGCCTGAGCGCGACTGGCGGCACCTCGCTCCAGGGTTCGACCCTGCAGGAGAACTCGGTGCAGGCCTCGTCGCTGGAAGGCACGCAGAACGACATGTCGATCCGCAGTTCGGGCGGCCAGGGCGGCACCCTGCAGGGCTCCTCGCTGGAAGGATCGGCGATGCAGGGAGGCGCCGGCTCGATGCAGCGCGATACAGCAATGGGCTCCTCGCCGGGCAGCAGCCGCTTTACCGAGACCCAGCGCGGCAGGTCGCGCATCTACTCGCCGGGAGCCACCACGGCAGGCACCGGCAGCGGGCTGGATATCGGCAGCAATTTCTTCGGCGACGATGACGATTACTACCGCAACCACTTCCTGGCCAACTACAGCGGCGAGGACTACGACCGCGTGAAGCCGGCCTACGCCTACGGCTCCGCGATGGCGCGCGACGACAAGTACCGCGGCCGCAAGTGGGACGAGGTCGAGAACGACCTGCGCAGCGACTGGAGCACCCGCAGCGGCGATACCGCCGGCGACACCTGGGACCGCATGAAGGCCGCCGTTCGCCGCGGCTGGGATCGCATGACCAACGACGATGACGACACCATCTACCGCAGCCACTTCAGCAGCACCTACGGCACGACCGGTGGATCGTATGACGAATACGCGCCGGCCTACAGCTACGGCGCCGAAAGCGCACGCAGCGACAAGTACCGCGGCCGCCGCTGGGACGAGGTCGAGAACGACCTGCACAGCGACTGGGACACCCGTAGCGGCAGCACTGCCGGTTCGACCTGGGAAAAGATGAAGTCGGCCGTGCGCCGCGGCTGGGACCGCATGACCCTCGACAAGGACGACGACAGCTACTACCGCAGCCACTACGACACCAATCTGGGGAGCTCGGGCATGGATTACGACAGCGTCAAGCCGGCCTATGCCTACGGTTCCGAGATGCGCAAGAGCGAGCTCTACCGTAATCGTCCGTGGGACGACATCGAGGGCGACCTGGCGCGCGGCTGGGATTCGCGGATCTCCGGCGGCACCGGTGCGACCACCGCGGCCGGCACCGGCGTGGGCGGCGCATGGGAAAGCATGAAGTCGGCGGTCCGCCACGGTTGGGACCGCATGACGGACGACGACGATAACGACCGCGAGTACCGCAGTCACTGGAACGCCACCTACAGCACCTCCAGCGACGCCGGCAGCTATGACGACTACAAGCCGGCCTACGCCTATGGCTCGTCGATGGCCCAGGATCCGAAGTACCGCGGCCGCCAGTGGGGCGAAGTCGAGAACGACCTGCGGACCGACTGGGATACCCGCTACGGCAGCGGTGGCCAGTCGACCTGGGAAAAGATGAAATCGGCGGTGCGCCATGGCTGGGATCGGATGACCTCCTGATCGAACACCATGCCGGGGCGGCCTGATCGCCGCCCACCGTGCAAAGCCCTCCAGGGTCGAACCTGGGGGGCTTTGTTCTTTGCGCCGGCGGGGTATTGGAGTAGGCTGTTTGGTGCAACGGCCATGGGCCGGAGCGGGACGGGCCGGTCGGTACGGCAGCCAGGATTGGCGCGCCCCGGGACTCACCGATTGGGAGGAAGGACCATGCGACATACTCTTGTAGCTGTGTTCGGTAACCGGACCGACGCACAGAACGCGATGAACGAGCTGATAACTTCGGGTTTCCCGCGCGAGGAGCTCACGCTCTCCAACGCCGATCCGACCGGCATGACCGACAGCGCAAGCGGCGCCGGCGGCAGCAGCGCCACCCCGGGAGGCGGCACCGACGCCGGGAATGGCGCCAACCTGAGGCGCGTATTCACCGACCTGTTCGGCGCCGACAACAGCCCGCGCGCCAGCCGGTACGCGGGCGCAGTCACCCGCGGCCACCACGTGCTGGTGGTGCGCGCCGATACGCTGCCGGAAGCCGAGCGCGCCGCCGACATCGTCGAGCGCTTCGGTCCCTCGGACGTCGACGAGGAGGCGCTTCCAGGCAGGCCTCCCGAATCGATGCGCATGGGCGGCGCCGCCAGCATGCAGCAGGCTTCACCGGCGCCGGCGCAGCCGCGCGCAGCAAGCAGGCCGCATCTCGACAACCCGGGCGACGGCATGCTCTTCCAGCAGCATTCGCTGTACCAGTCCGAGCCCACCGGCGGGACCTATCAGGAACCGCTCGGATCAAGCGGGCTCGGCGCGACCGGCAGCACCTCGCTGCACGGCTCGACCTTGCGCGAGAATGCAGGCCACGTCCCCACCTTCGAGGACCTCGAGACGGGCGGCGGCGAATCGATGCAGCGCGAATCCGGCCCGGGCGGTGTGCCCGCGGCGAGCCCGCGCCTTGCCGAGACCCAGCGCGGCCGGTCGCGCATCTATTCGGCGGAACCCGAGCCGCCCGCAGTTGGCGGCAGCGGCCTGGACATCGGCAGCAATTTTTTCGGCGATGACGACGATTACTACCGCAACCATTTCCTGTCCAACTACGGCGGCGAGGACTACGAGCATGTCAAGCCGGCCTACGCCTACGGCGCCGACATGGCGCGCCACGAGAAGTATCACGGTCGCGCGTGGCATGAGGTCGAGAGCGAGCTGCGCCGGGAATGGGAGGCCCTCAACGCAGGGGTGGCCGGTTTGACCTGGGAAAAGATGAAGGCCGCCGTACGCCGCGGCTGGGACCGGATGACGGTGCACCACGACGCCGACAGCTACTATCGCAGCCACTACGACACTCACCTGGGCGGCTCGGGGATGGAGTACGACAGCGTCAAGCCGGCGTACTCGTTCGGCGCCGAGATGCGCAGGAGCAAGCTGTACCGCAATCGCCCGTGGGACGACGTCGAGGGCGACCTGGCGCGCGCCTGGGATGCGCGCCGCGGCACCGGCAAGGGAAGCGCCTGGGATCGCATCAAGGCGGCGGTGCGGCATGGTTGGGAGCGGATCAAGTCATGATCCGCGCCGGGCCCTGGCTGCACAGCGCGGCACTGGGCGAAACAAATCGGCACCCAACGGGGCGCCGATTTCACTACCAGGGCAAGTAGACGATCACATCACTCGGCAAAGGCCTGCGCCGCCGGCGTGATTCGCACCGACTCCGGCTTGACGCCGAGCTTCATCGACCCGATCTGCTGGTCTTCGTCCAGCAGCGCCTGCGGCTTCTTCGCATCGTAGCTGATCGGCGAGAAGGCATCCGTCACCAGCTTGTCCTTCAGGGCGGCCGCGTCCTTGGTGATGATCACCACCGACAGGTTCTTGGCCGACAGGTGCTTCCTGATCGCCGCATTCACGTCGGCGACCGTGAGCTTGGCCAGGCCGTCGCGCATCATGCGCGTGAACTCGGGCGTGCGGTACCACTGGGCGTCGAGCGCATAGCCCAGCTGCTGGTCCTGGGTGGCCGTCATCACGAACACGTTCTTTTCAAGATAGCCGCGGGTGGTCTCGAAGTCCTGCTGCGACAGGCCGTTCTGGATCATCTTGTCCAGCTCGAACAGCGCGGCGCGCAGGGCGAAGTGGCCGTTCTGCGGCGCCACCGGGCGGATCCAGACTTCGAACAGCTGCGCCTTGCGGCCCAGGTTCGGGTTCGGGAAGAACTGGAACATCCCGCGCGGGAAGGCTTCGATGTAGGCGTAGTCGCCGTAGTTCATGCCGCGCTCTTCACGGATGCGCTGGTACAGGCGGGCGCTCGAGGCGCGGTGTTCGCCCAGCCAGGTCTTGGCCAGCCACAGGGCCGGGAAGTCCGGATGCGAGCGGGTCACCTCGATCGGCAGGCCGAAGGAGATCGCGGTGGCGCGGGTGTTCTTCTCGATGATCTCGACGTCCAGGCCGTTCGGCATGCGGCCGCGGATGGCCGGGGTCGGGGCCAGGCCGCCGGCCGCCGGCAGGCGCGCCAGCGCACCCTTCAGGGAGGCGACCATCGCATCGGAGACGTCACCCGAGATGCCGACCCGCACCGCGCCCTGCGTGTACGCCTGGCGGTAGAAGTCCTTGACGTCGTCCAGCGTGATCGCTTCGATGCCCTTGACCGTGCCCAGCACCGGATGGCCGTAGGGCGTGCCGGCGAAGACATTGGCCTGCAGGCGCTCCTTGCCGAATTCCTCTTCGTTGTTGTCCTTCAGGTCCAGCACCAGGGCATTCTTCTGCGCGTCCTTCAGGCGGCGGAAGTCTTCCTCGCGGAAGCCCGGGTCCACCAGCAGCGGCAGGGCGATGCCGAGGTACTGGTCCCAGTTGTCCTTGTGGGTCGAGCCGCTGAAGGTGGTCATTTCCTTGTCGGTCTGCTCGCTGAAGCTGCCGGCCAGCGGGAACAGGGCCTTGGTCACTTCGTCGATCTTGCGCTCGCGCGAGCCGCTCGACGCGACCATGGCCGCGGTCAGCGCCGCCAGGCCTTCCTTGCCCTTGGGGTCGTGCGCCGAGCCGGCCGCGAACAGCAGCTTGAAGCGGATCTGAGGCAGGGCCGATTTCTGGACCAGCACGTCGAACTTGGCCTCGCTCGCCTTCGGCGCGAAGTCGGCCAGCTTGGGCAGGTTCTTGATCTCCGCCGGCAGCGCGTCGTGCGACAGGGTGGTCACCACCATCGACTCGTCCACCAGGTACTTGCGCGCGGCCGCCTGCAGGTCGGCCGGCGTGAGGCTGTCGACCACGCGGTAGTAGCGGTTCAGGGTGTCGTAGGACCGGTTGAAGTGCACGTAGGAGGCCAGGGTAGAGGCGATCGCCTCGGTGTTGTCGAGCGTGCGGATCAGCCCATACTTATTGGCGGATTTCGCATCGGCCAGCGCGGCGGCGGTGACCGGCTCGTTGCGCAGCTTCGCCACGGTCTGTAGGATGGCGTCGCGCACGTACAGCGCATCGGTCGGCTTTTTCACGCGCGCGCCGATGGTGGCCAGGGTCGGGTCGACCCGGTTCGGAACGAAGTCGAACAGCTGGTCGACCTTCTGCTCGTCCTGCACCAGGCGCTTGTACAGCGGCGAGGTACGGCCGAAGGACAGCGACAGCAGCATCGACAGCGCCGCCTGGTCCTTCTGGGTATCGGAAAAGGCCGGCGCGCGGAAGGCCACCGTCACCAGCGGCAGGGTCGGGGTCTGCCAGGCCACGTGGCGGTATTGCGCGCCTTGCGGGGCCGGCTCGACCGGCACGTTCGACTTGAAGCTGCCGCGCTTCCACCCGCCCCAGTATTTTTCGACCATCGCCACCGCCTTGGCCGGCTCGACGTCGCCGGCGATGATCACGGTGGTGCGCTCCGGACGGTACCAGCGGTCGAAGAAGACCTTCGAATACTCGTACTGGTTGGGCATGTCCTCGATGTCCTTCAGGAAGCCCATCGTGGTGTGGCGGTAGGTGTGGGTCGAGAACGCGGCTTCGCGCTGGGTTTCGAACAGCTTCTGCATCGGGTTCGCGCTGTTCTTGTTGTACTCGCCCAGCACGGCGCGCGATTCGGTCTTGAAGGCCTCGACCGGATAGGACAGGTGCTGGAAGCGGTCGGCTTCGACCTTGAGCACGGTATCCAGGTCTTCCTTGGCGAAGGTAGTGTAGTAATTGGTAAGGTCGTCGCTGGTGTAGGCGTTCTGGCGCGCGCCGGCCCGGGTAATGATCTGCTGGTACTTTTCCGGCGGGTAGCTTGGGGTACCGCGGAACATCATGTGCTCGAAGAAGTGGGCGAAGCCCGACTTGCCCGGCTCGACCTCGTTGCGCGAGCCGGTCTGCACCGGGATGTGGACCGACACCAGGTTCGGGAAGCCGGTCGGCACCACGATGACCTTGAGGCCGTTCGGCAAGGTTTTTTCGACTGCCTTGAACGGCAGGACGTCGCCGCCGGCGGTTTTGGCCGCGGGGGCTTGCGCCTTTGGTGCGGCGCCGGCGGCGGGCGCGAACGCCAGCAAGGCGGCCGGCACGAGGGTCGCCAGGACGCTGCGCGACAGGGTGGTTTTCGACACGTTCTCTCCTTTTAGGAATATTGCTATCCGCAAAGGATAGATTATTCGACAAGGAAAGAACAGGGGATTCAGGTATGCATACGTCCCGAACGAGCGGCTAGGCGGCCTCGCTCAGCGGCAGGCTGATGCGGTTGCGGCCCAGGTGCTTGGCCCGGTACAGGGCGGCGTCGGCGGTGGCGACCAGCTGGCTGGCGGTATTGTCCGGACTGGCCAGGGCAGTGGCGGCGCCGATCGACACCGTCACGTGTCGGGTCGGCGCGGTGCAGGGCAGCTGCAGCTGCTCGACCCGGCAGCGGATCCGTTCGGCCACGATGGCGGCGCCCTTGAGCGACTGGTTGGGCAGGATCACCGCGAATTCCTCGCCGCCGTAGCGCGCCACCAGGTCGTTGGCGCGCATCTCGCTGGCCACTGCGCGGGCAATGCGCTTCAGGCATTCGTCCCCGCCCAGGTGGCCGTTGGCATCGTTGTAGGCCTTGAAGTTGTCGACATCGACCATCAGGAGCGACAGCGGCTGCTGCTGGCGCAGGGCGCGCGCCCATTCGGCGTGCAGGGTATCGTCGAAACAGCGGCGGTTGGCCAGGCCGGTCAGTCCGTCGCGCGTGGCCAGCTGTTCCAGCGCCACCTGGGCCATCTTTTCGTCGGTCAGGTCGCGCAGGGTCTCGACCACGGCCGCCAGTTCGCCGTCCGAGCCGAAGATCGGGCTGGCGTCGGCTGCCAGGTAGCGCCGGCGGCCGGCGCGTGGCATGTCGAACCAGCTTTCGATGCACAGGCCGGTAGGCGAAGTGTCGGAGGCGGAGCGCGGCAGGATCTTGCGCACGTCCTCGCTGCGGTTCTGCAGCACCAGGTCGGCCAGGGTAGGGCGGCGGTGTTCGTAGAAGCTGCGCCAATGATCGCCCGTGCCCAGCACTTCGTGGGCCGGGACGCCGGTGAGCTGCTCGCAGGCGCGGTTCCAGATCATGACCCGCGCCTGGGTGTCGAGGACGAAGACCGGAATCGACAGGGACGCCACCAGCTGGCCGACGAACGCCCCATCTTTCACGAGAGCTGTCGGGGCAGGCGCGCTGATGCTGATGCTGGAGCTGTGTGGGCTGATCATGGTCGTCCTCTACGGTTCCGGTCCGGCAGCCGAATTGACTGCCAACACGAAACGATTCTGCTACTGCGCAGGGACGAACTTATTGATTTTCAGCAAGAGCCCTTCCTGCTTGCCCTCACCGCCGGGTTTCACACGGGGGCAGGTATCCGCGTCAGGGGCAGTGTTGCGCACACGACCGTCCCGCCGCGCCGGCCGGGCAGCACCGTCAGGGTACCGCCGAAGGCCTCGGTGCGCTCGCGCATCCCGGCGATACCGCAGCCGCGTGCATCCAGGTGGTCGAGGGCACTTGGCCCGATGCCGTCGTCCTCGATCGTCAGGACGGCCTCGCCGGCCGATTCCACCAGGGTGACGCAGACCATGGTGGCCTGGGCATGACGCGCCACGTTGGACAGCGATTCCTGCAGCACGCGGAACAGCACCGCGTCCTGCTCCGGGTCGCGCCGCTGGTCTTCCTCCAGCCCGTCGCGCCCCGCATCGAAGCGGTAGTCCAGTCCGTGCAGGCGCCCGAAGTCGGCCAGGTGGCGCTCGGCGGCCTGGCGCAAGCTCTGGCCCTTGGCGATCGGGCGCAGGCCGGTCACGAGGGCGCGCACCGAACGGATGGCGGTGTCGAGGTTGCCGATGGCAACCGTCAGCTTGTCGTGCACGGCGGCAGAGGTGCCGCGTACCGCGGCCTGCTGCAGCGCCAGCTCCACCCGCAGCGACAGCAGGCGGTGCCCGAGCTCGTCGTGCAGGTCGCGCGCGATACGGGCACGCTCGGCTTCGCGCACGCTTTCGTGCTGCCGCACCAGGCGGCACAGCACTTCGTGGCTGCCGGCGAGGGCGTCCTCGACGTCGGCATGGGCGCCGCGCTCGGCCTCCAGCTGCTGCTCCAGCGCGCGGATCCGCTCCTGGGTAGCATGGCTGCGCCGCTCCAGCAGCACGGCCAGGGCGATGGTGGCCAGCGTCACCATGGCGGCAGCCATCATCTCCGGCGGCGCGCCGCGCAGCGGCAGCGGCATGGCGGCGCTGGCCGGAGCGCTGCATGCCAGGGCGCCGAGCGCTGAGGCAAATGCTGAAAATCGGACTAGGAATGAGGTGGGCTTGTTCATAGCATCCTTCTGACTCGCATTCGGAAGATTCCGTATGAAGGTACACCTGAGTCCGACAGGCAATATTGCTCATCCTCAATGCATGGGCGCCTGGCCCACGGGGCGCCGGCGGCGCGTTATAATGGAGGGTTGACGAGAGGCTTACCGTGACTTACAGCATCAAAGAGATCTTCTACACCCTGCAGGGCGAAGGCGCCCATGCGGGGCGCCCGGCCGTGTTCTGCCGCTTTTCGGGCTGCAACCTGTGGACCGGCCGCGAAGCCGACCGCGCCACGGCCGTCTGCACCTTCTGCGACACCGACTTCGTCGGCACCGATGGCGAACGCGGCGGCAAGTTCCGGACGCCCGAGCTGCTCGCGGCCGAGATCGACGGCCTGTGGCCGGCCGCCCATGCAGCCAGCAAGTACGTGGTCTTCACCGGCGGCGAGCCGCTGCTGCAGCTGAACCGGGCGCTGATCGACGCCATGCACGCGCGCGGCTTCACGATCGCCATCGAGACCAACGGCACCCTGCCGGTCCCGGAAGGCGTGGACTGGATCTGCGTCAGCCCCAAGATGGGCGCCGAGCTGGTGGTCGCGAAGGGCAACGAGATCAAGGTGGTGATTCCCCAGGCGGGCCAGGACCTGTCCGCCTACGAGGGGCTCGACTTCGAGAACTTCTACGTGCAGCCGATGGACGGCCCGCTCGCCGCGCAGAATACGCGTTTGGCGATCGAGACCTGCCGCCGCAACCCCAAGTGGAAGCTGAGCCTGCAGACCCACAAACTCCTCCAGATCCCCTGAATCATTGCTGACCCGATGTTAACTATCACCCGCAAGCTGGAATTCGATGCCGGCCATCGTATTCCCGACCACAAGAGCCAGTGCCGCAACCTGCACGGCCACCGCTACACCCTCGAGATCACCCTGACCGGGGACGTCATCGATGTTGAAGGAAATTCCGACAACGGCATGATCATGGATTTCTCCGACGTCAAGACCCTGGCGAAGCAGCACCTCGTCGACGTGTGGGACCATGCCTTCCTGGTGTACGAAAAGGACGATAGGGTGCGCGATTTCCTGGCCTCGCTGCCCGGCCACAAGACCGTGGTGATCGACTGCATCCCGACCGTGGAGAACCTGGCGCGCGTCGCCTTCAACATCCTCAAGACGGTGTTCACCGACCGTTACGGCACCGGCCTGCGCCTGCACAAGCTGGTGCTGCACGAAACCCCGAATTGCTGGGCCGAAGTGACCGATGTCTGACCGCTACATGGGGCTGGCCCTGGAGCAGGCCAGGCTGGCCTGGGCCGAGGGCGAAGTGCCGGTGGGGGCGGTGGTGGTCAAGGACGGTGAAGTGATCGCCACCGGCTACAACCAGCCGATCGGCCGCCATGATCCCACCGCCCACGCCGAGATCGTCGCGCTGCGCGCCGCCGCCGACAAGCTCGGCAACTACCGCCTGCCGGGCTGCGAACTCTACGTCACGCTCGAGCCCTGCATCATGTGCTCGGGTGCGATGATGCATGCGCGCCTGGCGCGCGTGATCTATGCCGCTGTGGATCCGAAGACCGGCGCCTGCGGCTCCGTCCTCAACCTGTTCGAAGAAGAGCGTCTCAACCACCATACCGAGGTGCAGGGAGGCGTGATGGCCGACGAGGCGAGCAGCCTGTTGCGGGCCTTCTTCGCCGAGCGCCGGGCCGCGGCGCGCAAGCTTCCCGCATCTGGCTAGGCAGGGGCCGCCTTGCTGTTGGGCGTAAGACAAGTCGTACGCCCGCACGAGCGCCTGCCCCCCGTTGAAAGTGATATGCTGTTTGCAAGCCGTCCGGAGGTTTTTTCCTCCATGCGGCGAGCCAACCCTGTCGCTTGAAGAGCCGATGCCGCCTTGCGCGGCGCCGGCATGCCGCCATGCCCACGCTGAACGCCAACGGAATCCGCATCGCCTTCGACACCGCAGGCGACCCCAAGGCCCCACCGCTGCTGCTGGTGCATGGGCTCGGCATGCAGCTGACCGCCTGGCCCGACGAATTCGTCGAAGGCTTGGTCGAGCTCGGCTTCTACGTGATCCGCTTCGACAACCGCGATTGCGGCCTGTCCACCAAGTTCGAGCAGGCCGGCGTCCCTAACCTGATGCTGGCCTCGATCAAGGCCAGGCTCGGCTGGCCGTTGCACGCCCCCTACCGCCTGGAAGACATGGCCGAAGATGCGATCGGGGTGCTGTCGGCCCTCGGCGTGGCGCGCGCCCACGTGGTCGGGATCTCGATGGGCGGCATGATTGCCCAGATCCTGGCGGCGCGTTACCCGCAGCGCATCCTGAGCCTGACCTCGATCATGTCGAGCAGCTGCCGCCGCGGCTTGCCCGGCCCCGAGAAAAAGATCAGCAGCCTGCTGGCCCGGCGTCCGGCCGACCCCGGCGACATCGAGAGCATCGTCGACCACGGCGTCAGTGTCATGCGCGCCATCGGCAGCCCGTCCTACCCGACCCCGGACAAGGCCTTGCGCAAGCGCGTCGCCCGCTCGGTGCGCCGCAGCTATTGCCCCGGCGGCGTAGCGCGCCAGATGATGGCGATCGCGGCCTCGGGCGACCGCTGCGCGCTCCTGCGCACGATCACCGCGCCCACGCTCGTGATCCATGGCGCCAACGACCCGCTGGTGCCGCTCGCCTGCGGCGAAGACACGGCCAGCCGCATCCCCGGCGCCCGCCTCGAAGTCATCCAGGGCATGGGCCACGACCTCCCGCCGCAGCTGGTCGAGCGGCTCCTTGCCTTGATCGATGCCCACGCCAGGGGTAAGATGTTGCCAGACTCAACACCTCGGCTCTTCGTCAAACAGTGATCACCCAACAAATCGGCATCGCCATCGTGGCCCCGGCCGGCCAGGCGCTCGACCCGTGCGCGGTCGACCGCGGCATCGCCCGCCTCGAGCAGCAGGGCTGCCTCGTCCATAACTATTACGACCACGCCGGCATCCACGAACGCTTCGGCGGCACCGACCAGGGCCGCCTGGACCAGCTCGCCGCCGCGATCGCCGACCCGGAGGTGCAGATCATCATGGCCCTGCGCGGCGGCTACGGCACCACCCGCCTGCTGCCGCACATCGATTTCGAGGCGATCGCCGCCAGCGGCAAGCTGGTGGTCGGCTTTTCCGACGTCACGGCCATCCACATGGGCCTGATGGCGCGCACCGGGGCGCTCAGCTACGCCGGCCCGATGATCGCGGGCGACTTCGGCGCCCGCGAACCGGTGCAGTTCACGCTTGACGACTTCTGGCAGTGCCTGGAGGGGCCGACCCACACCATCAGCGAATGCGCGACTGGGAACCCCTGCATCGAGGAAGCGGGCACGGTGTGGGGCGGCAACCTGGCGATGATCGTCTCGCTGCTGGGCACCCCGTATTTCCCGCGCATCGACGGCGGCATCCTGTATCTGGAAGATATCGGCGAACACCCTTACCGGGTCGAGCGCATGCTGCTCCAGCTGCACCAGGCCGGCGTACTGGAACGCCAGCGCGCGGTGGTGCTGGGCGACTTTTCCGGCTACAAGCTGGCGCCGAACGACAACGGCTACGATTTCGACACCATGTTGGCCCACCTGCGCGCCACGCTGCCGGTTCCGCTCATCCAGGGCCTGAGCTTCGGACACATTCCGCGCCGGGTGACGATTCCTTTCGGCGCCCAGGGGCGCCTGGTGTCGCGCGACGACGGCTTCACACTGTCCCTGTCGGATTATCCGACGCTACGCCAGGCCGGCCACTGCGGCTGATCCGTCCGCGCGTACTTGTCCTCGACGGCGCACGCGGGTGCGCCGTTTTGCCATGTCGGCCGCAGCGATTCGCCCTCCAGGCCCCGCGATGGTAGAATCGCGGGTTATCCGGCAACACCGTTGCTAACTCCGCTTCTAAAGGTTTCCTAGTGCTATCCACTGCCAATATCACGATGCAATTCGGCGCCAAGCCGCTGTTCGAGAACATCTCCGTCAAGTTCGGCGAAGGCAACCGTTACGGCCTGATCGGTGCGAACGGTTGCGGCAAGTCGACGTTCATGAAGATCCTCGGCGGCGACCTGGAGCCCTCGGCCGGCAACGTCAGCCTCGACCCGGGTGAGCGCCTCGGTAAACTCCGCCAGGACCAGTTCGCCTACGAAGACGTGCGCGTGCTGGACGTCGTCATGATGGGCCACACCGAACTGTGGAACGCCATCTCCGAGCGCGACGCGATCTACGCGAACCCGGAAGCGACCGACGAAGACTACATGAAAGCCGCCGAGCTCGAAGGCAAGGTCGCCGAGTACGACGGCTACTCGGCCGAAGCGCGCGCCGGCGAGCTGCTGCTCGGCCTGGACATCGCCAGCGACCTGCACCAGGGTCCGATGAGCGCCGTGGCGCCGGGCTGGAAGCTGCGCGTGCTGCTGGCCCAGGCCCTGTTCTCGAATCCGGACATCCTGCTGCTGGACGAACCGACCAACAACCTGGACATCAACACGATCCGCTGGCTGGAAGACATCCTCAACCAGCGCAACTCGACGATGATCATCATTTCGCACGATCGCCACTTCCTGAACCAGGTCTGCACCCACGTGGCCGACATGGACTACGGCACCCTGAAGATCTACCCGGGCAACTACGACGACTACATGCTGGCTTCGACCCAGGCACGCAACCAGCAGCTGGCGAATAATGCGAAGGCGAAGGAAAAGGTCGCCGAACTGCAGGACTTCGTGCGCCGCTTCTCGGCCAACAAGTCCAAGGCGCGCCAGGCGACCTCGCGCGCCAAGATGATCGACAAGATCAAGATCGAGGAATTCAAGCCGTCCTCGCGCGCCTATCCGTTCGTGCGCTTCGAAGGCGAGAAGAAGCTGCACCGCCTGGCGGTGGAGACCGAAGGCCTGTCGAAAGCCTACGACCGCCAGCTGTTCAAGAACTTCTCGATCATGGTCGAGGCAGGCGAGCGCATCGCGATCATCGGCGCCAACGGCGCCGGCAAGACCACGCTGCTGCGCTGCATCGGCGGCGCCGAGATCACCGGCCTGGACGCCGACAACGGCCGCGTGAAATGGGCCGAGAACGCCGACGTCGGCTACATGCCGCAGGATCCGACCGAGGAATTCGCCGGCGGCGAGAACCTCACCGACTGGATGGGTCAGTGGACCAAGGAAGGCGACGACGACCAGGCCGTGCGCTCGATCCTGGGCCGCCTGCTGTTCGGCGGAGACGAAGTCAAGAAGTCGGTCAAGGTGCTGTCCGGCGGCGAGAAGGGCCGCATGATGTACGGCAAGCTGATGCTGGGCCGCCACAACGTGCTGCTGCTGGACGAACCGACCAACCACATGGACATGGAGTCGATCGAGTCGCTCAACATCGCCCTCGACAAGTATGCCGGCACCATGATCTTCG
Organism: Massilia sp. BHUDP2; assembly: GCF_046236355.1. NCBI lineage: Bacteria > Pseudomonadati > Pseudomonadota > Betaproteobacteria > Burkholderiales > Oxalobacteraceae > Massilia > Massilia sp. BHUDP2. The sequence continues at coordinate 34,922 of NZ_JBJUVW010000002.1, forward strand.
TTTCGCATGACCGCGAGTTCGTGTCCTCGCTGGCCACCCGCATCCTCGAGATCCGCGAGAACGAGATCATCGACTTCCGCGGCAACTACGAAGAGTACCTGACGAGCCAGGGCATCGCCTGATAGGAGACCCGACCGCATGATCACCGCACCGATCAAGACCTACGAATACGACCGGCCGCAGGTCGGCGAGGCCTGCAGCATCAACCCGGCGACGGCCGAGGCCTGGGCGCGCGTGCCCGCCGTGCCGAGCGCCGCCGAAAAGGCGGAGCTGAAGGAACGCATCAAGCGCCTGCTGAAGGAACGCAATGCCGTGCTGGTGGCCCACTACTACGTGGACGCCGAGCTGCAGGACCTGGCCGAGGAAACCGGCGGCTGCGTCTCGGATTCGCTCGAAATGGCGCGCTTCGGGCGTGACCACCCGGCCCAGACCCTGGTCGTGGCCGGCGTGCGCTTCATGGGCGAGTCGGCCAAGATCCTGAGCCCGGAAAAGACCATCCTGATGCCGGACCTGGACGCGACCTGTTCGCTCGACCTGGGCTGCCCGGCCGACGAGTTCGCGGCCTTCTGCGACCAGCATCCGGACCGCACCGTGGTGGTATACGCCAACACCAGCGCCGCCGTGAAGGCGCGCGCCGACTGGATGGTAACCTCGTCGATCGGCCTGGACATCGTCAAGCACCTGCACGAGCAGGGCAAGAAGATCCTGTGGGCGCCCGACCGCCACCTGGGCTCGTATATCCAGAAGCAGACCGGCGCCGACATGCTGCTGTGGCAGGGCTCCTGCCTGGTGCACGACGAGTTCAAGGGCGTCGAGCTCGATCTGCTCAAGCTTGAACACCCGGACGCGAAAGTGCTGGTGCACCCGGAGTCGCCCGCCTCGGTGGTAGCCCAGGCCGACGTGGTCGGCTCGACCACCCAGCTGATCAACGCCGCGGTGAACCTGCCGGCGAGCACCTTCATCGTCGCCACCGACAACGGCATCCTGCACAAGATGCGCGCCGCGGCCCCCGGCAAGTACTTCATCGAAGCGCCCACCGCCGGCAACAGCGCCACCTGCAAGAGCTGCGCCCACTGCCCGTGGATGGCCATGAACGGCCTGAAGAACCTGGCGGAAGCGCTGGAATCCGGCGCCAACGAAGTGCACGTCGACCCGGAGATCGGCCGTCAGGCCAAGCGCGCGATCGACCGCATGCTCGATTTCGCCGCCGCCAAGAAGGCACAGGCCCTGCCGAGCGGTGCGCTCGAGCAGAACACGAAACTGTTCAACGGAGTCGGCCCCGCATGACGACCCTGCGTAATCCTTATATTCTTGATGCCCAGTTCGACGAGAAGCTGCAGTCCAGCTTTGAAGCCAACATCCTGGCGGCGCTGCTGGAAGACGTCGGCACCGGCGACCTGACCGGCATGCTGGTCCCGAGCGAGCCGCGCGTGCAGGCGCGCGTGATCGTGCGCGAAGCGGCCGTGCTGTGCGGCGCGCCCTGGTTCGAGGGCGTGATGCTGGCCGTCGACCAGGACATCGAGATCGCCTGGCAGTATGCCGAAGGCGACATGATGGCCAAGGACTCGACCGTCTGCACCATCGAAGGCTGCCCGCGTTCGCTGCTCACCGCCGAGCGTGCGGCGCTGAACTTCATGCAGCTGCTCTCGGGCGTGGCGAGCGCGACCCGCAAGTATGTCGACGCGATTGCCGGCACCAAGGCGGCCATCCTCGACACCCGCAAGACCCTGCCGGGCCTGCGCCTGGCGCAAAAATATGCGGTGCGTGTCGGCGGCGGCCAGAACCAGCGCATGGCGCTGTACGACGGCATCCTGATCAAGGAAAACCACATCGCTGCGGCGGGCGGCGTGACCCGCGCCCTGCAGGCGGCCGAGGCGCTGAACTCGGGCGCACCGGTGCAGATCGAGGTCGAGACCATCGCCCAGCTGGAAGAAGCGCTGGCGGCCGGCGTCAAGTCTGTCCTGCTGGACAACTTCGACCTCGACATGATGCGGGAAGCGGTGCGGGTGAACGCCGGCCGTGCGCTGCTGGAAGCCTCCGGCGGCATCAACATGGACACGGTACGGGCGATCGCCGAAACCGGCGTCGACCGCATCTCGGTCGGCAGCCTGACCAAGGACGTGCGCGCGACCGACTATTCGCTGCGGATCGTCGGCGCGATCAAGGAGGTGGCGGCATGATGGACTGGAGCCGTCTGCGCATCTCGACCGGTGCGCGCATCCTGTGGCTGGTCTTCGGCCTGGTGCTGGGCTTGCCGACACTGTCCAATGGCCTGGCCAACAATAGCACCGCCGACCTGTGCTTCGGCATCGGCATGGTGCTGGTGGGCGTGCGTGGCTTCCTGCGGCCGGTCATGTTCGGCAAGGCCGTGCGCATGGAGATGGACCCGCGTACCTCGCAGGTATCGATCGGCTCGCCGGCGCTGCACGGCGGCCTGTCGCTGGTGATCTTCGCCGCGCTCATGGCCGGCATCATCATCAAGTACGTGCTCAAGGGTTGATGGACGGACGCTGCGCGTCCGATCCCATCATTCTGCCTTACACGCCACTCTCGCTCGCCCGCGCCAGGGCTTCCGCCTCGGGCGAGCGCAGATGCAGCGCTTCGCCCACCTGGGTTGCGATCGTGTCGATCGCCGCCATCACCTTGTCAAGGTCCGCATAGTGCGTCATGTGCCCCACGCCAGGCTCCAGCTCGAGCCGGCTCAGGGCCAGGCGCTCGCTCAGGCGCTCGGAATTGTGACCCGCATCGACGATCTTGTCCTGGGTGCCGGCCACGATGACCGACGGCACCTTCAACTCGGCATAGCGCTTCGACAACGAGGCCGCCGCAGGGATCATGACCGCGGTCTCGGCCGCGGCGGCGCGCAGCTGCTTCGGCCGCAGGGCCATCCAGACCGGGAAGGCATCGAAGCGCCGGTCGACCGGCCTGGGCGAGAAGGTGCGCTTGGCCATGCCGGGCCACATTGCCCGCGCGACCAGCGGCAACACCGTATAGCGCAAGACGTCGCCGATGACCGGTATGGCCGGCTGGGTCAGCGTGGCCACGTCCAGGCGTATGCTCGGGTAGTAGTAACCCGACAGCAGCACCAGCCCGCGCACGAAGTCGGGCTGCTGCAAGCCCATCGCCAGCGCCACCATCGTGCCCCAGGAGTGGCCGAGCACGATGGCCGATTCCACGCCGATCTGCTCGAGCGCGCGGTGCAGCAGGGCCGCCTGCTTGTCCGGAGTCCATAGCGTGCTGCGCGGACGGTCGCTGTAGCCGAAACCGGGCCGGTCGAAGGCGATCACGCGGTAATGCTCGGCTGCCCGCTGGAGCAGGCCGCTCGTTTCGAAATCTTTCGAATAGACACCGTTCCCGTGCAGCAGCACGAGGACAGGCCCGGAACCGCGTTCCACGTAATGCAGGCGCACTCCGTCGACCGCGACGAACTTGCCCTGCGGTGGATTGTCGCGCTCGGCCTGCCTGGTCTTGGCGCGGACATAAAAGAAGGAGGCGGCCAGGCCGATGGCGGCCAGGATGGCGCCCGTGCGCGGGCCGCTGGAACCCGTGCTGCTCGTTGTTGTCGTGCGGTAGCTCTTGGTCACAAAATCCCCCTGTGGTCGAGTAGTGAATGTGACTCCTCCGGCTCCTCCGCGTGGAGCAGGCCGGCGACGCGCGGCAACAGCCGCTCGGCCGACTCTTCTATTTTGAGTGCGATCAGGTGGTCCGCCCGGGTACGCCCCAGGTTCACCGCCGCGATCGGCTTGCCGCTCTCCTGCGCCATGCGGCAGAAGCGGAAACCCGAATACACCATCAGCGACGAACCGACCACCAGCAAGGCGTCGGCCGCCTCCATCTGCGCAAGGGCGCAGGCGGTACGCGGTGGCGGGATGCCGTCGCCGAAGAATACGACATCCGGCGCCAGCGCGCCGCCGCAATGGAGACAGAAGGGCAAGTGGAAGTCCTCGAGGGCGTCCGGCTCGATCGCGGCGTCGCCGTCCGGCAGCGGCGTGGCGAGCACGTTCGCCAGCTCGGGATTGGCCTCGTTCAGCAGGGTCTGCACGAAGGCGCGCGGGAACTGCGCCTTGCAAAGCATGCACACGACGGTGTGCACGTTGCCGTGCAATTCGAGCACGGCGTGGCTGCCGGCCTGCTGGTGCAGGCCGTCGACGTTCTGCGTCAACAGGTAGCCGAAGCTGCCGTGCTTTTCCAGGCGCGACAGCGCGCGGTGTCCCTCGTTCGGCCGGGCTTTCGACATGATCGGCCAGCCGACCATGCTGCGCGCCCAGTAGCGGCGCTGGATGTCGACCGAACGCCGGAATTCCGGCCCCTGGATCGGCTGGCGGCCGCGGCGGGTGCCGTCGCGGTCGCGGTAATCGGGAATGCCCGAGGCGGTGGACAGGCCGGCGCCGGTCAGCACCAGCGCGCGCGGATACCGTTCCAGGAATTCCGCCAGCGCCTCAGCCTGGTCTTGAACGGGTAAAACTGCTGCCATGTTGCGTGATCCTCCATTGGCTGGGATCGTAGCATCCGGCTTGCGCGGACAGAAACACGATACCCTGGCTAAACAATGAAGCCGAGATGGATGCGCCATCCCGTTTTCGCAAGGCGCAGCCTAGCGTGCCGAGACCGCGATGCCGCCCACGATCATGCCGAAGGCCAGCACGTGGTAGAGGTGCGGCGGCTCGCCGAGAAAGGCCGAGGACAGCAGGGCCGTGAACAGCGGCGTCAGGTTGATGAAGAAGGCGCCGATGCTCGGACCGGCACGCTGCACGCCCGCACCCCAGCAGCGCATCGCCAGGATCGCCGGGCCGATCGCCACGTACAGCAGGGCGGCTGCCAGCGGCCAGCTCCAGCCGATGGCGACGTCGCGCAGCGCCCATTCGCCGCCGGCCAGGGCCGCCGACCACAGCACGCCGTAGGCGACCTGGGCGAGAAGAAACGCCGCCCAGTCGGCACGCAGGCCGGGCACGTCCTTCTGCTGCATCAGCATCCAGCTGTAGAAAGACCAGGCGATGGTGGCCAGGATCATGTACACGTCACCGATCACCAGGCGCAGCTGCAGCAGGCCGTGGATATCGCCGCGGCACAGCACCACCAGCACGCCCGCGATCGACAGGATCGCACCGACGATCTGCTTGCGCTTGACCGGCACGCCGTAGAACAGCCGGCCGACCAGCAGCATCCAGACCGGCACGCCGGACGCCACCAGGGTCACGTTGATCGGCGTGGAACTCTGCAGGGCTAGGTATTGCAGCGAGTTGTACAGGCCCACGCCCAGCAGGCCGAGCATGGCGTAGCGGCGCCAGTTGGCCAGCACGCCGCTGCCGTGCCTGAGCGCCGCCCGCCCGAGCGGCACCAGCACCGCCAGCGCGATCGTCCAGCGGATCAGGTTGAGCGTCATCGGCGGCACCGCGTCGCGCACCAGGCGGCCGACGATGGCATTACCCGCCCACAGCACCGGGGGCACGGTCAGGAGCAGGATGGTGGAAGGCGTGAGGGCGGGGCGGGACATGGGAAATCCGTGGCCGGCCGGGAAATCAGCGGCGTTCCGGCGTCAGCACGCTCGGCAGGGCCTTCGGCAGGGTATCCGGGAAGTCGCGCGAATAATGCAGGCCGCGGCTTTCGTGGCGCGAGAGTGCGCTGTTGACGATCAGCGACGCCACCTCGACCAGGTTGCGCAACTCCAGCAGGTCGTGCGTGATGCGGAAGTTGCGGTAGTACTCGTCGATCTCTTCCTTGAGCAGCTTGATGCGGTGCTGGGCGCGCTCGAGGCGCTTGGTGGTGCGCACGATGCCGACGTAGTTCCACATGAAGCGGCGCAGCTCGTCCCAGTTGTGGGCGATCACCACCTCTTCGTCGGCATTGGTCACGCGCGACTCGTCCCAGGGCGGCAGCACCGGGTTCTCGATCTTCGGCGCGGCCGCGATCTGGTGCGCGCAGGCGCGTCCGACCACCACGCACTCCAGCAGCGAGTTGCTGGCCAGGCGATTCGCGCCGTGCAGGCCGGTGCAGGCGGTCTCGCCGACCGCGTACAGGCCGGGGATGTCGGTGCGCCCAGCCAGGTCGGTGACGATGCCGCCGCAGGTGAAGTGCACCGCCGGCACCACCGGGATCGGCTCCTTGGTGATGTCGATGCCCAGCTCCAGGCAGCGCGCGTAAATGGTCGGGAAGTGCTCCTTCAGGAACTCCGGGTCCTGGTGGCTGATGTCGAGGTGGACGTAGTCAAGGCCGCGCTTTTTCATTTCGAAGTCGATCGCGCGCGCCACCACGTCGCGCGGGGCCAGCTCGCCGCGCTCGTCGTGGGCCGGCATGAAGCGCGTCCCGGCCGCAACGCCGGCTTCGGGCGGCAGCTTGAGCAGGCCGCCTTCGCCGCGGATCGCTTCCGTGATCAGGAAGGATTTGGCATACGGGTGGTACAGGCAGGTCGGGTGGAACTGGATGAATTCCATGTTCGACACCCGGCAGCCGGCGCGCCAGGCCATGGCGATGCCGTCGCCGGTGGCGGTGTCGGGATTCGTCGTATACAGGTAGACCTTGCCGGCGCCGCCGGTGGCCAGCACCGTGTGCTCGGCTTCGAAGGCGAGCACCTCGCCGCTTTGCTCGTCCTGCACGTACAGGCCGTAGCAGCGCGGCTGGCCCACCAGGTGCGGGGCGCCCCCGTGCACGCCCTTGCCGGTCAGCTTGTCCGAGGTGATGACGTCGATCGCGCAGTGGTGCTCGAACAAGGCGATGTTCGGATGCGCGCGCACTTTCTGCTCCAGCGTCACCTGCACCGCATGGCCGGTGGCGTCGGCCGCGTGGATGATACGGCGCTGGCTGTGGCCGCCCTCGCGGGTCAGGTGGAAACCGAGTTCCGCCGATTCGTCGCGGGTGAAGGGCACGCCTTGCTCGATCAGCCATTCGATCGCCGCGCGGCCGTTCTCGACGATGTAGCGGGTCGCGGCTTCCTCGCACAGGCCGGCGCCTGCGATCAGGGTATCGGCGATGTGCTGGTCGTGGCTGTCGCTGGAATCGAGCACCGCGGCGATGCCGCCCTGGGCCCAGTTGCTGGCGCCGTCGAGGAGGGCGCGTTTGGAGATGATCGCAACCTTGCGCGTTTGCGCCAGGTGCAGGGCCACCGACAGGCCGGCCAGACCGCTGCCGACAATAGCGACGTCAAATTTCATGGTGATGTCAGGTTTGTACAGAGGCATCACTATAGTCGATTTGGCCAGCTCGCGTCAGGGAGGGGCCGGTGGGTCAAGGGCGGGACACTGTACGCGGACGCACGGATGGGCCCTTGAAGCGGCGCTAGGATCGCTATTCCACCTAATGAAAGGATTGCCATGTCAGCTCAACACGCCCAGGCGCACGCGGCCGCGCTGTCCGAGAAGATCGGCTCGATGCGCTTCGCCATGTTCACGACCCGTGACCAGAACGGCCACCTGGTCAGCCAGCCGATGACCAACCAGCAGGTCGACGGCGACGGCGCCCTGTGGTTCTACACCCGCACCACGACCGAGCTGTGGGACAACATCGCCCACGAGCCGGAGGTGAACGTCAGCTTCGCCGATCCCGACAACAGCACCTGGGTCTCGGTCAGCGGCCACGCTGAGCGCGTGGTCGAGCGCGCCCGGATCCACGCGTTGTGGAACCCCATGGTGCAGGCCTGGTTCCCGGCCGGTCCGGAGGACGAGCACGTCGTGCTGGTGCGGGTGCTGCCGCACGCCGCCGAATACTGGGATGCGAACGACAGCAAGATGGTGCGCATGTTCGCCATGGCCAAGGCGGCCGTGACCGGCACCACGCCGGACGTCGACGCCGACCACGGGACCATCCGCATGTAAGGTCCCTTGCCGACCCCGGCCGGCTCGCTTACAGTGCTCATCATTTCTTGGGGAGCCATCCATGGGGCGAGACTTGCGGTACGGGGCGGCGCATTGAGCCCGCTCGAGATCGGGGCGAATGCCTTTACCGCGCTGGCGATCGTGCTCGCCGGGCGCAACAGCGTGCATACCTGGTGGACCGGGATCATCGGCTGCACGCTGTTCGGGGTCCTGTTCGCACGGCACAGGCTGTACGCCGACGTCGTGCTGCAGGTGTTTTTTGTGGGGACCAGCCTGCTCGGCTGGTGGCGCTGGCTGCGCGGTCGACAAGGGTCGCCACTGCCGGTGACGCATGCGGGCGTCCGCACGCTGCTGTGGATGCTGCCGGTGGGTGTCGCCGCCACAGCCGCCTATGGCGCGCTGCTGCACCATTACACGAACGCCTACGCGCCTTTCGTCGATTCCGCCGTGCTGGTGTTCAGCGTGATCGCCCAGCTCCTCATGATGGGACGGCGCATCGAGAACTGGCCGGTCTGGCTGCTGGTGAACAGCATCGCCGTGCCGCTCTACGCCAGCCGGGGACTGCACCTGACGGCGCTGCTGTACGCCGGCTTCTGGGTCAACGCGATCGTGTCCTGGATCTGGTGGCGCAAGCTCGCCGCGCGCGATGCGGCGGCGGCGATGGTGCCGGCGCGGGAAACGGCCTAGCGCGCGGGCGGCAGGTCGGCCTCGCTCTGGTTGCCGCCGGTTTCCGGCGTGCCGAGGCCGGTGCCAGTGGGGCTGGCCTGGCTCGGACGGGTGTCCTGCGGACCGCGCCCGATATTGGTCATGGCGCTGCCTTCGGCCTCGACCTGCCCGCTTGCGGCCGGGGCGCCGCTCGGCGCATTGGTGGTCTCGCCGGACTGGTTGCGGGTCAGGCCGTCGCCGCCGCTGCCGCCGGTTTCCTGCTGGGTCTCGTGGCTGGGCGTCGCGCCTTGCTGCCCGCTGGTGGTGCCGCCGACGCCGAGTGTCGTCGACGGGTCGTTCTGCGGATGCTGGGTAGTCATATCGGGCTCCCTCAATGCTGGAAACCCATTATGCCTGCGCCGCCCATGGCCCGGCGCAGGCTTGGCGTGGACTACTCGTAGCGCTTGTAGACGCTGGTCTTGCCACCATCCTTCACCAGCAGCACCTCGTAGGGATCCTTGCGCGAGCCTTCCATGCCGGGTGAACCCATCGGCATACCCGGCACCGCGAGGCCGCGCGCCTTGGGCTTTTCCGCCAGCATGCGCTTGATGTCGGCCGCCGGCACGTGGCCCTCCACCGCATAGCCGCCCACGCGACCGGTGTGGCAGGAGCCGTATTCGGCCGGGATGCCGAACTTCTCGCGGTAGTCGGACGGATTGGCCACGTTCTGGGCCTTGACCTGGAAGCCGTTCGCTTCGAGGTGCTTGATCCACTCCTTGCAGCAGCCGCAGTACTCGGTCTTGTATACCTCGATCACGGGCTGCGCGGCACTGGCGGCGAGCGGCAGGGCGAGGAGGGTGGCGGCGCCGGCTTGGCGAATGAAACGCAGGAACATGGTCACTCCAGGATCGAGGGGAACAAACCCGCATTATGCCTCAGCCGCACGCTTGGTGGCCCGGCCGCCGGATGCTATACTGTATAAAAACACAGTATCGTTTCAACATGCCCAGCTTCCTCCCGATCGACCTCGACCCGCTTCCCGAAGATTCGCCCCTGCGGCTGGCGGCCAGCGCGCGTGGCGCCGTGTTCCGCGGAGTCGGGGACGAGCCGGTGACCGATGCGCGCAGCGATGCCGAACTGGCGCGCGAATACATCGGCCAGGGAGAGCTGAGCCCGAAATCCATCGCCAACACCCAGAAGGAACTGTACCGCTTCCTCACCTGGTGCCGCGAAGAGGCGCGCAAGACCTTCGGGCAGCTGACGGTGGCGGACCTGAACGCCTACAAGGAATTCATCCGCAACCCACCGCCGGAATGGATCTCCACCACCAAGTGGCCGCGCAACGATCCGCGCTACCGGCCGTTCTCCGGCCCGCTGTCGGATGCCAGCCGCCGTCAGGCCATGATCGCAGTGAAAGGCCTGCTGGGCTATGCCGAGCAGACCGGCTACCTGCGGCGCAATCCGGCCCGGCTGGTGCGCAACGTGCGCGCCGCCCACGGCAGCCGCATCACCCGCTACCTGACGCCGCAGGCGATCGCGCATGCGCTGGACGCCGTCGCGGCGCGCGTGGCCGATACGCCGGCCAGCCTGCGCCAGCGCGAGCGCGACCGTTTCCTGCTGGTCGCGTTTGCCCAGACCGGCGCGCGCCTGAACGAGATCGTCGGCGCCCACATGGGGGCCATCTACAGCGAGGGCGACGGGCGCTGGTGGCTGGACGTGATGGGGAAGGGCGCCAAGCCGCGCCGCCTGCCGGTGCCGCCGGCGATGCTGGCCGCCTACCGCGACTACCGCCAGGCCTTCGGCCTGCTGCCGCAGGCGAGCCGCGCCGACCGCACGCCGCTGGTGCTGTCCAGCCGCAGGGAGGAAGCGGTGCGCATTACCGACGAAGCGGCCTCCGAAGCACTGAAAGCCGTGTTCGCGGCAGCCGCCGACCGCGCCCTGGCGCAGGGCGACGCCGACAGCGCGGCCGCGCTGCGCCAGGCCTCCACCCACTGGCTGCGCCACAGCATGCTGACCAACCATGCCAACAGCGGCGTGCAGCTCAAGACGCTGCAGGACACGGCCGGCCATGCCAACATCGCGACCACCGCCGCCTACCTGCACAAGCGCGACCACGAACGCCACGACGAGATCATCGGTTCGGGCGCCAAGCTGGTTCCCTGAGCCGCAGCCGGGGAGGGCGGCCTCAGATCGGCAATTCGGATTCCCCGCCGGCGGAGCTGCCGAAATCCTGCAAGGCGTCGAGCGAAAGACGACCCTCGTTCAGGGCGGCGACGATCGCCTTCAGTTGCTCCGGGTCGGGGTGCAGGTAGACGATGCGCTGCTCGAGCTCGTTGTCCCAGTACTTGGTGTAGGGCACATCGGTCTCCGCCATGACCTTGGCGTCGAAGCTCCCGTCCATCATTTCGCCGACCAGGGTGACCTTGGTCGTATCCGGCGTCGTATTCTTCACGGTGATGCCCATGCTCGTCCTTTCGAGTGATCAGTTCGCATAACTGCATTCTTACCCACGTGGGGCAGGGGTGCAAACGGACGCTCGCCAGTCGTGCGCGGGCCGGACCAGCCCCTGCAGACTGCAGGCGGCTTGATGCATAGCAAAACCATTCCATGCGGACCACGATTTAGGAATATTCATGCCACATCTCACTCGACATTAGCATATATAATGTCGAGTTCGGTTCGAGCGGCCACTCATCAAGCAGTTTCACACCATGTTCATGCACATCGATTCAATCTCCGACGGCGCAAAGCCGGACCACAACGAGGACTGGGCCGGCAGCTTTCGGTCACCCGCAAGGACCGAACTGGTCGTCATCGACGGCGGCACCTCGGTCGCCGACCGCGACTACGTCGCGCCGGGCGAAGGCGACGTGGTGTGGTTCGTCACCCGGTTCGCGGCGGCCCTCGGTCCGGCCATCGATGCCGGGCTCGGTCAAAGCGAGGCCGCGCACGCCGCCGTCGAAGAGGTCCATAGGGAGTTCCTTGCACGCTGCGCCGGCAAGGAGGTGCCGCTGTACGCCTGGCCGATCGCGGCGCTGAGCTGGGTGCGCGCGCACGAACACGGCGACGGCCACCGGCTGGAGCTGTTCTGCCTGGGCGACTGCAAGATCCTGCTGCGCCGGCCTGACGGTGAGGTGCTGGACCTGGATCCCTTCGTCAATCCGCAGGAAGCCATCCTGCGCACCGAGATCGAAAAACTCAGGCGCGAAGGCATCCATGACGCCATGGCCAGGCAGGCCCGCTTGACACCGATGCTGCGCGCCCGGCGCGCCTTCCAGAATTCCGTGGCCAACACCAATTCACTGTGCCTGCGGCCAAACGGCGCCTTCGGCGCACGCACGTCTACGTTCGAGGCGCCGGCCGGGTCGGCCATCCTGGTCATGAGCGACGGCTTCTACCGCCTGGTGGACACCTACGCGCTGCACACGCCGCACAGCCTGTTCCGTCTGTGCATGGAGCACGGCTTGCCGGCCGCACTTGCGCAATTGCGCGAGCACGAAGCCGCGACGCGGGCTTCGGGGCCGGCCGTGGTGAAACAGGCGGACGATGCATCGGCGATCCTCTGGCGCAGCGATCATCTGCGCGCTTGAGCACGCGAAATCCGGGCCTGCGCTGCAGCCTTGCCGGCTGCTTGAGCGGCCCGGACAGCTTCTGCGGCTCTGCCATAAGACAGAGCCGGTACGCCGGTTCGGCTGCCGGCAAGTCGTTTAGTTGTGGCTATACAACATCTTTACATATCTGACTAAAAAGTTAATAAGAACGCGATTGCTCAACGTGTACGGAAAAGCATCGAACGCGCCCATATCTTCCGCCCATCTGCCGAACGCTGCCTGAAACGTCCTTCCAGGTATGCATGAATTGGAAAATCTATTTTCTAAGCACATGCATCGCCGTCAAGTATTTACTAAATACAATCGTTAAATCTTCCTTAGTCCAAGCAGACCTACCGGCTGCAACTGGCTGAAGGAGGAGTCCAGCCTGTCCCTGACTCGGCGGCAGGTTCACAAACGATAGGAGAAAGTTCATGGCAGTAAAAACGAAACTGGCTCGTTCGCTCGCTCTCGCATTCGGAGCGACCGCACTGACGCTGGGCATGAGTTCGACGGTACTGGCCCAATCGAACACGACAGGTAACGTCTACGGCGCGGTGGAAAGCCCGGCCGGCGCGACCGTCGTGGTGGAGAACCTCGACACCAAGCTGCGCCGTACGGTCTCGATCGAAGGCAACGGCCGCTTCCTGGCGACCTCGCTGCCGCCGGGCCGCTACTCGGTCCAGCTGGTGCGCAACGGTAGCGTGGTCGAAAGCCGCGAAGTCGAAGTGCTGATCGGCCAGGGCGCCGAAGCCGTGTTCTCGACCCAGCAGGTGCAGATCGTCGGCCGCCGCCGCGCGATCGACGTGACCAATACCAACAACGGCGCCATCTTTACTGCCAGCCAGCTGGAAAAGCTGCCTATCGCGCGTAACGTCGAGTCGATCATCCTGATCGCGCCGAACACCACCCAGGGCGACAGCCGCTACCCGAACGGCGCCAACAGCTTCGGCGGCGGCGCGGTGTCGGAAAACTCGTACTACGTCAACGGCTTCCCGGTCACCAACCCGCTGACCCAGCTGGGCTACATGGAACTGCCGTACGGCGCAATCAGCCAGGCGCAGATCCTCACCGGCGGCTTCGGTGCGGAGTTCGGCCGCTCGGTCGGCGGCGTCGCCAACATCACCACCAAGAGCGGCACCAACCGCTGGGAAGTGGGCGGCATCGTGCAGTGGGATCCGAAGAACCTGCAGGCCAGCCAGGACGACATCTACTATCCGGTGCTCGGCGCGAGCAACACCGCCGCCACGGACGGCACCCTGTACCGCCGCCGCGCGACCAACGAAACCGACCGCAAGCTGGTCGGCGTGAACGTCGGTGGTCCTCTGATCCAGGACAAGCTGTTCTTCTTCGGCTCGCTGGAGCAGTCGCGTACCGATTTTTCGGGCACCAACGCCGTGACCGGCTTGCGCACCAGTACCTCGGCCGCCGGCCGCGGCTGGGAAGAGTCGGAAACCAAGACCACCCGCTACCTGGTCAAGCTCGACTGGAACATCAACGACAACCACCGCCTCGAGTACACCGGCTTCGGCGACACCTCGAAGAAGGACAAGTACCTGTCCGGCTACGATTACGCCAGCGGCGCACGCAACGGCGTCATCGGCGCCAGCGAACACTACAAGAACTTCTCGGGCGAGACCCCGGTCGGCGGCATCGTCAACATCGCCAAGTACACCGGCAACATCACCGACAACCTGACGGTGCTGGCCCTGTACGGCAAGTCGACCACCAAGCACGAGAACACCTACGGCACCTATCCGGGCGTCAACCCGAATGTGTACCAGGTGTCGTCCACGCCGGCCGCCCGCGTGCCTGGCCTGTCGTATCCGAACCCGAACCCAGTCAGCGGCAACGTGCCGGTCACCGGCGGCCGTGACACGGTCGAGTCCGCTCGCCTGGACATCGAGTACCGTCTCGGCAACCACACGCTGCGCGCAGGTATCGACGAGAACAGGCTGAGCTCCGAAGACGCCGGTGTGTTCCGCGCCGGCGGCGGCCTGTGGACCTACTCGCGCAGCGCGCAGTCGCCGACCACCCCGATCACGCTGCAGAACGTGACGGTGGCGCCGGCCAGCGGGGGAGGTTACGGCCTGCAGGGCTACTACGTGACCGAGACCAAGTTCACCTCGATCACCGACGCCTACTCGGACCAGTCGGCCCAGTACCTCGAGGACCGCTGGCAGGTTACCAAGGACCTGCTGCTGACCGTCGGCATCCGTAACGAGCAGTTCGAGAACCGCAACGGCGACAAGCAGAAGTTCATGGACATCAAGGACCAGATCGCGCCGCGCTTCGCCGCGTCCTGGGACGTGAACGGCGACTCCTCGTTCAAGGTGTTCGGTACCGCCGGCCGCTACTTCGTGCAGGTGCCGACCAACATCTCGGTGCGCGGCGCATCGCGTTCGCTGTTCACCACCCAGTCCTTCACCTATACCGGTGTCGACCCGGTCACCGGCGCGCCGCAGGGCCTGGTGCCGCTGGCGCCGGCGCCGTTCTCGACCAACAACGAGTATTTCCAGTACAAGCACCCGAATACCGTTGCCGCCACCAGCCTGGAGCCGACCTACCAGGACGAGATCACGCTCGGTTTCGAGCGCGCGCTGTCGCGTGACATGACCTTCGGCGCCCGCGCCACCTACCGCACGCTGCGCTCGACCATCGACGACATGTGCGACGACCGTCCGTTCAAGGCTTGGCTGGCGCGCAATCCGAGCGTGAACACCAGCAAGTGGACCGGTTTCGGCTGCGCAGCCTTCAACCCGGGCGAGGACAACACCTTCCTGGTCGACTTCGCCAACACCGGCACCAACCTGACCGAAGTGAAGCTGAGCAAGGCGGACCTGGGCTTCGACGACGCCAAGCGCACCTACAAGGCGATCGACCTGTTCCTCGAGCATCCGTTCCGCAATGGCTGGTACGGCCGCGTGAACTACACCTGGTCGAAGAACGAAGGCAATACCGAAGGCCAGACCCAGTCGGACATCGGCCAGCTGGACGTGTCGCACACCATCAGCTGGGACAAGCCTGAGCTGATGCGCGGCAAGTACGGCCCGCTGCCGAACGACCGCCGTCACCAGCTGAAGGCCTTCGGCTTCTACCAGGTCACGCCTGAGTGGATGGTCGGCGGCAACCTGCTGGCGCAGTCGGGCCGTCCGAAGAACTGCCTGGGCGCCGACCCGACCGTGCCGGCCGCGCACAGCTATGGTTCGTACTACGCGACGTGCTTCGGACGTCCGGCGCCGCGCGGCTCGGAAGGCCGTCTGCCGTGGACCACGCGCCTGGACCTGAACCTGGCCTACATGCCGGCCTTCCTGCCGGGCCTGACGGCAAAGGTCGACGTGTTCAACGTCGCCAACCGCCAGACCGTGCAGTCGGTCTCGGAAATGCTGAACAGCGGCTCGACCCAGACGCTGCTCGACAGCTACGGCCGCGTCCTGTCGACCCAGATGCCGCGTTATGCGCGCTTCACGGTCGAGTACAACCACAAGTTCTAAGTTCTAGATCGCTTGTATGATGAAAGCCGCGGGCGCGAGTCCGCGGCTTTTTTTTGGTCGATGCGGGCGTGGCGGACTTCGGTGGGCGAGAGCGTTTTCGGCTGTGGACGGCGCTGTTTGGGGACACACCGACCGACGCACACAAAGCGAATTTAACATAATATAGATTATGCATTTTTTGTCCTTGGGCGCCAATGCAGGCCTTCTCGTCAATACCCTTTGATGATCCAGCTCTCGGAAGCAAACTTGGCAGATCTTTGGAAGTAAAACTGTCAGATGCACTTCTTGCAGCGATCTGCCAAATTCACTTCCAAGCAGACGTTTGCTGGAATGCGGCGGCGTATCGTCAAGCTTAGCGGTTACTACGCTTGTCATCAACCGCACAGTTAAGCGGCACAAGCTGGCAGCCGAAGAGACAGTCTACGACTTTGGCGCTACGCCGCCGGCGCGAAATTTCATCCTTTAGCAAGCGTCTTATCAGATGGTCGCCACGATTGCGCTCGCGCGGCAGCCCACATCCGCTCTACGCCATCCCCTCAAGGAATTTCTGAATTACTGGTAGTGCCTTCGGTGCGCTATCGAGTCCGGCGTCCAGGAGCTTCATGGTCAGATGTTTGATCGACTCGCCGCGGAGTTCCTTCAGTTGCGTCAGCAGGCCTGCCTTCTCCGCAGGCTGCAGGTCAGATTCTTCAATCCGTCCAGCGATCAGCTCGCGGATGGTGTCATCGTGAAGCTTGACCGTGACCGTTCCTAGAATGGCAGTCAAGCCGCCGTCGTCGGCAAGGAAATCCAGGCCCCTGGCCGTAATTTTCGCTCCGGCGCTTCCCCAGCTGCCATCCATGAACTGCTCCAGTCCGGACTCAATAAGACCGTGCTCCTCCAGGTAGAGCAAGTTGGTCGTGTACTCGTCATCTTCTTCCTCAGTCAATTCCCTTTGCGGAAAGACGTCTTGGCGAGCTCCAGCATAGTGATCTGCCAGAAGTTCAAGGATTTCTCGTTGGAGGGCGCGATTCAGTTTCAAGTAGTTTCTCCTCAGAATAGCCGCATGCGTCGTAATAGAACGTGGTTCGCCCATGCTGGAAATTGTGCCGACGCTTGCCGAGCCCGCCTTCTGAGCGGCTTAGGAACCGAAAACGCGATAGGCTTATTGTCAACAAACCAATAAGTGTACCGCTTGTTCAATCGATAAGGAAGGATGCCGATGGGAGATAGTAGTAAGCACGGCCCGCACAAGCATGGGAGCGGCAACCTGAAAGTCGCCTTCCTGCTCAATTTCAGTTTCACGATCATCGAGTTCATCGGCGGTATTTGGACGAATAGCATCGCCATTCTCAGTGATGCGGTCCACGACCTGGGCGACTCGATTTCGCTTGGGCTCGCGTGGTACTTCGACCGCCTGTCGAAGCGAGGCAACACGCCTGTCGATACCTATGGCTACGCCCGGTACTCGCTGCTCGGTGGTCTGATCACTGCGATAGTTCTCATTGCTGGTATCGGCTACATCGTGTGGAATGCCAGCCAACGCCTTCTCGACCCGGAGGACGTCGACACAACTGGCATGATCGTGCTCGCAGTCATCGGCGTGGTTTTCAACGGGGCGGCAGTGCTCCGGGTTCGAAAAGGTTCCTCCCTTACCGAGAAAGTCGTCAGCTGGCACCTTCTTGAAGATACGCTCGGCTGGATCGCGGTTTTGATCGGCGCCGCGGTGATGACATTTTGGGATCTGCCATGGGTCGACCCAGCGCTTTCAATCGGCATATCCTTGTTCGTTCTCTGGAATGTGGTCCGAAACCTGCGGAAGATCATGAGGGTCTTCATGCAGCGCACTCCTGCCAAGTTCGATGTCCCGGCATTCGAGCGTGCCGTAAGGGACCTTCCTGGCGTCGTTGATATCCACGATACCCGCAGTTGGTCGATCGACGGTGAGACCCATGTACTGACTGCCCATGTCGTCGTGAGGACTGACGCCCTGCCCGACCAAGTGACTAAGATCAAGGAGCGAGTGCTCGAATGTATCGATGACGACGCTTTCGAAGACGTGACGATCGAGATCGAGTATGGACTCCTCAAATAGTGGCCATTGAAAATGGACTAAGTTATGCATTAGCGCACGTAACCTTGCATTGGCGCCAGGGCAGCAGTTTTGCGCTCCAAACTTTGTAGTTGCGACGTGCTATACTTTCCGAATGGCCGCCCGACGATTCATCATGCTCGTGTTAGCGATTTTCGCACTCCAGCTCAGCTGGACTGCGGTCGCCGCCTATTGCGAGCACGAATCCGGCCGCGCCGCACAGCATTTTGGACACCATTCGTCCGATGCGGACGCGCACCAGGCCAGCGCCGACACCAAGGATTCACCAACCGGGTCGGTCAAGAAGTCCACGCTGCACTCCCACTGCTCGTCGTGCGCACATGCCACGCTCGCAATGGATGCGCTGCCAACTGTGGTCTCGGTATTGCTTCCGGCCCGTGCCGCGCCTGAAGGAAGCCCCCTCTCCTACACCTCGTCTTATTCCGCTCGCCCCGAGCGGCCCCAGTGGATCTCCGCCGTCTGATTCGGCGGCGAACGCGTCAATCATTTCTTTACGACCAGTCCAAGCAGGACTGAGGTCGATCCGCATCGCTGCTGAATAGCCTTCGTTTTCAACGACCGGAGTTATTCATGCAATTAAAGTATTTCGTCCTCGGGGCGTCCGTGCTGTTTGCACAGGCGTACCCGTGTGCTGCACAAACGGCAGCTCAAATTTCATCCGAGCGTACGGTCCATCAGGCAGTGCCGATGGCAGGTGCTCCACTGACCCTCGACCAGGCCATCGCGAAGGCAATGGCGGCTAACCCGAGCCTGCGCGCCGCCGCGCTCGAGGTAGCGGCTACAGGCGGCTTGCGCCGCCAGTCGGCGCTCTTCCCAAACCCCGAGATCTCTTTCGTGCGCGAGGGGACTGAACGCGGAACACGTACGCAGACGGTTCAGCTGAGTCAAGTCCTTGAACTTGGCGGAAAGCGCGCGGCGCGTATCCGGCTTGCGGACAGCGAGCAACAACTAGCAGCCGGCAGTCTCGATGCCGCAAAGCTCGAACTGCGCGGCGATGTCACTATCGCCTTTTTCGATGCCTTGGCCGCCCAGGAGCGCGTGCGCCTGGCGCAGGCTTCACTCGATGTGGCGAACAAGGCTGCGGGTGCGGCCATCAAACGCGTCGCTGCCGGTCGCGTCTCGCCAGTCGACCAGGATCGCGCAGGCGTCGCGCAAGCTTCATCCCGGATAGAGGTGGCGCAAGCGCAGGCCACTGCGCAAGTGGCCTTATATAAACTTGCCGCCTACTGGGGAGAAACCAGTCCGCCTTCGCATGCCCTGTTCATGCCGGAGCTTGACCTGACCCCGCCACCGCCGCTTACCGAGCTGCGGCGCCGACTCACTCAGACTCCCCGGCTGCAACGGGCGCGGCTGCAGGTCGAGCGCGAGCAGGCGCAGGTTGGGCTCAATCGCGCAGAGCGTATTCCGGACGTGACCCTCATCGTTGGCAGCAAGAAGGATGACCAGATAGGCGGTTCGCAGGCCGTCGTCGGCCTGTCTGTACCGCTTCCCCTCTTCAACCGTAACCAGGGCAACCTGCAGGCTTCGCTCGCGCGCGCCGACAAGGCCCAGGCTGAGTTCGACGCAGAGCGGCTCCGCTTGCATCAGGAGCTGACTGATGCTCACCAGCGCGCACAGCTTACCAGTACCCAGGTGCGCAGCATGCGCGAAGATATCCTGCCTGCCGCCCAGCGCGTGTTCGAGTCGACAGTAACCGGCTTCGAAGCCGGCAAGTTCAACTTCCTCGACGTTCTCGATGCACAGCGCACGCTCTTGCAGATTCGCACCCAATACATCCAAGCACTGTACGAGCGCTATCGGGCCGTTGCAGACCTCGGCCGTTTTGCCGCCGCTCCAGATAACAGGACCACCAAATGAAGTTCAATATCAATCAAAAAAATATCGTCTCGATCCTGCTCGTGCTTGCTGTGGGCGCTGTGCTGGCATTGGCCATCTTTTTCTGGAAGAAGGATGTGCCTGCAAAGCAAGGCGCAGGTGAGAGCGAGCATTCCGAGCAGTCCGCCGGGAAATCCACCGGCTCCGAAGAAGGGCACGCGAACGAACAACCCGGCATTGTCGAGATGACGCCGCAACAGGCCCAGCTCGCCGGGATCACCTTGGCCACCGCGAGCTCGTCAAGCATTGACGTTACCGTGACGCTGCCTGGCGAAGTCCGGTTCAACGAAGACCGGACGGCCCATATCGTCCCGCGTGTAGCAGGTGTGGTCGAAACTGTCTCGGCAACGCTCGGCCAGGACGTAACAAAAGGCCAACAGCTTGCCATGATCGCCAGCCCCGAGCTGGCTGAGTTGCGCGGCCAGGCGAATGCCGCGGCCAAGCGGCTGGAACTGGCACGCCTGACATACGAACGGGAGAAAAAGCTGTGGCAAGACCGCATCTCCGCCGAGCAGGACTATCAGCAAGCTCGCCAAGCCTACAGTGAGTCCCAGATCGAGCTGCAGTCGGCACGGTCCAAACTCGCAGCGCTAGGAGCCGAGCCGGGATCCGGTTCTGCTAACCGCTACGTGCTCCGGGCCCCGTTCACCGGCGTGGTGGTTGAAAAGCACCTGTCCCAAGGCGAAGCAGTCAAAGAAGATGCGAACGCATTCCTGGTCTCGGATCTGTCGTCGGTCTGGGTAGAGATGGCCGTCACCGCCAAGGACCTGGGCCATGTCCGCGTTGGACAGCCGGTCACCATTCGTCCTGCCGGTGGCGATACCACTGTCGCAGGCAAGGTGAGCTACGTTGGCAATCTATTGGGCGAACAGACGCGCACCGCGACGGCGCGTGTTGTCATCGCCAATCCGGGGCGCGCATGGCGTCCGGGACTGTTCGTCAGCGTCGAACTGGTTCGTGGCAAGACCGAAGCGCCGGTAACGGTGCTGGCCAGTGCGCTGCAGGAAGTCGAAGGGAAACAGGTGGTGTTCCTCAAAGCCCAGAACGGCTTTAAGGCACAGCCGGTGAAAACCGGCGCGAGCGACGGCAACTATGTCGCCATCGCAGAAGGAATCACTGCCGGCACCCAGTATGTTGCGACAGGCAGCTTCGTGGTGAAAGCCGAGCAGGCCAAGGGCAGCGCCGAGCACGGCCACTGATCGAGGATAACGCCATGTTCGAAAAAATCATTCGTTTTGCCATCGACCACCGATGGCTCGTCATGCTTGCCGTGATCGCCATGGCCGCGGTCGGCATCTACAACTACCAAAAACTGCCGATAGACGCGGTTCCGGACATCACTAACGTCCAGGTGCAAGTCAACACCTCGGCGGCAGGATTCTCGCCGCTTGAAGTGGAGCAGCGCGTCACCTTCCCAATCGAGAATGTGATGGCCGGCCTGCCGGGTTTGCAAGAGACCCGCTCGCTGTCGCGCTACGGCCTGTCGCAGGTGACCGTCATCTTCAAGGACGGTACCGATATCTACTTCGCGAGGCAACTCGTGAACCAGCGGATCCAGGAGGCGAAGGAAAACCTGCCATCCGGGGTCACGCCGATGATGGGACCGATCTCAACCGGCCTGGGAGAAATCTACCTGTGGACGGTCGAGACCGAGCCGGGCGCGAAAAAACCAGACGGGACACCCTACACCCCCACCGACCTGCGCGAAATCCAGGACTGGATCATCAAGCCGCAACTGCGCCAGGTGCCCGGCGTTACCGAAATCAACTCGATCGGCGGCTTTGCCAAGGAATACCAGATCGCGCCCGATCCGACCAAGCTCAGCTCATATGGCCTGTCGCTGGCGGATGTTGTAGCGGCCATCGAGCGTAACAACGCCAACGTCGGCGCCGGTTACATCGAGCGTCGCGGCGAACAGTTCCTGATCCGGGCACCTGGACAGGTGCGCAGCCTGGAAGACGTCCGCAACACTATTCTCAGCAATGTGGCGGGCGTGCCGATCCGGGTACGCGACGTCGCCACCGTCGACATCGGTCGCGAACTTCGTACCGGCGCCGCGACCGAGAATGGCCGCGAAGTTGTGCTCGGGACCGTATTCATGCTCATCGGCGAAAACAGCCGGGCAGTCGCGCAGGCGGTTTCGGAGAAGATGGTCGACGTCAACCGTACGCTGCCCGCCGGGGTCAAGGCGATTCCCGTCTACGACCGCACCGTCCTGGTCGACAAGGCGATCAATACCGTCAAGAAGAACCTCCTCGAAGGCGCGATCCTGGTGATCGTGATCCTATTCCTTTTCTTGGGCAACATTCGTGCGGCCATCATCACTGCACTCGTGATCCCACTGGCCATGCTGTTCACGTTCACCGGCATGGTGAGTTACCGCGTCAGCGCAAACCTGATGAGCTTGGGTGCCCTGGACTTCGGGATCATCATCGATGGCGCAGTCGTAATCGTCGAAAATTGCGTCCGGCGCTTGGCGCACGCCCAAGAACACCACCGGCGCGAACTCACGTTGACCGAGCGCTTCCACGAGGTGTTCGCAGCGGCAAGGGAAGCACGTCGCCCCCTCCTCTTCGGCCAATTGATCATCATGGTCGTGTATCTGCCGATTTTC
Source organism: Massilia sp. BHUDP2 (assembly GCF_046236355.1). Lineage (NCBI taxonomy): Bacteria > Pseudomonadati > Pseudomonadota > Betaproteobacteria > Burkholderiales > Oxalobacteraceae > Massilia > Massilia sp. BHUDP2. Next base: position 57,040 of record NZ_JBJUVW010000002.1, read on the forward strand.
GCTCTCTCCGGCGTCGAAGGCAAAATGTTCCACCCAATGGCCTTTGCCGTGGTGGCCGCCCTTCTCGGTGCAATGATCCTCTCGATCACCTTCATCCCTGCGGCCGTGGCCCTGTTCATCGGCAAGCGCGTGGCGGAAAAAGAAAACCGGATCATGGGCGCCGCACGCCGCGCTTACGCGCCGCTGCTCGAGAAGGTACTGGGCAACGCAGCGCCCGTCATCGCCGGCGCCGTGGTCCTGGTTCTGCTGGCGGGCCTGCTGGCAACGCGACTCGGCAGCGAGTTCATCCCGAGTTTGAACGAGGGCGACTTGGCCCTGCAGTCACTACGCATTCCAGCAACCAGTTTGAGCCAGTCAGTGGAGATGCAGAAGAAGCTCGAAGCGGGCCTGAAGGCAAAGTTCCCGGAAATCGACAGGGTATTTGCCCGAACCGGCACGGCGGAGATTGCATCTGACCCAATGCCGCCCAACATTTCAGATGGCTACGTCATGCTCAAGCCTGAGTCCAGCTGGCCGGCACCGAAGAAATCCCGTGCCGAGCTGATCGAGGCAATCGAAGCCGAGGCGAACAAATACGCCGGCAATGCGTATGAGTTCTCGCAACCGATCCAGCTCCGCTTCAATGAGCTGATCTCCGGTGTCCGAAGCGATGTTGCTGTGAAGGTCTACGGCGACGACATGGAAGTGCTGGAGACCACCGGCCAGGCGATTGCTCGTGTACTTGGGCGAATTCCTGGCGCCGAGGAAGTGAAGGTCGAGCAGACCGGTGGCCTACCGATGCTGACCGTGAATATCGACCGCGAGAAGACAGCACGCTTCGGCCTGAACATCGGCGACGTCCAGGAGGCGCTGGCCATCGCCACTGGTGGGCGCGAAGCCGGCACCATGTTTGAGGGCGACCGCCGCTTCGATATCGTGGTGCGCTTGCCGGAAAACCTGCGTACGGACCTGGATGCGTTGAGGCAGCTGCCCATTCCGCTGCCTGTCTCCAGCGGCCGTGCCACCAGCTATATCCCATTGGGTGAGGTGTCAAGCCTGGAGTTCGCTCCTGGCCCGAACCAGATCAGCCGCGAAAACGGAAAACGCCGCATCGTGGTGAGCGCTAATGTACGCGGCCGGGACATTGGCAGTTTCGTGCCGGAGGCCGCGGCAGCAATCGAGAAAGAGGTTAGAGTGCCGTCCGGTTACTGGACAGACTGGGGCGGTACGTTCGAACAGCTTCAGTCTGCCACCAAGCGGCTGCAGCTGGTCGTCCCGCTTGCCCTGTTCATTGTATTTACTCTGCTTTTCATGATGTTCAACAACATCAAGGACGGGTTACTGGTCTTCACCGGTATTCCATTCGCGCTGACAGGGGGCGTGGCTGCGCTTGCCTTGCGTGGTATACCGCTATCGATTTCCGCCGCGGTGGGCTTCATCGCGCTGTCCGGGGTCGCGGTTCTCAATGGCTTGGTGATGATTTCCTACATCCGCACCTTGCGCGAAGAAGGCATGGGACTTGACCAGGCGCTGCGGCACGGCGCGCTGACCCGCCTTCGCCCAGTCCTGATGACGGCATTGGTCGCCTCGCTCGGCTTTGTGCCAATGGCGATCGCAACCGGCACCGGCGCCGAAGTGCAGCGGCCGCTGGCGACGGTCGTGATCGGCGGCATCCTGTCCTCGACCGCCCTCACCCTGCTGGTACTCCCGCTTCTCTACCGCCTTGCGCATCGCAAGGATGAGGTGGAGACGCCCGAGCCCACCGCGCAGGCAGTCCTGCATTGAGGCGGCTACATGACTGCCCCGGAATTTCCGAGGGAACAGTGCGGGCCGGAGCAGCCACCTGCCCCGGCGTCGCTCAGGCTCGCGATAGGCATGCATGTGGTGTCGTTCGCGAGCTGCGCGATCGGTGGCTTCCTCCTCGGAAGCGTCTTGCTCCTGGCCGGCGTTGCCCATCATCTTGCCTGTATCGGTGCCATGTTGCTAGCCAGGGGTGCCGGGGGGCGCGCCCACCTTATCCCAGGAGCGCTCGGCTTCCTTCCGTTGTTTCTGGCGATCTCGGTGAGTTGCCTGCTCCTCGTTATGCGTGTGACGGCGCAGGGGCTCCATGGCATGGCTCACGCCGAGCCGCTTAACCTGGCCGCTGTCGCCGCCTGGGCCGCTCCTGGGTTCGGGGCGGCTGCGGCTGGTCCCGTAGCCACATGGACGCCGCAGCCTGGCAGGCGGCGCCGCATTCATAACGCTGTCAAGACACTGACCTCAGCGGCCCCTGCCATCCTTGCAGTAGGCGCATACCTAACAGTTGGTGCCGCTGAAAGTGGCCGGGTAGACGCCGCTGCCGGTCTGGTAATCATACTCACACTCCTCATACGCCCGTTGGTTCATATGGATAAGTTGTTTGAATAAATGCCTCGAGCGTACAGACGGCCCCACATTTGGAGGAAACAATGACCTTACTTCAGCAACAGGCAAGTGTGGCCTTACAGGACCACCTCGTCGGCATCACTATCGTGGCCGTACTAGTGTTGGTTGGCCTGGTCTGGGTTTACCTCGGCTGGCGGAAATACAAGAAAGGCGTCAAAACCGAAGACGCCGTTGACGATGGCGGGGCGGATGACAAGACGACGTAGCGTCCGAGGGCTTCACTAATCGCACGGCACGAATAATCGACTCAATTTGGAACAGGAGGGAGATGATGGGGGCAGGACATTCTCACGCGGCGCAACCCGGCCAGAACGAACGGCCGCTCTGGATCGCACTGATCCTAACCACGGCCTTTCTGATCGCCGAGGTGATCGGGGGCATTCTCACCAATAGTCTCGCTCTGATCTCGGACGCGGCGCATATGTTCACCGACACTGCCGCGCTCGCAATCTCGTTGGCAGCCATCCGTATCGGCAAGCGCCCGGCCGACAGCGAGCGTACCTTCGGCTACTATCGCTTCGAGATCCTGGCTGCCGCGTTCAATGCAATCCTGTTGTTCCTCGTGGCAGTCTATATCCTGTACGAGGCCTACGAACGCCTGCGTACGCCGCCGGAGATCCAGTCGGGAACCATGCTGGTGGTCGCCGCCTTCGGCCTGGTCGTCAATCTCGTCAGCATGCGATTACTGTCGAGCGGCAAGGACAGCAGCCTGAACGTGAAGGGGGCGTATCTCGAGGTCTGGAGCGACATGCTTGGTTCGATCGGCGTTATTGCCGGCGCCCTGATCATTCGCTATACCGGCTGGAGCTGGGTCGACTCTCTCATTGCCGTCGGAATTGGACTGTGGGTCCTGCCACGCACCTGGACACTGCTCAAGGCCAGCATGAACGTTCTGCTTGAAGGCGTGCCGGAAGGCCTGGGGATTGTGCAGGTAAAGGACGCGATTCTGCGGGTCTCAGGCGTGGAAAGCCTGCATGACCTGCACGTCTGGTCGATTACTAGCGGCAAGGCAAGCCTGACCGTCCACATTGTTCATCGGCAGGACGTCACAGATCCTCAGGCGCTGCTGGCGAACATCCGCCGCATGGTGGCAACGGAGTTCGACATTCACCACAGCACAGTCCAGATAGAAACGACGCCATGCGAGCAGGCGGTGGAAGAACATTCGTTCGGCCCGGCTACAGAGAACGCCCATGGCGAGCACGCGGGACATGAGCACGCACAGGAAGGAGAGTCGCGATGATCGAACACATCAGGAATAGCCTCGACGAGGCGCGCGAAGGGCTAGCGCGCCTACTCGGTGACGACATCCAGCTCCGGAACATCGAAGCTGCGGCACAGCTCCTGATCGATACTCTCGCCAGTGGGAAGCGGGTGATTTCATGTGGCAACGGCGGTTCGATGTGCGATGCGATGCATCTGGCGGAAGAGCTGTCCGGGCGCTTTCGGGATGATCGCCCAGCCATGGCGGCCATCGCCATCAGTGACCCGAGCTACATGAGTTGTGTGGCCAACGACTACGGCTATGACCAGGTCTTCGCGCGCTTCATCCAGGGCAATGGCGCCGATGGGGATCTGCTGTTTGCCATCAGCACGAGCGGCAGTAGCGCTTCGGTAGTACTCGCCGCGCAGGCGGCGCGCGCACGCGGCATGCAAGTGGTGGGTCTGACGGGCAGGCCAGGGTCGCCGCTTGCCCAGCATGCCGACGTCTGCATTTGCACGAGTGCGGGCCGCTATGCCGACCGTGTCCAGGAGCTGCACATCAAGGTCATCCATATTTTGATCGAGCTCGCGGAGCGCGCCATCCGGCCGCAGAACTACGAGCAAAACGGCCGGCTCGGCTGAGAGACCGACCGTTTCAAGCCCAGCGGCTAGACCTTGTGGCGGGCCAGCTTGAGCAGGCGCAGGCCATTGAAGACGACGAGCAGGCTTGCGCCCATGTCGGCGAAGACGGCCATCCACAGCGTAGCCGTTCCGGCGAATGCCAGGATCATGAATACCGCCTTGATCGCCAGGGCGAGGACGATATTCTGCCGAAGGATTCTCGCGGTTTTGCGGCTCAAGCGGATGAACTGCGCAAGTTTGCCGAGATCGTCGTCCATAAGAGCTACGTCGGCTGTTTCGATGGCCGTGTCTGTGCCGGCGGCGCCCATCGCGAATCCAATGTCCGCCTTTGCCAGCGCAGGAGCATCATTGATGCCGTCTCCAACCATCCCGACCGTGCCGAATTTAGTGCGCTCGTCTTCAATCGCGGCGAGCTTATCTTCTGGCAACAAACTGCCGCGCGCATCATCGATGCCGACCTGCCGCGCGATCGCGCCTGCCGTAACGACATTGTCACCCGTGAGCATGACCGTGCGAACGCCCAGTTGGTGAAGTTCGGCGATCGCCGCGCGGCTAGTAGAGCGAATCGTGTCGGCGACGCCGATTAGAACGAGGGGCACCGTCTCATCGCACAAAACGGCAACAGTCTTGCCTTCCTGCTCCAGCCGATCGATTATTCCTTCGGTCTCGGCATTGCAGACCCCGAGCTCCTCGACCAGGCGATGATTACCCAGGTAGAACCAGGCACCGTCAATGCGTCCCTTGGTGCCGCGTCCGGCAAGTGCCTCGAAATCCGCGACCTCCGCCAGCTGTGCGGCATGGCCCTGCTTCGCCCAATACCGGCTCACGGCGCTTGATACGGGATGATCGGAGCGTTCAGCGAGCGATGCGGCCAACCAAAAACCACGTTCGCCATCGCCCTTGAGAGGGTAGAAATCGGTCACCATAGGCGAACCGTGGGTAATGGTTCCGGTCTTGTCCAGAGCGATGGAGCGCAGACGCCCGCCCTGTTCCAGATAGACGCCGCCTTTGACAAGGATGCCAGCGCGGGCTGCTGCTGCGAGGCCACTGACGATGCTAACCGGCGTGGAAATGACCAGCGCGCAAGGACAGGCGATGACGAGCATCACCAAGGCCTTGTATATCCAGGCCATCAACTCGCCATCGAAGATCAGTGGCGGCACGACGGCCACGAGCAAGGCGATCACGAATACTGCCGGCGTATAGATGCGTGAGAACTGGTCGACGAAGCGCTGGGTCGGGGCGCGGCTCGCCTGTGCCTCTTCGACTGCCCGAATGATGCGCGACAGGGTTGAGTTGCTATGGCTTGCAGTCACCCGGTACTCGAAGGCGCCATTCTCGTTGACCGTGCCGGCAAACACCTTGTCGCCGATGCCCTTCGCCACTGGTATGCTTTCGCCGGTGATGGCGGCTTGGTTGACCGTGGTCTGCCCCTCGGTCACCTCGCCGTCCAGGGCAATTCTTCCTCCCGGTCTGACCCGGGCAATGCTTGAGACGGCTACCGTCGCGGCATCGCGCTCTCCCCAGCTTCCATCAGGGAGGCGGACGCTGACCGTGTCGGGAGCAAGTGCCATGAGGCTCTGGATAGCATTTCGCGCCCGGTCGAGCGAACGCGCCTCGATCAGTTCGGCGATCGCGAACAGTACCATGACCATGGCAGCTTCCGGCCACTGTCCGATCAGCACAGCGCCCGTCACGGCGATGGACATCAATGCGTTAATGTTCAGATTGCGGTTGCGAAGGGCAATCCAACCTTTCTTGTAGACGCCCAGGCCCGAAATGGCGATCGCGGCAAGCGACAATGCGATGACGATAAAGGAGTTTTCGTCACCGGTGCTCCAGGCAAGGACTTCGGCGCCGATCGCCGCCGCTAGCCCAAGTCCCAATCCCAACGCCTCCCGTTTCGCCATGGTTGTCGGGACATCCGCGGCTGTTTGTGTACTTTGATCCTGCACTTGGACTGCACGCATGCCAAGCGAGCCAAGCGCAGCTTCGATCGGAAACGCATCTCCGCTATGCCACACACTCAGGCGCCGCTGCATGAGGTTGAACTCGAGCCGTTCAATCTGCGGCATCGTCGCGAGTCTGTTTCGGATCAGCGTTTCTTCGGTCGGGCAACACATGTCCTCGATCCGGAAGACCGTTGCCGGCGCCGCATTTCTTGATCCCGCTTTTTCACCGACCACAGGGTCCATACCGACCACGCGCACCGCTGCCAGGATCGGGCTGGGATCGGCCAAGTCATGCTCGACACGCAGCTTGCGCTGTACCAGGTTGAAGTCCAGCTTTCCTACGCCGGGAACACGCGAAAGCGACTGCCGCAACAGCCCCTCTTCGGTCGGGCAATCCATCTGGGCGATCTGCAATTCCAGTACCGATGCGCCTGATAAAGCGGTCATCGGGTTCGCGACCGGAACAACGGCCGGCCCGCAGCATGATTCATTCTTACAATCTGACATTTCATTCTCCGACAAACTGTGTATAGTTCGCATTTAAAACCATGTAGCAGGTACAAGGTCAAGCGTCATTGGAGAATGTTCATGAAGATCGGGGAACTTGCTGTTCGCTCTGGATGTCTGGTCGAAACAATCCGCTATTACGAGCGAATCGGCTTGCTCACGCCCCCGGAGCGTAGTGCAAACAATTATCGTAGTTACAATGAAACCCATAGCGAGCGCCTCTCCTTCATTCGGCACTGCCGGGCGCTGGACATGTCGATCGATGAAGTCAGGATCTTGTTGAATTTCCGTGAGCATCCTGAGCAGGAATGTGCGGGCGTCAACCAGCTTCTGGACAGGCACATAGCGCAGGTGCTCGAACGAATCGAGGCGCTATCAGCGCTTGAGTCGCAACTGCGTGAACTACGTGGCCGCTGCGTTGTCAGCGACCGGAGTGATTCTTGCGCCATTCTTCGCACGCTAGGCACTGACTCTGGCAATGCGGCACTTGGTTTGCCCCATGGGACATAACTGCTTGAAGGTAGACTCGCCAGCCGAAACGTACTCAGCATCCAGTCGCGTTCCCTTCATAGTCACCTACTTTTCCGTTGAATCTGTCGTCGGTGCCTGATCGGCGCCGAACACTGCCTTCTGCAGCTGGGCGATCTGCTCGCCCAGCGTCTTCGTCAGGCGGGCATTATCCAATTCCACCGCCAATGCCGTGTTTTGACGGCGAAGCTCGTTGCTCGCATCAACGGCCTTCGCTAACTCATCCGCAGTCTGTGCGTGCCGCGTGCGAAGCTCGTTTAACTGCGTCTCAGACGCAGCGACCCGGGGTTCGATCGCCTGCAACTCCTCGATCCTGCGTGTGAGGGCGCGGCCAAGCTCCTTCTCGCGGTACAGCGTCTGTTTGACTGCCGCCAACTCTGAGGCCAGGGAGGCGGCTTCCTTGTTCAGCTGCGTCAACTGTTCCAGCTTGAGCGCTGCGGTTTGCTGGGCTTGACGCAATTCCACTTGCAAAGAGTGGACCTGTTGCTCGTGACGTCGGCCTTCCTGCTCGCGTTGTTCTTTCGCTGCGGTCCGAAAATGCTCCAGCGCTTCGCGAGCGTGCGTATGTTTTTCTTCCAAAGACTGCTGGTGTCGCTCGGCATCGCTCAGGCGTTCATCAAGATCACGGTTGCGTTGCTGGGCGGTTTGCCTTGCCACCTGCTCCTGATGTAGTTCGCGGCGGACCCGGTCAAGTTCCTGCTGGCTCGCCGACAGCTGATCATCTTTGGCCTCGTTGTCGGCGCGCAGCTGAGTCAGAGTATCGTGCAAAGCCGCCAGGTCCACTTCATACCGCCTGCGCTCGCTTGAAAGCTGTTCGCGCAATTCGATGACGACCGTGTCCGCTTCGCTCTTGAGCTGCTCGGCAAGCCTAGCAATCAATTCCTGGATAGCCTCGCTGACGGGGTAGCTGCGCGCGCCGTCCTGTGCTTCCAGTTCGCGGAGATATTTATGAATGGTCGTTTTCGATCCCGTATCACCAAGTTCGGCGCGTACCGCGTCGATTGAAGGCCGGCGGCCCTTTGCCAGCAAGGCATCGCGGGCCAGCTTCACGTCGGAAAAATACACACCAGCACGCGCCATGATCGACTCCAAGTAATTTCATACTAAGATACATACTATCATGGTACATACTGGCTAGTTGACAGATTTTTCGCTACAACCAGCGCTGTCTAAGATGGGATAATGGAAGATTATCCCGTCTGAGGCTGCTCGATACGCTAGAATGTGCCACTGCTTGTACAGTTCCCTGTCGCCATCAACTTGGATCAAACCATGACGGCCAACATGTCGCGAAACCACCACTGGGTTCCACAGTGCTACCTCAAGGGCTTTACGAAGGGTCGCAGCAAGAAGTCCACGCTGTACGTCACTGATTTCGAAGTCGGACGCCAATTCTCATCGGTCCCACGCAATGTCGCTGCAGGGCGCGACTTCAATCGCGTGGACATCGACGGCATCCCGCCTGACTACGTCGAGTCAGGCATCGCCGTGTTTGAGGGTAAGCTCGACAAGGCGCTCGAGCGGATTTGCCGCGAGCGGGAAATCAAGGGTTCAGAGGATCTGAACCTCGTATTGAACCTGATCGCACTGCTTGCCGTTCGAAATCCGGGAATGCGCGAGAATGTCCGCCACAGCCATGAGCAAGTCATGAAGCGGGTCATGGATCTGACACTTGCGACAAAGGAGCGATACGAGTCGAGCTTTGCCAAGGCCGCGCGTGCCGGAGCACTAAACGCCGAAGATATCCTGCCCTATGAGCGAATGCGCGAATTCATTGACCGAGGCGAGTACACCATCTCCGTATCGACCACCCACCATGTCGGCCAGGAGTTGAAACTGGTCGATGCAATATTGCCGTTGCTTGGGCAACGGAATTGGCTTCTCACACGCGCGCTTCCCGCGACAGGTGGCTTTGTCACCTCGGATCACCCGGTAATCCTTCAGTGGGCAGACCGCCCGATGACTGGCGGGCTCGGCGGCCCTGGTTTCGCGCTACGCGGCACAGAAGTACTGTTCACTGTGGCTCACGACCTGGCACTGATCGGGACATTCGAGGGGCCGGACGGGGTCGTCCATGCCGACGAAAAGCAAGTGGCCTTGATGAACGGCGTGATTCTGGGTAACTGGCAGCGGCAAGTGTACGCTCGCGACGATCGATTTCGATATCGGATGCAGGACGGCGAGATTCGCCGTGGAGCCGATGCCCTGCGTCACTTGGGTACGTGGTCACGCTAGGATTAGGCAATGGGCACTATCGACACCTACGTCACCGCTGGGACACGTGAAAACACCCAGCGAAGCTATCGATCGGCCGTCGAGCACTTTGAAGTGCAGTGGGGCGGTCTCTTGCCCGCAAGCGGGGATACGATCGCGCGTTACTTAGCGGAGCATGCAAGCACGCTATCGATAAGTACCCTGCAGCAGCGCCTGGCCGCACTGGCCTCCTGGCACCGCGATCACGGGTTTGCGGACCCAACGAAGGCGCCGCTCGTACGCCAGGTGCTCAAAGGCATTCGATCCTTACACCCCTCCCAACAAAAGCAGGCCCGGCCGGTTCAGCTTGAGGAGGTCAGCCAGATTGTGAGTTGGGTCGACCAAATGGTCTCACTGGCGGTCGACCACAATCGACACCCCGATGAGCTGCGATACACGCGCGACCGCGCCCTGCTCTTGCTGGGATTTTGGCGGGGATTCCGTGGCGACGAACTTACCCGCCTCCGTGTCGAGCATACCAAGGCAGTCGCGGGCCAGGGCATTAGTTGCTTCTTGCCCCGCTCTAAAGGCGATCGGAATGCCCAGGGCGTGACGTTCAGGACGCCAGCATTGCAAAGGCTCTGTCCAGTGGACGCATATTTGGCCTGGACGAAGGTTTCAGGCATCAAGGAAGGACCTGTGTTTCGCGGTATTGATCGTTGGGGCAATATTCGCCCTGAAGGGCTGCACATCAACAGCCTGGTGCCTTTGCTTCGCTCCTTGTTCCTTGCAGCGGGGATAGCAGAGGCCGATGAGTACAGTGGGCATTCCTTACGCCGTGGCTTTGCTTCGTGGGCGACGTCGAACGGGTGGGACTTGAAGACTCTGATGGAATACGTCGGATGGCGCGACGTTCAGTCTGCAATCCGCTATCTGGAAACGGGTGAGCGCTTCGGCGATTTGAGAAAGTAAAACCGTACCCAAGTCCAGATTGTCAAGTCCACAGCTGGCGCAACTTCATCAGTGCATCCGGGCTAGTTTCCACGTAAATCTCGAACAGGGACTTTTCCGTGGGCCGCAAAGTGTTGAGCCACTCCCAGCTTCGTAGGATGCACTGCTGCTCATTCGACAGCAGGGTCCAAGGCTTTTTGCACGGTCGCCCCGCACGCAACACGAGCGCGGCCGGATCTGCGTAGAGACAATGCAGTATGCGTATAGGTGAGTCAAAAGGACGGGAATCATCATGTGCAAACACGACCTGGGGCGTCACTACCGTGTCTTGCATGGCAACTTTGAAGCCTCCCCTGCTCAAGCAGTCGATCATTGCGGCCCACAGTCCAAAGAACTGCATGTAAGTGAAGCTAAGCCGGCTTGGGTCGTCCGAAGGGCTGTGGGCCCAAGGCTCGGATAAGCGTAATTCATAATCACTGGTCCGCGGATAATGCAGACCTTTCATGATCATGAGACGCTCTGTGGACATCCTCCAAACGACATAGGCCAAGCAAGTTGCGCATACACCACTTCGCGCCAGGGAAAGGCGATCGTCCTGGTCGAGCTTCGAGAGCCTGGACAAGCATCTACGGTGCCGACGCACATAGTTGCGGAAGATATGGCGGCGAATCGCACGGTAGCACCTTCCTGTATCGTTGCGAATGGTTGTCCTGTCTTCCGCGGCGCCAGGCGTTCTTCCGGTATCGGTGACCTGAACATACCGGCACGCTATCGAAGGCGTACCCTCGAGAACCCACGATCCATAGGGTAGCGGCGCCTGCTCCTGGGCAAAGCCGGCTTGCCATCGCAGCTCCAGGCTACTTTGCTCGGACAGTTCGGAAGTGCTGACCAGTCGATGCAGCAAAGTGTCAGCAACAGGCACCTTCGCCTGTACTGCGCGCCACCATTCGAGATACTCGACAACATGACCGATTACTCGAAGGCGATCGTCTCGGCCCATTGCCGAGATGGACAATAGCTTGTCGAGCGACATCTCGTCTACGTCACCTCGTAATACTTCATTGAACTTAGCTGGTTTTCCCAGCGTATTTGGGCGACACACATCAGCGCCGTGCCAAGGACAGTGCTTCACCCAGGCCAAGTCGAAAAAAAGGCAGTGAAACTGGTGGGAATGCCAGCAAGTGCTGCATACCCTCGACGTCGCCTTTTCACCGCCAACCACGTTGATGGCGAGCTGATCCCAGAAGCCGTTTTTGAGTTCTCTGGCAGGCACGTCGAGCAAGTCACCGAAGCGCTTGAAATCGATCCAACTGCTGTCAGCGCAGTTTCGCAGGCGTGATTTCGTCCGCGGCCGCTGTGGGCGCGCGATGAGATCGCCCAGCTCGAACTCATCCAGGTTGTTGAGTATCATTACCTTTCGAAACAACGACCAGCCTGATTCGAAGGGAAACTGGAACGCCGGGTTCCAGGTAAGTCTTAGTGCACCGGTTCGCCTGTGCATGGGTGCCTCCAGTGCTTCAGTTTAGTACGTCGCTGAACGACCGTAGTTTCGAGGCCGATACCGCAGCGTCAATATCGTTTTCGTCGATATGAAATCCGCAATGGTCCTGCCGCCTTAGCGACAGCAACAAGTCCTCGATTGTCAGGCAGATGTGCTCCATTGGAACGCCTTGCTCGGCAATGCTTCCGGCCGCGCGGTGCAGGGCGTCCCACAGGGCGGTGCGATATGTTTCGAGCCGGAATCCGGCCCGATAGGCCGCTGGAAAAAAGAATTGTGTGAAGGTGATCCCTGATCCTTCCGGAAATTCTGATGCCAAGTCATAACAACGTAGCAGGTCACCAAAATCACCCTCGCTGCAGCACCCATCGAATTGCAAGGTATCGCTGAGGAATCGTCCGATAATCTGTCTGGCATTGTTTGCCAAAAGGCTGGTACGGCGATGCAGGATTTCTGGCTGCGCGAAGGAGATCGCCGTCATCTTGAGGTTTTGCAGTTCCAGCTCGTTGTGGAAGCACACCAGTTGCTGCAAGTCGGCATCATTCAACAGCTGCATCTCATCGATTAGCAAAACATACTGCTTTGCGCCGATGCGCCCAGCCTTGACCCGAATATCCGCCACTGCATTGCCGAATAAGAGGTTTGGGTCAGGCCGTCTCGAAAGGACGTGCGACTCCGCTTCCAGGATGAGCCGCAGCATGTGTGACGTGGTCGGACGCCCGCTTGGACGCGTACTAAGCAAGGTTACATAAATGTTGGGAAACTCAGCTCGCAGCAGATCACGAATCGCGAGGGCGCAGCGCGTCTTGCCCATACGCGGCGAAGAGTAGAACACCGTTCCTGTCCGTCGTGCCCAGACGAGTTCTCGCACGAGCGCGTATGTCCGCTGCATCATCGGCGTAGGAAGCGTATAGGCTCCTTCTCTGATGGGATGGCCACCCAGGAGCCGTTCTCGCATGTCAGCATCAAACGTGGATGCAGCCGCACGTGAAACGTCAGTCTTGTTGTCACGGTTCGGCATGACTACCTCCGATTCTTGATCTTGGAAAAGAAATCGAATGTCGGCTCATCAAGAAGGCGTCCGCGGGTTTCGTTGAGCACACGACGGGTTGTGTCTGGAACACCAGGCGGCGGCGAGGGAGCACGGACGACCTTCGGATCAAGGCCTGCGTCTTTACTGACACGCACGATCTCGGTAAGCTGCTTCGGTCTCGGACCTGAGCCCGTCCGCCCACCCTTCTTGCTCGCCAAATGACGCATGTACACCTGCAAAGGGTCGTCGAATGTGCTTACCGTGATCAGCCTCTTTGTAATGAGACTGTTGATTGCCTTCCTAGTCCGCCTGCTGTGCTTTGTCAGCCCCCATTTACCATGGGCTTTCAGGACACCAAGCTCGCCACCATTCGGGAGAAAGGCCTTCACTTGGCGCATGTCATCCTCATCCACTTCTAACAGCAATCGCGCACCGATCAGGTGGCCAGAAGTGGCGAGCACTTCATTCGTGTAATGCACGCGGTCGACCTGAACATAGGGTCGTCGGCCGGTGCTGCGATTACCACGAACGGTTACTGGTTCGTACTGGCCGAATCCCGCCTCTGCAGACATGCCAGCAGGACGCCGGCGGCTTTCAAAGCGTTCCGGGCGGTCCAGAAAATAGCGGATTGCTTGAAGCGGCGACAGGTTCGAGAGCCCTTCCGTAGGGGTCGCATTATGCTGCGCAAACTCAACGTCCAGAAGCTGCTCGACGTCCGCCGCCCTGATGTGATGTTCGACGGCCTTGCGCTCCGCCTCGTCCGCACGACCGTTACGAGGATGCGATCCGGTGGTAGAAGGGAGTCGCTTGAACAGTGATCGACCGATCTGATTGAATGTCCTCTCTACGTTTGGCCGGCGCTCAAAATGCGCGACCGGCCCCCAATTAATGGCGAAGCCAAGTGCGGCACGTGCGCGCGCGTGAACGGCCGAAGATAAATGCGCCAAGGCGCCATCGAACATCGTCGCGTTCCAAAGCGCCCCTTGCGCACCATCGATTACCCCACTTGGGAGCCCGGCCCCTTCGGGATAGGACAAGCCTGCAATGCTCAGCTCTATCGGCTCCCAGGTTCCGCACGCTGCACTACGAATGACTTTGAGAATGTCGTCCGCGCTAATTTCAGGGCGATACACGACCGTGTAAGCCAGTACGGCGCTGCTGAACCGGTCAACGACAGCAATCAGGTTCAATCGATCCAGCCTTAAGTCAGTTTCAAGCCCCTCAGGCGTTTCGAAGGCGACGGTTAGATGCGCTTCAATCTTGTAGGTATCGATTTCGACCGCATCGAATGGCTCGTCGAAGCTGAGCAGTGGGGCAACGCCTCGACCAACGTTCAAGTGAGCACGGGCCGCGCTATCACCGCGAGCCATCGTGCTTCGTGCAAAATGCCGGTCCAGCGTCTTTTTCATGAACGCTTGTATCGAACGTAGCCCCCTATATTGCGTCGTGAACGGCCATTCGTTCGGCCCTACACCGTTGTCAGTCAGGCAGCGAAGAAATATTCGGTGAAGGTCGCAAGGCCTGAGCTTGTATTCTGGAACAGCCATGTGCTTCGCTTCGTTCTTAATGTACAGAACCAGCTGCTGCTCGATAGCAGGGAATCGTCGGAGTATGGCGCCCAAAGCCCCAGCCATTCCCGATGGAACGCCTGGCGGATTGTGCGGCAGTTTGCTAACCCTACAGTAATCCTTGGTTCGGGAGAACGGGATGCATGCCCGGAATCCCTGGATGCGTCCGTCAGACGCGATTTCAAGGCATCGTCTGGCGAGCTTCGGTAACCAGGTTTGATGGACCCCGGTCTGTGCCTCGATCTGGGCGACAGGAACCCACGCGAAGTAGAGGTGCATCGCCTCCACCTGCGCTCGAAACTGTTCCCGTTGTTCGTCTTCAAACTCAACGTCGAGCACGCTGGGCCACAGCTCGAGCGGCACTGCGTCCTTAATCACCGACTGCCGCGTACCCATGCTGCTACTCCTCCGGAGACATACGGTCGGTCCAGTGGGTCGCCCCACACAATCCGTGCGCCGATAGGTCAAGGTTGAGTCGCCCATGAATTGCAGCTCTCACAACGGCGCCGAATACCGAGGCGCGATCGTGGCCAGTCAGGTCCTCGGCTAAGTCGTCGACTGTTCCAGACTGCCGGTGCGTGAGCGCAACCGCCAACTGCTTCATGATGACATTGGGGCTTTTGTACCGAAACATGCCGGCGTAGTTGACCGCCTTGAGCCAGTGAACGGCCAGGCGAGAGCGTGCCCGTAGTTCGTCGTAGCTGATTATGCGAACCGTTGCCAGCCCGGAATCCGTCTGGACTGCCTCGACCTCACGCCCGACCGCGGCGACGATATGCACTTCGAGTTGATGCTTGGAGCGATCGACAACCATTGCGCACTCTGGGCCAACCTCAAGCACATTACTCACGTCTTGGGAAATTGGATAGAACCCAACGACCAAGGGATCACTCTCGAGGAAGGTTAGCCAGTGAACAAAACTGCGGTCGGAATGGAAGAGCAGATCTTGGTTCTGCTTGACACTATACGCAAGCCAGAGGTTGCTGTTCTGACGGCCACGCCCGCGATACGCGTCAAGTACCCGCGCCCGTTGCGCCGAACGCGGAGTCTTAGCTGTGGCCATGGCCGCCTCCAGGTAGTCTGGGTTGACACTGCTCTGACCAAATTAGTACATCTGACAGCGAAGTGCCAGTTTTACTTCCAAAAGAAGGAAGAAAAACCCTCAGATCGAGGCCGGCAAGGAAGCTGTTCTGCTAGGAGGAGCTATGAGACCGAACTGACAAATTTACTTCCGAGAGCTTTGATGATCCGGTACCCGTTTTCATATTGCACCGAGTCGTCGACCTGGACACACAGGCGCTCACGTTTCTTCAAGTCCGGGCACCGGGCCAGCCTTGCGCGACCTCCTTTCCGTTCCAGCTGACGCACCGTTTCTTCAAGCGTCGCAATGTCGGCGCGTAGCCTGCCCAGCTCGTCTGCGTCCGGCAAGAACAGCCGCGCCGTCCACACCATTGCCGCGAGCCCGAAACCGATCGCAAGCAGCGACACCGTGAGAATCTTGCGCGGACCGATGTCGGCTTCGCGCCTGTACATGGCGGCTGCGCGTTGCGCGTACGCCGTAGCGCCCGTCAAGTTCGTTGCGATCGTGGCGGCGCCCTGTTGCGCCGAACTTTCCATGCGCGCCTCGACCGCAGAGGTGATCGCGTGCGGCAGCCGTCTTCCGGTGTCCTCGAATGCGGCAACCGACGACTCCAGGCGCTTGATCAGTCCGGCCACCTCGGCCTGCTGGCGTTTGTTTCATCGAATAATGCCGAGGCAAACGCCGCGTAAGTCTCGTTCATGCTCATCATCGTTCCATCCTATGTTCGCGTTCGCGCTCCTGATGCCCTGGCCCGGGTGCAGCCTGCTCGGCTCCGACGCTGCGGTCACGGCCGGCCTCCCGCTCCAGCTGGCGTTGCCGGGCGAGTTCGGGGTGCCGGTGGTGGCTGATCGCCAAGTCCCGGATATCTGCCAGCAGCGTGTACTGGATCGTCCCATCCCGTTTCACTGCAAGCACGAATCCCCCGGCGTTGGCCGTATCGACATGGTTCAGGGCGGCCATCAGGTGCAGGTATGCCTGAACGTCCGCAGGACGCGGACGCTCGGTGCCGTCATCCAGAATATGTGCCGCCAGCCCATCCACATACGTGCTGAGCGGGATTGGCCTGCTGGGCGATCCGGTGCCGAACTCCACGTAAGGTGACACGTGAATGCTGATCTCGGCATTGACCGAGGCTTCTTCCAGAACGACATTCCAGTGCGCCGTGCGTGAAATGTTGGCGAGGTTCTGGTCGCGCTGCAGCACGACGCGCAGTTTTTCCGCCTTGACGGCTTCTTTATTATGATCGCCGGAACGGCGCTTGAATTCATACAACAGCACTGTGCCGCCGAAATCTGCAAGCAGGTCGCCGAGCATGCTGTCGAGCGGCGTCTGCTGTAACAGGTTCAGGCTGGAAGCAAGCGCGCCCCCCTCAAGCGGCTCCCAAGGGCCATTCCCAACCCATATAAAAAATTCCCGATGAATATGTTTTCGTAGACTGGAACGGCGTCGCTGTCGCAGGGAGTCTGCCTTCCTGACTTTCTTATGTTTCTCCTACACATTTTTAATTGCCTAAGTACTATACTGCCGGCTGTGCGGGATATGGTCTCAATGTTGAACGGCGATGGGACCGGAGGGCCAGGATTCGGTCCCCGCCCTGGTCAAGTATTTCTCTATGCCGGACAGAGCGAAAGGGATCGATGTTGCGGCACGACTGGTGCCAGTCTCGGTGAATATCGCTGCCCTACCCTGGTCCTGCTGCTGCCATGGATCCCGCTCCTTGACCAGGGAGCAACTGCGCGGATTGCGCTTCCTTCTGGCCTCCTCGTGAGGCTCGCTCGCCGCCGCCCTTGGTTGCCGGGTTTTAGAGTTGTGTCAAACTTCGTTGGTTAGTTACTTTTCTCCGTATAGTCTCTCTACGCCCATCTCCGTAAGCACCATATCCAGGCCCACATGGTGGGACGACAATCCCTTCAAGGCCTTCGACATCTTCGTCATCAGCCTCGAATTTGCCGGAACCCCCAAGCGCCTGCCAGCCGTCGGCACACTCAAGACCGTCACGAAGCAATCTGCGGCCATCAAATGAAAAACTGGGTGCCGCCGCCCTGCCCGCTCGTGCATACTTAACCACAATCCAGCGCCCGACGGCAGCATTCAACGCTGACTTCAAGGCGAGAAGCGGAGAATCAGCGATCACAATACATAAGCGAGTGTTAGGCTCGCAAGAATCCCCGAACTAATGCCGAAAGCCAATGAGAGCGTAAACCGCGTGCCGATCCGAACTTTGTACTTCAGGGCACGGCCAAAGGAAATACTTGCAAATGTGATTGCAGCGGTAATTAGCAAAGTGCTGAGGACGACCTCGGGTAATACGAACCTTCTTCCCAAAAACACTGCGATTTTGATAAGTACAAAGCCGCCCAAGATGGTCGACATTGCATAGAACACCTGTTGGGGAGTCTCATCATGTGGTTCGACATCTGATTTTTGCTCCTGATTGCTCGGGTCAACGTCAGATTGCGCTCTCTTCTGTTCGACTGCGGGCGCAGCATCCGATTCTGGGCTGTTGGCGACTTCAATGGTTTTGCCGCTGTTGTTCATGCTCACAGCGGCAGAATCAGAAGCGTCTTGCGCAGACGGGAAGAAGATCGTCCGACCCGCATATAAGGCCGCAAGTACCGCGAGCATGTCTGCGAAATAATTGAGTTGATCGATCAGGTGAGTTCCGCGACACATCGAAATCGGGATTGGAATCAACATCACAAAGAAAGCAAATGCGATCGCAAAATCAATGGCTCGAAGAGATGGCGCTGATCTCTTACCGTTTTCTGGTTTCATACAATCTCCAGGACCTAAATATATTTATTATAGTTTTCACGTGTATTCGCGGAAATACAATTTTCCCCAGTTTGGCGTTGGCAGGCGCCAAGCATTCATTCTCTTCTCGGCATCTCAGCAATGGGGACCTGTCGCTGCTGATTCCAGAAACACCTTCCTCGCTGCTTCTGGCCTATACGGCCGACCTTCTGCTCCAATGACCTCCAACCAAGCAAGCTCGCGCGTCCTCGGATAGCTAAAACATGGAGCCGCTCGTATGCCCGCCTGGCCTGTCACCTGCCGGCGTAGTAGCTGACGTCGACCCGCCACCCTGGTGGCGGTTTTTTTTCGCGTTGCGGATCCTCGTTGGTTAGTTACCATTTTGATGCTATAGTGCGCCGACGCCCATCTCCATGTCCATCATGTCCAAGCTCTCATCCTGGGACGACAATCCCGTGAAGGCCTTCGACGCCTTCGTCATCAGCCTCGACTTCGCCGAAACCGCCAAGCGCCTGCCGGCCGACGGCAAGCTCAAGACCGTGTCGAAGCAGTCGGCCACCATCTACCGGTACATGTTCCGCAACTTCTGCAATTGGGTGGCGGAACAAGGCAAACGCTTCTCCACGGTGGACCATGCCGATATCAAGCGCTTCCTCAACCGCGCCGACGAGCACGGCCGCGTCATCAACAGCAAGATCGCGCACCGTTACCTGCGCCTGCTCGAGCGCTGCTACCAGCATCTGCAAGCAGATCCGAACCCGGCGCGCGAAGCCCTCCTGGCCACCGGGCCAGCCGAGTACCTGCGGGACGAACCCACGCGGGCCCTGTCCGACGACCAGCTGCGCCGCTTCTTCGACGCCCTGCCCTCGGCGCCGGTGCGGGTGCGCCGGCTGACGCCCTTCGACGGCTGGAAGCGCCGGCGCGACCGCGCCATGCAGGTCACGATCGCGCTCGCCGGGCTGCGGGTGGCCGAGGCGATCGGCCTGCTGCTGGGCGAGGTCGGGCAACAGGCCGACCTCGACGGATCCATTGAACTGACCATCACCCCGAGCCAGAAGAATGAGACCAGTCACGAGCACGTGGCGCTGCTTCCGCGGGAAGGCGTCGCCGAGCTGCAGGCCTGGCTCAGGGAACGCGCCGAAATGGGCATCCCGGGCGAGTTCGTCTTTCCCGCCAATACCGAAGGACGCAAGATGATCAAGAAGACCGTCTACATGCAGGTCCGGGCCACGTTCGAGCGTGCCCGCATCGACCTGTCCCGTGCCGGCGGGCGCACCTTGCGCAACACCTTCGCCCAGCGCAAACTGGCCGAGGGCGCCAAACCCGACGAGCTCAAGGACACGCTCGGCCTGGCGCTCGAACGCTCCGCGGCGGACTACCAATACGCGCGGGTCAAACCCGATCCCGGGCAATAGGCGGCGTACCGGCTCGCTTGTCGAGCAGGCGCCGCACTGCCGGGTCGAGCGGCAGGCGCCGCAGCATGCCGATGTCCGTGCCGCCGGTATTCCCGGTCGGCACGATGCCCACGGCCGATCCGAGCGCGCCCAGCACGAGCCGCAGCAGCTGCCCCCACACCTGCCGCGGAGCGCGGCGCCGCAGGCCGATCTTCAGCATCCAGCGATGCGTCGCCACGTGCAGCGCGACGTGGCGCTGGCCCAGCACATGAGCCCGCTCGAGATGCGCCATCGCGGCCGCCTCCCTGCCGGCACGATAGCAATAGCGAGCCGCGGCCATCTCGTCCTCGTAGGCCTTGCGCAGCTCAGGATGCATGGCGCGTCTCCGTGCTTGCGCCGGCGCCGCGCAGGCGCAAGGCGTTGGCAATCACGGAGACCGAACTCAGGCTCATTGCCAGCGCCGCGATCATGGGCGAGAGCAGCTGGCCGGCGGCCGGATACAGCAGGCCGGCCGCCAGCGGGATGCCGAGCGCGTTATAGATGAAGGCGAAGCCCAGGTTCTGGCGCATGTTGCGTACCGTCTGCAGCGACAGGCGACGTGAGCGGGCAATGGCCCGCAGGTCACCCTTGACCAGTGTCAGGTGGGCGGAATTGATCGCCACGTCAGTCCCGGTTCCCATCGCGATCCCCACGTCGGCCCTGGCCAGCGCCGGGGCGTCGTTGATCCCGTCTCCCGCCATCGCCACGATGCGCCCTTCTTTCTGCAGGCGTTCGACCAGGGCCAGCTTGTCCTGCGGCTTGACCTCGCCATACACGTCCTCGATCCCGAGCCGCGCCGCTACTGCGCGCGCCGTCGTCACGCCGTCGCCGGTCGCCATGACGACCGCGATGCCGGCCTGGCGCAGCGCCGCAAGCGCCTCCGGCGTCGTCTCCTTGATCGGGTCCGAGACCGCCACCAGTCCCATCAGGCGCCCTGCGCGGGCCAGGTACATCACGCTGGCGCCCGCCTGGCGCAGCTCCTCCGCGCCATCGCGCAGTGGCGTCCAGTCGATCCCTTCGCTTTCCATCAACGCCGTATTCCCGAGGGCAAGCGCCTGCCCCTGGACGGTGCCGCGCACCCCGATCCCGCTGGTCGACTCGAAGCTGCCGGGCTTGTCGAGCGGCAGGGCGCGCCGCCTGGCTTCCGCCACGATCGCGTGCGCGAGCGGGTGTTCGCTGCCCTGGTCGAGGCTCGCAGCAAAGCGCAGCACCTCGTCTTCCTGGAAACCGGCCGCCGCGATAACGCGGTCGAACGCCGGCTTCCCCTCGGTGAGGGTGCCGGTCTTGTCGACGATGAGCGTGTCGACCTTGCCCATGGCCTCGATCGCCGCGGCGTCGCGAAACAGCACGCCCTGGGTGGCCGCGCGCCCGGTCGCCGCCATGATCGACATCGGGGTGGCCAGGCCCAGCGCGCAGGGACAGGCGATGATCAGGACCGCCACCGCATTGACGAAGCCATAGACCCAGCTCGGCTCCGGCCCGTACAGTCCCCAGCCGATCAGCGTCGCCAGCGCCACCAGGACCACCACCGACACGAAGTAGCCGGCCACCACGTCCGCCAGGCGCTGCATCGGCGCCCGCGAGCGCTGGGCATTCGCGACCATCTGCACGATCTGGGACAACATGGTCTGCGCGCCGACGCGCTCGGATCGGATGATGAGACTGCCGCTGGCATTGATCGTCGCCCCGATGACCTTGTCGCCGGCGCGCTTCGTCACGGGCAGCGGCTCGCCGGTGAGCATGCTCTCGTCGATCGCGCTTTCGCCCTCGAGGACGGTGCCATCGACCGGGACTTTCTCGCCGGGCCGGACGCGCAGTTGGTCGCCGACGCGCACGTGCGAGAGCGCCACGTCCTCTTCACTGCCGTCGGCGCGGATGCGGCGCGCGGTCTTCGGCGCCAGGCCGAGCAGGGACTTGATCGCCGCCGAGGTCTGCGAACGCGCCCGCAGCTCGAGGATCTGGCCGAGCAGGGTCAGCGAGATGATCACGGCGGCGGCCTCATAATAGACGCCGATGCGGCCGTGCATGGCGAAGGTGGCCGGGAACAGGCCCGGCGCAAGGGTGGCGACCACGCTGTACCCGTAGGCGGCGGCCACGCCGATGCCGATCAGGGTCCACATGTTGGGACTGCGCTTGCGGATCGACTGTGCCGCGCGCACGAAGAACGGCCAGCCGGCCCACAGCACCACCGGGGTGCTGAGTGCGAGTTCGATCCAGCTCTGGAGCGCCAGCCCGCCACCGAAGAGTCGGTGGCCCGCCATCGCCAGCACGGCAACGACCACCGTGAGCGGCAGGGTCCACCAGAACCTGCGCCGGTAATCGATCAGTTCGGGACTGTCGCCCTCTTCCAGCGACGGCATCACAGGTTCCAGTCCCATGCCGCAAATCGGACAGTTGCCCGGCGTCGACTGCCGTATCTCCGGATGCATGGGACAGGTATAGACCGTCCCGGCGGGAAGGGGCTCTGTGGATACGGCATCGTTGTTCATGACAGCTCCGGAAACATGGATGGGAGATTGGTGTTCTATGCGTTTTCTTTCGCGTGGTTGAGCGAATAACGCGGAATCTCGACGCTCAGGTCACCATCGGCGACGACGGCCTGGCAGGACAGGCGCGACTGCCGTTCGACACCCCAGGCGCGGTCCAGCATGTCCTCTTCGGCTTCGCTTGCTTCGTTCAGCGAGGCAAAGCCCTCGCGCACCACGACATGGCAGGTCGTGCAGGCGCCGACCTTGCCGCAGGCGTGCTCGATCTCCACGCCGTGCTCGAGCAGGGCGTCGCAGATGCTGGTCCCGCGTGAGACGTCGATGACGGCGCCGCCGGGGGCGCATTCCGGGTGGGGCAAGACGGTCAGCTTAGGCATGGGCCGCCTCCATCTCCTGCGCGGGTGCGCGACGGTACCGGCAGAACAGACAGTCCCTTGAACCGGTCGCACCGGCCGGGGCAACAGCGGCGGCAGTCTTCGCCGCTACGGGACGCACCGCACTCTCGTCGGCAGTTTGCTTGACGACAGCTTCGTTCAATCGCTCGCGTGCATGCATGTCAGGGCTCCAGGAGTTAGCTGATTTCACTGTAAACCTTCCGACTGTAGGAAGGTCAAGCAGTTTTGCCAACACTGGTTTTTCCTGACCAAAACAGGATGTGGACGGCGGCCCACGCCCCTGATTCAGGACAGCCTTCAAGCACTTTTCAGTTCAATATGCCGTGCTATACTCCGCCTGCCTATGAACCGCACTGTCAAGACATTCATTGTTTGGCTACTGATGCTCATGCTGCCGCTCCATGCGGTCGCCGCGAGCGTCGGGATGTCTTGCGCGCCTGTCCGCCAGACCGCGGCAAGCTCCGCCGGCATGGCACACCACCAGCCCGCTCCAGATGCCCACGCGCATCATGACGCGGACCACACGGCGCACGCCGGCCACGGCGCGAACGCAGCGGCCGACGAGGACCATGGTTCGGCGCCGGATATCGTGAAAAAGACGCATTCGGCCTGCAGCGCCTGTTCGGCAGTCTGCGCCGGTGCAGTCGCGCCGCCATCGGCTTTCCTCCCTCTTCCCACCTTCGACGGCTCCGACGCCGTCCTCGTGTCGCCTTCGACCCTGGTAGCAGGCTTCATCCCCGACGGTCCACAGCGACCTCCCCGACATCCATCCGCGTAATCGAAGCAGAAGCTGACGGCCGGTGCGCCTGCACCGCTGCGCACGCTTCCCAAGCGACCGTGCGTGCGACGCACGTCCCGTGACCGATTTTCGAGGATTGACGATGAAATCCCTATACATGATGGCCGCCGCAGGCGTCCTGATGGCTGCGCCGTGCGCGCATGCCCAGCAAGCATCCCGCTCGCCCGACCCGGCCGACCCGGCCGTGGCCGTCCCCCCACCCGTCTACCAGTCGGCGATGTCCGGCTATTCCCGCCTGCCTCAGGAGAAGGACGCCAGCCCGGACAAAACCTGGCGCCGGTTGAACGATGCGCTCGCCGCGGGGCCGGCACATGCGGCGCATGACTCGGCCCCGGCCCCGGCCCCGGCAAAACCGGCCCGGTCCGCCAAGCCCGCGCCCGCACACGACGCCCATCAGCATCACTGAGACCATATCAAGCCAAGGCAAGACAATGACAATACAAACCTCGCCACCCATGCTGCGCGCCATCGGCGCCGGCGTGCTTGTGCTCGTACTGAGCGGCTGCGCCAGCTTTTCGCAGGACGGCGGCCTCGACGCGGTATCGGCAATGACCTCGGCGCGCACGGGCCAGGACGTCCGCCTGCCGCAAGGGAGCGCAGACAACGCATCGATCCAGGACGAACTCGATCGCCTGCTGGGGGCGCCGCTGAGCGCCGACGGCGCCGTTCGTGTCGCCCTGCTCAACAACCGCGGCCTGCGCGCCTCGCTCGCCGGCCTGGGCGTCGCCGAGGCCGACCTGGTCCAGGCGGGACGCATGGCCAACCCGGGCGTGAGCTTCAGCCGCATGTCCGGCGGCGGCGAAACGGAGATCGAACGCAGCGTGATGTTCGACCTGGTCGGCCTGCTGACCATTCCGATCCGCCGTGACATCGAAGCGCGCCGCTTCAAGGGCGCGCAACTGCTTGCCGCGACCGACGCCGTGCGCCTGGCGGCCGACACCCGCAAGGCCTGGTTCAATGCCGTTGCCGCGGCCCAGTCGGCGCACTATGCCGAACAGGTACGTGAAGCCGCGCAGGCCAGCGCCGAACTGGCCCGGCGCATGGCCAAGGCCGGCAACCTCAGCGCGCTCGACCAGGCGCGCGAACAGGTGTTCTCCGCCGAAACCACGACCCAGCTCGCGCGTGCCCGACACAATGCGACCGCCGCGCGCGAGCAGCTGGCGCGCCTGATGAGCGTGTGGGGTGCGCAGACCGCCTTCACGCTTCCCGAGCGGCTTCCCGATCTTCCGGCGGCCCCACGCGACGAAGGCAATGTCGAAGCGCTGGCGATGCGGCAGCGGCTCGACGTCCAGCTGGCGAAGCTGGACGCCGAATCGACCGCGCGTGCGCTGGGGCTGACCCGCGCGACCGGGGTGGTCAACGTACTCGACGCGGGTTACGTCAATGCGAGCAAGAGCGGCGCGCCACGCGAAAACGGTTACGAAATCGAGCTGGCACTCCCGATCTTCGATTGGGGCGGTGCGCGGGTCGCGAAGGCCGAGGCGCTCTACATGGGGGCCGTCCACCGCACCGCCCATACGGCCACCACCGCCCGCTCGCAGGTACGCGAAGCCTGGTCGGCCTACCGGACCACCTATGACGTGGCCCGACACTACCGCGACGAAGTCGTTCCACTGCAAAAGAAAATTTCGGAAGAAACCCTGCTTCGCTATAACGGCATGCTCATGAGCGTGTTCGAGCTGCTGGCGGACGCGCGCGCCCAGATCACCGGTGTGAACACCGCGATCGAGGCCCAGCGCGACTTCTGGATCGCCGAAACCGACCTGCAGGCCGCCATCAACGGCAGCGGCGGGTCGACCGTATCGCTGACCGCCGCCGCATCCGCCGAAGCGGCGCCCGCACACTGACAAGGAAGAGAAAATGAGTTCTCGTCGAGATTTCTTTACCGGCGCCGCGGCGCTGGTCGGCGCCGGACTGGTGAGCCGCGCAGGCGCCGCCACCCTGCCCGAAGCGCCCGTGATGAGCACGGCAGCCACGCAACCGCCGCCGCCGCCGCCCAACGGCCGCCCGTACAACCCGGTGGTGACCCTGAACGGCTGGTCGCTGCCCTGGCGCATGAACAAGGGCGTCAAGGAGTTCCACCTGGTCGCCGAACCCGTGGTGCGCGAGATCGCGCCCGGCATGAAAGCCAACCTGTGGGGCTACAACGGCCAGAGCCCGGGACCCACGATCGAAGTGGTCGAGGGCGACCGGGTGCGCATTTTCGTCACCAACCGGCTGCCGGAGCATACCAGCATCCACTGGCACGGGCAGCGCCTGCCGAACGGCATGGACGGCGTCACCGGCCTGACGCAGCCCGGCATCCAGCCGGGCAAGACCTTCGTGTACGAATTCGTGGCACGGCGCCCGGGGACCTTCATGTACCACCCGCATGCGGACGAGATGGTGCAGATGGCGATGGGCATGATGGGTTTCTGGGTCACGCATCCGAAGAATCCGGCCCAGCACCGCGTCGACCGCGACTTCGTGTTCCTGCTGAACGCCTACGACATCGAGCCGGGCAGCTATACGCCGCGCGTCAACGAGATGCTGGACTTTAACCTGTGGACCTTCAACAGCCGCGCCTTCCCCGGCATAGACACGATGAACGTGCGCCTGAACGACCGGGTGCGCATCCGCGTCGGCAACCTGACCATGACCAACCACCCGATCCACCTGCACGGGCACGAGTTCGAAGTGACGGGCACCGACGGCGGATGGACCCGGCCGGAGTCGCGCTGGCCGGAAGTGACGACCGACGTCGGCGTCGGCCAGATGCGCGCCATCGAGTTCATCGCCAACGAGCCGGGCGACTGGGCCTTCCACTGCCACAAGTCGCACCACACCATGAACGCCATGGGACACGACGTGCCGACCCTGATCGGCGTCGACCACCGCGGCGTGGCCGAGAAGATCAGCAAGCTGGTTCCCGACTACATGGTGATGGGCGACAAGGGCGGGTCGATGGGCGACATGGAGATGCCGCTGCCCGACAACACCCTGCCGATGATGAGCGGCCAGGGCCCCTTCGGCGGCGTCGAGATGGGCGGCATGTTCACGGTGCTGAAAGTACGCAAGGACCAGAAAGCCGGCGACTACAAGGACCCGGGCTGGTACAAGCATCCGGCCGGTACCGTCGCCTACGAATGGCAGGGCGAGCCGCCCGCGGCGGTACGCAGCCAGTCGGCCGGCGGCCAGGCCATGCCGGCCGCCGCCAAGTCGCCGGAGGTGGAAGTGACCGTGCGCAAACCCAGGGGCCACCAGGGCCATCACTGATCGTTTTTCCGAAACAAACAAAAACAGGCAAGGAAAGGACACACCATGAAAGCATTTGCGAAACTCGGCCTCGCGATCCTGATCGCCGGCACCGCCCCACTGGCGTCAAGCCAGGACCAGCAGCACGCCGGCCACGGCGCCCATGACGCGGCTGCGACCAGCGCCGCGGCTGCGCTCACCGAGGGCGAAGTCAAGAAGGTCGACAAGGAGGCGGGCAAGATCACCCTGCGCCACGGCGAGATCAGGAACCTCAACATGGCCGCGATGACGATGGTCCTGCGCGTGCAGGATGCTGCGATCCTCGAGCAGGTCCAGGTGGGCGACAAGGTGAAGTTCGCCGCCGAGCGCCTGAACGGCGCCGTCACCATCGTCCAGATGCAGAAGGCGGAATAAGGAAACTCCATGCACATCAAGAATCTCGCCATCGCCACGGCCACCCTGGTGTCCGCGCTTGCCGCACCAGGCGCGCTGGCCCACACCAGGCTGGAAGCCTCTTCACCCCAGGCAAACAGCATCGTCAGCCCGGCCCCGGGCCAGGTGCGCCTGCAATTCAGCGACCCGCTCGAACTCCCGTTCAGCAAGCTGAAGCTGGTCGACGAACGGGGCCGTGTAGTCGAACCGACCAGGATCGCCATCGACCCGGCCAACGCCAAGACCCTGGTCGCCACCACACCTGGCCTGCACGCCGGCAGCTACCGGGTCCAGTGGAGCACCGTCACCCGCGACGGACACAAGGTCAAGGGCGAGTTCAGTTTCCAGGTGAAATAGGTGGAAGCGGAGCACGCCCTGCTGCAGCGCGCCGTCACCGTCGTCCTGAACCTGACCTTCGCCCTGCTGGTCGGCGCCGGCGCGGCATCCCTGTGGCTGCGCGCCGGCCGGTCCGCATGGGCGCAGGCGACTACGCAGCGCCTGCGCGGCACACTTCGGCTTGCCACCGGCGCCGCCATCGTGGCCTATGCCGCGATCCTGTGGATCGAAGCGGCGTCGATGGCGGAACTGCCCCTGGCGCAAAGCTGGCCCGCCGTGCGCTCGGTGATCGCGGCGACGCACTACGGCCTGGCATGGATGATCGGTGCGGCCGCGCTGCTGGTGGTGGCGCTGTCCGCTGCCGCTGCGCGCGGACAGGCAGCCTGGATCGCGATCGCCGCGCTCGCCGTGCTCCTGTACAGCCGCAGCATGGTCAGCCACGCCGGCGCCGGCGGCGACTTCAGCTGGGCGGTCGCGGCCGACTGGCTGCACCTGGTTCTGGTCAGCCTCTGGGTCGGGGAAGTCATCGTCGCCGGCCTGCTGGTGCTGAGGCGGATGCCAGGCGATGGGCCGATCGACAGGGCCGACTGCGCCGCCTATGTCGAAGCGCTCTCGCGCAGCGCCAGCGTCGCCCTGGCGGGGATTTTCCTGACCGGCGCGCTGGGCGCCTGGCGCGTGCTGGCGTCGCCGCAAGACCTGGTCGGCAACCCCTACGGCAGCGCACTGCTGCTCAAGGTCGGGCTGGTCCTGTGCGCGGCGATGCTGGGCGCCCTCAACCGCTTCGTCGTCATGCCGTCGCTGCTGGACGCGCTGCGCCAACCCGCACACGCCATGCACGATTCCCGGCCCCGTTTCGCTCGCATCCTGCAGGCCGAAACCGTTTTCCTGCTGGCGGCCGTCGTCGCTGCCGCAGTCCTCACGTCGACGCCACCGCCGATGGCGTCGTGAATAACAATATCTACAAGCAAGGAGCACACATGTTCAAGCAGTCACTGGCAGTATCCATCCTCGCCGTCGCGTTCGCAGGCGTCCATTCCGCCGCCCTCGCGGCCACGCCGAAAGAAACCGTCGCGGCTTTCCACGAAGCGCTCACCAGCGGCGACAAGGACCGGGCGCTCGCCTTGCTGTCGCCCGCGGTCGCCATCTACGAGGCCGGCTACGTCGAACGCTCGCGCGACGAATATGCCCACCATCACCTGGGCGGCGACATGGAGTTCGCGAAGACCACCACCCGCAAGCTGCTGAAACAAGGCGAACGGATCGATGGCAACACGGCCATCGTCTGGGAAGAAACCGAGACCACCGGCACCGCGCGCGGCAAGCCTGTGCATGCCTTCGGCACCGGCACGATGGTGCTCGAAAAAAAGGGTGAGGGCTGGACGATCGTGCACGTGCACTGGTCGTCGCGCAAGGCAAAGTAGGCCCGCCGCCCCGGCGCTTCCGGCGCCGGGGCGCCTCTTCACCCATCCCGCAGCCCCCCGGCAAGTCCCCCTTCCTCCCCGCCGCACGCCCCGCAAGGCGTCACCATCGTTGACTGTTCGTCAATACGAAAGTTATGGACGAGCTCGCAAAGTGCATATACCATTTAATTAATTGGTCAGACCAATAGCTATAGTGGTACGTGCAATACAAAATTGGCCTGAGCAGTTTTGTAGTTAAAAATAACACTTTGGAGACTAAAACATGATTCAAAGCTTGCAACGTACCAGCCTTGCGGCCGCCGTCGGCGTGCTTCTCAGCGCCTGTGGCGGTGGCGAACCCGAGACGGCGACCGCGATGTCGATGTCGAGAACCTCTTCCCTCGTGGTTTCCAGCGCCACGGCCACTACCGGCTGCCCGGCCCTGCCCCTGAACGGCGTCGACGCCCAGACCCTTACTGGCGCTTCCACGCCGCTCCAGCTGGGCAGCTACGGCACCCGCAGGCCCGGGGCGCCGGTCCTGGTGGGCGGCAAGCACTCGCCGGCCAACTACCGCGCCGCGCCGGTGCTGCCGAACTGGCAGTTCGCCACCTACGATCCGACGGGTGGCGTCCTGACGTTCGAATGCGAGGTGGCGCCGGACGCCGGCTGGCACAGCTACAAGCGCAGCGGCAGCGCGCACGAGAAAGTGGTCGTCACGGGCGGCCGCAATGCGGCGCCCCAGCACATCTACACGGTCTACAACGGCCAGCAGCTGGTCGCCGCGCTGAACGAAGCGGGACTGGCGCCGAAGATCGTCCGGATCGTCGGCCACATCGACATGCGGATGAGCGCCAACAACACCGTCTTCAAGGAATACGAAAGCTACACCGACCAGAAGTTCGGCGGCTCGATCAGCATCCCGTCGAACACCACCCTGGTCGGCATCAACGACGCCCAGGGCCGCGCCGCCCGCATCACCGGTACCACGCTCCTGATCGGCGGCGAGCTGGCGGCAAGCCAGGGCGGCGATGCGGAAGCCGACTTCAAGGAATGGATCGCGGCCGGCAAGAACGGCGACCTGTTCCCCACCTGGACCCGCAACATCATCATCCGCAACATCGCCCTCGATACTCCCTGGGACGTCAACCCGGAGGATTCGGCCAACGCCTATGCGGACGGCGTGACGATTTCGCGCTCCCAGAACATCTGGGTCGACCATGTCACCATCAGCGACGGCGATACGCCCGACCGGCTGGCCAGCGACACCCGCCACGACGGCGCGCTCGACATCGTGCGCGGCTCCGACTATGTGACGCTGTCGAACAGCAAGTTCTTCAAGCACGGAAAGACCACCCTGGTCGGCAACGGCGACAGCGGCCGCGCCTGGAGCGATGCCGGACGCCTGCACGTCACCTTTACCGGCCTGCACTGGCACGGGACCGCGAGCCGGCTGCCGCTGATCCGCTTCGGCCAGCTGCACACCTTCAACAACCTGCTCGAAGGCGACACCGCTCCGGCCGATCCGGACATGAAGTTCGCGGGCGGCCTGGACGTGCGCTACCAGTCCGACGTCCTGTCCGAACATAACTACTATCTGTTCAAGAACCTGAAGCCCTCCCAGGTGGGCGGCAAGGTCTCCAGCGGCAAGGACGCGATCAGCTACCGCGCCGCGGGCGAACTGTTCATCAACGACAAGGGCGACGACACGAAGCCCTGGGTCGGCGGGGCAATCGACATCTCGAGCGCCCTGATGGCGGCAACCGGCCTGCCGCGCCTCACCAGGTGGACGCCGCCCTACAACTACAGCGCCATGCCGGCCGACCAGGCCTGCGTGTTCGTGAAGAACAATGCGGGCGCCGGACGCGTCAACAATCCCGGCACCGACGCCACCTGCACCGCGGCCAGCACCACCACGCCACCGACCAACCCGACCGATCCGACGCCAACCGATCCGCCCCCGACCGATCCGCAGCCGCCGGTCATCGCTCCCACCTGCACGGCCCTGTTCAACTGCAGCTCCGGAGTCGGACAAGGCGTGATGAATGCGGCGGTGACGGCGCCGGTGGGAAGCTCGCTGCTCAATGGCGTGTACACCATCGCCGGCGGCGGCAACATCTCGACCTCCACCAGCTACAACTTCTTCTTCAAGTACATGCCCCTGACCGGCAACTTCACGATGACGGCGAAGATGCTGACCCAGGGCGGCAGCGCGAGCGGCGCCCGTGCCGGCCTGCTGGCGACCGACTCGGTGACGGGCCAGGGCACCTATGCGTGGACGGCGCGCTATGCCAGCACCGGTGAGATCCGACGCGCCATCAACGGCGACAACAAGTCGGTCCTGTCCGGCTACTCGACGACGACCCTGCCGGTGTGGGTGCGCATCGAACGCCGCGGCAATGCCCTGTACTCGGCGGCTTCGCGCGACGGCCTCACCTGGACCGAGGCGACCAGCGTCAACGTTACCGCGCCGACCCTGTATGTCGGCATGGCCGTCTCCTCGGGCAGCAACACGGTCGGCCAGTCCGCGAGCTTCAGCAAGCTCACGGTCGTCGGCGGTGGCCTGAACTGAGGCGCTTCAAGCACGCTTGCCTTTGCGACGGCCACGGCGGCCGTCGCAGCGGATATTCCTTTAACCCCATCCTGAACGAGTAAACCTCATGAAAGTGACAATGAAACCGATCGCCCTTCTCCTGGCCCTGTGCGCCTGCGTCTCGCCGGCCAGCGCCGCCAACATCTCCTACACCGGAGAGTTCGCCTACGATAACGAGGTCAAGCTGTTCCAGTTCACCGTCGACACCCTGTCCACGGTCGGCCTGCGCACCTGGTCGTATGCCGGCGGCATCAACGCCGCCGGCGAGACGATCGCCCGTGGCGGCTTCGACCCGATCGTGGCGCTGTTCAACTCGGCCGGCCAGCTGATCGGCGAGCAGGACGACGGCGGTTGCCGCAAGGTCGCCGCCGATGCGCTCACCCGCCAGTGCTGGGACATCAACTACAGCATCGAGCTGGCGCCGGGCACCTACACCGCGTCGCTCCAGCAATACAATAATTACCACGTCAGCAGCAACCTGGCGGACGGCTTCTATTACCAGGACGAGCAGTACCGCAACTTCCGCAACGGTTTCGTGGATGAAATGGACTTCAAGCGCAACGGTTCCTGGGCCTTCGACCTGCTGAACGTGAGCCTGCCGGCCCCGGCCGACGTGCCGGAACCCGGCTCGATCTGGCTGGTGGGCGCCGCGCTGGTTGGCTTGACGGCAACGCGCCGCCGCACAGCCGGGCGGTCCAGGGCCTGAGGCAACAGCGGCCGGCCGCCGGCATGCGTCGGCATGGCGGCGCCGAAGTCCGTGCTGGGCCGGCCCTTCACTTGCAGTGCTGGCGCATCATTTCCATGTGCTGGTCGCGCTGCTCGGGCGACATGTCTTGCATCTGGCGCTCTGCGATCGCCCGCCGCGCTTCCGCGTTCGGCGCGGCTTGCATCTCCCGGTGCATGGCGCACGTCCTTCCATCGTCGGAGTGTTGCGTCGCACTGCCGGCCGCGCCCCCGCCGGTTGCCGTTTCCAGTCCGTAGAATGGACCGGAAGGCGGGGCGCTGGTGGCGGCGGTGGACGGGCCGCCGTGCGATGCGGCGCAGCCGGCCAGGGCCAGCGCCCCCAGGACAGCCGTCAGACGGCGCGAAGGGTCCGGTGTGATGTTCATGATCGTGCTCCCGTTCGTCGACAAACGTGGCCGCCCAGGGTCCGTGCCCACGGTCCCCGGGGCAGCAATCGACAAGCTTCTTGAATCGTCGCTCGGATGTCAAGCAAGCGCGTGCGACAACTATTTTTTGACGAAAGTGCATCCAAATCGCCGCGTCCGGCGTAGAGCCTGTATCCGCATTGCGCCGCCCTTCGGCCGGCACGGTGGAAACCGGCAACAGACCTCTATCCAACTTCTACGACAGGACGCGACATGAACAAGAATACCCTCGCAAAACTCATCCTTTCCTCCAGCATCGCGGCGGCGCTGGCAGGCTGTGGCGGCAGCGACGATGACGACAAGACGGCCGCGCCCCCGGTCGCCACGCCACCGCCGGCCGCCGTCACCGCAGGAGATGTAGTAGTCCTGACGGCCAGCAACCGCCTGGTCTCGTTCAACCGCGACACCCCGGGCACGGCGCGCACCACGGTGGGCGTCACCGGGCTGCAGGCCGGCGAGAACCTGGTCGGCATTGACTACCGCCCGGCCGACGGCCTGCTCTACGGGGTCGGCAGCAGCGGGCGGATCTATACGCTCAATCCCGAGACCGGCGCCGCCACCCTCAAGTCGACCCTCGCGGCCGACAGCACCGACACCAGCGCTCCGTATACCGCCCTGGCCGGAACCGATTTCGGCGTCGACTTCAATCCTGCCGCCGACCGGCTGCGCGTGGTCGGCAACACCGGGCAGAGCCTGCGCATCAATGTCGATACCGGCGCGACCACGACCGACGGCAACATCAACGGCGGGGCTGCGAACACGGCGGTCACCGGCTCGGCCTATACCAATTCCTTTGCGGGCACGGCCGGCACCACCCTGTACGCGCTCGACAGCGCGACCGACACCTTGTATGTGCAGAATCCGCCCAACAACGGCAGCCTGGCGATGCCGGTTTCGCTCGGTGTCGATGGCGGCGCCGTCAACGGCTTCGATATCGACGCGCGCACCAATATGGGATACGCGGTGATGACGGTGAGCGGGACCCGCACGCTCTACACCATCAACCTGTCGGCCACGGCGAATGCTGCGGCGCCGGTAGGCGCGCTGGGCCTGACGGAAGACGTGCGTGGCCTGGCGCTGCGGGCGGCGCAAGCGCCGGTGGTGCTCGGCCTGACGGACAACGGCCGCATCGTGGCCTTCCGTCCCGCCTCCCCGAACACGCTCACCCTCGAAGTCGGGCTGGCCGGCCTGAATGCGAACGAGACCGTGGTCGGGATCGACTTCCGCCCGCGTGACGGACTACTCTACGGGATTACCTCGGCGGCGCGCATCGTCACCATCGACGCCGCCACCGGCACCACAACGGTCAAGGCAAGCCTGGCGGCCGACCCGGCCGACACCACCCAGCCGTATGCCGGCATGGTGGGCAGCATGTTCGCGGTCGACTTCAACCCGGTGGCCGACCGCCTGCGCGTGATCAGCGACCGCGGCCAGAGCCTGCGCATCAATGTGGACACCGGCGCCACCACCACCGACGGCACAGTCAACCGCCTCGGGGCGACGCCGATGGTGACGGCGGCGGCCTATACCAACAGCATTCCGAATGCGACGACGACCCAGCTGTTCGACATCGATACCGGCAGCGGCAACCTGGCGCTGCAGAATCCGCCGAACGACGGCACCCTGGTCAACGTCGGCCCGCTCGGGGTGGCGGCCGTCGGAGATGCCGGCTTCGACATCGCGGGCGGCGCCAACGGCATCGCGCTGGCGGCGCTGCGCACCGTCGCCGGCGGTCCGTCGTCGCTGTACCGCGTGGACCTCGCGACCGGCGCCGCCACGCTGGCGGCGGGCAGCGCGAACCCGGCGCTGTCGCTGGCGGGACCCGGCCAGGGCCTGGGCCTGCGCGACATCGCGATCTCGCTCAGGTGAGACGGCGCGTCATATCATCTTGACGGCCCGGCCGATGAAGAGGATCGGCCCGGTCGGGCGCCCGATCGGCGAGCCGGCCGGCGGTTCGAGGGTGATCTCGAACAGCTGGTTCGGCTGCAGCGGCGGCAGCTTGCCGAGCGGGACCTCGACCGCCTTGCCCGGCTCGACCAGGCCCAGGGAGACCGGTCGGTCCCAGCCGTCAGCCTTGGTCCACAACTGGAGTGCACGCGCCGGCGGCACCTCGGTGGGGCGCAGCGGGACCAGGCGCAGCCGGCCCTCATCGCTGGACTGCAGCACCCAGCCCGGCGCCATGTTCTGCGGCGCTGCCAGCACCACCATGTAGCGTGGCGCCGCCGGTCCGGGCGGCTGCAGGGTGACCACGGCCATCGCGACGGCAGCCGCGAAGCCGGCAGCGGCCAGCCCGCGCCACAGGTTCAGCCGGTCCCACCAGCCTGCGCGCGGCGCCGGCCGGGCGCCTTCCTGCCGGGCCAGCGAAGCCGCAATGCGCGGCCACAGCTGTGCGGACGGCTCTACCTGGTCGACCAGCTCCGTCAGCGGCAGCAGGCGCGCTTCCCAGTCGGCTACCGCGGCGCGCAGCGCCGGATCGTGCGGCAAGGCCGCTTTCAGCTCACGGCGCGCAGCGGCCGGCAGGGTGCCGATCACGTACTGGCCGGCCAGGTCCTGCCGATCGTCCTCGTTCTCGAGCTTCATCCCATGCACTCCCGCAGGGCGCTCAAGCCGCGCTTGATCCAGGCCTTGACCGTCCCCAGGGGCGACTCGAGGCGCTGCGCGATTTCGCTGTGCGAGCAGCCGTCGATGTACGCGTACAGGATGCTGTTGCGCTTGGCGGCGTCCAGCCCGACCAGGCAGTCGTGCAGCCGCCCGAGATCCTGGCGAAGGGCGAGCGCGTCGATCACCCCGTGCTCCTGCGCCGGGGTGGCGCCAAGGGCGTCGAGTTCCTCCTCGTCGACCGCCAGCTCGCGCTCGCCGCTGCGCACCAGGCTCAAGGCCTGGTTACGCACCACGCTGTAGATCCAGCCGCGGCCGGCGCCGCGGGCCGGATCGAAGCTGGCGGCCCGGGTCCAGATATTCAGGAAGGCGTCGTGCAGGACCTCCTCGGCGATCTGGCGGTGGCGCACGATGCGCAGGGCGACCCCGAGCAGCCTGCGGCCGTCCCGATCGTAGATCCCGCGCAGCGCAGCCTGCTCGCCGCGGGCGCAGCCGGCAAGGGCTGCCTCGTAGTCGAAATCCGCAGCAGACCTCATGCGGGACACCGCTCATGCATCGAAACCCCCTGGACAGGAAATAGTTGCCACGATGATAATCGAACTCCCGACGGTGGACGAGCGGATTCGTCGCGAACAAGGCCGCGCACACCGTTCGAAAGCGGTTCAGCATCGAAACGACCGGCCCGGCACTTGGCGAACGCGGGATTTTCCTTTATACATACCCGGTTTCCATTCTCATGAGCCGACGACGACCCGCATGAATGTCCTGCCACCCACCCTGCGCCTGACGGCGGGCACCGTCGTCAGCGCCACCTGCGTCGTCGCCCTCCTGTATTTTGGCCGTGAAGTACTCGAGCCGCTGGCCCTGGCCCTGATCCTCAGCCTGGTGCTGGCGCCGCTGGTGCGCAGCATGACGCGGGTCGGGCTGGCGCGCATGCCGGCCGTGCTGCTGTCGGTGGCCCTGGTCGCCACCGGGGTGGGCGCCATCGGCGCGGTCCTGTTCGACCAGCTGGTGACGATCACCCGCGACCTGCCGCAGTACCGCAAGGCGATCAAGACCAAGGTGGCCAACGTGCGCGAACTGGTCGAGCGCCCGATCAGCCGCATCGAGGCCGAGCTGAGCGCGGTGGCGCCGGTACCAAGCACCGAAGCTGCGCGGGTACGGCGCGGCAACCTGGTGGTCACCCCCAACCAGCCGCTGCCGGTGGAAGTGCGCACCCCGCGCACCATGAAGGACACGCTGGGACGGGTCATCAACCTGGTCTGGGGCCCGATCGGCGAGGCCGGCGTGGTGCTGATCCTGCTCGTCTTCATCCTGCTCGAGCAAAGCTCGCTGCGCGACCGGCTGGTGCGCCTGGCCGGCCAGGCCGAGGTCAGCCGCACCATCCGCACCCTGGGCGACGCGGCCCAGGGCGTGTCGCGCTTCTTCTTCTCGCAGTTCATCGTGAACTTCACCTTCGGCGTGGTGATCGGCGTGTCGCTGTGGCTGGCCGGGATCCCGCATGCGATCCTGTGGGGCGTGCTGAGCGGGGTGCTGCGCTTCGTGCCCTACCTGGGCGTGCTGCTGGCGGGGACGATCATCGCGGTGTTCGTGGCCGCCATCGACCCCGGCTGGTCGCTGGCGCTCACCTGCATGGCGATCTTCCTGGCCTTCGAACTGGTGCTGGCCAATTTCATCGAGCCAAAGGTGTACGGCCACAGCTCCGGCCTGTCGCCGCTGGCGGTGATCGTCTCGGCCCTGTTCTGGGGCGCGCTATGGGGGCCGGTCGGCCTGCTGCTGTCGACCCCGCTGACCCTGTGCCTGGTGGTGGCCGGCCGCCACGTGCGGGCGCTGGCGCCGATCACCATCCTGCTCGGCGACGCGCCCAACATGTCGGACGCCGAGCGCTTCCACCAGCGCGTGCTGGCCGGCGAAGCCGACGAGCTGACCAAGGATGCGCGCGCCTACGTGCGCCGCTACAGCTTCGCGCGCTATTGCGACCACGTGCTGCTGCCCGGCCTGCGCATGGCGGTGTCGGACCTTGGCGCCGGCACCATCGACAAGGCGCAGGAAACGCGCATGCGCGCCGTCATCGCCAACATCGCCGACACCGTGGCCACGGCTTCGGAGAGCGGCGCGCGCGGACGCCGCAAACCCGTACCGCTGCTCGATGCGAACATCGGCGCCCACCTGCGCCAGATGCGCGAAGCCCGTTTCGGGCGCTGGCAGGGTTCGCTCGACGTGCCGGCCGGTTCGATCGTGCTGTGCGCCGGGCTGCCGTCCGAGCGCGACGAGTTCCTGACCGAGCTCTTGGTGCGCGCGCTGCGCGAGGGCGACGTCGATGCCCGCAGCCTGGTGGTGGGCGCGCCGGTGGAGCGTCCGGAAGGCAGCGCGCCGGAGCTGGTGTCGACCGTGTTCATCACCTACCCGCGCCAGGACAATTTCGAGGCCTGGCGCGCCGCCGTGGCCGAACTGCGCAAGGACCTGCCGGAAGCGCTGATGGTCACGGTCCTGCTGCCCTACGACGAACAGCTGCCCAAGCGGGCCCTGGTCGAGGCCTATGTCGACATGATCCTGCGCTCCTTCGAGGAAGGGCTGGCCTTCGTGGCGCCGGACCGCAATGCCGCAGCCCGGACCGCCATGCCCGAACCCGTTCGTTGAACCGCAGTTTGTTGTTTTCCGACCGTCCTCACATAGAAAAATGGGCGAGATTTGCGGCAGTCTTTACGGCTCGGGATGTTTCCCACGTAAAATGCTTGCCTATCGGCACTATTTTTCTCATGGCGGAATATGAAATCGGTTCAACAAGAAGTCGACGAACGCAGCAACCTCACCGGCACCAATAAATTCGAGCTCCTCCTATTCCGCCTCGGCGGCGACGAGAACGGCGAGCGCAGCGAACTCTTCGGCATCAACGTGTTCAAGATCCGCGAGATCGTCGCGATGCCGGAGATCACCGCCGTGGCCGGCTCGATGCCCCATGTGCTGGGGGTGGTGAACCTGCGC
This sequence comes from Massilia sp. BHUDP2, assembly GCF_046236355.1. Classification (NCBI taxonomy): domain Bacteria; kingdom Pseudomonadati; phylum Pseudomonadota; class Betaproteobacteria; order Burkholderiales; family Oxalobacteraceae; genus Massilia; species Massilia sp. BHUDP2. The sequence continues at coordinate 95,189 of NZ_JBJUVW010000002.1, forward strand.
GGCCAGATCATCCAGGTGCTGGACCTGCCCGCGATCGCCGGCGTCAAGCCGAAAACCGGCCTGAACATCATGCTGGTGACGGAGTTCGCCCGCACCACCCAGGCCTTCGCCGTCGAGAGCGTCGAGGAAATCGTGCGCCTGGACTGGAACCAGGTGATGTCGGCCGAGCACGCCGCCGGCAGCGGCATGGTCACCAGCATCGCCCGCCTGCCGGAAGAAAACGGCCAGCCGAGCCGCCTGGCGCAGGTGCTGGACGTCGAGACCATCCTGCGCAACATGAACCCGGATTCCGGTCCCGAGATCAACCAGCAGACGGTCGGCGCCAGGATCCAGATCAAGCCGGGTTCGGTCGTGCTGGCCGCGGACGACTCGGTGGTGGCGCGCGCCCTCATCGAACAGGGCCTGGACGCCATGGGCCTGCCCTTCATCATGGTCAAGAGCGGCAAGGAAGCCTGGGACCAGCTCAACAGCATCGCGAATGCCGCCGAAGCCGAGGGCAAGAGCGTGCACGACAAGGTCGCCCTGGTGCTGACCGACCTCGAGATGCCGGAAATGGACGGCTTCACGCTTACCCGGACCATCAAGAAGAGCGGCCGCTTCGCCAGCCTGCCGGTGATCATCCATTCGTCGCTGTCCGGCACCACGAACGAAGAGCACGTCAAGAACGTGCAGGCCGACGCCTACGTGGCCAAGTTCTCGGCCGAGGAGCTGGCGGCGACGATCCGACGCCTCCTGCGCCAGTAAGCCCCCCGACTCAGGTTTTTTGCGCGGCGGTCAACCCGACACGCATCACATTCGTTGTGATGTAACAAACATTAACACATTCGACATCGTGCGCAGCGGCGCAGAATGTATTATTGACAACAAGTCGGTACGTTATCGGGGGTACCGGCCAGGCGGGGAGCACTTTCTCCGCCGACAGGACAAAGCAGGTTCGCGCGGCAAGCATACCGCCGTTCCCGCGGAGAGCACACCATGCCGCAACGAAGACGAGACGAGAACACCGCTGTAACTGCCGAGTACGCCTTCTTTCTGGCGGAAACCCGGGGCCTGCGCTTCGCCCTTGACTACCTCGACAATTGCCATATCCCGCGCGACATCCTGCTGCGCGCCTATGAGCAGCCCGAGCGCCGCCGCAAGGGCGAACGGCGCCGCTATCCCCGCAACGACTGAAGCTTCCGTCATCCCGAACCCTGCAAGCGTCCGTGCGCCGTGCTACCGTGGCGGCTCGATCCGACAAGGCCGATCATGGGACATGCATACCGCTGGCAGCCGCTCGACGGCATCGGGCTGGAACACCTGAATCTTGATTACCGGGACGACGTGATCGTCGCCGAAGGCGTCGTCGTCGGCGATCGCGGCGACGGGCCCTTCGGCTGCAGCTACCGGATCTGCTGCGATACCGCCTGGCGGGTGCGCTCGGTCGAGGTGCACGCGGCCGGCGGCGCCTCCCTGGTGCTCACCAGCGACGGCAGCGGCCACTGGCGCGACGGCGACGGCGCACTCCAGCCCCAGCTCGGCGGCTGTACCGACGTCGACATCGCCGCCACGCCCTTTACCAACACCCTGCCGGTACGGCGGCTCGGCGCCGCCCTGCAAGCGCGCACCAGGATCGCGGTCGTCTACATTCCCGTGCCCGCGCTGGCGGCGCGCCGCATGGAGCAGGCCTATACCCGGCTGGACGGTGGCCGCTACCTGTACGAGGGACCGATCGGCGACTTCCAGGCCGAACTGGAGCTCGATGCCGACGGCCTGGTGCGGCACTACCCTTCGCTGTTCACCCGGCTGCTCCCGGCCTGAACCCGCAGCCCCTCCTGCACCCGGCCCAGCAGGGTCTCGAGCTGGCGCCGCTCGCCCTCGTCCAGGCCGGCCAGCGCCTGGGCCGCCAGCACCAGGCCGGCCTGCCGCAGTTCGGCATGCACGGCCTGGCCGCTGGCGCTCAGGTACAGGCGGGTGCTGCGGCGGTCAGCCTCGTCGGCGCGTGCCTCCACCAGGCCTTTCTCGCGCAAGCCCTGCACCAGGCGCGTCACCTGCGCCTTGTCGCGGCCCGAGCGCTGCACCAGGTCGCGGCCGGTCGCTCCCGGGTGACGCGCGATATGGCCGAGCGCCCGGTTTTCCATGTGGGTGAGTTCGTGGGCGCTGGCGCGCAGCGCACGATATTGCTGGGCGCGATACAGATGCATGATCTCGTGGATCGCTTCGAAGACGTCGCTGCCGGGGCGAGAGGGAGCCTGATTCATGGGTTGGTTGACTTCATCAACTAAGTTATCGATAATAGATGATATTATCAACCAATTTGGATCAGCATGGAACAGCCAAATCGCAAGGGCGTACGACGCGTGCGCCATGAACTGCACATCCGTGATGTCACCGTGTCCCGCGTTGACGCGCTCGGCGACTCCTTCGTACGCATCCGTTTCCGCGGCGAGGGTCTTGCCCGGTTCGTGTCGGCCTCATTCGACGACCACGTCAAATTCATCTTCGCCGGCGTCGACGGCGCCCAGGTCCGGCGCGACTTCACCCCGCTGGACTACGACGCCGACGCGCGTGAAGTCAGCCTGGAGTTCGCGCTGCACGGCGGCGGTGCCGCGAGCGACTGGGCGCGCGCCGCCGCCGTCGGCCAGCCGGCCGTCATAGCGGGGCCACGGGGCTCGATGATCATCCCGGAAGACCTCGACTGGCACTTGCTGGCGGGCGACCGCAGCGCCCTGCCCGCGATCCGGCGCCGCCTGGCCGAGCTGCCTGCCAGCAGCCGGGTACTGGCCGTGATCGCGGCCGACGGCGCCGAGCGCCTGCCGCCGGTCTCGCGGGCGCAGGTCGAGGTGGCCTGGGTCGACAGCGACGCGGACCTGGTGGCTGCCCTGCGCGCCCTGTCCCTGCCCGCGGGCGAAGGTTTCGCCTGGTTTGCCGGCGAAGCCGCGACCGCCAGGCAGGTTCGCAGCGTGCTGCTCGAGGAAAAGCGGATCGCGAAAGACGCCATGCGCGTCTCTGCGTACTGCAAGCAAGGCGTGGCCGACCACCACGAGCATCTCGACTGAGCCACCCCGCCGGCGCGTTTCAGGCCTGTCTCGCCATCGATCTCCACCTAATGGAAGAGGCCGGCCCCTATTTTGTAAAACGCACTTCCCCACAATTCACACATATCCGCAAATGCTGTGCCTCCACGCCACATATTGCCAATTTGCATTTCATTCTCCACAGAAATCTGTTTAAATTTTGTTCGCAGCAGCCGAGGCGATCGATGACTGAATCGATTCACAAGCCTTGCATTCGTTACTTTCATAAAAAGGAAAAGAAATGGCCGATTGCTATGTGGGGGAAATCCGCATGTTCGCCGGAACGTACGCTCCCGAAGGATGGGAGATGTGTAACGGGCAGATTCTTCCCATTTCGGGATACGAGGCGCTGTACACGCTGATCGGCACGACCTATGGCGGAGACGGCCAGACCACGTTCGGCCTGCCTGACCTGCGCGGCAGGGTCCCCGTCAGCACGGGTGTGAGCAGGCAAGGCATCAACTACAACCTCGGCCAGGCCGGCGGCACCGAAACGGTGACCCTGACGACTGCCGAAATGGGCGTCCATACCCATGCCGTGAATGCAAACTCGGCGCCCGGCACCGACGCCAACGCCGAAAACAGATTCTGGGGCGGCCCGACCGTGACCGCCTATGAAAAGCCTGGAACCGCCGCCCTGGTGCCAATGAAGCCGAATGCCATCGGCGTTGCCGGTGGAAATCAGCCGCACGAGAACATGATGCCCTTCATGGCGCTGACCTTCATTATCGCGACGAACGGGATCTTCCCGTCCTTCAATTAAGCAGCGCACGAGAGGAGAACTATTCATGTCCGATTTCTTTCTGGGTGAAATCCGCGCATTCGCATTCGGCCGGGTCCCGCGCGGCTGGATGCCGTGCCAGGGCCAGACCTTGCAGGTCAATCAGAACCAGGCGCTGTTCGCCATCATCGGAACGATGTATGGCGGCGACGGCCGTACTACCTTCAATCTCCCCGACCTGCGCGGTCAGGCGCCCCTGTGCTTCGGTCCCGGCTATCCGCAGGGCGCGGCCGGCGGCAGCGCCACGCACGCGCTGATCGACAAGGAAATCCCGACGCACACCCACCAGGCCCTTGCCTCCGCGCAGCCGGCTTCCCAGCCTTCGCCTTCCGGCAACACCTGGGCCGCGCTGGCCGGCGAGTACGCGGCAACGAGCAACGTCCAGATGGCCCCGCAGGCACTGGGCACCGCGGGCGGCAGCCAGCCGCACAACAATATGCAGCCTTACCTGGCAATCAATCTGTGCATTGCCATCTCGGGTATTTTCCCGCCACGACAATAAGAAGGAGAGCCGGAGCATGGATTCATACATTGGAGAAGTACGCATTTTCACCGGCCAGTACGCGCCGAACGGCTGGGCAGATTGCAACGGGCAATTGCTGAGCATTCAGCAGTACTCGACGCTGTTCGCGGTCATCGGCGCCATCTACGGTGGCGACGGCCGCACGACCTTCGCCCTGCCGAACCTGAACGGCCGCGTGCCGCTGCACCAGGGAACCGGCAACGGCTTGACGCCGCGGGTGGTCGGCCAGGTGGGCGGCAGCGCTGCCGTCACCCTGGACCAGACCCAGATGCCTGCCCACGTCCACCTGCCGCAGGCGCTCGACAACCAGGGATCGACGACCGACCCGACCGCTGCCGTCTGGGCCAAGACACCCAAGGCCGGCAAGGCCAAGGTCGATACGCCGGGTTACTATCCGACGCCCGACACGGCCATGAATGCGCAGGCGCTGGGGCCGGCGGGCAGCGGCCAGCCGCACAACAACATGCAACCCTACCTACCGCTGCGCTTCATCATTTCACTCGAAGGCGTGTTCCCCAGCAGGCCTTGATCGTCGCAGCACCAGCACCCGGCGGCCTCAGTGCCGCCGGAAATGATTTCCATCTACTCTCCCCGTTCCCGCCATGACTGAGCCAATGTCGCCCACTACCCTCCCGGAATCGCAAGCCCTCCCGCAGACCCCTGCGCCGCGCGCGATCGTGTTTGTCGAGACTGACGTTCAAGACTATCAAACCCTGCTGGCCGGACTGGCGCCGGACAGCGAAGTCCACATCCTGGACGCCGGTGAAGACGGCCTGGCGCGCATGGCCCAGGTGCTGGAGGGGAGGAGCGGCATCGAGGCCCTGCACATTGTTTCTCACGGCAAGGAAGGCAAGGTTTCGCTCGGCTCGCTGCAGCTGACCAGCGAGGTGCTGGATGCCCGCGCCGGCGAGCTGGCCACGATCCGCGCCGCGCTCGCACCGGACGCCGATATCCTGCTCTACGGTTGCGAGGTCGGCGCGGGCACGGACGGCGCCACCTTCGTCGAACAACTGGCGCAGGCCAGCGGCGCCGACGTCGCCGCATCGACCGATGCAACGGGCTCCGTCGCATTGGGCGGCAACTGGGTACTCGAGCGGACGACCGGGACCATCAGCTCCTACAGCCCGTTCTCGGCGAGCGCACTGCGCGACTACGGCAACCTGCTGGCCCCGAACGGCACCGCGAACGGCACCTATGATTTCAGTGATACGATCGGCACATACAATTCCGGTGGCAATGGCTTCGTGAAGATTGGTGACAAGTTCGTCATCTCGAACGGCGTCGAGCGCGAACTGGGCAGCACGGCGATTTATTACAATTCTGGTCCCGGCGTTCCCAGCGCCAGCATGGTTATCAAGGCCGAGGGAGGCGCAGTCGCCAAGACCTTCAGCTTCCAGGACTTGACATTGTCCTTTTACGATTTCCAGAACAACATAGCTGTCTCGAGGCTCGACGCACTGGAGATCGTTACCAAGAACACCCTCGACGTCCCGATTTCCACGTACAGGATGGCGGGAGTCTATTCGCCCGGAAACGCCACGCCGTTCAAGGCAAGCACGGTGTTGAACGGGGGCGTTTCGTTCTCTGACAACAATGTGGCATCCATTACGATCAGCTGGACCTTGGGAGAGAATCCCGCCTATCCCGGGTATATGGGCGATGAAGCGTGGAACCTACTGTTCCATAGCATTCAAATCGCCAACGTCAGCGCCTCGCAGCCACCCAGCGCACCAAGCGCGCCCGACCTGGCGCCCCTCGACGACAGCGGCACCTTCAATAGCGACAACATCACCAACGCCAGCCTGTTGTCCTTCAGCGGCACCAGCGCGACGGCCGACAACGGCGGCACGGTGCGTGTCTTCCTCGACAAGAACAACAACGGCGTCTTCGATGCCGGCACCGACCCCACCAATACCGCATCGACCAGCAACGGCGCCTGGACCGTGAACGGCATCGATGCCACCAGCGTCAGCGACGGCGTCTACAAGGTCTATGCCCAGGTGAGCAACGGCGGACAGACCAGCGCGGTCGGCACTGCGCTCAACGTCACGATCGACCGCACCGCGCCTACCGTGGCCATCACCAGCAACAGGAGCACCCTGAAGGCCGGCGAAACCGCGACGATTACCTTCACCTTCAGCGAAGACCCCGGCAACACCTTCACCTGGAACGGCAGCGGCGGCGACGTGACCGTCAGCGGCGGCACCCTGAGCGGGATCTCGGGCAGCGGCCTGACCCGCACCGCGACCTTCACGCCCACCAACGGCGTCAACGGCGGCACGGCCAGCATCAGCGTGGCCGCCGGCAGCTACGCCGACCTGGCCGGCAACATTGGCGGCGCCGGCAGTACGCCGTCGATCAGTTTCGACACCCTGGCGCCGGCAGTCAGCTCGATCGTGCGCGCCAATGCCACGCCGAGCAACGCCAGCTCGGTGCAGTACACCGTCACCTTCGACAGCAGCGTTACCGGCGTCGACGCCGGCGATTTCAAGCTGACGACCACCGGAAACACGGCCGGCAGCATCGCCGCGGTCAGCGGCAGCGGCAGCACCTACACCGTCACGGTCAACGGGATCACCGGCGACGGCACCATGAGGCTCGATCTGAACAGCAGCGCCACCGGCATCACCGACACGGGCGGCAATGCCCCGGGCGGGTATACCGGCGGCGAGGTTTACACCTTCGACCATACCGCCCCGGTCGTCAGTTCGGTGGCGGTACCGGCATCGGCCACCTATCGCGCCGGCCAGGACCTGGACTTCACGGTCAACTTCAACGAGACGGTGGTGGTCGACGCGGCCGGCGGGACGCCGTCGCTCGCGCTCACGCTCGACACCGGAGGGACGGTACAGGCGTTCTACGTGAGCGGCTCGGGCAGCAGCGCGCTGAACTTCCGCTACACCGTCGTCAGTGGCCAGGCGGACAACAACGGCATCGCCCTCGGCGCCGGCATCGCGCTCAATGGCGCCACCATCAGGGACGCAGTGGGCAACAACGTTGCGACGGCGCTGAACAGTGTCGGCTCCACTTCCGGCGTGCTGGTTGCGGCGCTGGCGCCGACCGTCAGCGCCATCGAACGGGTCGGCCAGGCGCTCACCAAGTCCACCAGCGTCGACTACACCGTTACCTTCTCGGAGAGCGTCACCGGCGTCGACGCGAGCGACTTCACCCTGGCGGGCAGCGGCGTGAGCGGCACGATCGCCGGCGTCAGCGGCAGCGGCACCACCTATACCGTCACCGTCGACAACGTCAGCGGCGACGGCAGCCTGCGCCTGGACCTGAATGCGGGCGGCACCGGCATCGTCAACGCCAGCAGCCAGGGCGTGTCCGGCGGCTTCACGGCCGGCCAGTCCTACACGATCGACCAGACCGCGCCGTTGCTCGCCAGTGCGATCTCGATCTCCGACACCGCACTCAAGATCGGCGATGGCGCCACCGTCACCTTCGCCTTCACCGAAGCGGTGACCGGCTTCACGGTCGCCGACGTCACCGTGCCGGGCGGTTCGCTCACCAACCTGAGCTCGAGCGACGGCGGCCGTACCTGGACCGCCACCCTGCTGCCGAACGCCGGCGCCAGCAGCGCGTCCAACGTGCTGACCCTGAACTACGGCGGCATCGCCGACCTGGCCGGCAACGCCGGCAGCGGCACGGCCGACAGCGGCAACTACGCGGTCGACACCGTGCGCCCGAGCCTGGCCTCCAGCATCGCGATCTCCGAGACCGCGCTCGCCATCGGCGGCAGCGCCACCGTGACCTTTACCTTCACCGAGGCGGTGACCGGTTTCACCACTGCCGACGTGAGCGTGGCCAATGGTACGCTTTCAAGCCTGGCCTCGGGTGACGGCGGCATCACCTGGACCGCGACACTGACGCCTTTGGCCAACGCCACGTCCGCCAGCAACGTGCTGACGCTGAACTATGCCGGCATCGCCGACCTGGCCGGCAACGCCGGCACCGGCACCGTCGACAGCGGCAACTACCGCGTCGACACCATTCGTCCGAGCCTGGCGGCCGGCATCACGATCTCCGACACCGCCCTGAAGAACGGCGACAGCGCCACCGTCACCTTCGTCTTTACCGAAGCCGTCACCGGCTTCACCGCGGACGACGTCACGGTCCCCAACGGCACCCTGTCGAACCTGGCGTCAAGCAACGGCGGCATCACCTGGACCGCGACCCTGACCCCTGCGGCCGGCGTCAACGACACCAGCAACGTCCTGACCCTGAACTACGCGGGCATCGCCGACCTGGCCGGCAATGCCGGCAACGGCACCGTCGCCAGCCCCAACTACGCCGTCCAGACCACGGTGCCGGTACTCGCCTCGCCGATCACGATCTCCGACACCGCGCTCAAGATCGGCGACAGCGCCACCGTCACGTTCGCCTTCAGCGAGGCGGTCACCGGCTTCACGGTCGCCGACGTCACTGTGCCGAACGGCAGCCTGTCCAACCTGTCCAGCAGCGACGGCGGCGTCACCTGGACCGCGACCCTGGCGCCCGCCGCCGGCAGCACCGACGCCAGCAATGTCCTGACCCTGAACTATGCCGGCATCGCCAACCTGGCCGGCAATGCCGGCAGCGGCAGCGCCGACAGCGTCAACTACAGCGTCGACACCGTCCGCCCGAGCCTGGCGACCAGCATCGTCATCTCCGATACCGCGCTGGCGAGCGGCGACACGGCCACCGTCACCTTTACGTTCAGCGAAGCCGTCACCGGCTTCACCGCCGGCGACGTGACCGTGCCGAACGGCACCCTGTCGAACCTGGCCTCAAGCGACGGCGGCATCACCTGGACCGCGACCCTGAACCCGGGCACCGGCGTCGTCGCCGCCAGCAACGTGCTCACGCTGAACTACGCGGGCATCGCCGACCTGGCCGGCAATGCCGGCGCCGGCACTGTCACCAGCGGCAACTACGCGATCGACACGACCGCACCGGTGCTGGCCTTGCCGATCACGATTTCCGACACCGCGCTCAAGATCGGCGACAGCGCCACCGTCACCTTTGTCTTCACCGCGCCGGTGACCGGGTTCACCACCGAGGACATTACCGTGCCGAACGGCAGCCTGTCCAATCTCGCCACCAGCGACGGCGGCACCACCTGGACCGCGACCCTGAACCCGGATGCCGGCGCCAGCAGTGCTTCCAACGTCCTGACCCTGGACTACAGCGGCATCGCCAACCTGGCCGGCAACGCCGGCAGCGGCACTGCCGCCAGCGGCAACTACGCGGTCGACACCGTGCGTCCGAGCCTGGCCTCGGCAATCGCGATCTCCGACACCGCGCTCGCCATCGGCGGCAGCGCCACCGTGACTTTCACCTTCACCGAGGCGGTGAGCGGCTTCACCACCGCCGACGTCAGCGTGGCCAACGGCACGCTTTCGGGCCTGAGCTCGAGCGACGGCGGCATCACCTGGACCGCGACCCTGAGCCCTTCGGCCAACACCAGCGCCGCCGCCAACGTGCTGACCCTGGACTACACCGGCATCGCCGACCTGGCCGGCAATGCCGGCAGCGGCACTGCCGCCAGCGGCAACTACGCGGTCGACACCGTGCGTCCAAGCCTGGCCGCCGGCATCACGATCTCCGACACCGCCCTGAAGACCGGCGAAACGGCCACCGTCACCTTCACGTTCACCGAGGCCGTCACCGGCTTCACCACGGCCGACGTGAGCGTGCCGAACGGCGTCCTGTCGAATCTCGCCACGGGCGACGGCGGCATCACCTGGACTGCGACCCTGACGCCTTCGGCCGGCGCAAGCAGCGCCAGCAACGTGCTGACCCTGAACTACACGGGCATCGCCGACCTGGCAGGCAATGCCGGCAGCGGTACTGTCAGTAGCGGCAACTATGCGGTCGACACGACGGCGCCGGCGCTGGCGTCGCCGATCGCCATTTCCGACACCGTGCTCAAGATCGGTGACAGCGCCACCGTCACCTTCGTGTTCAACCAGGCGGTCACCGGCTTCACGGCCGCCGACGTCACCGTGCCGAACGGCAGCCTGTCCAATCTCTCCACCAGCGACGGCGGCACCACCTGGACCGCGACCTTGAGCCCGGATGCCGGCGCCAGCGATGCGAGCAACGTCCTGACCCTGGACCTCGGCGGCATCGCCAACCTGGCCGGCAACGCCGGCACCGGCAGCGCCGACAGCGCCAACTACGCGGTCGACACCGTGCGTCCGACGCTGGCGTCCAGCATCGCGATCTCGAACGCCGCGCTCGCCCTCGGCGGCAGCGCCACCGTCACCTTCACTTTCAGCGAGGCGGTGACCGGCTTCACCGCCGCCGACGTCAGCGTCGCCAACGGCGCCCTGTCCGGCCTTGCCTCGAGCGACGGCGGCGTCACCTGGACCGCGACCCTGACCCCTTCGGTCGATACCAGCGCCGCCGCCAACGTGCTCACCCTGGACTACGCCGGCATCACCGACCTGGCCGGCAACACGGGCAGCGGCAGCGCCGACAGCGGCAACTACGCCGTCGATACCGTGCGCCCGACGCTGGCTTCCGGCATCGTCATCTCCGACACCGCATTGACGACCGGCGACACGGCCACCGTCACCTTTACGTTCACCGAAGCCGTGAGCGGTTTCAGCACCGACGACGTCACCGTCCCCAACGGCACCCTGTCGAACCTGGCGTCGAGCGACGGCGGGATCACCTGGACCGCGACCCTGACCCCTTCGGCCGACACCAGCGCCGCCGGCAACGTGCTGACCCTGGACTATGCGGGCATCACCGACCTGGCCGGCAATGCCGGCAGCGGCACCGTCGCCAGCGCCAGCTATGTCGTCCAGACCACGGCGCCGAAGCTGGCCTCGCCCATCACGATCTCCGACAGCGCGCTCAAGATCGGCGACAGCGCCACCGTCACCTTCGTCTTCACCGAAGCCGTCACCGGCTTCACGGTCGACGACGTCACGGTGCCGAGCGGCAGCTTGTCCAACCTCGCCAGCAGCGACGGCGGCACCACCTGGACCGCGACCCTGCTGCCCGCCGCCAACGCCAGCAATGCGTCGACCTTCCTGACGCTGGACCTCGGCGGCATCACCAGCCTGGCCGGCAACGCCGGCAGCGGCAGCGCCGACAGCGGCGTCTACGCGGTCGACACGCGCGCGCCGACGGCGACGGTGACCATGTCCGACACCGACCTGCGCGCCGGCGAGACCGCACTGGTGACCGTACGCTTCAGCGAGGCCGTCACCGGTTTCAGCGGCGCCGCGGTCAGCGCCGCCAACGGCAGCCTGGGCGACTTCGCCAGCACCGACGGCGGCATTACCTGGAGCGCGACCTTCACCCCGGCCGCCGGGACGACGGCTGTCGTCAACGTCATGAGGGTCGACCTGGCGGGCGTGCTGGATGCCGCCGGCAACCCCGGCGCCGGCAGTGCGGTGTCGCCCTCGTATGTGGTCAGGACCGCGTCGGCGCCGCCGCCCGCGACCGGCCTGGTCGACGGTGTGCCGATCTTCACCCAGGTCGGACCGGTCGACCCGGCCACCGGCGTCGCGACCACCAGCTTGACGATCCCGGTGATCGAAGCCACGCGTTCGGACGACCCGAACTCCGCCCACGGCAACCTGGCCGACATCCCGCTGGGCCTGGGCGAGGCGAACGGCCCGCGCACCGAGCTGCTGGTGAGCCTGCCGACCGGCACCGGCATGCAGGTCGAAGGTCCCGCCAGCCTGCTGAGCAACGCCCAGGCGCTGCTCGACCTGATCCGCCGGATCGAGAACAAGACCGAGGCCGGCTCCAGCGTCCAGGCCGACATGACCGGCCAGGGCGGCAGCTTCCTGTCCAGCCTCGCGCCGAACACCCTGTTGGAGAGCAAGACGGTGGTGCTCACGGCCGGGTCGGCCACGCCGCAGACCATCCTGATCAACGGCAGTTCCACCACGCCGGCCAACGGCGGCAGCAACGCCACCGCGATCGGCCTGGTGCTCGACGCCAAGGCGCTGCCGAGCGGCAGCGTGCTGCAACTGAACAACGTCGACTTCGCGGCCATCATCGGCGCGGCGACCCTGCGCGGCGGCGACGGCCGCAACTACGTGACCGGCGACGACGCCCGCCAGAACATCTTCCTGGGCGCGGACGACGACGTGCTCGCGGGCGGCGGCGGCGACGACATCATCGGCAGCGCCGGCGGCGACGACCTGCTCGACGGCGGCGACGGCGACGACATCGTCGTCGGCGGCATCGGCAACGACCGCCTGATCGGCGGCGCAGGCGACGACATCCTGCAGGGCGGCCGCAGCAGCCAGGGCGGCTGGCAGTTCTACCTGGACGCCGCCGGCACCCTCAAGGCGCAGCACGAGACCGCGCTGTTCGCGCCGGGCCAGAAGGAAACCCTCGCGCTGGGCGAGCTGAACGGCGCAGCCGAAGGCCTGTCCTTCCTCGCGGCCGACAAGGCGATGCTGTCCTCGCTGTCCCTGCTCTACCATGCCGCCTTCGGCCGCGCGCCGGACCTGGCTGGACTGGAATACTGGGCTCGCGCCGGCGCCGACATCGGCGCCGTGGCCAAGCTGTTCCTGCAGTCCGCCGAATGGCAGGACGGCGCCGGCCGCGCGCTGTCCGACAGCGCCTTTGTCCAGGCGCTGTACCAGAACGCCCTCGGCCGCCAGGCCGACAGCGGCGGGCTGGCCTTCTGGCTCGGGAAACTGGCAGGCAGCGCCGCTGCGCCGGCCATGAGCCGGGTCGACATGATGCTGGCGCTCTCCCAGAGCAGCGAACACAAGCTGGCCTGGAACACCGCCGATGGCTACCTGATCGGCGCGGGCAGCGTGGCCCGCGAAAACGACTGGATCGCCGGCAGCGGCGACGACCGTCTCGAGAGCGGCGCCGGCAGCAACGTGCTGGTGGGCGGCGACGGCATCGATACGGCGGTGTACGCCGGCAAGATGCTCGATTACCGCTTCATCATTGACAGCGCCGGCCACCTGAAGGTGGCCAACCGGGCCAACGCCGACGTCGACCAGCTGTTCGGCATCGAAAAAGGCGAGTTCAGCGACGGCACCGTGGACCTGGGCTTCCTGCAAGGGAAGCTGTCCACGCTGACCCAGCTGGGCCTGCTGTACCAGGCGGTACTCGACCGTGCGGGCGACCTCGGCGGCTTCCAGTGGTGGCTCTCCACCGGCATGGACGGCGCCCAGCTGGTGCAGGGCTTCACCCAGACGGCCGAGTTCAAGGCGCGCTACGACGGCGCCAGCGACGCCGCCTTCGTCAAGGCGCTGTTCGACAACTCCGGCCTGGACGCCGGCGCCGCGGGCGGTGTCGCGCACTGGGAAAACTACCTGCGCACGCACACCCGCGCCGAGTTGATCGGCAGCTGGCTGCAATCCGGCGACGTGGCGGGCGCACAGTTCGCCGGCCAGGGCCTGTGGCTGGTCTGAGCGCAGCGTCGGACGGCGGCGAAGGGGACGCAGCGGCGCTGGCCGCGTTGTGGGAACGCAGCGCCGGCCAGGGCAGGGAACATCCGGATGCCGAGGCGGTGCCGTGGCAGCGCCAGCTGCGGGCGCTGTACCGGCGCGGCATCTCCCTCGAGAGCGCCCTGCACTACCTGTACGGCGAGCGCCCGAGCCGCGCAGCCTTTCAGGCCTGGCTGCTGGAGCGCACCCGTGCGCCGCTGGCCGAGCCGGCAGGGGCGCCCGCCGCGATTGAGGCCGCGCTGTCCGCGGCGCAGCTGGATTTCTGGGACCGTCACGGCTACCTGGTGCTGCCCGGCGCCGCATCAAGCGCGCAATGCGAGGCGGCGCGCCGCGCCATCTGGGAATGCCTCGGCGCCAGCCCGGAGCATCCGGCCAGCTGGTACCGGGAACACCCTGCCAGGCGCGGCATGATGCTGGATTTTTCCGACCACCCGGCGCTCGCGGCCAACCGCGCGCTGCCGGCCGTGCGCCGCACCTGCGAAGCCTTGTACGGCTCGGCCGCCATCTATCCGACCATCGACAAGGTCAGTTTCAATCCGCCCGAGACGGCCGGCTGGCGCTTCCAGGGCAGTCCCCTCCATTGGGACGCGAGCCTGAGCCAGCCGGTGCCGTTCCGGCTGCAGGGCCTGCTCTACCTGGGCGACTGCGGTCCGCAGGACGGCGCCTTCCACTGCGTCCCCGGCTTTCACCGGCGCCTGCCGGAATGGCTGTCCACGGTGCCGGCCGGCGTCCACCCGCGCGACTGGGCCTTGAGCGACCTGCGCCCGGAGCCGGTGCCCGGCCGGGCCGGCGACTTCATCCTCTGGCACCAGGCCCTGCCGCACTGCGCCACGCCCAACCGGGGCATACTCCCGCGCATGGTGCAATACCTTACCTATCTGCCGGAATCCGGCGACGAGCACACCGAATGGATCTGACACAGCCGCACGACAAGCGCAACACCGACGACGCAGGCAAGGCTGCGGTTAGCGACCTGGAACAGCTGCGCGCGCTCGCCCGCGCCATCCTGGCCGCGGGCCCTGGCCTGCACGAGGCGATCGTCCCGATCCAGGACCTGCGCCTGCTGGCCGAACGCCTGTCCCGGATGGACATGTCGGTGCATCTGAACATCGGGGACGGCCAGAGCTGGCTGGAGTCGGGTCTGGCGGTATCGCCCGTGACCGCCGCGCTGTGCGCACGCGAATTCCTGCGCAGCGCCGCCTTCATCCAGGGCGCCGCCCGGGCGATGGACGCGGCCGCTGCGCGTGCCGGAGGCCGCCCGCTGCGGGTCCTGTACGCCGGCTGCGGCCCGTTCGCCTTCCTGCTGCTGCCCCTGCTGGCCCTGTGGCCGGCCGACCGGGCCCGCTTCACCCTGCTCGACATCCATGCCGAGGCGCTGGCCCCGGCGCGCCGGCTGGTGGAAGCCCTGGGCCTGGAACCTGGCGTGGCGGCCTGGGTGCAGGCCGACGCCGCGACCTGGCGGCTCGACCCGGAGGCGCTGCCCGACGTGATCGTCAGCGAAACCATGAGCGCGGCGCTCAAGCGCGAACCGCAGGTGGCGATCGCCCGCAACCTGCTCGGCCAGGCGCCAGGGGCGCTGATGGTGCCGGCCGAGGTACGGGTCGATGGCGTGCTGTGCGAGCGGCCCGACGCGCACAGCGCATGGCGCGAAACCACGGCCCTGGGCCAGGTGTTCGCGCTGAATGCGGCGTCGGTGCAGGCCTGGGACGCCGCCCCCGACGGCAGCCTGCCGGCAGCCGCCATCACCCTGCCGCCGGTTCTGGCCCCGCACAACACGCTGCGCCTCTTGACCGAAATCACCGTCTTCGACGACATCGTGCTGCGCCAGGGCGACTGCAGCCTGAACACCCCGCGCTTCCTGGACGGCAAGCCGGCCTTCGAAGGCGGCCAGCAGTTGCATTTGCGCTACCGGCTGGGCGCCGATCCCGGGATCGCGTATATGGAGCCTGCCCGAGCGCCGCCCCCAGCTGCGATCGCGAATGACTTAACGCCTTGATTTGGCTATAATTTCGCCCTTCGCATCGAGGATTCCCGCCATGTCACTGTTTGATCACCAGCTTGAACTGCTGTCGCCCGCCAAAACCGCCGAGATCGGCCGCGAGGCCATCCTCCACGGCGCCGACGCGGTGTACATCGGCGGCCCCGCCTTCGGCGCGCGCCACAATGCCAGCAATCCGCTGGAGGACATCGCCGCCCTGGTCGAATTCGCCCACCGCTACCGCGCGCGCATCTTCGTGACCATGAACACGATCATGCACGACAGCGAACTCGACCTGGCCCGCCAGCAGATCTGGCAGTTGTACGAGGCCGGCGTCGACGCCCTGATCATCCAGGACATGGGACTGCTGGAGTTGGACCTGCCGCCGATCCAGCTGCACGCCTCGACCCAGTGCGACATCCGTACCGTGGAGAAGGCGAAGTTTCTGGGCGATGTCGGCTTTTCGCAGCTGGTGCTGGCGCGCGAACTGACCGTCGAGCAAATCCGCAAGATCAAGGCGCAAGTGGATACCCCGCTCGAATACTTCGTGCACGGCGCCCTGTGCGTGGCCTTCTCGGGCCAGTGCTACATCTCGCACGCCGACACCGGCCGCAGCGCCAACCGCGGCGACTGCTCGCAGGCCTGCCGCCTGCCGTATACCCTGAGCGATGGCCAGGGCCGCGTGGTCGCCTACGAAAAGCACCTGCTGTCGATGAAGGACAACGACCAGAGCCGCAACCTGGAAGCCCTGGTCGACGCCGGCATCCGCTCGTTCAAGATCGAGGGCCGCTACAAGGACATGGGCTACGTGAAGAACATCACGGCCCACTACCGCCTGCTGCTCGACGAGCTGCTCGAGCGTCGTCCGGAATACGCGCGCGCGTCCAGCGGCAACACCCGCGTGCTGTTCACCCCGGACGTCGACAAGAACTTCCATCGCGGCCACACCGATTACTTCGCGCTCGGCCGCCAGGACGACATCGGCGCCTTCGACTCGCCCAAGTACATCGGCGTGGAGCTGGGCACGGTCACCCGCATCGGCCCGGACTTCATCGACCTGGCCACCAATGCGGCGATGGCCAACGGCGACGGCCTGAACTACATGAACAAGCGCGAGACGGTCGGCATCCAGGCCAACACGGCGCAGAAGCTGGGCGAGGACGCGGATGGCCAGAACTGGCGCGTGTTCCCGAACGAACCCGTCAAGAGCCTGGCCGGCCTGAAGGTCGGCACCATCGTGCACCGCAACCGCGACCATCACTGGGAATCGGCGCTCTCCAAGAAGTCGTCCGAGCGCAAGGTCAGGGTCGACCTGCTGCTGGCCGAACAGCCCGACGGTCTGCGCCTGACGCTGCGCGACGAGGACGGCATCGAGACCGCGACCAGCGCCGTGATCGCGCTGCAGCCGGCCCAGCAGGCGGCGCAGGCGGAAAGCGCGCTGCGCACCAGCATCGCCAAGCTCGGCAACACGATGTTCGAAGCCGGCGCGGTCGAGCTGCAATTGACGCAGCCCTGGTTCGTGGCCTCCAGCGCGATCAATGCGCTGCGCCGCGACGCGATCGCCGCCCACGAAGCGGCGCGCCTGGCAAGCTGGGACCGTCCGCAGCGCAAGGCCCCAGCCGAGCCGCCGGCGGTCTATCCGGAGCAGCAGCTGAGCTACCTGGCCAACGTCTACAACGAGAAGGCGCGCGCCTTCTACCACAAGCACGGCGTGCAGCTGATCGACGCGGCCTACGAGTCGCACGAAGAGCCGGGCGAAGTGTCCCTGATGATCACCAAGCACTGCCTGCGCTTCTCGTTCAACCTGTGCCCGAAGCAGGCCAAGGGTGTCCAGGGCGTGCAGGGCCAGGTCAAGGCCGAGCCGATGACCCTGGTGAGCGGCAACGAGCGCTACACCCTGCGCTTCGACTGCAAGCCCTGCGAGATGCACGTGGTGGGCGCGATGAAGGACAACATCCTCAAGCAGCCGCCGCCCTCGGCCGTGCCTTACAGCCCGCTGGTCTTCCACAAGCAGCGCCCGCGCGCCTGATTTTTACCGATCGGTAAAAAACCTGGCCCGGCGCTCGCCGGGCAATCAACACGCTGAGCATGTAGCCTGCGGCCGCCCCAAGGCGGCCCGCGGGCGCTAGCATGGCGGCATGTCCATTCCGGAGATGTCCCGATGCAGCACCTGATGCCCTACCTGGCCGCCCTTCCGCTGGCTCTTGCCTCCGTCCTGCCTGCCCAGGCAGCCGAGCCAATCTCGCCGCGCTTCAATGGCGACCCGTCGCCGCACTGGTTCCCGTTCGATGGCGGCAAGTTCTACCTGTACGCCACCGACGACGCCTCGAATAGCGGCAACTACTGGGATTCGGTCACCTGGCGCCTGTACACCTCGCAGGACATGCGCGGCTGGCAGGATGCCGGCGTGCCGCTCGACGTGAGGGTGTTCAAGTGGGCAAAGCCGGATGCCAAGGCCTGGGCGCCGGAAGCGGCCTACCGCAACGGTCAATACTATTTCTACGCGCCGGTCGGCGGCGACAAGATCGGCGTCGCCGTCTCCAGCCGCCCGGACGGCGGCTTCGTGGATGCACGCCTCGACCCGCTGGTCGACAAGGCGCGCGACCTTAACGCCGGCGACGAGCCGATCGACCCCGCCATGTTCGTCGACAAGGATGGCCAGGCTTACCTGTACTTCGGCACCCGGGTGCCCAAGGTCGTCAAGCTGAAGCCCGACATGGTGAGCCTGGACGGGCCGATCCTGGACGTGGCCATCGCGGGACTGCCGGCAGCCGACCCGAAGAAAAAATTCGGCGAAGCCCCCTTCCTGCACCAGCGCGGCGGCGTCTACTACTTCACTTTCTCCAGCGGCTGGCCCGGACAGATCCTGTACGCCACCGGCAGCTCGCCATTGGGGCCCTTCACCTACCGCGGCGTGGTGCTCGATTACCTGAAGATCTCGACCAACCACCAGGCCATCGTCGAGCACGACGGCAGAAGCTGGCTCTTCTATCACGACAATCTGCTGCCGGGCGGCGGCAGCCACCGCCGTTCGATCGCGATCGCGCCGCTCGAGTACGAGGCGGACGGCAGCATCCGCCAGGTCACGCGCTAAGAACAACGCCGCCCGGTTGCCCTGGGCGGCGTTTTGCGTTGAAAGTCAGGGAGCTCAGTCGACCGTCGCGCCGCTGTCCTTCACGACCTTGCCCCAGCGCGCATGCTCGGCCTGCACGAACTTGCCGAAGTTGGCCGGCGTGTCGCCCACGAAGTCGGAACCGGTATCGGCCAGCACCTTCTGGAACTCCGGCCCCTTCATGACCTTGATCGCTTCGGCATTGATCTTGGCGATCACGTTCGCCGGGGTCTTGGCCGGGGCGAACATGCCGTACCAGGCATAGGACTCGATCTGCGGCAGGCCGGCTTCGGCGAAGGTCGGCACGTCGGGCAACAGCGGCGAGCGCTTGGCGCTCGAGATCGCGATCGGCTTGACCTTGCCGCTCTTGATATGCGGCATGATTGCGATGGTGCTGTCGAACATCATCGGGATGTGGCCGCCCAGCAGGTCGGAGATCGCCGGCGCCGAACCTTTATAAGGCACGTGGGTCATCTGCAGCTTGGTCACGCTGGCGAACAGTTCGCTGGTCAGGTGCTGCGGCGTGCCGTTGCCCGAGGAGCCATACGAGAACTGGCCCTTCTTGGACTGGATGTAGGCCATCAGTTCCTTCAGGTTCTTGGCCGGCACGTTCGGGCCGGCGACCAGCACCAGCGGCACGCGCAGCAGGTTGGTGACCGGCGCCAGGTCCTTCAGCGGGTCGAAGCTCATGTTCTTGTACAGGCTCGGGTTGATCACGATCGGCGCGCTCGAGGTGATCAGGAGCGTCGAGCCATCCGGCTTGGCGCGGGTGACGGCCGCCGTGCCGATGTTGCCGCCGCCGCCGGCGCGGTTGTCGATCACGAAGGATTGGCCCAGGCCCTGCGTCAGGCCCTTGGCCAGCGGACGCGCCGCGATGTCCGAGGGCCCGCCCGGCGGCCATGGCACCACCACCGTCACGGTCGAGCTAGGCCAGTTCTGGGCCAGCGCGCTGAAAGAAATCGCCGATGCCGCCGCTACACATGCCAGCTTCAAGGTGGTACGTCCGGCGCTGCCGAAAAATTGTCGCATAGTCTCCATCCTTTGTTGATGATTTGGTATTGAGCGGACAGTTTATCCTATCCGTCGGCCGGCAACACGGCCTGTACGCTACGTGGAAATACGTAGCCAAGCTATGCACCCGCACTAATTACAACAACGTCATCAATTTTCGCAAAGGAAACCTAGCTTTATTATAAGAAATGAACTAATCTGTAGGATCACTCCTACTTCTGTTCAATATGGACCGCAGCTATCCCTACAGCCGCCGCCTGCTCTCACGTGCCCGTCTGGGCAAGCGCATCGCCGCCGTGGCCGGCGCCGGCCTGGTGGCCGCAACTGCCGTGTTCATGTTGACATGGAAACCAGATCCGGTCGCCGCCGCCGTGCCCGCGCCCTTCCTGCCGGCGCTGGCCCTGAACGGCCCGTCCGGCGCCGCTGAGCCGCTCCAGCGCGGCCTGCGCCGCATCTACCCGTATTCGGTGGTCCCGGGCGGTGTCTCGGGCCAGTCGGAACTGCAGCGCATCATTCGCGCCGACAGCGTAGTCGCCGCCCACTATGCGAGCTTTGACACCGGCAAAGCGCGCGCCGTGGTGGTCGACAAGCCGCGCGCGGTGCACGTGTCCTACCGCAAGGGCGACAAGGTGTACTGGACCGCCCACAAGGTCATGCTGGCCCCGGGCGAAACCTTGCTCAGCGACGGCCGCAACGAGATGCGGGCGCGCTGCGCCAACCGCATTTCCGACCTGCCCCAGTACCCGGTGGAAGCCCATCGGCCCGCCATGGAGGAACTCGACCAGGCGATCGAACTCGCCGAGGGGGAAGAATACGCGCTGGGACCGGACGGCATGCCGGTGGCGATGGCCGCCGACGGCAGCATCCCGCGCCACACCGGGATGCGCTTCGCGGCCCGTGGCGCCGGCGCTGCCGGCAGCAGCGGCAGCGCCGCCACGCCCGCCAACAGCGCGCTCGCCGCGACCCTGGCGTCGAGCGCGAGCGGCATGGGGCCGGTCACGACCCTGGGCTTGTCGGGCACCTCGAGCAGCATGGGCAGCCGCCCACGTCCCACCAGCCAGCCGGTCACCGCCCCCGAGCCCGAGGCCCCTGGCGCGCCTGAAGTGGTCCCCGAGGGCGGCACCGGAAGCATTGGCGGTTCTTCCGGCGCGCCGGCGCCGTCGCCTGATGGCGGCACGCCGGGCGGCGCCCCGGTTGGCGGCGAGCCGGTGACGAGCCCGCTGCCCGATACGAGCACGACCCCAGGCACGCCTGCGCCGACTCCCGGGTTCGAAGCGCCCCTGCCCGGCACGAATCCCGGCACGAATCCCGGCACGAATCCCGCGCCCGGTCCCGTGACGCAGCCGCAACCGCAACCGATCCTCCCTGTGCCGACGCCGCTGCCGCCCGCGCCACCCGCTCCGGCGCCGGAACCCGTGCTGCCCAAGCCGGTGCCGGAGCCGCTTCCCCCGCAGGCGATCGTGCCGCCGGAGCCGGTGGAAGTGCCGGAACCGGGCAGCCTCTGGCTGTTCGGCCTGACGCTGGTCGCGATGGGCGTGCTGCGCCGCCGGCGCAGCACCTAAGCAGCGCCTGGGTCCTTCTCAGCCGGGAATCTTCAGGCCCGCGGCTACGGCCGGACGGGCGCGGAAGGCCTCGACCGCGGCCGTCACGCGCGGGAAGTCCTGGATCCCCACCAGTTCGCCGGCATCGTAGAAACCGACCAGGTTGTTCACCCATGGGAAGATCGCGATGTCCGCGATCGTGTACTCCTCCCCGGCCACCCAGCGGTGCTTGGCCAACTGGCCCTCGAGCACGCCCAGCAGGCGCTTCGATTCGTTCACATAGCGGTCGCGCGGGCGCTTGTCCTCGTAGTCCCGGCCGGCAAACTTGTGGAAGAAGCCGAGCTGGCCGAACATCGGGCCGATTCCGCCCATCTGGAACATCAGCCACTGGATGGTGGCGTAGCGCCCTGCCGGATCGCTCGGCAGGAAGCGGCCGCTCTTCTCGGCCAGGTAGAGCAGGATGGCGCCGGACTCGAACAGGGGCAGCGGCTTGCCGCCCGGCCCGTTCGGGTCGATGATGGCCGGGATCTTGTTGTTGGGGTTCAGCGAGAGAAAGGCCGGCGACAGCTGGTCATTGGTCTCGAAGCTGACTTTGTGCGGCTCGTAGGGCAGCCCGGTCTCCTCGAGCATGATCGATGCCTTCACGCCGTTCGGCGTGGGCAGCGAGTACAGCTGGATGCGGTCGGGGTGCTGCGCGGGCCACTTGGCGGTGATGCCGAAAGCGCTAAGGTCTGGCATGGCGGAAGTCCTATGGGTTGCAGGACTGCCAACGATAGCAAACTTCCGGCTGACCCGCCGAAGCCGGCCCGTTTTTCCTTTTTTACCCGAACAGCTTGTTGGCGGTGCGGGCGATCAGCTCGCCCTGGTGGCGCGCGCCGCCCAGTTCGAGCTCGCTCGGCTGGCGCTGGCCCTGGCCGCCGGCGATGGTCGAGGCGCCATAAGGACTGCCGCCGACGATTTCGTCGAGCGTCATCTGGGCCGCGTAGCTGTACGGCAGGCCGACCACGATCATGCCGAAGTGCAGCAGGTTGGTGATGATCGAGAACTGGGTCGTTTCCTGGCCGCCGTGCTGGGTGGCGGTCGAGGTGAAGGCGCCGCCGACCTTGCCGTTCAGGGCGCCGCGCGCCCACAGGCCGCCGGTCTGGTCGAGGAAGGCCGCCATCTGCGAGGGCATGCGGCCGTAGCGGGTCGGCGCGCCGATGATGATGGCGTCGTAGTCGGGCAACTCGTTCACGGTCGCGATCGGGGCGTCCTGCTCCAGCTTGAAGTGGGCATTCTTCGCGATTTCTTCCGGCACCGTCTCGGGGACCCGCTTGACCGTCACGGTCGCGCCGGCCGCGCGCGCACCTTCGGCCACCGCATTGGCCATCTGCTCGATGTGGCCATAGGTCGAGTAATACAACACCAGGACTTTCGACATGCCTTCCTCCCTGTAGTGATCGTCAAAAGCCCTATTCTGCTGCGAACAGGATTTTTGCGGCACCCGCCAGAAGTTGGACGGCAGCCCCGGTCAGATCCAGTAGATGAAGGCGGCCAGCGCGACCACCAGGGCCACGCGGGTGATGTTGTAGACCGTCTTGTTCCAGGCCTTGAGGCGGCGGCGGTACTGGCCCATGTAGAAGGAGATGCGGAACAGCTTGCTCACCAGGCCGACCTGGTCGCCGGTCTCGTTGGGCGAGGCGGCGGCGGTCATCACGGTGCGGCCGAACCAGCGGTTGAAGGCGCCCATCCAGCGGTAGCGCATCGGGCGCTCGACGTCGCAGAACAGGATGATGCGGTCGCTCTCGCTGCCGTTGATGGCCCAGTGGATGTAGGTTTCGTCGAAGACCACGCCCTGGCCGTCGCGCCAGCTGTGGCGCTCGCCGTCGACTTCGATGAAGCAGCGGTCGTCGTTGGGCGTGGCCAGGCCCAGGTGGTAGCGCATCGAGCCGGCGAAGGGGTCGCGGTGCGGATTGAGCTTGCCGCCCGGCGGCAGCTCGGCGAACATCGCCGCCTTGACCGAGGGGATCGACTGCAGCAGCGCATAGGTCTGCGGGCACAGGCGCTCGGCCGACGGGTGGCTGGCGTCGTACCACTTCAGGTAGAAGCGCTTCCAGCCGTTCTTGAAGAAGGAATTGAAGCCGGCGTCGTCATTCTGCTCGGCGGCCTTGATCTTCTTGAGTGCCAGCAGGTTCTCGGCCTCGGCGCGGATGACGGGCCAGTTTTCCTGCAGGCGCGCCAGTTCCGGGAACTCGCTCACCGGGATGAAGGGCGTGCTCGGGACCCGCGAGAACTTGTGCATGAAGATGTTAATCGGCGCCATGAACGACGAATGGTCGAAGATCTGGCGGCGGAAAGGCAGGCGCACACGGCCACGGAAGTGGATGTGCAGGATCGACAGAACATAAAAACCGACCACGACCCATTTCATTGCGACCTCCGTCCTTGCTGGCTTACCTTGATGAGGGACGCAGGATATCACAACGGCCAGGCAGCCGTCGTCGGCCGGGTCGTAATTCTGGGAAACTATGGCACGCCGGCAACTCCATCCCGGAGCGCCGGCGTCATGGCGGTCCGGCAGGAGCCGGACCCGGGAGAAACGCTACTCAGTGCTGGACCGAGGTGATCGCATACCCTTTTTCGCTGATCTGGCCGGCCACGTTCTCGATGTCGTAGTCTTCCAGCTGGTCGGCGTCGTCCGCGACCTCGATGGCGCGAGCCTCGATTTCCCAGTCGGTGTTGGTCGCTTCTTCAGGGATATTGCGTGCTTCCGGCACTGCCAGGTAAGACAGTTTGCCGTCGGTTTCTGGTCGGCGGTAAATATCCAGGCGCATAGTCGTTTCCTCAAAGTCAAAGCCCGCTTTCCCGATGAAAGCGGGCACTTCCACAGTAGAAGATCGAAACGCTGTCGTCTGTTAATTGACCCACACTCAGCCGCTGGAAGCAGCCGCCAGGCTCAACGGCCCGGCGATGCCCCGAGAATGCGCGCCGGCAGCATCACGATGGCGCGCAGCAATTCGAACACGGCTTCGACCCCGATGCCGAGCAGCCGGAACGGCAGCAAGACGACCCATACCAGCGGGTACAGCACCAAGGCCAGCAGGGCAATGGGCCAGCACAGGAACAGCAGCAGCAACCATAGCAGGAAACCTAACATTGTTCTCGCTCCTTTGGTGAGTCATCGCTGCACCTAGCAGTTCTGACAAGACGGGAGAAGGATAAGTTGCTGCGCCGGGATGGACAATCGGTCTGCGACAGACGGGGCAAAAAGCGGGGTGAATGGAGGAAAATGGCGGGCAGGTGGCGGGCTGTGCCGGCCGGCTGCTCGCCGGCCGACGCCAGGGAAGGATCAGGCGAAGGCCGCCACCTGCTCCGTCACGCGCTGGTTTACCACCTGGGCCCTGAGCGAAGCCTGCAGCGAGGGAATCGACCCGCCCGCCCGGTACTGGAAGGCCACATGCACCAGGTCGCCCGCCTCCACCTTCACCGGCTGGGCCAGCGGCAAGCTCATGTAGTGGTTCAGCCAGTCGATGGTGGTCGATTTTTCCTGCACGATGGCCAGCACGTTCTTGGTGATGAAGCGCATGGCGTTCAGCAGGCCGCTTCGCTCTATGACGATGCCACCTTCCCAGGCGAACACATTGTCGACCGGCTGGTTGAAGTCGATCAGGCTGTACACGGCCGGCTGGCCCAGTTCGATGGTGCCCGGATAGACCACGCCGGTTTCCTGGAACTGCACGATCGGGGCATGAAAGCCTTCGAAGTCGTATTCCTGCTCGATCGGCTGGGCCGCCATGATCACCGCCTCGGGCAGGAACACCGGCAGCGGGCCGCCGAACCGGGCCAGGTAGCGACGCTTGAAGGATTCGATCACCTCGACCTGCTTTTCGCGCAGCATGGCGACGTGGATCATTTCGCAGATGACGACGTCGACCGGCTCGGGCGGCAGGTAGTCGAACGCGTCCGCATGGATCACCTCGACCTTGTGGCCGTTCGGGTTGAGCGCCAGGAACTTGCGCGCCTCGCGCACCATGTCGGGGTTGAACTCGACGCAATAGACTTTGGAGGCCTTCTGCGCCGCGAAGAAGGACAGCACACCGGTGCCGCCGCCCAGCTCCAGCACCTTAGCGCCCGGCTTGACCGCATAATGGATCGCGGACTTGAAGCTGTGCATCCGGTTCTGGTCCATCAGCATGTTGTGATGGTAGTGCACTGGAATGAACTGCCCCAGGTAGCAGCTTTCGATTTCGCGTTCGTTCAGCATGGTTGGCCCGTCTTCCTTCATGGTCATTGTCCGTGAAGGCATTATGGCCAAGGATGCACGCGCTCCATGCGCGGAGCTGCGGGGTGTTTACCGCTTAGTTCCCAATGGAAATGTAAATTGCTAGCGCTTGAAGCCGGAAATCGCGGCCGCGATGTCGGTCTGGCCGGCGCGTTCGCCAATCTGGGCTGCCGTCAGTCCCTCGGTGTTCTTCAACGCGGGATTGGCGCCCGCCTCCAGCAGCAGGCGCACCATGACCGGCTGGGCTTCGCGCGCCGCCATCATCAGGGGCGTGTAGGCGCCGCTCTCCTTTGGCGACAGCGCGTCCAGCTTCGCCTTGCGATCGATGAGCAGGCGCGCGATGTCCTCGGCGCCGCCGGCGGCGGCGTAGTGCAGCGGCGTCCAGCCGGCGCGGTTCACTTTGGCGCCCTTGGCCAGCAGGGCTTCGGCAGCGCGCCGGTTGTTCTTGAAGGCGGCCATCATCAGGGCCGTGTTGCCGTTCATCGCCTGGGCTTCCAGGTCGATGCCGGGCTGGAGCAGCAAGGCGTCGAACACGCGCATCGATCCCTCGCGTACCGCCAGCACCAGGGCCGGCTCGCCGCCGACCGGGTTGATCTCGTTGGGATTGACCAGCTTGCCGGCCATCTCCTTGACGGCGGACACGTTATCGACCTGCACCGCGCGGAAAAAGCTGGCGAGCTGCTGGGGCGTCGCGGCTTGTGCCGATCCTGCGGCCGTGCCGCCATGCAGTGCTGCTGCCAGCAGGCAGCTCGAGAGGATGGCGCGGCGGGTCCGGGTCATGTCAGGCCTTTGCAGTCTTGAACAGGTTGAAGAAGTTCTCGCTGGTCTGCGCCGCGACATCGCGCAGGGAGACCCCCTTGAGGTTGGCGATGAACTCGCCCACGTGGGCAACAAAGCCCGGCTCGTTCATCTTGCCGCGGTAGGGCACCGGCGCCAGGTAGGGCGAATCGGTCTCGATCAGCATGCGCTCGAGGGGCACGGCCCTGGCCACTTCCTGCAGTTCCTTGGCGCTTTTAAACGTGACGATGCCGGAAAACGAAATGTAGAAACCCTGCTCCATCGCCGCCTGGGCGACCGCCAAGGACTCGGTAAAGCAGTGCATGACGCCGGCCACGCCGCCAGCGTCGGTGCCGGCGCCCTCTTCCTTCATGATGCGGATGGTGTCGCTTGATGCCGCCCGGGTATGGATGATCAGCGGTTTACCGGTCTCGCGCGAGGCGCGGATATGGGTGCGGAAGCGCTCGCGCTGCCATTCGAGGTCGCCCTCGAGGCGGTAGTAGTCCAGGCCCGTTTCGCCGATGGCGACGATCTTCGGGTGATTGGCCAGCTCGACCAGCTGCTGCACCGTCGGTTCGGGCGTGTCTTCGTAGTCGGGATGGACACCGACCGAGGCAAAGATGTGCGGGTGCTGTTCGGCCAGGGCCAGCACCTGGGGAAAGTCCGGCAGGTCGACGGAGACGCACAGGGCGTGCGTCACCTTGTTCTCGGCCATCTTGGCCAGGATCTCGGGCATCCGGGCAGCCAGCTCCGGGAAATTGATATGGCAGTGGGAATCGATAAACATCCCGATATTGTACCCGGAGGGAGGTGAAATGCGGTCTCAGGCCACCCGCTTGCCCAGGATGATCAGGTCGCGCTCGATCCCGTCCAGATTGGCCACGCGCGGGAAATGCGCCCACTTCTCGAAGCCGTACTTGCCGAACAGGGCCAGGCTCGGCGCATTGTGGCCGAAGATGAAGCCCAGCAGCGTGTGCACGTCCACGTTCGGCGCGTGCGCCATCGCCAGCTCCAGGCAGTAGCGCCCGATCCCCTTGCCGCGCGCGCTTTCCGCGATGTAGATCGACACCTCGGCCGTGCCCGAATAGGCCGGGCGGCCATAGAAATTCGAGTAGGACAGCCAGCCCAGCACTTCCGGGTTCTCGGCCGTATCGTCGGCGGCGTGGATCACCCACAGCGGCCGGCGCTCGGGCGTATGATCGGCAAACCATTGTTCGCGCGACTGCACGGTGATGGGTTGGGTGTCGGCAGTGACTTCGCGCGAAGCGATGGTCGAATTGTAGATGTCGACGATGACGGGCAGGTCGTCGCGGGTGGCGAGGCGGTGGACGTAGGACGGCATGGAGGAAGACAATTAAGCGCAGCTGATCAAAAACCAGCAAGGATTAGAGAAACTGAATTAGAGCGTATGGGTGGCGCGCGCCGAGCGCAGCGCCGCGCCGAGGATTTCTTCGATGCGCAGCTTGGCGCGCTGCCCGGCTTCGTCCGCCGGGAAGTGCACGCCGATGCCCTGCGCCTTGTTGTTGTTCGCGCCCGCCGGGGTGATCCAGGCCACCTTGCCGGCGATCGGGTACTTGTTGGGGTCGTCCATCAGCGACAGGATCAGGTAGATCTCGTCGCCGATTCTATAGGGCTTGGTGGTCGGCACGAACATGCCGCCATTCTTCAGGAAGGGCATGTAGGCCGCATACAGCGCGGCCTTTTCCTTGATCGCCAGCGACAGCACGGACGGTCGCGGCGGCTGCGGGGCCGAGTTTGCCTGCTGCTCTGCGGGGTTGGCGTTCATCGGCTTCCTTTCATGCGCAGCACGAAGTGTACTCAAGCAACATATCTTCGACAAACAATTTTGCCGACAGCGGGTGGTCGGCGACGGCGCGGCGCTCGTTGGCTGCCTTGATTGCCCGGTTCAGGCTGCCAGTAGAGACCCTGCCGGCCAGGGCCGCAAGTTCGCGCTGGTAGCGCGGGTAGTAGCGACTCTTGCCCGACAATTTTACCGAGAACACATCATAGAGCCAGCGCTGCTGCCATGCCACCAGCGCCGGCAAGGACGCCTTCGCCAGCTTCTCGGCGGTGCGCAAGGCGCCATCGACGGCCGGGTTGGCCAGGAAATGCAGCAGCGCTTCCATCTCTTCGCGGCTGCCGGATTCGGCTTCAAGCAGCGCGGCCAGCGGTGCGCCGCCCTGCTCGCGCAGCCAGCTGTCGGCATCCTGCACGCCCTGTTCCTTGAGCCAGGCCAGTGCCTCCTCGTGCGAGGGCATCGGCAGCGCGAACTTGCGGCAGCGCGACAGGATGGTCGGCAACAGGCGGTCCAGGCTGTTCGAGGACAGCAGGAACACCGTGCCCGGGGGCGGCTCTTCCAGGGTTTTCAGGAGCGCGTTCGAGGCCGGCATGTTCAGGGTTTCCGCCGGGTACAGCACTACCACGCGCAGGCCTTGCCGGTGGGTGGAGATGTTCATGAAGTCGGCCAGGGCCCGGATCTGCTCGATCTTGATCTCTTTCGAGGGCGTCTTGCTCGACTTGGACTTGCCGGCCGGCTCGGCCGCTTCATCGCCTTCGGCAACCGGCTCATCTTCCAGCGCTTCCGGGCGCACCCGGCGGTAATCCGGGTGGTTGTTCTGCAGGAACCAGCCGCAGGAGGCGCAGCTGCCGCAGGCGTGGCCGTCCGGTCGCACGTTCTCGCACAGGAGGGCCTGCGCGAAACTTTCCATGAAGCCGGCCTTGCCGACGCCCGCCGGACCGTGGAACAGGATGGCATGCGGCAGGCGCTCGCGCATCTGCTGGAGGCGCGTCCACGCCGCTTGCTGCCAGGGGTACATCGTCACGACTACTTCTCCAATACTTCTGCCAGAATCCGACCCAGCTGCGCCTGGATGGCCGCGATCGTCTGCGTCGAATCGACCACCACGATGCGCTCCGGGAATTGCGCCGCGCGGCGCAGGTATTCCTTGCGGCACTTCTCAAAAAAATCCGCCTGCTCGCGTTCGAACTTGTCGAGCGTGCGGGTGGCGTCCAGGCGCTGGCGCGCCACCTCGAGGGGTACGTCGAACAGCAGGGTGAGATCCGGCTGCAGATCCGGGTGCACCCAGTGTTCCAGCGCTTCCAGCTTGGCGCGGTCCAGGCCGCGTCCGCCGCTCTGGTAGGCGAAGCTGGCGTCGGTGAAGCGGTCCGACAGCACCCAGTCGCCGCGTCCCAGCGCCGGTTCGATCACCCGGGCCATGTGCTCGCGACGGCTGGCGAACATCAGCAATGCCTCGGTTTCCAGGTGCATTTTCTCGTGCAGCAACAGGTCGCGCAGCTTCTCGCCCAGCGGCGTGCCGCCCGGCTCGCGCGAGGAGACCACGGTCTTGCCGCGCGCCGCCAGGAAGTCGGTCACGAAGCCGATGTGGGTCGACTTGCCGGCCCCGTCGATGCCTTCGAAGGTAATGAATTTTCCTGCCTTGTCCTGCTCCGTCATTGGTTGATCCGCCGCTGGTACTGGTTGACCGCCCGGTTATGGTCGTTCAGGTTGTCCGAGAACTGGCTGGTGCCGTCGCCGCGCGCCACGAAATACAGGGCCTCGGTCTTGGCCGGCGCCAGCGCCGCGTGCAGCGACTGGATGCCCGGCAAGGCGATCGGGGTCGGCGGCAGGCCGGCGCGCATGTAGGTATTGTAGGGGGTGTCGGTCTGCAGGTCCTTCTTGCGGATGTCGCCGACGTAGCGCTCGCCCATGCCGTAGATCACGGTCGGATCGGTCTGCAGCATCATGCCGGTGCGCAGGCGATTCACGAACACGCCGGCGATCATGTTGCGCTCGCTCTTTTGTCCGGTTTCCTTCTCGATGATCGAGGCCATGGTCAGGGCCTCGTAAGGCGTCTTGTACGGCAGGCTCGGGTCGCGTCCTTCCCAGGCGGCCTGCAGGTGCTTCATCATGGCCTGGTGGGCCTTCTTGTAGATCTCGAGTTCCGACGAGCCCTTGGCGAACAGGTAGGTGTCCGGGAAGAACAGGCCCTCGGGTGTCTTGTACTCGCTCGAGACCTTCTGCATCAGCTCTTCGTCCGACAGCTTGACGGTGTCGTGGCGCAGGCGCCCGTGGGCGGCGATGGCCGCGCGCATCTGGCGGAAGGTCCAGCCTTCGACGATGGTGATGGCTTCCTGCGCGAACTCGCCGCGCACCAGCTGGGTCAAGAGGCGGCGCGGCGAGGTATCCGGCTTGAGCTCGTAGCTGCCGGCCTTGATCCGGCCGGCCTCGCCGGTGACGCGCGCCAGGATGTTGAACAGCTGCGGATTGACCGGCACGCCGGCCTTGGCCATCTGCTGGGCGGCCGCACCCACGCCGCTGCCCGGGGCGATGCTGAATTCGACCGCTTTGCCGCCGGTGTCGAGCGGGCTCTTGGCCCAGTACGAGAAACCGGCGACCGCGGCCACCGACACGATGACGCCGGTGACCAGGAGTTTTTTGATGAATGCCATATGTTGTTGTTGTGGTTTTCGCCGCGGCTTGGACCCTGAGTTTGGCCGTCCCCGGCGCGATTTTGCCGACATCTTTATAATGAGCCCGTAATGATAAAGCTTATTTGCAAACAGAATTGCTAATACTAACTGGATTTATGCATAACTGGACAGATACCCTATCCTCGCTCGGCGCCCGCTTCCATATCGACGAAGCTTCGCAGGTGGAAGATTTCGGCCGCCCGCTGGCCGCCGGCGAGCTGGCCGACGGATTCGTGGCCCCGGTCACCGACCTCGGCATCATCGCCGCCGAAGGCCCTGATGCCCCCAGTTTCCTGCACAACCAGCTGACCAACGACGTCGAGCACCTCGGCCGCAACGAAGCCCGCCTGGCCGGCTACTGCACCCCCAAGGGCCGCCTGCAGGCGACCTTGCTGTACTGGCGCAGCCCCGGCGCCGAACCCGACACCGTCTACCTGCAGCTGCCGCGCGCCATCCAGCCGCCCCTGCAGAAGCGCCTGAGCATGTTCGTGCTGCGCGCCAAGGCCAAGCTGCGCGACGCCACCGGCGAAGCCCCGTTTGCCGCCGTGCTGGGCCTGGGCGGCGCCAAGGCCGAGAGCGCCCTGCGTCGCCACGTCGCGGAGCTGCCGGCCGCGCCCTACGGCAAGGTCGACGGCCCGTTCGGCACCGTGATCCGCCTGGCGGACGTGTTCGGCGCTCCGCGCTACCTGTGGCTGACCACGGCCGAAAGCGCGAGTTCCGCGCTGCCCGGCCTGGCCGGCGAGCTGGCCCTGGGCGGCAACCAGGCCTGGCAGCTGGCCGCGATCCACGCCGGCGTGCCGCAAATCACCCTGGCTACCCAGGAGCAGTTCGTGCCGCAGATGGTCAACCTCGAGCTGCTGGGCGGCGTGAACTTCAAGAAAGGCTGCTACCCGGGTCAGGAAATCGTCGCGCGCAGCCAGTATCTTGGCAAGCTCAAGCGACGCACGGCGCTGGCCACGGTGGCCAACCCGGCGGCGCGCGCCGGCGACGAAGTGTTTTCGATGGCGGACCCGGGCCAGCCCTGCGGCATGGTGGTGAACGCGGCCGCGAACGGCCTCGGCGGCGCCGACCTGCTGGTCGAGATGAAACTCGATGCGCTCGGCGAAGACGTGCGCCACGGCGCCGCAGGCGGCGCGGCCCTCGCCTTCCAGCACATGCCCTACCATCTCGACGCGCTCGAGCTCTAAGGCATGATCGACCTGTACGTCTACTACAAGGTACGCAGCGAGGACGCAGCCGAACTGGCGCCGCGCGTGCGTGCCATGCAGCTCGCGCTCGCGGGTGCCGGCAGCGGCGCGCTGCTGCAGCGCCGCCCGGAAGTGCGCGACGACGCACTAGAGACCTGGATGGAAGTCTATCCGGGCGTCGACGCGGCCTTCGGCACGCGCGTCGAACAGGCCGTCCTGGATGCCGGCCTCGCCGGCCTGATCCAGGGACCGCGCCGCTCCGAAGTATTCATTGACCTCCTACCGGGGACCTGACACATGTGCCTGATCGTCTTTGCCTGGCAGGTGCTGCCGGGCGTGCCCATCATCGCTTGCGCCAACCGCGACGAGTTCTACGACCGCCCGGCAACGAAGGCCGCGCCCTGGCCCGAGCATCCGCACGTGATCGCGGGCCGCGACCTGCAGGGCGGCGGCAGCTGGATGGGTGTGACAACGGATGGCCCGAACGGCCCGAAGTTCGCCGCCCTGACCAACATCCGCGGCCCCGCCGAACGGCGCGCCGATGCCCCTTCGCGCGGCGAGCTGGTGGCCGGTTTCCTGACCGGTTCGCAATCGGCGGCCGACTACCTGGACAGCATCATTGCGCGCGGCGACGTCTACAACGGCTACAACCTGGTGCTGGGCGACCGCGACACCTTGTACTGGTACTCGAACCGCGGGGGAGAAGACCCGCGCAACGGCCAGCCGCTCGAGCCGGGCCGCATCTACGGCATCTCGAACGGCCTGCTGGACGCGCCCTGGCCCAAGGTGCTGCGCACCAAGGCGCAGTTCGCCAGCCTGCTGTGCCAGGCGGCGCCGGAAGACGCCTATTTCGAGATGCTGGCCGATACCACCCGCGCGCCCGACCTGCGCCTGCCGGAAACCGGCATGCCGATCGAGGTCGAGCGCATGCTCTCGCCGGTGTGCATCGAGATGGAAGGCTACGGCACCCGCACCTCCACCGTGGTCAAGCTGTACCGCGAGGGCGAGCCGGAACTGCACGAACGCGTGGTGCAGCCGGACAGCGCGCCGGCTTGAGCGTGTCGAACGCGCCGCCCGCGCCCGGCACGGGCGGCGCGCGTGAATGAATCGCGCGCCTAGCTAGCGCCGCCCGGCGATGCCGGCCTTCAGCATCTCGGTGATCTGCGGCGTCGCCGCATACGGATCCGCCGGCTCCTTCCCCTGTACCATCGCCTCGAAGCGCTCCACCGCCGCCCCCAGCGTCTGCGGGTGCGAATAGATGTAGAAGCGCTCCTCGCGGATGCCTTCGAAGGTGAGGCGCGCCACGTCCGCCGCCGTCAGCTTGCCCGACTCGACCGCCTTCTCGGTCAGCATCTGCGCCGCCATCTGGCTGGCCGTGCTGCGTTCATGGCTGGCCATCTCGATCGGCCGGTTGCGCTCGGAATGCGCGATCCCGGTCGGCACGAAGTAGGGGCACAGCACCGAGGCCTTGACCGGCGCATCGACCAGCTTCAGGTCGTGGTGCAGGGTTTCGGTGAGGGCCACCACGGCGTGCTTGGAGACGTTGTAGATGCCCATCGCGGGCGGCGTGAGCAGCCCCGCCATCGAGGCCGTGTTCACGATATGGCCTTCGAAACCGGGGTCGCGCCGGGCGCATTCGAGCATCACCCGGGTGAACACGCGCACGCCGTGGACCACGCCCATCAGGTTCACGCCGAGCACCCACTCCCAGTCCTGCTCCGAGTTTTCCCAGACCAGGCCGCCGCAGCCGACGCCGGCGTTGTTGAAGACCAGGTGCACGTGGTGAAAGCGCGCGATCGCCGCGTCGGCCAGTTCCTGCACGTGCGAGGCCTTGCTGACGTCGCACACCATCGACAGCACCTCGGCGCCCGCAGCCAGCAGCTCCTCGGTCGCGTGCTCGAGCGCCTTGGGCTGGACGTCGGCCAGCACC
This sequence comes from Massilia sp. BHUDP2, assembly GCF_046236355.1. Taxonomy (NCBI): domain Bacteria; kingdom Pseudomonadati; phylum Pseudomonadota; class Betaproteobacteria; order Burkholderiales; family Oxalobacteraceae; genus Massilia; species Massilia sp. BHUDP2. The sequence continues at coordinate 129,238 of NZ_JBJUVW010000002.1, forward strand.
AGCTTCATGCCCAGGCCAGCCGCGGTGCTGGCGAACTCGCGCCCCAGGCCGCTGGCGGCGCCGGTGATGACGGCAACCTTGCCGCGAAAGTCCTTCATGTTCCCTCCCCGTTGTTGATCAGACCGCGGACACGCCTCCGTCGACGGCCAGCGTCTGTCCCGTGATGTGCTTGCCGGCATCGGACGCAAACAGCACCACCGCGCCCTTCAGGTCCTCGTCGTCGCCGAGGCGCATCAAGGGCGCATCCTTGGCCAGGTTCTCGGCGCCGAACGCGGCCAGCACGCCCTTGGTCATCTTCGACGGGAAGAAGCCCGGCGCGATCGAGTTCACGGTAATACCATAGCGGCCCCATTCGCCGGCCAGCGCACGGGTGAAATTCACGACCGCGCCCTTGGAGGTGTTGTAGGCGATGGTCTGCATGGTGCCCGGCGGATTGCCGGCCAGGCCGGCGATCGACGAGATACTGATGATACGTCCGTAGCGGCGCGGGATCATGGACAGCTTGCCGACCGCCTGGGTCACCAGGAAGATGCTGCGCACGTTCAGGTCCATCACCTTGTCCCAGGCCTCGAGCGGATAGTCCTCGGCCGGGGCGCCCCAGCTGGCGCCGGCATTGTTGACCAGGATGTCGACATGGCCGAGGCGCGCGATGGCGGCCTGCACGAAGCGCTGGGCCTCGGCCTCGCTTGACAGGTCGGCGGCGATCGCGCTGGCGTCGATGCCGCGGCTCGTCAGGTGGGCGACGGCCTCGTCGAGCTCCTCCTGCTTGCGCGCGGAGATGAGGACGCGGGCGCCCTGCTCGCCGAGGGCTTCGGCCATCTGCAGGCCGAGGCCACGCGAGCCGCCGGTGACGATGGCGGTCTTGTTCTGGAGGGAGAAGAGTTCCTGGGTGGTGCGCATATGCTGCCTCCGATCAGATCTCGTAATCCATGCACTGCCTGCCTTCGCGCACCGCCCCGATGAAGGGCACCACCGCCTTGTGCGTCGGGTGCTCGATGTAGGCCTCCAGCGCCGCCTTGTCCGCGAATTCGGAGTACAGCACCACGTCGTAGGTCGCTTCCAGGCCCGGCTGCGCCAGCACCACCTCGAACTTCAGCTGGCCCGGCACGATGTTGGCGCACTCGTCCAACCGGCGCTTCATCTCGCGCGCGTTGCTCAGCTTGTCCGCGCCTTCGGCTTCATCCTTCAACTTCCACATCACGATATGTTTGAGCATTCTGTCATTCCTTGTTTGGGGGTGATCGAGGATAGCATGATAAGTACGGTCGTTCGTAAATATTTTGGCAAGTCACATTGCGCGCCGCATCAAGCCCATTCCCCAGAGTGTAAACACAAGAATCACTGTCGAGTTGCTGCAATTGCACAGCTCGGCTGTAAGCTCCGTGTAAGTTTGGAGTAATTATCGTGTAAGGAAACCGGCACAAACTCCGCGACAGCTGACAAACAATCAGCATTTCCGGTGACACTAAAACCTATACGGAGACACACATGGCAATCACACCCGGCATGACCGCCGGAGGGAAAGCTGCACCTTCCTCCGCCGGGATCACCAAGGAAGAACGGAAAGTCATTTTCGCTTCTTCCCTCGGCACAGTATTCGAATGGTACGACTTCTACCTGTACGGTTCGCTCGCTACCATCATCGCCAAGCAGTTCTTCATCGGCGACCCCACCACCACCTTCATCTTCGCCCTGATGGCCTTCGCGGCCGGCTTCATCGTGCGCCCCTTCGGCGCGCTGGTGTTCGGCCGGCTGGGCGACATGATCGGCCGCAAGTACACCTTCCTGGTGACGATCCTGATCATGGGCGCCTCGACCTTCCTGGTCGGCCTCCTGCCGAGCCATGCCAGCATCGGCATCGCGGCGCCGATCATCCTGGTCACGCTGCGCATCCTGCAGGGCCTGGCGCTCGGCGGCGAGTACGGCGGCGCCGCCACCTACGTGGCCGAACATGCACCGCACGGCAAGCGCGGGCTGTTCACGGCCTATATCCAGACCACCGCGACGATCGGCCTGTTCCTGTCGCTGATCGTCATTTTGACTACCCGTACCGCCATGGGCGAGGAAGAGTTCCAGGCCTGGGGCTGGCGCATCCCCTTCCTGATCTCGGTCGTCCTGCTCGGCATCTCGGTGTGGATCCGCCTGTCGATGAACGAGTCGCCGGCCTTCGCCAAGATGAAAGCCGAAGGCAAGACCTCGAAGGCCCCGCTGTCGGAAGCCTTCCTGAAGCCGAAGAACGCCAAGGTCGCCTTCCTGGCCCTGGCCGGCCTGACCATGGGCCAGGCCGTGGTCTGGTACACCGGCCAGTTCTACGCCCTGTTCTTCCTGACCAAGACCCTGAAGATCGACGAGCCGACCGCGAACATCCTGATCATGATCGCCCTGGCCCTGGCCACGCCCTTCTTCATCTTCTTCGGCGCGCTGTCGGACAAGATCGGCCGCAAGTGGATCATCCTGGGTGGCTGCGTCATCGCCGCCGCCACCTACTTCCCGATCTTCAAGGCGATCACCCACTACGGCAACCCGGCCCTGGAACGCGCGATCCAGACCGCACCGGTCGTGGTCGTCGCCGACCCGGCCACCTGCCACTTCCAGGTCGACCCGACCGGCACCAAGAAATTCCCGTCCTCGTGCGACATCGCGACCCGCATGCTGACCGCCGCCTCGGTGAGCTACAACATCCAGGAAGCGCCAGCCGGCACCGTGGCCTCGGTCAAGGTCGGCGACACCACCTTCCAGTCCTTCAATGCCGTCATGACGCCGGATAACCTGAACTTCGACGCCGCCTCGAAAGCCCAGGAAGACGCGCTCAAGAAGCAGGTGACCGGCGCGCTGAAGAGCGCCGGCTATCCGGACAAGGCCGACCCGGCAGCCATGAACAAGCCGATGCTGGTGCTGCTGCTGTTCATCCTGGTGCTGTACGTGACCATGGTGTACGGCCCGATCGCGGCGATGCTGGTGGAGATGTTCCCGACCCGCATCCGCTACACCTCGATGTCCCTGCCCTACCACATCGGCAACGGCTGGTTCGGCGGCATGCTGCCGACCGTGACCTTCGCCCTGGTGGCCTTCAAGGGCGACATCTACTACGGCCTGTGGTATCCGATCATCATCGCGCTGGCGACCGTCGTGATCGGCGGCCTGTTCATCCGCGAGACCAAGGATAACGACATCTACGCGCACGACTGAGAAAGTAAGCGTCGAACGACAAATGCCGCTGGAGACAGCGGCATTTTATTTGACCGGTGCGGGCCGCCTAGCGCTTGGCCGGATCGAGCAGCTTGCTCTTTGGCGCGATCAGCACGATCGCCAGCCAGCCGAGAAAGCCCAGGACGCGCCAGATCGTACCGAAGCACAGGAAATGCACCAGCCACTGCGCCCAGTTTTCCGGCGAGCCGATTCCCGCCGCATGCAGCAGGGGCAAAGTCAGCAGCGCGCTCAGGAAAGCCAGGACCGCCGCGAACCACCAGCTGCGCCCCAGGATCGTCGTCATCACATCGGTCATCCTCATCTCCATCCGCTCGAAACGGCAACGATGTTAACACCCTGGCCGGCGGATAAACTCACCAATCCTCACCATCAATCCTCGCGCAGCTCGACGCCCGCCAGCTTCCAGCTCCACAGCCCGTGCCGGTCCAGCACGAAGGCCACGCCGCCGCCGTCGGCCCGCTCGACCAGCACCTGGTTCCAGCTGCGGTAGGAGACGTCGTAGTTGAGCTTTTCGCGTGGTGCTTCGCCGGCCGGCTGGGGCGGCGCCTCCGGCCTGGGCTGGACGCGGATGTCGCCGGCCTCCAGCATGGCCGCTACGCCCTCCGGCGAGACCGCGGCATCGACGACCGGGTCGATCACCGCCAGCGCCATCCGCCTCCCGAAGTCCGCGAATGGATTGGAACGCGACTCTGCCAATGCTCCTTGCGAGCCCAGCCGGCGCATGACCTGGACCTTGACGCTCTCGCGCAGCTTCGGGAAGTCGACGTAGTGCGACAGGGCCTGGGCGTCGCGTGCCTCGACGGCGGCGCGCACCTGGTACAGCTGCCAGTGCGGACTGGCCCAGGTGCCCAGGGCAAGCGCGGCGGCGACGGCTGCCGCCACGATCGGCAGTGCTTTCTTCTGCATGCCGCTCAAGCGCCGAAACCCTTGCCGTCGGCGGCCAGGCGCTCCAGCAGCGGCGCCGGTTGCCAAGCGTCGCCATGGCGGCCCTGGGCATACCGGCGGATCGCTTCCAGCACCTTCGGCAGACCGACCGACTCGGCATGGAACATCGGGCCGCCCCGGTGCAGCGGGAAACCGTAGCCGCTCAGGTAGACCATGTCGATGTCCGAGGCACGCAGCGCGATGCCCTCTTCCAGGATCTTCGCGCCCTCGTTGACCAGGGCGTACACCAGGCGCTCGACGATTTCGGAATCATCGATCCGGCGCCGCTCCAGCCCCAGGTCGCGCGAATGCTGCACGATCATGTCGTTCACCAGCTGAGACGGGGTGGCCTTGCGCTCGCCCGCCCCGTAGTCGTACCAGCCGGCGCCGGTCTTCTGGCCGAAGCGGCCCTGCTCGCACAGCAGGTCGGCGGTCTTCGAATAAGCGATGTGCGGCGATTCGACGGCGCGGCGCTTGCGGATATACCAGCCGACGTCGTTGCCGGCCAGGTCGCTCATGCGGAATGGCCCCATCGCGAAACCGAAGCGTTCGATCGCGCCATCCACCTGTTCCGGCAGCGCGCCTTCCTCCAGCAGGAAGTAAGCCTGGCGCAGGTACTGCTCCAGCATGCGGTTGCCGATGAAGCCGTCGCACACGCCCGAGACCACGCCCGTCTTCTTGATCTTCTTGGACAGCGCCAGGCAGGTGGCCAGCACGTCCTTGCCGGTTTCCCTGCCGCGCACGATCTCCAGCAGCTTCATGACGTTGGCCGGGCTGAAGAAGTGCAGGCCGATCACGTCCTGCGGGCGGGAAGTAGACGCGGCGATGCGGTCCAGGTCCAGGGTCGAGGTATTCGAGGCCAGGATCGCGCCCGGCTTCATGGCCTCGTCGAGCTGGCGGAACACCGATTCCTTCACGCCCATGTCTTCGAACACGGCTTCGATCACGATGTCGGCCTGGGCGATGTCGGCATAGGACAAGGTCCCGGTGATCAGGCTTATCCTCTGCTCGCACTTCTCCTGCGTCAGCTTGCCCTTCCGGACCGTGTTCTCGTAGTTCTTGCGGATGGTCGCCAGGCCCTTGTCCAGCGCTTCCTGCTTTGTTTCCAGGATGGTCACCGGGATGCCGGCGTTCGCGAAGTTCATCGCGATGCCGCCGCCCATGGTGCCGGCGCCGACCACGGCCGCGCGCTCGATTTTCCGCAGCGGCGTATCCGCCGGCACGTCCGGTACCTTGCTGGCCGCGCGTTCGGCCATGAAGGCGTGGCGCAGGGCCTTCGATTCCGGCGTCTGCATCAGGTGCAGGAAGCGCTCGCGCTCGAAGGCCAAGCCTTCCTCGAACGGCTTGCTCACGGACGCGGCGACGGTCTCGACGCACTCCAGGGGCGCCGGGAACGGCCCGGCCATCGCCTTGACCTTCGCGCGCGCGGCCTGCACGAAGGCGTCGGGGTTCGGGTAATCGACGGCGCGGTCGCGCACTTTTGGGAGTGGACGGATGTCCGCGACCTTGCCGGCGAAAGCCACGGCTGCGCCGATCAGGTCGGTCCCGGCCGGGAAGACCTCGTCGAACAAGGCCGTGCCGGCCAGCTTTTCGGACGCCACCGGAGTACCCGACACCACCATGTTCAGGGCCATTTCCAGGCCCAGCACGCGCGGCAGGCGCTGGGTGCCGCCGGCGCCCGGCAGCAGGCCCAGCTTCACTTCCGGCAGCGCGATCTGGGCGCCCGGCAAGGCGACGCGGTAGTTGCAGCCCAGGGCCAGCTCCAGGCCGCCGCCCATGCAGACGCTGTGGATCGCGGCCACCACCGGCTTGCTGCAGTTCTCCACCACGCGGATCAGGCTGTGCAGGGTCGGCTCGGTCAGGGCCTTGGGCGAATTGAATTCGCGGATGTCGGCGCCGCCCGAGAAGGCCTTGCCGGCGCCGGTGAGGACGATGGCCTTGACGGCGTCGTCGGCTTCGGCGCGCCCAATGGCGGCGACGGCGGCGGTCCGGGTCTCCAGGCCCAGGCCGTTAACCGGCGGATTGTTCAGGGTCACTACGGCAACGCTGCCCTGGACGGTGTAGTCGGCGCTCATGTCTCTTCTTCTCCTTGTCAGTACCCAGGCACCAGCCTGGCGCAATTTTTTAACTATACCTCAACTAAAAGAACGTTCGTATTATTTTCGGCCGGCGCGGGATGTGCCAGAATACGCGCCTCACGTTCCCGTCACACCAGGCACATGGAAAAACTGCTCGCACAACTGATCCGGCTCTACCTCATGCCCGGCCAAGCACCCGCCCAGCATCCGGCCGCCACGCCGCTGGTCTCGGAAGACGCCCTGACGCGCGCCATCGTCATCGACTTCCCGCGTGCGGCCGGGGACGAAAGCGGCCACTGGGCCCAACTGTGCGAAGTCGCCAATACCCTGCAGGAGAAGCTGGGCTTCCCGGCCCCGGCGGTGAGCGTCACCGGCGCCGACGCCTTCCGCCTGTGGCTGTCGCTGCGCGAGCCGGTGCCGGTGGCCGACGTGCGCCGCTTCCTCTCCCTGCTGCGTAGTGCCTGGTTCCCGGAACTGCCCCTGCACGCCAGCAGCACGGTCGAACTGCCGCCCTGCCTCCACGGCGCGACCGGCAAATGGGCGGCCTTCATCCATCCCGGCATGGGGGCCTCGTTCGCCGGCGAGGAAGGGCTGGACATCGCGCCGCCCGCTGCGGCCCAGCTGGCTTTCCTGGAAGGACTGGAAAGCATCGCACCGGCGCAGTTCGAAGAAGCGCTGGCCGCCATGCACCGGCCGCGCGAGACCGCGCCCCCACAGGCCCCGCTGGCGGCGCCGCCCGACGGTCTGCTGCTGAAGGACGCGACGCTGGAAGACATCGTGCGCCACCTGCATGCGATGGGGATCGAGCCGAGCTTCCGCCACGTCCTGCCGGGCCGCGCCTAACGGGCAGCTTCATCTTCGGCGCCGGTGTATCCTGTACGCACAGGACACTGGAGCTGCGCATGAGCGAAGAACGACGGCACATCTGCCTTGGCTTCACGGATGAGCGCTACCCGGAAGGGACCCACATCTGTTACCTCTACAACGACGACGAGGAGCGGCGCCGCATCCTGCCGCTGTTCGCGCGTCATGCGCTGCTCGACCATGAATGCTTCCACTATGTAGCCGACGTGCCCGACGCTGCCGCGTTGCCGCGCGTCATGGACGAGCTCGACCTGGCGAACGCCGGGCGCGGCCTGCCTGGCCGCATCGACATCGCAACCGCCAGCGAAGGCTATTATCCGGACGGCCGCTTCGATCCGGACGCGATGCTGGCGCGCCTGCGTGCCGCGTACGATCAATGCATCGCCGCAGGCCAGGCCGGCGCCCGCTTCGCCGGCGAGATGACCTGGGCCTTGCGCGGCATTCCCGGATCCGACCGGATCATCGAGTGCGAGTCGCGCATCAATGACCTGGTCCAGGATGCTCCCGTGACGGTGATGTGCCAGTACGACCTGCGCCAGTTCGACGGCGCCACCATGTTCGACGTCATGAGCGTCCATCCGATCCTGATTGTCGCCGGCCACATCCTGCGCAACCCTTTTTACCAGCATCCACCCGCCAGGCATGGACACCACCCCGGGGCATGACAAGGGCGCGCCCAGCGCGGCCGTCCTAGGTCGCCTGCTGGTGATCCAGCAGGCCATCGATGCCCTCCCCGACGACGAGCGCCTGGACGGCTTCGTGCGGCGCGCACTCTCGGGCGTGCCGGGCATCGCCGACGCCCACGTCCACCTCGAGGGGCGCACGACGGCGCCGACCGCGGCGATCGCGGCCCTGCTGGCATGCTGCAAGGGCGGCGCCGGCCCGGCTCCCGCCGGGAACCTGCAGCGCAACATCGGCCACGAGGGGCATTGCTTTCCCATCCGCACCCCCGAGCAGCACTTCGGCTGCCTGGTGGTGCAGATCGCGGACCAAGCGGCCCTGCGCCCCTATCGCGACTTTCTCAGCAATATCTCCAGCACGATCAGCAGGGTGCTGGCCTCGCGCCTGTACGAGGCCCAGCTGGTCCGGCTCAACGAGGAATTGCGCCAGGCGCGCGACAGCCTCGAACTGCGGGTCGCCGAGCGTACCCGCGAACTCGAATACCGCGCCACCCACGACCTGCTCACCGGGCTCGCCAACCGGCCGCTCCTGCTCGACCGCCTGCACACCGCCATTTCCCACGCTCGCCGCGACGGGCACGTGGTCGTGGTGGTCTACCTCGACCTCGACAGCTTCAGCTTCATGAATACCGGCCTGGGCAATGCTTGCGGCGACGCCTTCCTGCGCGAGACCGCCGAGCGGCTGTGCCGGGTGGTGCCCGACTGCGACGCCGTGGCCCGGATCGGCTCGGACGAATTCGTGATCCTGCTGGCCGGACTCGAGCACGTCGAGCGCAGCAGCCACTGGCTGCACGAGATGCTGGCCGCCGTGCGCGCGCCGCTTCGGCTGGACGACAAGGAGCTGGTGATCACGGGAAGCATCGGGGCCAGCGTCTACCCGTTCGACGGCGAAGAACCCGAGCTGCTGCTGCGCCGCGCGAACTCGGCCATGCACCGGGCCAAGCGCTCCGGCAAGGACGGCATGCAGTTCTACGCCAGCACCCGCGACGCCGCGGTCGCCGAGCGCATGGAGCGCGAAGCCGAGCTGCGCGAAGCGATTCCCGGCGGGCAGCTGGTGCTGCACTACCAGCCCAAGCTCGACCTGCACACCGGCGCCTGGCGCGGTGTCGAAGCCCTTGTGCGCTGGCAGCACCCGAAGCGCGGCCTGCTGCCGCCCGGCGAGTTCATTCCGCTGGCCGAAGAGTCGTCCCTGATCGTGGCGCTCGGCGAGCACGTGCTGGAGCAGGCCTGCCGCCAGGCTGCCGGGTGGCACCGGGCCGGCCTGCCGGGCAAGTCGGTGGCGGTCAACGTCGCCGCCCGGCAGCTGCGCGACCGCCGCATCGTCGAGGTGGTGGAGGCCGTGCTGAAGGACACCAAGCTGGATCCCAGCTGCCTGGAGCTGGAGATCACCGAAAGCTCGATCATGCACGACCTCGAGTACGCATCGACGCTGATGCACGAACTGAAGGCCCTGGGCGTGCGCATCTCGATCGACGATTTCGGCACCGGCTACTCGAGCCTGAGCGCGCTGCGCTACTTCCGGGTCGACAAGCTGAAGATCGACCGCTCCTTCGTGAAGGAAGTCGAGGGCGACCAGAGCGCCGCGGCGGTGACCCTGGCCGTGATCTCCTTCGCCCGCACGCTCGGCATGAAGGTCAATGCCGAAGGCGTGGAGACGCCCGGACAGGCCGGCTTCCTGCGGCAGCACGGCTGCGACGAGATCCAGGGCTATCTGTTGTCGCGCCCCCTGCCGGCCGAGGAACTGGAAGCCCTGTACCGCAAGGGCGATCCACCGGGCTGGGATACCCGCCAGGCCTGAACCAAGGGAGGAAGCATCCGATGAAGACCGCCGTATTCAGCGCGCGCCGCTACGACAAGACCCTGCTGGCGCGTGCCAACCAGGATGCCGGGCACGAGCTGCGCTTCTTTGAAGACCGCCTGACCCTGGCGAGCGCCAGCCTGGCCGAAGGCTGCGAAGCCGTCTGCGTGTTCGTCAACGACAGCGTCGACGCGCAGGTGCTGGCCGCGCTGGCCCGGCAAGGCACGCGGCTGGTGGCGACCCGCTCCACCGGCTACAACCAGATCGACGTGGCGGCGGCCGCGCAGCTGGGCATCGAGGTGGTGCGCGTCACCGACTATTCGCCCCATTCGGTCGCCGAGTTCGCGGTAGGCCTGCTGCTGGGCGTGAACCGGAAGATCGCGCGCGCCAGCGCCCGCACCCGCGACGGCAATTTCGACCTCGAGGGCCTGATGGGCTTCGACCTGCACGGCAAGACCATCGGCGTGATCGGCACCGGCAAGATCGGCATGATCTTCGCCCGCATCATGACCGGTTTCGGCTGCACCATCCTCGGCCACGATCCTTACCCGAGCCGGGGCTTCGAAGAGGCCGGCGGCAGCTATGTCGCGGTCGACGAGCTGCTCGCGCGCAGCGACGCGGTGTCGCTGCACTGCCCACTGACGGAAGCGACGCGCTACATCATCAATGCACACAACCTGGCACGGCTCAAGCGCGGCAGCATCCTGGTCAACACCAGCCGGGGCGGCCTGGTCGACACCGACGCCGCCATCGCGGCGCTCAAGAGCGGTCAGCTCGGCGGCCTGGCGATCGACGTCTACGAGCAGGAAGCCAACCTGTTCTTCCAGGACCTGTCCTCGACCATCATCTGCGACGACGTGATCCAGCGCCTGGTCTCCTTCCCGAACGTGATCGTCACCGGCCACCAGGCCTTCTTCACGGTGGAAGCGATCGGCCAGATCATGCAGACCACGATAGCCAGCATCAGCGCCTTCGAGCGCGGCGAACCTCTGGTCAACCGCGTGCCGCCGGCCTGAAGGCGTCAAACGGTCGGCAGCCGGTGCTCTTGGTAGATGTCGCGCAGCTTGTTCTTCTGGATCTTGCCGGTGCCGCCGACCGGCAGCGCCTCGGTAAAGACCACGTCGTCCGGGATCCACCACTTGGCCACCTTGCCCTCGAAGAAGCCCAGCAACTCCTCGCGCGACACCGAAGCGCCGGGACGCTTGACGACCACCAGCAAGGGGCGCTCGGCCCACTTCGGGTGCGCGACGCCGATGCAGGCCGCCTGCAGCACCGCCGGGTGCGCCATGGCGATGTTTTCCAGGTCGATCGAGCCGATCCACTCGCCGCCCGACTTGATCACGTCCTTGCTGCGGTCGGTGATCGCCAGGTATCCGTCCGGGTCGATGGTGGCCACGTCGCCGGTCGGGAACCAGCCATCCTGCAGGACATCCCCGCCCTCGCCGCGGAAGTAGCCGGACACCACCCAGGGGCCCTTCACCAAGAGGTGGCCGTAGGTGGCGCCGTCCCAGGGCAGCTCGCTGCCGTCGTCGTCCACGATCTTCATGTCGACGCCGTAGATGGCGTGTCCCTGCTTGCGCAGCACGGCGCGCTGGGTCTCAAGCGGCAGCGCCAGGTGCTTGCCCAGCAGGGTGCAGGCGGTGCCGAGCGGCGACATCTCGGTCATGCCCCAGGCGTGCACCACCTCGACGCCCAGCTTGTCGATCAGGAGGTCCATCATGGCCGGCGGGCAGGCCGAGCCGCCGATCACAGTGCGCCGGAAGGTGGAAAAGCGCAGATCGTTCTGCAGCACGTGGTTGACCAGGCCGAGCCAGACGGTCGGCACGCCGGCCGAGAAGCTGACGCCTTCGGCCTCGAACAGCTCGTACAGGGACTTGCCGTCCAGTGCCGGCCCCGGGAACACCATCTTCGCCCCCGACAGCGGCACCGAATACGGCAGGCCCCAGGCGTTCACATGGAACATCGGCACCACCGGCAGCACGGTGTCGCGGGCGGATACGTTGAGCGCGTTCGGCATGGCGGACGCATACGCGTGCAGCACGGTCGAGCGGTGCGAGTACAGCGCACCCTTCGGGTTGCCCGTGGTGCCCGAGGTGTAGCACAGGCTGGCCGCCGAACGCTCGTCGAACTGCGGCCAGGCATACTCGCCGGAGGCGGAGGCAATCAGGTCCTCGTAGCACAGCAGGGTCGGGATGTCGGTCTCCTGCGGCATGTGCTCGCGTCCGCACATGGCCACATAGCCCTTGATGGTCTTGCAGTGGCGCGCCATCGCCTCGATCGCAGGCAGGAAAGTCAGGTCGAAGAACAGGTACTGGCCCTCGGCATGGTTGATGATGTAGGCGATCTGCTCCGGATGCAGGCGCGGGTTGATCGTATGCAGGACCGCGCCCGAGCCCGAGACCGCGTAGTACAGCTCCATGTGGCGGTAGCCGTTCCAGGCCAGCGTGGCGACCCGGTCGCCCATGCCCACGCCCAGCGCCTGCAGCGCCTGGGCCATGCGGCGCGCCCGCGCCTCCAGCTCGCGGTAGGTGGTGCGGTGGATGTCGCCCTCGACCCGGCGCGAGACGATCTCGCTGGCGCCGTAATGGCGGGCGGCGAACTCGATGATGTTCGAGACCAGCAGCGGCTGGTCCATCATCTGCCCCATCAGGGGACTGGCCGGGTAAGCGTTCACAGCAGCGTTCATCAGGTCTCCATATATTCAGTACAACAAATTCCGAGTTTCAACTCCCGCTCGAGCTGTCGTCAACGCAATTCGATTGCGCGCCGCAGCATGGCCGGATGCAGCCGTGCGCCGATGGAATCGGCCCGGTACGGTAGAATCCTGCCAATACCACACGCATAAGCGTGCCGACCGACTACCGAAGGAGCTGCCATCACAGCCGACGAACTCCCCTTCAACAACTCGTTTGCCGAGTTGCCGCCGGCCTTCTATACCCGGCTGATGCCGACGCCCTTGCCGTCGCCCTATTTCATCGCTGCGAGTGCATCCGCAGCGGCGCAGGTAGCGCTCGACCCGCAGGCGCTTGCCGGGGACGATTTCGTCGAGGTTTTTACCGGCAACAAGGTGGCGGTGCGGTCCCAGCCCCTGTCAGCCGTCTATTCGGGCCACCAGTTCGGCGTCTGGGCCGGCCAGCTCGGCGACGGACGCGCGATCACGCTCGGCGACCTGCCGGGCCCGAACGGCCCGATGGAAGTGCAGCTCAAGGGCGCCGGCCTGACGCCTTATTCGCGCATGGGCGACGGCCGCGCGGTGCTGCGCTCCTCGATCCGCGAATTCCTGTGCTCGGAAGCCATGGCAGCGCTCGGCATTCCGACCACGCGCGCCCTGATGCTGACTGGCTCGCACCAGCGCGTCATGCGCGAAACCGTCGAGACCGCGGCCGTGGTGACGCGGATGGCGCCGACCTTCGTGCGCTTCGGTTCCTTCGAGCACTGGCATTACCGCAACAAGCAGGACGAATTGAGGATCCTGGCCGACTACGTCATCAAGAACTGGTATCCGGAATTCCTTGGCGCCGCCAATCCCTACAAGGAACTGCTGGCCGAAGTCACGCGCCGCACGGCCCACATGATCGCCGGCTGGCAGGCGGTCGGCTTCATGCATGGCGTCATGAACACCGACAATATGTCGATCCTGGGCCTGACGCTCGACTACGGCCCCTTCGGCTTCATGGAAGCGTTCGACGCCAACCACATCTGCAACCATACCGACCAGGGCGGCCGCTATTCCTACGCCAACCAAGTGCCGGTGGGGCACTGGAACTGCTACGCGCTCGGCAATGCCCTGCTGCCCTTGATCGGCACCCCGGAGGACACCGAGGAAGCGCTGGACGTCTACCGCCCTGCTTTCGGGGCCAGGCTGGACGAGCTGCTGCATGCCAAGCTCGGCCTGTTCGACGCGCGCGACGAAGACAGCGCCCTGTTCGACGACATGTTCAAGCTGCTGCAGGCCAACCACGCCGATTTCACCCTGTTCTTCCGCCGCCTGGGCGACTTGCCGCGCGAGGGCGGCGTGGAACAGGATGCGCCGGTGCGCGACCTGTTCATCGACCGCGAAGCCTTCGACGCCTGGGCCGGCCAGTACCGCGCGCGCCTGCGGCTCGAGGACAGCAGCGACGCATTGCGCCGCGCCGCGATGCACCGCAGCAACCCGAAGTACGTGCTGCGCAACTACCTGGCCCAGACCGCGATCGAACAAGCCCAGAACGGCGATTTCAGCGGCGTGCACAAGCTGCTCGCCGTCCTGGAGCGCCCCTTCGACGAGCAGCCGGAGAACGAATCGTATGCGGCCCTGCCGCCCGATTGGGCAGCCCACCTCGAAGTGAGCTGCTCGTCCTGAACCACCTGAAACATGAGACACAAGAAGGAACCGTCATGAACGACAAAGTGACCAAGAGCGACGCCGAGTGGCGCGCCCGGCTGGACCCGATGGAGTACCAGGTGACCCGCCACGCCGCCACCGAGCGCGCTTTCACCGGCAAGTACTGGGACCACCACGAGCACGGCATCTACCACTGCGTCTGCTGCGATACCCCGCTGTTCGAATCCGACGCCAAGTTCGACTCCGGCTGCGGCTGGCCGAGCTACTTCCGTGCACTCGACCCGGATAATGTCATCGAGAAGGTCGACCGCAGCCACGGCATGCTGCGTACCGAGATCATCTGCGCCGTCTGCGACGCCCACCTCGGGCACGTGTTCCCGGACGGTCCGCCGCCCACCGGCCTGCGCTACTGCATCAACTCGGCGGCCATGCGCTTCGAGCCCCTCTGAGGAAGGCGGAGAACTCAATGATCAAGTTCCTGTTCGACATGCTGCCGGTGATCCTGTTCTTCGGCATCTACAAATATGGGGAAAACAACCAGGAATGGGCCCACGGGCTTGTCACCGATCACCTTGGTTTCCTGATCTCGGGCGGCGCGGTGCCGGCCGCGCAGTCGCCGATCCTGCTGGCGACCGCGGTCACGATCGTCGCCACGGTGCTGCAGATCGTCTACCTGCTGGCGCGCCGCCGCAAGGTCGACGGCATGCTGTGGCTGTCGCTGGGCGTGGTGGTGGTGGCCGGCGGCGCCACCATCTACTTCCACGACGACACCTTCATCAAGTGGAAGCCGACCATCCTGTACTGGGCCTTCGGCGTCGCCCTGCTGCTGGCGCAACTGATCTACCGTAAGAACCTGATGCGCTCGGCGCTCGGGGGCGCGATGAACCTGCCGGACGCGGTCTGGACCCGCGTCCTGTATGCATGGATCGCCTTCTTCATCGGGCTGGGCCTGCTGAACCTCCTGATGGCGTTCGTGGTCTTCCGTAGCGATACCGGCGCCTGGGTCAGTTTCAAGCTGTTCGGCATCAGCGGCATCCTGTTCGCCTTTATTATCATCCAATCGCTGTTCCTCTCCAAACATATTCAGGAGGATGCTCAAAATGGAAGCTAACCGTACCGAACGCCTGCGCGAGCGCCTGCAGGCCGAACTCAACCCGTCCGTGCTGGACATCACCGACGACTCGCACCTGCACGCCGGCCACGCCGGCGCCGCCTCGGGCGGCAGCCATTACAGCGTGAAAATCGTATCGGAGAAGTTCCAGGGCCTCACGCTAGTCATGCGCCATCGTCTTGTGTATGATGCCGTTCACGAAATGATCAACAAGGCGGAAATCCATGCGCTGGCCATCACGGCCCTCGCACCGTCGGAATCGCCTTGAACTCATCTTCAGTCTACTTTAAGAATAGTGGCCGACAATCTGTAACGCTAAGTACCAGAACTTGAAGTACAAGAACTAATCAAATCTCGTCCAAGCACCCCTCCCACAGGAATTCCAGAAATGACTTTTAAGCCAGCACGCCTGCTGTTAGCGCTGATCGCCGTGTCCGCAGCACCCGCCTTTGCGCAGAATCTCGCCGTCGTCAACGGCAAAGCCATCCCGACCTCGCGTGTCGAGGAAGCGGTCAAGCAGCTGGTCGCCGCCGGCCAGGCCCAGGACAATCCGCAAACGCGCCTGGCCATCAAGGAAGAGATGATCGCCCGCGAAGTGCTGATGCAGGAAGCCATCAAGCAGGGCTACGACAAGAAGCCGGAAGTGCGCGCCGCCCTCGACAACGCGCGCCAGGCCATCGTCGTGAACCAGCTGGCCCGCGACTACATCCAGAAGAACCCGGTGACCGACGCCGAGATCAAGGCCGAGTACGACCGCTTCAAGGCCCAGACCGGCGACAAGGAATACCACGTACGCCACATCCTGCTCGATACCGAAGCCGATGCCAACGCCGTGATCGCCAAGATCAAGGCCGGCAGCAAGTTCGAGGAACTGGCCAAGCAGTCGAAGGACACCGGCACCGCCAACAACGGCGGCGACCTGGACTGGGCCACCCCGTCCTCGTTCCCGCCTGAATTCGCTGCCGGCTTCACCGGCCTGCAAAAAGGCGGCGTCACCGACAAGCCGGTGAAGACCGCCAACGGTTTCCACGTCATCAAGCTGGACGACACCCGTGCGGCCAAGCTGCCGTCGCTGGAAGAAGTCAAGCCGCAGATCCAGGATGCCCTGGCGCAGAAAAAGCTGGCTGACTACCGTGACCAAATGGTCAAAAAGGCAAAGGTGCAGTAAGATGTACTACCGCCGGTGCCTGTTGGCACCGGTTCTTGCCGCCTGCGGCGAACTTTTTCGTGTTTAGATAGGACCTTAACAATGATTTTGAAGCCAGCCCGCCTGACTTTGGCAATCAGCTTGGCCACGGCCGCGATGATCGCCGCGCCTGCTATTGCGCAGAACGTCGCCACCGTCAATGGCAAGCCCATCCCGGCGGCAAAGGTTGACCAGCTGGTCAAGCAAGTGGTCGCGCAAGGCCGCGCCACCGATTCGCAACAGCTGCGCGACGCCATCAAGAAAGACCTGATCGGCCGCGAAGTCCTGATCCAGGAAGCCGACAAGCAAGGCATCGGCGGCCGCGCCGACGTCAAGGCAGCGATCGACAATGCCCGCCAGAGCATCATCATCAACGCCATGCTGGCCGACTACGTCAAGAAGAACCCGATCAAGGATGCCGACATCAAGGCCGAGTACGACAAGTACAAGGCGCAGGTGGGCGACAAGGAATATCACGCGCGCCACATCCTGGTCCCGACCGAAGACGAAGCGAAGTCGATCATCACCAAGCTCAAGAGCGGCTCCAAGTTCGAAGACCTGGCCAAGCAGCATTCGAAGGACGGCTCGGCTGCCAACGGCGGCGACCTGGACTGGGCAAGCCCGGCCAACTACGTGCCTGAGTTCTCGAAGGCCATGGTTGCCCTGCAAAAAGGCGCCATCACCGACACCCCGGTCAAGAGCCAGTACGGCTTCCACGTGATCAAGCTGGAAGACGTGCGCCAGGCCAAGATCCCGGCCCTGGACGAAGTCAAGCAGCAGGTCGCGGAATCGCTACAGCAGCGCCAGCTGGCGCAGTACCGCGAAAGCCTGGTCAAGAAGGCCAAGATCCAGTAAGCACGGTCTTACCGAACGAAAAAGCGCTCCCGAGGGAGCGCTTTTTTATTGCCCGCTGCCCTGCTCAGTCCTCGTCGCAGTGCTTGGGCGCGCCCGGGTAGTCGCCATTGTTGTACTCGTCCAGCACGCTTGCCCAGGAGCGCTGCAGCTGGCACGCGCCGCGTACACACGTGCCCGGCGTGGCGCTGCCGAACCAGGTGCCGGCGGCCAGCACGATCGAACGCAGGCTGTTCGGCGCCGATGCGCCGGAGGCGATGTTCAGCACGGCCGCGATGTACTGGTGCGCGAGGATGAAGTAGGCGTCGCCGCGGGTCGGGCTGTCCAGCACCTGCTGCCAGCTCAGGCCGCTGCGGAAGAACGGCGCGTCGCGGTAGTAGCCCTTGGGCCAGACGACATCCGGCTTGTTGCCCCAATACCCCTGCGTGCGGACGCAGCCCTTGGGTGGGCAGGTGCAATCCGCCAGCAGCGCGTCCGCGGTGCCGCCTTCTGCCAGCAGCGCGCTGTCGCAGGTGCCGGCGCCAAGCTGAACGCGCACCGGTTCGCTGGCCAAGGCCGCTGTCGGGGCCGCCCCCACCCCGAGCAGGAGACCCGCGGCGAGGATGAGGCGGTGCGCAAGCTGCTTGAAGCCGATCTGTGTAGTCATGGTTTACTCCTGGAAATGGTTGGCGGTCCCGACCGTCAGGCCCCCATGATGCGCGTGCATACGAGCTCAGCATTTGCGTCAACTCAGCGACGCAAGCGCTTGATTTCAGGACATATTTTTCCTATCGGAACTCCAAGGCATCCACTTCGGACGCCTCCTACGGCCGCGCGGAGCGTGCGCCTATTCAGGCATTTGCCAGAGCAACTAAGATCATCAGCAAGGACAACCGAACAGGAGACCAGCATGAGCAGCGAACAACGCACCCAGCATGGACCAGCACTCGACGGTGGCCGTGAAGGCCCGGCCGACACCATGGGCTTGCCAGGCGGCGCCGGCGCCGATCAGTCCACCGAGGCGGTGTGGCGCTACCAGGTGCCACCGCCGGGCAGCGGTACGGGCGCCGACCAATCGAACGCAGGTCACTACACGCCGAATGCGGCTGGCCACGGTGGCGGTATCGTCGAGGCGCCGGCCGAGAGCAACGTCAACGCAGCGGGGCGTCCGCTCAGCGGCGCCGGCAGCGCCACCGATCCAGAGCCAGGCACCATCGGCGGCATCGAGGCCAGCAGGAAAGCCCAGGCCACGGGCGGCGCGGCTGGCGGCCCTCCTGACGATGGGGCCAGCAATGCGGACGGCAACATGAGCGGCTCCGCCGGCACCGACCGCAGCTAACTCCGCCATCTGCTCCGGGCGCTTCCTCCATAGCGCCCGTTTTTTCCCTTGACGGCTACTATCGGGCCGTTTGATCCACAGGAGGACGACATGGACAAGGAACAAGCGAAAGCAGCACCCGCCAGCCAGGACGGCAAGAACGCCTCCCAGGGCGGACTGTGGCAGTACGAGGTGCCGCCCCAGGACCCGGGCGCAGGCAGCGTGCAATCGAACGCGGGCCATTACACGGGCGGCGCCCATGGCGGCGACAGCCAGCAGGGCGACTTCCTGAAGTCGCCGCCGGAGGCGAATGCGATGCCCCCGGGCGCACCGCAGACCAGCCGCGGCAGCGCCGGGCAAGGCGGCGCGGATCCGCAGACCCAGCCGATGCCGGGCGCCGGCGGCGGTAGCGGTGGTGCCGGCCTCGTCCCTGAACCTGGGGGCGCCGGTGCGGGCGGCGGCGGGGCCGCGGACGACGCCGGCGGCACTGGCGGCGCCGGCGGCGGCCAACCTGCCCCGGTCGGCAACGGTACGCCGGACCAGCCTGTCTGGGCGACCTGACCCGTTCCACCATGAAAAAAGCGCCTCCGCGGAGGCGCTCTTTGTCGTTGGCTCAGCCGATCAGCCGACCCACTTGCGCGCGTTGCGGAACATGCGCATCCACGGCGACTCGTCCGGCCAGCCGCTAGGGGCCCACGAGTGCACGGCGGTGCGGAACACGCGCTCGGCGTGCGGCATCATCGCGGTGAAGCGGCCGTCTTCGGTAGTGACCGCGGTCAGGCCGCCCGGCGAACCGTTCGGGTTGAACGGATAGGTTTCGGTCGCCTGGCCGCGGTTGTCGACGTAGCGCAGCGACTTCACCACTGCATTGACGTCGCCGGTCAGCGAAAAGTCGGCAAAGCCTTCGCCGTGGGCAATTGCCAGCGGCGCATGGGTGCCGGCCATGCCGTCGAAGAAGATCGACGGCGAGTCCAGCACCTCGACCATGCCGAAGCGCGCTTCGAACTGCTCCGACTTGTTGCGGGTGAACTTCGGCCACGCCTGCGCGCCCGGGATGATCGACTTCAGGTTGCTCAGCATCTGGCAGCCGTTGCACACGCCCAGGCCGAAGGTGTCCTGGCGCGCAAAGAAGGCGGCAAATTGATCCGACAGCTGCGGGTTGAACAGGATGGTCTTGGCCCAGCCCTCACCCGCGCCCAGCACGTCGCCATACGAGAAGCCGCCGACGGCGATCACGCCGTGGAAGTCCGCCAGCTTGGCGCGGCCCGCGATCAGGTCGCTCATGTGCACGTCGACGGCGGCAAAGCCGGCCTGGTGCATGACCCAGGCGGTCTCGATGTGCGAGTTCACGCCCTGCTCGCGCAGGATCGCCACGCGCGGACGCACACCCGTCGCAATGAAGGGCGCGGCCACGTTGTCGCTCAGGTCGAAGGTCAGCTTCGGCGACAGGCCCGGGTCGCTTTCGTCCAGCAGGCGCTCGTATTCCTGGTCGGCGCAGTCCGGGTTGTCGCGCAGGCGCGCGATGCGCCAGCTGGTCTCGCTCCACAGGCGGTGCAGGCTGCTGCGCTTCTCGCTGTAGATGAGCTTGGCGTCGCGGGTGAATTCGATCACGCCGCGGTCGTTCAGCTTGCCGATGATGTGGCTGCAAGCGCCCAGGCCGAGTTCGCGCAGCACGGCCATCACGGCCTGCTTGTCCTCCGCGCGCACCTGCAGCACCGCGCCCAGCTCTTCGCTGAACAGCGCGCGCAGGGTCATCTCGTTGCGGCGCTCGCCCACCTGGGTGGTCCAGTTCTTGGCATCGCCCCAGTCGGAAGCGTGCTCGCCTTCCATGGTCAGGATGTCGAGGTTGACCGACACGCCGGCGCGGCCGGCGAAGGCCATCTCACAGAGCGTCGCGAACAGGCCGCCGTCCGAACGGTCGTGGTAGGCCAGCAGCTTGCCTTCCTTGTTGAGGCGCTGCACGGCATTGAAGAAGGCCTTCAGGTCGTCGGCCGAATCCACGTCCGGGACGCTGTCGCCGATCTGCTGGAACACCTGCGCCAGGCTTGATGCACCCAGGCGGTTCTTGCCGCGGCCGAGGTCGACCAGCACCAGGGCGGTGTCGCCCAGATCCGTGCGCAGCTGCGGGGTCAGCGAACGGCGCACGTCCGGCACCGATGCGAAGGACGACACGATCAGGGACACCGGCGAGATTACCGACTTGTCGGCGCCCTCGTCGTTCCAGGTGGTGCGCATGGACAGCGAATCCTTGCCGACCGGGATCGACACGCCCAGCGCCGGGCACAGCTCCATGCCGACCGCCTTGACGGTGTCGAAAAGCGCGGCGTCCTGGCCCGGCTGGCCGCAGGCGGCCATCCAGTTGGCCGACAGCTTGATGTCGCCGATCTGGTCGATCGCGGCGGCGGCGATGTTGGTGATCGCCTCGCCCACGGCCATGCGGCCCGAGGCGGCGGCGTCGATCACGGCCAGCGGGGTACGCTCGCCCATCGCCATCGCTTCGCCCACGAAGCCTTCATAGGACATGGCGGTGACGGCGCAGTCGGCCACCGGCACCTGCCACGGGCCGACCATCTGGTCGCGCACGGTCATGCCGCCCACGCTACGGTCGCCGATGGTGATCAGGAAGGACTTGTCGGCCACGGTCGGGTTCAAGAGGACGCGGCGCGCCGCTTCCTCGAGCGCGATGCCGGTGAGAATGATGGCCGGGAAGTCATACTTGACGTGCGCGACGTCGCGCAGCATCTTGGGCGGCTTGCCGAGCAGGACGTCCATCGGCATGTCGACCGGGCTATTACCTGCCTGCGGGTCGATCACGCGCAGCTGGCGCTCTTCGGTGGCGGTGCCGACGACTGCGTAGGGGCAACGCTCGCGCTCGCATAGCGATGCAAATTTATCAAGGTCCATCGGCGAAATCGCCAACACATATCGCTCTTGCGACTCGTTTGACCAAATTTCCTTCGGCGCCATGCCACTCTCCTCGAGGGGCACCTTGCGCAGGTCGAACAGCGCGCCGCGCTTGGCGTCGTTGACGATTTCCGGGAAGGCGTTCGACAGGCCGCCGGCGCCAACGTCGTGGATCGAGATGATCGGGTTGTCCGCGCCCATCTGCCAGCAGCCGTTGATGACTTCCTGGGCCCGGCGTTCCATCTCCGGGTTGCCGCGCTGGACCGAGTCGAAGTCCAGGTCGGCGGTATTGGTGCCGGTGGCCATCGAGGACGCGGCCGAGCCGCCCATGCCGATGCGCATGCCCGGGCCGCCCAGCTGGATCAGGAGGCTGCCGACCGGGATCTCGTCCTTGTGGGTGTGCTCTGCTGCGATGTTGCCGATGCCGCCGGCGATCATGATCGGCTTGTGGTAGCCGTACACGTTGCCGGCCGCGCCCACGTTCTGCTCGTAGGAACGGAAGTAACCGCCCAGCACCGGCCGGCCGAACTCGTTGCTGAAGGCGGCGCCGCCGATCGGGCCGTCGATCATGATCTGCAGCGGCGAGGCGATGCGCTCCGGCTTGCCGTAGACCGTGTCCACGCGGCCGTTTTCGCCGGCGGTGACGTCGCTCGCGTTCTCCCACGGACGCTGGGCGTCCGGCAGCAGCAGGTTCGACACCGTGAAGCCGGTCAGGCCGGCCTTCGGCTTGGCGCCGCGCCCTGTCGCGCCCTCGTCGCGGATCTCGCCGCCGGCGCCGGTGGAGGCGCCCGGGAACGGCGAGATCGCGGTCGGGTGATTGTGGGTTTCGACCTTCATCAGGATGTGGGTCAGCTCCGTCGACGCGCCGTATTCCTGCCCGAGGCGCGGGAAGAAGCGGGTCACGCTGGCGCCCTCGATGATCGAGGAGTTGTCGCTGTAGGCGACCACGGTGCCGCGCGGGTTCAGCTGGTGGGTGTTCTTGATCATGCCGAACAGCGACTTGTCCTGCTTGACGCCGTCGATGATCCAATCGGCGTTGAAGATCTTGTGGCGGCAGTGTTCGCTGTTCGCCTGGGCGAACATCATCAGCTCGACGTCGGTCGGGTTGCGCTGCGCCTTGGTGAAGGCGTCGTGCAGGTAGTCGATCTCGTCGACCGACATCGCCAGGCCCAATTCAAGGTTGGCGCGCACCAGCGCCTCGCGGCCCTGCCCGATCACATCGACGGTCTCGAGCGGACGGCCTTCGAGTTCGTCGAACAGGCGCTGCGCCTCGTCGGCGCTGCGCAGCACGGTCTCGGTCATGCGGTCGTGCAGCAGCGCGGCGACGGCGGCAAGCTCCTGCTCGCCCAGCTTTTTCGGCGCGCCAATGCCGGTGCCGAGGATGCCGCCCTTGAGCACGACGGTATAGCCGACGCCGCGCTCGATGCGGTGCACGTGCTGCATGCCGCAGTTGTGGGCGATGTCGGTGGCCTTCGAGGCCCACGGCGAGATCGTGCCCAGGCGCGGAATGACGAAGAACTCCTCGGTCACGCCCTCGTACAGCGTCTGCGCCGCAGGCTCGCCATAGGTGAGCATGGCCGACAGGCGCTCGGTGTCTTCGACGCCTAGCTGCGCGCTGGCGTCGATGAAGTGATAGAAGCGGGCCTGGACTGCGGCAATCGATGGTGCGACGGCTTGGAGTTGCGACAGGAGGCGTTGGCTACGGAAGGCGGACAGGGCGTTGGAACCCGGCAGAATCAACATGGCTGAGAAGTTGGTTGATGCAGCGTCGCTGCTTGGGTGGAAGATAGCCCGCTATTATACAGGCTCACCAAGCAGCGTTGCATTCCTACCAGTCCAAACCTTGTAGAACGGACATTTCTTGATCCTGCAGGAACTTATCGGTATTGTAAGCAGAACATCATTAAAACGAGGTGCGCGGGCACCGCACAGGAACGGAAGCGAGATGCAAGAGAACGCCAACCTCACGGTACTGATCGTCGACCCCAACCAGGGCATGCGCGGCAGCCTGCAGAACATGCTGAACCAGGCCGGGATCACCAGAATCGAGTCGGCGGTCAATGCCGGCACCGCGATCAAGCAGCTCGCCAAGCGCGGCTACGACATCATCCTGTGCGAGTACGACCTGGGCGGCCCCCAGGGGGACGGCCAGGACGGCCAGCAGCTGCTGGAAGACCTGCGCCACCACCGCCTGATCACGGCATCGACCATCTTCATCATGCTCACGTCGGAAGGCGTGTACGACAAGGTCGTCAGCGCCGCCGAACTGACGCCGACCGACTACGTGCTCAAGCCCTTCACGGTGGACATGCTGAGCAGCCGCATCAAGCGCGCGCTGGAGCGCCGCAGCGCCCTGCTCCCGGTCTGGCAGCTGGCCGCGCAGGGAAAACCAGTGGAGGCCATCCGCGCCTGCGCCACCGCGGCGATTGCCAGCCCGCGCTATGCGCTCGACTTCCTGCGCCTGAAGGCCGAGCTGCACGTCGCCAGCGGCGAACACGCCCAGGCCGGGGCGATCTACCGCGAGGTGCTGGCCGAGCGTCCGCTGGGCTGGGCCGGCCTTGGCCTGGCGCGCACCATGCTCGCGCAAGGCCAGGTGGAAGATGCGCGCGATACGCTGGCGGCGCTGGTGCAGGCCAATCCGCGCCTGATGGCGGCCTACGACCTGCTGGCGCGCTGCCACGAGCAGCTGGGCAGCAGCCTCGATGCGCAGAAAGTGCTGGAAGAAGCCGTGTCGATCTCCCCGCACATGGTGCGCCGCCTGCGTAAACTGGGCGAAGTCGCGCTGGAGAACGGCGATGCCGAGGCCGCGGAGAAATCCTTCAAGCAGGTAGTGAGCAAGGCGCGCTACTCGGAATTTCGCAATCCCGAAGACCACGTCAACCTGGTCAAGGCAATGGTCACGCGCGGCGACGTCGCAGGCGCCGGCGGCGTGATCCGCGACCTGGAGCGCTCGATGCGCGGCAACGCCAACGTCGATGCCTGCAAGGCCTATTCCAGCGCCCTGCTCCTGGAAAAGATGGGCAAGGTCAGCGCCGCCGTGGCCGAACTCTCGAACGCCGTCAGCGCGGCGCGCACCAGCAGCGGACTGTCGCCGAACCTGAAGATCGGCCTGGCGCAGGCCTGCCTGGAACACCAGATGGACGAGCAGGCCTCGAACGTCATGATGAGCGTGATGGGCGACGCCTCCAGCCAGGTGACGGTGGACCAGGCGATGAACGTATTCGTGCGCGCCGGCCGCCCGGACCTGGCCGACGGCATGGGCCAGCAGCTGCGCGCCCAGGCGCAGATCCTGCTCGGCGTGGCGGACGAGAAGCGCAACATGGGCGACGTGCGCGGCGCGGTGCAGACCTTGCTGGAGGCGCTGCACATGGCGCCTGGCAACCTGCAGGTGATGGTGGCGGTGGCTGGCGGCATCCTGCGCCAGGTCAACGAGCTGGGGTGGGACCATGCGCTCGGCGAGGTGGCGAGCGAGCAGATCGAGCGCTTGAGGGCGATGGATGCGGGGCATCCGCGCCTCGCCGCGCTGACCGAGGAACTGCAGCAGGCCAAGCGCAAGTACGGGATGTCGACCTAGCCACCCGGCGTCGATCGCGCCGCCCGTCCTTGCAAGGCTGCGCGTCGAAAAGCGGACGCCGCCGATTCACATAATGTGTTTTCTGCCAGCAGTACAACACCAATATTCGAACAAGCGTACACATGACGAAACCATCCAGTCCAGCTCCACAGAACGGTCAACCCGAGGCAGATCCGGTGCAGGCAGCTCAGCAGGAGTCCGAATCCCCGAACGAAGCACAAGGAGTGGTCGACAAGGCGAATGAAAAGCCCCAGGCCGATCCCGCGGTCGAACCTGAGCTCAAACCCGAGCCAAAGACCGACGTCGAGGCCGCCCCTGAACCCGAGCTTGCACCTGCGACTGAATCGCCGCCTGCAGGTGAAGGAAAATCCGCGAAGGACAAGGCCCCGGAGAGCGCGCCGAAGGACAAGAAGGCGCAGGACGACGCGAAAGCGGCGCGTGAAAAGCAGGAGAAAGAAGCCAAGGATCGGCGTTCGCAAGTGCGCAAAGCGGTCCAGATTCCCGCACCTGAAATCAATAAACCTCCCCCCAAGGCCTCCACGCAACCCGGCGTGGCGAAGCACGATTTCGCCCAGGGGTCGCAGGTCAATATATTCGAGAACAACGCGAAACTTCAGAGTTCGCCGGACTTCTTCGATCTCAATCCCGTACAGCGCGAGGACCTTCTCGGCAGGATCGGATTCTACAAGGGGATCGTGATCGACCACAGCCTTTCCAATCCGGTGGAAACTGGGTTTAGGGAAGTGCTCCAGCGGCAAGCACCGGGAACCGGCGCCGGTGCGCAACAGAATGCGGTCGCCAATCCCCTCTATCGGAAACCGAACTTCTCGGGCTACTACGAAAATTACTACAGCTCCTCGGAATCCTTGCATCAGGTCCAGAAGAACGGTGTCGTGGACATCAAGTCCTCGCTGAACGTGGTCGGCGGAAAGGCCGTATCGGTCGGCGTCGGTATCTCCGGAGCGTATTACGATGCGCAGGGTTCCACTGACGCGGCAATCAAGAAGAAACTGTACATCACCGCCAACTTCCTGCTGCCCAAGGTCGAGTTGTCCTTCGACGATTCGCGCCCTTGTGCAAGTGCAGAATTCGAAGCGGCGTGTGAGCAAGCGCTATCTGCCGACACGGAAAAAGGCCGTTTTACCGCCCTGGTGTCGATCCTCGGTAAATTTGGCCAGTTTGTGGCGACCCAAACCCTCGTGGGTGGCCGATTGTTCGCTACCGACGTCAAGGAATTCACCGGCAACGAATCCGAATCGGACGTGGCAAGCAGGTACGCGGGTCGCCTCAAGGTCAGCGCTGAATCGGTCACGGCCTCGTTCGATTCCGACACCAGCGTCGAGCGCAGCAAGGAAACGAACAGTCGCGGGAACGACAAGGACGAGAAACAGAGCCACACGATTCAGGCAGTTGGCGGCGAAGGCGCTGTCGTCGAGAATGCGGGCCAGTGGGCGGAGTCCCTGTACGATTATCGGCGATGGTCGGCGGTGCAACGGGAAAAGCTGATCCCGAGTATCGACGTGCTGAGCAAGGATCTGAGTTTGCGCGCCTGGAATACCTTGAAGGCTTTCGCCGCGAAAAACTCGGCAATGCAGCTGATTGAAGAATACAAGGTGTACTTCCTGTTCTACGGAGACTACGACGTCAAGGTTGGCCGGCTGACCAGAAGCGACATCGTCATTTTCAAGAACAATAATAGCCAGCACTACTTGGCCATGGTGGGGGAAACGCCGCAAAACGGAGGCGTCACCGGAAAGCCATTCGATTGGGCCTACCAGTTCCTCTGGCGTGTTACACCGAATGGAAACATCGTCAGCGCCATCCCCGTCAATACCGGCTTCCCCGGCCATGAAAAGACGGTCGACTTTGCACTCACCGTCCTGGGCGGCCTAACTGACAAGGACGGAAAACCACCAGAAACCCTGGAGGTCGGCTTGCGCGAACTGGGAAGCGCGAAGTATCAAACCTGGGAGTTCACAGGCCGCGGCGAACTCCGGAACCCTGCGTTCGGATCCGCGTACGCACTTGCCATGCCGCTGGACGACAAGCCGGTGCTGAAACGGGTTCAGGGCGACAACGACAAACCGACGTTCTGGAGCACGCAGCGGGCAATGCCTGCGGATATGGAAAAGATCGAGGCGCGTCAAGTCTTCGGTAAACTGAGGCATCCGAGCGGGCTGGTGCTTGCAATCGACGGCTACGAGGACAACACGAGATCCTTCGTGCTTTCAGACCGGCGCCGCGTGTTGCTGCAACCGGAAAATGGCGGCAAGCACCAGTTGTGGCACCTGAGGTCCGACGACGGCGTGATCGTCTCGGCATTGTCAATCTCGAGCAATAGCGCGTCGACGCCGGGAGATGTCTATCTCGCCCAGTTGGCGGATAAATCGATCGCCGCCCTGGCGCAGGACGCTAACGCGAAGACCTTCAAGACCGACGGCAAGGGCCTGGCTTGTACGGCCGATGACGCGAACCAGCCCATGTATCTGAGTGCCGCCGTCGACGCCGACATCTCGGGTCAGCGCGTGGAGCCGGTCCTTGATGAGCGCGGGGCCTTGACATTCGAGCTGCTGCCAGCCGGCACCCGCCCCATCACCTATTCCGTCGGTCTCACCACGCAGACCTCGGCCCAGTGCGAGCGCATGAAGACCGTCGACAAGCGGGAACTGAAGGTCGATGGCTACTTGACCGGAATCGAATTCATTCTCGAGGAGCGGGGCAAGGGCAGGATCAGTCTGAATGAGTATTCCCGCATGAGGATGCGCATTTCTGTCATGCGAGAGAACGGTGCAGACACGGTGGAACGGAAGGATGAGTCGGACAAGGACGCGGTCGACCGCGATTTTCTTTGCGACGAAGACGGCGCCTGCGACGTCGATGTCGACGGGCGCTTCCTGCTGTTGCCGGAGGATCCGATCTATTCGATCCGCCTGCGCATCCATGTGTCGCCATCGGCGAAGCGGCGGCTCGCATTCGAATATCAAAAAGTCGAAAACGGCCCCTGGATCGGCCTCTCGGACGACAACCAGGGCGCAAAGCGCCTGGACGTGAAGGATATCGCCGTGGGCTACGGGCTCGACGCGGAAACCAGGAATGGGACCAAGGTGCTGGGTGTGGCCCTGGCGTATGACTCGTCCGCCCAGTTGCTCAGGCCTAAGCTGTTGCGCAGGCTCATCGGCTGAGGCGGTCCGGGGCATGCAGTCCGCATGCCCCGGACGCTCGGGCGCTATGTGGCGCCATAGCCTCCGCCGCCGGGCGTCTCGATCACGAACAGGTCGCCTGGCTCCATCCCGACCTTGCCGATGTGTCCCAGGGTCTCGACCGTCCCGTCGGCGCGCAGCACGGTATTGCGCCCGCGCTCGCCCGTTGCGCCGCCGGCCATGCCGAAGGGCGCATGGATGCGGTTGTTCGACAGGATTGCCGCCGTCATCGGCTCCAGGAAGCGCACTTTGCGGGTGCCGCCATTGCCGCCATGCCAGCGCCCTGCCCCACCGGAGCCGTGCCGGATCTCGTAGCTCTCCAGCCGCACCGGGAAGCGGAACTCCAGGATTTCCGGATCGGTCAGCCGCGAGTTGGTCATGTTGGTCTGCACCACGTCGGTGCCAATGAAACCTTCGCCCGCCCCGGAGCCGCCCGAGATGGTCTCGTAGTACTGGTAGCGCGCGTTCCCGAAGGTGAAGTTGTTCATCGTGCCCTGACTGGCGGCCATCACGCCCAGGGCGCCGTACAACGCGTTGGTGATGCAGGTGGAGGTCTCGACGTTCCCCGAGACCACCGAGGCCGGATAGTGGGGATTGAGCATCGAGCCCGGCGGGATGATCACCTTCAGCGGTTTCAGACAGCCGGCATTGAGCGGAATCTCGTCGTCGACCAGGGTGCGGAATACGTACAGCACCGCCGCCATGCACACGCTTGATGGCGCATTGAAGTTGTTGGGTAGCTGGCCGGAGGTGCCCGTAAAATCGATCTCGGCGCTGCGGCTGGCGCGATCGACACGGATCGCCACCTCGATGCGCGCGCCGTTGTCGAGCTCATAGCTGTACTGGCCGTCCTTCAGCGCCGAGATCACGCGGCGCACGGCTTCCTCGGCGTTGTCCTGAACGTGGCCCATGTAGGCACGCACCACATCGAGCCCGAAGTGCGCCACCATCTTGTGCAGTTCCTCGACGCCCTTCTGGTTTGCCGCCACCTGGGCGCGCAGGTCGGCCATGTTCTGGTCCGGATTGCGCGCCGGGTAGCGCGCCCCCGTCAACAGCGCCCGCGCCTCCTGCTCGCGCAGCACCCCGTCCGCACCGTCGACCAGCTTGAAGTTGTCGATCAAAACGCCTTCCTGCTCGATGTGATCCGAGTCCGGCGGCATCGAACCCGGCGTGGTGCCGCCGATGTCCGCGTGGTGGCCGCGCGAGCCGACGTAGAACAGGATCTCCATGCCCGCTTCATCGAAGACCGGCGAGATCACGGTCACGTCCGGCAGGTGGGTCCCGCCGTTGTAGGGGTCGTTCAGCACATAGACGTCGCCCGCCTTCATGCGGCCGGCGTTCTTGCGCATTACGGCCTTGATGCTCTCGCCCATCGAGCCCAGGTGCACCGGCATGTGCGGGGCATTGGCCACCAGGTTGCCGTCCGCATCGAAGATCGCGCAGCTGAAGTCGAGGCGCTCCTTGATGTTCACCGAATAGGCCGTGTTCTGCAGGCGCAGGCCCATCTGCTCGGCGATCGACATGAACAGGTTGTTGAAGATTTCGAGCATCACTGGATCGGCCGTGGTGCCGATCGCGCGGCGTTCCGGCAGCGCTTCGACGCGGCGCAAGACAAGGTGATTGTGCGGCGTGACCTGCGCCTGCCAGCCCGGTTCGACCACGGTCGTCGCATTCGCCTCGGCGATGATCGCCGGTCCCCGCACGATGTCACCGGGCCCGATGGCGCCGCGCAGGAACACGCCGGTGTCGCGCCAGGCGCCGCCGCTGAACATCCGGACCGTCTCGCCCGGCGCCGGCTGCGCGCCGCCCGACACCGCCTGCGCGGCCGCCTCGGCCGGCGCGTCGGAATGCCCGATCGCCTCCACCGACACCGCCTCGACTACCAGACCGCGCGAGGGCATCAGGAAGGAATAGCGGCGCTTGTACGCCGCCTCAAACGCGGCCTGCATGGTGTCGATCTGGCCGAAAGGCACGACGATGGCCGAATCGGTGCCTTCGTAGCGCAGGTGCACCCGCTGCACCAGTTCGATGCGGCCGGGCGCCACGCCCTGCCCCAGCAGCTGGTCGCGAGCGCTGGCGCCAAGCGGCTCGAGGCGCGCCGCGAGCGCATCAACGCCGGCATCGCGCAGGCGCAGCTCGACCGCCTGCTCGCGCATCACGGTCTGGTCGGCCAGGCCCATGCCGTAGGCCGACAACACGCCGGCGAGCGCATGGATGAACACCGTCTTCATGCCCAGCGCGTCGGCCACCAGGCAGGCATGCTGGCCGCCGGCGCCGCCGAAGCTGGTCAGCGCATATTCCGTCACGTCGTGGCCGCGCTGCACCGAGATTTGCTTGATGGCGTTGGCCATGTTGCCAACCGCGATCTGGATGAAGCCCTCGGCTACCGCTTCCGGCGCGGGCGTGCTGCCCGTTGCCTGCCCGATGTGCTCCGCCAGCGCGGCGAAGCCTGCGCGCACGGCGTCCAGGTCGAGCGCTTCGTCCCCGCCTTTGCCGAACAGGCGCGGGAAGTGGCGCGGCTGGATCTTGCCGAGCATGAGGTTGCAGTCGGTGACCGCCAAGGGCCCGCCGCGGCGGTAGCTGGCCGGGCCCGGATTGGCGCCGGCGCTGTCGGGACCCACGCGGTAGCGGGTGCCGTCGAAATGCAGGATCGAACCGCCGCCCGCGGCCACCGTGTGGATGCTCATCATCGGCGCGCGCATGCGCACGCCGGCGACCTGGGTCTCGAACACGCGCTCGAACTCGCCCGAGAAATGCGAAACGTCTGTCGAGGTGCCGCCCATGTCGAAGCCGATGACGCGCTCGAAACCGGCTGCTTGGCTCGCGCGCACCATACCGACGATGCCGCCGGCGGGGCCCGACAGGATGCTGTCCTTGCCCTGGAAGGCGCGCGCATCGGTCAAACCGCCGCTGGACTGCATGAACTGCAGGTTCACGCCCGGCAGCTCGCCGGCGACCTGGTCGACGTAGCGGCGCAGGATGGGCGACAGGTAGGCGTCGACCACGGTAGTGTCGCCGCGCGCCACCAGCTTCATCAGGGGGCTGACCTCGTGCGATGCCGAGATTTGCGTGTAGCCGATCTCGCGCGCGATGCGCGCTGTCGCTGCTTCATGCTCCGTGTAGCGGTAGCCGTGCATGAACACGATGGCGATCGAGCGCAGGCCGCGGTCAAAGGCCTGCTGAAGCGCGGCCCGGGTGGCGGCTTCGTCCAGCGGCTGCACGGTCTCGCCGTGCGCGCCCATGCGCTCGTCGATTTCAATAACCTCCGCGTACAGCAGCTCGGGCAGCACGATGTGGCGGTCGAACAGGCGCGGCCGGTTCTGGTAGGCGATGCGCAAGGCGTCGCGAAAGCCCCGGGTGATTGCCAGCACGGTCGGTTCGCCCTTGCGCTCGAGCAGCGCATTGGTGGCGACGGTCGTGCCCATCTTGACCGCCTCCACCTGCGCGACCGGCACCGCCTCGTCCTTCGCTACGCCCAGCAGGTGGCGGATGCCGGCCACGGCTGCGTCGCGGTACTGTTCGGGGTTCTCGGACAGCAGCTTGTGGGTGAGCAGCTGGCCGTCGGGCCTGCGCGCCACGATGTCGGTGAAGGTGCCGCCGCGATCGATCCAGAACTGCCAGTCCATGTACAACCTCCCTTGCCACGCGATCCAAAACGCCTATTGTAGTCCGGGCGCGCGACTGTTTTGGCCAAAATGCATGACAATAGGATCATGGACAATCCCCTCTATACCGTCGCGCAGCTGCGCGAGATCGAACGGGCTGCCTATGCGGAGCTCGAACCTGGAACCTTGATGCGCCGGGCCGGCGAAGCGGCCGCGAAGTATGCGCTCGAACTGCTGGGCGACAAGCGCGACCTGCCCGTCTTGCTGCTGGCCGGCCCCGGCAACAACGGCGGCGATGCGCTGGAGATGGCGGCCGTCCTTGCCGACGCAGGCGTCGATGCGACCGTGCTCTACCCGCCCGGCCAGCGCGAGACCTCGGACGAGGCCGCGAGCGCGCACGAACGCGCACGCGACGGCACGGTCGGCTTCATCGACATGCTGCCCCCTGGTGCGCAGTGGGGCCTGGTGGTCGACGGCCTGTTCGGCATCGGCCTGACGCGCCCGATCGAGGGCGAGTACCGCGCGCTGGTGGCTTCGCTCGACGAAGTGCGCTGCCCGATCCTGGCGCTGGACGTGCCGAGCGGACTCGACGCCGACACCGGCGCCGTGATCGGCCCCGACGGCATCGCGGTGCGGGCGACCCACACCATCACCTTCCTGGGCGACAAGCCGGGCCTGCACACGGCCGATGGGCGCGACCATGCGGGCCAGGTGCGGGTCGAGCCGCTCGGCGTCGCACCAAGTCTGCTCCCGGCGCCCGCCGCCCGCCTCGGGTCGGCCGACAGCTTTGCGCAGCACCTGGCGGCGCGCCGCCACAACACCCACAAGGGCAGCTTCGGCGACGTCGCCGTCATCGGCGGCGCCCACGGCATGGCCGGCGCCCCGGTGCTGGCCGCACGCGGCGCCCTGTTTGCCGGCGCCGGCCGGACCTTTGTCGCGATGATCGATCCCGGGCCGGGCTACGACAGCGTGCAGCCCGAGATCATGTTCCGGCTGGCCGACGAGTTCGAGTTCGACAAGCGCACGCTGGTGATCGGCCCCGGCATGGGCGGCTCGGCCAGCGCGATGCGCCTGCTGGCCAGGGCCCTGGACAGCGACTGCCCGCTGGTGATCGATGCCGATGCGATCACCCTGATCGGCGCCAGTCCCGACCTGTTGAAACGCCTGGCACAAAGAAGCAGCCCGGCCGTGCTCACGCCCCACCCTTTGGAGGCCGCGCGCCTGCTCGGCATGACGGCGCCCGGCATCCAGGCCGACCGCCTGGCGGCCGCACGCGAGATCGCTGTGCGCAGCAATGCGGCGGTGATCCTCAAGGGTTCGGGCTCGGTGATCACGCGCCCGGATGGGGCGATACTCATCAACCCTACCGGCAATGCCGGCCTGGCGACGGCCGGCAGCGGCGACGTGCTGGCGGGGATCTGCGGTGCGCTGCTGGCGCAGGGCTGGCCGGCATGGGAGGCGGCGGCAGGCAGCGCCTGGATTCATGGCACCGCGGCGGACCTGCTGGTCGCGCACGGGGTCGGTCCGATCGGCATGACGGCCGGCGAGCTGCCGGCCGCGGCGCGGGCCGTGCTGAACCTGCTGGTGGCCGAGAAGCTGGTGTGACGTAGGGTGGACAGGGAAATGGTGGGCAATGCTCGCCATTGCGCCCACGCGGTGATAGACAGTAGCAAGATCATCGAGCGCGAGAGCGGAGCCACTCCGTATCGCCGCGTGGGCGGGAGACCCGCCCACCCTACGGATTCAGGCCAGGCGCCCGGCGGCGATGGTGATGGTACGGCCGCAGCGCGCGGCCATGGCCGGGTCGTGCGTCACCAGCACCAGGGTCGAGCCGCGCTCGCGGTTCAGTTCGAACATCAACTGAATGATCGCTTCGCCGGTGGCGGCGTCCAGGCTGCCGGTCGGCTCGTCGGCGAACAGCAGCGGCGGTTCGGTGACAAAGGCACGGGCCAGGGCCACGCGCTGCTGCTCGCCGCCCGACAGGTACTTGGGATAGTGGCGCAAGCGGCTGGACAGGCCCACGCGTCCCAGCATGGCCTCGGCTTTGGCGCGGGCATCATTGTCGCCACGCAGTTCCAGCGGCAACATCACGTTTTCCACGGCATTCAGGTGGGCCAGCAACTGGAAAGACTGGAACACGAAGCCCAGCTTGGCCTTGCGGAAGGCGGCGCGCCCATCCTCGTCGAGCGCGAAAATGTCGGTACCGTCGAGCAGGACCTTGCCGCTCGATGGCGTATCCAGGCCGGCAAGCAGGCCCAGCAAGGTCGACTTGCCCGAGCCGGAGGCACCGACGAGCGCGAGCGTCTCGGCCGGTTGCACGGTAAAATCGATGTTTTGCAGGATGGAGAGTTCGCCGCTGGCATCCGCCACCCGCTTCGACAGGCCGCTGACCGCGATTGCCGCCGGCCGGCCTGGCGCTGCAGCGTCGGCCGTCATACCATTCTTGAACACCTCGGGGTTATCACGCATGCTAGCCATTCTTAAAAAGTTGTCTCTCGTCTTCATCGTGACGCTGGCCGCGTCGGGCAGCGCCTATTCTGCACCAAAAACCATCCTCGTGTTGGGCGACAGCCTCTCGGCCGAGTACGGCATCGCGCGCGGCGCCGGCTGGGTCGCCCTGCTTGAACAAAAGCTCAAGGCCGAAAACATCCCGGCCAAGGTCGTCAACGCCAGCATCAGCGGCGAGACCACGATCGGCGGACGTACCCGCCTGCCGGCGCTGCTCGACCAGCACAAGCCGAACATCGTCGTGATCGAACTGGGCGCCAACGACGGCCTGCGCGGCCTGCCCGTGGCCTCGGCCGAAGGCAACCTGCGCGCCATGGTCGACATGGCGCAAAAGAAGAATGCGAAGGTGATGCTGGTGGGGATGCGCATGCCGCCGAACTATGGGCGCGCCTACACCGAAAGCTTTTTTAACATGTTCAAGAAGATTTCAAGCGACACCAAATCGCCGCTGGTGCCCTTCATGCTGGACGGCGTGGCCGACAAGCCGTCCCTGTTCCAGCAGGACCGCATGCACCCGACCGCTGCCGCCCACCCCATCATCCTGAACAACATCTGGCCGCAGTTCGCGCCACTCGTGAAAAAATAATGAAATACCCAGCCGTCCTGAACTTCGCCGACATCCTTCCCGAACTCGATACCTTCGACGCCATCATCGACGCGCGCAGCGAGTCGGAATATGCGCTCGACCGCATCCCCGGCGCGATCAATGCGCCCGTTCTCGACGACGAGCAGCGCGTGCGCGTCGGCACCCTGTACAAGCAGGTCGGCGCCTTCGAGGCGAAGAAGGTGGGCGCGCCGCTGGTGGCCGCCAACATCGCGCGCCATATCGAGGCCCTGTGGGCGGACAAGCCGCGCGACTGGAAGCCGCTGGTGTACTGCTGGCGCGGCGGCAACCGCAGCGGCTCGATGGCGCACATCCTGGCCAAGATCGGCTGGCCGGTAGTGCAGCTCGACGGCGGCTACAAGGCCTACCGCGCGCATGTGGCAAGCGCGCTGGAGAACCCGCCGCAACTGGATTTCCGTGTCGTGTGCGGCACCACGGGCAGCGGCAAGAGCCGCCTGCTGGAGACCCTCGACCGCATCGGCGCGCAGGTGCTCGACCTGGAGAAGCTGGCGGCGCACCGCGGCTCGGTGCTGGGCCACCTGCCGGACGAGCCGCAGCCGAGCCAGAAGATGTTCGAGAGCCAGGTCTGGGACAAACTGCGGCACTTCGATCCGTCCCGTCCCGTGTTCGTGGAATCCGAGAGCAAGAAGGTCGGCAACCTGCGCGTGCCGGACGCGGTCATGGCAGGCATGCGCGCCTCGCCCTGCATCTCGCTCTCGCTGTCGCGCGAGAACCGGGTGCGGCTCCTGATGGAAGACTACGAGCACTTCTGCAAGAACCCGGACGCGCTCACTGGGCAGCTGGCCCACCTGGTGCAGCTGCACGGCAACGACAAGATCAAGGCCTGGCGCGACATGGCCAACAGCGGCGCCATGGCCGAGCTGGTCGACCAGCTGCTGGTGGAGCACTACGATCCAGCCTACCTGCGCTCGATCGACCGGAATTTCGTGCAGTTTCCGAAAGCGGAGGTGCTGGAGTTGAACGACATTGCCGAGCAAGATTTCGTGGCGGCCGCGCAGCGCTTGCACGCGGCTTGAGTTCCCGTTTTTTTCTTTATTTCGTTAGCGGTTGATCCGTCATCCCGGCGCAGGCCGGGATCCAATTTTGCCTGCACGTCCACGAGCGCTGGCGTTCTCACTATTCGTGGGAATTGGATTCCGGCCTTCGCCGGAATGACGTGCTAAAGCTAGCGGCTAATGCGAGCTGCGGCAAGAAGCAAATTTCCAAGAAAACAAAAAGCCCGGCTGCTCACACAGCCGGGCTTTTTTGCATCCTACCTGTCAACCGCGATCACTCGCCTTCCGGCTTGGCGCCCAGCTGCGACGCGTTCACGTTGATCTTGGCCTTGGCCTTGGTCTTGAGCGCCTCGACATAGTTGAACAGCTCTGCCTGTCCCACCAGGCCCGAGATTTGCTGCGCTTCCTGCTTGCGGCGGTTCACGTCCGGGTTGGCCGGCTGCGACACCTTGTTGATGCGATACACGCCGTAGCCCTGGCCCGGAATCTCCACGCCGACGTAGGCTGGCAGCTTGGTCGCATCCGCCTTCAGCACCGCGATCGCAGCCGTGGTGTTGATGGTCGGTTCCTTGGTGCGGGTCACGACTTGCGGCGCGCCGAAGCCGGTCGCATCGCCCGACGCCTTGGCGGCGGCCAGCTTCTGCTCGCCAGCGGCTTTGGCCAGGCGCGATGCTTCTTCCAGCGTGACGCGCTGGCGGATCATGGCGTCGACTTCAGCCAGCGGGCGCTTGGTGGCCGGCTTGAACTCGACCACGCGGCCCGAGATCAGCACGCTCGGCGACACTTCCACGGCTTCGGTGTTGCGCTTGTTCTTGACGGAGTCAGTACCGAACAGTGCGGCCAGGAACTTCTCGTTGTTGAACGGGGCCTCGCCCAGCTGCGGATTCGGCTTGCGGGTCAGGCCGTCGACAGTCTGGATCTTCAGACCCAGCTTGTCGGCCACCGGCTTCAGGCTCTCCGACTGCTCGTAAACCATGTTGGTGAAGGTCTCGGCCATTTCCGAATAACGCTTCGACATCTTCTGCTTCTTCAGGTCGGCGGCGATGTCATCCTTCGCGGCTTCGAGCGGCTTCTGTGCGGCCGGCTTGAGCGAGGTGAGCTTGATGATGTGGTAGCCGAACTCCGACTGCACCACGCCGCTCACTTCGCCTTCCTTGAGCGCATAGATCGCGTCTTCCACCGGCTTCACGAACGTGCCCTTCTCAACCACGCCGAGGTCGCCGCCGGCCTGGGCCGAGCCCTGGTCCTGCGACTGCGCCTTGGCGATCTCGGCGAAGTTCGCCGGGTTCTTGCGCACTTCAAGCAGCACCGCCTCGGCCTTGGCCTTCGCTGCAGCCTGCTCGGCCGGTTTGGCGTCGCGGCTGGCGTTGATCAGGATGTGGCTCGCGGTACGCTGCTCTGGCGTGGTGTAGCTCTTGAGGTTCTTGTTGTAGTAGTCGCTGACTTCGGCGTCGCTGACCTGCACCTGGCTCTCCACCGCGACGGCGTCGAACACGACGTACTCGGCCTTCACCTGCTCGGGGATGGTGAACAGCTGGGCGTTCTTGTCGTAGTAGGCCTTGACCATCGCGTCGGTGACCTTCACCTGCGGCAGGTACTGCGCGACCGGGAACAGCATTTCCTGGACTTCGCGTTCCTGGTCGCTGATGCTCGACAGGCGCTCGCTCACCGAACGCGGCGCGAACGCGGTGCCCTGGATCGAGCCGGTCAGCTGCTCCAGGGTCAGGTCGCGGCGCAGGCGCTGGTCGAACATCGCCGGGGTCATGCCCTGGGCTGCCAGCGCTTGCTTGTACTGCTCCATGTCGAAGCTGCCGTCCGGCTTGCGGAACTGCTGGTACTCGCCGATCTTCCTGGCCAGCGCGGCGTCGCCCACGGTCATGTGGCTGCGCGCGAGCTCGGCGTTGATGGCGCGTTCGGCCACCAGGTTGTTCAGGATCGCCTGCTTGGCTTCCGGCGTCTCGAACATCTTCTGGTCGAACTGCGGGCCCATCATCTGGCGCGCCTGGTCGATCTGGCGGCGCTGGGCTTCTTCCCACTCCTGCTGGGTGACCTTCTGGCCGGCCACGGTCGCCACGCCGGCAGCGGCGTCGCCACGGTCCTGGTAGCTCTCGACACCGACTAACACGAACGAAGGCACGATCAGGACGAGCAGCAGGCCCTGCATCACGCGCTTGTTGTTACGGACAAAATCAAACATGGTCAGCCATTCAAGGTTGATAATGCTCTAGAACCTATCCCAGTAGGCGGGAGTCGCTGCTGCCGCGCCTGGCAAGCGGGGGCGGCGTTGCTCGTCGTTGCATGGCGAGCCATGCGGCCTCCTCGCGCCTTGCCCGCGCTTGCCATGCATCGGCATCTGCTTCCCCCCACCCACTGGGATAGGTTCTTCACAGCACAAGTTAAAAAAAAAGGCGAACTCGCGTTCGCCCCTTCTTGTCTCCCTCGGCATCGTCGGACACCTCGGGCAATACTGAATTCTGGCGGAGCGGACGGGGCTCGCCCACGTACCGCGGGCCGCGGATTCCCTTGCAAGGGAATCCCTTCTTGCCCAATCCGTGTTCCCCGCAGGGGGAACACTTCTCTCCTAGTATTCTGGCGGAGCGGACGGGGCTCGAACCCGCGACCCCCGGCGTGACAGGCCGGTATTCTAACCAACTGAACTACCGCTCCAGACTAATGTGGTGAATGTTGGCGGAGCGGACGGGGCTCGAACCCGCGACCCCCGGCGTGACAGGCCGGTATTCTAACCAACTGAACTACCGCTCCAACAAAAACACGACATCGCATTACCCTTGCAGGTAGTGCCTCTGCGTGTCACCGCAGAGAAGGCATTAGTTTACAGCATCTTTCAGAGCTTTACCAGCCTTAAATTTCGGAACCTTTGCAGCTGCAATCTTGATCGGTTCCTTGGTGCGCGGATCGCGGCCGGTGCGGGCAGCGCGTTCGCCCACGGTGAAGGTGCCGAAGCCGACCAGCGTGACGCTGTCGTTCTTCTTCAGGGACTCGGTCACGGCTCCGATCATGGCGTCGAGAGCACGCGTCGCCGAGGCCTTGGTAATGTCCGCGGACTTCGCGATTTCTTCGATCAGTTCTGTCTTGTTCACTCTAACCCTCGTGTATACGTTGGACGCCGGGGCGCCTTCCTGCAAAAGTGCAAGCCGGTATTAAACAAGGGCAACATTGGTCTGTCAAGCAACATCCGTGGTGAATAGCACCGCTTGTTCCCATATCGTACGTTCCGCACAAAAAAACAGGCGCCCGCAGGCGCCTGTCTCCTCGTTCAATCGAGCGATCAGTGCTTGACCACTTCGGTCGAGCCCTCCGCAGCCGCGCTCGGCGTGACGGCCACCGGTGCCGCCGCCACCTCCGCCAGCGGCTCCGGCTGGCGCTCCAGCGCAACTTCCAGGACCTTCTCGATCCAGCGCACCGGCACGATCTCGAGCTTGTTCTTGACGTTGTCC
Organism: Massilia sp. BHUDP2; assembly: GCF_046236355.1. NCBI lineage: Bacteria > Pseudomonadati > Pseudomonadota > Betaproteobacteria > Burkholderiales > Oxalobacteraceae > Massilia > Massilia sp. BHUDP2. The sequence continues at coordinate 168,431 of NZ_JBJUVW010000002.1, forward strand.
GGAATCTCGGCCAGGTCCTTCACGTTCTGCTCGGGGATCAGGACCGTCTTGATGCCGCCGCGATGCGCCGCCAGCAGCTTTTCCTTCAGGCCGCCGATCGGCAGGACTTCGCCGCGCAGCGTGATCTCGCCGGTCATCGCCACGTCGGCGCGCACCGGGATACCGGTGAAGGCCGAGACCAGCGCCGTCGTCATGCCGATACCGGCCGACGGACCATCCTTCGGCGTCGCGCCTTCCGGCACGTGGATGTGGATGTCGGTCTTCTCGAACGCTTCGGCCTTGATGCCGAAGCGCTGGGCACGCGAACGGACCACCGTGCGCGCCGCCTCGATCGACTCCTTCATCACGTCGCCCAGGGTACCGGTGCGGATGATGGCGCCCTTGCCCGGCACGTTCACGGCTTCGATGGTCAGGAGGTCACCGCCCACCTCGGTCCAGGCCAGGCCGACCACCTGGCCGATCTGGTTTTCCTTCTCGGCCACGCCGAAGTCGTAGCGGCGCACGCCCAGGAACTTGTCCAGGTTCTTGGCGCCCACCGTGATCTTCTTCTCGGCCTTGGTGAGGAGCAGCATCTTGACGACCTTGCGGCAGATCTTCGAGATCTCGCGCTCGAGCGAACGCACGCCCGCTTCACGGGTGTAGTAGCGGATGATGTCGCGGATCGCCGATTCCTCGACCTTGATCTCGCCTTCCTTCAGGCCGTTGTTCTTGATCTGCTTCGGCAGCAGGTAGCGCTGCGCGATGCTGGTCTTCTCGTCCTCGGTGTAACCCGACAGGCGGATCACTTCCATCCGGTCCAGCAGCGCCGGCGGGATGTTGAAGGAGTTCGAGGTGGCCACGAACATCACGTCCGACAGGTCGAAATCGACTTCCACATAGTGGTCGCTGAAGGTGTGGTTCTGCGCCGGGTCCAGCACCTCGAGCAGGGCCGAGGACGGATCGCCGCGGAAGTCCGCGCCCATCTTGTCGATTTCGTCGAGCAGGAACAAGGGGTTGCGCACGCCAACCTTGGACAGCGACTGCAGCACCTTGCCCGGCATCGAGCCGATGTAGGTACGGCGGTGGCCGCGGATCTCGGCCTCGTCGCGCACGCCGCCCAGTGCCATGCGCACGTACTTGCGGTTGGTGGCGCGGGCGATCGATTCGCCCAGCGAGGTTTTACCCACGCCCGGAGGACCGACGAAGCACAGGATCGGCGCCTTCAGCTTGTCGACGCGCTGCTGCACCGCGAGGTACTCGAGGATGCGTTCCTTGATCTTGTCGAGGCCGTAGTGATCGGCTTCCAGCACCTGCTGGGCCTTCTCGAGGTCGATCGTGACCTTCGACTTCTTCTTCCACGGCAGGCCGACCAGCGTGTCGATGTAGTTGCGCACGACGGTGGCTTCGGCGGACATCGGCGACATCAGCTTGAGCTTCTTGATCTCGGCCTGCGCCTTTTCCAATGCCTCTTTCGGCATCTTGGCAGCGATGACCTTCTTCTCCAGCTCTTCGATGTCGGCGCCCTCTTCGCCTTCACCCAGTTCCTTCTGGATCGCTTTGACCTGTTCGTTCAGGTAGTACTCGCGCTGCGACTTTTCCATCTGGCGCTTGACGCGGCCGCGAATGCGCTTCTCGACCTGCAGGATGTCCAGTTCGCCTTCCAGCTGGCCGAGCAGGTGCTCGAGGCGCTTGGCGACGTTGAAGATTTCCAGGATGACCTGCTTCTGCTCGAGCTTGAGCGGCAGGTGCGCGGCCACGGTGTCGGCCAGGCGGCCGGCGTCGTCGATGCCTGCCAGCGAGGCCAGGATCTCGGGAGGGATCTTCTTGTTGAGTTTGACGTACTGGTCGAACTGCTGGACGATGGCGCGACGCATCGCCTCGACTTCGGAGTCGTCGCCGATTTCCGAGGCGACCGGGGTCAGCTCGGCGGTAAAGTGGGTGGCGCCATCGGTGATGTGATCGATGCGCGCGCGCTGGGCGCCCTCGACCAGGACCTTCACGGTGCCGTCGGGGAGTTTCAGCATTTGCAGAATATTGGCCACGCAGCCGATCTCGTAGATGTCTGCGGCGGAAGGTTCGTCCTTGGCGGCGGCTTTCTGGGCAGCCAGCATGATGCTCTTGCCCTGCTCCATCGCGGCCTCCAGGGCCTTGATCGATTTCGGACGGCCGACGAACAGAGGTATCACCATATGCGGGAACACGACCACGTCGCGCAGCGGCAGGAGAGGCAGCGTCGTTTGCTCGGTTAATTTCGAAGTTGTCATGGCATACCTTATAGAAACGTGTTGCTGAACTTGGGCACTCGCAGCGCAAATCTCAAGACCACCGCGAATATATTTTCTACGAGTAAAAGAATATCAATGTTTAGAAAATATAGCCGTTCCGATAAAAAACGCGTTTTCAAATGAAAAAGCCACTGCGCGAGCGAGCTCGCGAGTGGCTTTTCGATTGAAGCCGGCGTCTTTTATTGAAGTAAATTGTACCTTCAAGAATCCGTACGGCAAGACTTTTGTGGCAAAAGAACGCGCCTTTTTTTAGTTCTCGCCAGAAGCTTTTGGCGTTTCGCTATAAATCAGCAAAGGTTTCGCAGCATTCGTGATCGTATTTTCATCGATCACGACTTTCACCACGTTCTGCTGGCTTGGCAGTTCGTACATAACGTCCAGCAGTGCATGCTCGAGAATCGAGCGCAGGCCGCGGGCGCCGGTCTTGCGTGCCAGGGCCTTGCGCGCGATCGCGTGCAGTGCCGCAGGACGTATTTCGAGTTCGGCGCCTTCCATTTCAAGCAGCTTCGAGTACTGTTTGATCAAGGCATTCTTGGGCTCGATCAGGATCTGGATCAGCGCCTCTTCCGTCAGCTCGCTCAGGGTCGCAACGACAGGCAGACGGCCGACCAGTTCCGGGATCAGGCCGAACTTGATCAGGTCTTCCGGCTCGGCTTCCATCAGGATTTCGCTGTTGGCGCGCTCGGTCTGGCTCTTGACCGTGGCCGCGAAACCGATGCCGCTCTTTTCCGAACGGTTCTGGATGATCTTGGCCAGGCCGTCGAAGGCGCCGCCGCAGATGAACATGATGTTGGTCGTGTCGATCTGGACGAAGTCCTGGTTCGGATGCTTGCGGCCGCCCTGCGGGGGCACCGAGGCCATGGTGCCCTCGATGAGCTTGAGCAGGGCCTGCTGCACGCCCTCGCCCGACACGTCACGGGTGATCGACGGGTTGTCGGACTTGCGCGAGATCTTGTCGATCTCGTCGATGTAGACGATACCGCGCTGGGCCTTCTCGACTTCGTAGTTGCAGCTCTGCAGCAGCTTCTGGATGATGTTCTCGACGTCTTCACCGACATAGCCAGCTTCGGTCAGCGTGGTCGCGTCGGCGATCACGAAGGGGACGTTGAGCATGCGCGCCAGGGTCTGGGCCAGCAGGGTCTTGCCGGAACCGGTCGGGCCGACGAGCAGGATGTTGCTCTTGGCCAGTTCGATGTCGTCCTTCTTGCCCAGGTGCTTGAGGCGCTTGTAGTGGTTGTACACCGCCACCGACAGGATGCGCTTGGCCGTCTGCTGGCCGATCACGTACTGGTCGAGCAGTTCGGTGATTTCGTGAGGCGTCGGCAGATCGGACTTGGCGCCCGCCACCGATTCGACATTGGAAGTCTCGTCGCGGATGATGTCGTTGCACAGGTCGATGCATTCATCGCAGATGAACACCGACGGTCCCGCGATCAGCTTCTTGACTTCGTGCTGGCTCTTTCCGCAGAACGAGCAGTACAGAAGTTTTTCGCCGCTGGAGGATTTTTTGTCAGACATGGGGCAGGTTATCTAATAAGTTGCTTGAATATAACGCTAATACGGGTACGCAACAAGTGCGCACACGAACATGCTACCCGAAATAAAAACGAAACGCCCGAACACGTTTTGCGCCCGGGCGTTTTTTGGCAACACCTTGGCGGCGTCGCAACGCGCTTTCCTTACGCGCGGTTCGTCAGCACGCGGTCGATCATGCCGTATTCAACGGCCTCTTCCGCCGACATGAAGCGGTCGCGGTCGGTGTCGCGGTGGATCTGCTCGATGCTCTGGCCGGTGTTCTCGGACATGATGCGCGCCAGGCGCTCGCGCAGGTACAGGATTTCCTTGGCCTGGATCTCGATGTCCGAAGCCATGCCCTGCGAACCGCCGGACGGCTGGTGGATCATGACGCGCGAGTTCGGCAGCGAGAAACGCTTGCCCTTGGCGCCGGCGGCCAGCAGGAAGGCGCCCATCGAGGCGGCCAGGCCGGTACACAGGGTGGAGACGTCCGGCTTGATGAAGTTCATCGTGTCGAAAATCGCCAGGCCCGCCGAGACCGAACCGCCCGGCGAGTTGATGTACAGCGAGATGTCCTTGTCCGGATTCTCGCTTTCCAGGAACAGCAGCTGGGCCACGATCAGGTTGGCCATCTGGTCGTTGACAGGGCCGACCAGGAAGATCACGCGCTCTTTGAGGAGGCGCGAGTAGATGTCATAGGCGCGCTCGCCGCGGCCGCTTTGTTCGACCACCATCGGCACGAGGCCGAGTGCTTGGGTATCCAATGCCGGATTACGAATCATACCTGTCTCGTTCCTTGTAAATAGGGTTCAGAAAGCCAATTCTAGCAGTTGCGTGCGAATTCCACAGACACGTAGGGTGGGCAGCTCCGCTGCCCACGCGGTGATAGTCATCGGCTCCGATACCGGGCTCGGCGATCTCGCCTTTAACTATCACCGCGTGGGCGGGAGACCCGCCCACCCTACGATTAAACCACAACAGCTTTGCAGATCGGAATCTATTAACCCTGGACGTTGCCGCCCATCAGTTCATCGAAAGCGATGGTCTTGCTGCTGACCTTCGCCTTGCCGAGGACGTAGTTAACGACGTTTTCTTCCAATACAAGAGCTTCCACTTCGGCCAGGCGGCGGCGGTCGCTGTAGTAGTACTTCAGGACTTCCTTCGGATCTTCGTAGCTCTGCGAGAAGTCTTCGATCTGGGCCTTGACCTGCTCCTGGGTCGCCTGCAGGTTGTTATCTTGCACCAGCTGCGACAGGATCAGGCCCAGGCGCACGCGGCGCTCGGCCTTGTCGGCGAACATTTCCGGCGGGAACGGCATTGCCTTGACGTCCATGCCACGCTGCGCCATGTCCTGGCGGGTCATCTCGGCCAGGCGCTCCGAATCCTGCTGAATCATGGCCTTCGGCACGTCCAGTTCGGTCGACTTGACCAGCGCGTCCATCACGGCTTCCTTGTTGCGGGCCTTGATGCGGGCGTTGACTTCACGCTCCAGGTTGGTCTTGATGTCTTCGCGCATTTTCTCGATCGAGCCGTCTTCGATGCCCAGCGACTTGGCGAATTCCGCGTCGACTTCCGGCATGTGGGCCCATTCGAGCTTGTTCAGGGTGATGGTGAACTCGGCGGTCTTGCCGGCCACGTCCTTGCCATGGTAATCCTCAGGGAAAGGCAGCGGGAAGGTCTTGCTTTCGCCGACCTTCAGGCCCACGGTCGCGGCTTCGAATTCCGGCAGCATGCGGCCTTCGCCCAGCACGAATGCGTAGTTCTCGGCCTTGCCGCCGGCGAACTCTTCGCCGTCGATCTTGCCGACGAAGTCCACGGTGACGCGGTCGCCGTTGGCAGCCACGGCTTCGCCGCCGGTGCCGTGCTCGCCCTCTTCACCCTTGGTGTGGTAGTGCACGCGCTGCTTGCGCAGGATGTCGATGGTCTTGTCGATCTCGGCGTCGCTCACCTCGGCGGCAACGGTTTCGATCTCGGTGGCGGCCAGGTCGCCCAGCACGACTTCAGGATAGACTTCGAAGGTCGCGTCGAAGGCCAGCATGCCTTCCGGTGCTTCCTCTTTCGGTTCGATTTTCGGGAAACCGGCAACGCGCAGCTGGTTCTCGTTGGCGGCTTCGTTGAACGCGCGGCCGACCTTGTCGTTCAGCACGTCCGATTCGATCTGGTAACCGTACTGCGCAGCGACCATCTTGAGCGGCACCTTGCCTGGGCGGAAGCCCGGGGCCTTTGCCGTCTTGGCCTGCTTCTTGAGGCGCTTTTCGACCTCCGTACGGACGTCAGCTACCGGAAAAGTGATCGTCAAGCGACGCTCGAGTTTACCCAGGGTTTCGACTGCAGTTGCCATTATAAAAATCGTCCAAAAAAATAATTATTCGTGGTGCGAGGAGGGGGACTCGAACCCCCACACCATTGCTGGCGTCAGGACCTAAACCTGGTGCGTCTACCAATTTCGCCATCCTCGCGGAAGGATTGCATTTTTGCCACAAAAACAAAGGGCGCCCGACAGTGAAACCGGCCGCCCTGCACTCCTCTGTTTAGGGGCTACAACTTCAATCGATTATTTTACTGGATTTTCTGTCACTATTGGGGCGTTTTTTGCTGTGCGTGTGGGGATGGGAGCTCATCTATATAGAGGAGCCCGTCCTCCAGCCTAGGTGATTTTCGGCCCGCTCGGCTTCTTGACCCGGAACCACGCCGCATACAGGGCCGGCAGGAACAGCAGGGTGAGCGCCGTCGCCACCAGCAGGCCGCCCATGATCGCCACCGCCATCGGTCCCCAGAACACGGAGCGCGACAGCGGAATCATTGCCAGCGCCGCCGCGGCGGCCGTCAGCAGGATCGGCCGGCAGCGCCGCACCGCCGCCTCGACGATCGCGTCCCAGGCTTCTGCCCCGCCCGCGATGTCCTGCTCGATCTGGTCCACCAGGATCACCGAATTGCGGATGATCATGCCGAACAGCGCGATCACGCCCAGGTTGGCGACGAAACCGAAGGGCCGGCCGAACACCAAGAGCGCCATCGCCGCACCCGCGATCCCGAGCGGCCCGGTGAGGAAGACCAGCAACGAACGCGAAAAGCTGTGCAGCTGCAGCATCAGGAGCGTGAACACGATGAACAGCACCAGCGGTACGTTGGCCATGATCGAGGCTTCCGCATCCGAGCTGTCGGCCGCCGCGCCCTCCACCTTGAGGCGGTAGCCCGCCGGCAGCCTGGCGCGGATCGCGGCCAGCTTCTCGTCCACCTGGGCGGTGACGGTGGGGCCCTGGATGCCTTCCACCACGTCGGACTGGACCATGATGGCCCACTCGCGCCCCTCGCGCCAGACCACGCCCGGCTCCCAGACGAAGGCCACGCGCGCCACCTGCCCGACCGGCACGGCGCCGCCGGCGGCGGTCGGCACCAGGGCCTCCGACAGGCGGGTGATGGTCGAACGCTCTTCGAGCGGCTGGCGCACCACGATGTCGATCAGGCGGTTGGTCTCGCGGAACTGGCCCACCGGCGTGCCGGTGAGCGTGGTGTTGATCACGCGCCGCACCGCCTGCGAGGTGACGCCGAGCGCGCGCAGCTTGTCCTGGTCGAGGTCGAGGCGCAGCACCTTGACCGCCTCGTTCCAGTTGTCGTTGACGCCCACCGTGTTCGGATTGGCGCGCATGACTTCCCTCACCTCGTCGGCGACCTTGCGCACCACGCCGATGTCCGGACCCAGCACCTGGAACTGCACCGGATAAGCCACCGGCGGCCCGTTCGGCAGCAGCTTCACGCGCCCGCGCACCTCGGGGAAGTCATTGCGGAAGGCTTCCTCGATTCTCAAGCGCAGCGCCTCGCGCGCGGCCGCATCCACCGGCAGGACGACCAGCTGGGACACGTTCGACTGCGGGAAGATCTGGTCCAGCGGCAGGTAAAAGCGCGGGCTGCCGGTGCCGACATAGCTGGTCACGCTCTGCACGCCCTGCTGCTGCTTGAGGAAACCCTCGAAGCGCTTGACGACCGCCTCGTTCGCCGCGAAGCTCGTGCCTTCCGGCGACCACATCTCGACCATCAGTTCGGGACGGCTGGAATCCGGGAAGAACTGCTTCTCGATGAAATTAAAGCCGAACACGCCCAGCGCGAACACGCCCAGGCTCAGGGCGATCGTGGTCTTGCGCCACTCGACGCAGCGGTTCACGAGGCGCCGGAAACGCTCGTAGGCCGGGCTATCGAACACGTCGTGCGAAGATTCGCCCTGGCCGTGCGGCTTGACCTTCAGCAGGATGTAGCCGATGTAGGGCGTGAACACCACCGCCACCACCCACGAGATCAAGAGGGCGAGCGCGTTCACCGAGAACATCGTGAAGGTGTATTCGCCGGCGGCCGACTTGGCCAGGCCGATCGGCAGGAAGCCCGCCGCCGTGATCAGGGTGCCGGTCAGCATCGGCATCGCGGTGGAGGTGTAGGCGAAGGTGGCGGCCTCGAAGCGCGACAGGCCCTCTTCCATCTTGCGCACCATCATCTCGACCGCGATGATGGCGTCGTCCACCAGCAGGCCGAGCGCGATGATCAGGGCGCCCAGCGAGATCTTGTGCAGCGAGATGTCGAGCACCCGCATGAAGAGAAAAGTAATTGCCAGCACCAGCGGAATCGTCAGCGCCACCACCAGGCCGGGGCGCACGTCGATGCGCAGCTTCGGCTTGGTGTGCAGGCCGAGCGCGATGAAGGACACGGCCAGCACGATGACCACCGCCTCGATCAGCACCTTAATGAATTCGTTGACCGAGGCGGTGACGGCCTGCGGCTGGTTCGACACGCGCTCGAGCTCGATGCCGACCGGCAGCTGGGCCTTGACGCGGGCGACGGTCTCGTCCAGGCCCTCGCCGAGACGGATGATGTTGCCGCCCTTTTCCATCGATACGCCCAGGCCGATCACTTCCTTGCCGTTGAAGCGCATCTTGTCGCGCGGCGGGTCCTGGTAGCCGCGCTTCACGGTAGCGAAGTCGCCCAGCCGGAAAGTGGTATTCCCGGCGCGCAGCTGCAGGTTTTCCAGCAACTCGAGACTCTTCAGGGCGCCGGTGACGCGCACCTGCAGGTTGTCGCTCGGCGTCACCAGGACGCCGCTCGCCTCGACCTGGTTCTGGGTAGCGATCTGGTTGACGATCTGCTCGAAGGGCACGCCCAGCTGGGCGAACTTCTTGCTGGAGAATTCGATGTAGATCTTCTCGGCCTGCACGCCGAACTGCTCCACTTTCGCGACCAGCGGCACCTTGAGCAGCTGCTGGCGCACAAAGTCGGCGTAGTCGCGCATCTCGGCCGGCGTGAAACCGTCGCCCGAAAGCGCGAAAATCGAGCCGTAGGTGTCGCCGAATTCGTCGTTGAAGAAGGGCCCGACCACGCCCTGCGGCAGGGTGGCCGCCATGTCGCCGACCTTTTTGCGCACCTGGTACCAGGTCGGCGCCGTTTCAAGGGGCGGCGTGGACTCGCGCAGGAAGACCAGGATGGTGGTCTCGCCCGGCTTGGAGAAGCTGCGGATGCGCTCGATGTAGGGCGTCTCCTGCAGCTTCCTCTCGAGCGGATCGGTCACCTGCTCGGCCATCTGCACCGCGGTGGCCCCAGGCCACACGGCGCTCACCACCATCGCGCGGAAGGTGAAGGGCGGGTCTTCGTCCTGGCCCAGCTGCTGGTAGCTCAGGATGCCGCCGATCAGGAGCGCGGCGATCAGGTAGCGCGTGAGCGGGATGTGCTCCAGCGCCCAGCGCGACAGGTTGAAACCCCTCATTTGCCAGCTCCATCGGCGCCGCCGACTGCGGCGGCCTCCGTATCGCCGCGGCGCGCCACGTCGGCCGTCAGGATGCGCACCTTCTGGCCCGGCTTGAGCAGGTGCACGCCGGCCGTCACCACGGTCTGGCCGGGCTGCACGCCGCCCGAGAGCAGGATGTCGTTCCCCGACTGGCCCGCCACCTTAACCTTGCGCATCTGCACCACGCCCTTGTCAACGACCCAGACGCCCGTCACGCCCTTGTCCTGGACCAGGGCGCTGAGCGGCACCCGCAGCGCCGCGGCGTTCGCCCCGCCGCCGGTGCTCATTTCCACCGTGGCCGTCATGCCGAGCCGGATGTCGGCGCGCGCCGGGATCGACACCTTGACGGTATAGGTACGGGTCGCCGGATCGGCCACCGGCGAGACTTCGCGGATCTTGCCGGGAATGTCTTCGTCGCGGTTGGCCCACAGGCGCACGTTGACGTTGCTGGCCTGGCGCAGCGCCTCGACCCGGTCTTCGGGGATGCCGATCACGACTTCCTTCTCGTCGGTGCGGGCCACCCGCACCACCGGCGCGCCGGCGGCCACCACCTGGCCGACTTCGGCGTCGACCGCCGTCACCACGCCGTCGGCGTCCGATTCGAGGTTGGCATAGCCGGCCTGGTTCGACTGGCCGCGGAAGCCCGCGCGCGCCGCATCGACGTTGGCCTGGGCCGCGCGCAGCGCCGCCTGCTTGGCATCGAGGACGGCCTGGCTGACGAAATTCTGGGCGCGCAGGTTCTGGTGGCGCTTGTAGTCGGCCTGGGCCAGATCGCGCTCGGTCTCGGCGGCGCGCAGGGTGGCGCGCGCCTGCGCCTCGGCCAGGCGCAGGTCCTGCGGATCGAGGCGCATCAGCACCTGGCCGTCCTTGACATTGGCGCCGACGTCGACCCGGCGCTCGACGATCTTGCCGCCCACCCGGAAGCCCAGCCGCGATTCGTAGCGCGGGCGCACGTCGCCCGAGAACTCGACCCGCTCGCCGCCGGCGCCGGCGGCCAGCACGATGGCGCGCACCGGGCGCACCTCCTCCACCCTGGGTTCCTCCTTGCCGCATCCGGCCAGGAGGAAGAGCAGCAAGGGCGCGGCGTATGCGGCGCGCATGAGGGAAAAGGTCGGACGAAACTTCGGAGATGCAGACACGTGGGGTCCCCTGTCGATCATGTGCCAAGTTAGGGCATTTGTAATCAAGCAATTATAATCAGTGACAGAGCCAGAAACCCGACATTAGAGTCAACAGTCAAATATGCCAGTTGAGCATTACGAGAACTTCCCGGTTGCCTCCTTCCTGCTGCCGCGCCGCCTGGCGCCCGCGGTCGAGGCCATCTATGCCTTCGCCCGCAGCGCCGACGACATCGCCGACGAGGGCGACGCCGCCCCGCCCGAGCGCCTGGCCGAGCTGGAGCGCTATGGGCGGGAGCTCGCGGCCATCGAACGCGGCCACACGCCCGCCGACCCGCTGTTCGGGCGCCTGGCCGGCGTGGTGCGCGAGTTCCGGCTGCCGGTCGCGCCCATGCACGACCTGCTGTCGGCCTTCCGCCAGGACGTGAGCACCACCCGCTATGCCGATTACACCGCGCTGCTCGACTATTGCCGGCGCTCCGCCAACCCGGTCGGGCGGCTGATGCTGGAACTCTACGACGCCGTCGACGAGCGCAACCTGCGCGATTCGGACGCGATCTGCACGTCGCTACAGCTCATTAATTTCTGGCAAGACGTCGCGATCGACCTGCCCAAGGGCCGCATCTACCTGCCGCTGGAAGACCTGGAGCGGCACGGCGTGTCGGAGGCGGAGCTGGCCTCCGCGCCGGCCACTCCGGCCTGGCGCGCCCTGATGCGCTTCGAGGTGGAGCGCGCCCGCGCCCTGATGCTCAGCGGCACCCCGCTGGTGCACCGCCTGCCGGGCCGCATCGGCTGGGAACTGCGCCTCATGGTGCAGGGCGGGCTGCGCATTCTGGAAGCGATCGAAAAGGCCGAGTACGACGTGTTCCGGCGCCGTCCGACCCTGGCGGCGGCGGACTGGATCGTGGTGGCCTGGCGCGCTTTGAAGATGTGATCGATGTTCGCAGAGCTATCCGTATCGGCTAAGATAGCGGATTCGCCTCAGCAATCAGCAACAAAACAATAAATACATGTCCCCCGACGAATACTGCCAGCATAAGACGGTCCAAAGCGGCTCCAGCTTCTACTACAGCTTCCTGTTCCTGCCGCCGGAGCGCCGCCGCGCGATCACCGCGCTGTACGCCTTCTGCCGCGAGGTCGACGACACCGTCGACGAAACTTCCGACGCGTCGGTCGCGCGCATCAAGCTGGCCTGGTGGCGCACCGAAGTCTCGGCCATGTACAAGGGCTCGCCGACGCACCCGGTGACCCAGGCGCTGCAGCCGCACGTCGCGACCTACAAGCTGGAAGAACAGCACCTGCAGGCCATCATCGACGGCATGGAGATGGACCTCGACCAGAGCCGCTACCTCGACTTCGCCGGCCTGCAGAAGTACTGCTGGCGGGTGGCCGGCGTGGTCGGCATCCTGTCGGCCAGCATCTTCGGCTACACCAGGCCGGAGACCCTGGCCTATGCCGAGAAGCTCGGCCTGGCCTTCCAGCTGACCAACATAATCCGCGACGTCGGCGACGATGCGCGCAAGGGCCGCATCTACATCCCGGTCAACGAGCTGCAGCAGTTCAACGTGACCGCCGCCGACATCCTCAACTTCCGCCACAGCGAGAAGTTCGAGGCCCTGATGCGCTTCCAGAATGAACGCGCCCAGCGCACCTACGACGAGGCCCTGGCCCTGCTGCCGAAAGAAGACCGGCGCGCCCAGCGCCCCGGCCTGATGATGGCCGCCATCTACCGTACCCTGCTCGACGAGATCGCGCGCGACAACTTCCAGGTGCTGAACCAGCGCATCTCGCTCACGCCGCTGCGCAAGCTGTGGCTGGCCTGGAAGACCTATGTCCGCACTTGACACGAGCGGCCTGCGGGTCGCCGTGGCCGGCGGCGGCTGGGCCGGCTGCGCCGCCGCGGTCGAACTGGCGGCCGGCGGCGCCCGGGTCACCCTGGTGGAAAGCGCGCGCAGCCTCGGCGGCCGCGCGCGCGGCGTCGAGGTGGGGGGAAGGATGCTCGACAACGGCCAGCACATCCTGCTGGGCGCCTATGGCGAAACCCTGCGCCAGCTGGCCCGGGTCGGCATCGATCCGGACCAGGCCCTGCTGCGCCTGCCGGTGCAGATGCGCTATCCCGAGGGCAGCGGCGGCATGGACTTCGTCGCTCCGCGCTGGCCGGCGCCGCTGCACCTGCTTGCCGCCCTGGTACGCGCCAAGGGGCTGGCGCGCGCGGACAAGCTGGCCCTGGCCCGCTTCACCACCGCGGCGCGCACGATGGGGTGGGTGCTGTACAACGATTGCACCGTCGACGAACTGCTCGAGCGCTTCGACCAGACCCCGCGCCTGAACCGCCTGCTGTGGCATCCGCTGTGCATCGCCGCGCTCAACACGCCGCCGGAACGGGCCTCGGCCAAGGTGTTCCTGGCGGTGCTGCGCGACAGCCTGGGCGCGAAGCGGCGCGCGGCCTCGGACATGCTGCTGCCGCGCATGGACATGGGCGCCCTGTTCCCGCAGGCGGCGGCGCGCTTCGTCGCGCAGCATGGCGGCGAGGTGCACCTGGGGTGCAAGCTCACGGCCGCCGCGCCCACCGACAGCGGCTGGCGGCTCAGCCTGAGCGGCGGCGATGCCGAATTCGACGCCCTGGTGCTGGCCACACCCGCCACCCAGTCCGCCGCCATCCTGGCGCCGCACGCGCAGGACGTGGCCGCGCAGCTGGCTGCGCTGGCCTACGAGCCGATCGCGACCTGCTACCTGCAGTATGACGCGTCGGTGCGCCTCGACCTGCCCTTCTACGCCCTGCTCGACGATCCGGCGCAGGGGCGCTGGGGCCAGTTCGCCTTCGACCGGGGCCAGCTCGATGCCACCCAGCCGGGCCTGCTGGCGGTGGTGGTCAGCGCCGCCGCCGAGGCGGCAGCGCTCGACCAGGGGGCGCTCGGCAAGATGATCGCGGCCCAGCTGGCCCACGACCTGCGCCGCCCGGAGCTGGCCACGCCGGAGTGGACCCGGGTGATCACCGAGAAGCGCGCGACCTTTTCCTGCACCCCGGGCCTGCTTCGCCCAGGCAATGAAACACCCCTGCCCGGCCTGGTGCTGGCGGGCGACTACACGGCCGGCGACTACCCGGCGACGCTCGAGACCGCCGTGCAGAGCGGCGTAGCGGCCGCCACGCTTATCCGTGCCTACGGCAAGCTGCCCCCAGAAAAACGCAGACTGTCGCACACCGATGGCGGCCAGGAGCCGACTTCCGTAAAGTAGCAGCATCGAAACAGGCCTTACGGATTGAACAAGATCATGAACAAGATGAGCAACTTCGAACTCGGTGTGCGCGCCCTGGCCTTGGTGGCCGTCGTGGCCTTCAGCACCGCCGTGCTGGTCGAGCCCGAACTCATCGGCGGCAGCAAGGGCGACACCGCGCTGGCGATCGGCGCGATCCCGGCGCTCAGTCACCACTGATATCCACTACTCTGATCGGAACGGCTCAACATGGGCAAACTGGAATATCTCGACGCGCTCAAGCGGGCCCTGGGCGGCCTGCCGCCGCAGATCCAGGCCAAGACCCTGGCCTGGTATGAGCAGCGCTTCGTGGACGGCGTCGCTGCGGGCCGCAGCGAGGCCAGCATCGCCGAAGAACTCGACGACCCGCGCAAAGTCGCGGTGACGCTGCGCGCCAACGCCCACATGGACGCGTTCAAGGAAAAGAAGTCCCCTGCCAACGCCGTGCGCATGCTGGTCGCCGGCGTTGGCTTGCTGGTCTTTAACCTCTTCATGGCGATCCCGGCGGCCGTGTACGCTTCGCTGCTGGTCGCGGTCTACGGCACCGCGCTCGGCTTCTACGTCTCGGGCATCGCGATCACCGCCAGCGGCCTGGCCGGCGCCAGCGAGCTGGTGCTGAACAATCCGCTGCACCGGATCGAAGTCATGGCCGACGGCGAGCGCCGCGAAACGGTCGAGAACAGCCGCACCCGGGTCTCGATCGGAAAGCAGGGCATCCATGTCTACGAGGACGAGCCGGAGGAAGACAGCGCTGCCGCCGACGACCCGGCCGAGGTGGCCAAGTCCTCGATCGTCATCCGCCGCGCCGAGAAGGTGGCCGACGCCGGCATCCGGATCAGCACCGACATGGACGGCGAATCGCGCACCACCCAGACCCTGGTCGGCTTCGCCATGGTACTCGGCGGGATCCTGCTGTTCCTGCTGTCGCTGGTGATCACCAAGTACACCTTCATCGGCCTGAAGCGCTACGTCAGGATGAACCTGTCGCTTCTACGGGGAGCCTGAACATGCGCGCATTGCTGAAAGTCGGATTCAGCCTCCTGATGCTGGCCTTCGTCCTGATCGGCCTGAGCTATGCGGCGCTGCGCGCCAACGGCGTGGCCGCGGCCAGCGAGGGCCGCCAGGTGAGCAGCGAGAAGCGCGAGGTGCCGGCCGCAATCACGGCGATCGACCTGGATGGACCGATCGACCTGAACGTGCGCTACGGTGCGACGCCCTCGCTCGAGGTGCGCGGCGAGGCGCGCCTGCTCAACAACGTCGACGTGAATGCCGACGGCGAGGTACTGCACATCGGCCTGCGCGGCATGGTGCTGGGCCACCGCCGCCCGCTGCAGGTGGAACTGGTGCTGCCGCGCCTGGACAGCGTCAAGATCGACGGCAGCGGCGACAGCAGCGTCAACGGCTTCTCGGGCGAGCGCATCGAAGCACGCATGCAGGGTTCCGGCAGCCTGCGCTTCAACGGGCGCTTCCGCCAGGTCGACGCGGCCCTCAGCGGCAGCGGCGAACTGGACCTGAATGCGGGCCCAAGCATCGAGCGCTTCGATGCCGTGCTGACCGGTTCCGGCCACCTGACCATCGTCGGCGGCACCCGCGAACTGCATGCCAATGCCAGCGGTTCCGGCGAACTCGATGCGCGCCACCTGCGCGCCGAGAAGGTCGAGGTGAGCCAGACCGGCTCGGGCCGCAGCACGGTGCATGCGCGCCAGAGCGTCGCGGCCTCGATCTCGGGCAGCGGCGACATCGAAGTGACCGGCAATCCGGCCGAGCGCAACGTCAGCCGCAGCGGCAGCGGCTCGGTGACCTTCAGCGAGTAAAGCCGAGCCAGGCGAGCGCGTCGCCCCCGGCGGCGCGTCCGCTGCCGAAGCAGGCGGTGAGCAGGTAGCCGCCGGTCGGCGCTTCCCAGTCGAGCATTTCTCCCGCCACGAACACACCCGGCAGCGCGCGCAGCATCGCGCTGTTCCCGTCCAGCGCCTCGAAACGCACCCCGCCCGCGCTGCTGATCGCCTCATCGATCGGGCGCGGACGCACCAGTACGAGCGGCAAGGCCTTGAGCGCCCGCGCCACCCTGCCTGGGTCGGCATACGCTTGCTTCGACAGGCATTCGTGCAGCAGGCCGGCTTTCACGCCCTTGATCCCGAGGCGCCCCTGCAGGTGGCTCGACATCGAGCGCGAGCCGCGCGGACGCTCGACTTCCGCCAGCACGCGCGCCTCGTCGAGATCGGGCAGCAGGTCGAGCCAGATGGTAGTGCTGCCTTCGGCCGCGATCTGGTCGCGCAAGGGGGCCGAGACGGCGTACACCAGGCTGCCCTCGATACCTGTCTCGGTCACGACGAACTGGCCCTGGCGCTTTTCCAGGGCGCCCCCTGCGCCGCGCCAGGCGATCGCCACGGTGGTCAGCGGCGCGCCCGCATGTTTCTCCCTGAAGTGCGCGCTCCAGTCGACGTCGAAGCCGCAGTTGGACGGGACCAGGGGCGCCACGCCGACACCGCGTTCGGCCAGCAGCGGCGCCCAGGCGCCGTCGGAGCCGAGCCGCGCCCAGCTGGCGCCGCCCAGGGCCAGCACGGTGGCGTCGGCCTCTAACAGGATCTCGCCGTCCGGGGTGGCCATGCGCAGGCGGCCGTCCTGCCAGCCGAGCCAGCGGTGCCGCATGTGGAAGCGCACCCCCGCCTCGCGCAGCCGGTGCAGCCAGGCGCGCAGCAGCGGCGCGGCCTTCATCTCGAGCGGGAACACGCGTCCGGAGCTGCCGACGAAGGTGTCGATGCCGAGTCCATGGATCCAGTCGCGCACCGCCTGCGGGTCGAAGCCTTCCAGCCAGCGCCCGACTTCGCGCTCCCGTTCGCGGTAGCGGCTGCGGAAGGCCGGCAGCGGCTCCGAATGGGTGATGTTCATGCCGCCCTTCCCGGCCAGCAGGAACTTGCGGCCGCTCGAGGGCATCGCATCGTAGACGTCGACCTGCACCCCGCCCGCGGCCAGGGTTTCGGCGGCCATCAGGCCGGCGGGACCGGCGCCGATCACGGCGACGCGTTTGCTTGGGTTGGGCGGCTGGTTCATCGGCGATATCGGGGAGAAGCGAAGGAGCGGCATTGTAGTCGAGTTTGCGCCTTGCATAAAATGCGCGAGTCGATGTAAAGGGAGCTTGACATGTCAAGTTCGCTTGACTATGATGTAAAGCATACTTTACTTTGTGGAGGATGTCATGCATGAGAAGCGGGTTGGAAAAGTCTACGTCCGCGAACTGATGGGCGCACTGGGGCTGTACATGGTCCTGCTGCTCGCCGCGATCCGCTGGGGCCGGCCGATGGAAGACGGCCTGGCGCGCACGCTGGTGCTGCTGTCGCCGATGATCGGCTTCTGCGCCGCCCTGTGGGTGATCGCGCGCCACTTCGGCCGGATCGACGAATACCTGCGTATGCGGCTGCTGGAAAACGTCGCCCTGGCCGCAGCCATCACCGCCGGACTGACCTTCAGCTATGGCTTCCTGGAGACGGCCGGCTACCCGAAGCTGTCCATGTTTACCGTGTGGTGCGTGCTGTGCGGCGCCACCGTCCTGGTCCAGCTGCTGCGTAAACTGCTCGACCGATGAACAACCATATCCGAACCCTGCGCGCCGAACGCGGCTGGAGCCAGGCCGAGCTGGCCGACATGCTCGACGTCTCGCGCCAGAGCGTGAACGCGATCGAGACCGGCCGCTACGACCCCAGCCTGCCGCTGGCCTTCGCGATTGCCAGGCTGTTTCAACTACCGATCGAATCGATCTTCATCCCAGACCAGGAGTCAGCATGAAAGCATCCCTGTTGTTCGCACTACTCGTCGGCCTGGCCGGCGCCAGCCTTGTTCCCAGCGCCGCGGCGCAGGGGCCGGCGGCCCACGGGCCGGCGGCCGCCGAGGCGCCGAACCGCTTCGCCGCCCAGCCCACGCCCGCCGAGCGCTTCGAGATCAAGGGCATGCTGGTCGAGCGCCACGGTAGCGGCCCGCGGCCGCTGGTGCTGGTGCCGGGCCTGTCCAGCGGCGGCTGGGTGTGGGGGCAGATGGTGCGCGATTTCGCCCCCGGCCACAGCGTCTACGTCGTGACCCTGCCCGGCTTCGACGGCCGCCCCGCGGTGGACGGCGACCCCTTCGACGCGGCCAAGGGCGCACTCGCCGAGCTGATCGCGTCACGCAAGCTGTCCAAGCCGGTGCTGGTCGGCCACAGCCTGGGAGCGACGCTGGCGCTCGCGCTGGCCCAGGACTTGCCCCAGCAGGTGGGCGGCGTGGTCGCCATCGACGGCCTGCCGGTGTTCCCGCGCACCGAAGACATGCCGCCGGAGCAGCGCGCCGCGATGGCGGAGGGCACGCGCAAGCAGATGCTGGCGGTCACCGGCCCCGCCTTCGTCGCGCAGCAGCACCAGTACATGCGCGCCATCGGCATGGTCGACATCGGCAAGGCCGACGATGCGGCCAGGCTCACCGCGCGCAGCGATCCCGCGGCCGTCGCCGCCTGGGTCGGCGCGGTGCTGGCGCGCGACCTGCGGCCTGGCCTCACGAATGTGAAGGCCCCGGTGCTGGTGCTGGTGCCCTATTACGCGCCGGACGCCGTGGTCCTGAATAACATCACCATCGCCGACAAGCTGGCGTATTATCGGGAGCTGATGAGCGGCACCCCACGCCTGGAGGTCGAAGCCATCGACAAGGCGCGCCACTTCGCGATGGTCGACCAGCCCGAAGCCGTGGCCGATGCAGTCCGCCGTTTCCTCAAACACCTGTGAACACGAAGGAGAACCTGATGCAAAAGCTGATCTACTGGAGCGGACAATACCTGCTGGCGGCCGGCTCGATGTTCGCCCTGCTGGTCGCGATCGACGTGTTCCTGCGCGGCGAGGCGTTCGAGACCGGCTGGCGTGAATCGCTGGCGTGGTCGCTAATGGCCTCCGCCATCTTCATCGGTTCGCGCTACTACCGGGCAGACCGCGGGGCGAGCTGCGCGATGTGCCGCCATCCGGACACGAAGCGCTGATGCGACATCCTCCAGGCTGCATCAAGGCGGCGCCGGGACGGTAAAGCCATACTGCCGCCCTGGCGTATGCATGCATTTGTCATATCCATAAGATTCTGCTTGACAATACATGTAACAGGAATATTCTTGTACCCGCTACAACGAACGATGGCGCCCGCTCGACGAGGTCGGCCACGATTCGCCAAGGCAGTCCGTTTCAACATCTTGGAGGATGTGTATGTCGGTAATGACAAGGGCAGCAATGTCCCGTAGGACGATGCTGGGCGCAATCGCGTCCAGCCCACTCTGGATGCAGTCCGCATGGGCGCAGCCAAACCTGAAGATCTCCCACCAGTTCCCGCGCGCCAGCTTGGCCGAAGGTGATTTCCGCGACCGCTTGTGCCGCATGTTCGCGGCCAACGTCGAACGGCGCACCCGCGGCGGCCTGAAGTTCTCGATCCACCCAAGCGCCAGCCTGATGGCCCCCGGCGCCCAGATCGGCGCGCTGCGCAGCGGTGGCCTGGACATGGCGCTGGTGCCGCTGTCCTATGCCGGCGCCGAGGCGCCGGAGGCCAACATCGGCCTGATGCCGGGCCTGGTCACCTCGTACGAGCAGGGCTATGCCTGGAAGAATGCGCCGGTCGGCCGCGAACTGACCCGCATCCTGAACGACCAGGGCCTGGTCGTGGTCAGCTGGATCTGGCAGGCCGGCGGCGTCGCATCAACCGGCAAGCCGATCGTGCATCCGGAAGACGTCGCCGGCCTCAAGGTCCGCGGCGGTTCGCCGGAAATGGACCGCCTGCTGCTCGACGCCGGCGCTACCGTGGCCAACATGCCGTCCAACGAGATCCCGGCCGCCATGCGCGACGGCCGGCTGGATGCGGCGCTGACGTCCTCGACTTCGCTGATCTCGTTCCGCCTGCAGGAATCGGCGCGCGCCCTGACCACGGCGCGCGGCGGCGCCTACTGGTTCATGTTCGAGCCCTTGATGATGTCGCGCACCGTGTTCGACCGCCTCACCAAGCAGCAGCAGGCGGCGGTCATGGCCGTGGGCGCCGAACTGGAAGCCTTCGCCCTCAAGGCCGCGCGTGCGGATGACGCCGCGGTGGCATCGGTGTACGCCAAGAGCGGCGCCCAGATCGTCGACCTGAATGCGGAAGCACTGCGCAAGTGGCAGGCGGTGGCGCGCACCAATGCATGGCGCGAGTATGCCGAGCGCAGTGCGAGCTGCGCCAAGCTGCTGGCGCTGGCGGAACAGTCGATCGCGATGATCTGATGTTTCAAACGGCTGGGCGGCTACACCGCCCGGCCTACCCGCCCGTCACGGGCGGGAAGAATGCCACTTCGGCGCCATCCGCTACCACCGTGTCCGGTCCGCACATCACCTGCTGGTGGGCCGTGCGCACCGCCCGGTCCGGTCCCAATGCCTCGGCCCACACGCCGCCGCGCGCAGTCAGGTGCGCGCGCACCGCGCCTACGGTCGCCACGCCCTCCGGCAGCTCCAGGCTTTCCTGAGCGGTGCCGAGCTGCTCGCGCACCGACGCAAAATACCGCAATGTGATCTTCATGTGCATCCTAATGCTGCAGTTCGGCGAAGGGGATGAAACGTACCAGGTCGCCTTCAAGAATCGCCTGGCCCGGCGGATTGTCCACCAGCCCATCGCCCCAGACGGTCGAGGTCAGCACGCCCGAGCCCTGGTTGGGGAACAGGTCGAGGCCGCCGGCCGCGTTCACGCGCACGCGCAGGAACTCGTTGCGGCGGTCGCCCTTCGGCAGGGTGAAGTCGGCGCGCATGGTGTATCCGCGCGGCTCCACCGGGCCGCTCACGCCCTGCAGGCGCAGCAGGAAGGGCCGCACGAACAGCAGGAAGGTGATGAAGCTCGAGACCGGATTGCCGGGCAGGCCGATGAAGAAGCAAGCAGCTCCGGTGGAGCTGCTTGCGAGCCCGCCTTCTCGGCGGACTTCGCCGAAGGCCAGCGGCTTGCCCGGCTTGACCGCGATCTGCCACATGTTCAGCCGTCCTTCCGCTTCGACGGCGGGCTTGATGTGGTCTTCCTCGCCCACCGACACGCCGCCCGAGGTGATGATCAGGTCATGCTCGCGGGCCGCCTCGCGCAGGGTGGCGCGGGTGGCGTCCAGCGAATCCGGCACGATGCCGTAGTCGGTGAAGGCGCAGCCGAAGTTCTCCAGCAGGCCGCGCAGGGTAAAGCGGTTGGAGTTATAGATGGCGCCCGGCTGCAAGGGCTCGCCCGGCATGGCCAGCTCGTCGCCGGTGAAGAACACCGCGACCCGCACGCGGCGCAGAACCGGCAGCCGGGCCAGGCCGACCGAGGCGGCCAGGCCGAGTTCCTGGCTGCGCAGGCGGGTGCCGGCCGGCAGGATCACGGCGCCAGCGGCGACATCCTCGCCGGTCCGGCGGATCCACTCCCCCGGACGCGGCGCGTGGCGCACCGTGACGCTGTCCCCCACCGCCTCGCACTGCTCCTGCATGACGACGGCGTCGGCGCCGGGCGGAATCAGGGCGCCGGTGAAGATACGGGCGGCGCTGCCGGCCTCCAACGGCTCGCCGACGCTGCCGGCGGGAATACGCTGGGTCACGCGCAGGGTCGCGCTGCCGCTCTCGCAGTCAAGCGCGCGCACCGCGTAGCCGTCCATCTGGGTGTTGTCGGCGGAGGGAACGTCGATGGTCGCGAGCTGGTCTTCGGCGAGCACGCGGCCATTCGCCTCGAGGGTCGGCACCGTCTCGCTGTCGACCACCGGACGCACCGCGTCGAGCAGCTGGCCCAGGGCCTCGCGCACGGACAGCATGGGCGGCTTCATGTCACAAGCCCGTGTGCTGGGCGATGTAGGCTTTCATCGCCTCCACGCTCGGCTGCATGACGACGAAGCGCTGCGGCAGCGACTCGATGTCCTCGAAGCCGGCCGGGCGCTCGGCATCCTGGCCCAGCGCTTCCAGGATGGTCTCGTTGAATTTCGCGGCCAGCGCGGTTTCGAGCACGATCATCGGCACGCCGGGCTGCATGTGTTCGCGCGCGACCTTGATGCCGTCGGCGGTGTGGGTATCGATGGTGATGTCGTAGTCGTCCGCCACGTCGCGGATGGTCGCGAGACGGTCGGCGTGGGTCGATTTGCCGGAGGCGAAACCGTACTGGCCGACCAGCTTCCATTCGTCGCCGTCGCTGCCGGGACCGCCCGACAGGTCGAAGCCGCCATGGGTGTCGACCTTGCGGAACAAGGCATGGGTGCGCTCGGCGTCGCGGCCCACCAGTTCGTACACGAAGCGCTCGAAGTTGGACGCCTTCGAGATGTCCATCGAGGGGCTGCTGGTGTGGAAGGTCTCGGCGGGCTTGCGCACGCGGTACACGCCGGTACGGAAGAATTCGTCGAGCACGTCGTTCTCGTTGGTGGCGGCCACCAGCTTGTCGATCGGCAGGCCCATCATGCGGGCGATGTGGCCGGCGCAGATATTGCCGAAGTTCCCCGACGGGACGGTGAACGAGACCTTCTGGTCGTTGCTGGTGGTGGCCGCCAGGTAGCCCCGGAAGTAGTACACCACCTGGGCCACCACGCGCGCCCAGTTGATCGAGTTGACGGTGCCGATCTTGTGGCGCGCCTTGAAGGACAGGTCGTTGGACACCGCCTTGACCATGTCCTGGCAGTCGTCGAAGACGCCTTCGACGGCGATGTTGAAGATGTTCGGGTCCTGCAGGCTGAACATCTGCGCGGTCTGGAAGGCGCTCATCTTCTTGTGCGGGGACAGCATGAACACGCGCACGCCGCGCTTGCCGCGCATCGCATACTCGGCCGCGCTGCCGGTGTCGCCGGAGGTGGCACCAAAAATGTTCAGTTCGTCGTTGTTCTTCGCCAGCGCATACTCGAACAGGTTGCCGAGCAGTTGCATGGCCATGTCCTTGAAGGCCAGGGTCGGGCCGTTCGACAGGGCCTGCAGCACCAGCTTGCCGCCTGCGCCGTCCTCCAGCACGCGCAGCGGGGTGATGTCGGCCGCTGCTTCGCCTGCGCGTGCGTTGCGATAGACCTCGGGAGTGTAAGTCTTCGCGGTCAGGGCGCGCAGGTCGGCGTCGGGGATGTCGGTGGCGAACTTGCGCAAAATTTCATAGGCGAGTTCGGCGTAGGAGAGCGTGCGCCAGGCGTTCAGTTCCTCGCCTGTGACCTGCGGGTATTCTTCGGGAAGGTACAGACCGCCGTCCGGGGCGAGGCCCGCAAGCAGGATGTCGGAAAAGCGCTGGGGATTGCGTGCTGCGGACGCGCTGGTCGCGCGGGTGGAGACGTAATGCATACGGGTCGGGATCCGGTTGGGGCCAAAGTTGAACTTTTATTATAGCGCCCCAGCGCTTCGTATGCTGTGCTGCAAAAAAAAACGGGCCGCGCCCAAGCGCGGCCCCGGTTCCGCCCTGCTTCAGCAGGCCGCGTGATTCACTGTCACCACGTGCACCGCGAGTCCACCCAGCGAAGTCTCCTTGTACTTCACCTGCATGTCCGCGCCGGTCTGGCGCATGGTTTCGATCGCGTTGTCCAGGCTGACGAAGTGGGTGCCGTCGCCCTTCAGGGCCAGCGAGGCTGCGGTGATCGCCTTGATCGCCCCCATGCCGTTGCGCTCGATGCAGGGAATCTGCACCAGCCCGCCGATCGGGTCGCAGGTCATGCCGAGGTGGTGCTCGATGCCGATCTCCGCCGCGTTCTCGATGCGCTCGTTGGAGCCGCCCAGGGCCGCCACCAGGCCGGCCGCCGCCATCGCGCAGGCCACGCCGACCTCGCCCTGGCAGCCGATCTCGGCGCCCGAGATCGAGGCGTTCTTCTTGCACAGCATGCCGATCGCGGCGGACGTGAGCAGGAAATCGCGGATGCCCTTGACCGGGTCGCTCGGGCGGCAGTCTTCGGCGTAGTAGCGCAGCACCGCCGGGATGATGCCGGCCGCGCCGTTGGTCGGGGCGGTGACGACACGGCCGCCGGCCGCGTTTTCTTCGTTGACCGCCATCGCGTACAGGGTCACGTGGTGCGTCGCATCATGCGGCAGCTCGTTGACGCGTTTACCTTCCGTGCAATGCGCCTGCTTCCACAGCTTGGCCGCGCGGCGCTTGACGTTCAGGCCGCCCGGCAGCTGGCCTTCGGTGACCAGGCCGTGGGCGATACAGTCGCGCATGGTTTCCCAGATGCGGTCCAGGCCCGCGTCCAGATCGCTCTCGCTCATGCGCACCAGCTCGTTCGCGCGCAGCATGTGCGGAATCGACAGGCCGTGTTCCCTGCCCTGCGCCAGCAGCTCGCTCATGGTGCTGAAGGGGAAAGGCACCTGCCTTGACGCGGGCCCGTCCGCGCGGTTCTGGCTTTCGCCCGCCGCGGTGATGAAGCCGCCGCCCACCGAGTAGTAGATGCGCTCGATGATGCTGCCGTCAAGCAGCTTGAGCACGAACTTCATGCCGTTCGGGTGTTCCGGCAAGCTTGACTGCTTGTGCCACACCAGGCCGGTGGCGTACTGGAACGGCACTTCCTTCTCGCTCAGCAGTGTCAAGACGCCGTCCATCTCGGCTTCGGCCAGCTTGTCCTCGACGGTATCCGGATCGATGCCTTGCGGGGTCTCGCCCATCAGGCCCAGGATCACGGCCTTGTCGGTGGCGTGGCCGACGCCGGTCAAGGCCAGCGAACCGTACAGGTGCGCCTCGACGCCCACTGCCTGTTCCAGCGAACCGCATTCCAGCAGGAAGCGGCGCGCCGCCACCATCGGTCCCACCGTGTGGGAGCTCGACGGCCCGATACCGATCTTGAACAGATCAAAAACACTCATGTCCATCGTTGTCTCGACTCTTCAGTTTTTTATTATTGTGTTACGGGTGAAGCGACTCAGGCCGTGATGCCCACGTCGATGTTCTTCAGCATGCTCTCGACCATCTCATCCACGCCAATGCGCGCCTTCCAGCCCCAATCGAGGGTCGCGCGGCTGTCGTCCAGGCTCCTCGGCCAGGTATCGGCGATCTGCTGGCGGCTGTCCGGCTTGTAGGCGATCTCGAAGCCCGGGACCGCTTTCTGGATGGCGGCGGCCAGTTCGCGCGGGTTGAAGGACACGCCTGCCACGTTGTACGAGGAACGGATCGCAACTTTCTCGCTCGGCGCGTCCATCAGCTCGATGGTCGCACGAATCGCGTCCGGCATGTAGATCATCGGCAGCGTGGTTTCCGGCCCCAGGAAGCATTCGTAGGTCTCGCCCTTGAGCGCCGAATGGAAGATGGCGATCGCGTAGTCGGTGGTGCCGCCGCCCGGGGGCGACTTGAAGCTGATGATTCCGGGATAGCGGATCGAGCGCACGTCCACGGCGTACTTGCTGTGGTAGTACTCGCACAGGCGCTCGCCGGCCAGCTTGCTGATGCCGTAGATCGTGGTCGGGTCCATGACCGTGTACTGGGCCGTGTTCTCGGCCGGGGTGTTCGGACCGAAGGCGGCGATCGAGGACGGCCAGAACACCTTCAGCGGCTTGCCCGCCTCACCGCGCTCGCGCGCCACTTCCAGGATGTTGAGCAGGCCGTCCATGTTCAGCGTCCAGGCCTTGAGCGGCGCCTTTTCGCCGGTGGCGGACAGCAGCGCCGCCAGTTGGTAGACCTGGGTGATGCCTTCCTGCTCGATCAGCCTGGACAGGCGTTCGCGGTCCAGCACGTCGAGCTGGGTGTAGCGCGCGGCGCCGTAGATGTTGGTGCTGCCGATGTCCGAAGCGATCACCTTGTCCGGGCCATGCTGTTCGGCCAGGGCGGTGACCAGTTCGCTGCCGATCTGGCCGTTGGCGCCGATGATGAGGATGCGTTCCATGTTGTTCCGATCTAGATCTTAGTTATTCTTGAGGATGCCCAGCTCTTTGCCGGCCTGCTCGAAAGCCTTCAGCACGGTGTCGAGCTGCTCGCGGGTGTGGGCGGCCGACAGCTGGACGCGCACACGCGCCTGGCCCATCGGCACCACCGGGTAGAAGAAGCCCGACAGCAGCACGCCCAGTTCGAACATGCGGGCCGCGAATTTCTGGGCGATCGGCGCTTCGAACAGCATCACTGGCACCACCGGGTGGGTGCCCGGCTTGATGGTGAACCCGATACGCTCGATCTCCTTGCGGAAGTAGGCGGTGTTCTCATGCAGGCGGTCGCGCAGCTCGGTCGACTTCGAGATACGATCCAGCACCGCCAGACTAGCGCCGGCGATCATCGGCGCCAGGGTGTTCGAGAACAGGTAGGGACGCGACTTCTGACGCAGGGTCTCGATCACTTCCTTGCGGCCCGAGGTGAAGCCGCCCATCGCGCCGCCCAGGGCCTTGCCCAGGGTGCCGGTGATGATGTCGATCTTGCCGATAACGCCGCAGTGTTCGTGGGTGCCGCGGCCGGTCTTGCCCATGAAGCCCGAGGCGTGCGATTCGTCGATCATGGTCAGGGCGCCGTACTTCTCGGCCAGCTCGACGATCTTGTCCAGCTGGGCGATGGTGCCGTCCATCGAGAACACGCCGTCGGTGACGATGATCTTGTGGCGCTTGCCTGCTTCGGTCGCGGCGACCAGCTGCTTTTCCAGGTCGGCCATGTCGTTGTTGGCATAGCGGTAGCGCGCTGCCTTGCACAGGCGCACGCCGTCGATGATCGAGGCGTGGTTCAGGGCATCCGAGATGATCGCGTCGTTCTCGTCGAACAGGGGCTCGAACACGCCGCCGTTGGCGTCGAACGCGGCCGCGTACAGGATGGTGTCTTCGGTGCCGAGGAACTCGGACAGCTTCTGCTCCAGCTCCTTGTGCACGGTCTGGGTGCCGCAGATGAAGCGCACCGAGGACAGGCCGTAGCCGTACTTTTCCAGGGCGGCCGCGGCGGCCTGGGAGGTCTGCTCGTCGCCGGACAGGCCGAGGTAGTTGTTGGCGCACATATTGATGAGCGTGCGGCCGTCCTGGGACACGACTTCCGAACCCTGGCGCGAGGCGATCACGCGCTCCGGCTTGAACAGGCCGTCGCTGCGCAGCGTCTCGAGTTTCGATTGCAGGCCGCTATAGAATGCTTGATCGCTCATGGTGTCCCTACTCCCTGGTTTGATCCGGCTTGACCGGTGGTTGGCGAATGTCGTATCGTTGGACCCGTTCGGTTCATGGAACCGAGTTCTGTATGTCGAACGAAAATTCAATATATTGAATCTTACCCCCAGCTAATGAACTTGGCAAGCCAAGCATAAGCATATTCAGGCAGTAATAAGTCAATGAGCAAAACTCTAACAAATAACGCTCCGCCCGAAGTTGGCGCCACGCTACAGCGCCTGCGTCTGGCCCGCGGCCTGACCCTGGAAGACCTGTCGCGCATCGCGGGGGTGTCGAAGTCGATGCTGTCCCAGATCGAGCGCGAGAAGGCCAATCCCACCATCGCCATCACCTGGCGCCTGGCCAATGCCCTGGGCGTGGAGATCGGCGAGCTGCTCTCGTCCGAAGTGCGCTCGGTGGACCTGATCCGCGTGGTCGACGCCCACGAGACCCCCACCCTGCCCGGCGCCCACGCCGGCTATTCGCTGCGCATCCTGGGGCCGATGGACCTGGCGGGCAAGTACGAATGGTACGAGCTGACCCTGGCGCCCGGGGGCGAACTGAAATCGCAGGCCCACGATCCGGGGACCAGCGAGCACCTGACCGTCATTACCGGGGCGATCGAACTGGAGGTGGGGACGGAGAAGAAGAAGATCAAGCATGGGGGGACGGCGCGCTATCCGGCCGACCATGACCATGTGATCAGGAATGCGGGGAAGACGGAGGCGAAAGCCTTGCTGGTCGTGGTGCAGCGCTAGACCGGCGTATCAAAACAACAACGGCCGCCGGATCACTCCGAGCGGCCGTTGTTTTTACAGGTCAAGCGCAGCTTACTTGCTGCCGCCAACCGCCGTCGGCGCAGCCTCACCCATCTTCAGTTCACGCGCCAGGAAGCCCCAGCGATCGGCCACTTCCTCGATCTGCTTGGTGGTCGGCTTGCCCGCGCCATGCCCCGCCTTGGTCTCGATGCGGATCAGGATCGGCGCCGCGCCCGCCTGGGCAGCCTGGGCCGCCGCGGCGTACTTGAAGCTGTGCGCCGGCACCACGCGGTCATCGTGGTCGGCGGTGGTCACCATGGTCGCCGGGTAGCAGGTGCCGGCCTTCAGGTTGTGCAGCGGCGAGTACTTGACCAGGGCCTTGAACTCCTCCGGGTTCTCCGACGAGCCGTAGTCCGAGGTCCAGGCCCAGCCGATGGTGAACTTGTGGAAGCGCAGCATGTCCATCACGCCCACGGCCGGGATCGCCGCGCCGAACAGCTCCGGACGCTGGGTCATTGCCGCGCCCACCAGCAGGCCGCCGTTGGAACCGCCGCCGATCGCCAGCTTGCTTGGTGAGGTCACCTTGTTGGCAACCAGCCATTCGGCCGCGCCGATGAAGTCGTCGAACACGTTCTGCTTCTGCAGCTTGGTACCGGCCTGGTGCCAGGCTTCGCCGTATTCGCCGCCGCCGCGCAGGTTGGCCACCACGTAGACGCCGCCCATCTCCATCCAGGCCAGGTTGGCCGGCGAGAAGCCCGGCGTCATCGAGATGTTGAATCCGCCGTAGCCGTACAGGTAGGTCGGGTTCTGGCCGTCCAGCTTGATGCCCTTCTTCGAGACGATGAACATCGGGACCTTGGTGCCGTCCTTGCTGGTGAAGAACTGCTGGCGGGTCTCGTAATCAAGCGGGTTGAAGTCGACCTTCGGCTGGCGGAACACGGTGCTCTGGCCGGTCTTCAGGTTCAGGCGGTAGATCGTGGTCGGGGTGGTGAAGCCGGCGAACGAGTAGAAGGTCTCGGTCTCATTGCGCTTGCCCGACAGGCCGCCGACGGTACCGATGCCCGGCAGTTTCACTTCGCGCACCAGCTTGCCCTTGAGGTCATGCACGCGCACGACGCTGCGCGCATCCTTCAGGTACTCGAGCACCAGCTGGTTGTTGATGATGTCGGCGCCGGCCAGGGTATCGGCGCTTTCGGCGACGATCTCTTTCCAGTTGTTTTCCGCCGGCTTGGTCACGTCGATCGCGACGATGCGTTTTTTTGGCGCGTTGCGGTCGGTGCTGAAGTAGAACACGCTGCCGATGTTGTCGATGAAGTCGTAGCCGGCGTCGAAGTTGTCGACCAGGTCGACCACCTTGGAATCCGGCTTGGACAGGTCCTTGTACGAGATGCGGTACTTGGGCGCCGTGCCCTTGGTGGTCGTGATGATCAGGTAGCGGCCGTCGTCGGTGGTGTGGCCGCCGAAGCCCCATTCCTTCTGGTCGGGACGGTCGTACACCAGCGTGTCGGCACTCTGCGGGGTGCCGAGGCGGTGGTAGTACAGCTTCTGGAAGTAGTTCACGTCGGCCAGCTTGGTCGCTTCCTTCGGCTCGTCGTAGCGGCTGTAGAAGAAGCCCTTGCCGTCCTTGGTCCAGGCGGTGCTGGAGAACTTGACCCACTTGATGTGGTCTTCCAGGTCCTTGCCGGTGTCGACGTCGCGCACGCGGATCTCGTTCCAGTCCGAGCCCGATGCGGCGGTGCTGTAGGCCAGCAGCTTGCCGTCCGGGCTGACGGCGGCGCCGGCCAGGGCGACGGTGCCGTCGCTCGACATGGTATTCGGGTCGAGCAGCACGCGCGGGGTGTCGGTCAGGCTCTTCTGGGTGTACAGGACCGACTGGTTCTGCAGGCCGTCGTTGCGCGAATAGAAGTAGCGGCCGCCTTCCTTGCCCGGCACGCTGTAGCGCTCGTAGTTCCACAGCTTGGTCAGGCGCTCGCGGATCGCCGCACGCTGCGGGATCTGCGCCAGGTAAGCCTGGGTCACCTTGTTCTGCGCCGTTACCCACTCTTTGGTCTCGGCGCTGTTCGCGTCCTCGAGCCAGCGGTAGGGATCGGCCACCGTGGTGCCGTGGTAGTTGTCGGTATGGTCGACCTTCTTCGAGACCGGGTAGGTCAGGGAGGGGCCGTTTGCGGGGCAGCTTTGTGCCAGCGCCGTATTGGCGCCGAAGGCCGCGGCCAGCAGGGCGACGAGCGTTGCGTGTCTCAGGGTCATGTCGTTCTCATGTTCGAGTTATTCATGGGGTCGGCTTGCGCCGAAGGCCATCATAACGCGAATTGCCGGGCTCGCATATGCGGCGGACCGCCGCAGCGCCTTCCCGCGGCGCTAGCGGGCGATACCCTGCCCGCTAGCGCCCTGGCGGGTGGAAGCCTGGCGTGCGGACGCCTGCCCCTTCTGCTGGCGGCGCGCGGCCCGCACCCGGGTGGCCAGGGCGCGCGCCCAGGTGCCGCCGGTGCCGGCCAACCGGCCGGCCACGCTGCCGCGCGAGCGCCGGCCTTCCGGGCCGGCGCCGGCGGCCAACAGCATCCACATGTAGGCGCGCAGCGGGTCGCGCTCGACGCCGCGGCCACTGTTGACCATGCCGCCCAGGTTGTACTGGGCCAGCGCATGGCCCTGCTCGGCCGCCTGCCGGTACCAGTAGCTGGCCAGGGTGTCGTCGTGCGGCACGCCCTGGCCGTTGGCATACAGGACCCCGAGGTTGTTCTGGGCGCTGGCGTCGCCCTGCTGGGCCGCGCGCCGGTACCATTCGGCGGCGCGCGCCTCGTCGCGCGGCACGCCGTCGCCCTTGGCGTACATGACCCCGAGGCTGAACTGGGCATTGGCCGCGCCCTGCTCGGCGGCCCGCAGGTAATAGTCGAGCGCGCGGGACGGATCGGGCCGGGTGCCGCGCCCCGTGGCATACATGACGCCGGCACAGTACTGGGCCTGCACGTGTCCGCGCGCGGCCGCGCGCAGGAAGCATTCCAGCGCCCGCTCGTCGCCGCCGCCGCCGTGGCCGGCCGCCAGCAGCGTGCCGAGCCCGTAGTGCGCCTCGGCGTCGTCCTGCCCGGCTGCACGCTCGAGCCAGGCGATGGCGCGCGCCGGGTCTTTCGGCACGCCCTGGCCGTTGGCATAGGCCAGGCCGAGGAAGCGCTGCGCCACCGCGATGCCCCCTGCCGCCGCTTCGCGGAACCAGCACACGGCCTGCGCATCGTCGGCCTCGACACCGTCGCCGCGGCGGTACATCAGCGCGAGATTGAGCTGGGCCTGGCCGTGCCCCTGGCGCGCGGCCTTGCGGAACCAGGCCATCGCCAGCGGATGGCTGACCGGCGCACCGAGTCCCTGGAGATAGCATTCGCCCAGCAGGTTCTGGGCGCTGGCCAAGCCCTGCTCCGCAGCCCGGTAGAACCAGCCGAAGGCGAGCTCGTGCGACTGCGGGACGCCGCGTCCCTTGCGGAAGAGCTGGCCCAGGTTCTGCTGGGCGGCGGGATCGCCCTGGGCGGCGGCGCGCCCGAACCACAGCGCGGCGAGCTCGTCGCTGCGCGGTCCGCCGCGGCCGTTGCAGTACATGGCGCCGAGGTGGTTCTGCGCGGTGGCCAGGCCCTGGCGGGCCGCGCGCTGCATCCATTCGAGCGCGCGCACGTCGTCGCGCTCGACGGCATCGCCGTGCTTGTAGAGCAGGCCGAGGTTGAACTGTGCGTAAGGATCGCCGCGCTCGGCGGCGGGCAGGAACCACTGGAAGACTTCGTGTCCCTCGCGGGCGTCGTTCTGGCGATTCATCCCTACCCCCTTCGGCCTTCCGGGCCGTTCAACAAGGCGGGTTTGGAGAATCACCCGCCGTTGTTAAAATTTTAAGGATAGCGACCCTCGCGTGATTTGCGTCCGCACAATCGTGGGAATGCCACATGCATGCGCGGACGTGGTAGTAAGCGATCGGTACTGGCCTCAGGCGGCGCCGCGCTCGCGCTCGAGGCTGGCGTATTTGTCCAGGAAGACGGGGACCTTGGCGGCGGCCAGCTTGTTCACCGAGACCAGCAGGTCCGGCGCCACCCGCTGCAGGCCATGCGTGCTGCCGAGGTGGCGCGCGGCGTGCAGCAGCACGTGGGCCGCCACCTCCGCGTCGGCCTCGGCCCGGTGGGCCGCCCCTTTGAACTGGATGCCGAGGCGGTTCGAAAGGTTGCCGAGCTTGTAGCTGGGCAGGCCCGGGAACAGGCGGCGCGACAGCTTCAGCGAGCACACCAGGCCGCAGTGGCCGGTCGGGCGGCCGATGCGCCAGCCCTCGGCCTTCAGGAACTTCTCGTCGAAGCTGGCGTTGTGGGCCGACAGGGTGTCGCCGCCGATGAAGTCGAGCAGCTCGGCCACCACCTTCTGGCTCGGCGGCGCGGTGTCGACCATGTCCTGGGTGATCCCGGTGAGCTGGGTGATGAAGGACGGGATGCGCACGCCGCAGTTCACCAGCGAGACGTAGCGCTCGCGGATCTCGCCGCCGACGATGCGCAGCGCGGCCACTTCGGTGATGCGGTCGCCCATCTCGGGCGACAGGCCGGTGGTCTCGAAGTCGAGCATCACGATCGGGCGTTCAAACACACTCATATTCCGTCCTCCTGTTATCGCTGTTAACCATACTTGCGCAGCGCGTCGAGCGCCAGGCCGGCGCCGATACTGCCGAACAGGTCGCCCTCGACCTTGCGTGCGCGCGGTACCAGCGCCGCGATCCGTTCGCGCAGCAGCGACACGCCGCTCGAACCGCCGGTGAAGAAGACCGTGTCCACCGCATCCGGTTCCACGCCGGCATCAAGGAACAGGCGCAGCACGGTGGCGCCGACGCTGTCGACCAGCTGGCCGATGGCGGCCTCGAAGCCTTCGCGAGTCACGGTCAAGGTTTCCGGCGGCGCCAGGCGGTCGAGCTCCATCGTCAGCGAGGGGCTGCCGGACAGGCCGATCTTGGCCGCTTCGACCTGGATCGCCAGCCAGTGGCCGGCGCGCTCGTCGATCAGCTTCTGCAGGCGCACCAGCTTGGCCGGCTCGGCCGCGTCGCGCACCAGGTCGGCCAGCTGGGCGACGCTCTTGCGCGTGTAGGCCTGGTTGATGGTGTGCCAGGTGGCCAGGTTGAAGTAGTAGCTCGACGGGATCGCGGCGCCGGACAGCATGCTGCTGCCGTAACCGAGCAGCGGCATCACGCTCGCCAGGCTCAGGTACTTGTCGAAGTCGGTGCCGCCGATGTGCACGCCGCCGTTGGCGAGGATGTCGTCGCGCCGCTCGGTGCGACCGGCGCGCTCCGGGCCGAGCCGCACCAGCGAGAAGTCCGAAGTGCCGCCGCCGATGTCGGCGATCAGGACCAGTTCCTCGCGGTCGATCTGGGATTCGTAGTCGAAGGCGGCGGCGATCGGCTCGTACTGGAACGATATCTCGCGGAAGCCGCTCGACCTGGCCACTTCCTCCAGCGTGTCCTGGGCGCGGCGGTCGGCCTCCGGGTCGTCGTCGATGAAGAAGACCGGACGCCCGAACACGGCGCTGCCGAATTCGCGGCCGGCCTGGCGTTCGGCGCGGCGCTTGACTTCACCGATGAACTGGCCGAGCAGCGCCTTGAAGGGCAGCGCGCGCCCGCCCACTTCGGTCTGGCCGTCGATCAGGCTGGTGCCGAGCAGGCTTTTCAGGGAGCGCATCAGGCGCCCCTCGTAGCCCTCGAGGTACTCGGCCAGGGCGGCGCGGCCGTAACTCACCTGCTCGTCGTCCGCGTTGAAGAACACGACCGAAGGCAGGGTCGCCTTGCCGTCTTCCAGGGCCAGCAAGGCGCTGGCGCCGGCCTGGTAGCTGCTGCCGGAGAGCCAGCCGACGGTGGAATTGGAGGTGCCGAAATCAAGGCCGCATGCGAGCGCCATAGGAAGCTTATCAATGGAGGGGGCGGTATGGTAACAGATCTGCGGCGGTTTTCGCCGTCCGGGCGATGCCTTTTTCCGGTCTGTGGCAAACTCGTACACACCCCGTATGTACAGGACGACAGCAGCGACCATGGACCCTGCCCCGGCCGAATGGCTAATGAAGCGCAACTGCTCGATGACGCCGCGCCAGGCGCTGCTCGTCTATGCGCTGCTGTGCACGGCCACGCTCGGCATCGCCCTGGTGTTCACCTGGCGCGGCGCCTGGATGGTACTGGCTTTCGCCCTGCTCGAGACCGGGGCGCTGGGCGCCGCCCTCCTGCACTACTGCCGCCACGCCCTCGACCACGAGCGCATCCGCCTGGAGCACGGCTGCCTGCTGGTCGAGCGTGCCGACGGCGCCAGGCTGTCGACGGTCCAGCTCGACCCCAGCCACGCCCGCGTCAGCCTGCCCGATAGCGGCATGCGGACCCTGGTGCAGATCGAGGCGCGCGGGGTGCACGTCGAGATTGGGCGTTATCTGACGCCCTCGGGACGCCTCGAGCTGGTCCGCGCCCTGCGTAGCGCCCTGCGCGGCGTTTCCATCCTGTATAGCGCGCCCGGCCGCTCCCTGTAAGCAACTTCTTACACAAGCACGGCAACTGTACCGATTTGGTGCACGCCCGCCGGTGTCCATAATGCTGCTCTTAACTGCGTGACAACAAAACGCATTTTGCAACGCACAACAACAAGGCGTACTGATTACATGAGCAATCTCCAACAGGCTGGCGCCGTCGTGGTTCACGGCGGCGCGGGCGCTCCGACGGAAAACGAAGACGGCTGCGTCCTGGCCGCGCGCCGCGCACTGGCGCAGCTGGAAGTCAACGGCGACGCGCTGGATGCCGCCATCATCGCCGTCACCACCCTCGAGGACGACGGCCGCTTCAACGCCGGCAGCGGCGCCACGCTGGGACTGGACGGCGAAACCATCGAGATGGATGCGGCGATCATGGATACCCGCGGCCGCCTCGGCACGGTGGCCTGCGTGCGCGACGTGGCGAACCCGGTCAAGCTGGCGCGCGCCATCGCCGACACCCCGCACGTGATGCTGGCCGGCGAAGGCGCGCAGCGCTTCGCACGCACCATCGGCCTGCCCGGCGGTGCGCGCATCTCGGAGCGCCAGCGCCTTGAGCACCGCAAGCTGATGCAGGAACTGGCCGGCTCGGTGCCGCTCATGCCCGGCATCGACAACCGCCTGTTCGATCGCTTCTGGAACTACAAGACCCCGCTGCAGCTGCCGAAGTCCTCGGCCTGCGACACCGTCGGCGCCGTGGTGCGCGGGCCGGACGGCCACTTCGCGGTGGCCTGCTCCACCGGCGGCTCGGCGCCCTCCCTGCTGGGCCGGGTGGGCGACAGCCCGATCATCGGCAGCGGCTTCTATGTCGGCTCGCTCGGCGCCATCGCCGCCAGCGGGATCGGCGAACACATCGTGCGCCACCTGCTGGCGCGCACGGTCTACGGCTGGATCGAATACGGCATGTCGCTCGAGGAGGCGCTCAAGCGCGGCGTCGAGCTGTTCGACAAGGACGTGGATGTCGGCCTGATCGGTGTCACCCGCACCGAGGCCGGCGCTTACTGCAACCAGGGCATGCCCTATTCGAAGATGACCCAGCGATGAGCGAACAACAACAGAAGAATGGCCACCTCGTGATCATCGGCGGCCACGAAGACCGCAAGCGCGAGATGGAAATCCTCAAGCGCTTCGTCGAACTGTCCGGCGGCGCCGAGGCCAACATCGTCGTGATCACCGCGGCCAGCACCGTCGCCGACGAAATGTGGAGCATGTACGACGAAGCATTCGGCACGCTC
Source organism: Massilia sp. BHUDP2 (assembly GCF_046236355.1). NCBI lineage: Bacteria > Pseudomonadati > Pseudomonadota > Betaproteobacteria > Burkholderiales > Oxalobacteraceae > Massilia > Massilia sp. BHUDP2. The sequence goes on from NZ_JBJUVW010000002.1 coordinate 203,857, forward strand.
GGCGTGGAGAATCGCCGCCACCTGGAGGTGACCAGCCGCCAGGACGCCAACAGCGAAGACTTCGTGCGCCAGGTGGATGAAGCCACCGGCATCTTCATGACCGGCGGCGACCAGAAGCGCCTGCTGGCCCTGCTCGGCGGCAGCGCCCTGGACGCGGCGATGCACGTCGCGCTCAAGGTGCGCGGCGTGACCATCGGCGGCACCAGCGCCGGCGCCTCGGCCATGTCCGGCCACATGCTGGCCACCGGCCGCGTCGAACTCCATCCCGAGAAGGGATCGGTCAGCCTCGGCGCCGGACTCGGCTTCCTGCACCGGGTGGTGATCGACCAGCACTTCTCGGAGCGCCAGCGGCTGTCGCGCCTGCTCAGCGTGGTGGCCCAGAACCCTTACCTGCAGGGCATCGGCATCGACGAGGACACCGCGCTGGTGGTCGATATCGGGGCCGGCATCGAGGTGCTGGGCCAGGGCGCCGTCACCATCGTCGACGGCCGCACCATGATCACCAACGTGGCCGACATCAAGGACCGCGACACCCCGGAGCTGATCGACGTGCGCCTGCACCTGCTGCCGGCGGGCAGCAGCTACCGCCTGCCGTCCGCGGACAGCGATGCCGGCCGAGGCCTGCCGCCCCCACTGCTCGATTTTTTGGAAAATGTAACGAAACGGAACCCGCTTTCATGAAAATCAGAGAAAAACGAATGCTGCGCGGCCCCAACCTGTATGCCGCCAGCCCCTGCCTGATGGCAGTCATCGACGACGGTTTCACCAAGGCCCCGGGCTTCGCGGCGCGCCTGTTCGAGCTGCTGCCGGCCCTGCCGCCGGACGCCGCCGTGCGCCTGGCCGACGACGCCCTGCTGGTCGAGGCGATCGAGCCGGTGGTGATGGAACTGCAGCGCCTGGCCGGTGCTCCCGGCAGCTTCGGCGCGACCCTGGCGGTGGCCGGCACCCCGCGCACCCGCCGCGTCGTCTGCGGCTACCAAGCCGAACAGGTGGCCGAGGCGGCCCTGCGCGTGGCGCTGGACCTGGTCCATGCGGCCGCCGAAGACCGCTACTATGACCTGCCCAAGGCGCTGGACGCGCTGCGCGAGATTGCGCAAGACTACGCGATCGGCACCAGCACCAATGCGGTGGTGCAGGCGGCGCTGCGGCGCGGCATTCCGGCCCTGCGCCTGACCGATGAAGCCAACCTGTTCCAGCTCGGCTGGGGCAGCCGCCAGAAGCGCCTGCAGGCCACCATCACCGGCGCCACCAATTCGATCGCGGTCGGCATCGCCAGCGACAAGCAGCTGACCAAGGCCCTGCTGGACGTGGCCGGGGTCCCGGTCCCGGCGGGCAGCACCGTCTCGACCGAGGAGGAAGCGCTGCGCGCCGCGCGCCGCCTGTCCGGGCCGGCGACGGTCAAGCCGCTCGACGGCAACCAGGGCAAGGGCGTGACCACCAACTGCGCCACGCCTGAGGAAGTTGCACGCGCCTTTGCGCACGCGCGCAAGTACGGCCGCAAGATCATCGTCGAAGAGCATCTGGTGGGACGCGATTACCGCGTCCTGGTCACCGGGCGCAAGGTGGCTGCCGCATCCTGGCGCCGTCCGCCCTGCGTGGTGGGCGACGGCCACTCGACGATCCGCGAACTGGTCGAGATCGAGAACCGCAACCCGGCGCGCGGCGAAGGCCACACCAACATCCTGACCAGGATCCCGATGGATGCGCTGGCCGAGGAAACCCTGGCCAAGCAGGGCTATGCTTTCGACACCGTGCTGGCCAGCGGCGTGACGGCCGACCTGCGCGGCAACGCCAACCTGTCGACCGGCGGCACCGCCGAGGACGTGACCGACCTGCTGCCGGAAGAGACGCGCGACATCTGCATCCGCGCCGCGCGCACCATCGGCCTGGACATCGCCGGCATCGACATCGTGTGCCAGGATATCGCCCGTCCCCTGCGCGAGCAGAAAGGCGGCATCATCGAGGTCAACGCGGCGCCCGGCATCCGCATGCACCAGTACCCGAGCCGCGGCACCCCGCGCGACGCCGGCGCGGCCATCGTCGACGCCCTGTTCGGCGAGTGCGACGGCCGCATTCCGACCGTGGCCATTACCGGCACCAACGGCAAGACCACCACCTCGCTGCTGATCGCCCATGCGGTGCGCCAGACCGGCCTGCGCACCGGCGTGACCACCACCGAGGGCGTGTACGTCGACGGCGTGCTCACCATCAAAGGCGACTGCACCGGCTACCGCTCGGCGCGCAGCGTCCTGTCCAGCCCGGAAGTCGACTTCGCGGTGCTGGAGACGGCGCGCGGCGGCATCCTCAAGCGCGGCCTGGCCTATGACCGCGTCGACGTCTCGGTGGTGCTGAACGTCTCCAGCGACCACCTGGGCCTGGACGGCGTCGAGACCCTCGACGACCTGGCCAAGGTGAAGGCGGTGGTGGCCCAGCGCGCCTCGCGCGCGGTGGTGCTCAATGCCGAGGACGACTACTGCGTGGCGATGGCGGGCGAGCTGCGCGACGGCGTCGAAGTGATCTACTTCTCGCTCGACGCCGACAACCCGGTCCTGCTGCGCCACCTGGAAAACGGCGGGCGGGCGGTCTACCTGCAGGACCAGACCCTGGTGCTGGCCAACGGCGCGCGCCACGAGGCGCTGGTCGATGCGCGCCAGATGCCGGTCTCGCTGGGCGGGGCGGCGCGCTACAACATCGCGAATGCCCTCGCGGCGGCAGCGGCCCTTACCGCCCACGGCTTCGGCAACCTCGAGATCGCCGAGGGCCTGCGCAGCTTCGTCTCGGACGCCAAGCACAATCCCATGCGCTCGAACGTGTTCGACGTCGATGGCGTGACCGTGATCGTCGACTACGCCCACAACTGCGCCGCCTACGCCGCGCTGGCCGAAAGCGCGCGCGCCCTGAGCGCCGGCCGCCTGGTCGGGGTGGTGGCCGCGCCGGGCGACCGCCGCGACGCCGACCTGGTCGACATCGGACGCACCTGTGCGGCCGGCTTCGACGACCTGGTGGTGTACGAGACCGAGAACCGCGGCCGCGCCGATGGCGAAACCGCTGCCCTGCTGGTGCGCGGCGCCAAGCTGGGCAAGCTGGCCGACGATTCGCTCAGCGTGGTGCTGCCCTCGCACCAGGCGATCCGCCATGGCCTGTCGCTGTGCCAGCCGGGCGACGTGCTGGTCTTCGGCTGCGGCACCACGTTGTCGGAACTGACCGATGCCCTGCGTCCGGACAAGCCGGAACTGGCGCGCAGGATCGAGGCGGAAGCGATCTGATTCCCGCGCACCCGAGTCCACGCAAAACGCCCCTGCACGGGGCGTTTTGCTTAAGCATTACTTAAACTGATAAATCCTTGGCCATGAATGCGCCAAACTTTTGCAATTAGTTACAAATTGCTATTTTAATGCGTGCATTCAACTGTTACCTTGCTCATCCGTAACCCGGCCCGCTCCTCACGACAGCGGACCGGCTCGAATTCGGAAGGAAAAGGTATGCAGAAAGTGTTGGCCGTTCTCTTCGCAGGCATGGCATTCGCCGGCGCCGTCCAGGCTGCCGAGCCGGTGCACGCCGGCGCGGGGCAAGCCTACGCCGGCGTGGCGGTGTCCGGCGTCGACTATGTCGGCGCGGCGACCAAGGCCAGCCCGAAGGTGTTCGGCGGCTACCAGTTCGGCAAGCGCCTGGCGGTCGAAGGCGGCGCCGTCGACCTGAAGAACGGCTACGGCATGTACATCGCCGTCAAGCCCAGTATCCCGCTGACCGAGAAACTGAGCGCCTACGGCAAGGTGGGCGTGGCCCAGACCCGCCGCCCGGCGCTACCGCCGCCGGCCCCGAGCGCGCTGGGCAAGAAGACCGACACCGGCGCCTATGGCGCCTTCGGCCTGCAGTACTCGATCACCCCGAACGCCGCCGTCACGCTCGAGTACGAGCGCCTGCCCATGAAAAAGCCGGACGTCCTCAAACCCAACGTCTGGACCCTGGCTCTGCAGTTCTTCTTCTGACCTGACAACCCGGGGTCAGGTCTGACATTCGGACACGAGCTCGAGCGTTATCGAGGTGTATTGCTCAGGCCGTGTCTCAATGTCAGACCTGACCCCAACAAAAAAGCGGCCCGCAGGCCGCTGTTTCGTTGGCGCGGGTCTCAGACCTGCGCCGCCACCAGGTCCGCGCTTTCCGGATCATCGACCCGCAAGGCATCCACGAACACCTGCAGCGAGGAGCCGCAGGCGAACACCAGCACGTCGCCAGGACGGCACAGGCTCAGGCCGTGGCGGATCGCCTCCCCCACCTCGATCACCCGGTGCAGCGTGTCGCTCATGCCGGCTGCGTCTTCGGCGCCGTCGAGGATCAGGTCGACCGCCTCGCCCACCGCGCGCCCGCGGCTTTGCGACTCGTACACCACCAGCTCGTCGAAGCGTGCGCCGCACACGCGGCCGACCTCGCGCAGGTCCTCGTCGCGGCGGTCGCCCGGGGCGGTGACGATGCCAACCAGCTGCCCCGGCAGCAGGGCGCGCGCCATCTCGGCCATTGCCTTGTAGGCCGCCGGGTTGTGCGCGTAGTCGACGATCACGGTCACGCCGCGGATGTCGAACATATTGGTGCGCAGCGGATTGGTGCGGCCGTTCGACACAAAAGTAGACAGGCCGGTGGCGATCTGCAGGTTGCTGAAGCCTGAAGCCATCAGGGCGGCCGCCGCCGCCAGGCTGTTGGCGATGTTGAAGCGGGCGCGCCCGCCGAAGGCCACCGGCATGCTTTCGACACGCACCAGTTCCTGGTGCAGGTTGCCGTCGGCGACCACCACCGCGTTGTCCTGCAGGTAGACGCCGCGGCCGCCGTCTTCCAGGTGCTGCAGGAAGACCGGGCTTTCCGGGTCCATCGAGAAGTAGACGATCTCCGCTTCCGGCTTGGCGCGGCGTCCCATGGCCACGCACAGCGGGTCTTCGGCGTTTAGCACCACGGCGCGCGAGGCCGAGGTGGCGACCACCGCCTTGACCTGTGCCAGGTCTTCCACGGTGTCGACGCCGTCCAGGCCGAGGTGGTCGGCGGCGATGTTCAGCACCACGCCGACGTCGCAGCGGTCAAACGCGAGGCCGCGCTTGAGGATGCCGCCGCGCGCCGTCTCCAGCACCGCGACCTCGACGTCGGGCGAGCCGAGCACGGTGCGCGCCGACCAGTAGCCGGTGCAGTCGCCCTTGGCCACCTGCTTGCCGTCGATGAAGACACCTTCGGTGGTGGTCACGCCGGTCACCTTGCCCGCCAGGCGCACCGTGTGGGCGATCAGGAGCGTGGTGGTGGTCTTGCCGTTGGTGCCGGTCACGGCGATCAGCGGAATACGGCCGCTTGATTCGCCCATCAGCCCCTGCACGATGGCGTCGCCGGCGTCGCGCGGCTCGCCCGCGCTCGGGTACTGGTGCATGCGGATGCCGGGCGCGGCGTTGACCTCGATGACGGCGCCGCGCTGGGCCTCGAGCGGCAGCGCGATGTCGCGGCAGACGATGTCGATGCCGGCCACGTCCAGCCCGATCTTGGCGGCGGCCCGCACGCACAGCAGGCGCGTCGATTCCGGCAGCAGGTCGGTCACGTCTTCGGCGGTGCCGCCGGTGGACAGGTTGGCGTTGCCACGCAGTTCGGCCGTGACGCCGACCGGCAGCACGCTGTCGAAGTCGAAGCCCTGCTTGCGCAGGATGTCGGCCGCATGGTCGTCGAGCGCGATCGTGGTGAGGATGTTGGTGTGGCCGGAGCCGCGCGCCGGGTTCTCGTTCTCGCGCTCGACCAGTTCGCGCACGGTGGCGAGGCCGTCGCCGACCACGTGGGCCGGGCGGCGCATCGCGGCCGCCGCCACCTGGCCGCCGGCGACCAGCACGCGGTAGTCGCGGCCTTCGACGAAGCGCTCGACGATGATGCGGCGGCCGTACTGGCGCGCGAACTCGAAGGCGCGCGTCACCTGCTCGTCGTCGCGGCAGTCGACCGTGACGCCCTTGCCCTGGTTGCCATCGAGCGGCTTGAGTGTGACCGGCGCCCGCATGCGCGCGGCGGCCCGGCAGGCATCCTCGGCGGAGGTGACCACCGAACCTTCCGGCACCGGCACGCCCGCTTCCTTGAGCAGGGTCTTGGTGAGCTGCTTGTCGCTGGCGATCTTCACCGCGATGAAGCTGGTGTCGCCGGTGGTGGTGGCCTGCAGGCGCTTCTGCTTGACGCCCCAGCCCAGCAGGAACAGGTTGGCGTCCTCGGTGATGCGCTGGGTCGGTATGCCGCGCTCGTGCGCCGCCGCCAGCACCGCCGCGGTGCTGGTGCCGATGGCGTGGCGCGCGGCGATCGAGCGCAGCTCGTCCAGGCGCGGGGCCAGGTCGAAGTCTTCCTCGTTACCAAACGCGGTGACCAGGTCCACCGCCAGCTGGAAAGCGGGCTGCACCAGCTTCTCGGACTGGTAGGCGCAGACGATGCGGAAGACGCCGGGACGGCCCGCAACCGGGCGCGTGCGCCCGTAGCTGGCCGGCGACGTCGACTCACCTGCGGCCAGCGTCTGCAGCTCGAGCGTCACCTGCTCGATCACGCGGCCGAGGTAGGTGCCTTCGCGCAGGCGCTGGGCGAAGCCGCCGCGCTGGCCGATCGGCAGGATCTGTCCCGCAAGCGAAGGCAGCGCGCCCAGCAGCGCGTCGTTGAAGCCTGGGATGTCTTTCGAGGAGATGCCATACAGGTCCTGCAGGTCGATCACGCTCAGCAGGCAGGGAGAGTCGGCGTGGACGTTGGGTCCACGCAGGAAGCGCTGTTCCAGGATTTGCACGAATAGATCCTTGTAATAATTATTGAGCGCGCCGGATGTGGCCGGCGCGCGGGAATTCCGGTGGCGGCGGCCTCAAGCGTCGAACAGCCGCGTGTACATGCGGGTGGCCATCAGGCCGGCCGCCGTGTGGTGCACCTCGGGCGACATCAGGGCGCCCAGCAGCTCCATCGCTTCCTGCTTGCCGGCAGCCCCGGCCACCTTCTCCTCGAGCAGGCGCAGTTCATTGTCCGGCGCTTCCAGGCGCGGATGGCGGCGGATCAGGCCCCGTTCCGGGAAATGCGCGCTGCGGTCCGCGTGCTCGCCGAGGTTGTCCAGGGTGCGCTGGCGTGCGCGCCAGGTGAGCAGGCGCGGTCCCTCGGCGCGCTCGCCGCCGGGGGCCGACTGGATCCAGTCGCGCAGCACCTGCTGTTCATAGGCGTTGAAGACGCCGAACATCTCGGCCTTCTCGCCGTGCACCAGGCGCCAGAAGCGGCTGTGCTCGACCTCTTCGCCGCGCTTGATCCAGCCGGCCTTTTCCAGCGCCGCCAGGAAGTCGGGGATCTGCGATGACGTGGCCAGCCAGTCGTTGACCGAGCGGCCGGCGACGCGGCAGTAGTCCGAGTGCATGTTCTTGCCGACGCCGCTCTTGGCTGCGAGGATGTTCACCAGTTCGGCCTGCAGGTCGAACTCGGCGATGCACGAAGTAGTGCTGGCGCCGATGTCGTTCAGGCGGTAGCCGTCCAGCACGCGCCGATAGAAGGCTTCGCGGTCGCCCACGCGCGGCATCAGCTGCGTCAGGGCCTGCACCGCCTTCTGGGCATGGCCGCTGGCGGCATTGTCGACGGTGACGTGCAGCGTGAAGTAATACGGATCGATGCCGAATTCGTTCAGCTCGTACGAGGTGATGAGCAGGTGCAGCGGCAACTGCTCGTAGCCGAGGTTGTAGCCGATGACCTCGGGCAGGAAGTGCTCGGTGTTGTGGCCGAGCGCGAGCTGGATCGCGCCCTGCACGAAGTGATCCTCATCCAGGTGTTCCCAGCCCTCGCAGCCGTGGGTGGCCAGCAGCTTGCGGTAGATGGTGACGTGGTTCTTGCTTGGCGCACCCTCGCCCAGCTCTTCGAGGTAGGTCTTGATCAGCTCGTGGTAGGCCGGGTTGTCCCAGTGCTTGAGCAGGCCGTAGAGCCAGGCGCCGTCGACCAGCTTGGTCGGGGCCACCGCCTTGATGAAGTACAGGGCGTGCGCGCGGCAGGTAAAGTAGCGGCGCGGCGCGCCGTTCTTGCGCGCGGCCAGGTACTCGCGGTACTGGGCGCCGACGGCATCGGTGCGCTCCTCGACCCAGGCCGGCAGCTCGGCGATGTTCGACGGCAGGTCGGCCGGCAACGCCTGCACGGCGGCAACCTGTTCGGCAACATAGGCACGCGCCTCGTCCAGATGCGCTTGCGGATTCTGGTACAGCGAAAAGTACAGCGGCTTCGCGCGTTCCCGGGTGGCGGGAACGCGGCTTACTGCGACATCGGTAGTCTCTGCTAACAGCATCGAATTCATGGTCTCGGATGGCATTGTTGGTCTCTTGGGACGATTGCAACATTATCCGGCCTGGGCCATGTACACAGAATCGGTAGCGGCGCTGTGAGTATGTAAGAAAGGGATTACAAAAATACAAAGACGGGTCAGCCAAAATCTTACCAAATGGTCAATAATCGGACTGCGCATCGGCGCCGCGCCGCAGCTCCGCCGCCTCGCTGTCACCCTTCCCGATCGCCTCCTCGTACTGCTCGCGCTGCTTCTCGACCGTCTGCGGCGGCAGCGGCGGGATGTTCGGGTCCACCACCGCTTCCAGCACAAAGGGTTTGTCGCTCCCCAAGGCCCGCTCCCAGGCCGCACCCAGCTGTTCCGGATCCTCGATGCGCTCGCCGGCCAGGCCGAGCATGCGCGCATACTCGGCGTAGGAGAAATCGGGCAGCAGCTGCGACGGCTGGAACTTCGGTTCGCCCTGCATCCCGCGCTGCTCCCAGGTGACGAAGTTCAGGTCGCGGTTGTTCAGCACCAGCACGACGAAGGCCGCGTTCGCCCAGCGGCGATGCTGCCAGTGCCAAGCGACCGAGACCAGGCCGTTGATGCCGTTCATCTGCATGGCGCCGTCGCCGGCCAGCGCGATCACCGGGCGGTCCGGGTGGGCCATCTTGGCCGCGAGCGCGTAGGGCACGGCCGAACCCATGGTCGCGAGCGTGCCGGACAGCGAGGCCAGCATGCCGGGACGCAGCTGCAGGTGCAGCGCATACCAGGCCGCCACCGAGCCGGAATCGCCCGCCAGGATCACGCCCTCAGGCAGGCGCGGCGACAGTTCGGTGAACACACGCTGCGGATTGACCGGCTTGGCCGGCTCCAGGGCCTTCTGCGCCAGCTGGCGCCGGCTGTCCACAATATCGGCTTCGATTTTCCGGCGCCAGGCACGCTCACCCTTGCGTTCGAGATGGGGAATCATGGCGCGCAGCGTGGCCCTGGCGTCGCCCATCAGGTTGGCCTCCATCGGATAGCGCAGGCCCAGCATGCGGCCGTCGATGTCGATCTGGACGCCGCGCGCCTGCCCTTCGGGCGGCAGGAATTCGGCGTAGGGAAAACTCGAGCCCACCATCAGGAGGGTGTCGCAATCCTGCAGCATGGCGTTGCTGGCCCGGGTGCCGAGGATGCCGACCGATCCGGTGACAAAGGGCAGATCGTCCGCCAGCACGGCCTTGCCCAGCAGGGCCTTGGCCACGCCGGCGCCCAGCAGTTCGGCCACCTCTGCGAGTTCGTCGTGGGCCCCGTGGGCGCCCGCCCCGGCCAGGATCGCCACCTTGCTGCCGGCATTCAGGATCGCGGCCGCCGCCCGCAGCGCCTCATCAGGCGGCGCCAGGGCGCGGCTGCCGGCGCCGATCCCGCTGAAGGTGTAGCCGTGCTCGCGCGGCGGGTTCGGTACCGCGTCTTCCTCCTGCAGGTCGTTGGGCAGGATGATGCAGGTAACGCAGCGCTCGCTGAGGGCGATGCGCAGCGCGCGGTCGACCAGGTGGCGCACCTGCTCGCTCGAGATTGCCATCTGCACGTACTCGCCGGCGACGTCCTTGAACAGGCTGACGAGGTCGACTTCCTGCTGGTAGCTGGCGCCGAGCGCGCCGCGCTTCTGCTGGCCGACGATGGCCACCACCGGCTGGTGGTCGAGCTTGGCGTCGTAGAGGCCGTTCAGCAGGTGGATCGCGCCCGGTCCCGAGGTGGCCAGGCAGACGCCGACCTCGCCGGTGAACTTGGCGTGGCCGCAGGCCATGAGGGCCGCCATTTCCTCGTGCCGGGTCTGGATGAACTCGAGGGCGTCCTGGCGCCCGAAGGCGGCCATGATGCCGTTGATGCCGTCGCCTGGATAGCCAAAGATGCGCCGCACGCCCCATTGCCGCAGGCGTTCGAGCAGGAAGTCGCCGACCGTTGCCATTCGATTCCCCTTGCTGGTGGGCCCGCCGGGTGGCAGGCAGGAACCGGCAGGCTACGGCCTTTGGCGGGGCCGCACCGTGCGCTGGCGCGCATAGCAGGGCAAGCGGGCCAGGCCGTACCTAGAGCCGGGCGCCGAGCGCCACGTCGGCCACCAGCTGGCCGGCGGAGAGCCGCACCGGCACCGCGCCCCTGGCCAGCATGCGCGCGATGGCGCGGTCGCCGTCGCCGGGCTTGACTTCGACGGCGCGGGTCGCCTCCGGCACCAGCAGCATCTCGAAGCCGGCCTCGATCCCGTCCAGCACCGTATTGAGCACGCAGTAATCAGTGGCCAGGCCGCACACCGCCAGCCGGGTGATGCCGTCGGCAAGCATGCTGCGCGCCAGGCCGGTGCCGTTGAAGGCGGAGTAGGCATCCTCGGCCGCCGTCAGGGCCTTGGAGATCACGATCGCCTCCTCGGGCAGCTGCACGGCTTCGCTGAACAGGGCGCCCTCGGTGGCCGCCACGCAATGCGGCGGCCAGGGTCCGCCCTGGGCCGTGAACGAGCAATGGTCCTCGGGATGCCAGTCGCGCGAGGCGTAGATGGGCAGGCCACGCTCGTGGTACAGGTCGATCAGCGCGTTGATCGGGGCGATGACGAGGTCGCCGCGCGGCACGGCCAGCGCGCCGCCGGGAAGGAAGTCGTTCTGCAGGTCGACGATCAGGAGGGCGTCGCCCTTGCCGAGCACGATGGCGCTCATGGAAGCATTCTCCGTTAGTGGAACTGCGGCCAAGCTTACCACGGAGGACGGACGGGAGCCGGAACGGAAAACGCCCGGCCACTTGCGTGGACCGGGCGTTCAGGGTGTCGCTGGCGCAGGCTTACTGCTTGTTCAGCAGCGAGCGCTGGCGGGCATACAGGAAGTACACGGCCAGGCCGATGGCGATCCATACGACGAAGGCCACCCAGGTGTGCCAGCTCAGGAAGGACATCAGGGTCAGGCAGAAGATGATGGCTAGCGCCGGGATCACCGGCACGCCCGGGCAGCGGAAGGCGCGCGGCAGGTCCGGACGCTTCTTGCGCAGGATGATCACGGCCACCGACACCAGCGAGAACGCGGCCAGGGTGCCGATGTTGACCAGTTCCGCCAGGACGCCCAGCGGCACCACGGCGGCGATCAGGCCGAACACGATGCCGACCATCCAGGTGGCGAAGTACGGGGTGCCATACTTCGGATGCACTTCCGACAGCTTGGCTGGCAGCAGGCCGTCGCGGGACATCGCGAACAGGATGCGGGTCTGGCCGTAGGCCATCACCAGCATCACGGTGCTCATGCCCAGGATCGCGGCGAGGTCGACGAAGCCGGCGACCCAGTTCTGGCCCGCGTACTGCAGGGCCAGCGAGACCGGGTGGTCGACGCCCTTGAAGTTCATGTAGGGCACGATGCCGGTCATGATGGCGGCGACGATCACGTACAGCACGGTGCAGACCGCCAGCGAACCGAGAATGCCGATCGGCAGGTCCCTGGACGGGTTCTTGACTTCCTCGGCGGCCGAGGTGACGGCGTCGAAGCCGATGAAGGCGAAGAACACCAGCGCGGCGGCGCTCATCACGCTGCCGAAGCCGAAGGGCATGAAGGGCTGCCAGTTGTCCGGCTTGACGTAGCCGACACCGACCACGATGAACAGGATCACCACGCCAGTCTTGATGACCACCATGACGTTGTTCATGCGCGCCGACTCGCGTACGCCCATCGACAGGATCCAGGTCAGGAAGATCATGATCAGGAAGGCCGGCAGGTTGAACACGGTAGCCACGCCCGGCTGCGCGCCCGGCGCCGCGCGCAGCGCTTCCGGCAGCACGAAGCCGAAGCCGCCCATCAGCGACTGGAAGTAGCCCGACCAGCCGACCGCGACGGTCGAGGTGGCGAGGCCGTACTCGAGCAGCAGGTCCCAGCCGATCATCCAGGCAACGATCTCGCCCAGGGTGAAGTAGCTGTAGGTGTAGATCGAGCCCGCTACCGGCACGCTCGAGGCGAATTCGGCATAGCAGAGCGCGGCGAAGCCACACGCGAAGGCGGCGACGATGAAGGAGAGGGTCAGGGCCGGGCCGGCGGTGACCGCGCCGGTACCGGTCAGGACGAAGATGCCGGTGCCGATGATGGCGCCGATGCCCATCATGACGAGGTCGAGCGGGCCAAGCACTTTCTTGAGGCCGCCCGGCTTCTGGGCCGCCGCGACCATCGTGTCAAGATTTTTGGTTCTGAAAAGACTCACTACTGGTTCTCCAATCAAAAAATAGTATGGTTCCGCGTCTTGTGTTTGCCGCTGCACCGTATGCCTTGCGTGCTCGCCATCCGGCCGCTTAGACCGCATGCCCGACCCGTGAACCGACTCTCGCCTCTTGCCGCTTCCGCTCCTGCCCGAAGCCGCAGACGTGACATTATCACCAGATTGCTAGTCGGAATCAAAGTAAAGTAATGAAAACCGAATAATTCTTTTGTTTCAATCAAAAAACCACGACCGTTGCGTATTCGTCCTGGCCGCGCGGCGCTGCTTGATTTCCACAAGTCAACAGAACATAATCTTTCTGTCGCCGCGCCCGGCGGCGCCGGGCTCTTCCGGCCTCCACGTACCCCATCTTTTGCTGCAGCTGCGCACCATGACGACTCGACAGGCATCGCACCAGGCGATGCGCACCTGGCGCCGGCCCCTGCCCGCCCTGCTGCTGGCGCTGGCCTGCGCCGCCGCGGTCCCTGGCGCGCAGGCCGTGGCTGCAGGTCCGGTCGCGGCGGAGCTGCGCCTGCGCGAGCTGGGCCAGCTGGCCGAGCGCAGCAATCCCGATGCGCGCGCGCGCCTGCTGGCGGAAGCGCCCGCGTTCACCGAGGGCGCACCCTATGCCCTCCACGTCGCCTACCTGCGCCTGCTGCGCCGCATCCATATCGACGCCGGCCGGCTGGCGGACAGCTATGCGGTCGACGAACGCATCATCCGGCTCGCCACGCGCGAGGGCGACGCCCTGCAGCTGGCCCTGGCCAGCCTGGGGCGGGTCCACAAGCGGCTCAACGACAACGACCCGGCCGGCGCGATGGCCCTGCTGGAAAACCTGAACACCGCGTACCGCGAGCTGCACAGCACCGAGTTCGCTGCGAATGCCGAAACGGCATATGGCGCGATCTACAACACCACCGGCCAGCACGACCGCGCCCTCGCGCACTACCTGCGCGCCCTCGAACTGGTGCAGCGCAGCCCGAAGCTGTGGAGTCCGCGCGAAGCCGACCTGCGCCTGGCGCTGGCGCGCCTGTACGTGAACAGCGGCGACCCGGTCAAGGCCCTCGACACCACGCGCGCCTACCGCGAGGCGCGCGCCGGCGAGGAACTCCCGCCGCGGGTCGAAGCCCTGATGTACTTCCTCGACGGCCGCGCCTACGTCACCCTGCGCCAGCTGCCGCAGGCGCACGCCGCCTTCGAGCACGCGCTGGCATTGGCGCGCAAGCACGACCTGCGCTGGATCGAGGCGAGCGTGCTGGGCAACGTCTCCGACGCTTACCTGCGGGCCCAGCGCTGGGTCGAGGCCGAGCGCGCCGCCCGCGCTGCCGTGGCGCTGTCCGAGGCGGTGACCGACCAGAGCATCATCCAGATGGTCTATGCCAACCTCGGTTTCGCGCTGTTCGGCCAGGGCCGGATGGCCGAAGGCACGGTCCACATCGACCGCACCGCGCAGGAACTGCGCAAGGCCGGCGCCATGCTGGCGGTGTCGAACATCCTGGCCGAGAAGGGCGAAGCCCTGGAACGGGCCGGCCTGCACAAGCAGGCGCTGCAGACGGTGCGCGAGCGCGAGAAGATCCAGGAATCGCTGGAACTGGAGCGCCGCGACAAGGCCTTCGCCGCATTGCAGGAACAGTTCAATGCGAAACAGCGCGCCGCCCAGATCGACCGCCTGCGCCAGGAAAACGCGGTCAAGGACGCCGAGATCGACAACCGCAACCTGCGCCTGGCCCTGGCCTCGCTCGGCGCCGGCATCGCCCTGCTGCTGTCCGCCTTCGTGTTCATGCTGTACCGGAAGTCGCAGGCGACCAGCTTGCGCCTGGCCGAACTGAACGCCGAGCTGGCGCACCGCTCGGCGCACGACCCGCTCACCGGCCTGTACAATCGCCGCTCCTTCGTCGACCGCATGCGCGCCCAGCAGGCGGCCAGCGACGACTGCTTCACGCTGCTCGACATCGACCACTTCAAGCGCATCAACGACCAGCACGGCCATGCCGCCGGCGACGCGGTGCTGGTCGAGGTGGGACGCCGCCTGAACGGGGTGGTGCGCGACACGGACATGGTGCTGCGCTGGGGCGGCGAGGAATTCCTGGTGTATTCGCAGGGCGTGAGCGAGGCCCGGCGTCCGCTGCTGGTGCAGCGCATCCTGAACGCCATCGCCGGCACGCCGGTGCTGCTGGAAGACGGCACCGCTCTCTCGGTGAGCGCGACTGCCGGCGCAGTCTCGCTACCGCTCGGCTCGAGCGAAGCTTTTGGCTGGGAACAGGCGATCGCGCTGGCGGACCGCGCGCTCTACAAGGGCAAGGAAGCGGGCCGCAACCGGGCCTTCATCGTCGAGGGCGTGGAAGCCGCGGGCGCGAACCCGGGCCTGGAGCGCCAGCTGCAGCTGCACCTGGTGCTGCCCGACCTGCAGTTACACCCGGCCGCTTAGGCCGAGCGGCTCAGGGCGCTGCGCCCCGCCATCCCCACCATCGTCTGCAACAGCACCGCCGGCCGCAGCGGCTTGGCCAGGTATTCGTCGAAGCCCGCCGCCAGGGCGCGCTGCTGGTCTTCGCGGCGCGAAAAGGCGGTGAGCGCGATCGCCGGCACGCCGGCCAAGGTCCTGTCACGCTCCGCCCGGACCTGCCGGATCAGCTCGAAGCCGTCCATCAGGGGCATGCCGATGTCGCTGATCAGGAGGTCGGGACGGTGGCGCTCGAGCATGCGCAGGGCATCCGCCGCGCCCGTCGCGGTCACGATCCGGGCGCCGCTCTCGGCCAGCACCTGCTGCACCAGTTCCAGCGAATCGGGTTCGTCGTCCACCACCAGCAGCGTCAGCCCGGCCAGGCTGCCGCCCGCCTGGCCGGCCGGCTCGTCAACCGGGCCGGGCGACGCCGCCGCGGCAGGTTCGGCCATGGCCATGCCCCGATGGATCGGCAGGTGCACGGTGAAGGTGGCGCCGCGCCCCACCCCGCTGCTGGCCACCGTGATGGCGCCGCCCTGCAGCTCGACCAGTTGGCGCGCGATCGCCAGGCCCAGCCCGAGGCCGCCATGGCGCCGCGCGGACGAGGAATCGGCCTGGCGGAAGCGGTCGAACACATAGGGCAGGAATGCGGGATCGATGCCGATGCCGGAGTCGGCGACGTCGATCGCCACCGCGTCGCCTTCGCGCCGCACGCTCACCGCGACCCGGCCGCCCGGCTCGGTGAACTTGATCGCGTTCGACACCAGGTTCGACAAGACCTGCTGCATGCGCCCGAGGTCGCCCAGCACCGGCCCGGCGTCGTAGTCGACCTCGGCCACCAGCTGGATCTGCTTGCCGAGCGCCGCCGGACGCGCGGTCTCGAGTGCGGCGTTGACGAATTCGGCCGGCGTCACGGCTTTCGCTTCCACGCGTATCTTGCCGGCGATCAGACGGCTCATGTCGAGCATGTCCTCGATCAGCTGCGACTGGGCGCGCGCATTGCGCTCGATGGTTTCCAGGCCGCGGCGCAGCATGGCCTCGTCGCGATGGCCCTGCAGCAGCAGCTGCGACCAGCCCAGCATGGCATTGAGCGGCGTGCGCAATTCGTGCGACAGGGTGGCCAGGAATTCGTCCTTCAACTGGCTCAGGTGCTCGGCCTCGACCCGCGCTTTCTGCTCGCGCAGGTAGAGTTCCTGGCGCTCGGCAGCCGCCTCCTGCGAGGCCGCCAGGGTGCGGTTGCGCGCCTCCAGGCGGGTATCGAACACCGCCGCCAGCAGCGCGATGCCGAGCACCGCGAAGCTGGCCACGGCGACCAGGATGGCCAGGTGGTCCTGGTTGACGCCGTTGTCGGCGGCGCGGCAGACGCTGGCGGCATCGAAGTGGGCCGCGGCCATGCCGGTGTAGTGCATGCCCGCGATGGCGCCGCCCATGACGACGGCGGCGCCCAGCTGCAGCAGGCGCGGATGCCTGACGTTCTCGTTGAGGCGGAAACCGATCCACAGCGCGCCGGCGGAGGCGCCGATGGCGATCGCCACCGAGGCGGCGAACAGCCAGGGATCGTAGCGGATGGCAGGGTCCATGCGCATGCCGGCCATGCCGGTGTAGTGCATCGCATTGATGCCCAGGCCCATCAGGACCGCGCCCCAGGCCAGGTGGCGCACGGAGAGTTCGCGGTGGCGCAGCTGCCACAAGGCCAGCCCGGACACGACCACCGGCAGCAGCCAGGACACGAAGGTGATCAGGGGATCGTAGGCGAGCGGCATCGGCAGGCGGAAGGCCAGCATGCCGATGAAGTGCATGGCCCAGATGCCGCTACCCATGGCGAAGGCGCCGCCCGCCATCCAGGCATGCGGCGCATGGCCGTGCGACTGCTTGACCCGCATCGACAGGCTCAGGGCCGTGTACGAGGCGAAGATCGCCACCAGGATCGAGAGCAGCACCAGCGTTGGTTGGTAATGGCCGATCAGCATAGGAGCCATTCAAATCCCTTCATGTCCGCACCAGGCACGGCGCAGGCCTGGCGATCCGAGTGTACACGACGCCAGCCGGACCTGGCGCTATCGAATCTGACAGGACAGGACGGCCGCGGCCGCGACGTCGCCGTCGACCACCACCCGGTCGCGTCCGCCGCGCTTGGCGGCATACAAGGCCTTGTCGGCCGCCTCGATCAGCTGGGCCGGTTCGATCGCGCGGCCGCGCTCGATGCCGGCCACCCCGATACTCAGGGTCACATAAGGACGGACCGCCGCCGGGGCATGCGGCAAACCCAGCGAAGCCACGTGTTCGCGGATCGCGTTCGCATGGGCGCGCGCCTGCTCGATCGTGGTGTCGGGCAGGATCGCCGCGAACTCCTCGCCGCCGTAGCGCGCGGCGACATCGGCCGGACGCTTGCACATCGCGGCCAGCGCCTGCGCCACGGTGCTCAGGCAGGCGTCGCCCTCCTGGTGGCCGAAGTGGTCGTTGTAGGCCTTGAAGGAATCGATGTCCATCAGGAGCAGCGCCAGCGCGCCGCCGTTGCGCTGTGCGCGGCGCAGCTCGCGGTCGAGGGCGACGTCGAAATGGCGGCGGTTGGCGATGCCGGTCAGGCCGTCCACATAGGAACGGGCGCGCAGCGATTCCGCGTGGTCGAGCAGGCGCCGCTCGCGGTCGAAGGCAGAGCTGACATCGCGGATCTCGACCAGGCAGAAGCGCTCGCCGCCTTCGCTGAAGGGCGTCACGCTCACCGCCTGCTCGATGCGCGCGCCATCGAAGCTGTCCGCCTCGCGCAGCGGGAACGGGGCGCGGCCGCTCGAGGCCGGGATGGTGGTCGCGGTCTCCTCGGTGAGGGCGGCCAGCACCGCCGACTCGACCCGCGAGCCGCGCAGTTCCGGGAAGACCTCGAACAAGGAACGCTCGCGCACCCGCGCGGCGGCGTAGCCCGAGCGCGGCACCATCCAGCCGTTCCACAGGACGATTTCCTGGTCGGCGTCGAGCACGATCAGGCCGGAGTTGACGAGGTTGACGGCGCGCGTGGCGAAACTGCTCGCAGCAGCGCTGGCGGGGTCGGTCTTGGTATTCATCGCCGGGCGGGTGGACATTCCAATATGATGACAAAAAGCAACTTCCGGATCATACCCGAGTTTGCGTCGCCGTTGGCCCCTGTGCCAAAAGTTCAGTTTACAAAAAGTGCATGGTCGTGATTTTTCGTGAGCCTTGGGGTATCTCTTTCCGGCTACGATCAAGTCTTTGGTGCGGCCCATCCGGTCGCAGGTGAGATCGACATGGGCGAACGAAAGGGATTACCAATGGCTGGCAAGATGGGTGAGGAATTCGGTGTGGACACCGTCGGAATAGACCTGGTAGCGGAACCGGCGTCCCAGAACGCGCCCTGGCCCGCCGCGCCGCACGAACTGCGCCGGCTGCGCATCCGCAAGCGCGAAAGCCAGGAGAAATTCTGGAGCCGCTTCGGCGTCACCCAGTCCAGCGGCAGCCGCTTCGAGACCGGCGTCGTGATCCCGCCGCCGGTCGCGATCCTGCTGCGCCTGTACGTCAACGGCACCCTCAAGGACGAAGACCTGCACGGTTGAGCCCTCCCGCGGGGCGCCGGGCATGCGCCCCAGAGGTAGCACTTCTGTATTTATGAAGTAAAACTTCGAATTTCTTCGCTTTTCCCAGACCAGCCGGGTGCGTTATCCTTATGGCTGAGCAGGACCGGCCCCCAGGCCGTCCTGCCGCTATCGATCAACGCATACCGGAACCATGAAACGCACCGTACTTCTTATCGCCACCAACCTTGCCATCATGCTGGTGCTGGGCATTTCCGCCAGCCTGCTGGGTGTCAACCGCTTCCTCACCGCCAACGGCCTGAACCTCGGCGCCCTGCTCGTCTTCGCCGGCCTGATGGGCTTCGGCGGCGCCTTCATCTCGCTCCTGATCAGTAAACCCATGGCCAAGTGGTCGACCGGCGCGCGCGTGATCGGCCACCCCTCGAACGCGACCGAAGCCTGGCTGATGGCCACCGTGGCGGCCCAGGCCCAGCGCGCCGGCATCGCCATGCCGGAAGTCGCCGTGTACGAAGGCGAACCGAATGCCTTCGCCACCGGCGCCTCGAAGAACGCGTCGCTGGTGGCGGTGTCGACCGGCCTGCTGACGTCCATGACGCAGGACGAGGTCGAGGCCGTGCTGGCGCACGAGGTCGCGCACATCGCCAATGGCGACATGGTGACGCTGACCCTGATCCAGGGCGTGGTGAACACCTTCGTGATCTTCCTGGCGCGCGTGGTCGCCTACGCGGTCGACAGCTTCCTGCGCAAGGACGAGGAAAGCAGCGGGCCGGGCATCGCGTACACCATCACCGCCATCGTCTGCGATATCCTGTTCGGTATCCTGGCCAGCATCATCGTGGCCTGGTTCTCGCGCCAGCGCGAATTCCGTGCCGACCGCGGCGCCGCGCAGATCATGGGCACGCCGCGTCCGATGATCGATGCGCTGGCACGGCTGGGCGGCATCAGCGCCGGCGCGCTGCCGAAGAACATGGCGGCGTCGGGCATCGCCGGCGGCGGCGTGATGTCGCTGTTCAGCAGCCACCCGTCGTGCGAGGAGCGCATCGCTGCACTCCAGCGCGCCTGAACACTTAACACAACATAACAAGGGGTCCAGGCCAGGATGCGCTACTCGTCACTCGTGCTGCCGGTGCTGTTCACAATCGCACTGGCGCTGCTGCTGCAGCACTTCCTCGGCTCGCTGGCCTGGGCCGGCCTGCTGGCGGTCATTACCTGGCCGCTGCACGAACGCCTGCAGGCGCGCGGGCTGCCGCGCATGGCCAGCGCCAGCATCCTGCTCGGATTGCTGGTGCTGTGCTTCGTCGGTCCCTCGCTGCTGCTGTTCAAGGCGCTCGGCAACGAGCTGGTCGGCCTGCAGCGCCTGCTGGCCGAGCTCAACGAAGTCGGGGTGCCGGCGCCAGCCTGGCTGGCCGGCATCCCGGTGGTGGCCGAGCGTATCCTGGAATGGTGGAACGAGCACCTTGCGGTGCCGGGCGGCCTGAACGCGCTGATCCAGTCCACCCTGGGCGGCGTCATGCCGCACCTGACGGGCGCGGCGCGCTTCTGGGGCTCGGTGATCCTCGCCAATGCCCTGTACCTGTTCCTGACCCTGCTCACCCTGTTCATCCTCTACCTGCACGGCCCCGCCGTGGTGCGCTACGTCGATGGCGCAGGCAGCCGCCTGCTGCCCGACCACTACGGCAACCTGCGCCGCATCCTGCCCCTGTCCGTGCGCGGCACCGCACTCGGTCTGTGCTCGATCGCGCTGCTGGAGGGGATCGTGCTGGGGGTTGCCTACTACGTCGCAGGCGCGCCGGCCCCGGCGATGCTGGGCGTGATCACCGGCTACCTGGCCCTGATCCCGGGCGGCGCGCCACTCTCCTTCACCATGGTCTCGCTGCTGCTGCTCGGCCAGGGCAACGCGGGCGCCGCGCTGGGGCTGTTCACCTGGGGCGCGGTGGAGCTGTTCATGGTCGACAAGTTCATCCGCCCGAAACTGATCGGCCACCGCGTCAACCTGCCTTTCCTGGCGGTGCTGTTCGGCCTGCTGGGGGGCGTGTCGACGCTGGGTGTGATCGGGCTGTTCGTGGGGCCCTTCATGATGGCGGTGCTGTTCAGCTGGCTGCGCGAAGGACAAGTGACGCCCAGGACTTGATACTCGGGGGCGGGCGCGCAGCATGCCCGTTCTCCCGGACCTTGAAATGCAAAAAGGCCCGCAACGTTTTCACGTTGCGGGCCTTTCTTATCCTGGTGGGAAGTGCAAGTTTCGAACTTGCGACCCCTGCAGTGTGAATGCAGTGCTCTACCCCTGAGCTAACCTCCCGAGTGCGCGTATTATGCACTATCTATTGAGATTCATCAATATCAAACCGGATTATCGTTCTCCGCTTTCGGCGGCTGCGCCAGCACCCACATGAAGTACAGCGCCTTCGCCGCCTTGGCGCGGCTGACGAGCGCCTTCGGTTCGAGCTGGCTGCCATTGAGCATGCGGCCGCGCTGGATCCCTGCCTCCGCGCGCACCAGGCCGAGTGCATAGGCCTCTTTCAAGCTGGCGACATACGCGGCCGACACCTCGCCGCGATCGAGCAAACGCTCCCAGCCGACCAGCGGGTAGTACATGGCGCCCTGCGCGCCGCTGTCGAGGTTGGGGTCGTAGCCGGGCGCGCCCGGCAGCACGGTCTTGCCGTTGTAGTCGGTCATGTAGGCCGGCCTGGCGGCGAAGCGGGCGCGGTAGGCATCGAGCAGGATCACGCCCATCAGTTCGCGCGAGAGCGGGCCGTCGGCGTACTGCGCCAGCCTGCCCGCAGGAAGCTGCATCGCCTTGGCGAGCGCCGCGGCGAACTCGCGGGTCTGCATGGTCTGCTGCGGATTGAAATTGCCTTGCGCATCCTTGCTCAGGACGCGCAGTTGCAGCAGCTTCTCGACCTGGTCGCGGTAATACGCGCCCTCGCCGGCAACGATGTCGCGTGCGGTTTCAGGATGGATCGGCGACCAGTCGCCGGCGGTGATCGCGGCCCGCACTTCGCTGCGCAGTCCGGCGACGATGCCGGCAGCGACACTGTCGCCCTGCCCGGCCAGCCGCGCCAGTTCACCGACGACCATGCGCGCATACTGTTTCGACAGCGACTCGCGGAAATGGGTGCCGTCGATCTTGTTGGCGGGGTGGCCGTTGGCGTAGCTGCCGTCGTTGGTCTTGCCGGGCGTCTCGCCGGCCTCGATCGCCATCACCATCGGCATGATGCCCGTGACGCCCACCTCGTTGTAGTAGTCGACGCTGCGCGCGTTCAGGTCCACCACCGTGACCCCATGCGCCGCGCCCAGCCTTTTCATCAGCGCGGGGAAGCGGCGCTTGCTGAAGGAATCGACGAACGCGTCGCCGGGTCGCGCGTTGCCGCTCACGCGCGACATCGGCGTGACGAAGACCGGCACCATGCCGCGCGCACGGATCGCCGGCAGGTAGAATTCGGTAATGAAGGTCTCGTACATCGCCTCGGTCGATCCGCGCCCGAAGCGCCGCGCCTCGTCCAGGCTTTCGTCGTTGTGGCCGAACTGGATCATCACGATGTCGCCGACACGGCCGTCCATCAAGAGGTCATTGAGCCGCCCTTCCGCATAGGCGTTGCGAAAGGACCGCCCGCCCATCGAATAATTCAGCAGCCTGATCTTGCGCGGGTCGAACAGCTTGTCGACGACCTGCCCCCAGCCGCTCATCGGCGCCTCGTCGAAGGTATAGGATTTGACGGTCGAATCGCCCAGCGTGTAGATGGTGGGCAGCCTGCCGGCCTCCCGCGCCTGGGGCGCGATCGGCGTGAGCACGATGTCCTCGACGCCGACCGGCGTACCGGTACGCTTCGGCTCGATCTCGATGTCGATGAAGCCGCGCCCGTTGACGTAGCGATAGGACCATTGCCTGCCTTGTGCGCTGATCACCGTCCTGTTCGGCAGCAGGCTGGCGGCATCCCAGAACACGCCGGGCGCCAGGCGGCTGGCCTGCATGCCGGTCACCGAGACGATGGTGTCCTCGATCGGCGAGGTGGTGTTGACCCTGATCGCGTAGGCGCCCGGGGGCGCCTTGATGCGAAACGCCATGCCATAGTTGTTGTAATGGTCCTTCTCGAAGCCCTTCCCCATCTCGAAGGCCGGCTCGGTGATTGCGAAGCCCTTGCCATCGCTACGGATCCCGCTCGTGTGAACGGTGCGGGCGGGCAGTGCCCCGGTACGGTCGACGAAACCGTAGCCCAGGGCGGCGTCGTACAAGGGCGCGCCGCTATCCGCACTCCACTTGACCTGGATGGCGCCAGGCGCCGGCTGGCTGCCGAAATGAAAGTGCAACGGGTGCGCAGGCGCTTGCGCTGCCGCCAGCGCGGGCAGGCACAGCGCCAGGCCCGCCAATGCATGGCGCAGCCTGGCGCTGCGATCGATACTGAAGTTCATGTGCTTCGCTTTACTGGTGGGTGTCAATCGTCGGCGCCGGCGCCGGGCAGCGGCGCGCCGGGACCGGTGGGCATGGCGCCGACGCGCTGGATGCGCAAGGCCATGTAGCGCTTGCCCGGCAGCGCGAGCACGCGCTTGTCCTTGTCGGCGACGCGGTAGCGCGTCAGCTCGCCGATTTCGAAGGTGCCGGGCACCGGATCGACCGTCATGTTCCAGGTGTCGATCAGGTCCACCTTGAAGCGCATCCCTTTCTTGAGTTCGCCGACCGGCAGCACGAAGGGCCATTCGCGCGGACGCTCGTCCCCAAAATAATATAAATAGTATTCACCCGCCTTGCCGGCCGCGTTCATCACGAACAGCTGGTCGATCGGTTTGAGTCCTTCCGGCGGACCGCTTTCCACGATCTTGCGCAGGAAGCCGATCCGCTCGGGGCTGGTGCCGGCCAGGAAGCCGCCGCCGCCGATCCAGCCGTTGTCGAGGATCTCGCCGTGCGTGGCGTAGGCGCCCCCGGTCAGCGCAATCCAGAAGCGGCGCGTCAGTTCTTCGCCGCTGAGCTGACCCCAGCGGCTGGCCGAATTGCCTTCGTAGTTGATCTCGTCGTGCACGATGGGCTTGCGGTAGATGTCGCGCAGCAGCGGCGAGACGCCGAAGACCTTGACCGCGTTGTAGTACTGCAGGCTCACGTGCGTGACCCAAGGCTTGTTGTAGTCGTAGATGCGGTCGGCATTGTGGATCGAACGCAGGTGGCCGTAGGGGTCGTATTTCTGGACGATCTGGAAGTAGCGGTCGAAGTCCTCGTCGCTCAGGTGCTTGATGTAGCTGTTCTCGTTGGCCAGGCTCCACCAGATGTTCTGGAAGGCCGCGAAGCGCGCCACCATGTAGCGCACGAAGCGCTGGTTGACGGCGTCGCTGGTGGTGTCGAAGCCCCACTGGCCCTTGTCGTAGGGCCGGAACAGGATCAGGTCGACCTGGATGCCGAGATCCGAGAGCCGCTTCACGTCCCGCTCCAGATTCTGGAAGTACACGGGGTTGAAGCGCGAGAAGTCGAAGTCGGCGCGCGAACTGCCCACGAACGGGAACTCGGTGAGCTTGCCCGGGCCGCTGAGGTAGTTCGGCTTGTAGGGCGGCACCGCCAGCATGCGCGCCTTGTTGAAAGCGTGTTTCTGCAGGGTGGCCAGGGTTTGCAGCTTCTTCGCTTCCGGCTGGAAGGCCCATTCATAGACGGTGGTGCCGAAGGGGTAGAAAGGCGTGCCGTCGGCATGGGCGAAGTGGTGGACCTTGGCCACCCGCACCGGCCCCTTGTTAGCGCTCTCGACGGAAAGAAAACTGCCCTGCTTTCCGTCCAGGTCCTGATGGTTGCTGCGCGTGACCCAGGTCCATGCGCCGACGCTGGGCGGCATGAAGCGGATCCGGTAGGTGCCCTTACCGTCGTAGAAGCCTTCCGGACTGAAGCTCTCGGCGCCCTTGGTGAAGGTGGCGCTCAGCTCGAGGTCGACGAAGGGATTGCCGGCATCCTGCCCCTTCAGGACGATCTCGTAGACGCCATACCTGTCGACGCGTTCCTGAGCCAGGGCGCTTGCGGCACCGCAGAACATGAACAGCAGCACGAGCAAGTATTTCATGAGGTCCCCAGCAATGTTGTACGATGACTGATCACAAGAACATAGCAGAGCCCGCTCTCAAACTCAAGCAGCGGTGCGCTGGTCGCTCCCGTTTGGAGGGAAGTCATCGTACATCCACAAGGCTTGAGCCCGCCGGTGCACGAATCGGGTAAGCTTGGAGGAATCGATCGATCACCCAGGAGTTCCCGCGTGCCCGACCAGCTTCCCTCCCCACCCAATCAGGCCGCAAGCGCGCCGGCTTCGCCGATGCGCCGCCGCGCGGTCCACGGTACGGCCGCCCTGGCCGGTGCCTCATTGGTCCCGGCACTCATCCTGCCCCCGCACGCCGCGGCTGCGCGGCTGCCGGTCGTGCCCTATGTCTCCACGCCACCGGATGTGGTGCGGCGCATGCTGGCGCTGGGCCGGGTCGGCCGCGACGACACCGTCTACGACCTGGGCTGCGGCGACGGCCGCATCGTGATCGAGGCGGCGCGGCGTCATGGCGCACGCGGCGTCGGCATCGACCTGGATCCCGCGCGCATCCGCGAAGCGCGCGAGAATGCGCGCCGTGCCGGCGTGGAGCGGCGGGTACGCTTCCAGCAGGCAGACCTGTTCGCGACCGATTTCAGTCCGGCCACGGTGGTCATGCTGTATTTGCTGTTCGAGGTGAACCTGAAGTTGATGCCGCAGCTATGGCGCCAGCTGCGCCCGGGCAGCCGCGTGGTGTCGCACGACTTCCACATGGGCGGACAGTGGCCGCCCGAGCAGATCGTGCGGATCCGCGACCATTCCCTGTACGCCTGGACCATTACGCCCGACCTCAGGGCGTACGCGACGCAACAGCCGTGAAAACAAAAAAGACGCTGACTGCCATCGCAATCAACGTCTTTCTTGAGTAAATTCTTGGTGGGAAGTGCAAGTTTCGAACTTGCGACCCCTGCAGTGTGAATGCAGTGCTCTACCCCTGAGCTAACCTCCCGAAGCGAGGCGTATTATGCCACAGGATCACTCGGCCGTCACCCCTGCGGGCGAATAATTCCGCCAGAGGCAGCTACCCTTCACATTCTTGTCCAGGCCGGCCAGGACTTCTTCGTGCGCGGCGAGTTCGTCGGCACTGGCTGCCACCACGATGATCTCGCCCAGCGGCCCCGCATCGCCCAGTTCGCCGCCCGAGCTCGCTTCGACCGCCACGTCCATGGTCAGCGAGTTCTGGCCGCGCGTCATCGCCAGATACACGTCCGCCAGCAGCTCCGAGTCCAGCAATGCGCCATGCAGCTTGCGGTGCGCGTTCGAGATTTCGTAGCGGTCGCACAGCGCGTCCAGCGAGTTGCGCTTGCCCGGATGGAGTTCCTTGGCCTGCACCAGGGTATCGATCACGCCGCTGCAGTGCGAGGTGAACGGCGGCAGGCCGAGGCGCTGGAACTCGTGGTTCAGGAAGCCCAGGTCGAAGGGCGCGTTGTGGATGATGACTTCGGCGCCCTGCACGTATTCGCGCAGCTCCTCGACGATCTCGGCGAACTTCGGCTTGTCGCTCAGAAATTCGGTGGTCAGGCCGTGCACCGCCAGCGCGGCCTCGTCCGAGTCGCGCTCCGGGTTGATATAACGGTGAAAATTATTGCCGGTCAGCTTGCGGTTGACGATCTCGACGCAGCCGACCTCGATGATGCGGTCACCCGTGCGGGGATTCAGGCCGGTGGTTTCGGTATCGAGGACAATCTGGCGCATGGGCGTGGGGTGTGAGTTGAAGCGGATTGCAGTATAGCAAAACGCGGCCCCGGCCGAAGGCCCCGATGGCGCGCCCGACGCGAATTAGCGACGCACCGAGGCCGCGCCGCGGTTGGCCAGCACGTCCGCGCGCTCGTTGCCCGGATGGCCGTTGTGGCCGCGCACCCAGCGCCATTCGACCGCATGCTGCTGCTGCGCCAGGTCGAGCGCCTTCCACAGGTCGTCGTTCTTCACCGGTTCCTTGGTCGAGGTCTTCCAGCCGCGCGCCTTCCAGCCGTGGATCCATTCCGAAATCCCCTTCTGCACGTACTGGCTGTCGGTGTGCAGCACGACCTGGCACGGGCGGTTCAGCACGCCCAGCGCCTCGATCACGGCGCGCAGCTCCATGCGGTTGTTGGTGGTGTTCGGCTCGCCGCCGAAGATTTCCTTTTCGTGGCCATTGGAGACCAGCAGCGCGCCCCAGCCGCCGGTGCCTGGATTGCCCTTGCAGGCGCCGTCGGTATAAATCTCGACCTTGGTATCGTTGTTCGCTTCGCTCATTCTCTATTCGCCGCCGGCACCGCTGCCGGCCGCTTGCTCGTTTTCTTGTTCCATGCAGGTCCGATGATATGCATGCCCTTGACCCGCTTGATGGCGTGGACCACGTACACGGCGCCCAGGTAGGGCCACCAACGCCGGCCGGCCGACTCCATCATCGAGAACCGGCTCAGCCAATGGGCTGTCCGGCACGGCGGCGCGTAGCAGCCGAAGTGACTACGCGTGGCGCCGAGATTCAGCAATTTTAACCAGTCCTTCAGGCGCGGCATAGAGATGAACTCGCCGGAGGCCGGCAGGTAGCCGCTGCGCGTGACCCTGCCCACGCCCTGGCGCATGCCCCACAGGCTGGCCGGGTTGAAGCCGCAGATGATCAGTTGCCCTTCCGGGATCAGCACGCGCTCGACCTCGCGCAGCACCTGGTGCGGCTCGGCGGCAAACTCGAGCACGTGCGGCAGCACCACCAGGTCGATGCTGTGCGAGGCGAAGGGCAGCTCTTCGAAGTCGAGCGCCACAGCGATTTGCTGGCCGCCGGCCGCAAAGGCGAGTTCGTCGGCGGTCGAGGTGCGGATCGCGGCCTGCCACTTGTTGGGCATGCGGCTGGCCGCCAGCGCGTCGAGCTGGGGCACGCCGATCTGCAGCGCATTGAAGCCGAAGATGTCGACCGTGAGCTCGTCGAGGCAGGCTTGCTCGAAGGCGCGCACGTAGGCGCCCGCCGGCGATTGCAGCCAGTGGTCGAGCGCTATAATGGATTTTTCCGATGCCGCGCTGTCCATGCCACCCTTTCAGCCTCCACATTTACCATGACGAGTCAAGCACGCCAGGACCTTGCGGTCCTTACCGTTCCCGCCTTTAACGACAATTACCTGTGGGTGATCCATGACGGCATCCATGCAGCAGTGGTCGACCCGGGCGATGCCGGCCCCATCCGCGAGACGCTGGCCGAACACCATCTTACCCTTTCCGCCATTTTACTCACCCATCACCATGCTGACCATATCGGTGGCGTGCCTGCCCTGTTGGCGCAAGGCAGTGTTCCGGTGTTCGGACCACGCAATGACGGCATCGAGGGCATTACCCAGGCGCTGGGCGAAGGCGAACGCATCAAGGTGCCGGGGCTCGACCTGGAACTCGAGGTGCTCGAGGTGCCGGGCCATACGCTGGGCCACATTGCCTATGTGCGGCGCACGCCCGGTGCGCACTGGCTGTTCTGCGGCGATACCCTGTTTGCCGGGGGCTGCGGCCGGCTGTTCGAAGGGACGCCGGCGCAGATGGCGGACTCGCTCGCCAAGCTGGCCGCGCTGCCGGACGATACGTTGGTCTATTGCGCGCACGAATACACGGTGTCGAACTTGCGCTTCGCGCAGGCGGTCGAACCGGACAACCAGGGACTTGCCCTGCGCATGAAGGACGCGAGCGAGCGGCGCGGGACGCGCTTGCCGACGGTGCCGTCGACCATCGGACTGGAACGCGGGACCAATCCCTTCCTACGCTACACGGAACCCGGGATCGTCAAAAGCCTGGTGCAAGCCGGCAGGCTGAAGGAAGGCGCGGCGCCGGTGGAGGCCTTCGCGGCGCTGCGCGAGTGGAAGAACGTGTTTTGAACGACCACGATGGCCGGCCGCGCCGGCCATCGTAGGGACATCAGATTTCTTCGTACAGCGGCAGGGTCAGGAACTCGGCAAACGTATCCGAGGTCGACATCTGCTCGAAGATGTCGGCCGCGCGCGCATAGCTCGGATTGTCGCCGTTCGGCGCCACCGCCTTCACCTTGGCCAGCTCTTCCGGAATCATCGCGCGCACCATCTCGGCCGTCACCTTGCGGCCATCCTCGAGCACACCCTTGGGGGTACGAATCCACTGCCACACCTGCGAGCGGCTGATCTCGGCCGTCGCGGCGTCTTCCATCAGGTTATGGATCGGCACGCAGCCGTTGCCGGCCAGCCAGGCGCCGAGGTAGTGGATGCCGACGTTGATGTTGTAGCGCAGGCCCTCTTCCGTGATCGGCGTTTCCGGCTTGAAGTCGAGCAGTTCGGCCGCCGTCACCCTGACGTCGGGACGCTGCTTCTCGATCTGGTTGGGCTTGTCGCCCAGCACCTTCACGAACTCGCTCATCGCCAGGTCCACCAGGCCCGGGTGGGCCACCCAGCCGCCGTCGTAGCCATCGGTGGCATCGCGTGCCTTGTCGCCCCGCACGCCGCCCATGGCGACCTCGTTCTTCGCCGGGTCGTTCTTGATCGGGATCAGTGCCGACATGCCGCCGATCGCCGGCGCCCCGCGCTTGTGGCAAGTCTTCAGAAGCAGCAGCGCATAGGCGCGCATGAAGGGCGCCGTCATCGTCACCTTGGCGCGGTCGGCCAGGCAGAAATCCTTGTCCAGCTTGAACTTCTTGATGCACGAGAAGATGTAGTCCCAGCGTCCCGCGTTCAGGCCGGCGCTGTGCTCACGCAGCTCGTACAGGATCTCGTCCATCTCGAAGGCCGCCAGGATGGTCTCGATCAGCACGGTCGCCTTGATGGTGCCGCGCGGCAGGCCGAGCGCTTCCTGGGTCATGATGAAGATGTCGTTCCACAGCCGCGCCTCATGGTGCGATTCCATCTTCGGCAGGTAGAAGTACGGGCCGGCGCCGCGCGCCAGCTGTTCCTTCGCGTTATGGAACATGAACAGGGCAAAGTCGAAAATGCCGCCCGAGACCCGCTTGCCGTCGACCAGCACGTGCTTCTCGTCCAGGTGCCAGCCGCGCGGGCGCACCACCAGGGTGGCCACCTTGTCGTTCAGCTGGTAGGTCTTGCCGTTCTGCTCGAGCGAGATGCTGCGGCGCACGGCGTCGCGCATGTTCAGCTGCCCGGTGATCTGGTTGTCCCAGTTCGGCGTGTTCGAATCCTCGAAGTCGGTCATGTAGCTGTCCGCGCCGGAATTGAGCGCGTTGATGACCATCTTGCGCTCGACCGGGCCGGTGATCTCCACACGGCGGCATGCGAGGGCCTGCGGGATCGGCGCGATCTTCCAGTCGCCTTCGCGGATGTGCGCGGTATCGGGCAGGAAGTCGGGACGCTCGCCCGCGTCGAGGCGGCGGGCGCGTTCGGCGCGCGCAGCCAGCAACTGCTGGCGGCGCGGCTCGAAGGCGCGCGACAGCGTCGCGACCAGCTCGAGGGCCTCGATCGTCAGGATCTGTTCGTAACCAGGCTTGATCTCGGCGGTAATCTGCATGCCGTCTGGGGTGGCGATCGTCATTGCTCAACTCCTGTAAGTGGGAAACGGGTGCCCGCCTGCACCCCATGCAGGGCGTCTTGGCGTTTGTCATAGCATCAAGTATATTCACTTACAGATAGCTAAACGATACATTTTCTCACTACATCTGTGCGTTTTTGTATCAAATCGGGAGGACAATGGACAAGTTCAGGCAGATCTCCACCTTCGTGGAAGTGGTCGCCCGCGGCAGCCTGTCGGCGGCGGCGCGCGCCGAAGGCATCGCCCCGGCCATGATCGGCCGCCGCCTCGATGCGCTCGAAGCGCGCCTCGGCGTCAAGCTCCTGCAGCGCACCACGCGCCGCCTGGCGCTGACCGACGAGGGCGCGGCCTTCCTGGAAGACTGCCAGCGCATCCTCGTCGAACTCGAGGAGGCCGAATCCGCCGCCGCCGAACGCAGCGCCCGCGCCACCGGCCATTTGCTGGTGTCGGCGCCGGCCGGATTCGGACGCCAGCACGTGGCGACCCTGCTGCCCTCTTTCCTGGCCGAGCACCGCGAGCTGACCGTCAACCTGAACCTCACCGACCGCCTGGTGGACGTGGTCGGCGAAGGCGTCGACGTGGCGATCCGCATTGCCAGCCTGACCGACTCGAACCTGGTCGGCACCAAGCTGGCCGACAACCACCGCGTGGTGGTCGGCGCGCCGGCCTACCTGAAGCGCCATGGGCGCCCACGGGTGCTGGCCGACCTGGCGAAACACAACTGCCTGGCGATCAGCAGCGAAGGCAGCCAGCGCGGCTGGACCTTCCTCGACAAGGGCAAGCCGGTCACCCTCAAGGTGGGCGGCAACATGGAGTGCAACGACGGCGCGGTCCTGCACGCCTGGGCCCTGGCGGGCAAGGGGCTGGCCTGGCGCTCGATGTGGGAAGTGGGCGCGCAGATCGCCGCGGGTGAACTGTGCACCGTGCTGGACGAATTCGCCGCGCCGGGTAATGACATTTATGCGGTATTCGCTCAGCGCCAGCACTTGCCTTTACGCATACGTGCTTTCGTCGACTTCTTGCGTCGCAGCTATTCTCAGCCGGAGTATTGGCGGATATGAGGGCCAATCATGCGCTACGGGTAGCGCCCTGAGCTGAACAGGCAAAAAAAAATCCCCGGCGATCCGGGGATTTTTTGCTATCGCTGGAGAGCGATTACAGCGGCTGGATGTTCGCGGCCTGCTTGCCCTTCGGGCCAGTGGTCACGTCGAACGAAACGCGCTGGTTCTCTTGCAGCGATTTGAAGCCGGTGCTCTGGATTGCCGAGAAGTGTGCGAACAGATCTTCGCCGCCTTCATCAGGGGTGATGAAGCCGAAACCCTTCGAATCATTGAACCATTTAACGATGCCAGTTGCCATTACAATTTCCTATTTCAGTTAAGTTGGGCTTGCGCCCGTTTAAGATCGTTTGAAGAAGCAAGAAAGGAATGACAGACAGACTGCACTACTACCTACAACCCAACGATCCCGCATTATACCGAATAAAAACGGCGGAACACCCATTTTGCGCTGTAAAAAAGCGGATATCCGCAACAATTCCCATAAAAATTCTCATTTTCAACTCTTACGGGCCTGTTTTTGATTCGGCAGTAGGGAAATATAGGCCATCGAGTGGCCGCAAATTTGCGCGGCATCAAACGATTCTGCGATGATTCATTGCGATTACGCATTACAAGGAAGCCGCAAACCGGCTAGCGCCGGCGCGAGCGCGTGGGGCGCGAAGGGATCAGGCCAGGCCGCGCGGATCGCGCCGCGCCGCGTCCACGAACTGCAGCAGTTCGCCGACCCAGGCGGCCCAGTCGCTGGCGGCGACGGCTTCGAAGGCGGTCAGCACGCGCAGGCGCTGCTCCAGCAGGCGCGCATGCTGGCCGAGGCCGCGGTAGCCGAAGGTGACGGCGGAGCCGGCCATGGTATGCAGCATGGCCTGCAGTTCGGCGGCGCCCGCCCCCGGTTGCGCGGGATCGAGCCCGGCGCCCAGCAGCCGGATGCGCTCGAGGGTTGCCGGCAGCCGGCTGGCAAAGCCGGCGTTCGCCGTCGCCAGGCGCGAGAAGAACTGCTGGTCCGCCGCGTGCATGCCCGCTCTCCTCCCGGTGCCGTGCTTACTTGGTGCCGAAGATGCGGTCGCCGGCATCGCCCAGGCCCGGCACGATGTAGGCGTCCTCGTTCAGGTGCGAATCGAGCGAGGCGACGTAGACCTTCACGTCCGGATGCGACTTCTGGAACACCTCGATCCCTTCCGGCGCGGCCACCAGGGCCAGGAACAGGATCTGCTCGCTCGGCACGCCGCGCTTCTTGAGCACGTCGACGGCATGGACCGCCGAATTGCCGGTCGCGATCATCGGGTCGCACAGGATGAAGGTGCGCTCGTTGGTGTCCGGCAGGCGCACCAGGTACTCGACCGGCTCGTGGGTGTCCGGGTCGCGGAACACGCCGATGTGGCCGACACGCGCCGAGGGCACCAGTTCCAGCAGGCCGTCGCTCATGCCGATGCCGGCGCGCAGGATCGGCACGATCGCCAGCTTCTTGCCGGCGATGACCGGCGCCTCGATCGTCACCAGCGGGGTCTGCACGGTGCGGGTGGTCAGCGGCAGGTCACGCGTGATCTCGTACCCCATCAAGAGCGTAAGCTCGCGCAGCAGTTCGCGGAAGGTGCGCGTGGACGTATCGTGCTCGCGCATGTGCGACAGCTTGTGCTGGATGAGCGGGTGGTTCAGGATGAAGAGGTTGGGAAAGCGCGGATCTTGTTTCATGGTCGATATCGAACGTGTTGGTGTGAGGCTCTTGGACCGGCATTATCCCAGCCGCGCGCCTGTTTGTCCCTTTTTTCTGCACATTTCGACAAGAAACCGTACAGCGCTGTGTTTTCTCGCCCTGTTTACCCCGTCGCCAGCGCCCGCGCCAGGATCGCGCCGCAGTCGCTGGATGCCGGCAGCCGCCCGAAGGCGCCGCCCGGTTCGCACGCGATGCGCGAGGCCACGAAAGCATCCGCCACGTAGCCCGGCGCATGGCGCAGCAGCAGCGCGCCCTGCACCGCCAGCACCAGCCGCTCGGCCAGGCGCCGCGCGCCGGATTCGATCGCGGCCTGGGCCTGCAGCTCGTCGAGCAGGCGGGCGGCATAGGCATCGAAGCGCCCGTCCAGGCCCCGTGCCGGTTCCAGCTCGGCGGCCAGCGCCGCGCGCGCCTCGGGCAGCGACTTGCCGAGCGCGCGCAGCACATCGAGGCACATCACGTTGCCCGAGCCTTCCCAGATCGAGTTGACCGGAAGTTCGCGGTAAATGCGCGCCAGGGGACCGTCCTCGACGTAGCCGTTACCGCCCATGACCTCCATCGCCTCGGCCCCGAAGGCCGGGCCGCGCTTGCAGATCCAGTACTTGCCGGCCGGGGTCAGGATGCGTGCCAGCAGGGCTTGCGCCGGATCGTCGGCCTGGTCGAAGCAGCGCGCCAGGCGCAGGGCAAAGGCGGTGGCGGCTTCGGATTCGAGCGCCAGGTCGGCCAGCACGTTCTGCATCAGGGGCTGCTCGCTGAGGACGCGCCCGAAGACGCTGCGCCCGCGCGCGTGGTGCAGCGCATGGCACAGCGCCGCGCGCATGATGCCGGCGCTGCCGAGCACGCAATCGAGCCGGGTATAGCCGCCCATCTCGAGGATGGTGGGGATGCCGCGCCCCGGCGCGCCGACCATCCACCCGACCGCGCCCTGGAATTCCACCTCCGAGGAAGCATTCGAGCGGTTGCCCAGCTTGTCCTTCAGGCGCTGCACGCGGATCGGGTTGCGGCTGCCGTCCGGCAGGTAGCGCGGCACGAAGAAGCAGCTCAGACCCGCGCTGCCAGCCTCATCGGTCTGCGCCAGGATCAGGTGGGCGTCGGACTGCGGCACCGAGAAGAACCATTTGTGGCCGACGATGCGCCAGGCGCCCTCGCCTTCGGCGCCGAAGCGCGCGTTCGCCTCGCCCGGCAAGATCGGTTCGGCACGCGTGGTGTTGGCGCGCACGTCGCTGCCGCCCTGCTTCTCGGTCATGCCCATGCCCACCAGTGCGCCGCGCTTGTGGGCGACCGGCAGCGAGCGCGGGTCGTAGTTGTTCGACAGGATCTTCGGCAGCCAGGTGGCCGCCAGGGCCGGCACGCGGCGCAGCGCCGGCACCGAGGCAAAGGTCATCGTCACCGGGCACTGGGCGCCGTTCTCCACCTGGCCGAACAGCAGATACTGGGCGGCGCGCGCCACCTGGGCGCCCGGGCGCGGGTCGAGCCAGGGTGCGGAATGGGCGCCGGCCCCGATCAGCAGCGACATCAAGCGATGCCAGGCCGGATGGAACTCGATTTCGTCGATCCGGTTGCCCATGCGGTCATGGCTCACCAGGCGCGGCCCGTAGGCGTTGGCCAGGCGCGCCAGGTCGAGGATCTCGGCGCGGCCGAGCTCGGCGCCCAGGCTGTCCAGCGCCGCGCCGGCCCAGCCCGCTCCCTCGCGTTCGACCGCCTCGCGCAGGGCCGGGTCGCAGCGAAACAGGTTCACGTCCGCGAAGGGTGTGGCCTGGTTCAGCACCTCATGGGTATCGAAGGAACTGTCGAAGGGCTTCATTTTTTGCTCTTTCTTCCGTTAAAGAGAACTGGGCCGCGACCAAGTGTTGCAACTCAACATCAACTCACAAGCAATAATCATCGAGTAATTTGCTGCATAGCAATAATCGGCGACAATAGTAGTATGGTTAACTTGCTTCAACAGCAATAACGCTAACGTAAAGGGCTTGTGAAGGCAAGCCGCTGCGGCAGCGCAAGCACGAACAAAACCAGACCGGCACTTGTGATTTTTAATGCCTTTCGGAATCTTTCGATGCTACAGTCACACTGGGTTTGGTAGACTTGCACGATTTACACGTGGCAGGTCAGCGTGCGAGCAACAACAAGGCAGACATTCAAGAATGCACACCAGTTCCACCGCCGCAAAATTCGAGCCGCGCAAGCAGCCGCCGTCGCTGCTTGACAGCCTGCTCGAAGCGGCCGGCGACATCGTGCTGCGCGTGACCCTCGGCGGCCAGGTGCGCGCCGCCAGTCGCCGGGCGCTGACCCTGACCGGCGTGGACACGGGCGGCCGGCCCCTGGTCTCGCTGGTCCATGACGTCGACCAGCAGGCGCTGAAGCATGCCCTCGCCCATGCCGCCGCCAGCGGCGACCCGGCGCTGGTCGAGGCGCGCTTTCGCTGCAACGAACGCGACATCTGGTTCGAACTGCGCATCGCATTGATCACCTCCGGCGACGATGCTCCGCTGCTCGTGGTCGGCCGCGACATGTCGGCCCAGCACGCCACCGAAGAACGCCTGCGCCACATGGCGACCCACGATTCGCTCACCGAGCTGCCGAACCGGGTGCTGCTGTCGGACCGTATCCGCATGGTGATCGCCAATGCGCGCCGCTCCGGCCAGGGCTTCGCGGTCGCCACCATCGGCCTGGACGGCTTCAAGAAGGTCAACGACGGCCTCGGGCACGCGGTCGGCGACGCGGTGCTGCGCATGGCCGCCGGACGCCTGCGCCGGACGCTGCGCGACAGCGACACCCTGGCGCGGGTCGGCGGCGACGAATTCGTCGCGGTGCTGCCGGGGTCGAGCAACGAGGCGCAGATCAAGCTGGTCACAGGGCGCCTGATGGCGGCGCTGCAGTCGCCCTTCGAGATCGACGGCCACACCATCTACCTGGCCGGCTCGATTGGCGTGTCGGTGTATCCGGAGCACGCCGAAGACGAAGTGCAGCTCGTGACCCTGGCCGACACCGCCATGTCGCGCGCCAAGGAGACCGGCAAGGCGCGCGCGGTCACCTACAGCCCGCGCGACCAGGGTCCGCCCGAGCACGACATCTCGCTCGAGGCCGCGATGTTCAACGCGGTGCGCGAGGGCGAGTTCCAGCTCTACTACCAGCCGATCGTCGATACCCGCAACCGCACCATCGAAGGCTTCGAGACGCTGATGCGCTGGAAGCACCCGACCCTGGGCATGGTGCCCCCGGGCCGCTTCATCCCGATCGCCGAGACCAACGGCCTGATCAACCTGCTCGGCGCCTGGGCGTTGAAGGCGGCCTGCATGCAGATCCGCCAGTTCGAGGAAGCGGCCGGCCGCGAGCTCTACATCTCGGTGAACATCAGCCCGCGCCAGTTCAGGAGCGACAAGTTCCTCACCGTGCTGGACGATGCGCTGGCCCTGTCCGGCACGCCGGGCAGCAAGCTGGTGCTCGAGATCACCGAAGGCACGCTGATGGTCGACCCGGTCCACGCCGAGTCGGTACTGGTCAAGATGGCCGAACGCGGCGCCCGCATCGCCATCGACGACTTCGGCACCGGCTATTCGAGCCTGGCCTACCTGAAGCGCTTCCCGATCTCGGTGCTGAAGGTCGACCGCGCCTTCGTGAAGGACCTGCCGGGCGCCGAGAAGGACGCCGCGATCTGCAACGCGGTGCTCGACCTGGCCAAGCACCTCGACCTGTCGGTGGTGGCCGAAGGGGTCGAGACCGAAGCGCAGCTGGCCTGGCTGGACGCTCTGGGTTGCCAGTACGTGCAGGGCTACCTGACCGGCAAACCGATGCCGGCCCACGTGGCCCTGACCGCGCTGAAAGAAAATCTTTACACCGAATTACTGCCGCACGATTTCCGGGCGATCCGACCATGACCCTTCTTTCCGACACCCCGCGCTCGCCCCGTGCCGAAGCCACCCTGTCCCTGCTGTGGGAACGCATCCGCCGGCAGGGCGACATGCCGGGCTTCACCAAGGCCATCAACGCCATCCTGGCCTCCATGCGCGGCGAGGACGAGCGCGAGTTCTCGATGACCCAGACGGTGCTGTCGGACCCGGTCCTGACCCAGAAGGTGCTGCGCCTGGCCAACAGCGGCATGTACTCGGCCTTCGGCCAGCGCATCAACACGGTCTCGAAAGCCGTGCTGGTGCTCGGCACCGATGCCATCGGTCACCTGGCGCTGGGCCTGAAACTGATCGAGGAACTGGCCAAGTCGACGCCGGACACCGAGACCGCCCACATCGAGATGGAAAAGGCGGTGCTGGCCGGCATGGTGGCCCAGCAGGTGGCGGCCAGCGCGGTCTCGCGCGACCCCGAGGAAGCGGTGGTATGCTCGATCCTGCACTCGCTGGGCCGCATGATGGTCACCTTCTACATGCCGGAACGCTGGACCCAGCTGCGCGAAGCGGGCGGTGCCGGACGCGAAGAGCTGGCGGCCGAATCCGTGCTCGGCCTGTCGCTGGAAGAGATCGGCCGCGCCACCGCCGAGCACTGGGGCCTGCCGCGCAACCTGGTGGCCGGCATGCGCCGCGTCGAACCGGGCGAGCGCGGCGCGGAGTTCGGCCATGACGACTGGCTGGCGGCGCTCGGCACCATGTCGACCCAGGCCGCCGAGGCCCTGTGGCACGACGACGATGCGGCGGCGAGCCGCGTGGCGGCCCTGGCCGAGAGCTTCGCCCCGATGCTGGGCGTGGAAGCGACCGGGCTGCTGGGCGCGATCGACAAGGCGCGCACGACCGCCGCCTCGGACCTGAGCATCGCCCCGCTGGCCAAGCCGGCCGAGAAGCGCGCCAAGCTGGTGGCCGCGACCCGCAAGCGCATGGCCGGCAACAAGGTATTGATGAGCGGCGTGACCGACATGCGCGACGCAGGCAGCGGCGCGACGCCGGGCCAGATGATGTCGATGGCCCTGGAGACCATCCACAAGGGCCTGTCCTTCACCCGCTCGTTCGCCTTCTTGCGCAACCGCCACGAGGGCCGCTATTGCGCCCGCCTCGGCCTGGGCGAAGGCAGCAAGGCGCTGCTGCCGAACCTGGTGTTCGACGACGCCTACGAGCCGAACGTGTTCCATGCGGCGCTGGGAAGCGACCGCGTGATCTTCATCGAGAATGCCCAGGACCCCAAGTTCGCCGCCAAGCTGCCGGGCTGGTGGAAAGGCACGCTGAGCGAGGCGCGCTGCTTCGTCGTGATCCCGCTGTGCGCCCACGGGCAGCCGGCCGGCTTCATCTATGGCGAATGGGACGACAGCTTCCCGCAGGTGGTGCTGAGCCAGACCGAGTTCTCGCTGCTGAACGACCTGCGCGGGCTGGTGGTGCGCACGGTGGAGCGGCGCCACCAGGTCGAGGCGGTGGCGACGCGGGTGTAAGCGCCGCGCCGCGGGCGCCGGCGGCGCCCGTCACCACGTCTTAGCCGAGTTTCGGCGTTCCTACCTTCACATCCCCGCACTGCGCCCGGTGCATCAGCGCATGGTCGATCAGCACCAGCGCCAGCATCGCCTCGGCGATCGGCGTCGCGCGGATGCCCACGCAGGGGTCGTGGCGGCCGAAGGTCTCGACCATGACCGGATTGCCGTCCTTGTCGATCGAGCGGCGCGGCGTGCGGATCGACGAGGTCGGCTTGATCGCGATCGAGACCGTAATGTCCTGGCCGGTCGAGATCCCGCCCAGCACCCCACCCGCATTGTTGCCCACAAAACCCTCGGGCGTGAGTTCGTCGCCATGCTCCGAACCCTTCTGCGCCACCGAGGCGAAGCCGGCGCCGATCTCGACGCCCTTGACCGCGTTAATCCCCATCATCGCGTAGGCGATGTCGGCGTCGAGCTTGTCGTAGATCGGCTGGCCCCAGCCGACCGGCACGCCGCGCGCCACCACGTCGATGCGCGCGCCGATCGAGTCGCCGGCGCGGCGCAGTTCGTCCATCGCCGCTTCCATGCGCGCCAGGAGATCGGCGTCCGCGGTCGCGGCGAAGAAGGGATTCGCATGCACGTGGTCGAACGACTGGAACGGCACTGCGATGTCGCCCAGCTGGGTCATGCAGCCGAAGAATTCGGTGCCGTGCCGCTCGCGCAGCCATTTCCTGGCCACCGCGCCGGCGCCGACGATCGGCGCCGTGAGGCGCGCCGACGAGCGGCCGCCGCCGCGCGGGTCGCGCACGCCGTACTTGTGCCAGTAAGTGTAGTCGGCATGGCCCGGACGGAAAGTCTCGGTGATGTTGCCGTAGTCCTTGCTGCGCTGGTCTTCGTTGGGAATCAGGAGGGCGATCGGCGTGCCGGTCGTCACGCCCTGGTACACGCCCGACAGGATCTGCACCCGGTCGGCTTCCTGGCGCTGGGTCACGTGGCGCGAGGTGCCGGGCTTGCGGCGGTCGAGCTCGGGCTGGATGTCGGCTTCGGAAAGCGCCATGCCGGGCGGGCAGCCGTCGATGACGCAGCCGATGGCCGGGCCGTGCGACTCGCCAAAAGTGGTTACGGAGAACAGCTTGCCGAAGGAGTTGCCGGACATGGTGGGTCTGTTTTCAAAATGGTGGGTTTGTCATTCTACCAGCATGGCGGCGCCAAGTCAGAAGCCCCCCGGAGTACGATTTGTGTCGCCGTCCTCTTCCTTAGGTGCGAAGATAGTTGCCTTATGGATACATATCTACTGCGTAGGGCCCTTCCAAGGCTTCCATATTGGCAATTGCATATATACTGAGCACATCAAAAAGACCAGCCAACTGGAGATGTAGCATGTCTGCCCCTATGCCGCCCATGGGCACCTTGACGCAAGCGAGCGGCGACAGAGACGACCTGGTCTTCGCCGACGAGGCCGACCTGTCCACGCCCGCGCCAGCGAACGCCACCTGGCGCGTCCTGGTCGTGGACGACGATGCCGACGTGCACTCGACCACCACCTTCGCCCTGAAGAACGTCGAGATGCAGGGCCGCCCGCTCGAGTTCCTGCACGCGTATTCGGCGCGCGAGGCGCGCGCCATCCTCGAACGGCAGCCCGACATCGCCGTCGTCCTCCTCGACGTGGTGATGGAGCGTCCCGATGCCGGCCTGCAGCTGGTGCGCCAGATCCGCGAGGAGCTCGGCATGATCGAAGTGCGCATCATCCTGCGCACCGGCCAGCCGGGCTATGCCCCCGAAATCGAGGCCATCCGCGGCTACGACATCAACGACTACCGTACCAAGTCCGAACTCACCCGCACCAAGCTGTACACGGCGGTGGCCGCCGCGGTGCGCTCCTACCAGCAGTTGCGCGCGCTCGACGCCAGCCGCGCGGGCCTGGAGCGGATCGTCTCGGCCGGCGCCTCCCTGATGTCCCTGCACGGCGTGCTTGACGTGGCCCAGAGCGTGCTGCGCCAGGCCGCCGGCCTGCTCGGCCAGGCGCCCGACGGCGTGCTGTGCGTGCGCGAGAGCGGCCAGGGCCGCCCCGACATCCTGCACGTGGTGGCCGCGGCCGGCGACCATGCGCGGCTCGAGGGCCGCGAACTGAGCCCGCAGCGCTACCCGAGGCTGGCCGAGGTGGCCGGCCGCACCCTGGGCGCGCGCAGCGGCCTCGAGGCGGACGGCTGGCTGTCGCTCCACTTCCCCGGCAAGGCCGGCCGCGATTTCGCCGCCTGCATTCCCTTCGAACGCCAGCTCGGCGACCTGGAGCGCCGCCTGCTCGAGGTGTTCGCCAGCGTGGTGGCGGTCGGCCTCGATAACGTCGAACTGGTCACGCACCTGAACCAGGCCGCGTTTCGCGACCAGCTCACCGGCCTGCCGAACCGCACCCGCCTGGTCGAGCTGATCGACGCCCTGCTGGCCGGGCCCGAGCGCGGCACGGCGACGCTCGCCCTCGTCGACCTCGACCACTTCGCCGAGACCAATGACGCGCTGGGCCACCATTTCGGCGACCTGCTGCTGGTGGCGGTCGGCAAGCGCCTGAAGTCCCGGCTCGACCCGCGCCTGGAGATCGCACGGATCGGCGGCGACATCTTCTGCGTGCTGGGCGAGGCCGGCGCGGTGCAGCCGGGTGCGATCCAGGCGCTGTTCCGCGTCCCCTTCCACATCGACGGCCAGGACGTGCAGGTCTCCGCCACGCTCGGCCTGGTGCGGCTCGCCGAGCACGACGGCAGCGGCGCCGATGCGCTGAAGGATGCCGACATCGCGCTCAAGCGCGCCAAGTCGCAGCAGCGCGCCGGACACTTCTACTTTTCTCGAAGCATGGGCGTGGAGATCCGCGAACGCGTGCGCATGATGCACGCGCTGCGCAGCGGTTTCCAGCGCGGCGAACTGTTCCTGGCCTACCAGCCGCAGGTCGACCTGGGCAGCAACCGGCCCTTCGGCGCCGAGGCGCTGCTGCGCTGGCGCACCGAGGACGGGCGCCTGGTGGGGCCGGACCGCTTCATCCCGATCGCCGAGTACTCGGGCCTGATCGTCGACATCGGCGAGTGGGTGCTGCGCCAGGCCTTGCTCGAGCTGGTGCGCCTGCGCGCCAGCGGGCACCTGGATTTCACGATGTCGGTGAACGTCTCGCAGGTGCAGTTCCGCCACCCGCAATTCGTGGACATGCTGCGCCGCGCGCTGGATGTGACGAAGGCGCCGCCCGAATTCGTGGAGCTGGAAATCACCGAATCGATGGCCATGGAAGAGCCGGCGCTGCTCGTCGAAAAGCTGGCCCAGGTCAAGCGCACCGGCGTGTCGATCGCGATCGACGATTTCGGCACCGGCTTTTCCTCGCTGTCGCACCTGCAGCGCCTGCAGGTCGACCGCCTGAAGATCGACCGCACTTTTGTGACCGAGATCACGGGCTCGGCGCGCGGCAGCAGCATTGCGGAAATGGTGATCCAGCTGGGCCGCAACCTGGGCCTGTCGGTCATCGCGGAAGGGGTCGAGGACGAGCGCCAGGCGCACATCCTGCGCACGCTGGGCTGCCCGCTGGCGCAGGGCTTCCTGTACTCGCGGCCGCTGTCGCCGGAAGCGCTGCAGGAGTGGCTGGGCAAGCAGGCCTTGACCGCGGCGGCTTGATCTCCGACGGGTTTGGCCGGCGATGCCGGCCAAACCCGGGAATCAATCCTCGGTCGCCTGCTCGGCCGGCCAGTCGCGAATGTAGGCCTTGAGCATGCGGTTCTCGAAGCTCTGCGCTTCCAGCACCGCCTTGGCCACGTCGTAGAACGAGATCACGCCCAGCAGGGTGCGGGCGTTCATCACCGGCAGGTAGCGCGCGTGCTTTTCCAGCATGATGCGGCGCACTTCGTTGACTTCGGTATCCGGCGTGACGGTGATCGGGCTGTCGTCCATCACCTTGCGCACGGTGCCGTTGCCGAGCGCCCCGCCCTGCGCATGCAGTTCCTTGATCACTTCGCGGAAGGTCAGCATACCGACCAGGTCGCCATATTCCATGACGACCAGCGAGCCGATGTCCTTTTCCGCCATCGTCGCGGCCGCCTGCACCAGCGGCATGTCCGGGGTGACGGTGTAGAGGATTTCGCCTTTGACCTGCAGGATCTCGGAGACTTTCATGGTAGCCACCCCGTCCGGTTGGTTTGTAATTGCAGCAATATTTGTATAACTCATAACTTGACTGTAGCCGATGCCCGCCAAAAAATCCAGCGCTGCACCAATTTAGGGAAGAGCAATGTTGCGCAAGCATAAATCAATGCTAGGATGCCCGCCATCTCCTTACCTGGAAGAGTTAGAACGATGAGCGGTCCCCAGTATCCCGGTTTCGATACGCTGGCCCTGCATGCCGGCAGTGCGCCGGACCCGGCCACCGGCGCGCGCGCCACGCCGATCCATTTCACGTCCTCGTTCGCGTTCCGCGATTCGGAGCATGCGGCGTCCCTGTTCAACATGGAGCGCGCCGGCCACGTCTACTCGCGCATCTCGAACCCGACCAATGCGGTGCTGGAAGAGCGCATTGCAGCGCTGGAGGGCGGCGTGGCCGGCATCGCCACCGCCAGCGGCCAGGCCGCGATGCACCTGGGCCTGGCGACCATCGCCGGCGCGGGTTCGCACATCGTGGCCTCCACCGCCCTGTACGGCGGCTCGCACAACCTGCTCCACTACACGCTGCGCCGCTTCGGCATCGACACCAGCTTCGTGGACCCGCGCGACCTCGACGCCTGGCGCGCCGCGATCCGCCCCAACACCAAAGTGCTGTTCGGCGAGACCCTCGGCAACCCGGGCCTGGACGTGCTCGACATCCCGTCAGTGGCCGGCATCGCGCACGAACACGACCTGCCCCTGATGGTGGACGCGACCTTCACCACGCCGTATCTAGAGCGTCCGTTCGAGCTGGGCGCCGACCTGCTGTTCCATTCCGCCACCAAATTCCTGTGCGGCCACGGCACCGCCATCGGCGGCCTGCTGGTCGACGGCGGGACCTTCGACTGGGATGCGGCCCATGGCCGCAGCGGGCGTTTCCCCGAACTGTGCGAGCCCTACGAGGGCTTCCACGGCATGGTGTTCGCGGAGGAATCGACGGTCGCGCCCTTCGCCCTGCGCGCGCGGCGCGAAGGCCTGCGCGACTTCGGCGCGGCCATGAGCCCGCACAACGCCTTCGCCATCCTGCAAGGCATCGAGACCCTGGGCCTGCGCATGGACCGCCACGTCGCCAATACGCGCCGTGTCGTCGAATTCCTGCTGGCGCATCCGGCAGTCGAAACGGTGTCCTACCCGGAACTGGAATCGCACCCCGATCATGCGCTTGCCGCGCGCCTGCTGCCGAAAGGCTGCGGCGCCGTGTTCACCTTCCAGCTCAAGGGCGACCGTGCGGCCGGGCGTCGCTTTGCCGACGGCCTGCAGGTGTTCTCGCACCTGGCCAACGTGGGCGACGCGAAATCCCTGGTGATCCACCCGGCCTCGACCACCCACTTCCGGGTGCCGGCCGACCAGCTCGCTGCCTCCGGCATTACCGAAGGGACGATGCGCCTCTCGGTCGGCCTGGAAGACCCGGACGACCTGATCGACGACCTGAAGCGGGCGCTGAAACTCGCCCAGAAGGGAGCCTGAGATGCAGTTGCACATCAACGGCGAGCGCGCCTATGTCTACACCGGCGGCAAAACCTTCGACCCGGCGCTCCCATGCATCGTGCTGATCCACGGCGCCCAGAACGACCATTCGGTGTGGGCGCTGCAGAGCCGCTACCTGGCGCACCACGGCTACGCGGTGCTGGCGGTCGACCTGCCGGGCCACGGCCGCAGCAGCGGCCCGGCCTTGGGCAGCGTGGAAGCGATGGCCGACTGGCTCCTGGCCGTCCTGGCGGCAGCCGTGGTCGAGCGTGCACTGCTGGCCGGGCACAGCATGGGCTCGCTGGTCGCGCTGGAAGCCAGCCGGCGCGCACCGGGCACGGTGGCCGGCCTGGCCCTGCTCGGCACGACCTACCCGATGAAGGTGGCCGACGCCCTGCTCGAGACTGCCCGCCTTGACGAAGGCTCGGCCATCGACATGGTCAACATCTGGTCGCACTCGTCGATCGCGCACAAGCCGTCCTGCCCGGGTCCGGGCTTCTCGGTGATGGGCGGCGCGCGCCGCCTGATGCAGCGGATGTCGGCGCGCAATCCGCAGCAGCTGTTCTACACCGACTTCGCCGCATGCAACAGCTACGCCAACGGCGAGGCCGCGGCCGATGCGCTTCGCTGCCCTGCCCTGTTCGTATTCGGCAAAAAGGATGTGATGACGCCGCCCCGTTCGACGAAACTGCTGACCGGCGCGATCAAGCATGGCAAAATCGTCAACGTGGACGCCGGTCACCAGATGATGGCCGAGGCGCCCGACGCGGTGCTCGATGCATTGGCAGGCTTCGCCGCATCGATCCCGTTCCAACGGATCCAGGAGACCCCATGACGGCCCGTTTCGCCAGCTTCGCGGAGTTCTATCCCTACTACCTGACCCAGCACGCCGACCGGCGCTGCCGCCGCGCCCACTTCATCGGCACCTCGTCGGCGATCGCCGCGGTCGCCCAGTACATCGACAGCCTGAA
Source organism: Massilia sp. BHUDP2 (assembly GCF_046236355.1). Lineage (NCBI taxonomy): Bacteria > Pseudomonadati > Pseudomonadota > Betaproteobacteria > Burkholderiales > Oxalobacteraceae > Massilia > Massilia sp. BHUDP2. The sequence continues at coordinate 248,524 of NZ_JBJUVW010000002.1, forward strand.
CGCCTGGTGGCTGCTGTTTGCCGTGGTCAGCGGCTATGGCGGGGCCTGGATCGGCCACTTCTTCTACGAGAAGAACAGGCCGGCCTCGTTCTCCCAGCCCTGGTGGTCGTTTCGCGCCGACTGGGTCATGTACTGGCAGATGCTGACAGGCAAGCTCAGCTGGTAGCGCGCCGGTCGAGCAGCGCCCGCACCCGCGCCGCCAGATCCGCGAGCGTAAACGGCTTGCCGATCAGCTGCACCCCGGGTTCCAGTATGCCCTTGTGCACCACCGCGTTGCGGGTGTAGCCGGTGGTGAACAGCACCTGCAGGTCCGGGCGCCGGCGCAGCGCCTGGTCGGCCAGCTCCCTGCCGTTCATGTCGGGCATGACCACGTCGGTGAACAGCAGCGCAATCTCCGGATGGCTGTCGAGCAGGCGCAGGGCCATGGCCGCGCCGTCGGCCTCGAACACCCGGTAGCCCAGTTCGGCCAGCATGGCGGCCGAGAGCGTGCGCACCGCGGCTTCGTCTTCCACCACCAGGATCACGTCGCTGGCGTCTCCGTACACCACGCCGGTCCCGGCCACGACGCCCGCCTGCACGCCGGCGGCCTCGTGGTGGCGCGGCAGGTAGAGCTTCACGGTCGTGCCCTGCCCCGGTTCCGAATAGATCTTCACGTGGCCGCCCGACTGCTGCACGAAGCCATACACCTGGCTCAGGCCCAGGCCGGTCCCGCGCCCCACTTCCTTGGTCGTGAAGAAGGGATCGAAGGCTCGGGCGACCACGTCCTGCGACATGCCCGAGCCGGTGTCGCTGACCGCCACCATCACGTACTGCCCCGGCGCCAGCCCGGGGTGCGCGGCGGCATAGCGTTCGTCGAGGTGGGCGTTGGCGGTCTCGATGCTCAATCGTCCGCCGTCGGGCATCGCGTCGCGCGCGTTCACCGCCAGGTTGAGGATGGCGCTTTCGAGCTGGTTGGCGTCGACGTGGGCGCGCCACAGGCCGCCCGCCAGCACAGTTTCCAGGCGCACGTTGCCGCCCAGCGCGTGCTGCAACAGTTCCGACATGTTGGCGACCAGCTGGTTCAGCGACAGGGGTTCCGGCCGCAGGGCCTGCTGGCGCGAGAAGGCGAGCAGGCGCTGGGTCAGCTGGGCGGCGCGGCGCACCCCGCCCTTGGCCATCTCGGCGTACTGCAGGGCGCGCGCATCCATCGGCGCGAGGCCGTCCTGCACGCGCCGGCCCAGCAGCTCGAGTGCGCTCGTCACCACCGCCAGCATGTTGTTGAAGTCGTGTGCGATGCCGCCGGTGAGCTGGCCCACCGCTTCCATCTTCTGGGCCTGGCGCAGGGCGCCCTCGATCCGGACCCGTTCCTCGACGCCTTCAGCGACGCGCCGCTCCAGCGTGTCGTTGAGCTCGCGCAGCGCCAGCTCGGCCCGGTGGCGCTTGGTGCCGTCCTGGAACAGCACCGCGACCTGGCGCCGCTCGGGCGGCTCGATGCGCAGCGCGGCCAGTTCCAGGTAGCGCCCGGTGCGCTCCAGGGTGCGTTCGAAGCGCACCGGCTCGCCGCTGAGCAGCACGCGGCGGTAGATCTCGACCCAGCCATCCGCTTCCAGCGGCACCATGTCGCGCACGCGCTGGCCGACCACGTTCTCGATGCCCGCGTTGGCCGCATAGGCGGGATTGGCCATCACGTGCACGTAGTCGCTCATCGGGCCGTGCGGGCCGTCCAGGAACTCGATCACGCAAAAGCCCTCGTCGATCGACTCGAACAGCGTGCGGAACAGGCGCTCGCTCTCGCGCAGCGCCGCGCCGGTCGCGATCCGTTCGGAGAGGTCGAGCATGGCGCCGATCATGCGCAGCGCCCGCCCGCCGGCGTCGCGCAGCACCGTGCCGCGGTCGAAGATCTCGGCATAGCTGCCGTCGGCGCGCCGGAAGCGGTATTCGCCGACCCAGCCGGTGCCGCCGCCTTCGATCACCGCGTGGATGGCCTCGTCGATGCGGGCGCGGTCGTCCGGGTGGATGTGCTCGATCCACCACTCGGCGCTGGTCTTGTCGAGCGCGTGCCCGAACAGGCTGTGCAGGGCCTGGTTCCAGATGACGTGGCCGTCGGCGATGCGCCAGTCCCAGATGGCGTCGTTGGTCGCCAGCCGGGCAAGGCGGTAGCGCTCGGCCGCCTCGTGCAGCTCGCCGTCCAGGCTCCATCCGGTGCAGATCAGGCCCTGGACCCGGCCTTGCGCGTCGCGCAAGGGCGCGAAGGCGCCGACGATGCCGTCGGCGTCCTCGCGCCGGTGGACCGCGCGGCCGGCCAGGACCTCGTCGACGATGGCGCCCAGCTGCTCGCGCCGGCCGCTCCACGCCTGGGCCAGCGGCGCGCCGAGCGCGGCGGGGTGCCGGTCGCCGAGGGTCCGTGCGCATGCTTCGTTGTAGACCAGGGCGAGGCTCTCGCCCCAGGCCAGCCAGGCGGGCGCCGCCGAATCGAGCACCAGGGTGGCGGCCAGGCGCAGCGCTTCAGGCCAGGCGCGCGGCTCGCCGAGCGGGCTGCGCGACCAGTCCTGCGCCTGCAGCAGCGGGACGAGCGCGGCGCCGTCCGGCGCGAACGGAGCGGTGGTGGAACGGGGCGGCGCTGCGGGGCTGGGCTCGCTGGTGGTCATCAAGGGAGGAAAAGGCGTTCATCATCAAATTGCGCAATTTGCAAATGATACACGCCCTGTACTATGCCAAGCGGGTTTTTTGACCTCAGGCAGCAAGCCCGAAGTGCTCGGCCAGGCTCTGTTCCAGCCCCTCCTCCACGGCCGCCTCGACCTGGCGGGACAGGGCCGCCGTGTCGAGCGCCAGCGGCGTGGCAGGCGGCGCTGCATCGGCAGTGCCGGCATCGAAGACGAACAGGCGGTAGACGTCGGCCAGCCGGATCTTGCCGGGATCGGCCAGCAACACCCAGTTCTCGACGTTCTCGCGGGCGCCGCGTCCCCAGCGCACACCCGCCGGGAGTTCGTCCTGCACCCGCCCGACCCAGCCCGCCGCCACCATCTTCTCGAGCAGCATCGACATCTCGTCGTAGCCGATGCGGGTGTGCGCCCGGATCGCCGCGTTCGAGACCAGGGTGGTGCCGGTCAGCCGCGCGCTGCCGCAGAGCACCTTAAGCACGGCCATCGCGTCCACGAACGCGCTGCCCGGCGTCGGCTGGTGCTTCCAGCGCTCGTACTTGACCACCGGCAGCGCGGCGGCCAGCACCGCGCCCACCAGGGTGATCAGCCAGGACAGGTACATCCAGACCAGGAACAGCGGCAGCGCCGCCAGGGCGCCATAGATGATGGCGTAGGTCGGGAACTGGCGGATGAACAGGGCGAAGCCGCGCTTGGCGAGCTCGAAGGCGATCGCCGCGGCCAGCCCGCCCCACAGGGCGTCGCGCCAGTGCACGCGGCGGTTCGGCACCGCCATGTAGAGCAGCATGTAGGCCCCGGCGCTCAGGGCCACCGACACCGCGGTGTAGAACAGCGCGCCCAGGAACGGGAAGGACTTCACCAGGCCGCCCGTGGCGCTGAACAGCTGCGAGGTAGCGGTGAGCGACAGCCCGAACAGGATCGGCCCGAGCGTGATGATGGACCAGTAGACCGGCACCCGCTGCGACCACGGCCGTGGGCGGCGCACCCCCCAGATCTGGTTGAAGGCGCGCTCGATCATTCCCATCATCGTGGTCGTGGTCAGGAGCAGCAGCACGGCGCCCAGCAGGGACAGGCCCTTGGCCTTGTCGGCGAACTGGGTCAGGTTGGCGCTGATGGTGTTGGCGATGGCCCTGGGCATGAGGGTCTGCACGAACCAGGTATCGAGCGCCGCGCGCACCTGGCCGAACACCGGGAAGGTGGTCAGGATCGCCAGCACGATGGTGAGCAGGGGCACCAGCGCCAGGGTGGTCGTGAAGGTCAGGCTTCCCGCCACTTGCGGCAATTTCTCTTCGCGCAGGCGGCGCCGGGCGAAGCGCAACAGGTCGCCGGTTTCGCCCAGCGTCAGGCCGCGCGCGCGGTCGCTGCCGATGGCCAGCAGGTCGCCCGTGCTGCGCGACAGGGAGTGGACGGTCTTGGAAAGCATTCGGTGGTTCGATTCGCCCCGCATAGGGCATGTCAATTGAGCAAAGCGCCCTATAATACCAACGATGAAGCCGACCCTGACCCCGAACCTGACCATTCTCGTGTTGTACTACTCGCGCCATGGCGCCACCCGCAAGCTGGCCGAACTGGTCGCCCAGGGCATCGAGAGCGTGCCCGGGCTCGATGCGCGCCTGCGCACCGTGCCGGCGGTATCCACCGTGGCCGAGGCCACCGCGCCCGAGGTTCCGGGCGAAGGCGCCCCCTATGTCGAGCTGGACGACCTGCGCGAATGTGCCGGCCTGGCGCTCGGCTCGCCGACCCGGTTCGGCAACATGGCATCCGCGCTCAAGTATTTCCTCGACGGCACCGCCGCCGACTGGGTCAACGGCACGCTGTCCGGCAAGCCGGCGGTGGTCTTCACGTCTACCGGCAGCCTGCACGGCGGCCAGGAATCGACCCTGCTGTCGATGATGCTCCCATTGTTACACCACGGCATGCTCGTGATGGGACTGCCCTACTCGCATCCTGAACTCATGAATACCGCCAGCGGCGGCAGCCCCTACGGCGCCTCGCACTGGGCCGGCGCCGACGGCAAGCGCGCCCTGAGCGAGGACGAGCGCGTGCTCGCCATCGCGCTCGGCAAACGCTTGGCGCTCGCCGCGGTCAAACTCCACGGAATGCAATGATGGATACCGCAAAAGTCTTTCATGCCGGCGCAATCGCAAGCCTGATCTGGCTGATCGGCTGGCTCGTGGCCTGGGAAGTGTTCGTCGCGCCGCTGCACCCGGGCGGCTCGCTGCTTGCGCTCAAGGCGCTGCCCCTGCTGCTGCCCTTGCGCGGCGTGATCAAGCGCGACCTCTACACCCTGCAATGGTCGTCGATGGTGATCCTCATCTATTTCGCCGAAGGCGTGGTGCGCGCCTGGGCCGACACTTCCGAAGCCTCGCGCGGCATGGCGGTCGGCGAGATCGTGCTGGTGGTCGTCTACTACGCCTGCGCGCTGCTGTTCCTGCATCCGTACAAGAAGGAAGCCAAGCGCCTGGCCAAGGAACTGCTCGACAAGGTCAAAGTCCCGCATGACTGAAGCACAGCCGGCCGGCGCCGCGCTGGCCACCTTCGTCGCCGGCCTCGGCGCCATCGTCGGCGAGGCGCACCTGGTCCTCGATCCCGCCGCGATGACCCCTTACCTGGAAGACTGGCGCGGCCGCTTCACCGGGCGCGCGCTGGCCGTGGTCCTGCCGTTTGACACCGGCGAAGTGGCCCAGGTGGTTGCCGCCTGCGCCGCGGCGCGCGTGCCCGTCGTGCCCCAGGGTGGCCGCACCGGCCTGGTGCTCGGCAGCGTACCGGATGCCAGCGGCAGCGCCGTCGTGCTGTCGCTGCGGCGCCTGAACCGCATCCGCGCCATCGACGCGGCCAACCGCACCATGACGGTCGAAGCGGGCTGCATCCTGTACGACGTCCAGCAGGCCGCGCTCGAGGCCGGCATGCTGTTTCCGCTGTCGCTGGCCAGCGAAGGCAGCTGCACCATCGGCGGCAACCTAGCCACCAATGCGGGCGGCACCGCGGTGCTGCGTTACGGAAATACCCGCGAGCTGTGCCTGGGACTGGAAGTGGTCACCGCCCGGGGCCAGGTGTGGGATGGCTTGCGCGGCCTGCGCAAGGACAATACCGGCTATGCGCTGCGCGAGCTGTTCATCGGCGCCGAAGGCACGCTCGGGGTCATCACCGCCGCCGTGCTCAAGCTGTATCCGCAGCCGAAGGCGGCCCTGACGGCATTGGTCGCGCTCGACTCGCCGCAGGGAGCGCTCGCGCTGCTGTCCCTGATGCAGGAACGCTGCGGCGCGGCGCTCACCGGCTACGAGCTGATGTCCGATCTCTGCCTGCGCCTGGTCCACACCCATTTCCCCGAGCTGCCGCGGCCCTTCGCCGATCACTATCCGCAGTATGCGCTGGTCGAACTGTCGAGCAACGAATCCGAAGACCACGCCGCCGGCCTGGTCGAGTCCGCGGTCGGGGCGGCGCTTGAAAGCGGCATCGCACTGGACGCGGCCCTGGCCAGTTCGGTCAGCCAGTCGATCGGCCTGTGGAAGCTGCGCGAGCACATTTCGATGGCGCAAGCTGCTGCCGGCAAGAACATCAAGCACGACATCTCGCTGCCGGTGTCAAGCATCCCCGACTTCATCGACCAGACCGATCGCGCCTTGCAGGCCGCCTTCCCCGGCTGCCAGGTCGTCTGCTTCGGACACTTGGGTGACGGCAACCTGCACTACAACATCGCGCCGCCGGCCGGCACCGGCCACGACAGTTTCCTGGCGCACCAGGACTCGGTCAACCGCATCGTCCACGACAGCGTCGCCCGCTTCCACGGCTCGATCTCGGCCGAGCACGGGATCGGCGCCCTCAAGCGCGAGGAACTGGCGCGCTACAAGGACCCGGTCGAACTGGACATGATGCGTGCCGTCAAAGCCGCACTGGACCCGCTCGGCATTATGAACCCTGGCAAAATTCTATGACCGGGGACATTCACATGCGCAAGCACATATCGATGGCGATCCTTTGCCTGGCCTCCAGCGCAGCAAGCGCGGGCACGATCTACAAATGCACCGAAGGCGGCAGGATCAGTTATCACGACCGGCCCTGCGGAAGCGCCGCGGTGGCCCTGAAGGTGCAGTCGGCGCAAGAGCCGGCGCCGGACGCCATGGCCCGGCTCGCGCGCGAGCGCGCCCTGCTGCAGGAAATCGAGGAGGCGCGCGCGGCGCGCGAGGAACAGGCGGCGCGCGAAGGTGTCCGGGCCCAGCGGGCCGCGGCTGCCGTCCGGCGCCGCTGCGACAAGCTGCGCCTGCAGCACAAGTGGGCCATCGAGGACGCCAGGCGCGCCGGCCGCGACGACGCCGAACGCGCCGGCACCAAGGCGCGGCGGCAGGCCGAGGCACTGGCGGTGGAATGCCCGGCCTGAGCCTGCCAATCGGAATCCTGTCTCGCTGGCTCCTGTTCGGCGAATGGCGCGCCCATCCCGTGCGGGCGCTGCTCGCCATCGCCGCGATCGCGGTCGGCGTCGCCATGGGCTTCGCCATCCACCTCATCAACGCCGCCGCCTTCAATGAGTTTTCCGCCGCCGTCAAGACCCTGGCCGGCCAGGCCGACGTCCAGGTGGCCGGGCGCGAACCCCTGTTCGACGAATCCGTCTACGCCAGGCTGGCAGCGCACCCGCAGGTGGCGGTGGCGGCGCCGGTGCTCGAGCTGTCGGCCGGTTTTCCCGGCATGCAGGGGTCGCTGCGCATCGTCGGCATCGACGCCTTCCGCGCCGGCTTCATTTCGCCCGACCTGACCGGCGTGCCGCAGGATGGCCGCATGACCGACGTGCTGGCCGACGACGCCCTGTTCCTGTCGCCCGCCGCCCAGGCCTGGCTGCAAAAACGGCCGGGGGACACCCTCGTGCTGCGCGCCGGGACCGGCGACCTCAGGCTGCGCGTGGCCGGGCCGGTACAGCGCGCGCGCGCGGGCCAGCGCATCGCCGTGATGGACATCGGCGCCATGCAGTGGCGCTTCAATCAGCTGGGGCGCCTGTCGCGGGTCGACCTCAAGCTGCGCGACGGGGTCGACCGCGCCGCCTTCCAGCGCAGCCTGGCGGGGGAACTGGAACGCAGCTTCCCGGGGCGCTTCGTGGTGCGCCAGCCGAACGACAGCGACCAGGAAGAGCGCAACGCCAACCTGAGCCGCGCCTACCGCGTCAACCTGACCGTGCTGGCGCTGGTGGCCCTGTTCACCGGCGCCTTCCTGGTATTCTCGACCCAGGCGCTGTCGGTGATGCGCCGGCGCAGCCAGTTCGCGCTGCTGCGCGTGCTCGGCCTGGAGCGCAATGGGCTGCTGGGCCAGGTGCTGCTCGAGGGCGCCAGCCTGGGCGTGCTCGGCGCGGCGCTGGGCATCCTGGGCGGCTACGCGCTGGCGGCCCTGGCCCTCACCTATTTCGGCGGCGACCTGGGCGCCGGTTACTTCCCCGGCATCCGCCCGCAGGTCCAGTTCACGCCGGTGGCGGCCACCGCGTTCTTCCTGCTCGGCCTGGGCGTGGCCCTGCTCGGCTGCCTGGCGCCGGCGCTGGAGGCGGCCAACGCCCGTCCGGCGCTGGCGATCAAGTCGGGCGCCGACGAAGCCGCGCTGTCGCGCCTGGCGCGGGTGTGGCCATCGCTGCTGTGCCTGTCCCTGGGCGCGGCGCTGGCCTTCGCGCCGCCGGTGTTCGAGCTGCCCCTGTTCGGCTACTTCTCGATCGCCCTGCTGCTCATCGGCGGCATCGGTCTGATGCCGCGCCTGGCCGCGCAAGCCTTCCGCCGCATGGAAGGCCTGCTGCTGCGCGCGCGCCGCGCGCCGCCGATCCTGCTGCTGTCCCTGTCGCGCCTGGCGAATGCCCCTGGCCAGGCGGCGATCGCGCTGGGCGGTGTGCTCGCCAGCTTCAGCCTGATGGTGGCGATGGGCATCATGGTGGCCAGCTTCCGGGTCTCGGTGGACGACTGGATGGGGCACATCCTGCCGGCCGACCTGTACGTCCGGGCGGCCAGCAGCGGCAATACCGGCTTCCTCACGCCCGCGCAGCAGGCGGCGCTGCGCGCCACGCCGGGCGTCGCCCAGGCCCACTTCCTGCGCACCCGTCCCGTTTCCTTGTCCCCCGAACGGCCCAACGTGGTCGTGATCGCGCGCGACATCGATGCGCGCGATCCCGGGCAGCTGCTGTACCTGGTGGGCACAAGCGCGCCGGTGCCGGGCGGTGCGCGGCCGGCCTGGGTATCCGAAGCCATGCTCGACCTGTATGGCGTGCGCGTCGGCCAGACACTGACGCTGCCGCTGGGAGGCGCCCAGGCGAGATTCTTCGTGGCCGGCGTGTGGCGCGACTACGCCAACCAGGCCGGCTCGGTGGTGATCCGCCTGGCCGACTACCAGGCCCTGACGGGCGAAGGCGAAGTCACGGATGCCGCCCTGTTCGCGGCGCGCGGCAGCAGCGCCGAACAGCTCGAAGGCGCGGTGCGCGCCCTGCCTTTCGGAGCGGCGCTGCAGACCATGTCCGCGGGTGAAATCCGCGCCGCCAGCCTCAGGATCTTCGACCGCAGCTTTGCCGTGACCTATCTGCTGGAAGCGATCGCCATCGCCATCGGACTATCCGGGGTGGCGGCCAGCTTCTCGGCCCAGACCCTGGCGCGCTCCAAGGAGTTCGGCATGCTGCGCCACGTCGGCGTCACCCGCGGCCAGGTGCTGGGCATCCTCGCCTTCGAAGGCGGCCTGCTCACCCTGCTCGGAGTGGCCTGCGGCTTCGCGCTGGGGCTGGTCATCAGCCTGATCCTGGTTTATGTTGTCAACCCGCAGTCGTTTCACTGGACAATGGGGCTGCACCTGCCGTGGACCTTGCTGGGGAGCGTGGCCGCGGTGCTGGTCGGGGCCTCGATCCTGACGGCACTGGTATCGGGACGTTATGCGCTGTCGGGTGGTCCGGTACGCGCGGTCAGGGAGGATTGGTAATGCGGGTAGTCGTGTTTGTCGTGCTGTTGTTCCTTGCGCAGTGGGGCCGGGCCGAGCCGCCGCAGTTCGCACCCGTGGTTCCCGGCAGCACGCTGTCCTTCCCGCGCGACTTCGGCGCCCATCCGGAATTTCGCACCGAATGGTGGTACGTCACCGGCTGGGTCGAAACGCCCGACCGCAAGCCGCTCGGCTTCCAGGTCACCTTCTTTCGCAGCCGCACCGAACACGACCCGAGAAACCCGAGCGCGTTTGCCCCGCGCCAGCTGGTGATCGGCCACGCGGCCCTGTCCGACCCGGCGCTGGGCCGCCTGGTGCACGACCAGAAGAGCGCCCGCGAAGGCTTCGGCCTGGCCTGGGCCCGCACCGGCAATACCGACCTCAAGCTCGACGACTGGCGCATGGTGCGCGAAAGCTCAGGGCATTACCGCGTCACCATCCGCTCCAGCGAATTGACGCTGGAACTGCGCCTGCAGCCGACCCAGCCGGTGCTGGTGCAGGGCGAAGGCGGTTATTCGCGCAAGGGCGCCAGCCCCCAGCATGCCAGCCATTACTACAGCGAGCCGCAGCTGAAGGTGAGCGGCAACGTTGGTCGGGCCGGCAGCCTGCCCGTCGCCGTCACCGGCAGCGCCTGGCTCGATCACGAATGGTCGAGCGAAGCGCTGCAGCCGGAAGCCACCGGGTGGGACTGGATCGGCGTGAACCTCAATGATGGCGGCGCCCTGATGGCTTTCCAGATTCGCAGCAGGCAAGGTGGTAAACTATGGGCGCACGCCACCGTGCGCGATGCCGCGGGCCGCGTGACCCGCTACGCGCCCGAGCAGGTCGATTTCACGCCCACCGCGCGCTGGCGGTCGCCGCGCACCGGCGCCGAGTACCCGGTGGCCCAGGATGTCGTCACCGGCGCGCTGCGCTGGCAGCTTACTCCCCTGCAGCAGGACCAGGAACTCGATTCGCGCCGCTCGACCGGGGCGGTGTACTGGGAAGGCGCGGTGACGGTCAGCCGCGACGGCAAGCCTTTGGGGCGCGGCTACCTGGAAATGACGGGCTACGTGCGCCCGATGAAGCTTTGAACAGAACAGAACATTGAAGAACAATCCGCCCGAGACAATGACTTCCCGCTCCACCGGCAATACCGATTCCGACACCGCCCGCAAAGGCAGCCTGGCCGCGCTCAAGGGCCTGCTGCCCTTCCTCGCGCCCTACCGCCGCCAGTTCGTCCTGGCCGGCATCGCGCTGCTGTTCGCGGCCGGCGCCACGCTGGCGATTCCCGCCGCCTTCAAGCAGATGATCGACCACGGTTTCGGCGCCGAGGCCGGCCGCCAGAACATCGAACACGTGAATGCCGTGTTCCTGGCCCTGTTCGGCGTGGCCGCCGTGCTGGCGGTGGCCACCGCCGCGCGCTTCTACATGGTGTCCTGGCTGGGCGAGCGCGTGGTGGCCGACGTGCGCGCCGCAGTCTACCGCCACGTGGTGCACCAGAGCCCCGAATTTTTCGAATCCACCCGCACCGGCGAAGTGCTGTCGCGCCTGACCACCGACACCACCCTGATCCAGACCGTGGTCGGCACCAGCATCTCGCTCGCCTTGCGCAATACCCTGCTGTTCATCGGCGGCCTGGTCATGCTGTTCGTGACCAGCCCCAAGCTCACCGCGATCATCCTGGGCCTCCTGGTGCTGGTGGTGCTGCCGATCGTGCTGTTCGGGCGGCGCGTACGCAAGCTGTCGCGCGACTCGCAGGACCGCATCGCCGACGCCTCGGCGCTGGCGGGCGAGATCCTGAACGCCATGCCCACCGTGCAGGCCTTCACCCACGAGGGCATCGAGGCCGGCCGCTTCGGCACCTCCGTCGAAGGCGCCTTCCAGACCGCGATCCGGCGCATTCGCGCCCGCGCCACGCTCACCATGCTGGCCATCGTGCTGGTGTTCGGCAGCATCGTTTTCGTGCTCTGGCTCGGCGCCCATGCGGTACTGGAGGGCACGATGACCGGGGGCGACCTCGGGCAGTTCATCCTGTACGCCTCGATCGTGGCCGGCTCGGTCGGCGCATTGTCCGAAGTGATGGGCGAAGCCCAGCGCGCCGCCGGCGCCACCGAGCGCCTGCTGGAACTGCTCGCGGCGCGCTCCGACATCCAGGACCCGGCCCATCCGCGGCCGCTGCCCCCGCGGCTTGCCAACGGCGCCCGCGTGACGCTCGACGACGTCAGCTTCAGCTACCCCTCGCGCCTGGATACCGCGGCGCTGTCGCACCTGAAGCTCGACATCGCCGCCGGCGAGACCGTGGCCGTGGTCGGCCCCTCGGGCGCCGGCAAGACCACCCTGTTCCAGCTGCTGCTGCGCTTCTACGACCCGCAGGCCGGCAGCATTTTCCTGGACGGCATCGACATCCGCGACCTGGCGCTGCACACGCTGCGCGACGCGATCGGCATCGTCCCGCAAGACACCGTGATCTTCTCGAGCAGCGCGCTGGAGAACATCCGCTACGGCCGGCCGGATGCGAGCGACGATGAAGTGGTGGCGGCGGCGAAGATGGCCGCGGCCCACGAGTTCATCGAGCGCCTGCCGCAGGGCTACGGCTCCTACCTGGGCGAGCGCGGCGTGCGCCTGTCGGGCGGCCAGCGCCAGCGCATCGCGATCGCGCGCGCCCTGCTCAAGAATCCGCCCCTGCTGCTGCTCGACGAAGCCACCAGCGCCCTCGACGCCGAGTCGGAACGCCTGGTGCAGCGCGCGCTGGAAGCGGCCATGGTCGGCCGCACCACCATCATCATCGCCCACCGCCTGGCCACCGTGCAGCGCGCCGACCGCATCATCGTGCTCGACGAAGGCCGCGTGGTCGAAGCCGGCACCCACGCCTCGCTGGTCGCCCACGGCGGCGTGTACGCCAACCTGGCGGCGCTGCAGTTCCAGGCGCACGCCCCGCTCGAACAGCAGGCCTCCTGAGCTTGCGGCCGGGCGCGCGGCCGCCCGCGCATTGGCAAAGCTTTGATGACAGAAGCGCATCGGGATTGCTTGCCAATGCGGCATCTGTGTTGTGGCGCAGCCGCGCACACGGCGTTTTTCGACCCGGTATCGTTGCGGTACGGAAAGTTACAACGGTATGATGCCTCTGGTTCCAGATCCAGATTTTCGTCATGTCCGCCTCCCGATATCATCCCGCCAACTGGAATGTTGGCACCCGCATCAGCGCCATCACCTTCGTCCTGACGGCCGCGATCATCGCCGCGCTGGTCGCGACGATCACCTACGCCACCTCGCGCATGCTCGAGGAGCGCGCGACCCAGAGCGTCACGAGCGAACTGCGCAGCGTGGCCAACACGGTCGAGATGTTCAACAAGAGCGTCAGCAGCTCGGCCGCGAGCTTCGGCCGCATCTTCCGCCATGGCCTGCCCGGCAGCTTCGAGCTCGACCCGGCGACCAGCGTGGACATCGGCGGCAAGGCCACGCCCACGCTCAAGCTCGACGGCAAGGTGCTGAACCTCGACTTCGGCGCGCCGGACAGCTTCACCGCGCAGACCGGCGGCAACGCCACCATCTTCGCCCTTGATGGCCAGGACTTCGTGCGCGTGACGACCTCGGTCAAGAAGGAAAACGGCGAACGCGCCGTCGGCACCACCCTGGACCGCAACAGCCCGGCCTATGCCGTGCTGCGCGAGGGCCGCAGCTACATCGGCCTGGTCACCCTGTTCGGCAAGCAGTACATCACCCAGTACGAGCCGGCGCGCGACGCCGCCGGCAAGGTGGTCGGGGTGCTCTACGTGGGCGTCGACATCACGGAAGACATGAAGCTGCTGAAGGACCGCATCCGCGCGCTCAAGGTGGGCCAGACCGGCTACTTCTACGTGCTGAACGCCGCCCCCGGCAAGCACTACGGCGAGCTGCTGGTGCACCCGGGCAGCGAAGGCGCCAATCTACTCGACAGCCGCGCCGCCGACGGACGCGCCTTCATCCGCGAGATGCTGGACAAGAAGAACGGCAGCATCGTCTACGACTGGCAGAATCCGGGCGAAAGCGCGGCGCGCGAAAAATTCGTCGCCTACACCCACATCAAGGCGTGGGACTGGATCATCGCCGGCGGCACCTACCGCGACGAGATCACCGCGGCCGCCACCGAACTGCGCCAGCGCGTCATCCTGGCCGGCCTGCTGGCCCTGGCAGTGCTGGCCGCGCTCCTGTACGCCGTGCTGCGCGTCAGCGTGGCGCGTCCGCTGGCGCAGGTGCGCGACGTCGCCAGGCGCATCGCCGAGGGCGACCTCACGGCGCGCATGGAGAGCCGCGGGCGCGACGAGATCGGCCTGCTGACCGAAGCCATCAACAGCGTCGGCGCCAGCCTCTCCAGCGTGGTGGGCAAGGTGCGCCTCGGCGCCGAACAGATCGCCAGCGCCTCGCAACAGATCTCGGCCGGCAACCTGGACCTGTGCCAGCGCACCGAGGAGCAAGCGGCCAGCCTGGCCGGCACCGCCACCTCGATGGACCAGCTCACCGCCACCGTTCGCCAGAACGCCGACAACGCGCGCCAGGCCAACCAGCTCGCCGTCAGCGCATCGAACGTGGCGCAGCGCGGCGGCGCCACCGTGGCCCAGGTGATCGAGCGCATGGATGCGATCAGCCAGTCGTCGCGCAAGATTTCCGACATCACCGGCGTGATCGACGGCATCGCCTTCCAGACCAATATCCTGGCCCTGAACGCGGCCGTGGAAGCCGCCCGTGCGGGCGAGCAGGGCCGCGGCTTCGCCGTGGTCGCCAACGAGGTACGCAGCCTGGCCCAGCGCTGCGCGGCGGCGGCCAAGGAGATCAAGCTGCTCATCGACGCATCGAACGGCGAGGTCGAAGCGGGCGGCAAGCTGGTGGCCGACGCCGGCGTCACCATGCAGGACGTGCTGGCGAGCGTGGCGCGCGTGACCGACATCATGGCGGAGATCACCGCCGCCAGCCAGGAGCAGACCGGCGGCATCGAGCACATCAACGGCGCGGTCGGCGCCATGGACGAGGCGACCCAGCGGAACGCGGCCCTGGTCGAGGAGGCCAGCGCCGCCGCCCAGGCCATGCAGGACCAGGCCGACGAGCTGGCGCGCGCCGTGCGCCTGTTCCGCCTGCCCGACGACGCGGACGCGCACGCGAGCGCATCCACGCCGCGCCGCCTCGCTCTCGGCGTCCGCTAAGGCGCTTTTCCGAAGCGCCCGCTTCGGTGTAGAGTGGCAGGCTTCGCCAGGAGCCCGCCTTGAACGACACCGAACTGCAACGCCGCTGCCACCTCGTCTTCCCCGGCCACCGCGCCCGCACGCCCGCCGAACTGTTCGCCGCGATGGCGGCATGGTGCGAAGCGAACGGCGTCGAGCACGACGTCTACGGCAGCGGTCCGCTGCTGCAGGAATTCGAGGACAGGATCGCGCGCCTGCTGGGCAAGGAGGCGGCGGTGTTCTGCATCAGCGGCACCATGGCCCAGGTCACGGCGCTGCGCCTGGCCTGCCAGGACCGCGGGCACGATCTCGCCGCCCTGCACCCGACCTCGCACATCTTCGTGCACGAACGCTCGAACTACCAGTTGCTGGGCCACTTCAACGCCCTGGAGGCGGGCGAGCGCTACCGTCCCTGGCGCGTCGCCGACCTGGCCGCGATCCCCGACCGCCTGGGCGCGGTCGGCATGGAACTGCCCCTGCGCGAGATCGGCGGCCAGCTCTCGCCCTGGGACGAACTGGAAGCGATCAAGGCCCACTGCCGGGCGCGCGGCGCCCACCTGCACATGGACGGCGCGCGCCTGTGGGAAGCCGCCGCCGGCTACGGCAAGCCCTTGAGCGAGGTCGCGGCCGGCTTCGATTCGGTCTACGTCTCGCTGTACAAGGGCATCGGCGGTTTGGGCGGCGCCATGCTGGCCGGCAGCCGCGAGTTCGTGGACCGGGCCGCCGAATGGTTCCGGCGCCAGGGCGGCAATGTCATCCACCGTTCGCCCTATGTGGTGGCCGCCGCGATGGGCTTCGAGGAACGCCTGGCCGCGATGCCGGCCTGCCTGGAGCGCACGCACTTCCTGTACCGCGAACTGGCGGCGCACCCGATCATCCGCGTCAACCCGGCGGCGCCGCATACCAACATGCTGCACCTGCACCTGCCGGTCACGCCCGAGCGTGCGCTGGCGATCCGCCGCGCGCTCGCCGAGCGGCATGGCATCTGGATGTTCAACCGCATCGCCGCGGCCGCCCTGCCTGGCACCAGTTCCTTCGAGCTATACGTGGGCGACAACCTGCTGAATGCGCCGGACGCAGAAGTGCGCGAGGCGCTTGCGCTGTTCGCGCGGGCGCTCGGCGCTCAGGACGACAAGGACGCGTACCAGTCCGCGTAAGGGGTGTTGGCCACCATGCGCCGGTTGTAGTCGGGGGCGCCGTCGGTCCACCAGACCGGTCCGCGCTCGCCGAGCGCGCGCTTGGCCGCATCGACCTCGGCGCGGGCCTGGCGCTCGGCGCCGGCGTCGCCGGCCCGCTTGGCCGTGCCGACCTGCCTGCGCGCCCGCATCAACGCGTCGACCAGTTGCTGCCGCAGCTCCGGCGCCAGCGCCGGGTTGCTCGATCGCCAAAGCCGACCCGCGACGACGAAGTAGCGGCCGTCCGGCGTGCTGGGATGGTTCGGGGAAGTCGGCATGACCGCACTATACCGCAGGGCGCGCCGGGGGCGAGGCCAAGAGGGGCACTCTCGGTTACAATGACGGACTGTCACCTATCGTCATACCCAATGCGCCAATACCTCGACTTCATGCGCCATGTGAAAGCGCATGGCGCGGTCAAGACCGACCGCACCGGCACCGGCACCCTGTCCGTGTTCGGCTACCAGATGCGTTTCGACCTGCAGCAGGGCTTCCCCCTGCTCACCACCAAGAAGGTCCACCTCAAGTCGATCATCCATGAACTGATCTGGTTCCTGCAGGGCTCGACCAACATCGCCTACCTGAAGGAAAACGGCGTGAGCATCTGGGACGAATGGGCCGATGCGAACGGCAACCTGGGCCCGATCTACGGCTACCAGTGGCGCAGCTGGCCGACACCCGACGGCGGCCACATCGACCAGATCTCGCAGGTGCTGGACCAGATCCGCAACACCCCGGACTCGCGCCGCATGATCGTCTCGGCCTGGAACGTGGCCGACGTGCCGAACATGAAGCTGCCGCCCTGCCATGCCTTCTTCCAGTTCTACGTGGCCGACGGCAAGCTGTCCTGCCAGCTGTACCAGCGCAGCGCCGACATCTTCCTGGGCGTGCCCTTCAATATCGCGTCCTACGCGATCCTGACCCACATGATGGCCCAGCAGGCCGGCCTGGAAGTGGGCGAGTTCATCTGGACCGGCGGGGACTGCCACCTGTACAGCAACCACATGGAGCAGGTCGACCTGCAGCTGTCGCGCACGCCCAAGGAACTGCCGCGCCTGGTTATCAAGCGCAAGCCGGAATCCCTGTTCGACTACCGCTTCGAGGACTTCGAGGTCGCGGGCTACGATCCGGACCCGGCGATCCGCGCGCCGGTGGCAGTCTGACGCGCGTACAGACCCCTTGACATCCTGCTTTCAAAACGACAACATTTCCTACCTCTACACATGACGACGGACACGACGATGGGCGATGCGGCTTTGACTTTGGTAGTGGCCATCGATGCCCAGCGCGGCATCGGCATCGACAACCAGCTGCCCTGGCACCTGCCCGAAGACCTGGCCCACTTCAAGCGCGTCACCCTGGGCAAGCCGATCGTCATGGGCCGCAAGACCTTCGATTCGATCGGCCGCCCGCTGCCTAAGCGCCGCAACATCGTCATCACCCGTAATGCCGGCTGGTCGCACGAGGGCGTCGAGACGGCAAGCTCGCTGCCGGCCGCGATCGCGCTGCTGAACGGCGAAGCGGCCAGCATCATCGGCGGCGCCCAGATCTTCAACGAGGCGATTCAGCTTGCCGACAGAATGATCGTCACCGAGATCGACCACGTGTTCCGCTGCGATACCTTCTTCCCGCCGATCGACCCGGGCGTGTGGCAGGAAACGGCGCGCGAGACCCACCATTCGGACGCGAACGGCTACGACTTCGCCTACGTGACCTATCTTCGAAAGAAGGATTGACACCATGACGGACCAGGCAGTTCGCACTCCCGGCACGCGCGGCGGCGATGGCTTTGCCGGCAAGGTGGCGGTCCTGATCGCCATCCTGGCCACCCTCGGGACCATGTTCGGCTTCATCGGCAGCGCCTCGCACAACAACGCCGCCTTGTACAAGAGCAATGCGGCGATCGACAAGACCAGCGCGGCCAATGCCTGGAACCACTACCAGGCCAAGACCAACCGCCAGAACCTGTCCGAGGTCGCCGCGGCCCTGCCCGGCACCGACCGCGAGCACTATCGCGAAGAGATCCGCCGCTACGGCGTCGAGAAGGAGAGCATTCGCCAGGAAGCGGAACGCTTCGAGGCCAGCTCGAACGAATGGAACACCCTGTCCGAGAAAGAACTGCACCGCCACCGCCAGTGGGCCGCCGCCGCGGTCGCGCAGCAGATCGCGATCTCGCTGGCCGCCATCAGCCTGCTGTCGCGCCGCACCTGGCTGCTCACGCTCACCAGCGCCGTGGCCGCCTTCGGCATCACGCTCGGCCTGTTCGCCGCAATCCAGGCCGAACCGATGCCCTTTTCGGCCGGCCCGCTGCTGGCGGCCTTCGGCGCGGCGGCCCTGACCGAGGTCTTCCGGCGGGTCGGCAGGAGGCTTTCCAACTGAGTTTTCCAGCTAGTGTGCGACAGGCGGCGCGTCTACTGGCTACTCTTGCAGGTATTGCATAGAAAAGCTGCAAAAAAATTGCACCGACGTACGCGATTTCTGCGAAAATCCGTTTCCTCTTTTTTCCCGGTGCCGTGGCCGGCGGAGCGACCCACCAGGGCCGGCCGCTTCCACGGCGCTTCGCTTTGGAGCTGTCCATGAAATTTCGTTTCCCCATCGTCATCATCGACGAGGACTTCCGTTCCGAGAACACCTCCGGTCTCGGCATTCGCGCACTCGCGGCCGCGATGGAGCAGGAAGGCATGGAGGTGCTCGGCCTGACCAGCTACGGTGACCTGTCCCAGTTCGCCCAGCAGCAGTCGCGCGCCTCCGCCTTCGTCCTGTCCATCGACGACGAGGAATTCGGCGGCGGCTCGGTCGAGGAAACCGATTTCGCCCTGACCGGCCTGCGCGCCTTCGTGCAGGAGATCCGCCACAAGAATGCGAACATCCCGATCTACATCTACGGCGAGACCCGCACCAGCCGCCACATCCCGAACGACATCCTGAAGGAGCTGCACGGCTTCATCCACATGTTCGAGGACACCCCGGAGTTCGTGGCGCGCCACATCATCCGCGAAGCCAAGGCCTACCTCGATTCGCTGGCGCCGCCCTTCTTCCGCGCGCTGGTCAACTACGCCTATGACGGCTCCTACTCCTGGCACTGCCCGGGCCACTCGGGCGGCGTCGCCTTCCTGAAGTCGCCCATCGGCCAGATGTTCCACCAGTTCTTCGGCGAGAACATGCTGCGCGCCGACGTCTGCAACGCGGTCGAGGAACTCGGCCAGCTGCTCGATCACACTGGCCCGGTGGCCAAGTCCGAGCGCAACGCGGCGCGCATCTACAATGCCGACCACTGCTACTTCGTGACCAACGGCACCTCGACCTCGAACAAGATGGTCTGGCACAGTACCGTGGCTCCGGGCGACATCGTGGTGGTCGACCGCAACTGCCACAAGTCGATCCTGCACTCGATCATCATGTGCGGCGCAATCCCCGTGTTCCTGATGCCGACCCGGAACAACCTCGGCATCATCGGCCCGATCCCGCTGGAAGAGTTCACCCCCGAGTCGATCGCCCGCAAGATCGAGGCCAATCCGTTCGCGCGCGACGCCGTGAACAAGAAGCCGCGCATCCTCACCATCACGCAGTCGACCTACGACGGCGTGGTGTACAACGTCGAGACCCTGCGCGAAATGCTGGACGGGAAGATCGACACCCTGCACTTCGACGAAGCCTGGCTGCCGCACGCCGCCTTCCACAGCTTCTACCAGAACATGCACGCGATCGGCGAGAACCGCCCGCGCGCCAAGCAGTCGATGATCTTCTCCACCCAGTCGACGCATAAATTGCTGGCCGGCCTGTCGCAGGCCTCGCAGGTCCTGGTGCGCGAATCGGAAACCGTCAAGCTGGACCAGGACGCCTTCAACGAGGCCTACCTGATGCACACCTCGACCTCGCCCCAGTACTCGATCATCGCGTCCTGCGACGTCGCCGCCGCCATGATGGAAGCGCCGGGCGGCACCGCCCTGGTCGAGGAATCGATCCTGGAAGCGCTGGACTTCCGCCGCGCCATGAAGAAGGTCGACGCCGAGTACGGCGACGACTGGTGGTTCCGCGTCTGGGGCCCGGACGTCGAATCGGATGAAGGCATCGGCGAGCAGAAGGACTGGATGATCCGCGCCGAGGACGACTGGCACGGCTTCGGCAAGCTGGCCGAGGGCTTCAACATGCTCGACCCGATCAAGTCGACCATCGTAACCCCGGGCCTGTCCCTGGACGGCAAGTTCGGCGACACCGGCATCCCGGCCTCGATCGTGACCAAGTACCTGGCCGAGCACGGCGTGATCATCGAGAAGTGCGGCCTGTACTCCTTCTTCATCATGTTCACGATCGGCATCACCAAGGGCCGCTGGAACACCCTGGTGACCGCGCTGCAGCAGTTCAAGGACGACTACGACCGCAACCAGCCGATGTGGCGCGTGATGCCGCAGTTCGCCGCGGCCAACCCGCGTTATGAAACCCGTGGCCTGCGCGACCTGTGCACCGAGATCCACCTGTTCTACAAGCAGTACGACGTGGCGCGCCTGACCACCGAGATGTACCTGTCGGACATGGTGCCGGCCATGAAGCCGTCGGATGCCTTCGCCAAGATGGCGCACCGCCAGATCGAGCGCGTGGCGATCGACGAGCTGGAAGGCCGCATCACCGCGATCCTGCTGACGCCTTACCCGCCGGGCATTCCGCTGCTGATCCCGGGCGAGCGCTTCAACCGGACCATCGTCGACTACCTGCGCTTCGCGCGCGACTTCAACGAGCGCTTCCCGGGCTTCGAGACCGACGTGCACGGACTGGTCAAGCGTGAAGTCGACGGCAAGCGCGGCTATTTCGTGGATTGCGTGAAGCAGGACGCCTAAGCGAGCCGCAAGGCCATGAAAAAAGGGGCGCGAGCCCCTTTTTTTACGCGGCTGCGATCGTGCTAGCGGCGTTTGAGTTCGACCGTCGCGGCGGGCACGGACGCGGGCGCGGCAGGCGCAGGCGCCTGCCCCTCGCGCATCTCGCGGCGGGCGTGGGTCATGACGGAATACGCGGAGGACAGGCCGAGCAGGCCCATGATGGTGGCCACCAGCAGGTCCGGCAAGCCGCTCCCGGTGCCGAACACGCCGAGGGCGGCGAGCATCACGGCCACGTTGGAAATCGCATCGTTGCGGGTGCACAGCCACACCGAGCGCATGTTGGCGTCGCCGTTGCGGTAGGCCCACAGCAGCGCCCCCACCGAGCAGTTGGCGAGCAGGGCCAGGAAGCCCACCACGCCCATCGTCTCCGCTTTCGGCACCACACCGAGCTGGAGGTGCCACAGCGCGGTGCCGAGCACGAAGATGCCGTAGCCGCCCATGGTCGCGCCCTTGACCAGAGCGGTGCGCGAGCGCCAGATCGGCGCCAGCGCGAGGACGAACAGGGAGATGCCGTAGTTGGCGGCGTCGCCGAGGAAGTCGACGGCGTCGGCCAGCAGCGAGACCGAGCCGGCGGCCCAGCCGGCAGCCAGTTCGACGCCGAACATCAGCGCATTGACCCAAAGCGCGATCCAGAGCACGCGCCGGTAGCGGGGATCGACCGGCGGTTTGCTCGGGGAGCAGCCGCCGCTGCAGCAATCAGCCATCGGGGTTCAAGCCATCAATATGATTCAATATTGATAGGATACCGTAAAAAATTGAATCAGGTTTTCGGCAGCGTCACGCCGTGCTGGCCCTGGTACTTGCCGCCGCGGTCCTTGTACGAGGTCTCGCAGATTTCATCGGATTCGAAGAACAGCACCTGGGCGCAGCCTTCGCCGGCATAGATCTTGGCCGGCAGCGGCGTGGTGTTCGAGAACTCCAGGGTCACGTAGCCTTCCCACTCCGGCTCGAAAGGCGTGACGTTGACGATGATGCCGCAGCGCGCGTAGGTCGATTTGCCCAGGCACACGGTCAGCACGTTGCGCGGAATGCGGAAGTACTCGATGGTGCGGGCCAGCGCGAAGGAATTCGGCGGGATGATGCAGACATCGCTTTTCACGTCCACAAAGGAATTCGAATCGAAATTCTTGGGGTCGACGATGGTGCTGTTGATGTTGGTGAACACCTTGAACTCGTCGGCGCAGCGGATATCGTAGCCGTACGACGAGGTGCCCCACGAAATGACCCGGCGGCCGTCGGACTCGCGCACCTGGCGCGGCTCGAAGGGTTCGATCATCCCGGTCTCTTCCGCCATGCGGCGGATCCATTTATCGCTCTTGATAGCCATCGGTGACATTCCAAAAAATCAATCCCGCGATTTTACGCTAAACCGCCGCCGCCGACACGCTTTGGGTGGCCGGCATCGATGGCGACAACAGGCGCCGAATCATCTCGTGGGTCAGGCGCGCCGTCTCAAGCGGTTTCTCGAGCGGGTACAGGTGGCCGCCCTCGATCATTACCAGGTTGCGCCCCACCAGGCGGCGCGTGGCGTCGAGCCCGGCCTGGCGCAGCTCTTCCGAGGTGGTGCCGGCGATGAAGCCGATCGGTAGGGGAAAAGGCTCGCGCAGGATCGCGCCCATGTGGTGCGGCAGCGTGTTGTAGATCATGGTTTCCACGGCCCGGTCGAAGCGCAGCTGCACGCCTTCCGGATGGGGCTGGAGGCCGTGGTCGAGATAGTCGTCGAGCGCACCCGGCGCCCAGGCCTGGAACATCGGCTTGGCGATGAAATGCTGGTAGGCCGCCGCCCGGTCCGGCCAGACATTGCGCCGGCGTTCGGAAAACTTCGCCGGCGAGAAGCGCGAACCCATGCCGCGTTTCTTGACCAGCTTCCACAGGAAGGCGCGCCAGCCGGCCACCACCGGCGAGTCGAGCATGACGACGCAGCGCGCCAGCTCGGGCCGCTGCTTGGCCGCCATCATGCTCAGCATGCCGCCGAGCGAATGGCCGACCAGGATCGGCGGGCGCTCGTAGCCCTCCAGCTGGTGGATCAGCTCCTCCACCAGGCCGTGCCAGCCGTCGCCCACCGGAAAGCGCGGATCGTGGCCGTACATGTCGTGGGCGCGCAGCTCGTAATGCGCGCCCAGGGCCTGGAACAGCCGGCTATAGGTGCCGGCCGGGTAGCTGTTCCCGTGGGAGAAGTGCAGCAGCGGTTTGCTCATGAGGGGATGGCGTGAATGTCAACGGTCCATTGTAATGAAAGAGCCCGGTGCACGAACCGGGTTTAGAGGGGAATGCCTACACCAGAGGACAGCTATGCGCGCCGCGTGATCTGCGCAATCGAAGCACAAAGATATTTCCACGGAGAAATTGAACTGATAGCATCACAACTTGATTTCAATGGAAGCAAAACATGGCGGCGGGACTGGAACTGGAGGGCGACGCCCGCGACGAGCTCGGCGAAGGCGGTGATGGCGACGACGTCATCACGGGCGGCGGCGGCGCCGACATCATGCGCGGCCATGACGGCAAGGACAAGATCTACAGCGGCCTGAAATACGATCCCCTGACCGGCACCTGGGGCCAGGACGACAAGGGCGACCTGCTCGACGGCGGCGCCGGCGACGATGAACTGCAGGGAGAAATCGGCAACGACACCCTGATCGGCGGCGCCGGCAACGACGACCTGTACGGCGGCGGCGGCAGCGATACGATGGACGGCGGCCCCGGCGACGACCTCGTGCGCAGCGGCCAGCGCTGGGACCCGGTCACCAAACAGCACTCCCCCGACCTGATGGGCGACAAGCTCGACGGTGGCGACGGCGATGACGAAGTGATCGGCGAGGATGGCGACGACCTGCTGCTGGGCGGCGCCGGCGACGATTTGCTGGTGGCCAAAGGCGGCAACAACATCCTGCTCGGCGGCGCCGGCAACGACGTTCTGCAAGGCGGCGACGGCAACGACACGCTCGACGGCGGCAGCGGCATCAACATCCTCCTTGGCGGCAAAGGCGACGACACCTACCACGTGCGCAGCGTGGTCGACATCGTCGTCGACGAAGGGGGCATCGACAGGGGCATGATCTATGCCGACTGGGTCTTGCCGGTCGGCAGCGTCGAACACTGGTCCTGGGCGCCGGGCGTGCAGAAACTCCCGAACTGGATCGCCGCCCTCGCCGCGCAGCAAGCCGTGGCGCGCACCCTCGGCGACACCTGGACCATCGAATACCGCTTTGCCGAACAGCCCGCGTCCGACTTCGACGACCAGGACAAGGATGGCTTCCAGCCCTTCAACGAGGCCCAGCGCAGCTTCGCGCGCAAGGTCTTCGATTACGTCGGCACCGTGCTGAACGTGAAGTTCGTGGAAACCGACGAGGAGGAAGGCGCCGGCCTGCTGCTATTGGCAAACAATCGCCAGGAAGACTCTTCCGGATATGCCAGCACCCGGCTCCTGATGCTCAGCAGCGAGGAACCGGACAACCTGGCGCCCACGACGGACAACTATGGCGTCGAAGTGCTGCTGCACGAACTCGGCCACTCGCTCGGACTCAAGCACCCGTTCAGCCATGAGGATTCGCTCGGCAATGCCGGCCCCGGTCCCTACCTCAGCAGCGCCGAGGATGCGGCCCGGCACACGGTGATGACCTACAACATGGACGAGGCGGAACTGGACCTGTCCTACAGTCCCCTCGACCTGGCCGCCCTCCACTACATCTATGGCCCTTCGCAGCAACTGGCTGCCGGCGACACCACCTGGAAGCTGGATGCGGCCAAGGCCAACTTCATCGCCGACGGCGGCGGCATCGACACCATCGACGGCAGCGCCTTCGGCGGCGGGATGACGGTCGACCTGCGCCCCGGCTACTGGAGCTGGCTGGGCAAGCAGGCCGATTCGATCGTGGCGGCCGGACAGGTGACGGTGAACTTCGGCAGCGCGATCGAGAACCTGCGCGGCGGCGCCGGCCACGACACCCTGATCGGCAACGAACTGGCCAACCGCATCGAAGGCGGCGCCGGATCGGACCTGATCGTGGGCGGCGGCGGCAGTGACCTGCTGGACGGCGGCCTCGGGCTGGACGTGGCGGTCTATGCCGGCAAGCGCGCCGACTACCAGCTCGGGGGCGGCGCGAACGGCGCCACGCTGAGTTCCCTGCACGTGCCGGGCGAGGTCGACGTCCTGACCGGCATCGAGCGCCTGAAATTCGACGACGCGATGCTCGGCTTCGACGTCGAGGGCGTGGCCGGCCAGGCCTACCGCCTGTACCAGGCCGCCTTCAACCGCACGCCGGACATGGCGGGCCTGGGCTACTGGATCGGCCGCATGGACGGCGGCACCAGCCTGGCCGACGTGGCCGCGGCCTTCATCGGCTCGCAGGAGTTCGCGCAGATGTACGGGGCCAAGCCGAGCAATGCGGACTTCCTCGGCAAGATCTACCAGAACATCCTGCACCGCGCCCCCGACCAGGCCGGCTTCGACTACTGGCTCAAGGCCATGGACGCCGGCACCAGCGCGACCGACATCCTGGCCCAGTTCAGCGAGAGCCAGGAAAACGTGGTCGCGCTGGCGGGCGTGCTCCAGGGCGGTATCGCGTATATCCCCTTCGCCTAATCGGGGCGTGCGTCAGGGCGGCATGCCGGCGGCGGGCGTGTAAATCCAGGTAAAGGCTCCCTGCAGATGCCGGTGGGGTGGCGGCGCGTTTGCTATCCTGCTGCCCATGAACCACGTACTGCTGATTGACGACGACGTCGAACTCGTCGGGATGTTTTCCGAATACCTGGGACAGGAAGGCTTTCGCACCACCTGCGTCCACAACGGCCACGACGGCGTGCGCGAGGCGCTGCGCGGCGACTATGCCATCGCGATCCTCGACGTGATGATGCCGGGTACGAACGGCATCGAGGCCTTGCGCCAGATCCGCGCGGCCGGCTGCGCAGCGAACCGGATTCCGATCCTGATGCTGACCGCGCGCGGCGACGACGCCGACCGCATCCTCGGCCTGGAACTGGGCGCCGACGACTATGTCGCCAAGCCCTGCACGCCGCGCGAACTGACCGCGCGGGTGCGCGCCATCCTGCGCCGCACCCAGGCCAGCGGCGCGGGGCCCGGCACGGTGCTCACGGTCGGCAAACTGAGCATGTATCCGGAACAGCGCCGCGCCAGCTGGGACGGCGCGCCGCTGGAGCTGACCAGCACCGAATTCAACCTGCTCGACGTGCTGGCGCGCCACGCCGGCCGCCCCGTCAGCAAGAACGAGCTGTCGGAACAGGGACTGGGCCGGCCACTGGCGCGCTTCGACCGCAACATCGACGTGCACCTGAGCAGCCTGCGCCAGAAACTGGGCCTGCTCGCGGATGGCCGCTCTCCCGTGCAGACGATCTACCGCCAGGGCTATCAGCTGATCCGGGACTGACATGGGCCGCCTGTTCTGGAAGTTCTTCCTCTGCATCCTGCTTGCCCAGGTCGCCGCCACCATCGGCATCGGCGGCGCCTTCTGGCTGCGCGATCGTGCCCGCAGCCAGGCCATCGAACTCGACCACGGCCCGCCGGCCTGGATCGCGCTCGACGCGGCCGCCGCCACCCTCAAGCACGGCGGCGTCCAGGCCTTGCGCGGGATGCTGGGCGACATGCAGCGTCCCCAGGTGTTCGTGCAGGACAGCCAGGGGCGCGAGCTGCTGGGCCGCCCGGTGCCGCCCGAACTGCAAGCCGAGCTCACGCGCCAGCTGACCTCGGGCGAGCCGCGCCGCGGCATCCGGCAGCTGACCGGGCCCGACGGCGAACGCTACACGGCCTTCGTGCGGCGCCAGTTCCGTGGTGCGCCGCTGACGGGTGCCGCCGCCGCGGCTGCGCACCAGCACCGCCCCGGGGAAGCACTACCTGGACCAGGCCCGGGCCGGCGCGTCGGTCAGGTCGCCGGTATCGTCGCCGCGACGCTGGCCAGCCTGCTGTTCGCCGCCCTGCTGGCCTGGTATTTCTCGCGCCCGATCCGGGCCTTGCGCAGCGCCTTCGAAGCGGCTTCGCGCGGCGACCTGGCCCCGCGCTTCGCCAGCCCGGGCCGCGCTGGCGACGAGCTGAGCGACCTGGGACGCGACTTCGACCGCATGAGCGCACGCCTGGCCGCCCTGATGGACGGCCAGCGCCGCTTGCTGCACGACGTCTCGCACGAACTGCGCTCGCCGCTGGCGCGGCTGCAGGCCGCGGTGGGGCTGGCCCACCAGCAGCCGGAGCGGATCGGCTCCTCGCTCGACCGCATCGAGCGCGAGAGCATGCGCATGGATAAACTCGTCGGCGAACTGCTGACGCTCTCGCGGCTCGAAGCCTCGACCACCCTGGCGCGGCGCGAACAGCTCGACCTGACCGAACTGGCGGACCAGATCGCGGCGGATGCACGCTACGAGGCGGGGCCGGAAGCGCCGCGCATCAGCGTGGAGGCGCCGGGCCCGATCGTGGTGCAGGGCGACCCGGACCTGCTGTGGAGCGCGCTGGAAAACGTGGTGCGCAACGCGATCCGCCATGGTGGCAACGGGAGTATCAGGATCGTGCTGCACCGCGACGCGCAATGGGCGCACCTGGACGTGCTCGATCGCGGCCCCGGGATCGCCGCCGCCGACCTGGCGTCGATCTTCCGGCCCTTCTTCCGTTCCAACCCGAACAAGGTGGACGGCCATGGACTGGGACTGGCGATCGCCCAGCAGGTGCTGGCGGCGCACGGCGGCAGCATCGGCGCGTCCAACCGCGAGGGAGGCGGCCTGCAGGTGCGGCTCAGCCTGCCCTTGACGGATTGATCGCTAGCGTCCGTGCCAGTAGCGGCGCCGCTCGGCGCGGAATTCGCTCACCTCCAGTGTGCGGCCGAAACGCAGCAGGACCGCGCCCGATTCGTCGGTGCGCAGCCTGCGGATCCCCAGGCTGGCGTAACGCTCGTAGACCTCCTTCTTCGGGTGGCGGTAGCGGTTGCGGTAACCCACCTGGAAGATGCCGAGCCTCGGTTCCACCGCGGCCAGGAAGGCGGCGGTCGACGAGGTCCCGCTGCCGTGATGCGGCGCCAGCAGCACGTCGGCGCGCAGCTGGCCCGCCGCGGTCTCGATCAGCTGCATCTCCTGCGCCGCCTCGATGTCGGCCGCCAGCAGCATCGCCTTGCCATGCGCGCTCACGCGCAGCACGCAGCTGCGGGCGTTGGCTTTCAGGCCGTCCTGTTGGTACGACTGCGGGGTCGGCCCGAGCAGCTCGAAGCGCACTCCGTCCCAGCTCCACGCCTGGCCCGCGCCGCAGCGGCTGTGGCGGCGCGCCGCCTGCACCACCGGATGGCCCACGGACAGCGAGGAATGGACCTGCGCGACGCTCACGCCCTCGAGCAGCGTGCGGGCGCCGCCGGCGTGGTCGACATCGCTGTGCGAGACCACCAGCGCATCGAGGCCGCCGATGCCGCGCCCGCGCAGATAAGGCAGGAGGATCCGCCCGGCCGCGTCCGCGCCCGGCCCATACTGCGGACCGGCGTCGTACAGCAACCGGTGCCGCTCGGTCTCGACCAGCAGGGCCATGCCCTGCCCCACATCGAAGGCGGTCACCGAGAAGGTGCCGGCGGGCGGCGCGCTTGGCAACTGGGTCAGCATCGGGGCCCAGGCGGCCAGCCCGGCCCACCGATGCGGCCAGCCGCGCGGCGCCAGCGTCCACGCGGTGCCGGCAAGCGCCAGCACGAAGATCCACGGCTGCGGCGCCGGCGCGTTCAAGACCGCGAACGGGCTGGCGGCCAGCCAGGCCAAGCCATCCGCCAGCATCTCGATCGCCAGGTGCGCCAGTCCGAGCACCCAGCCTGCCAGCGGCGCCGGCAGCAGTGCCCCGAGCAGCGCCAGCGGCGTGACGAACAGGCTGACCACGGGAATCGCGACCGCATTCGCGATTGGGCTGGCCAGCGACACCTGCGCGAACAGCAGCATGGTCAGCGGCACCAGGCCGACGGTGACGGCGTACTGGGTCCGGACCGCCATGCCGAGCGTGCGCCGCCACCCGGGATCGGGCTGCACCCGTCCCAGGTTGGCGTACAGGATCACGGCCACCGCCCCGAACGACAGCCAGAAGCCGGCCCCCAGCACGGCCCAGGGATCGATCAGCACCACGACAAGCAGCGCCAGGCACAGCACATGCGACAGCGCCACCACCCGTCCGAACCACAGCGCGGCCGCCACCGCCGCCAGCATGTAGAAGGTGCGCTGCGCGGGCACGCCGGAACCGGCAAGCAGCACGTACAGCAGCGCCACCAGCGCGCCGGCCAGCGCCGCGGCCTTCTGGGCCGGCAGCCGCAGCGGCAAGGCGGCGCCCTCCACAAAAAAGGAACGGCGCCATAAGCCGGACATGGCCCATGCCGCCAGGGCTGCGACCATGGTGATGTGCAGGCCCGAGATCGACACCAGGTGGCTGATGCCGGTGCGGTTGAAAACGTCCCAGCTCGACTGCGGGATGCCGCGCTGGTCGCCGATCACCAGTGCCACGATCACGCCGGCATAGCGCTTGCCGTCCAGTTCGCGCAGGATGTGGCGGCGCAGTGCGGCGCGGGCGCGTTCCACCACATGGCCCGGGCGCGGCACGAAGGCGTCGAGGCGAACATTGCGCGGCCCCGCGGGACGCACGTAGCCGGTGGCGCGCACGCTCTGCTCGAGCAGCCAGGCTTCGTAGTCGAAGCCGTAGGGGTTGGCATTGCCGTGCGGGCGCTGCAGGCGGACGACCAGCTGCCAGCGCTCGCCGGGTTCTACCGGCGTCAGGCTGTCCGTGGCCGCCGGCTGCCCGTACCAGGAAATGGCGATCCGCGGTGGGACCGTGGCGTCCGGCGTCAGGACCCGTTCGACGCGCAGGTTGAAGCGAGAACCGCCATCGAATTCATGCGGCAGGCTGTCGACCGTGCCGACGATGGTGACGTCCCGGCCTTCCTGCTCGCGCGGCAACGCGTCGGCCAGGGCGACGTGGGCCAGCCAGGCCGACCACGCGGCGCCGAGGATGGCGGCGGCGAGCAGGGTCGCGGCACGTTTGCGCAGTAAGAACAGGACCAGCGCTGCCGCAAGGGCGCCGGCCAGGTAGGCCGGTGGCGGCAGTTCGGCGCGGGTCTGGAGCCAGCATGTCCCGGCGAGGAAGGCGAGGATCGCGCAGCGCATGGGCCGGCCCGCAGGCTTGCGTGGGTGAGGCTGCTAGGCCACTGGGCTCTCGGCGACGAGCTGGAAGTCGTGGAACTGGTCGGCGACCAGCTTGGGCGGCGGCGAGCAGGCGCAGATGCACAGGTCGTCGCTCAGCGCGCACTCCTTGCCTTCGGACTGGTCGGGCAGGCGCGGCATGACGCACTGGATCACGCCCTGCTCGCCGCACTCGGGGCAGTCGACCGGATCGCCTTCGCGGGCGATCGGCATGCCGTCCAGGGTAGTGAAGGTGCTGGAAGCCCTGACGGTGCCGCCCGCCGTGGTGGTGGCGCCGGCGCGGATGTAGAAACGCTTGTGGGTCACGTCCGCTCTCCTTCCCGGGGAAAGCTGGAATGTAGCTGAGTTGGGGGATTTGGGTTTGTGGAAACGCAGCACATTGGTTCAGAAACTCCTTCGCACCTCCAGGAGGCTGAACAAGCCTAGATCGGGTACAGAGAAGATGATCGGGAAGTTTCATGTGCTTCTAGACTCACGTGGCGCTTTCGGCGAATCGGCAGCTCCTGCAGCGGAATCGTGTACATGCTCAGGGGCCTGAGCAATTCGGACGAGACGCCATGCTGCCCGCCGTTGGATCGACTTTGGAGCGTTGTCAGAATGCCCGAATACGCTTGGAGGAACTGCGAAGGTTGCTGGCGGTAACAGGCTTCCCTGAGCAAACCAGCGTGTCCCATCGAGGGCATGAGAGTCCTCACAGCGCCACCATCCGCTCGCCGGACATGGGAAGCCGGTTGTGACAAAACTTCCAGTCGAAATATCCTGCCCATGCACCTGGCGAAAATCCGCCATCGAGGAAGCTCCAGAGCCGGCGACGGGTTTCGCCAACGGGATCGTTTGTGCCACCCGCTTCCGGGCCCGTTTGTCGACAAGCTGCCAAGACGTCGGCACGGTAGACTCAAAACTTGATTGAAGTCCCCTCAAGCGTTCCCAAAGCGTTGGTCTTGAGAGCAGCAATGCCTGGGGCATGCGCTCCCCCTGCTTGATGTACTGTCGCCGCCCTCCCATCACCCCGATATCCTTGCCTCCATCGGTACACTCCCACCACCCGCTTTCGGGACATTTGTCTCCTGCGAGTGCTTGGCTTCCTATCGCAATAGACGAAGAATCAGTTGCCTGCGATACCGTTGCCCCCGAAGGACGTACGCGCAGGCTTGTCAGCACGGCATCCCATAGACAGGTCGCCGCATCTTCCGACAGTGACGAAGGAACTGGGCCATGCTCGCTGTATCCCGTGTCCATCTTGAAGACGATATGCGGGACAAACACGTTGTCGACCGTGCCATTCACTTCCCACCAGAAGCTATAAACGACTGAATCATTTTTTTCAACAAAACGCTCAACCAGTTCGTCGCCGTCGATTCCGCTGATGGTGCGCTTGTCCGCACGTAATCTGGACACCCGCATTCGTTCGTCAGCGGCCAGCCGCATATCGGATTCATCCCCTCTCTCAAGGAGTCCTTGTCGATCCGGCTCGGTACCTGCGGCCAGCATAATCTTGAACAGGATATCCGGACGATTCGGAAGCCATGCTGCCATCATGAGTTCTTCGCCCTGATCAGCATGCAGGGGATCCCGGATGTAGGCGCGGTTGATGCAAAAGCCAGGTTCAGTCGGAACGAGATTGTCCGGGTTTGGAACTAGCTGGGAAATTAATTTCGTTAGGTTCGCAACCGATTCTGGATCGTAAGCAGGCGCGGAGAAATCAATACTCAACCCATTGGCATGGACAAGTGCATCGACTGCAACACTTTCATATCGATAGCGTTCTATCGTCAACCCATCCGAGGACTGGCCCTCGCTTACATCCCGTCCATGGACGAAAACATGGCCCTCGACTCCGAAATCGTTTCTTACTTCCCTGACCGATTCGAGGCTCTTGTGGCCGCCCGGCCGATTGGGAACTGCTTCCAGTTGACTCTTGCGTAAAACAACGCGCTTTTCAAACTCCTCCTCGGATTCGTCGAAGACATTAATATCGAAGCCGTCAACGCGGGGCCGGTGGAATTCGTACTGTGCTTCTGCAGGCAGGTCGACCAAAAATCTGCCCACGCATACAGTTTTCATCTTCTCGGTCATACGCGCCACCCCATGCTTGTCCTGTTCGGCGCCCGGGTCCCAGGTTTTCGCCAAACCCGCGATAACAATCCCGGCTAGCACCACGGCCAGCCCGGTCCGAAACAGGCGCCTCACGACATCTCCTGAACAATCTTCGCAATCAGTCGAAGCGTCAACATTAGTATGTCGCTATTGTTATACGATCCTTGGTGATCGAATCCTTGTGCTGCAAACAGTTGTTTGACCTTTCCCGCCGGGCCCGCGCCAGACTGATGTGGCACAGTGCCGTCCCCGCGTGTGTCCTGGGGATCTGGTTCGAACCTCAGGTCCGTCTTGCCTTCCACCATGACACGGCGGCTCCGGTCGTAGGAACGGCCCAGGATTTGCGCAGTGGACACATTCGACGTGGTCAGCGCTGTCGCGGAGTTGCCCCATTGGCGCGCAACCCAGCGGACCTGTCCAAACGACAACTTGCTACGATCGTCGCCGTAGAACACATAGGTATTCGGGTGATAGTAATCGCCCAGGGAGCGATGGAACGCTTCCGCTGTGTCAATCGCGTCTGTAATCGCCTTCAATACACCCTTCTTGTGTTTCTTTGCGGGGTCGGCCAAATGTGGGTCTATCAATCGATACCAACGACGCATGTCACGATATAAATCGTATGGGTTCGGCGCAATTGAGCTGGGCAGCTTCAGGTAATCCGTTGCCGCCTCCTCCGTGGGTTTGATCCCGGCTTTTCGTTCGTGATCCGCTGGATTTGCCTGCCCACGAACCTTCACGACGCGAACATGTAGCCAAGGCCCGGGATACAGATGATTAGGCAGTAGTTCGAGCGCACCAGGAGACGTAGCCAGTACGGGCGTAGTTTTTTCAGGCGAGTCGCCAAGAATTTGCGCGATGACGTATCCGGCAATATCATCTTTCACGCCATTACTAGGACTGAAAGCTTCGGTTCCGCATGCAATCCGCCGATACGCGACTGGTGCCCCATATGCCGGCATCGCCCCATGGATCACCCCCGCGATCTTCCCAGGGATTCGTTTAGCACAGGCTCTCGCGACCAGTCCACCCATTGAATGCGTTACAAGGATGACCTTTTCGCAGGTCCTGCTTAACTTACGCCACGAGTCTATGATGTCGGCAACTCGTTTTTCGAGTAGATTCGCCGATGTTTCGCAGTCATCCAGCCAGTTGTACCCAAAGCAGTAAACCGGGTAATAATTCTTCGCATAATTTTCCAAATGTGCTTCGGTTAGCGGTGCAATTTCACGCACGCCCCACTTACGAGGGTCGTACCCCATTGCGCGCTTCCAGTGCGGCTTGACGAAGCGACGATGCGTCTTTTCATCCATTCCGAAGGTTTGATTTAGTTGGCTCTGTAGCGAGGACAATAGGAGACCGTAAGATTCAGCATGGACCTCGCCCCAGCCGCGCGAACGTAACTCGGCCTCCGTAACGACATACCCGTCGTCGGTTTGCGGGACAATGATAGGGCCGCGATCGTCCACCTCCAAAGTGGCGCGATCAAACCATTTCTGACGATCCCGGGGAGACAATTTGTCCCAGACGTGTGCGTCGCGCACTGCCGACGGGATGTCGTTTGGCGGACGCCATGCAATCGCACCTGGCGTCAGTTTTTCGTTGCGCTCATCGTTCAGTCTTCCCAGACGCGGATTCGTTTTTGCGCGCAGGTTCGTCCCCATAATGCCGGGCACAACGATGATGGGGAGGATCGTATTTGGTGGGACAAGCCCAAGCCCACGGATCGTATAATCCGCAGAGGACATATACGAATCCACTCCCCAGCCGCCGTGCGGCAAAGGGACGAGCGAAGGCAACGGCCTGGTCGGTTCACGCATGACGGTTCCCGACAGCCTAAATAGTCGACGGAAGAAGCTCGAATCGCACCGGCCCCAGCGTATCGCTCTGCACCAGCGCCGTGCGTCCTTCCTCGTCGCTGGTGCCCTGGATGGTCCGGCCATCGCTGAGGTGGGCAATGTAATTTTGATATGGAATCGGTTCCCGCGTTTGGAGATGGCGCAGGACAAGTCGTTCGTTTGTCTTCAACGTTGACTTGGCAAACTCAGGTTTGCTGGGGTCGCCTCCGCCCGGCCCGCCGCGGGTCAGGCTGGTCGCCTTGATGGTGTGCTCGCCTGTGCTCTCCTGCGTGATCGCGCCCTCCGTCCATTGCGTCAGCGCGCCCTGCGAAATGATCCGGACCACGGGTGCCTCGATATGGATCGCTTCCGCCGAGATCAGACTGATCTTGCCCGAGGACTTGAGCTCGACCTTGCCCTGGTGGGCCTCCAGCAGAATATTCCCTTGCCCCGCCACCAGCTTGACGCCCAGCGCCTGGGCAAAAGCGCTGATCCCGCGCGCAGCGCGCAGGAAGATGTTCTTTCCTGCAGACGTGCGCGCATCCCCGCCACTGACCATGTCGAGCTGGGTCTCGGACCCGAGCGCGACGTTGTCCTGGCTGGCCAGCATGATGCCCGCCGGGGCAGTCACGGCCACGATCGGCTCGGCGCCCTTGTCGCCCGGCGCGACGTTGGAACCCTGGTCCCAGCGCCGCAGCTTGTCGGACAAGTCGGCCAGGCGCTGCGCGCTCGGCTCGTCCTCGGTGTGCTGTTCCGCCAGCTTGGCCACCTCGTCCGCGATGCTCTGCATCAACTCGGCCAGGCCGAGCAGGCCGGCGCGCGCCAGTTGCTCGCCCTCGGCCGCCGGGGCCGCCTCTGCGCTCAGGAGCACGCCTTCCTTGCCGCGGATCGCCACGCTATGGTCGCTGCGCAGCTCGGCGCCTTCGCCGCGCGGCGCGGCCGTGCCGTTGGCCTTGGGCTGCGTCAGCCAGCCGAGGTTCAGTTGCGAGGCGCCGTGGTCGCTGGCCAGCTGGGCGCTGATCTCGCCGCGGGTGTCGTCGAAGCGCAGCTGGTTGCCGCGCGCGCCGCCGATCTCGCGGGTGCGGGTGCCCGACAGGTAGCGGTTTCCGGGCAAGCCGCCCGACTTGCTGAATGCCGGCGGCTCGCCGCGCTGGTTGAAGACCTGCGACAGGACCACCGGCCGGTCCGGGTCGCCGCCGAGGAAGGCCACCAGCACTTCGCTGCCGACGCGCGGCAGCGACAGCGTGCCGCACTGCTGGTTGGCGCCGGGGCCGTTGCCGGCCCAGTTCGACGCCACCCGTACCCAGGCCGAATCGGCCGGCGTATCCGAGGCGCCCGCCCCATGCGCATGCTTGTGGTCCGTGCTGCGCATGCCCGGGAAGCGGATCTTCACTCGCCCCAGCGCGTCGCAATGCACTTCCTCGCCCGGCGGCCCGGTGACGATGGCGCTTTGCAGCTGCGGATGCGGCAGGTCGATGCGCGGATCGAATGCCGGCACCAGCGCGATCCCGCGCCGCACGCAATCGAAGCGCATCCGCACCCGCACGCCGTCGCCGGCCACCGGATGTTCGTTCGGCGCCAGCATCGCATCGATCGGGGTATACGGTCCCATCAGGCGGCGCACGCGCGCCGACAGGTCGGCCGGCAGGTTGTTCTCGGCTTCCATCCAGACGGCGGTCACGACGAAATCGCGCTCGCCTTCCGGATGGGTGTCGATCTCCGGGTGGCCGCTCAAGCTGAAGTATTCACCCGCGCACAGGTCGCGCACGCTGCCTTCGCCGTGGAAGCACTTGGTGTCGAATTCGTGCCGGTTCATGCGCACCTGGCCGAGCCGCCAGTGGTCCTCGACGTCGTTGCCGGCATGCGGGATCTCGACCAGGTAGTCGTCCAGGCTCGCCGCCAGCGCATTGCCGCTGCGGCCCTGGTCGGCCATGCTGCGCGCGGTGGTGCTCATGAACTGGGTGCCGGTGGGGTTGCGGTAGTCCCAGCTGTGGCGCGTGATGCTGCCCGGCTGCAGGCGCCGCGCGGCGCACCAGGAGACGACGGTATCGCGCTCCTCGGTGGCATCGATCCGGTGGTAGCGCACGCTGCCGGCGGCGCTGCGCGGCAGCGAGGCGGGATCGGAAAACAGCACCAGCGTGTGGACGGGCGTGTCGTCCGCGTCCTGGTCGGTGCTGCCGGCGCGGGCGCGGCCCGGGCGGAAGGTCCAGGCGATGCCGCGGCGCTTGAGCAGGCGGCGCACGAAGGCGGCGTCGGACTCGTTGTACTGCATGGTCTGTTCGCGCGGCGGGTACAGGCGCATGTCGAACAGCGGGTCGAGTTCGTAGTCGAAGGAGCTGGCCATGACGCTGTTGGACTGGCGCCATTCGTCGAACAGGACCTGCACGATCTCGAGCTCGTTCTGGTAGCGGAAGACGCGGCTGTTGACGCGCTTTTCCATGACGGCCAGGGCATCGCGCAGCACCAGCTGGTAGACCGCCAGCCCGCCGTCGTGGTCGCCGGCGCGCGCCTCGGCGACGATGCCGCAGATGCTGCGCAGTTGGCCGCGGTCGGTGACCATCTGCAGTTCGGCGGGAAGCGCGATGAGTTCCTTGAGCGGGAGGCGCGGCGTGTCGGCGACGCAGGTGACGACGTATTCGAAACCGCCGCACACCGATTCATGGCCCTGCACCCGCTGCGGCAGCAGCAGTTCGTCGGCCAGGTGGTCGGCATGGCCCAGGCGTAGCCGGATCGGCCGGTGGGCGGTGGTCAGCGACTTCTCGTGCCGTAGCATCCGCAGGAATTCGCTCGCGCTGTCCAAATCACTCTCCATCGTGGCTGTGCTGCAATGGCAGCGAAGAGTGCATCTTGGCAGAACGGAACATGCGCAGCCTTGTCGTGCTTCAACGCTGCAAACGAACTAAACCTTATAGCCACTGTCGCGGGACGCCGCCAAGCATCCGGTGCTACCCACCGGCGCAAGTGCTGCTACTTCGCTAATTATCTATTTGTCCAGTGTCGGATTGGCTAGCCCGCAGCATGACCATGCGCGAGCGGATAGCCGGCCAGCCGCGGAATCGCCGCCAGCGTGTTCCGGTAGACCGCTTCGCGCACCTCGTCCACGCCGATCCCGCGCAGTTCGGCCAGGGTGGCGCCGATGGCGGGCAGCTGGTCGGGCGTATTGCGTCCCGGGTGGATCCAGGACGGCGCGATGTCCGGAGAATCGGTCTCCAGCACGATGGACGCGAGGGGCAGCTCGGCCGCCAGGCGCCGGATCTGCAGCGCGCGGGTAAAGGTCATGGCGCCGCCGAAGCCGAGGTGAAAGCCCAGGTCGATGAAGTTCTGCGCCTGCTGGAAGCTGCCGTTGAAGGCGTGGGCGATCCCCCCCAAGGGGCGGATCTGGCGCAGGTGCTTCAGCACCTGGTCCTGCGAGCGGCGCACGTGCAGCATCACGGGCAGGCCGAAGTCGCGTGCGATGCGCAGCTGCTCGCGCAGGAAGCGCTCCTGCTTCTCGCGCATGTCCGCCTCGCACAGTATCGGGATGAAGAAATCCAGTCCGATCTCGCCGACGCCGACGAAGTTCGGGTCCTTCATCGCCGCTTCTACCGCGCTGCGCAGCACCAGCAGGTCTTCATCCCGGGCCTGCGGCACGTAGATCGGGTGGATGCCCAGCGCATAGGTAACGTTCGGGGCCTGCGCGGCCAGCTCGGCCACGGCGCCGAAGTTGCCGCGCTCGATCGCCATCGCCACGATCATCGACACGCCCGCCGCCTTCGCCGCTGCAGCCACGTCCAGCGATCCGTGGCCGAATTCGTGCGCATCCAGGTGGCAGTGGGTGTCGATCCACATCGTCAGTTCTCCACTGCCTGCAGCCCGTGCTCGGTCAGCCGGAACACGCGGTCGCAGCGGCGCGCCAGCTCCATGTCGTGGGTGACGATCACAAACGCCGTGCCGAGGGTGCGTGAGAGTTCCAGCATCAAATCAAAAATCGACTGGGCCGTGCTGTGGTCGAGGTTCCCGGTCGGTTCGTCCGCCAGCACGCAGGCCGGTTCGGTGACCAGCGCGCGCGCCAGGGCCACGCGCTGGCGCTCGCCGCCTGACAGCTCGCCGGGGCGGTGCACCACGCGCTTGCCCAGGCCCACGCGCCCGAGGATCGCCTCGGCCTTCTTCAAGGCCGGCTCGCGCGCTTCGCGCCGGATCATCAAGGGCATCA
This sequence comes from Massilia sp. BHUDP2, assembly GCF_046236355.1. Lineage (NCBI taxonomy): Bacteria > Pseudomonadati > Pseudomonadota > Betaproteobacteria > Burkholderiales > Oxalobacteraceae > Massilia > Massilia sp. BHUDP2. The sequence continues at coordinate 286,593 of NZ_JBJUVW010000002.1, forward strand.
GGACGTTGTCGAGGGCCGAGAACTCCGGCAGCAGGTGGTGGAACTGGTAGACGAAACCGAGCGAGGAGTTGCGCAGCTCGCCGCGGCGGGTCTCGGACAGGGTCGCGAAATCCTCGCCCAGCAGGGTGACGGCACCTAGCGACGGGGTATCCAGGCCACCCAGCAGGTGCAGCAGCGTCGACTTGCCGGAGCCGGAAGCGCCGACGATGGCCACGCGCTCGCCGCGGTAGATCGCGAAATCGATTCCGTCCAGGACCTTGACGGTGTAGTCGCCCTGCTTGAAGGTCTTGCCCAGGCCGCGGCAGGACAGGACAGGGGTAGTTGAGGTATTCGGGTAATCATTCATAACGCAGCGCCTCCGCAGGTTTCACGCGCGACGCCGACCAGCTCGGGTACAGGGTCGCAGCAAACGCCAGCAGCACGGATACGCCGCCGATCTTGAAAACGTCCGGCCAGCGCAGGTCGGACGGCACCGCGCTGATCAGGTAGATATCTTTCGACAAGAACTGCACTCCCAGCAAACCTTCGATAAACGGAACGATGACGTCGATGTTCAGGGCCACCAGCACGCCCCCGCCGACACCCAGGACGGTGCCGATGATGCCGACCAGCGCGCCCTGCACCATGAAAATCTTTTGAATCGAGCGCGGCGAAGCGCCCAGGGTGCGCAGGATCGCGATGTCGGCCTGCTTGTCGGTCACCGTCATCACCAGGGTGGACACCAGGTTGAAGGCGGCCACCGCGATGATCAGGGTGAGGATGATGAACATCATCTTCTTCTCGGTCTGTACGGCGGCGAACCAGTTGGCGTTGAGCTTGGACCAGTCGCGCATTTCCAGGTCGCCCGGCATGGATTTCTTGAGTTCCTGGGCCACGCTAGGTGCCTGGTGCATGTCGGCGATGCGCAGGCGCAGGCCCATCGGGGCCGGCAGGCGCTCCATGCGCTGCGCATCCTCGACATGGATGAAGGACAGCGCCGCGTCGAAGTCCATGTGGCCGGCTTCGAAGATGCCGGAGACGGTGAAGCTGCGGCTGCGCGGCAGCAGGCCGGCCGGCGTGATCTGGCCCTGCGCCAGCAGCATGGTGACCTTGTCGCCGATGCCGACGTTCAGCGCGCGTGCCAGCGCGTAGCCCAGCACGATGTTATAGGCGCCGGGCTTGAGCGAATCGAGACTGCCCTGGTTGACCTGCTTGGCCACGTCGGACACCTTGGGTTCTTCCGAGGGCAGCACGCCGCGGATGATCGAGGGGCGCATCACGCCCTGGCCTTCCAGCAGGCCCTGGGTCTCCACGAACGGCGCGACCCCGCGCACCGCCGGGTTCTTCAGCGCTTCCTGCCCGGCCGCGCGCCAGTCCGGCATGCTGCCGCTGCGGTCGAATACTTCGATATGGGCCAGCACCGACAGCATGCGGTCGGTGACTTCCTTCTGGAAGCCGTTCATCACCGACAGGACGATGATCAGGGCGGCCACGCCCAGCGCGATGCCGGACACGGAGATCAGGGAGATGAAGGAAATGAAGCTGTTGCGGCCGCTGCGCTTGCCGGCGCGCGTGTAGCGCAGGCCGACCAGCCATTCGTACGGCAGGTTCTGGGTAAGTCTCATGGTCTGGGTCGTTGTTGCGAGGCCGCAGTGTGCCACAGGAGGCACGGGCGTGGCCAGATTGTCATCGTCAAGTGAGGCATCCTCATTCGTAGCGGAGGGCCTCGGCCGGCTTCACGCGCGCCGCCGACCAGCTCGGGTACAGGGTGGCCACGAAGGCCAGCAGCACGGCCACACCGCCGATCCAGCCGACGTCGCTCCAGCGCAGCTGCGAGGGAATCTCGCTGATCAGGTAGACCTCCTGCGACAGGAACTGCACCTTGAACAGCCGCTCGATGAAAGGCACGATGACGTCGATGTTCATGGCCACCGCCACGCCCAGGCTCACGCCCAGCACGGCGCCGAGCACGCCGACCAGGGTGCCCTGCACCATGAAGATGGTCATGACCGAGCGCGGCGAGGCGCCCAGCGTACGGAGGATGGCGATATCGGACTGCTTGTCGCGCACCGTCATCACCAGGGTAGACACCAGGTTGAAGGCCGCCACCGCCACGATCATGGTCAGGATGATGAACATCATGCGCTTTTGCGACTCCACGGCGGCGAACCAGATCGCATTGACCTTGGACCAGTCGCGGATGAACAGGTCGCCCGACATGCTGCCATGCAGTTCGCTCGCGACGCGCGGCGCCTGGTGCATGTCGGCCAGGCGCAGGCGGATCCCCGCGGGTGCGGAGACGCCCGCCAGCGCCTCGGCGTCCTCGATGTGGGCAAAGGCCAGCGAGGAATCGAATTCGAAGTGGCCGGCTTCAAAAATGCCGCTCACGGTCAGCGGCCGGGTGCGCGGCAGCGCGCCACCCTGGGCCGCGCCTTGCGCCTGCGCCGGGGTGGAGGCCATCAGGAGCGTCACCCGGTCGCCCACGCCGACGTCGAGCGACTTGGCCAGTGCCCGGCCGATGATCACGTTGTACGAGCCCGGCTGCAAGCTGTCGAAGCGCCCTTCGCGCATGTGTTTCGACACGTCCGACACCTTCAATTCCTGCGCCGGGTCGATCCCGCGCAGCAGCACCGGTTTCATCACGCCGTCGCTCAGCAGCATGGCCTGGGTCTCGGCGAAGGGCGCGGCGGCGCGCACTTCCGGGTTGCGCAGCGCTTCCTGGATCGAGGTGCGCCAGCCCGGCATCTCGCCGCGCGCGTCGAACACTTCCACGTGGGCCAGCACCGACAGCATGCGCGCGGTTACCTCTTTCTGGAAGCCGTTCATCACCGACAGCACGACGATCAGCGCGGCCACGCCGAGCGCGATGCCGGCCACCGAGGCCATCGAGATGAAGGAAATGAAGCTGTTGCGCCCGCTGCGCTTGCCGGCGCGGGTGTAGCGCAGGCCGACCTGCCATTCGTAGGGCAGCTTGTGGGTGATGCTCATGAAATCGCTTAATGTGCGTTATTGGTTTGCCAACCCGAGAGTTTGCCAGACATCGGACTTTTATGGCGCAAAAGAAAGCATTGCGCGTGTGGCGAGGGCGGGACGTGGCCGCTGCACGACCGTTCGCTGGAAGCATATTTGCCCTAAAATAGCGGTATGTCGCACATTACGCTTGTCCTGCCCCACCTGCTGCCGCTCCCCGAATTCGCGCCCGACCTGGTCCGTGCCCTGCAGACCCCGGCGCTGGCCGCCCTGCTGTCCCGTACCAGCGCCTTCGACCGCCAGGCCGCCCTGGATACCGCACGCGCCCTGCCGCACGAACAGTGGCTGGCGCGCACGCTCGGGCTGTCGCCGGAGGGCCTGCCGGCCTTCGCCGCCGCCGCCATGCGCGGCTTCGGCCTCGATCCGGCGGGCGGCACCTGGTATATCGTCAACCCGGCCCACATCCAGATCGCGCGCAGCCATTCGATGATGGCCGACCTGCGCCATCTAGGCTTAGGCGAGGATGACAGCCGCGCCCTGTACGAGGCGGCCAGGCCGCTGTGCGAGGAAATCGGCCATGCGCTGCTGTACGGCGATGCCCAGACCTGGTTCCTGCGCGCCGACGACTGGACCGGCATCGAGGCCGCCACCCCGGACACGGTGGTGGGCATGGACCTGAGCGACTTCGTCCCGCGCGGCAAGCAGGCCCTGCCCCTGCGCCGGCTGCAGAACGAAGTGCAGATGCTGTGGCACACCCACCCGGTGAACGCCGCGCGCGAGGCGCGCCGCCTCCCCGGCGTGAATTCCTTCTGGCTGTGGGGCGCCGCCGGCGACGCCACGCGCGCCGCCGGCCGCGTGGCCAGCATCGGCGTGCCGGGGTGGGTCCGCGGCCTGTCCAGCGAATCCATCGGCTCGCTGGATAGCCTGGACGGCGCGCTGGCGCAGGACGGCCTGCTGGTCGTCGGCATTCTGGCGGACGCCGCCATCGCCTCCGACTGGGGCACCTGGGTGCAGCAGGTCCAGCACCTGGAACAGAAACTGTTCGCGCCGCTGCATGCGGCGCTGGTACAGGGCCGCGTGAAACAGCTCAAGCTTGTGCTGAGCAACCGCGAGACCCTTGCCGAATGCACCACGACCGCCATGGCCCAGCGCAAATTCTGGCGCCGGCCGACCCTGGAACGACTTAGTTGAGCATACCTTGAGCATCACGACACGCATCACCACCCGTCCCTGCCCCTTCCGCACTTCCGAGATGCTGCGCCAGGGCGGGGTGCACCCGGTCCTCGCGCGCATCTATGCGGCGCGTGGCCTGCTCGACGCGCGCGAGCTGTCCAGCGAGCTGGCGGCCCTGGTGCCGCCCGGGGCCTTGCGTCACATCGACGCCGCCGCCGTGTTCCTGGCCGACTCGATTGCTGCGGCAAAGCGCATGACCATCGTCGCCGACTACGACTGCGACGGCGCCACCGCCTGCGCGGTCGCCCTGCGCGGCCTGCGCATGATGGGCGCCACGGTCGACTACATCGTCCCGAACCGCTTCGAGTACGGCTACGGCCTGACGCCCGAGATCGTCGAACTCACCGCGCGCGAAAAGTCGCCGGACATCATCATCACGGTCGACAACGGCATTGCCAGCATCGATGGGGTGTTGGAAGCGAACCGGCGCGGCATCGAGGTCGTGGTCACCGACCACCACCTGCCGGGCGATGCGCTGCCGCCGGCGCGCGTAATCGTCAACCCGAACCAGCCCGAGTGCGGCTTCCCGAGCAAGCACCTGGCCGGCGTCGGCGTGGTGTTCTATGTGCTGCTGGCGCTGCGCGCCGAGCTGCGCCGCCGCGGCGTATTCGACGCCCAGACCCAGCCCAAGCTCGACAGCCTGCTCGACCTGGTGGCGCTGGGCACGGTGGCCGACGTGGTCAGGCTGGACGCCAACAACCGCATCCTGGTGGCGCAGGGCATCAAGCGCATGCGCGCGGGCCGCATGCATGCCGGCGTGGCCGCCCTGTTCCGGGTGGCGGGCCGCGAAGCGCGCTGCGCCTCACCCTTCGACCTCGGCTTCGCGCTCGGTCCGCGCCTGAATGCCGCCGGCCGCCTGGAAGACATGTCGCTCGGAATCGAATGCCTGGTGACGGACGACGTCGGCCGCGCCTGGGCCATCGCCCAGCAGCTCAACGAGATCAACCTGAAGCGCCGCGAAATCGAGGCCGAGATGCAGGACACCGCCCTGCTCCACCTGGACAGCTTCGAGCCATCCGGCTCGAGCACGATCAGCGTGTTCGACGAGGGCTGGCACCAGGGCGTGATCGGCATCGTCGCCTCGCGCCTGAAGGAAAAGTTCTACCGGCCGACGATCACCTTCGCCCCCGCGGGCGACGGCTGGATCAAGGGCTCGGGCCGTTCGATCCCGGGCTTCCACCTGCGCGACGCGCTCGACCTGGTGTCCAAGCGGGTGCCGGGGCTCATCGACAAGTTCGGCGGCCACGCGATGGCGGCCGGCCTGTCCATCCGCGGCGAGCACTTCGACAGCTTCCAGCAGGCCTTCGAGGCGGTCGGCAAGGCCTGGCTGACCGAAGCGCAGCTGGAACGCATCATCGAGACCGACGGCCCGCTCGAGGACGAGTTCTACTGCACCCAGTTCATCGAAGAGATGGACGGCCAGGTCTGGGGCCAGGGCTTCGCCCCGCCGGTGTTCTGCGACGAGTTCCGCGTGGTGAGCCAGCGCATCCTGAAGGAGCGCCACCTCAAGCTGCTGCTGGAGAAGAACGGCCGGCGCTATGACGCAATCTGGTTCGGGCATGCCGACAGCCTGCCGGAGCGGGCGCGGGTGGCGTTCAGGCTGGATGCGAACGAGTACAACGGCGTGACCAAGGTGCAGCTGCTCGTGGAGCACGCGGAGCCGGCATGACCGGCCCAAGCATGCAACCATGGGGTCAGGTCTGACATTTAGACACGGGCTGAGCAGTACCACAGGATAACGCTCGAGTTCGTGTCCGAATGTCAGACCTGACCCCGGGCGTTATTTTTTCGGTGGCGGCTCGAAATCCGACCCGCGGTCGAACACCACTTCCCACTGCCCTGGCGCCCTCAGGCGCCAGATCGAATTGAAGCGTCCAATGCGCTGCCCTTGGGCGTTGTAGATCGGCCCGCCGCTATAGGCGAGCGTGCCGGATGCCACCACTTCCACCTCTTCCGGCTCCCAGGAGAACGGGGCCTGCGGCTTGTCGTAGTACTGGCGCCAGCCCCTGGCGATCGCCCCCTTGCCGCGCAGCGGCCCCTCGGCGCTGAAAAAGATCGCCTCGTCCGCGATAAAACGCTTGAAGGCGTCGAAATCGCGCGCTTTCATGGTGGCGGCGAATCCGCGTTCCGCTTCCATGACCTGCCGCTTCAGGTCGCTATTTGAATCGCGGGCATTACCGGCGGCGGCAGCCAACATCAGGCATGTAGCAAGAAGAGAAAGCGAACGCAGGCGCATTGGGGGGTGTCTCCTGATCTGTGTACGGGCTTTTATTAAGCTTTTTTCTATACAGCAAGATCAATAATTCTGTCATGGTCGCGCAAAGCTTACAACCGGCAGTTGCAATCGGTCCGAAATTGGAGTATAACGAGTCCAATTACGGAGAATTACGATGAGCCTAGCCTACTCCTACCCGAAAAGCCGATTCGAACCGGCAGTCCTGGTCGACCTGAATTCACGGGCCGAACGCGAGCGCCTGTCGCGCTCGGCGTTGATGGGCTTCTTCAAGCTGGCAGCGAGCTGGCAGGTGCGCGACGACGATGCGCGCGAGCTGCTCGGCGGCCTGTCCTCGTCCTCCTATTACGACTGGAAGAAGAATCCGGACCGGGTGCTGGAGGTCGACCGCATCACCCGCATCTCCTACCTGCTCGGCATCTACAAGGCCCTGCACATCCTGTACGGCGACAAGCTCGCCGACGAATGGGTCCACCTGCCCAATACCAACCCGGTGTTCGCCGGCCGTAGCCCGCTGGCCTACATGCTGGCCGGCGGCTTGATCGCCATGCAGACGGTGCGCAAGCTGCTGGACGCACGCCGCGGAGGTCTTTGACCTTGCCGCTGCACAAAATCACCCAGCTGCGCCAGTACGACACCTGCCGCCTGATTCCGTCCCGTTTCGCCGACGTCGAGGATTCCGTGCTGGCGCCGCTGGCCGAGAACGACGAGGTCCTGCGCGACCTGTTCGACCTCGACAACGCCACCAACGAGCGCCTGCGCGGCGAGTCCGGCCTGCTGCCGGGAATCGGGATGGACGAACTGGTGTTCGGCGTGCCGAATTTCCGCATCATCAATGCGGCCTTCACTTACGCCCGCCCGGAAGGCAGCCGCTTCAACGACGGCGAGCGCGGCGCCTGGTATTGCGCCTTCGCAGCCGAGACGGCGCTCAGCGAAGTCATCTTCCACAAGACGGTCGAGTATGCCGAGATCGATCGTTTCGACGACAGCGTCAGCTACCAGATGCTGCTGGCCGACTTCAGCGCCGGCTTCCACGACCTGCGCGGCATCGATGCATATCAAGCCTGCCTGGATCCGGACAGCTATATCGCCTCGCAGGCGCTGGCCGCCGAGCTGATGGCGCAGGATTCGATGGGCATCATCTACCCGAGCGTGCGTCATCCGGGCGGCACCAACCTCGCCTGCTTTCGCCCCGCACTGGTGGGCAATGTGCGCAAGGCGCAGACCTATCGGTTAACATGGGCGGGCTCGCCGCAACCGGCGGTCGAGATCACCTAGTTTTTGAATGCGTATGAAGACCAATCCCGAAAAAGATACCGAACTGCACGACAAGATCAACCGCGAAACCGGCCGCGTCAAATGGAGCGAGCTGGAACGCCATTTTGCCAGCGGCTCGGTGATCTACGTGAGCGAGGAACTGGACCTGATCGAGGTCGCGCTGCGCATCGCGCACGACGACAAGGACAGCGTAGGCAAATGGATGGCGGCGGGGACGGTGGCCAAGGTCAGCGACCTGCAGGCGCAGACCTGGACGGCGGCCGATGCGACGCTGTGGGCCTCGGTAGTGAGTCCCTTCGTGCTGGTGCAGCCGGAGAAAAAGCAGCTGCATTGAACCGGGAAGCGCTTTCCTAGCGCTTCCCCTCGGCGCGGTGCGTGAGCGCATGCGCCGCCCGCCGGAAATACTGCCCCGCCTTCTCCGGATCCTTCTCCATCATCCCGAGCTGCTGCCACGCTTCCGGATAGTCCAGTTGCGTGGCCTCATGCAGCCAGCGCCGCGCGGCCGCCTCGTCCTTCGGCACGCCATCCCCTTCGAGCAGCATGTTCGCCAGCAGGAACATCGCCTCCGGCATCCCGCGTGCAGCCGCCACGCCCAGCCAGTGCGCGGCCAGCGCCGCATCGCCGCCGTCGCGGTACATCATCCCGCGCCGCAGGGCGATATCGGCCTCGTCGCCATGCTGGGCCATAGCCGGCTGGACAAGCATCAATGCGGCCAGGACCGCGAGGACGAGACGCTTCATTTCGACAGGTCGATCGCGTACAGCGCCATGCCCTTGCCGCGGCCGTCATCGTCCGCGATCTGGGTCACGTTGTGCAGGCCGGCCTCGCGGGCCAGCTGGAGCATGCCCGGCGCCGACGAGAACACCACGCGCCCGGCCGTCTTCACGGGCGTGAAGCGCCAGCTGCGCGCCGATGCATGGACGTCGCGCTCAAGCCGCTTCGCGGCCCGCACGTAGGCGATCAGGAGGTCGCGGTTGTTGTCGGGCGAAGCGATCACGGTCTTGCTGCCGTCCAGGCCCGGGAAGTGGCCGCCGCCGCTGGCGCGGTAGTTGTTGGTCGCGACCAGGAACTCCTGCTCCGCCGCCACCGGCTTGCCGCGCCAGGACAGGTTGCGGATGCGCTCGCCCGGGGCGCGCGTCACGTCGATCTCGTAGGTGACGTCCGGCGAGGTCAGGGTATCGAAGTTATAGCTCGGCACAGCCAGGTTGACCAGCGCCTGCGGCTCGGGTTTCGCCGGGTCGATGGTATGGAAGCGCTGCGCCGACTTTTCCAGCCAGGCCTTGAGCCCCGCGCCGTTCACCTTCACGGCGTACAGGGAATTCGGGTACAGGTAGAGGTCGGCGGCATTGTTCAGGGCCAGGTCGCCGGCCTTGACGTCGGTGTAGTCGGCCGGGCCGGCGACGCCGCTCTTGAAGGGCGCCGTCACCGACAGCACCGGCAGGTCCTTGTACTGCGGCAGGTTGGCGGCCACGTACTTCAGCACGTACTCGGTCTGCGCCTGGTTGACGACCTGCAGGGCCGAGATGTCGCCCACGTCGGCGAAATAGCTCGACATGCGGAAGGCGGTCGCGCCGACCGGCGTCTGCACGTAGCGGATGGTCGCTTCGTGCTCCTCCTTCACCAGGGCCATGACGGCCGGGTCGGCGTCGACGTAGCTCTTGCTACCAGTCTGCGCGGCGCGCGCCTCGACCCGCGTCTTGTCCTTGTCGACGATCCAGCGCTTGCCGTCGTGCTTCAGGTGCAGGCCAATCACGCCCAGGTGCTTGCCCCACAGGTTGGCCATCACGGTCGGCACGCCGTGCACCAGGCCCCTGGCCTTGTCCACGCCCGGCAGGTTGAACTGCGGTACGGTGCTGTCCCTGCTGGGGAACAGCTGGTGCGAGTGGCCCAGCAGCATGGCGTCGATGCCTTCCACCTTGGCCAGGTGCCAGTTGGCGTTCTCCATGGTCGGGGTGTAGGGGCTGGCATCTAGGCCGCCGTGCGAGATCGCGATGACCAGGTCGGCGCCCTTCCTGCGCATCTCGGGCACGTACTTCTGCGCGGCCTCGAGCACGCCGGTGGTGAGCACACGGCCCTCGAGCCAGCGGCGGTCCCATTCCATGATGGTCGGCGGGGTGAAGCTGATGATGCCGACCCGCACGATCGCCTTGACCGGCTTGCCCCTGGCGTCGAGCGCGCTGACTTCCTTGTCGACGATCGCGTAGGGGCTGAACAGCGGCTGCTTCGTCCTGGCGCTGTAGACGTTCGCCAGCACCATCGGAAAGGCCGGGCCGGCGCAGCGCTTGGGCTGGTCGACGCCGTCCACCTGGAAGCGGTTGCCGGTCACCTGGCTCAGAAAAGCCAGGCCATAGTTGAATTCGTGGTTACCTACGCCCGCGCCATCGTACTTCAGCGCGTTCATGATCTTGTAGATGCCCAGGGTTTCGTCGCAGCGCAGCGGCTTGACTTGTGCCTGGTAGTCGGCCAGCGCCGTACCCTGGATCGTGTCCCCATTGTCGAGCAGGAAGGTGTTCGGGAATTCCTTGCGCGCCTGGTGGATCAGCGTGGCGGTGCGGTCGAGGCCGTGCGAGGGCTCGGGCGCCAGCTTGTAGTAGTCGTAGCCGACCAGGTTCGAATGCAGGTCGGTCGTCTCCAGCACGGCCAGCTGGGCGGTGGTGCCGGCGGCGGGCGCCTTGGCTGCTGCGGCGGCAGGCACGGGAAGGCTGAGGAGCGCCGGGGCGAGCGCGATGCAAATTTGGTAACGCAAGTGGATGGCCATGGGGTGTGCGGTGAACGGAACCGGGGGATGATATGCCAGCACCATGCTCGGTAGCAAGCAAGGCCAATCGTGCCCGCCGGCCTGGAGCCGTCCTGGGGTATAATCGAAGGTTCGATTCAACGCCAGTTTAACCCCCTTAGAAGACTACCAAGACCATGGAAGCTGAACGCATCAACGCCATCTCCGCCCTGCTGAACGACCTGACCAGCCGTGAAGCCGAACTTCGGAGGTATCTTTGACTTCGATCGCAAGTCAGAGAAACTAGAACAGGTCAACCAGGAACTCGAAGACCCGTCCGTCTGGAATGACCAGAAGCGGGCCCAGGACCTCGGCAAGGAAAAGAAGGCGCTGGAAGGCGTCGTGCTGACGCTCGAGAAGGCGCGCAACGACCTTACCGACGCTGCCGACCTGTTCGAGATGGCAAAGGAAGAAGGCGACCACGGCACCCTGGAATCGATCGGCGGCGACGCCGAGGAAATCCAGAAGATCATCGAGTCGATGGAATTCCGCCGCATGTTCAGCAACCCGATGGACCATGCCAACTGCTTCATCGACATCCAGGCCGGCGCCGGCGGCACCGAAGCCCAGGACTGGGCCTCGATGCTGCTGCGCCAGTACCTGCGCTACTGCGAACGCAAGGGCTTCAAGGCCGAGATCCTGGAACAGTCCGAGGGTGAAGTCGCGGGCATCAAGACCGCCACCATCAAGGTCGACGGCGAGTACGCCTATGGCCACCTGCGTACCGAGACCGGCGTGCACCGCCTGGTGCGCAAGTCGCCGTTCGACTCGGCTAACGGCCGCCATACCTCGTTCACCTCGCTGTTCGTGTACCCGGAAGTCGACGACTCGATCGAAATCGAGATCAACCCGGCCGACGTGCGCATCGACACCTACCGCGCATCCGGCGCGGGTGGCCAGCACATCAACAAGACCGACTCCGCGGTGCGCCTGACGCACGCCCCGTCGGGCATCGTGGTGCAGTGCCAGAACGACCGTTCGCAGCACCGCAACAAGGCCGAAGCCTGGGACATGCTACGCGCCAAGCTGTACGAACTCGAACTGCGCAACCGCATGAGCGAGCAGCAGAAGCTGGAAGACTCCAAGACCGACGTCGGCTGGGGCCATCAGATCCGCTCCTACGTGCTGGACCAGTCGCGCATCAAGGACCTTCGTACCGGTTTTGAAACCGGCAACACCAAGAACGTGCTGGACGGCGACCTGGACGACTTCATCTCCGCTTCGCTCAAGCAGGGCGTGTAATCGATGAGCATGACGCAACGCGCCTTCGTGTTCGACATGGACGGCACCATCGTCGACAACATGGCCTTCCACACCGACTCGTGGCTGCGCTTCTTCGAGCTGCGCGGCCAGGTCCTCGATGCGGATGAATTCTTCCGTGCGACGGCCGGCCGTCACGGCCGCGAAATCATGCGCAGTTATCTGGGCGAGCACCTGACGGACGATGAACTCGCCCTGCTCGACCACGAGAAGGAATCGCTCTATCGCGAACTGTACGCACCGCATCGCAAGGCGGTGGACGGCTTCGACGCGCTGATTGCGCAGGCGAAGGCGCAGGGCGTGAAGCTGGCCGTGGGCACCGCCGCGCCGCCGGCCAACGTCGAGTTTACCCTCGACGGCCTGGATCTGCGCCGCCACTTCGACGCGATCGTCGGCGCGACTGACGTCGCGCGCGGCAAGCCGCACCCGGACGTGTTCCTGAAAGCGGCCGAGCTGTGCGGCGTGGCGCCCGAGCACTGCATCGTGTTCGAAGACGCGCCGCTGGGCGTGGAAGCGGCGCGCCGCGCGGGCATGCGCTGCATCGTGCTGACGACCACCCTGCCCGCCTCCAGCTTCGCCGGCTTCGACAACGTCATCGCCATCGTGCGCGACTTCACCGAATTGAAGGCCGAACTGCTGTTCGCCTAAACACCTAATAAGAACTGCCTATCCAATCATGACTACGGAAAACCAAGACCAGTCGCCCGTCGTGGCGCACGACGAAAACAAGATCATCGCCGAGCGCCGCGCCAAGCTGGCCGCGCTGCGCCAGCAGGGCAATCCCTTCCCGAACGACTTCGTCCCGCAGGACAAGGCCGCCGACCTGGTCGAGACCTATAAGGGCAAGACCCGCGAAGAGCTGGAAGCCGAACCGGTCAACGTCGTGCTGGCCGGCCGCATGATGCTGCGCCGCGAAGCCGGCAAGAAGGCCGCGTTCGCAACCCTGCAGGACAGCTCGGGCCCGTCGGCCAGCGGCCGCATCCAGATCTACATCACGGTGGATTCCGCCGGCGAAGAGGCGATGGAAGCCCTGCGCAGCTATGACCTGGGCGACATCCTGGGCGTGGAAGGCACCTTGTTCAAGACCAAGGTCGAGGAGCTGACCATCAAGGTCACCAAGCTACGCCTGATCTCCAAGGCCCTGCGCCCGCTGCCGGACAAGTTCCACGGCCTGGCCGACCAGGAGACCAAGTACCGCCAGCGCTACGTCGACCTGATCATGAACGAAGAGACGCGCCGCACCTTCAAGGCGCGTACCGCCGCCATGTCGTCGATGCGCCGCTTCATGGAAAAGAACGGCTTCATGGAAGTCGAAACCCCGATGCTGCACCCGATCCCGGGCGGCGCGGCGGCCAAGCCTTTCATCACCCACCATAACGCGCTCGACATGGAAATGTACCTGCGCATCGCGCCGGAACTCTACCTGAAGCGCCTGGTGGTGGGCGGCTTCGACCGCGTGTTCGAGATCAACCGCAACTTCCGCAACGAAGGCGTGTCGGTCCGTCACAACCCGGAATTCACGATGATGGAATTCTATGCGGCCTACACCGACTACAAATGGATCATGGACTTCACCGAGCAGGTGATCCGCCAGGCCGCGATCGATTCGAACGGCAGCGCGGTGCTGACCTATGGCGGCCGCGAGCTGGACCTGTCCAAGCCCTTCCAGCGCCTGACCATCGTGGAAGCGATCGACAAGTACGCACCGGGCTATACCCAGGAGCAGCTGAACTCGATGGACTTCCTGAAGCAGGAACTCTTGAAGTTCGGCGTCAAGCCTTTCGCCACGTCCGGCCTGGGCGCGCTGCAGCTGGCGCTGTTCGAAGAGACCGCCGAAGCCCTGCTGTGGGAGCCGACCTTCATCATCGACTATCCGGTCGAAGTGTCGCCGCTGGCACGCGCCTCGGACAGCCGCGAAGGCATCACCGAGCGCTTCGAGCTGTTCATGGTGGGCCGCGAGATCGCCAACGGCTTCTCGGAGCTGAACGATCCGGAAGACCAGGCCGCGCGCTTCCTGTCGCAGGTGGCCGCCAAGGATGCGGGCGACGACGAGGCAATGTTCTACGACGCCGACTACATCCGCGCGCTGGAATACGGCATGCCGCCGGCCGGCGGCTGCGGCATCGGCATCGACCGCCTGATGATGCTGATCACCGACTCGCCGAACATCCGCGACGTGCTGTTGTTCCCGCACCTGCGCAAGGAAGACTAAAAGAAAAAGCGGCCTCGGCCGCTTTTTTTGTAGGGGTGATCTAGTCCAGTGGACTAGATCACGCTTCGCCGTCCGCGCGTTCAAACCGTCGATGCATAGTGACTCCGCCACGATTCACAGGGGAGTTGAACGCGCGGACGGGAAACCCGTCCACCCTACTGCACGATGGTGTAGCAAGGCGTATATGCCTTGCCCGGCAGTTTCATCCGGCTATGCTCCACGAACGATGCCAGCAGCGCATCCATCGGCTCCATGATCGCGCTCTCGCCCTGGATTTCGTACTTGCCGTGCTGTTCGATCGCGCGGATGCCCTCTTCCTTCACGTTGCCGGCAACGATGCCCGAAAACGCCCGGCGCAGGTTCGCCGCCAGCAGGTGCGATTCCTGGGCGCGGTGCAGCTTCAGGTTGCGCATGTTCTCGTGGGTCGGGCGGAACGGCTTCTGGAATTCCGGATCGATCTTGAGGCGCCAGTTGAAGTAATACGCGTCGCTGTGCGCCTTGCGGAATTCGCGCACCTTCTGGATGCCCGCGTACATTTCTTTCGCCACTGCCTCGGGATCGTCGATGATGATCTTGTAGCGCTTTTGCGCCGCTTCGCCGAGCGTCAGGCCGATGAAATGGTCGATCTGCTCGAAATACGCGCCGGCCGTCGCCGGGCCGGTAAAGATCAGCGGGAACGGCACTTCCGCGTTCTCCGGATGCAGCAGGATACCCAGGATATACAGGATCTCCTCGGCCGTGCCGGCGCCGCCCGGGAACACGATGATGCCGTGGCCGGTGCGCACGAACGCCTCGAGGCGCTTTTCGATGTCCGGCATGATGACCAGGTCGCTGACGATCGGGTTCGGCGACTCGGCCGCGATGATGCCCGGCTCGGAAATGCCGAGGTAACGCCCGCTGCGGATGCGCTGTTTCGAGTGGCCGATGGCGGCGCCCTTCATCGGGCCTTTCATGGCCCCCGGACCGCAGCCGGTGCAGATATCCAGCTCGCGCAGGCCGAGCGCATAGCCGACCTCTTTCGTATAGGTGTACTCGACGCGGTTGATCGAGTGCCCGCCCCAGCACACCACCAGGTTCGGACTGCGCTGCGGCTGCAGCACATTGGCATTGCGCAGGATGTGGAATACCGCGTCGGTAATGCCTTCCGGGCGGTTCAGGTCGAATTTGGGGTTGGAGGTGATATCGAAATGGACGTAGACGATATCGCGCAGCACCGAGAACAGGTGCTCGTGAATACCGCGAATCATCTTGCCGTCGACAAAGGCGTGCGCGGGCGCACTGCGGATGTCGAGCTTGATGCCGCGCTCGCGCTGGAGAATGCTGATTTCGAAATCGCGGTAGCGTTCGAGCAGCTCCTTGCCGTCATCGATCGAGCTGCCGGTATTGAGTACGGCCAGTGCGCATTTTCTGAATATGTCATACAAACCGCTCTTGCTGGTGTCGAGCAGCTTGGCGACTTCGGCTTTCGACAGGACTTCGAGGCGGCCTTCCGGAGAGATGAGAACATCGACAACATCTTGGGTCATGGTTTTGTTTTCCCTTTCATCGGTAATACGGATTGGCCTGTTTGCCAATATACGCCAAAGTGCAACACTTTGCGCCCCGATTGAGGGCATTCCATGACGTGGCGCGCACTGCGGGGGAGCGCGTTTACCACAAGCCGAAAAAGTTCGCTTGCGATGAGGGATTTACACTAAAATGCGTGCCTATTGGAATTTCCGGCATACAGATATTCCACCAAAAAAATCGTCGTCACATATAACTATTTCGGGAGGAACCGCATGAGCGGTGCAGCTACTTCAGCCAAGGGACCGATCCCAGAATTCAAGCAGATCATGGGCCATCCAGCTCCGTTGTGGATGCTCTTCATGACCGAATTCTGGGAACGCTTCGCGTTCTACGGCATTCGTTGGGCCCTGGTGCTCTATATCGTCGCCCAATTCTACGACGGCAACGCCGTCGGCCAGGCCGACGCCAACCTGACCTACGGTTCCTACCTCGCGCTGGTGTATGCCGGCGCCGTGTTCGGCGGCTACATCGCCGACCGCGTGATCGGCTACCAGCGTTCGATCCTGGTCGGCGCCATCTTCATGGCGGCCGGCCTGTTCATGATCGCCGTCCCGAACCCGGACGTCTTCAAACTCGGCCTGGCCACGATCATCGTCGGCAACGGCATGTTCAAGCCGAACATCTCGGCCATGGTCGGCCAGCTGTACACGCTGAACGACACCCGCCGCGATTCGGGCTTCACCATCTTCTACATGGGCATCAACGCCGGCGCCTTCCTCTCGCCGATCCTGACCCAGCAACTGGCGCAGAACGTCTTCAACACCGGCGACACCCCGGCCTACAAGATCGTGTTCATCGCCTCCGGCATCGGCATGCTGATCTCGCTGTTCTGGTTCTACATGGGCCGCAAGCAGCTCAAGGGCATCGGCGCACCGACCGGCGAGCTGGCCAGCCCGAAGCGCCTGATCGCCGTGGTGCTTGGCTCGATCGTGGTGATCCCGGGCGTTTACCTGCTGCTGCAGGCCGGCGCCGAGAACCTGCAGATCGTGCTGTCGGTACTGTTCATCGCACTGGCCCTGATGCTGATCGTCGAAGGCGTCCGCGAAGGCAAGGTCTCGCGCGACAAGACCATCGCCATGATGATCATCTTCTTCTTCAACATCCTGTTCTGGTGCTTCTTCGAGCAGGCCGGCAGCTCGTTCACCTTCCTGGCCGACCAGATCGTGAACCGCAACTTCGGCGACTGGGTCTTCCCCGTAGCCTGGTTCCAGTCGGTGAACTCGGTCGCCATCATCGTGTGCGCACCGATCATCGCCGCCATCTGGGTCGCCATGGGCAAGCGCAACGTGAACCCGTCGATCCCGCGCAAATTCGGCCTGGGCATCATCTTCAACGCGCTGGCCTTCGGCCTGCTGATGTACGCGCTGACCCAGCTGATCGACGACCAGGGCAAGATCCCGTTCTGGACCCTGTTCATGGTCTACGCGATCCAGTCGATCGGTGAGCTGTGCCTGTCGCCGATCGGCCTGTCGATGGTGACCAAGCTGGCCCCGACCCGCCTGGTGGGCCTGGGCATGGGCGGCTGGTTCCTGTCGACCGGTATCGGCAACAACCTGTCGGGCATCTTCGCCTCGCACGTTTCGGGCGAAACCGGCATGTCGGTGGCCTCGGCACTGGACGGCTACACCTTCGGCTTCTGGATCCTGATGGGCGGCGGCGTGCTGCTGTTCCTGCTGGCCCCGCTCATCCAGAAACTGATGCACGGCGTGAAGTAAGCGTCCAGACGCAAGGAGTAAAAACGGCGGCCCGCGGGCCGCCGTTTTTCATTGGCGCGCCGCGTTCAGCGCCGGTCCAGCGTCGCTTCCATCGCGCGCATCTCCGCCACCATCCACTCCCTGAAGCGCTGCACCTTGAGCATGTGCTCCTTGTGCGGATTGACCAGGAAGCGGTAGCCGCTCTCGAAGCGCGCGCTCCTGCAGGGAATCTGGCGCAGCGCGCCGGACTGGATGTCCTCGAAGGCGATCCCGTAGGGCACAAGCGCCACGCCCTGCCCCGCCACCGCCGCCTGCACCAGCACGCCCCAGTGCGTGTACACGCGCGAAAAGTCGTACTTGCCCTTGAGCGCCCGGTTCTCGTTGAGCAGCTGCAGCCAGGCCTCGGGCGATTGCACCACCAAGAGGTGGTGCTGCGGCAGGTCGGCCAGCAGCAAGGCGTCCTGGCCGGGCGCCAGCAGTTCGGGGCTGTAGACCGGCACCAGGCGCTCGCGGAACAGCACCGACGGATCGCCCTCGACCACCGGCCCGTAGCGGATCGCCACGTCGGTGCTGTCGGCCTGCAGGTCCACCGGCGCGTCGTTCGAGTCGATCCGGATGTCGAGTTCCGGGTACTGCTTGGTGAAGCGGTGCATGCGCGGCACCAGCCACTTGATCGCGAACGAGTGCGTGGTCGAGATCCGCAGCACCGCCTCCTCGTCGCCGCGCTGCAGCGCCGCCACCTTGGCGCGCAGGTCGGCCAGCATGCGCCCGGTGGCAATCGCCAGCTCCTGCCCCTTCTCGGTCAGCGCGATGTGGCGCGGATGCCGCACGAACAGGGGAAATCCGATGTTCTCCTCGAGCTGCTTGACCTGCAGGCTGACCGCCGCCGGGGTCTTGTGCAGTTCGCGCGCAGCCAGCTTGAAGCTGCCCCAGCGCGCGGCGGCGTCGAAATCGATCAGGCCGGACAGGCTGCGCAAGGGCTTCATGCCGCCTCCATGCATAAGTTTTTCTTATTCAATGTCAGTACTTTTTCTCGTTTGATGGTTTTTGCTGCTTTGCAGAAAATATACGCGATCCTACAAGGAAAAGTCATGCCAAAGAATATATTGGTGATCGGCGGTACCCGTTATTTCGGCAAACTCCTGGTGCAGCGCCTGCTGCGTCTCGGGCACAGCGTGACCATTGCCACCCGAGGCTATGCGCCGGATCCCTTCGGCGACCGGATCACCCGCATCCGCGTCGACCGGCGCAATGAACATGCGATGCGCAACGCGTTCCGCGACCTGTCCTTCGACATCGTCTTCGACCAGATGTGCTATTCGCCGCTGGACGCCGCCATCTCGGTGCGCGTCTTCGCCGGCAAGGTGGGGCGCTACATCATGACCTCGACCATCGACGCTTACCGCGAACTGGCGCCGCGCGATGCGGCCTTCGTCGAGACCGACCTGCCCGTGCTGGCGCAGCGCATCGACACCGCCTATCCCTGGCACGACCCGGCGCGCGCGATCGAATGCTACGTCTCGGGCAAGATCCAGGCCGAAGCCTACCTGGAGCGCGACGGCAGCCTGCCGCTCGCGACCGTGCGCCTGGCCCACGTGCTCGGCGGCCCCGAGGATTTCACCGGCCGGCTGGCCCACTACGTCGACCTGGTGCGCCTGCGCGCCACCCTGCCTTATGCGAACGCGGCCGCCAAGGTCTCGTTCATGGAAGCCCAGGAAGCGGCCGACTTCCTGCTGTGGACCGGCATGCAGGACTTCCGCGGCCCGGTCAACGCCGCCTGCGACGGGGCGCTCTCGAGCTTCGACCTGCATGCGCGCGTGGCCGCGGTGCTCGATGAGACGCCGCGCGCCGCGCAGGTGGCGCCGGCAGCGCCGGGCGTATTGTCGCCCTTCGATTTCGCCACGCCTCTGGCGCTCGACACCTCGCGTGCCAAGGCGCTTGGCTACCGCTTCGGCCATACCAGGGACTGGCTCGACGATGTGATTCGCCATCACGACCTGGCGTTCGTCTGAATTCAAGCTGCTTGAACGCGTGGGCAAGAAACTTGCCCACCCTACAAAAACAACGGCCCGGAATCTTCCGGGCCGTTGTCGTTTACTTCTTCGCTTTTTCCCGCGCCACCCAGTACAGCAGCGCGATGATCAAGCCGTAGGGAATCAGGGTCAGCAGGTTGGCGTTCGGTCCCGCGAAGAACGGGTTCGAGGCTTCCGCCCACTTCGCCATGCTGCTGTCGAAGTCGGTCAGTACGCCGGCGGTGATGGCGATGATGATGCCGGCCAGCGCGCCGCCCGCGATATAGCCCGAGGCCAGCAGCGTGCCCGAACTGCGGTCGCCCGCGGCCTGGCGCTCTTCCGCGTTCAACTTTTCGTACTGCGGCAGCCGGTTGTTGCGGCGGTCCGCCAGCCAGCGCACCATGCCGCCCACCGCAATCGGCAGGGTCGAGATCAGCGGCAGGTAGACGCCCACCGAGAAGGCCAGCGCGTGCACGCCGGCCATCTCGAGCACCACCGAGATCATCACGCCGAACAGCACCAGCGTCCATGGCAGCTCCTGGTCGAGGATGCCCTTGATGATGTAGGACATCAGGACCGCCTTGGGCGCGTCGTACTTCTTCACCTCGGTGCCGTCCGGACGCACTTTGTGGGTCCCGTTGATGCCCGGGTCGACCAGGTAGGCCAGGCTGCCGTCGGCGGCCACCAGGTACTTGCCGGCCGGGCCGCCCGCGGTGTCGGTCTTCTGCCAGACCTTGTAGGTGTTGGCGTCGCCGGCGGCCTGCGGGCCGTGCAACTGCGCGGTTTCGGTCAGCTTCGAAGCATCCACCTTCAAGCCGGGCGCCACCTGGGCCGCCGGCACGTACACGGTGCCCGCCTCGTTCAGCTTGAGCAGGATCGGTCCCAGGATCAGGGCCGAGGCCAGGGCGCCGCACAGGATGGCGTACTGCTGCATGCGCGGGGTCGAGCCGACCAGGAAGCCGGTCTTCAGGTCCTGCGAGGTGGTGCCGGCGTTGCTCGCGGCGATGCAGACGATGGCGCCGACCGACAGCGCGGTGACGTAGTACTGGCCGCCGGTCCAGCCCATCACCAGGAAGATCAGGCAGGTGAACAGCAAGGTGGCCACCGCCATGCCCGAGATCGGGTTCGAGGACGAGCCGACTTCACCGGTCAGGCGCGAAGACACGGTGGCGAACAGGAAGCCGAACACCAGGATCAGGAGCGCGCCCAGCAGGTTCATGTGCAGCGGGGTGGCCACGGTGATGATGGCGATGATCGCCAGGCAGCCGATCAGGACCCACTTGAGCGGAATGTCCTGCTCGGTGCGCAGCGCCTTGTCGGCCGGCGCGCCCGCGGCCCGGCTCTTGCTCATGCTCGACAGGCCGCCCGTCAGGCCGTTCCAGATCGCCGGCATCGAGCGCACCAGGGCGATCAGGCCGCCGGCCGCCACCGCGCCCGCGCCGATGTACAGCACGTAGGCGTTGCGGATGTCGTCCGGGCCCATGTCGCGGATCAGGGTGGTGGCCGGCGCCAGCGGCACCGTGAGGAGCTCACCGAAGAAGGCGATCATCGGGATCAGGAGCAGATAGGACAGCACGCCGCCGGCCGCCATCGTGAGCGCGATGCGCGGGCCGATGATGTAGCCCACGCCGAGCAGCTCGGGCGAAACTTCGGCGCCGGCCGAGCCGCCCTTGAGCGGGTTGCCGAATTCGAAATTGACGTAGTCGCGCCAGCCCTTGAAGGACACGCTCAGGGTCTTGTACGCCAGGCCGATGCCGAAGCCGCCGAAGATCAGCATGGCGCGGCGCTTTGCGTCGCGGGCGGCATCGGAACCGTCTTCGCGCGCCTCGCCCGCCGCGGCGCGCGAGGTCTCGGTGGCCGCGGCCTTGAGCACCTCGGCACAGGCCGTGCCTTCCGGGTACTTCAGTTCGCGGTGGGCGTCGACGATCATGGTGCGGCGCATCGGGATCATCATCAGGATGCCCAGCAGGCCGCCCAGCACGCCGACCAGCATCACGCGCGAGATCTCCAGGTCGAATCCGAGGATCATGATCGCCGGCATGGTCACGCCCAGGCCGAAGGCGAGCGATTCGCCCGCCGAGCCGGCGGTCTGCGTGATGCTGTTCTCGAGGATGGTCGATTCGCGCGCGCCGAACTTCTTCGCCGTGTGGAACAGGGTGATGGCGATGACCGCCACCGGGATCGAGGCGCTCACGGTCAGGCCGACCTTCAGCACCAGGTAGAGGGAGGACGCCCCGAAGATCATGCCCAGCACCGTGCCCATGATCAGGGCGCGCAGTGTGAACTCGGGCAGGTTGGCACTGGCAGGAATATAGGGCTTGAAGCCGGCCGCGCTGGTATTGGAAGGCGAATCGTAGGGCATGGGTGTTCCTCGGGTATGCACGCTTGGGTAAAACCGAAGGCGTGACTATCGCATATGCCGAAATGGAATGAAAGCAGTTTGAAGCGGTAGAATGCGCGGGATACAATGCACCGCAATGCTCCGACCTTGCGAGCGTTCTTCGAGAGTAGTCAGTGACCAAGCCTGTTACCCCGCCGTCCCAGTCGCCCGCCAAGCGCCCCCGCCGTCTCCGGATGTTCCTGTTCTTTTCGCTCGCCGCCCTGGTCGGACTGGCGGCCGCCCTTGCCATCTATGCCATGACGGTGGTCCTGCCGAACGTGCCGAAGATCGATGCGGTGCTCGATTACCAGCCCAAGATCCCGCTGCGCGTGTACACGCTCGACAAGCACCTGATCGGCGAGTTCGGCGTCGAGCGGCGCGACTTCGTCACCATCGACAAGATCCCGACCCGCATGAAGCAGGCGCTGCTCGCCATCGAGGACGCGCACTTCTACCAGCACCAGGGCATCGACTGGCGCGGCGCCATGCGCGCGGTATACACCAACCTGCGCGGCGGCTTCGGCTCCGGCGGCGCCTCGACCATCACGATGCAGGTGGCGCGCAACTTCTTCCTCTCCAACGAGAAGGTCCTGTCGCGCAAGATCACCGAGGTGGCGCTGGCCTACCGCATCGAGGACGCGCTCACCAAGGACCAGATCCTCGAGCTGTACATGAACCAGATCTTCCTTGGCAACCGCTCCTACGGCTTTTCCAGCGCGGCGCGCAGCTACTTCGGCAAGACGCTCGACGAGCTGACCCTGGCCGAAACCGCGATGCTGGCCGGCCTGCCGCAGAACCCCTCGCGCCACAACCCGATCGCCAACCCGAAGCGCGCGCAGCAACGCCAGCACGCGGTGCTCGAGCGCCTGCTCAAGCTCGGCCAGATCAGCGAGCCCGAATACCGGCAGGCCCTGGCCGAACCGCTGCGCATCCGCCGCGGCGGCCAGGTCTTCGACACCAAGGCCGACTACGTCGCCGAACTGGCGCGCCAGGCCGTCTTCGCCCAGCTCGGCGAGAGCGCCTACGAGCGCGGCATCGTGGTGACCACCACCATCCTCAAGGCCGAGCAGGACGCCGCCTACGAGTCGGTGCGCCGTAACGTGCTGGCCTACGACCAGCGCCACGGCTACCGCGGGCCCGAGGCGCGCGTCGACCTGCCGCAGGACCCGCTCGAGCGCGAGGAAGCGGTCATCGAGGCCCTGCAGAAGCGCACGCCTAGCGACGGCCTGCTGCCGGCGGTGGTGCTGGCGGCCTCGCCCCAGGCGGTGCGCGTCGAGCTGCTCAGCGGCGAGGAAGTGACGATCGAAGGCGCCGGCCTGAAGTTCGCGGCGCGCGGCCTGGCGGCGAATGCCAAGGAAGCCTTGCGCATCACGCCGGGCGCCGTGGTGCGCGTCAGCCAGCGCAAGGAAAAAGGCAAGGAAAGCTGGGCCA
This sequence comes from Massilia sp. BHUDP2, assembly GCF_046236355.1. Classification (NCBI taxonomy): domain Bacteria; kingdom Pseudomonadati; phylum Pseudomonadota; class Betaproteobacteria; order Burkholderiales; family Oxalobacteraceae; genus Massilia; species Massilia sp. BHUDP2. Next base: position 309,620 of record NZ_JBJUVW010000002.1, read on the forward strand.
TCACCCAGGTGCCGCAGGTGGCGGCCGCCTTTGTCGCCATCGATGCCGACACCGGCGCCTACCACGCGCTGGTGGGCGGCTTCGACTACAACCTGCAGAAGTTCAACCACGTGACCCAGGCCTGGCGCCAGCCGGGTTCGGCGATCAAGCCCTTCGTGTACGCGGCGGCGCTGGACAAGGGCTATTCGCCGGGCACCCGCATCCTCGACGAGCCGCTCGACATGCCGGGCGAGAACGCCGGCGAGACCTGGTCGCCGCAGAACGACGACGGCGTGTTCGACGGCCCGATCACGATGCGCCATTCGCTGGCGCATTCGAAGAACGTGACCACCGTGCGCCTGCAGCGCGCGCTCGGCACCGACTACACCCACGACTACCTGGGCCGCTTCGGCTTCGACCTGCCCAAGCACCCGAAGAACCTGACGCTGGCGCTGGGCACCGGCGCGGTGACGCCGCTGCAGATGGCCGGCGCCTATGCGGTGTTCGCCAACGGCGGCTACCGCGTCAAGCCCTACCTGATCGCCGAGATCCGCGACGGCAACGGCAACATCCTGCAGGAGAACAAGCCGGCCGCGCGCCAGGACAGCGACCGCGTGCTCGACCAGCGCAATGCCTTCGTCCTGAATTCCATGCTGCGCGACGTCACCCGCTACGGCACCGGCGCCGCTTCGGTGAAGCAGCTGGGACGCCTTGATATCGCCGGCAAGACCGGCACCACCAGCGACGCCATCGACGGCTGGTTCGCCGGCTACGGCGGCAAGGTGGTGGCGGTGGCCTGGATGGGCTACGACGAACCGCGCTCGCTCGGCGGGCGCGAATTCGGCGCTACCCTGGCGCTGCCGATCTGGATCGACTACATGCGCGTGGCCCTGGCCAAGGTCCCGCCGCAGGAGGAGCAACTGGAGCCGGAAGGCGTAGTGCGCGAGGATGACGACTGGGTGTTCGAGGAATTCGTCGAACGGCCGGATTTGCGCGCGATCGACATCGACCCGGGACTCGACAATCCGCCGGTGGAGGTGGATCCGGTCACGGGCGAGCCACTTACGCCGCCGCCCGCGCCGACAACGCCGCAGCCACCGCCGCCGCCGCCCCCACCGCCGGCCCCATCCACGATTTTCTGATGCCTCGCCTCATGCGCCGGCGTCGATGATCCAGTCCGACGGCTTGCCGCTGGCCTGGCGCGGCAGCGCGGCCCCGAACGAATACGCGGCGGGACGCTCGGGCGTCGACAGGCGCTCGGCCATCCACGCGCTCAGTTCCGTGCGCAGCGCCGACGCTTCCGGGCTGCCCTCCAGCGGCGCACCCGCGCGCGGCACCACGAAGGCCTTCAGGCGCCGGCCTTCGTCGGGCCGCATGGCGCGCACCGCTGCGTCTGCTACCTGCGGGTGCATGCGCAGCACGTCGGCCACGTAGCCGGGGAACACGTTGATGCCGCCGACCTGCACCGCGTGGTCGATCCGTCCCATCGGCCGGAACCGTCCCGGCGCGCTCCAGGCCAGCCGGTCCTGCAAGGCGAAGGGCCGGCGGCTGCCGTCCGCGCCGCAGCGTTCGAGCTGCGTCCCATCCCTGCCCGCCTCCCAGTACGGGAACAGGCGGTAATCCTCATCCGGGCTGTCGCGCCAGCCGACACCGGCCGTCTCGGAACTGCCGTAGACCTGCACCAGCCGGGCCAGGCCGGCGTCCATGACGGCGCGCGCCACCTCGTCCGGGCATGGCGCGGTCGAGCTGACGCCGGTCACGCCTGCCGGCAGCGTCCCGGCCACCGGCGCGAACGCGCGCCAGAAATCGGGAAAGCCCACCACCAGGTCGCCCGGCGCCAGTTGCCGGGCCACCGCGCCGGGCGAGGCGCCGCGCAGGTCGACGGTCGCGGCGGGATCCAGGCCGAGTGCGCGCGGCAGCAGGACCGTGAACAGGAAGCCGTAAATATGGTGCGAAGGAACCAGGCTGATTACTCGACGCGTTTCCGGAAACAGCGCGGCCAGCGCGCCGGTTTCCTGCCACAGGCTTGCCAGCGCATGGGAACAGGCCTTGGGCGCGCCCGAGCTCCCCGAAGTGCGGAAACTGATCACCCCACTGCCATGGTCCAGTCCGGAAGCCGCCGCCTCGAGCCAGGCGCCAAGCCGGGGGTTGGCCAGCACCCGCTCTTCGCCGATGCAGCCGATCCCGAGCACCTGCTCCATCGCGGTGGCCAGGCCCAGCAGTTCGAGCGAATCGGCGCCGAGGTCGGCCATCAAGTCCAGTTCGGGCGGCCAGGGCGGCGGACGGCGCGCAATGCCGGGCCGCATCAGCGCGAGTTCGCCGGCCAGCAGGTCGGACAGGACGCGCAGCAGGCTTGCCTGGTGCCTCCACCAACGGGGTACAGGAACGGTATTGACAGTCATTACATGGTGGATAGGTAGCGAGCCGTCGATGGTGCCGACAGCCCGGAACCCTGTCAAGCCTGCCGAAAACCCGAGCAAAAGTGTGATTCGACAACGCAAACTGTCAAAACCCGGGCGCGCACAATTGACAGAGGGGCTGGCGGCATGTCAACATCAATTTCCTCAAATCAACGAACGCGCCCGAACGCCACTTACGCCATGAACGCACCCACCCTGTCGTTTTCGACCGTCGACCTGGCCTCCCAACTTGACGGCTGCTCCCCGGAGCAGCTCGACCAGCTCGACTTCGGCGTGATCGGCTTCGACGCCGACACCAATGTCCAGCGCTACAACGCCTTCGAATCGCAGGCCGCCGGCCTGTCGCCGCAGCGCGTGGTCGGCCAGCCGCTGTTCACCAACGTCGCCCCCTGCCTGAACAACTTCATGGTGGCCCAGCGCTTCGAGGACGCCATGGAGGACGGCAGCGCGCTGGACGCCACCCTCGACTACGTCCTGACCCTGCGCATGCGTCCGGTCAAGGTGGCGCTGCGCCTGCTGGCCAGCCCGGCCAGCGGCAATCGCTACGTGCTGGTCCAGCGCCAGCGCTGATCCACACGACCGAGGCGCACGCGTGGACGACATCGACGAGCTGCGGGCCGAGCACGAAGCCCTGATCCAGTTCCTGTACCTGGCCCCGGTGGGCCTGGTGCAGGCCGACATCGACGGCGCCATCGTCATGATGAATCCGATCTCGGCCCAGCTCCTGATGCCGCTTTCGCGCGACGGCGGCCTGGACAACCTGTTCACGGCGCTCGAAAGCGTCGCGCCCGAGCTGCGCCACCTGTGCAGCACCTACAGCAGGCGCGCCGGCAAGATCTGCGACGGCCTGCACGTGCACCTGAACGCCGGCAGTGGTGCCAGTAGCGGCAAGAAAATCCCGCAGATCCTCGCGATCACCCTGCTCAAGCTCGACGCCCAGCGCATCATGGCGGTGATCGACGACGTCACCCTGCAGGTGCGGCGCGAGCGCCAGCTGCGCCAGAACGACGCCTGGCTCAACGCGATCCTGACCGGCATCACCGACTACGCCCTGGTCGGCCTCGATGCGAACGGCAGCATCACCGAATGGAACCCCAGCATCGGCCGTGTCACCGGCTTCGGCCAGGAGGCGGTGGGCCAGCCCTATTCGATCTTCTACCCGCTCGACGCGATGACCCCGGAGCGCCTGCTCGACCGCCTGCGCGACGCCGAACGCGACGGCTGGAGCCTCGACGAAGGCAAGCGCGTGCGCGCCGACGGCAGCGGCTTCTGGGGCAGCGTCCTGATCGCGCCGCTGCCCGAGCGTGAGCCGCCCTGCGGCCTGGAGGCGGACGGCCCGGCCTATTGCCTGATCCTGCGCGACATCACCGACAAGCGCGAGGCCAGCGAACGGCGCCGCCGTGAAACCTTCGGCGACTACCTCACCGGGCTGGCGAACCGCCGCGCCTTCTTCGAGGCGGCCGAGCAGGAGCTGACCCGCAGCCTGACGGTGCCGCGCCCGACCGCCGTGATCGCGATCGACGCCGACCATTTCAAGGCCATCAACGACCGCTACGGCCATCCGGGCGGCGACGCCGTGCTCCAACACCTGGCCGCGATCCTGAGCGAGACCTTCCGCGAAGTCGACGTGGTCGCGCGCATCGGCGGCGAGGAGTTCGCGGTGCTGCTGCCGTCCACCGACCTGCCGCGCGCGGCGGTGGTGGCCGAGCGCCTGCGTTCGGCCGTGGCCTCGCAAGTCGTCCACTTTGATGGACATCGCATCCAGTATACTGTCAGCGCGGGCGTGGCCAGCCTGGCCGACGGCGAGGGCGGCATCGACCTGCTGCTCAAGCGCGCCGACCAGGCCCTGTACGCAGCCAAGCGCCTGGGGCGCAACCGCGTCGAACGCTGGCGCACCGAGATGGCCTCCAGCCCGGCCCACCAATCCGAAGGAGATCGCAAGCATGCATGACCCGAGCGACGCCTACGAAGCCCTGGTGCAGTTCCTGTACCGTGCGCCGATCGGGCTGGCCCAGATCGCGCCGGACGGCACGGTCGAGATGCTCAATCCCATGGCATCGAGCCTCTTGATGCCGATCGCGCGCGATACCGGCCTGGACAACCTGTACAGCGTGCTGGCGCCGATCGCGCCCCAGCTGTCTGCCCTGGCAGCGGGATTCGGCGATTCCTCCGGCGTGATCTGCGAAGGCATGCGCGCGCCGCTGCCGCTCGAATTGACCTCGGGCAGCCCGCAAGTGCTGGCGATCAGCCTGATGAAGCTCGACACCGAGCGGCTGATGGCGGTGGTGACCGACGTCACGGCCGAAGTGCAGCGCGAGCAGGACACCCTGCTGCGCCGGCTGCGCAACGCCGCCCGTACCGATGCGCTCACGCGCATGCCGAACCGCGAAGCGGTGCGCGAGCAGCTGCAGCACCTGGTTGAGCGGCCCCTGTCAGCGGGCGAGTTTGCCGTGTTGTTCATGAACTGCGACCGCTTCCGCCAGATCAACGACACCCTCGGCCAGGCGGCCGGCGACGAGCTGCTGGTGCAGATCGCCGACCGCATCCGCGGCGCGCTGCGCCCGCCGAGCGACCGCATCGACATCGGCAGCGTGACCGGCCAGCTGGCCGCGCGCGTGGGCGGCGACGAGTTCGTGGTGGTACTGGACGGGATGCGCTCGCGCGAAGATGCCGAGCGCGTCGCCGGCCGCATTCTCGATGCCCTGGCCCTTCCCTACCGGGTGCAGGGTCATGAAGTCGTGTGCGGCACCAGCCTGGGCCTGGCCTGGGGCGCCGAATCGGTCCACTGCGGCGCGCGCGACGCCGACGACGTGCTGCGCGACGCGGGCATCGCGATGGTCGAGGCCAAACGCGCCGGCGGCGCCCGCCACCTGGTGTTCGAGGCCTCGATGCGCGAACGCGCCGAGCGCCGCGCCGGCATCGAGGCCGAGCTGCGCCAGGCCCTGGCCGAGGAACAGCTGTTCGTCGTCTACCAGCCGGTGGTCGGCCTGCTGCCTGACGGCGGCACCGACCATGCGGCCGGGGTCGAGGCGCTGGTGCGCTGGCGCCATCCCGAGCGCGGCATCGTGCCGCCGATCGAATTCATCACCGTCGCCGAAGAGTGCGGCCTGATCGGCGCGGTCGGCGACTTCGTGCTGGAACGCTCGTGCCGCGATTTCATGGACTGGCAGGCACGCCTGGGCCAGGGTGCGCCGCGGCGGATCGCAGTCAACCTGTCGCGCGCCCAGCTCGGGCAGCCGGGCTGGATCGACAGCGTGCGCCGCGTGCTGAAGGTCACCGGCATCGCGCCCGAGCAGCTCCAGCTCGAGGTCACCGAAAGCCTGGCGGCGCAGGACCAGGGCATCCAGCAGCGCCTGCACGAACTGAAGGCGCTGGGCATCCAGCTGGCCCTCGACGACTTCGGCACCGGCTACTCGTCGCTGTCCAGCCTGCACCTGCTGCCGGTGGATACGGTCAAGATCGACCGCTCCTTCGTGAGCCAGGCCGACACCAGCCACCATCACCGGGTGCTGATCGAAGCGACCGTCAAGGTGGCCCAGAGCCTGGGCATGAAGACCGTGGCCGAAGGCATCGAGACCCAGTCCCAGGCCGACGTCGTGCGCGCCCAGTGCTGCGCCAAGGGCCAAGGTTACTTCTACAGCCGGCCGCTGCCTTCGGACGACCTGCTGGCATGGCTGGCCGGTCACCAGGCAATTGCTGCCTGAACAGTATCGTAAGGCGCGAACTTCGCGCCACGCAGTACGTACGCCCGCTCCTACACCGACTGAAGTTTTGTTCCTATTTCACGTGCACCGCACACCTCGCATGATGGTCCGACCCAACCACATCGAGGAGAACACGAATGAACAAGATCCACACCGTTCTGCTGGGCGGCATCATGGCCCTGTCGCTGGCGGCCTGCAACACGACCGGCACCGACACCGGCTCCAGCTCCAACTCCGACGCCAGCATGGGCACGACCGGCACCGGCAGCTCCAGCGCCTCCGGCAACGTCGGCACCGGCACCAGCTCCGACACCACGGGCGGCTCGGGCCAGAGCGGCACCAACACCGGCACCACCAACCCGAGCACCACCACCACCCCGCCGGCGACCAATTCGTCGACCTCGGGTACCGGCCGCTGAGCGGCCCGCGGAACCGGCGCGCACTGCCTGCGCCTTCCGCGCCCCTGCGGGCGGGCTACCTGCCCCGCAGCCCGGCTGCGGCCGCTTCGCGGTCGCACAGCCGGGCCGTCGCTCGTTCTCTCTCTCCCTTCGGTCGCCGATGAAGAACTGGCTTGCACGCCTGTTCGGCAGTCCGGTGCAGCCGGCACCGGCGCCGCTATCGGCCGTTCCCGCAGCTGTCGGCGTTGTAAATCCGCCACCGTCTTTCGACCTCGACCTGGCTTTTTACCGCTCGCTTGCGGGCGGATCGGCGCATGCCGGCGAGATGCCCGAGCAATTGATTCTCGATGAGCTGGCGCGCCTGGCACGCCAGCCGGAAGCGGGCGCCGACCTGGTGCCACGGGTGCCGGCGGTCATCCCGCAACTGCTGCGCAGCCTGCGCATCGATGCCACCTCAGCGGGCGAACTGGCGCGCCAGGTGACGCAGGACGTGAGCCTGGTGGCGGAAGTCATCCGCGAGGTCAACAGCCCGTATTACCGCGCCACGGCGAGGATCGCGAACATCGAAGGCGCATTGATGCTGCTGGGCCAGAACGGCTTGCGCATGCTGCTGGCGCGAGTGGCCTTCCGTCCGCTGATCGGCAGCCAGAGCGGGCGCCTGGCGCGCCAGGCGGCGCCGCTGGTCTGGAGCCAGTCCGAGAAGTGCGCGATGGCGGCCAGCATGGCGGCCCCCGCCTGTGGCGCCGATCCCTTCGAGGCCACGCTCGCGGGCCTGATGCGCAGCGTCGGGCTGGTCGTGGCCCTGCGCCTGGCGGACCGGCTGGGCGGCGCAGCGCCCCTGCCGCAGTCCGACGATTTCGCCCATGCCTTGCTGGACAGCGCGCGCAGGCTGTCGGCAGGGATCGCGGGACGATGGGAGTTCCCGCCGGGCGTGGCGCAGGCGATCCTGCAGGCCGGCCAGGTTGAGGCCACGCCGCTCGCGCAGGCGCTGCATGAAGGCGACCGGCTGGCCAAGCTGCGCGTGCTGTGCGATGCGGGCAACGCAGAGGCGGGTGAAATGGCGGCAGCATTATCCGGTGACGCGTTGCGAATATTCGACAAGCTCCATCCGCAGCAGCAGTGAAGCGGCCGCCCGCTAGGCATAGCCGATCCATCCCCGGAACACCCCGGCCGCGTAGAACATGCTCACCTCCTTGAAGCCCTCCTCGCGCAGCAGCGCCTCGTCCTGCTCGGGCGCCAGCACCGGCAACACCCGCTCGATCAGCGCGCGGCGCTGCCGTGCTTCCTCGGGCGGCGCGCCGGAGGCCACCGCATAGGCCTCGTCGCGCGCCAGCCACAGCGCGCGCTCATCCTCGTCCTCGGCAACGCTCATGTGGGCCACCACGAAAGGCGCGCCGCGCCGCAGGCGCTGGCGGATAGCGCGCATCGCGTGGCGGCGCTCGCACAGCGGCATGAAGTGCATGGTCAGCAGGCAGGCCGCGGCGTCGAAAGGACCGGCCGGCGCGGCATCCACGTAGCCTTCATGCAGCCGGACGCGCCCGGCATGCTCGCCGACGGTGTCGTGGGCCAGCTCCAGCATCTCGTGCGACGGATCGACGCCGTCAAACGACCATCCGGGCTGGGCATCGGCGAAGGCCTTCAGTTCCAGCCCGCCGCCGGCGCCCAGCACTAGCACCCGGGCGTCCAGCGGCGCCCGTTCAGCCAGCAGGACCTGCGCCATGCGCTGCAGATCACTGAATCCCGGCACCAGCCGCGGCGGCCCCTGGTGGTAATGCGCAACCGCGGCCGGATCGGAAAAATGCTTCATTGCACTTCTCATTCTGCACCTCGCTCTACTCGCGGCATCGAGGCCGGGAGCGCAATCCGCCAAGGCGTCCTGCCCGGCGTAGCGCTCCTACGTGGCCCGGGCCATTCGTCTATAATGGCCCACCACTGTTGCGAACGTCACTGCGCGCTCAATGCCCTTCGATCTCAAGAAAAATCTTCCCAAACCAGGAACCCGTTTTGCCCTGCCGGCCTTGCATGGCTCGAGCGACGCGTATGCGCTCGCCACTGCCGCGCTGGCACTCAAGGCCAACAATCAGATACTGACCGTCGTCGTGGCCCATGCCAGCGACGGCCAGCGCCTGCTCGACGAGATACCCTGGTTCGCGGACGGCAAGTTGTCCTGCCACCTGTTGCCTGACTGGGAAACCCTGCCCTACGACGCATTCTCGCCGCACCAGGACCTGGTGTCCGAACGCCTGGCCACGCTGCACGAGATCCGCAACGGCCAGTGCGACGTGCTGGTGGTGCCCGCCACCACCGCGCTGGTGCGGCTGGCCCCGCCGTCCTTCCTCGCAGCCTACACCTTCTTCTTCCGGCAGGGCGAACGCCTGGACGAGGCCAGGCTGAAGGCCCAGCTGACGCTGGCCGGTTACACCCACGTGTCGCAGGTGATGTCGCCGGGCGAGTATTCGGTGCGCGGCGGCCTGATCGACCTGTTCCCGATGGGCTCGGCGCTGCCCTACCGCCTCGACCTGTTCGGCGACGAGATCGAATCGATCCGCACCTTCGACGCCGACACCCAGCGCTCGCTGTACCCGGTCAAGGAAGTGCGCCTGCTGCCGGGCCGCGAGTTCCCGATGGACGAAGCGGCGCGCACCGCCTTCCGCGGCCGCTGGCGCGAGCGCTTCGAGGGCGATCCTTCGCGCTCGCCGATCTACCGCGACATCGGCAACGGCATCGCCTCGGCCGGCATCGAGTACTACCTGCCGCTGTTCTTCGAAGAAACCGCGACCCTGTTCGACTACCTGCCCCAGGACGCCACCCTCGCCCTGGTGGGCGACATCGAGGCCGCCATCCAGCGCTTCTGGCTCGATACCGAGTCGCGCTACAAATTCCTCAAGAGCGACCGCGAACGCCCGATCCTCGAGCCGCGCGAGCTGTTCCTGGGGGCCGAGCAGTTCTTCACCTGCGCCAAGCCGCATGGCCGCTGGACCATCGGCCGTGACCCGGCCGCCCCAAGCTCCGAGCTGTCCGCGCCGATTCCCGACATCTCGGTCAACCGCCGCCTGGACGATCCGCTGACCAATCTGCGCGCCTACCTCCTGCGCCAGGATGCGCGCGTGATGATCGTCGCCGATTCTGCGGGCCGCCGCGAGACCCTGCAGCAGTACTTCCACGAATACGGGCTGGAACTGGCGCCGGTCGAAGGCTTCGAGGGCTTCCGCGCCGCCAGTGCGAAACTGGCGCTCGGCGTGGCCCCGCTGCAGGCCGGTTTCGAGCTGAGCGAGGAAGCAAGCGGGCGCCTGGTCTTCGTCACCGAGACCGAGCTGTACGCGGGCTCGGGCCGCCGCGCCGGCAAGAAGAAGCAGGAAGCGACCAGCCAGGTCGAATCGATGGTGCGCGACCTGTCGGAGCTGAAGATCGGCGACCCGGTGGTGCACATCAACCACGGCATCGGCCGCTACATGGGCCTGATGAGCATGGACCTGGGCGAAGGCGAGATGGAATTCCTGCACCTGGAATACGCCAAGGAGACCAAGCTCTACGTGCCGGTTTCGCAGTTGCACGTGATTTCGCGCTACTCCGGCACCTCGCCGGAAGACGCGCCGCTGCACAGCCTCGGCTCCGGCCAGTGGGAAAAGGCCAAACGCAAGGCCGCCGAGCAGGTGCGCGACACCGCGGCCGAGCTGCTCAACCTGTACGCGCGCCGCGCCGCGCGCCAGGGCCACGCCTTCGAGTATTCGAGCACCGACTACGAGAACTTCGCCGGCAGCTTCGGCTTCGACGAGACCCCGGACCAGCTTGAGGCCATCCACAACGTCATCAAGGACATGACCTCGGGCCGTCCGATGGACCGCCTGGTGTGCGGCGACGTCGGCTTCGGCAAGACCGAGGTGGCCTTGCGGGCGGCCTTCATCGCCGTCATGGGCGGCAAGCAGGTCGCGATCCTGGCCCCGACCACCCTGCTGGCCGAGCAGCACGCCCAGACCTTCGCCGACCGCTTCGCCGACTGGCCGGTGAAAATCGCCGAGCTGTCGCGCTTCCGCACCGGCAAGGAGATCAACAACGCGATCAAGGGCATGGCCGACGGCACGCTCGACATCGTGATCGGCACGCACAAGCTGCTCTCGCCGGACGTGAAGTTCACCCGCCTGGGGCTGGTGATCATCGACGAGGAACACCGCTTCGGCGTGCGCCAGAAAGAGGCGCTCAAGGCCCTGCGCGCCGAGGTCGACGTCCTGACCCTGACCGCGACCCCGATCCCGCGCACCCTCGGCATGGCCCTGGAAGGCCTGCGCGACTTTTCCATCATCGCCACCGCGCCGCAGAAGCGCCTGGCGATCAAGACCTTCGTGCGCAGCGAGGACGGTTCCGTGATCAGGGAGGCCTGCCTGCGCGAACTGAAGCGCGGCGGCCAGATCTACTTCCTGCACAACGAGGTCGAGACCATCGAGAACCGCCGCGCCATGCTGCAGGAACTCTTGCCGGAAGCGCGCATCGGCGTGGCCCACGGCCAGATGCACGAGCGCGACCTGGAAAAGGTGATGCGCGATTTTGTTGCGCAGCGCTTCAACATCCTGCTGTGCACCACCATCATCGAGACCGGCATCGACGTGCCGACCGCGAACACCATCATCATGCACCGCGCCGACCGCTTCGGCCTGGCCCAGCTGCACCAGCTGCGCGGCCGCGTCGGGCGCTCGCACCACCAGGCCTATGCCTACCTGCTGGTCAGCGATGTTTCCGGCCTCACCAAGCAGGCGCAGCGCCGCCTGGATGCGATCCAGGCGATGGAAGAACTGGGCAGCGGCTTCTACCTGGCGATGCACGACCTCGAGATCCGCGGCGCCGGCGAGGTGCTGGGCGAGAACCAGTCGGGCGAAATGCTGGAGGTCGGCTTCCAGCTGTATTCGGACATGCTGAACGAAGCGGTGAAGTCGCTCAAGGCCGGCAAGGAGCCCGACCTGGCCGCGCCGCTCTCGTCGACCACCGAGATCAACCTGCACGTGCCGGCCCTGCTGCCCTCGGACTACTGCGGCGACGTGCACGAGCGCCTGTCGATCTACAAGCGCCTGGCCAACTGCGAAAGCCAGGACCGGATCGACGCCATGCAGGAAGAGCTGATCGACCGCTTCGGCAAGATGCCGGACCAGGTCAAGGCCCTGATCGAGACCCACCGCCTGCGCATCGCGGCCAAGTCAGTCGGCATCGTCAAGATCGACGCCCACGGCGAAGCGGCCAACCTGCAGTTCATGGAGAAGCCGCCGATCGATCCGATCAAGATCATCACGCTGATCCAGAAGAACCGCCACATCAAGCTCGCCGGCCAGGACAAGCTGCGCATCAGCGCCAGCATGCCCGACCTGACGGCGCGCGTAACGCAGGTAAAACAGACCATCAAACAACTGCTCGCTTGAGAATCACAATGACGATGAACCTGGTGCTCCAGGGGCCGCAGGCCTCTTCCGACACGCTCGACCGCCTTGCCCTGCTCGCCCAAGCCGCGCGCGTGGTCCGCCTCGGCGACCATGCCCTGCGCTGCGAGGACGTGCCCTTCTCCACCGAACTGAAGGAGCGCATCGACGCGGCGGCTTTCGACGCCGGCGTCGATGCCTGCTTCATCGAGGCCGGGCGTCGGCTGCTTGACTTCGGCCTGGTGGCCATGGACATGGACTCGACCCTGATCACCATCGAGTGCATCGACGAGATCGCCGACATGCAGGGCCTGAAACCCCAGGTGGCCGAGATCACCGAAGCGGCCATGCGCGGCGAGCTCGACTTCGCGGCCAGCCTGACGCGCCGCGTGGCGCTGCTCGAAGGGCTGGACGCCACGGCCCTGGAGCGCGTCTACGACGAGCGCCTGCGCATCTCGATGGGCGGCGAAGCGATGCTGCAGGCAGTGCAGGCCGCCGGCCTGAAGACCCTGCTGGTGTCGGGCGGCTTCACCTTCTTCACCGAGCGCCTGCAGCAGCGCCTGGGGCTCGACGTCGCGCATGCGAACGTGCTGGAAGTGGCAAACGGCAAGCTGACCGGTCGCGTGCTCGGCGGCATCGTCGATGCGGAAGAAAAGATGCGCACGGTCGAGCGTGTCTGCGCGCAGTATGGCCTCGCGCCGCGCCAGGCCATCGTCATGGGCGACGGCGCGAACGACCTCAAGATGATGGGCATCGCCGGCCTGTCGGTGGCCTTCCGCGCCAAGCCGGTGGTGCGTGCGCAGGCCTCGGTGGCGCTGAACTTCTCGGGACTGGACGGTCTCTTGACGATCCTGCAGTGACAGCGGTTTTTCCGTGCAGCGAAGACAGTGCCGCACGGCATAGCGCCTGTATTCACGGGCGATATGCATGTGAAGCACGAAATTTCATGCACTGACGAACCGTCGCGTTTCGCATAAGTTTCCTCTGTTCCGTAAGTTCGGTGCTCAAACACGAGCCAGCGCAAAGGAACTGACACGCACGATTGGATGAGCAGCGCTGCTGGTCTATGGTATTGGTGCGGCCGCGCCGCGGCTGCGCCTCACTCCTCAGGAGCATGCCATGTCCATTCTTTCCGATTCCCAATCCGACCATGCGGCCCGCGCGGCCGGCGGCCCGGACAGCGGCCGACGGCGCTTCGTCCTCGGTGTGCCGGCCCTTGCCGGCAGTCTTGCCCTCGCGCCCTACGGCGTATCGGCGCAGCAGCTGCCCGGCTGGTGCGCGAGCTGGGGATGCGCACCGGCCGGGCCCGCCCCTGCCGGCAGCTACTACGACTACAATTTCAGCGGGCAGACGATCCGCATGTTCATCCGCGCCAGCATCGGCGGCAACCGCGTGCGCGTGCGCCTGTCGAACGAAATGGGCAGCGCGCCGCTCGCCATCGACGCCGCCTGGATCGGCCTGCGCAACAGCGCGCAAGCCGTGATCGCGGGATCGAACCATCCGCTCACTTTCGGCGGCAGGAGCACCGTCACCATCCAGCCCGGCGCCCACGTCCTGTCCGATCCCCTGTTCTTCCAGGTCGCGCCCTTCGCCGACCTCGCCGTCAGCCTGTATTTCCCGTCGAGCGCGCCGGCCAGGGCCAGCACCCTGCACCGCGACTCCTGGTCGTCGACCTATGTCGCCTCGGGCAATGCCGCGGCCAGCACCACCACCAGCTACACGCGCAGTTTCGCTTCCTGGGCCTTCCTCACCGAAGTGGACGTCGACGTCGGCGCGCCCTGCGTCGTGGCGATCGGCGACTCGCTCACCGACGGCCAGGGCAGCACCGTGAACCAGAACCGGCGCTGGCCGGACTACCTGGCGCAGCGGCTGCAGGCCGAACTGGGCACGGCGGGACGCATCGGTGTGGTGAACCGGGGGATTGCCGGCAACCGGCTGCTGGTGGACGACCCGAACGCGCTGCTGGCCGGCCACGACGTGCTCGAGCGCTTCGACCGCGACGTGCTGGCCACGCCGGGGGTGCAGGCCGCGATCGTGGCGATCGGCATCAACGACATCATCCTGGCATCCAGTACCGCCCTCACCTCGATGCGCGACAACCTGGTCAACGGCTACCGCCAGCTGATCATGAAGGCGCGCGCGCGCGGCATCACGATCCTCGGGGCGACGCTGCCCCCGATCCAGGGATCGGGGCGCAACTCGGCGGCGCGCGAAACGGTACGCCAGCAGGTCAACAGCTGGCTGCGCTCGCCGAACGCCTTCGACGCGCTGGTCGACTGGGACAGCGTGCTGCGCGACCCGCAAGCGCCGACCTACCTGCGCAGTGCCTACAACAGCGGCGACGGGCTGCACCCGAACGATGCCGGCTACCAGGCACTGGCGGCCGCCGTGCCGCTCGGGGAGCTGGCGTCGCTGCGCGTATAAACCTGTCCAGCGCTGGCGGTTGTAACAGGGTGTAATTCCACGCGGTACAGTGCACGGATTTTTTTATCATGGTGGCATCAGGAGGACCGCCATGAAGAAACTCATCATTGTTACCGCGTCGCTGGCCGTGCTGGCCGGCTGCGCCGCGCCCGGCCCGAACTACTACGGCAGCCAGGCTTATCCGCGTTCGGGCGATCCGAGCCAGTGGCAAGTCGTGTCGGTGACACCGGTACCGCTGGGCACGGGCGCCCGTGCGGCCGCCAGCGGGGACACCAGGACGACCACGACCTATAGCTCTGCTCCGGTGGTCGTGCACCAGACGCCGGTCTATGTGCAGCCGGCGCCGGTGTACGTGCCGCAGCCGGTCTACGTGCCGGAACCGGTGTACCAGCCGCGTTACTACTACCCGCCGGTCTCGATCGGCCTCGGCTTCAATTTCGGCCGCGGCTGGGGGCACCATCGCGGCTGGGGCGGCCACATCGGGACGCGCTTCCCCTACCATTGGCGCCGCTAAAGGCGTGCACGTAAAAAAGGCCGGCAGGGACGCCGGCCTTTCTCATGGGCGAGGCCCGGATCAGTGGCCGTGGTGCTGGCGCTCGTACTCGTCGGCTTGCGCCTTGGTGGCGTGGACGATGCCGTCCGGATGCTCCGGCGGGGTGTACAGGGTGTACAGGCGCATCGGCTCGGTCTGCGAAGTATTGATGACGTTGTGCTCGGTGCCGGCCGGGATCACCACCGCGACGCCGTCTTCCAGCTTGTGCTCCTCGCCGTCCAGGATGGCGACGCCCTCGCCCGCTTCGACGCGGATGAACTGGTCGTGGCCTTCGTGGTGCTCGAGACCGATCTCCTCGCCCGGCTGCAGGGTCATGATGACCAGCTGGCTGCGCTGGGTGGTGTAGAGCACCTCGCGGAAGTTGTTTCCGGCGAGGGTTTTCTCTTCGATATTGATGCTGTAGCCCGACATTACTTTTCTCCTGATAAATGCGCACGGCTGTTGCCGCCTCGTCCACATTGTATAAGAGCCAAACAAAACGCGTGCGACGGCGCTAGCGGGAACCGAACAGGTCGTGGGCATCCAGCAGCGCATAGGCGATCTCGGGGTGCTCGGTCAGGCAGCGGCGCACCGCCGCCGGCACCGATTGCCGCGCCTTCTTGCACAAGCCCGGCTTCTCTTCCAGCACGACGATGATGCCGCGCACGGTGCGCACCTCGTTCGGGCCCGGCGCAATGCGCAGCTCGGCGCCCAGGTTCTTGCGGATCAGTTCCTGCACGTGCTTGAGGTCTTCGTAGCTACTCACGCGCTCGATGCGCTCGACCAGCTTCTGCTCCTGCTGGCGGGTCAGGGCGAGGGGCCGGTGGTCGGCCTGCGGGTCGGCCATGACACGGTCGCGCTCGCACACACAGGCGCCCGGCGGGCACTCGGTGCGGACGGGGAAAGGAAACGGCGACAGTTGCTCGCTCACGCTGTCATGGATGGGAGTCAGGGGTCGGCGGCAATTCTACATCAGCCGGCGCCGCCGCCACGCCCTGCAGGAGGGCTGCCATGCGTGCATGGTGCGAGCCCTTCCAGTACACCCGGCCGCAAGCATCGCAGGTGGTGAATTCCTGGTGCAGCTGCGCCACCCGCGGCGGCAGGCGGTCAAGCACCATCGACTTGGCGACCGGGCGCAATGGCAGGTTGCAGTGCAGGCACAACGCAAAGGGACGCATCCCGGGACCCAGGTGCAGGCGCGCGAACAGTTCGCGCAGCTGGGCTTGCGGCGCCAGCGCATGCAGGTAGCAGTCGCGTTCGACGCTGCGGCGCTTGAGCAGCGCGCGGTCGCGTGTGAGCAGGATCCGCCCTTCCTCGCGCGCGATGCGCTCGATCTCGTCGTCGTGGTAATGGTTGTCGTAGAGCGTGTCGTAGCCGGCCATGCGCAGCAGCCGCGCCAGCGCGCCCAGGTGGGCATCGGCCACGAAGCGCGGGCGCCCTTCCGGCAAGGGGCGCAGGCGCTGCAGCGGGCGCACGTCGAGCATCCCGAAGGCCGGGTAGACCGCCACCCGGTCGCCCTCGCGCAGCAGGTGCTCGAAGCCGCTCGAGACGCCGTTGACCAGCAGCAGCTCGACTTCGGTATGCGGCACGCCCAGCGCCTCGATCATGTGCTTGGCCGTCGCCTCGCGCGCGCAAGGCGTGCTGAACGCGCGCCCGCGCCGTTCGCGCGGCAGGAAGTCGCCCAGCACGTCGTAGAAGCGAAAGCTCGCGGTCACCATGGCGCCGGCGGTACCGCGGACTCGTCGAGCACCTGCCCGTCCAGGCCGTGCAGCAGCTGCAGCGCGTTCGGCACGGCCTCGAAGGCCGCGGTGTTGTCGAACACGCACCAGCAGGTGCGCCCGGCCGCCCGCTGGCGGTCGAGCTCGCGCCGTACCGACTCGACATACTCCGGGGAGTACCTGGAGTAGTAGATGCGCGGCGTGCCGTGCAGGCGCACGTAGACCGAGTCGCTGCTGGTCGGCACGTGCGGGCCGGGCTGGCCTGCCGCCGGGTCGGCGATCACGCGCGTGACGCGGGTCTCCACCAGGAGCTCGGTAGCTGCCTCCGAGAACCAGCTCTGATGGCGCGCCTCGAACGCGATGGTCGTACCGAAGATGGCGTGCAGCTGGCGGAAGAAGCTGCGCGCGGCCTCGTCGACAAAGCCGAACTTGGGCGGCAGCTGCACCAGCAGGCAGCCCAGCTTCTCGCCCAGCTCCCCTGCCTCGGCGGCGAACTGCACCAGCAGCTGTTCGACGTTTTCCAGGCGCGCGTCGTGCGTGATCGCCCGCGGCACCTTGACCGCGAAGCGGAAGTCATCGGGCACGCAGGCGGCCCACTTGGCATAGGTCGCCGGACGATGCGGACGATAGAAGGACGAGTTGATTTCGACCATGGGAAACACGGCGGCGTAGCGTTCGAGGTGGCTGCCTTCGACGGGGAAGGAAGCGGCATCGGCCTTGGGCAGGCTCCAGCCGGCACAGCCGACCAGCAGGCGGCCCGGCAGGTTTGCATCCGCTGTTGAATGAGCTGTCATAAGCATGGCAAAGATGGCAATGGCTCCATTCTACGAAACGCGCCGCGCGGGCGGCGCATGATGTTCGGCTTACAATACCGGGGTGTATCAACGAAGGAGAACCCGATGAGCGAACCGATCCATATCGTCTGCCCGCAATGCGATGCGGTGAACCGGCTGGCGCCCGAACGCCTGCGCGATGCGCCCGTGTGCGGCAAGTGCGCCGGAGCCCTGTTTACGGGGCGCCCGCTCGACGTCGACAGCGCGCGCTTCATGAAACACGTCGGGCGTAACGACATCCCGGTGCTGGTCGATTTCTGGGCCGAGTGGTGCGGCCCCTGCAAGATGATGGCGCCGCACTTCGCCCAGGCGGCGCAGCAGCTCGAGCCGGCGCTGCGCCTGCTGAAGGTCGATACCGAGCGCAGCCAGGACCTGGCGGCACAGTTCGCGATCCGCAGCATCCCGACCCTGGCGCTGTTCCGCGGCGGCCGCGAGCTCGCGCGCCAGTCCGGGGCCATGGATGCCGGCCGCCTGGTCGCCTGGGTCGAATCGCAGCTGAGGTGACACCGCAGAGCAGGTCTTGAAGAAGCTGCCTTCGGCCCTCATGTTGGCAAAACGGCAGCACTCGCTGCTACAATCGTCGCGTACGGGGCGTTCCCGTGTTCCTCTAAGGAGAAAACTGATGTCGCAAGACCTGGTAATGGATCGCGGAACCGAGGACGCCAAGCAGTTCGCGCGCATCCTGTACGTGGCACACGCCCTGACCTTCCTCTTCTCGGCCGGCCTGTTGTCGATCCTGGTGCTGATCGTTAACTACGTCAAGCGTCCGGAGACCCAGGGCACCATCGTGTATTCGCACCACACCTGGATGATCCGGGCCTTCTGGTGGTACCTGGTCTGGTCGGTCGTGGCCTGGGTGCTGGCGGCTACCATCATCGGCATCCCGATCGCCCTGATCGTGTGGGGCGCCGCCTGGCTGTGGGCCGCCTACCGCATCATCCGCGGCTTCCTCGACCTGAACAGCAACCGGCCGATGCCGGTCTGATGCCGGTTTGATGCGCGGGGCGCGTGCCCGCCCCCAGCCGGAATACAAAAAGGGACGTTCGCAGCACCGCGAACGTCCCTTTTTTACACGCTTGCGCGCGCTGTCGATCAGGCGATGAACAGCTCCGTGCCGTGGCCGCCGTGCACGCCGACCAGCTGCGCATGGCCGCCATCGTCGCTGCCGTACTGGTAGCCGCTGTCGGCCGCCTGCGGCATCAGCATCTTGCCGTTGCCTTTCTGGCTGGCCTGCAGGACCCACGGGTTGTCCACCGGCGGGCTGTCCTTGTCGGTCTGCTGGCCGTTCGGCGCCGCGTCGACGCCGTTGCCGCCGCCATTGTTGCCGTGGTTGACGTGCAGCTTGAACACATCGGACGCCGACAGGTTGCCGCCGGCGCCGGTCGCCTTGTCGGTTGCCGTCAGGCGCACGTCGAAGGACGTGACCTGCTTCGGCGCGGTGCCCGAGAAGGTGCCGGTGGCGCCGTCGAACTTCAGCCAGGACGGCAGCGCCGAACCGTCGGCCAGGGTCGCCGAATAGACCAGGGTGTCGCCCTTGTCGACGTCGACGAAGCTGCCGGCCGGGAGCTGGAACCAGAAGGCCTTGTTGAAGTTGACGTGCATGTCGGCCAGCGCCTTCGCCACGGTCGGCGCGTCGTTGGCGCCGGCGATCGTGATGTCGAGCGAGGACAGGAGCGAGGCGAAGCCGTCGCTGCCGGTGTAGTCGAAATGCTCGGCCACGCTGGCGCCGCGGCCCAGCGACTCGATGCCGGCCGAAGCGTCGAGCTGGTAGACGTAGCTGCCGTCGCCCTGCACGACCAGGGTGCCGTACTTGCCGGCAAAGCTGCCCGCCGTCACCGTCAGCTGCGTGCCGGCGTCGATGTCGCTGTCGTTGGCAAGCAGGTTGCCGGAGACCGTGACCTGGCTGGCCAGCATCGACGCGGTATCGGCGCGCAGGACCGGCTTGTCGTTGCTGCCGGTGACGGTGATGGCCAGGCTGCCGGCCACGATCTCCTTGCCGTCGGTGGCGCCATAGCTGAAGCTGTCGACCACGGTGGCGCCCTGCGCCAGCGACTGCACGGCCTTGGCATCGTTGTCCAGGCGGTAGGTATAGCTGCCGTCCGCCGCCAGCACCAGGGTGCCGTAGGCGCCGGTGTAGGTGCCGGGTGCGGCCACCGCCAGCTGCGCGCCGGTGTCGACGTCGCTGTCGTTGGCCAGCACGTTGCCGCTCGCGCTGATCACACCGTCCTCGGCCACCGAAGCGGTGTCCGCGGCGACCACCGGGGCGTCGTTGCTGCCGGCGATGGTGATCGCCAGCGTCGATGCATCCGTTGCGATGCCGTCGGTGACGACATAGGCAAAGTGTTCCAGCACGCTCTGGCCCTCGGCCAGCGCCTGCACGCGGGCGTCGCCCCCGTTCAGGGTGTAGGTGTAGCTGCCGTCCGGCGCCAGCACCAGGCTGCCGTAGCTGCCGGCGTAGCTCCCCGGCGCGGCGACCTTCAGGACCGTGCCGGCGTTCGGGTCGCGGTCGTTGGCAAGCACGTTGCCGCTCACGGCCGCGTCGTCCTCGCGCAGTTGCGCCGCATCCTCGGCGGCGACCGGCGCCTGATTCGACAGGGTCACGCGGATCTCGAGGCTGGCGCCGGCGCTGGCGATGCCGTCGGTGACGGCATAGTCGAAGCGCTCGGTCAGCACGCCGTCCACCGCCTTCGATGCATCGTAGGCGCCGGCCGGGTTCAGGGTGTAGCTGTAGTTGCCGTCCTTGTCGAGGACCAGGGTGCCGAAGGCGCCGGCGATGGTGCCGGGCGCGGCCACCTGCAGCACGGTGCCGCGGTCGACGTCGCTGTCGTTGGCGAGCACGTTGCCCTTCATGGCGGCCACCTCGCCCTCCTTGAAGGCGGCGCTGTCCGCCACCGCGACCGGGCCGTCGTTCACGCCCGTGATCTCGACGTTGACGATGCCGGTGGCGCTACGGCCAAGCGCATCCTGGACGGTGTAGCTGAAGCTGTCCTTGAGCACCTCGCCCTGGGCCAGCTCCTGGAAGCGGCTGCCGATGTCGTAGCGGACCGTCTCGCCGGCCAGGTCGACCAGCACGCCCAGGCTGGAGGCGCCGACCGCCACCACGCTCGCGGCGCCGTTCAGGTCGTTGGCCAGCAGCGTGCCGGTCGCGACCTCCACGGAGCCACCGTCCTCGCGCACCGCCAGCTTGTCGGCGTTCGCGACCGGCACATTGCCCAGCAGGGCGATCATGCCGGCACGATCGAGCGTGCTCCCATTGTCGAAGACCATGCGATTCACGCCTTCGGAAGCGCCGTTCAGCCAGCCGGCCAGCAGCACGCTGTCGGCGCTGCCCTTGATGGCGATGAGCAGGTCGCTGCCCGAGATGCTCGCCGTCAGGTCCGCCTGGGTCAGGCCGCCGGCCATGTGCAGGGTATTACTGCCCTGCGCGTCCTCGATGCGGTCGGCGCCGTCGCCGCGGCGGAAGCGATAGGTATCGTCGCCCGCGCCGCCAAGCAGCAGATCCGTGCCGGCGCCACCCGCCAGGGTATCGTTGCCGTCCCCGCCCTCGAGCTGGTTGTTGCCGGCGTTGCCGGTGATGACGTTGTCCAGTTCGTTACCGCTGCCGGAAATGGCGCCGCTGCCGGTCAGGATCAGGTTCTCGACGTTCGCAGCCAGGCGGTGGCTGATGCTGGCCTGCACCGTGTCCACGCCCTCGTCGGCGTTCTCCAGGACCTGGTCGCCGGCGTCGTCCACCACATAGCTGTCGTTGCCGGTGCCGCCGGTCATGGCGTCGGCGCCCGCGCCGCCGTCGAGGGTGTCGTTGCCGCCGCCTGCCACGATCGTATCGTTGCCGGCCCCGCCCGACAGGACGTTGGCGGCCTCGTTGCCGGTGATCTCGTTGTCCAGGGCGTTGCCGGTGCCGTTGATCGCGGCGGTGCCCGTCAGCACCAGGTGCTCGACGTTGGCGGCCAGGGTGTAGCTGGCGCTGGCGCGGACGGTATCGATGCCGCCGCCCGCCGCCTCGAGCACGAGGTCGCCGCTCTGGTCGACGATATAGGTGTCGTCGCCGGCGCCGCCGCTCATCGTGTCCAGGCCCGCGCCGCCGTCGATCAGGTTGTTGCCGTCGTTGCCGGTGATCGCATTGGCCAGCGCATTGCCGGTGCCATTCAGGGCGCTACCCGTCAGCACCAGGTTCTCGAGGTTGGCGCCCAGCACGTAGTCGATGCTGGACGTGACCGTGTCGGTGCCGCCGCCGGCCGCTTCGACCACCACGTCGCCGATGTCGTCGACCACGTAGCTGTCGTTGCCGGCGCCGCCCTGCATGGTGTCGGCCCCGAGGCCGCCGTCGAGGACGTCGTTGCCGCTGTTGGCGACCAGGGTGTCGTTGCCGGCGCCGCCGCTGAGGATGTTGGCGCCGTTGTTGCCGGTAATGACGTTGTCCAGCTCGTTGCCGGTGCCGTTGATGCTGGCCGACCCGGTCAGGGTCAGGTTTTCCACGTTGGCCGCCAGCGTGTAGCTGACGCTGGCCTGCACCAGGTCCGTGCCTTCGCCTGCCTCTTCGAGCGTGAGGTCGCCGGCGCTGTCGACGATATAGATGTCGTCGCCGCTGCCGCCGCGCATGCTGTCGTTGCCCAGGCCGCCGTTCAGGGTGTCGTTGCCGGCGTCGCCGCGCAGTTGGTCGTCGCCCGCCTCGCCGTTCAGGACGTCGTCGCCCTCGCCGCCGACCACGCTGTCGTTGCCGGCGCCGGCGTGGATGGTGTCGTTGCCGGCCAGGCCGTCGAGCACGTTGTTGCCGCTGTTGCCGGTGATGATGTTGTTCAGCTCGTTACCGGTGCCCAGGATGTCGGCGGTGCCGTTGAGCGTCAGGTTCTCGACGTTCGCGGTCAGGGTATAGGTAATGCTGGACTGTACGATGTCGGTGCCCGCCGCGGCATCCTCGACCACCAGGTCGCCGGCATCGTCGACCACGAAGGTGTCGTCGCCGAGGCCGCCGGCCATGCGGTCGGCGCCCAGGCCGCCGTCGATCAGGTCGTTACCGGCGTCGCCGTACAGCTGGTCGTCGCCGCCTTCGCCGAACAGCGAATCGTTGCCGTCGCCGCCGCGCACCAGGTCGCTGCCCTCGCCGGCGTTGACGGTGTCGTTGCCGGCGCCGGCGTCGGTGGTATTGTTGCCGGAGTTGCCGGTGATTTTGTTATTCAGTGCATTGCCATTGCCGACCAGGTTATCCGAACCGGTCAGCACCAGGTTTTCCACGTTCGCCACCAGGGTGTAGTCGATGCTCGATTCGACCGTGTCGGTGCCGGCGCCCGCGGCTTCGATCACGAGGTCGCCGGCGTTGTCGACCACGTAGACGTCGTTGCCGGTGCCGCCGGACATGGTATCGGCGCCCAGGCCGCCGTCCAGCCTGTCGTTGCCGCCGTTGTCTTCCAGGATATCGTTACCGGCGCCGCCGTACAGGGCGTTGGCGGCGATGTTGCCGACGATCTTGTTGTCGAGCTCGTTGCC
Organism: Massilia sp. BHUDP2; assembly: GCF_046236355.1. NCBI lineage: Bacteria > Pseudomonadati > Pseudomonadota > Betaproteobacteria > Burkholderiales > Oxalobacteraceae > Massilia > Massilia sp. BHUDP2. The sequence goes on from NZ_JBJUVW010000002.1 coordinate 332,514, forward strand.
GGTGCCGCTGATCGCGGCCGCGCCGGTCAGGGTCAGGTTCTCGACCTCGGCCGTCAGGCTGTAGTCGACGCTCGCGCGCACGTGGTCCAGGCCCTCGCCGGCGTTCTCGACGACCAGGTCGCCGGCATGGTCGACGATGTAGACGTCGTCGCCGGTCCCGCCCTGCATGGTGTCGGCATCGACGCCGCCGTCGAGCAGGTCATTGCCTTCGCCGCCGACCAGCAGGTCCTTGCCGGCATTGCCGTACAGGGTGTCGTTGCCGGCCAGGCCGTGCAGGGTATTGGCGCCGCTGTTGCCGGTGATGATGTTGTCGAGTTCGTTGCCGGCGCCATCGATGGCGGCGGTCCCGGTCTGGGTCAGGTTCTCGACCTGGGCGGTGAGCGTGTAGGTGATGCTCGATTCCACCAGGTCGGTGCCGGCGCCCGCTTCCTCGACCACCAGGTCGCCGTCGTTGTCGACCACGTAGACGTCGTTGCCGGCGCCGCCGGCCATGCGGTCGGCATCGATGCCGCCGTCGAGACGGTCGTTGCCGGCGTCGCCGTACAGGGTGTCCTGGCCCGCCTCGCCCATCAGCAGGTCGTCGCCGTCGCCGCCATTGAGCACATCGTCGCCCCCGCCGGCCTTCACGGTGTCGTTGCCGGCGCGCGCATCCAGCACGTTGTCGCCGGCGTTGCCGGTGATCGTGTTGTTCAAGGCATTGCCGGTGCCCTTCAGGTCCTGCTCGCCGGTCAGCTCGAGGTGTTCGACGTTGTCGGTCAATGCATAGTCGATGCTGGAACGCACCGTGTCCGTGCCCGCGCCAAGGGCCTCGATGACCAGGTCGCCCGCGTCGTCGACCACGTAGGTATCGTTGCCGGCGCCGCCGGCCATGCTGTCGGCCCCGAGGCCGCCGTCGAGCAGATCGTTGCCCCCGTTGTCGACCAGCGTGTCGTTGCCGGCGCCGCCGTACAGGGTGTTGCTGCCGTTGCCGCCGGTGATGAGGTTGTCGAGTTCATTGCCGGTGCCCACGGTGTTCTGGCTGCCGGTCAGGGTCAGCTCCTCGACCGCGGCGCCGAGCGTGTGGTTGACGCTCGAGAACACGCGGTCGCGGCCCTCGCCGTCGAGCTCGATGGTCACGTCGCCGACATTGTCGACGTAATAGGTGTCGTCGCCCGTGCCGCCATGCATCTGGTCCGCCCCGACGCCGCCGTCGATGGTGTCGTTACCCGCCAGGCCGAACAGGGTGTTGGCAGCGCTGTTGCCGACGATGTTGTTGTCGAGCTCGTTGCCGGTCCCGCTGACGGCGGCGCCGGTCAGGGTCAGGTTCTCGACGTTCTCCGTCAGCGTATAGCTGATGCTGGACTGGACCGAATCCAGGCCCTCGCCCGCCGCTTCGCTCACCAGGTCGCCCGCGTCGTCGACGACGTAGCTGTCGTTGCCGCTGCCGCCCGCCATCCGGTCGGCGCCCAGGCCGCCGTTGAGGCTGTCGTTGCCGGCGCCGCCGCTCAGACTGTTGCTGGCGCTGTTGCCGATGATGACGTTGTCCGCGCCGTTGCCGGTGCCGTCGATGGCGGCGTCGCCCAGCAGAGTCAGGTTTTCGAACTCGTCCTGCAGGGTATAGCTGATGCTGGACTTGACGGTGTCGACGCCGCCGCCGCCGGCCTCGCTGACCACGTCGCCTTCCTGGTCGACCACATAGGTATCGTCGCCCACGCCGCCCTGCATGAGGTCGGCGCCGAGGCCGCCGTCGAGCACGTCGTTGCCGGCATTCCCGACCAGCAGATCGTTGCCGGCGCCGCCGCTGAGCGCATTGCTGCCGCCGTTGCCGATGATGGTATTGTCGAGCGCGTTGCCGCTGCCGGCAATGCTGCCGTTCCCGGTCAGGGTCAGGTGCTCGACGTTGTCGGACAGGGTGTAGCTGGTGCTGGCCAGCACGGTGTCGATGCCCTCGTCCGCCTGCTCGACCACGACGTCGCCGGCATTGTCCACCACATAGGTGTCGTTGCCCGCACCGCCGATCAGCCGGTCCGCCCCCGCCATGCCGTTCAGCACGTTCGCCCCGGCGTTCCCGGTAATGACGTTGTTGCGGGAATTGCCGGTGCCGTCGATGTCGGCGGTGCCGGTCAGGACGAGGTCGTCGGTGGTGGAATTCAGCGTGGTGCTAACGGACGCAGTGGTCGTGGTCATCATTTATCCTTGTATGGAGGCCGGAAGGTTTTTCCGAGGCGCAACAAAACTTACTATAAAGCAAGTTTAGCACGGAAGTTGCCGTGCGGAAATGATGATGAACAAAATCTGCAACAGCGCCGCGGGGAGCGGCGCCGAGCCTGCAATCTCGCACGGCTGGACGGCAGAGAGCCGCCCAGCAGCACGAGAAACACGCGTTTATAACTTGGCCAGCGCCTGCTCGATATCCGCGATCAGGTCGCCCGTCTCTTCCAGGCCGATATTGAAACGCACCAGCACACCCTGCTCCCGCCATTGGCTACGGATCGCCCGGATCCGGTACGGCATCACCAGGCTGTTCGGGCCGCCCCAGCTGTAGCCGAGGCCGAACAGCTGCAGGGAGTCGACGAAGCGGTCGGTCTGTTCCTCGGTATAGCGCGGGTCGAACAGCACCGAGAACAGGCCGCCTGCGCCCTGGAAGTCGCGCTTCCAGTTCTCGTGGCCGGGGCAATTCTCGAAGGCCGGGTGCAGCACCTTGGCAATCTCGGGGCGCGCCTTGAGCCAGGCCGCCACCTGGCGCGCAGCCCGGTCGTGCGCCTCGAAGCGCAGCTTCATGGTCGGCAGGCCGCGCATCACCAGGTAGGCATCGTCGGCGCCGACGCCCAGGCCGAGGCGCATGTGGGCCTGCGCCAGGCGTTCGTTCAGCGCAGCGTCGCGGGTGATCACCGCGCCCATCAGGAGGTCGGCGCCGCCGGACTGGTACTTGGTCAGTGCGTGCATCACGATGTCGGCGCCGGCGTCGAAGCCGCGCAGGGCCAGGCCGGCCGACCAGGTGTTGTCGAGCGCAACCGGCACGCCCTTCTCCTTCGCGGCCCTGCAGATGGCCGGCAGGTCCGGCACTTCCATCGAGACCGAGCCGGGGGCCTCGGTCCAGATCAGCTTGGTGTTGGGCTGGATCAGCTCGGCGATGCCGCTGCCCACCATGGGGTCATAGAAACGCGCGCTGACGCCGAAATCCTGGGACAGCCAGCGTCCGAGTTCGCGGTTCGGGTTGTAGACGTTCTCGGGCAGCAGCACGTCGTCGCCGCTCTTGAGCAGCGCGAAGTTGATCATCGCGATCGCCGACAGGCCGGAAGGCGCCAGCAGGCAGTGCTCGCCGCCCTCGACCTGCGCCAGGCGCGCTTCCAGCGTGAAGGTGGTCGGCGTGCCATGCAGGCCGTAGGTATAGGCGCTCTTGTCCTTCCACTGCCCGGAGCGCATCGCGGCGACGTTCTCGAACAAGACCGTCGAGGCGCGGTGCACGCCCGGCGGGAAGGCGTCGAAACCGCCGGGCGCCTGGTAGTCGCTGTGGATCAGGGAAGTCTGGACGCTCTTCTTGCTCATGCCACGGTGGCCCACAGGTCGTGGGCGTCGGCCTTGGTGATCACCACGTCGATGAACTGGCCCACTTGCGGCTTCGGCTTGCCCGGCTGGAGCGCGCGCTTGATGTGGACCACGCCGTCGATCTCCGGCGCGTCGGCGGCGGTGCGGCCGATGGCTTCGCGGGCGCCGACCTCGTCGACCAGCACGCGCATGGTCTTGCCGACCTTGGCCTGCATGCGCTTGAGCGAAATTTCTTCCTGCAGCAGCATGACGCGGGCGCGGCGCTCTTCGCGCACGGCTTCCGGCACCGGGTTGGCCAGCTCGTTGGCGGTCGCACCCTCCACCGGAGAATAGGCGAAGCAACCAAGGCGGTCGATCTGCGCTTCACGGAGAAAAGCCAGCAGGTATTCGAACTCTTCTTCGGTCTCGCCCGGGAAGCCGGCAATGAAGGTCGAGCGGATGGTCAGGTCCGGATTCATCTTGCGCCATGCCAGGATGCGGTCGAGGTTCTTCTCGCCGCTGGCCGGGCGCTTCATGCGTTTCAGGACGTCCGGGTGGGCGTGCTGCATCGGGATGTCGAGGTAAGGCAGCACGTGGCCGTCGCCCATCAGGGGGATGACCTGGTCGACGTGGGGATACGGATAGACGTAGTGCATGCGCACCCAGGCGTCGTACTGGCGCGCCATCCGGCCCAGTTCCTCGGTGAGCTGGGTCATGTGGGTCCGGACCGGGCGGCCGTTCCAGAACCCGAGGCGGAATTTCACGTCGACGCCATAGGCGCTGGTGTCCTGCGAAATGACCAGGAGTTCCTTCACGCCGGCCTTGAACAGGTTCTCGGCTTCCTGCAGCACCTCGTGGATCGGGCGCGAGACCAGGTCGCCGCGCATCGACGGGATGATGCAGAAGCTGCAGCGGTGGTTGCAGCCTTCCGAGATCTTCAGGTAGGCGTAGTGCTTCGGAGTCAGCTTCACGCCGTGGTCCGGCACCAGGTCGACGAAGGGGTCGTGCGGCTTGGGCAGGTGCAGGTGGACCGATTCCATCACTTCGGCGACGGCGTGCGGGCCGGTCACGGCCAGCACCTTCGGGTGCACCTTGGTGATGAGGTCCGCACCGTCCGCGTCCTTCTTGGCGCCGAGGCAGCCGGTGACGATAACCTTGCCGTTCTCGGCCAGGGCCTCGCCGATCGCATCGAGCGATTCCTGCACCGCGGCGTCGATGAAGCCGCAGGTGTTGACGATCACGAGGTCGGCGCCGTCGTAGGACTTGGCGGTTTCATAGCCTTCGGCGCGCAGCTGGGTCAGGATCTGCTCGGAATCGACCAGCGCCTTCGGACAGCCGAGCGACACGAAGCCGACCTTGGGCGCGACCGTGCCGGCGGCCGGGCTCGGGATGACGAGCGGCGCAGCGGCTGGCTCGGCGACGGCAGCAGCGGTATTGGCGGAAGCGGGAATACGACGGAGTTCGGTCATGGGCGGACGACAGGGAATCTGGGCAATCCGCGATTGTACCCGAACCGGGTGTGCCGGTGCTACCTGGGGGAGGGTTTGCCGGCCCAGGCCAGGGCCGGCGGATGTGTCAAAACAGCGACTTCTTGCTTACTTCTTATCGTTCGGCGGCGTCATGCCCGGGAACGGGAAGGCGCCGAACATCGCCTTGCTCTGGTTTTGCATCTGCTCCTGCATCTGCAGGAACAGGTTCTTCGACTGGTCGATGTAGTTGTTCATCATGCCCTGCATCATCGGGCCCTGCACGTTCATGAACTGGGTCCACATTTCCGGGCTGAAGGGCTTGCCTTCGAGGGCGCCGGCGGCGTTGCTGGTGAATTTGTTCTGGATGTCGGTGAAGGCCTGCACGTTCTTTTCCAGGTAGGAACCCATCATGCCCTGCATGGCGTGGCCGTAGTAGCGGATGATCTGGGCCAGCACCGAGCTGGAGAACATCGGGATGCCGTTGGCCTCCTCTTCCAGGATGATCTGGAGCAGGATGCTGCGGGTCAGGTCTTCGTTGGTCTTGGCATCGACGACGGTGAATTCGTCGGCGTCGAGCACCAGTTGCTTCACGTCGGTCAGGGTGATGTAGGAACTGGTCTGGGTATCGTACAGACGGCGGTTCGGGTACTTCTTGATCAGGCGTTCAGCACTCTTTTTCACACTGCTCATCTCTCTCATGTCTCATCGTTGTGCGTTGCGGTAGCGTGGACCGCACGCTATTTTTTCGTGATTGGTCACCAGAAAACCCGGCCCGTGGGCCGTTCCGCGCGGCAATTTTATTGCCTAACGGACGGACAAGCCCACACCATACCACGACCCGCGCGCAGGTGCAGCAATTATTAGACTACAAACGAACGTGATGATTTTGATATGTACAGCGGAGTGATCTGGTCCGGTGGACCAGATCACAAAAGGCCATCCGCCGTACAGGGCTGCGTTCAGTCCGCCCGCGCCTTGACGTAGCGTCCCGGCGCCGCCTCGAGCGGCTGGTAGCGCTCGTTCCCAAACGCGCTCGGAGCCGGTACGTCCGCGCCGCCATGTTGCGCCAGGAACTTGGCCCACTCCGGCCACCAGCTGCCCTTCTGCTCGGTAGCGCCTGCGAACCAGGCCTCGGCTGTCTTCGGGCGCGCCTTGCCCGACTTGTCGTTGACCCAGTAGCTGCGCTTGTTCTTGGAAGCCGGATTGATCACGCCCGCGATGTGGCCGGACGCGCCCAGCACGTAGCGGTTCGCCTTCGGGTTCTTCGGGTTCAGCAGGTCCATCGAGGCAAAAGCCGCTTCCCAGGGCACGATATGGTCTTCCTTCGAGCCGTACAGGAACACCGGGCAGTCGATCCTGCCCAGGTCCACGGGCACGCCGCACACGCTCAGGGCGCCAGGCACTTTCAGCTTGTTCTCGAGGTAGGTATTGCGCAGGTACCAGCAGAACATCGGGCCCGGCAGGTTGGTGCTGTCGGCGTTCCAGTACAGCAGGTCGAAGGCCGGCGGCTCCTTGCCCTTGAGGTAATTCTGCTGGACATAGTTCCACACCAGGTCGTTCGGCCGCAGGGCCGAGAAGGTGGTGGCCAGGTCGCGGCCCGGCATCAGGCCGCCGCCGCCCAGGGTCTGCTCGCGCAGCGCCACCTGGGCCTCGTCCACGAAGACTTCCAGCACGCCGGTGTCCTGGAAATCGAGCAAGGTGGTGAGCAGCGACAGGCTGGCGGCCGGCTGCTGGCCGCGCGCGGCCAGCACGCTCAGCGCGGTGGCGGCGATGGTGCCGCCGACGCAGAAGCCGAACACATGGGTCTTGTCCTGGCCGCTGATCTCGCGCACCACCTCGATCGCCTTGATCGCGCCCGTCTCGACGTAGTCGTCCCAGCGGACCTTGGCCAGATTGCGGTCCGGGTTGCGCCACGACACCATGAACACCGTGTTGCCCTGCTCCACCACGTAGCGCACCAGCGAGTTTTCCGGCTGCAGGTCGAGGATGTAGAACTTGTTGATGCACGGCGGGATCATCAGGAGCGGCACCGCCTTCACGCTCGGCGTGCTCGGCGTGTACTGGATCAGCTGGAACAGCTCGTTCTCGAACACCACCTGGCCCGGCGTGGTGCCGACGTTGCGGCCGACCTCGAAGGCCGATTCGTCGGTCTGCGAGATGCGGCCCTTCTGCAGGTCGGCCAGCAGGTTGCTCAAGCCCTTGGTCAGGCTCTCGCCCTTGGTCTCGATCAGCTTCTTCTGCGCTTCCGGATTGGTAGCGAAGAAATTGGCCGGCGACATGGCGTCGACCATCTGCTGGACCGCGAAGCGGATCTTCTGGCGCTCGCGCGGGCCGGCCTCGACGGCGTCGGCCAGGGCCAGCATGAATTCCGAGTTCAGCAAGTAGGACGCGGCCGAGAAGCTCGAGAGCGGGTGCTCGCGCCATTCGGAGCTGGAGAAGCGCCGGTCGTGGATCTCGGGCGTCTTGCCGCTGACAAAATCCTGCCACAGCTGGCCGGCCTTTTTCAGGTAGTCGTCGCGGATGCTTTCCAGCTTCGCCGGGGCGATGCCGGCGCCGAAGTCCTTCAGCACGCCGGCCAGCGGATTGGCGCCGAAGGCATTGGCGCCGGCGGCGGGCGGGGTCATGGCCGGCATCGTCATCCAGCCTTGCCAGACGCTCGGGTCGGTGAACTGGCTCATCCAGGAGGCGGCAAAAGCTTGGGGGTCAGGCATGTTCATGTCAGCGTCCGTTGTTTAGAATCGGGGTACAGAATAAAAACCTTGGGAAAAGCTCATGTGGATCGTCGCCGTTGCGTGGATTTATGTCGTTGCCCTCATGGCAGCGACCGAACCGACCGTGGTGCACGGCGTGATGACGTTCCTGTTCTATTGCGCCCTGCCATTATCCATTCTTTTCTATCTCACAGGGTCAAAACGGCGGCGTGCGCGGCGCGAAGCGCTGGCCCGCAGCAACGCGGCAACGGCCTCAAACGACGCGTCGGGCGGCACAGGCGACTGAACATTGTGAGCCCGCACGGCGCCGCTTACTTGAGCCAGATCAAGCTAGCCTGGCGGCCCGTGACGTGATCGCGGCGGTAGGAATAAAAACGCTGCGGCGCACTGAAGGTGCACATGCCTCCGCCATGAAGGCGGGTCACGCCCTCAAGCGCCAGCATCAGGCGCGCCAGCGTGAACATGTCGGCCAAGAATTTTACCGGTTGGTCAAATTTCGGCGTGAAGGCGGCCAGGGTGGCCTCGCCCGGCATGGCGGCCAGGAAGGCGTCGCGCACATCCTCGCCCACCTCGAATGCCTGCGGACCGATCGCCGGTCCCATCCAGGCGGTGATCTCGCCGGCTCCCGCGGCGCGCATCGCGCGCAGCGTCTCGCCCAGCACGCCGCCGGCCAGGCCGCGCCAGCCGGCGTGGGCGGCGCCCACCACCTTGCCCTCGAGGTCGGCGAACAGCACCGGCAGGCAGTCGGCGGTGAGGATCGCGCACACCACGCCCGGCTGGGTCGTGACGCTGGCGTCGCCGGTACGCACCGGCTGCTCTGGTCCCACCGTGCAGGCATCGACCACGGCGGCGCCATGCACCTGCGCGATCCAGGCCGGACGGCCCGGCAGCCAGGCCTCCAGGCGCGCGCGGTTGCTGCGCACGGCCTCGGGATCGTCGCCGCAGTGCATGCCGAGGTTGAGCCCGCCGCCGCCTTTGCCGTCGTCGTACGGGCCGTGGCTCACGCCGCCGTCACGGCTGGTGGCCAGTGCGCCGACGTTCCCGGGCAGATCGGGCCAGTCCGGCCATACCAGAGTGCTGCGCTCCATTACTCCTCGCTGTCCTCGCTATCGTTCTCCATGAGCGGCTCGGCGATCCCGGCCTTGGCGATCAGCTCGGCAAAGTCCGCGGCCAGCGGCACCGTCCATTCGCAGGGCTCGCCCGTGCCCGGATGCACCAGGCCGAGGCGGCGCGCCTGCAGGGCCTGGCGGTGGAACACCGGCACCAGGTGCTGCTTGCCGTAGACAGCGTCGCCCACCAGTGCGAAGCCCAGGTGCTGCATGTGGACGCGGATCTGGTGGGTGCGGCCGGTCTCCAGGCTGCAGCGCACCAGGCTCACCGGACGGCGGTCGAGGCTGCCTTCGGCGACGCGCTTGTAGTGGGTAATGGCGGGCTTGCCGAACATGCCCGTCGAGACCGCCATCTTGACGCGGTCGCGCGGGTGGCGGCCCATCGAGGCGTTGATCGTGCCGGACAGCTGCGGCGTGCCCCAGACCAGCGCGAAGTACTCGCGCTTGACGGTGCGCGCCTGCAGCTGGCGCACCAGGTCGGTCTGGGCCGCCAGGGTTTTGCCGACCACCATCAGGCCGCTGGTGTCCTTGTCCAGGCGGTGCACGATGCCGGCGCGCGGCACGCCCACCAGTTGCGGGCAATGGTGCAGCAAGCCGTTGAGCAGCGTGCCCGACCAGTTGCCGGCGCCCGGGTGGACCACGAGTCCGGCCGGCTTGTCGATGACGATGATGTCCTCGTCCTCGTGGACGATGGAAAGTTCCATGGGCTCGGGCGCGAAGGCCGTGTCTTCGGGCGCCGCCTGCGGTTCGATGAGCACGGTTTCGTCGCCGTAGGCGGTGTCCTTGCCGCGCGCCGGCTTGCCGTCGACCTTGACGAAGCCGCCTTCGAACCAGAGCTGCAGGCGGCTGCGCGAGAACTGGGGCACCAGGCCGGCGATGACCTTGTCGAGGCGTTGGCCGCAGACCTCGGGCGTGAGCTGCAGGGTGATCGGAGAGAGGTCCGGACCGGCGGGGAGTTCGAACCCGATCTCATCGTCGAGGTCAGAGTCTACAGGCATTTCCGCCGAATTCGGCGCAGGAGTTAATATCACGTGAGTCCCATCGGCTATAATCAGCCGTTCGTTGAATCTAGGTAAAACTTTCTTGCAAAGAGCTATGCAAAAAAAATTGTCTGTGCTGGTCGTCGCTTTCGCCCTCAGTCTGTCCGCTTGCAACATCTTGCCGAAGGCGGATGACGCCAGTAAAAATTGGACAGCGGAGAAATTATACGCTGAGGCACGCGATGAGATGAACGGCGGCCACTACGAAGCGGCAATCAAGCTGTTCCAGCAGCTCGAATCGAACTACCCCTTCGGCACCTATGCTGCGCAAGCGCAGATGGAAATTGCGTATGCCCATTACAAGGCGGGTGACCAGGCCGAGGCGCTGGCGGCGGTCGAGCGCTTCATCAAGCTGCACCCGAACCACGCCCAGGTCGACTATATGTATTACCTGCGCGGCCTGATCAACTTCAACGACCAGATCGGCTTCCTGAGCTTCATCTACGAGCAAGACCCGACCGAGCGCGACCCGAAGGCCACCCGCGAAGCCTTTGCCGCCTTCAAGGCCCTGGTCGACAAGTTCCCGAACAGTAAATACCGCGAAGATTCGATCGCGCGCATGAACTACCTGGTCAACGCCATGGCCCAGTACGAAGTGCACGTGGCGAACTACTACTACCGCCGCGGCGCCTTCCTGGCCGCGCTCAACCGCGCCCAGCTGGCCGTGCAGGAATACAGCGACGCGCCGGCGCGCGAGGAAGCCCTGTTCCTCATGATGCGCTCCTACGACAAGCTCGGCATGCCGGTGCTGCGCGACGACACCCAACGCGTGCTGGTGCTGAACTACCCGAACAGCCGCTTCCTGAACCCGAACGCCGCGGGCGATGCGCCGTGGTGGCGCTTCTGGTCGAAGTCGGGCCCGAAGGCGTCGCCGAAGGACGCGGTACAGTAAGCAGCTTGGGCGCGGCTGGCCGATCCGGCCGCGCCCAGCCCCTTCATGCCGCCTGTTGGCGGCGGAACACCCAGGTGGTCTCGCTCGACGCCGCCGCGTCGAAGGCATAGCCGTCGACGTCGAAGTCCTTGAGCTGCTGCGGATCAAGAATGCCGTGCTCGGCCGCATAGCGCGCCATCAGGCCGCGGGCGCGCTTGGCGAAGAACGAGATGATCTTGTACTTGCCGTTCTTCCAGTCCTCGAACACCGGCGTGATCACCGGTGCGTTCAGGAGCTTGGGCTTCACCGACTTGAAGTACTCTTCCGACGCCAGGTTGACCAGGGCTCCCGCCTCGATTTCCGCCAGTTGGGCATTGAGCGCCTGCGTCACACGCTCGCCCCAGAAGGCGTAGAGATTGCCGCCGCGCGGATTCTTCAGGCGCGTGCCCATTTCCAGGCGATACGGATGCATGCGGTCCAGCGGACGCAGCAGGCCATACAGGCCCGACAGGATGCGCAGGTGGCGCTGGGCGTAGGCGATCGCCGCAGGTGCAAGCGTGCGCGCGTCCAGCCCCGCATAGACGTCGCCATTGAAGGACATGATGGCCTGGCGCGCATCCAGATGGTCTTCGCTCCAGTGCGCGTAACGCGACACGTTGAGCATGGCCAGGCTGTCGGACAGGTCCATCAGCTCGGCGACCTGGCCGGGCGAATAGCCGCGCAGCACGGCGATCAGTTCGGCGGCGTGCGGAATGAAATCCGGGGTGGTGGCTTCCTTGGTGGTGCTTGGGGATTCGAGGTCGAGGGATTTGGCGGGCGACAGGACAATCAGCATCGGTTCAAACTGCTTTACTAGAAAAATTTCTCACATGATACCTGTTCCAGTAAAACCCATCGTCATCGACACCAACGTCTGCCTCGACCTGTTCGTCTTCCGCGACCCGCGCTTCCTGCCCTTGCTGGCAGCGCTGGAGTCGGGGGAACTGGTCGCCGTGACGCGCGCGGATTGCCGCGACGAATATCGCGCCGTGCTGAACTACCCGCACCTGCCGCTCGACGACAGCAGCCGTGCCCAGGCGGCGGAGCGCTTCGACGCCCTGCTGCGGGTGGTGGCGCCCGACGCCAGGCACGTGCGCCTGCCGGTCTGCACCGACCGCGACGACCAGAAATTCCTGGAGATCGCACGCGACGCCGACGCCGAGGTCTTGGTCACCAAGGACAAGGCCCTGCTCAAGCTGGGCCGCCGCACCGCGCGCGAAGGCCTGTTCAAGATCATGCAGCCCGAAGCCTGGCTCAAGGCCCGGCAGGCAAGCACGCTAGAATGACAGCATCGCCATCTTCCACGCCATCATGAGCACTCCCGCATTGCCGACCCGCCTGCCCACCGTGGGCACCACCGTCTTCACCCAGATGTCGCAGCTCGCCCTCGAACACGGCGCCGTCAACCTGGGCCAGGGCTTCCCCGACTTCGGCTGCGACCCGAAGCTCCTCGACCTCGTGAACGAGGCCATGCGCGCCGGCCACAACCAGTACGCGCCGATGACCGGCATTCCCGCCTTGCGCGCGGCGATCGCCGCCAAGCTCGCGCGCCTGTACGGCCGCCGCTATGACGAGGCCGGCGAAATCACGGTCACCAACGGCGCCTCGCAGGCGATCCAGTCGGCCATCCTGTGCAGCGTGCATCCGGGCGACGAAGTGATCGTCATCGAGCCGGCCTACGACTGCTATCTTCCCGCGATCGCGCTCGCCGGCGGCGTCGCCGTGCCGGTGGCCATGCGCGTGGGCAGCGCGGGCTACAGCGTGCCCTGGGACCTGCTGGCCGCCGCGGTCACGCCGCGCACCCGCATGATCGTCGTGAACTCGCCGCACAACCCGACCGGCTCGATCCTGCGCGCCGCCGACCTCGAGGCGCTGGCCGCCATCGTGGCCGGCACCGAGATCCTGGTGCTGTCCGACGAGGTGTACGAGCACATGGTCTACGACGGCGAGGAACATGCCTCGGTGTCGCGCCACCCGGTGCTGGCCGAGCGCGCCTTCGTGGTCTCGAGCTTCGGCAAGACCTATCACGTCACGGGCTGGAAGGTGGGCTACGTGGCCGCCCCGGCCTCGCTCACGCGCGAGTTCCGCAAGGTCCACCAGTACAACGTATTCAGCGTAAACACGCCGATGCAACACGGGATCGCCGCCTACATGGAGGATCCGGCGCCCTACCTGGAGCTGCCCGGCTTCTACCAGCACAAGCGCGACCTGTTCCGCGCCGGCCTGGCCGGCTCGCGCTTCGAGCTGTTGGAATCGAGCGGCACGTATTTCCAGTGCGTGCGCTACGGCGCGATATCAAGCCTGCCGGAAGCGGACTTCGCCAGGTGGCTGACGGTGGAGGCGAAGGTGGCGGCGATTCCGGTGTCTGCCTTCTACAGCCGGCCGACCGAATCGGGGATCGTGCGCTTCTGCTTTGCGAAGAAGGACGAGACCTTGATGAAGGCCCTGGACACCCTGAGCCGCCTGTAAACCGTAGGGTGGACGGCTTCGCCGTCCGCGCGTTCAGCCAACTCCAAAGCAGATGCGATCTCTCCTCCTAGGGGAGTTGAACGCGCGGTCGGCAGAGCCGACCACCCTACAACAGCCCGCTAGCGGCTCAACTGCTTGAGCTTACGCTCCACGAAGCCCTGCAGCTCGCCCGACAAGGTCCCGCTGTCCAGCGCCTTCTGGAACGCCCCGGCCGCTTCCAGCTTGCGCTTCTCGGCCTGCAGCGAGATGCCCAGGCCCATCCACCACACCCCGTTCTGCGGCGCCGTGCGCAAGGCTGCCCCATAGTGTTCGGCAGCCTCGCGATTGCGTCCTTCGCGCGCCAGCGCGCCGGCGAGGAACGCGTGGTAGTCGCCGTTGCCCGCCGCATGCGGCAGGCTGCGCATCAGGGTCTCGATGCCGGAGCCGCCGCGCTCGATCTGCAGGCGCGCCAGCAGCATCGCCATCGCCGGCTGGGCCGCGTCGAGCGCGAGCCCCGCCTGCAGCTGGCGCATGGCCTCATCAAGCCGTTTGGCTTCGACCAGCAGGCCCACCAGGGTCTGGCGCGCGGGTTCGTGGCGCGGGTCGACTTTCAGGGCCGCCTGCAGGCCGGCGATGGCCTCGGTCACGCGCCCGTCCTCCAGGCTGGCCAGGGCGCGCCGGTAGGCGTTCTCGGCGCGCTGCGCCGGGGTCTCTACCCTGCCGCTCGTCGCGGGCGCGACGGGCTTGGCGGCCGCGGGTCGCACGGGCTTGGCTGCGACCGGATTGGCAGGCTTGGCCGCAGCCTTGGCCGCCGCGGGTGCGGCAGGCTTCGCTACCGGTGCCGGCGCGTCGACCGGCGCCGCCTCGACCACGGGCGCCGCAGGGGCGGCCAGGTCTTGGCGCGGCGGTACCGGCACCTCGAAGGCCACGACCGGCACGACCGCAACAGGCGCCGCCGGCTTGAGCACCGGTGCGGCGGCCGGGACCGCAACCGCCACCGGCGCCGGAGTCGCCTGCGGCTCGAGGAAGCGCCAGCCGGCAAAGCCCGCAGCCGTCACGAGCGCCGCGACGCCGGCGGCGATGGCGACGCGGTTCAATGGCCAGGCGCGCGCGGGCGCCGGCACCGGCCGCACGTCGGACGGCAGCGGCGCCGCTCCGGGCTGTCCGGCGCGTGCGTCCAGGTCCTGCAGCATCCGGTTGATGAGACTCATCGTGCAAACACCCATGCCAGGCCGGCGGCGGTCGAGAACACCGCGGCGCCACCGAGCAGCCAGGTCCAGATGGTGCGCCCGACGCCGATGGTATCGCGCGCCGCCGTGGTCACGTGGCTGCCCGCCACCTCGCGCTTGCCCTCGCCGTAGCTGAGCATCAGGGCCTTGTGCGCCATGATGTTCACCAGGCGCGGCACGCCGCCGCTGGCGCGGTACAGCCCGCGGATCGCCGCGCGCGAGAACAGGCGCGCACCGGTGAAGCCGGCCACGCGCAGGCGGTGCGCCACGTAATAGTCCATGTCGTCGCGGCTGAGCGCGCCCAGGTGGTAGTGGAAGGTGATGCGCTGGGCCAGCTGGCGGATCGATTCCAGTTCCAGCTTGCGGTTCAGTTCCGGCTGGCCGAACAGCACGATCTGCAGCAGCTTGCGCTTCTCGGTTTCCAGGTTGGTGAGCAGGCGCAGGGCTTCCAGGCTCTCCACCGGAATCGCCTGGGCCTCGTCCAGGCACAGCACCACGCGCAGGTCCTGGCCCGCGAGTTCGAGCAGGCGCAGGTTGATCGCCTTGAGCACCTGGTGCTGGTCGACGTCGCGCGCGAGATCGAGTTCCAGCTCGTCGGCCAGGGCCAGCATCAGGGCGCGCGGCTCCAGGTAGGGGTTCGGGATGTAGGCGGTCACAAAGCCCTCGCCCAGCGTCGCCATGAACTTGCGGCACAGCAGGGTCTTGCCGGTGCCGACCTCGCCCGTGATCTTGATGAAGCCTTCGCCGCTGCGCGCCGCCACCAGCAGCGTGTTGAGCGCTTCCTGCGAGCGCGCGCTGCCGAAGAAGAAGCTGGTGTCCGGGGTGATCCCGAAGGGCAGCTCGCGCAGGCCGAAGTGGGCCGCGTACATCAGCGGCGCTCCCGGGTGCGCGGATCCAGCGCCTCGATGCGGCGGCTCGCGTCCAGCAGGTCCTGGCTCCAGTCGTTGGCGCCGTCGACGATGGTCGGCTTGATCAGGACCACCAGCTCGCGCTTCTGGCTCATGCGGGTCTTGTTGCGGAACAGCGCGCCCAGCACCGGCACCTTGCTCGCGCCGGGCAGCTGGTCGACGTCGCCGCTCGACACCTGGCGCATCAGGCCGCCGATCGCGACCACCTGGCCGCTCTGGCCGCGCACATAGCTGTCCAGCTCCGAGGTGGCCGAGGCCGCGAGCGGCAAGGTCAAGGTGCCGGCCGAACCGAGGTCGACATTCTTGGTCACCGTGGAGACCTGGCTCACCGAAGGGTGCACGTGCAGCAGGATGTTGCCCTTGTCGTCGATCTGCGGCGTCACGTCCAGCACCACGCCCGAGAAGAAGGGCTGCAGGGTCACGCTCGGGGTATTGGTGGTGCCGTTGTCGGTGGTGTTGATGGTGTTGGTGACGCCGGTGACGAAGAACTCGTCGGTGCCGATCTTGAGCACCGCCTTCTGGTTGTTCATCGCCGCCACGCGCGGGCTGGACAGCACGTGCACCTGACCCTGCGACTCCAGGAAGGAAATCAGGGCGGCGAAGTTATTGGTCTGGAAGGCGAAGCCGAACAGCGAACCGGCCGCGGTGGCCGCGTTCGACAGCGAGAAGCCGGTGCTGGCGGCCAGGCCCTGGCCGTTGTTGATCACTGGTGGCTGGCCGCCGGTGTAGGGCAGCGGCGCCAGGTTGGCGCCCGGGGCGATCATGCCGCCCGAGACGCGGTTCGGGTGCGAGCTCTTGATCGAGGCGAACGAGGCCCAGTTGATCCCGCTCTGGAAACTGTCGTTCAGCTCCACCTCGAGGATCTTGGCTTCCAGGATCACCTGGCGGTCGACCGCCAGCTGGGTGGCCTTGAGGTAGGCGTCGACGCTGCGCAGCTCTTCCGGCATGGCGCGGATCACCAGCACACCCGACTGCGGGCTGATTACCACGCTGCGCCCGCCCTCCTTCGAGCCGACGATGGCTTCCAGCGCGGCCTTCAGCTCGCTCCAGAAATCGTTGTCGGAAGTGGTGCGGATGTCGGTGCTGTCGACCTGCACGTTGTTGCCGCCGAGCGCGTTGCGGTCGCTGTCGTTGCCGGTGTTGCCCTGGCCGCTGCCGTTGCTGTTGTTGCGGTTGCCGGTGCCGTCCCGGCCCGCGTCCGCCACCGAGGTCGAGCTGACCCGCAGGTTCGAGGTGCCGCGGCGCTTGGCAGTCAGGTAGTTCACCTGGAACATCCGGGTCTGCATCGTCAGCGGACGGATCGTGATGCGGGTGCCGTCGATCCTGTAGTCGTAGCCGTACATGTCGCGGATCGCTTCCAGGGTCTCGGCGATGGTCACGTCCTTCAGGTTGGCGCTGATGTTGCCTGAGACTTCGGGATGGACCAGCATGTTGTAGCGGGTCCCGGCCACGATCGAGCGGAAGAACTGCTGCGCCGGCACATTGTTGAACGCGACGTTGAAGCGCTCCTCGAGCGCGGCCCTGGCCTTGGGCAGCTGGCTGGCCAGCGCACTTGCCGGCGGCAGCAGCGCCGCGGCGACGGCATCGTCGACCGCGGGCGCGGCGGCAGGCCTGGCCTGGGCCTTGGCCATCTCCTTGCCGATCGCATCATAGGTCTCGTGCTGCGAACCGGTCTGGCAGCCGGAGAGCAGCAGCGCGCCGGCGACGGCGGCGCTGGTCAGGGAGAGCTTGTTCATCATGGTCCGTGGCATCGAGCGATTCGTCATTGGGCGGCAGGCGTGATGCCGGCGGCCGTGCCTTCCACCAGGTCGAGGCGCAGCACCTGGCGTTCGCGGCCGCGCACCAGCTCGACCTGGTTCTCGGTCATGCGGGCCACGCGCGCGCCGCGGAAGCTCTCGCCCAGGCGCACCGTCTCGCCGTCGATCACGGCGACGTGGCGTCCGCCCGCGCGCGGCGAGATCAGGACCGATTGCAGGCGCGGCAAGCCGTCGGCGCCGTCCGGCCGGCTTGCGTCCAGCGCGGCGGGCGGACGGGTCGGGTCGGCCAGGGCTTGCGCGGCAGCCGGCAGGCTGGCCAGCAGGCTTGCCAGGCTCAGGGCGAGGGTCAGTTTTTTCACAGCTTCATCCATTTGCGGTCCAGACTCAGGGTATACAGCGTGAGCGTCAGTCGCGCGGCCGGGTACGCTTCCACGTCGAGCTGCGCCCTGCCCCAGAACAGGCGGGTGGGCATCGCTTCGAGCGCGCTCATGTAATCGACCATGTCGAGGTAATTGCCGCGCACGGTGACTTCGACGCCGTGGCGGTACAGCAGTGCCGGGACGGGCGCCTGGCCGGGCGCCGCGGCGCTGCCTTCGGCGGCGGGCGTGCCGGCCGGCGGCGCCGGGGTCTCGGATGCCTGCGCGCCAAGAGACGACATCGATTCGACCGGCAGCGTGCGCAACGACACCAGCTTCAGGCGCGCGTTGGCGCGCAGGATGGTATCGACCAGCGGCGCCATGCGCTCGGGCGGCACCAGGCCGTGCTCCATCGCCAGCAGCGAGTCGCCCAGCGCGGCGGTTTCCTGCTGGATGGCCTGCAGTTGCTTGCGCGCCGGCGCATCCGGATCGACCTGGAAGGCCTGGACCCTTGCGGCGATTTCGCCGTCCATGCCGATCAGGTTGTTCTGCTGCTGGCTGATCTGCTCGCGCAGCAGGTCCTGCTCGCGGTAGATCGGCCCCAGCACCGCGCTGTGGCCGATGAACACGATCACCGCGGCGACGGCTGCGAACAGCAGGCCGCGTTCGCGCAGCGTGAGCGCGTCGATGCGCGCCATCAGTTCGATCAGGCGCGCCTTCATTTGCGCGGCTCCTCGGGCCTTGACTCCAAGCTGAACTCCACCCAGGGCGCGGGGCTGGCGACCGGCTTGCCGTCGGCATCGGCGGTGTTCACGGGCGCCGGCTGGCTGATCGACAGGCTGGCAAAAGATTTACCTTGCATCAGCGGTTCGCCGGTCAGGCGCGCCAGGTAGCCGGGGACCGTGGCCGGGTCCGTGGTCCGGCCGCGGATCCCGATGTCACTGCCGCCGCTGGAAACGCTCACGCCGGTCAGCCACAGGCCGGTGACGCTCTGGCGCGCCAGGGCCTTGAAGTAGCCGGCATAGCCGGCCGTGTCGCCCAGCTCGCCGCGCTCGATCACGCGCGAGATGTTGCGCAGCGCGACCAGCTGGGCCTGGGCCTCGGCGATCTCGGCGTCGAGCTCCTTGTTCTTCTGGCGCGGCGCGAAGTCGAGGTTCACGCTGGCCAGGCGCGCCTGCTTGCGCTCCAGCTGCTGGGCGCCGGCGCCGGCCTGCGCCTCCAGGCCGGCGGTCTGCATCCGGCCATAGACGGCCAGCGCGGCAATGCCGCCCACCAGCACCAGCAGCGACAGCGCCATGGTGGCCGCGGTAAAGACCTGCTTTTGCGGCTGGAACGCCGGGTTGAACAGGTTGATCTGCTGGGTCATGGCGCCGTCTCCGTGCGCAGCGCGGCGCCCAGCGGGATCAAGAAGCGCCCCTGCACGGCCCGGTCCTGCATCTCGGGCGTGCGCCCCAGGTCGAACACCGAGGCCAGGTCGAGGGTCTCGACCGGGGTGTACAGGTTGCTCGACAGGTACTCGTCCAGGCCGCTCACCTTGCTGGGCCCGAGCACCAGCTTGGCGATGCTGATGAAGGAATACTGGCGCTCGAAGTTGTCGAGCGAGCGCTGCAGCTCGAGGGTGATGCGGTCGAAGCTGGCGTGCTTGCGCTCGTGGTCGGGCTCGAGCAGTTGGTCGAGCGTGACGTCGATCCGGCGCGACAGGTAGAGCTCGCCACGCCAGGTCACGGTCAGGAGACCGCCCTCGGCGCTGAACGAGAGCATGGCCACGCCACGGTTTTCGGGCGCGATCCGCGCCGAGATATTGCGCTGCGCCATTTCCGGGATGTCGATGACTTCCAGCCCGATCTTCGCGTCCAGGAACAATTGCTGGCGCGGCTTGATGACGGTATTGCGCGCCGCCACCACGAACACTGACTGCTGGGCGCGCACCTGGCCGGCGTCGACCGGAATGTCGAGCACGTCGACGGTGGCCTCAAGGACCGGAAAATCGAGGATGTCCTTCAGGCGCCAGCGCACCGCGGTCTTGAGCTCTTCGCGCGGCACGTTCGGCGCGTCGAGGTTGATGAGCTGGTATTCGCCCGGTCCGAGCAGGGTCAGGCAGCGGTAGGCATGCGCCTGGCCTTCGCGCGCGGCCTTTTCCAGCACGGCCGCATCCGGCTTGCCCGGCAAGAAATGCGCGAAGCGCACGGAAGGCATGCCTTCCGCGGCCGGCTTGACGCTGGCCGCGGCCACGCCATCGGCCAGGACGGCGATGGTCAGCCAGCCATCTTTCTTCTTTGCTCTCTTAAGAAAACGCATGCACGGGATCGCGGAAATAATTCAATACGGCAAAGACTTGATTATATTCAAGCCGGGCCGGAAGCGATCACAAAAAGTGGCCCCCTGCCCTCAAAACTGGCAGTTTTCGATCCGCTTTGCCACGTTTCGTTGTCAATACATCTCGCGCACGTAGATGACGGGGCTCTTGAACTGGCCGAAGCTGACGCGGCCGACCGTGCTCGGAAGGTAAGGAAGCGATTCCTTGGCGTCGATGAACAGGTCGACGGTACCGCTTTTGTCGGCCGTGAGCGGCGCCAGCACCAGGCTGGCCTTGCCCTCCTTCAGCAGCGGCAGCGTGACGGTGCTGCCGGCAGCGCCGCTCCCGAATACCTTGATGGAGGGATCGCATTCGCCTGTGATAGAGGCGCGCAGGCTGCGCCGGCAGGCCGAGAACCTGACCTTCCCCAGTACCGCCGTGTCTTGCTCCAGCCCGCCATTGTGCTCCCACGCCTGGCCACTCCAGAACTGGGCGTGCAGCGGCACCGGCGTCTTGGCCAGCGGCGTGCCGACCACGTTGTTCACCATCAGGCGGCCGTTCACCACCATGATGCCGCCTTCAACGGACAGGATGCCTTTCTCGCGCAGGGAACTGATGGTCACCGGCATGTCGCCCCCGGCGGTCTTGCGCAGTTCGGAAGCGGTGGCGCGCACGTGCACGGCGGTGGGCGCAGTCCAGCCGCGCGTGGCGGCCTCGGCATCGTAGCCGACCTCGAGCTGGAAGCGGAGGTCCTCGCGCGCGGCCACCGGCTTGCCTTCTCCGTTTACGAAGGTGCCGGGCGGCTTGCCATCCGCGCCCGGCGCACTTACGGCAATCAAGCTGATGGCGGGCACCAGGGCCTCGTCGAAGCGCTGCAGCGCATTCCCGTTGCGGCCATACGCCGTAACGGTCACCGTGAACGGCTGCCCCGAATACACGGCGCGGGAGATCAGGTGCGGCGCACCCGCCGGGCAGTTCATCCGCTTCAGGCAGCCGAAACCCTTTTCGGTCTCGGTCTTGAAGTATTGGGGGTAGAAGCGGCCGACAACGGGATGGTCATTCTCCAGCGTTTTGATCCCCAGATAGTCCAGGGTGATGCCGAGCTTGGCAACGCCGGCTTCGTTCCAGGCAAAGCTGCGCAGCACCGATCCGGTCCCGCTCCAGTCGTTCTGCGGCGCCAGCATCTTCTGTTCAACGTCGCCCCCCTTGGCCAGGACCCGCAGGCGCGCGGTCAGCGCGAACTCGCCGGATTCGTTGCCGAAATTCCTCAGCGGCCCGATGTTCTCCTGGCCATACGCCGACACCTCGACCAGGAAAGGCTCGCCGGCTTCGGCGAAGCCAGGCTGCTCCAGGGTCGAGCTAGCTGGATTGAGGACGCCGTCGGTACGCTTGATGACACTCTTGATGCTTGCCGGGACCGACGCGAAGCTGACCTTGCCGATGTTGCCGGCGGCGTCGCGTACGCGCAGGGTCACCATGCCCACGTCCGGGTAGTGGAATTCCGCTTCCTTCGATACCACGTTGGCGGCGAACACCGGCGTGGCCGCGGCGCCTGTACCCGCCGACAGCGGCGTATCGTGCGGGACGCAGGTCGACAGGGCCACGCCGTAGCTGGCAGTGGTGCCGGCGGTCTGCGCCGGGTTGTTGCACTCGAGGCTGTAGCGCAGATTGGCAGTGGTCGATGCGGTCGTGCTGAACGGCTTCGCGATTCCCTTGTCGGCCCGGGTCAGGTAGATCACTGGCTTGCTGCCCGCAACCACCGGCCCGGCAAACAGTGCGCAGCCGCTGCCCGAGGCCTTGATCTCTTCATTCGGCTTGCACGCGCCCACCGTGAACACGTAAGGATCCAGGTTGACCGGCTGGCCGCCGCCGGTGTCGCCCTCGACGGTGGACGTGTTGTTGCCGGGTACGCCGTCCCCCGTTCCCTTCACTTCGGCCGTGTTCGCGATCTTGCCTTCGGCATTGATCCTGGCCTTGATCTGGACGCTGGCGCTGGCGCCGGGGGCCAGCGCCTGGCCGTACGCGCAGCTGACGGTCTGGCCGGCCACCCGGCAGGTCCAGTCGGAGCCGCCCGCCGACACGTAGGTGAGCGCCGCCGGCAGCGTGTCGGTGACCTCGACCTTGCTGTCGGAGCGCGTGCCCAGGTTGCTGACCGTCAGGGTATAGGTGATCTCGTTGCCGAGCTTGAATTCACCAAGCTGGGTCTTCTTGATCGCCAGGTCCGCGGGCTTCGACGGCAGCGCCACGATCGCCGTGCCGAGCAGGACCCGGTCGGATTCGGTGGTGAAGACCGCATTCGCATCCACCGGCCTGGCCGGCGGCGCGGGCAGATCGACCACGTCGAAGTCGATGCCCATCGAGTTCTCGTCGGAATTGGCGCCGCTTTTGGAGTTGAAGGCATTCTGCTTCTGGATGAAAGGTTCCGCGCGCAGCAGCTCGCCCGCGAAGCGCACCTCGTCGCCTTTCTGGTTGCCGGTCTTGTCGCCTTCCCAGACGATGTAGCCGAACCTGCCGGATCCGGCATTGTCGGCCGGCGGCGTGTAGTCCGGCATCTTCACCGTGACGCTGGCGTACTTGATGGCCTGCAGGCCTTCGTAGATGTTGACGGTGCGGTAGCGCTCGTCCTTGTGGGCGTAGACCACCACCAGCGCGAAGCCGGCCACCATGCTGTTTTCCTTCTGCTTCTTGGAGCAGTAGGTGTCCGAGGTATCGACCGTCAGGCCGCTGAAGGTGAAGCTGGTCTTGCCCTGCACCAGGCTGGTGACCTCCGCCGCGGCCGCAAAATAGGTGAAGCCGTCGATCGACGAGCCGTAGCGGCGATTAGCGGGGGCGCTGACCGCCGTGCCGTTCATGCTGACCTCGCCGTCGATGGCGCCGGTGCCGGCCCAGTACAGGGTGGCCGACACGATGCCGGCCTCCTTGGGCAGCGCGATGCTCGCCTGCGCGCTGGTCGCCAGGTCGCAGACCTTGGCGCCGCCGGCCTTGCTCTGCAGGCTGGCCTGGGTGCCCGCGAAATTGATGTTGCCTTCGAAGGTCTTGGTCAGCGCCAACGAGGTGGCGGCGGCCGGCTGGGCCCAGGCAAGGGCGGCGAGGCCGCCGCACAGGACGGTGCGGGTAAGATTCAGCAGCGTTTTCATATTTCGACCTCGAGCCTGCGTTGGACGTAATCGGGATTGTTCGGAGCTTGCTGGCCGCAGGCCCCTTCCACCGGCTGGTTGCAGGCCACCGCGGCGATGCGCCAGCGCATGACCGGTTCGCCATCGACGTCCTTGAGGTCGTCGATGGCCTGGCAGCTCACGGTGACGCGGAAGCTTCCCAGCACGCTCGTGACCGGAAAGCCGAAGGAATTGCTCGCGACGCAGCGCTCCTCGCGCAGCCGTGCATACAGGCCCCATTCGAGGCCGGCGCGCGCCGCCTGGTAAGCCTTGGCGCCCTCGAGGTCCAGGTTGCTGCTGGCCTGCTGCGAGGTGAACAGCGTCACCGACGCCACGCCGAGGCCGGCCAGCACCACCAGCAGGAAAATCGCGGTGACCAGGCCCACGCCGGCCTGGCGCCGCAAGCGCAGCATGTGGGCGAGATGAATGTACTGTTTCATGGCGTATTGTCGACGTGGACCTGGCTGGCGAGCCGCACCAGCGTCGCGTCGCCGTTGCCGTTACCGGCCAGCAGCGCGAGATTCAGCACCACCAGCGCACTGCGCCGCAAGGCTTCGCTGCCATAGCGGAAGACCTGGCTGCAGTCGGCCACGCGCGAGGCGATGACGGCGCGCTGCGCGCCGTCCGGCGCCGCTTGCTGGGTGCGCGAGATGGCGTAGCCCCAGTAGCGAACCAGCTCCCTGCCGCCGTCCTTGCGCGCTTCGCAGGCATAGGTAACGGGGCCGCTCACCACCTGGAAGCGATTGCTGGGCGAACGGATCGGCGTGGCCTGGGTCGCGAAGGGATTGCTCTTCATCGTCACCACCGGATTGTTCGGCGAAGCGAAGTCGACCGCGGTAACCTGCGCAATATTGATGCCCTTGCCCATGTCGACGTAGCGGTAGGCGTCGGACTCGCTGTCTTCCGGGTTGCCGAGGTTGTAGACGACGATGTAGTCGCCCGCTGCGATGCGCGGCTTGGTGCCGCCCACGGCGGTAAAGCTGAGATTGGCCGGATCGTCGAAGTCGAGGACCGGGGAGCCCTCCACGTCGTCGTCCAGCGTCAGGTAGCGCCCACCGGCCCGGGTCTGGAGGAATTCCACCGCGCTGCCGTCGCCGCTCACGCGCACGCTGTTGGGCAGCGCCAGGCGCAGGTCGCGCGCGATGCGGCGCAGCGCCAGGTCGGCCTCGTCGGTTGCGGCGGCCCGTGCGCGGGTATCGACATAGCCCTGCACCGGGGCGCGGATGAACACGGCCACGATGGCGCCGATCACGCCGATGATGACGATCACCATGATCGCCTCGATCAGCGTGAAGCCGCGTGCGCGGCAGGGTTGCTTCGGCGCGCGCATGGGATTCACAGGAAATTCGGCGCGTAGCGCGTGCGGTAGCCGTCGAGCACGAGGGTCTCGCCGTCGTAGCGCACTTCCACGCGGATGCGCAGCACGTCGACGTCGGCCGAAGCGGAGTTGGCGACGGCGATGCCGCCGATCGATTCCGGCGTGATCGTCACCGTGGCGCTGTAGCCGTCCACGTTCATGGGTTCGCCATTGGCGTCGGTGAGCCGGCCGAAGACATCGTTGAAGCCGCTCTCGGCGACGTTGGCGGCGCTCGCGTAGTCGTTGACGTTGTCGAAGGGACGGCTGTTATTCAGGGCCGGGACGCTGCCCTTCTCGGGGCCCCAGTTCTCCGGCACGTCGCACTCGAGGCTGTCCTTGACGTCCTCGTCGCCGGCCTTGTCCGCGCTCGGGTCGCAGAAGGTGAAGCGCGCCAGCTGGACTTCCTCGAGCAGGCCTTCGGCGATCATCAGGGCCTGCTTGCGGCGCAGCGGATCGGCGCTGCCCTTGTTGGTGAGGTTCAGCACGCCGATGATGCCGGCCAGCGCCACCCCGACGATCAGGATGAACATGATCATCTCGATCATGGTCAGGCCCGACTGGGTCCGTTTACTGGACATAGCCGGTCTCTCGGTTCACCGTCACGCTGCGGCTTTCGCCCGGGCTGGTGATCGTCATGGCCAGGCCGCCGGGCGTCCCGCCGGGGGTGATCGGGCGGCCGAGCGCATCGAAGTAGAATTCGGTCAGCGCGGCCGACAGCGAGACCTGTACGCCCTCGGGCACGCCGATACAGTACCAGCGCTCGTCCTGGCAATGGGCCCTGGAGGCTTCCCCGCCGATACCGGCCGCGGGGGCGGCCAGGCGGTTGGCCGGCGCGCAGTTGCCCTGCGGCGCGTCGTAGCACAGGGCGATGCGCTTGTCGTCGAGCTGTACGAACACGGGAGTATTGCGGGCGATCGCGCTCTTCTGGGCGTAGCGCAGCAGTGCGCGGGTCTGGTCGGCGAAGGCCTCGGCGTCGAAACCGCTGCGGTCGAAGAAACGGCCGGCGGCGATCGCTCCCAGGATGCCGATGAGGACCATCACGATGATCAGTTCGACCATCGTGAAGCCATGCGCGCGGCTGCTTGCTACAGTCCGCATGCTAACAGGAAGGTAGGGGCAAGCGGACACGCGGCGCTGGGTCGCACGGATCCGGTGGCGCCTGCTAACCACGCTATCGACTCGACGGCGCTTTCGCTAACAGGCGCTTCGTACATCAACCGCAGATGAATTTGCCGTTGGTATCGGCGTTGTCGGTATAGGTCGGCGCCTGGCCAAGCGCCGTTGGCGGGGTATAGGTCACCGAGCACGTGGCGGCATTCGCAGCGCTCACACCCTTCGGGGCGACCGTCAGTCCATTACCGGCAAAGGTGAACGTGAAATCAGTTTCGTTGAGGCCGGCGGCAGCGGCGAACGCGCGTGCTTGCACTTGGGACGCAGAAGCCGGATAGCCATTGATCAGGGTAACAGTGGTGCCTTCCATATCCACCGTTCCGGTGGTGACATTGGCTACCAGCGCCTTTCCGTGGATCATAGCTGCTGCCGAAGTCAGCGCACCTTTCGCCGCTTTCAAGCTGGAGGCGCGAGCATCGCCGCTCAAGTCGGCAAACTTCGGCAGCGCGGTTGCAGCCAGGATGCCCAGGATGACGATCACGACGATCAGTTCGATCAGGGTGAAGCCGCCCTGCGCGCTCTTGCTGGAATATTTGTTCATGTAATTCTCTCCGTTGAAGGTGTGCGGGTGAGCCCGCGGTCTTGGTTTATTTGGGCCCGGCGCCGACTTCGTCGATGACCAGTGCCCCGTGCTTACCGCTCCGCCCGCTTTCGGCCGGATGAGTCGAACTGGATAATTCTACCTTGAACTTAAGCAATTTAGATGTCTTGGAAGAAAAAGTGTCGTTACTTAGCACATAATTCACGGTCCGATCCGTCCGGTCGAAGAACCAGGCTCCACGCCGCAACATCTCGGGCCTGGGCGAGTAGTATTCGCCGACATAATTGGCTGGCTGCCTGAGCAACCAGCTCATTGGATTTTCTTGCAATAATTTCAATACCGCATCCTTGCCGGCCGCCGTGAGCAGCTGGGCCTCGCGCGCCGCCAGCGCCGTGCGCAGCGCACCCACCACGTGGTAGGCGGCGGTCCGCTCCGATTGCGCACGCCACTCGAGCAGCCGGCCCAGCAGCACCCCCGCCAGCAAGCCCGTCACCACGACGCAGACCGCAAACTCGAAGCGGGTCGCCCCGCGCATGCGGGCAATCAGCATCATTTGCCTCCGTGTAGCGCCGCCTTGCCGAGGTCCCAGATCGGCAGGAAGATGCCCAGCGCCAGGATCAGCACCATCACACCCAGGAAGGTGATCAGGATCGGTTCGATCTGGCTCGACAGGGTTTTCAGCTCGTAATCGACCTCGCGCTCGTACATCTGCGCGATCTCGTCCATCAGGTCGTCGAGCGAGCCGGATTCCTCGCCCACGGCGATCATCTGCAGCACGATCGGGGTGAACACATTGGCGGCGATCGAGGTGCGCAGGATGCTCTCGCCGCGCTCGACGCCGTCGCGCATCCCCTCGATGCGCGAGCTCAGGTAGGCGTTGTCGGCGGTCTGCGCGACCACCGTCAGGGCCTGCACGATCGGCACCCCGCTGCGGGTCGACAGCGCGAAGCTGCGGGCGAAGCGCGCCATGGTCGCCTTGTGGATGATCTTGCCGGCGATCGGCAGGCGCAGCTTGTGCTTGTCCCAGGCCAGGCGGCCCTTGGGCGTGGCCACCCAGGCCTTGAAACCAAACACGGCGCCACCCAGCATGGCCGCCATGGCGGGCCAGTAGGCGACCGTGAAATTCGAGGTCGACAGCAGGATCCGCGTCATCAGGGGCAGCTCGGCATTGAAGGACTTGAACACCGCCGCGAACTGCGGAATCACGAACACGTTGACGATCACCATCGCGATCGCCATCGCGATCACGACGAAGGTCGGGTAGCGCATCGCGGTCTTGACGCGCTCGCGCATGTCGCGGTCGAACTCGAGGTGGTCGAACAGGCGCAGGAAGACTTCTTCCAGGCGGCCGGTCATCTCGCCCACCCGCACCATCGACAGGTAGAAGGTGTTGAAGACCTTCGGGTGGCGCGTCATCGCGCTTGAGAGTTCGCGGCCCGAATCGAGCGACTCGCGCAGGTCCTTGATCACCTTGCCGAAGGACTTGTTGATGGCCGACTCCTGCAGGCCCGCCAGGCCGCGCATGATCGGCACGCCGGACTTGAGCAGCGTATAGATCTGGCGGCTGAACAGCTGCACGTCCATCGAGGTGACCTTCTTTTCCTGCAGGCGCGCCAGCCAGCCTTCGCCGCCGTCCTTCGAGGCCGGTCCCTTGCGGCTGGGGTTGATCTCGATGGGCGTGGCGCCGCTGCCGAACAGCTGGTCGGCGACCGCGCCGCTGTCGGTGCCCTCGAGGATGCCCTGCAGCAGTTCGCCGGCGGCGTTGCGCGCCTTGTAGGAAAAATAAGGCATCAGTCTTCGTACTGGTTACTGATGCGCATCGCTTCGGCGATGGTGGTCCTGCCCTGCACCGCCAGGCTCACGCCATGGCGGCGCAGCGTCTCGCCGCCCATCTCGGCATGCGCCACCTTCAGGAAGTGCGAGGGGTCCGGGTGGTTGGCCGCCTCGGTGACGGCGCGCGTCATCTCGAGCAGTTCATAGACGCCGGTGCGGCCACGGAATCCGGTGCCGTTGCAGTGCGAGCAGCCCTTGCCGTGGAAGAAGGACGTCATTGCGGCGCGTTCGCCCAGTTCCGCGCGCAGCCAGTTGGTCTCTACCGGCGTCGGCTGATAAGGCGTGGAGCAGCTTTCGCAGATCACGCGCACCAGGCGCTGGGCCAGCACCGCCTGCAGCGAACCGCCCACCATGTAGCGCGGCACGCCCATGTCCATCAGGCGCAGCGGGGTCGAGGCGGCATCGTTGGTGTGCAGGGTCGACAGCACCAGGTGGCCGGTCATGGCCGCCCGCAGGCCGATCTGGGCGGTCTCCTGGTCGCGCATCTCGCCGACCAGCACGATGTCCGGGTCCTGGCGCAGCGCCGAGCGCAGCACGCGCGCGAACGACAGCTCGATCTTGTCGTTGACCTGGACCTGGTTCACGCCCTTCAGGCGGTATTCGACCGGGTCCTCGACCGTGATGAGTTTTTTCTCCACCGAGTTCAGCTCGGACAGCGCGCTGTACAGGGTGGTGGTCTTGCCGCTGCCGGTGGGGCCGGTGACCAGCACCAGGCCATTGGGGCGCTGCACCAGCGCGCGAAAACGCTCCACGATGCGCGCCGGCATGCCGATCGCGTCCAGGCGCAGCGTGGTGCCACCCTGGTTCAGCAGTCGCATGACGACCGACTCGCCGTACTGGGTCGGCATGGTCGAGATACGCACGTCGATGCGCTGGTTGCGCACCTTGACCGCGAAGCGGCCGTCCTGCGGCAGGCGCTTTTCCGAGATGTCGAGGTCGGCCATGAGCTTGAGGCGCAGGGCCAGCGGCGTGGCCACCTTGATGTCGGCCTCGGTCTGCAGGTGCAGCACGCCGTCGATGCGGAAACGGATCTGCAGGCGCCCGTCCTGCGGCTCGATGTGGATGTCCGAGGCGCGCACCTGGGCCGCGTCGTCGAACACCGACTGCAGCAGCTTGACGATCGGCGCTTCTTCCAGCCCCGGGTTGGCGGCCAGCGCGCCGAAGTCGATCGAGGTGTCGCCCAGGTCCTGCTCGACCTCGCGCGCCAGGCCGGTGATCTCGCCGGTGCGGCGGTAGATGCGGTCGATCGCGCCCAGCACCTCGGTCTCGTTGACCACCGCCAGCTCGACGGTCTTCTTCAGCAGGCGCGCGATCTCGTCATAGGCGAACAGGTCGGTCGGGTCGGACACGCCCACCAGCAGGGTCTCGCGGCGGTCTTCCAGCACCAGGGCGCGGAAACGGCGCGCGGCGGTTTCCGGCAGCAGGCGCACCAGCTCGGCGTTGATGTTGTAGAACTTGAGATTGATGTACGGGATGTTCAGCTGGCGCGCCAGCGCGCCCGAGATCTGGTCTTCGGTGACGAAGCCGCTCTCGACGAACACGCGGCCGAGCTTGCGCCCGGTGCGCTTCTGGTCCGCGAGCGCCTGCTCGAGCTGCTCTTCCGACAGCAGTTTCTGCTGGATCAGCACCTCGCCGAGGCGAATTTTTTCCGGCCTTGCCATGAACATCCTTTGTTGTTATTGCTTGTGATGAATATTTTATGCCAGAACCTGTAGGAATTGACCTACGAAATTAACTGTCGCCAGGCAAGTGTCGCCGTTTCGCCATGCTCAAATAGCATCGCGTGTAACATGACCCGGCAAAAAACCACGAGGAGCCCCATGGCAGACACACCTACCCGGCGCCGCCGCGTCTACCTGATGCGACATGGCAGCGTCACCTATTTCGACGACACCGGCAGACCCTTCCTCCCCGAGACCGTCGCCCTGAATCCGGCCGGCCAGGCCCAGGCCGATGCCGCCGGCCTGGCCTTCCGCAATGCTGGCGTGCGCTTCGACCGCGTCATCACCTCAGGCCTGCCGCGCACCAATGAGACGGCGCAGCGGGTGCTGGCGGCGAGCGGACAGGAGATCGCGCTGGACCTATGGCCGGAACTGCACGAGATCCGCGGCGGTCGCCTGTCCGCCATCCCGACGCAGGAACTGCGGCGCGCGTTTACCGGCGCCTTCGAGGGCGTGGTAGATGAACAGCAACGCTTCCTCGGCGGCGAAGCGGTCGGCGAGATGATGGACCGGGTCCATCCCGCCATCGCACGCCTGCGCGCGCAGGACGACTGGGACACCGTGCTGCTGGTGCTGCACGGGGGCGTCAATTGCGCCATCCTGTCGCTGGCCCTGACCGGGCAGCGCCTGTTCCTGGGCGGCCTGTCGCAGGCGGCCGGCTGCATCAATGCGCTCGACGTCGGCGAGGACGCTGCCGACTGGGTAGTCCGCTTCGTCAACTACGTGCCGCCCGGTCCCCTACAGCCGGAGGCGCGCGCCACCACCATGGAACAGCTGTTCGAGCAGTACCGCAAAGGCCGCTGAATCTATTTGCTCGCAAAGAAATAGCACGCCCGTGCACTTCAAGGCTAGAATGAAGCGCAAACCAACAAGAAATGGAGACGCGATGTACGAGGAAATGATGGGCACCAAGCCCGTGTCCGAACGCCAGCGCTTCGACGTCGAGGCCCTCGGCGCCTGGCTCGAGGCGCATGTCGACGGCTATCCGGGCGGCAGCCTGGCGGTCGAACAGTTCAAGGGCGGCCAGTCCAACCCCACCTTCCGGCTCGAAGCCGGCGGCCAGCGCTACGTGCTGCGCACCAAGCCTGGCCCGGCCGCCAAGCTGCTGCCCTCGGCCCATGCGATCGACCGCGAGTTCCGCGTGATGCAGGCGCTGCACGGCGCCGGCTTCCCGGTCCCGCGCCAGTACGCGCTGTGCCTGGACGAAGCCATCATCGGCCGCGCCTTCTACGTGATGGAATGCGTCGAGGGGCGCGTGTTGTGGGATCAGTCGCTGCCCGGCATATCGCCAGCAGAACGGGCCGCCATCTACGACGAGCAGAACCGCGTGATCGCCCAATTGCACACGGTCGACTACGCGAGCATCGGCCTGGGCGACTACGGCAAGCCGGGAAATTATTTCGCACGCCAGATCGAGCGCTGGACAAAACAGTACCAGGCCTCGGTCACGGAGCCGATCGAGGCCATGGAGCGCCTGATCGAACGGCTGCCGCAGCACATCCCGCCGGGCACTGATACCAGCATCGTGCACGGCGACTACCGCCTCGACAACATGATCTTCCACCCGCTTGAACCGCGCATCCTGGCGGTGCTCGACTGGGAGCTGTCCACCCTCGGCCACCCGCTGGCCGATTTTTCCTACCATTGCATGAGCTGGCACATCCCGCCGGGGCGCTTCCGCGGCATCGCGGGCCTGGACCTGGAGTCGCTCGGCATCCCCTCGCTGGACGCCTACGTGGCGCGCTACTGCGAACGCACCGGCAAGACCCTGCGCGCCGAGGACTTCGATTTCTACCTGGCCTACAACATGTTCCGCCTGGCCGGCATCATGCAGGGCATCATGAAGCGCTACGTGGACGGCACCGCGTCCAGTGCGCAGGCCCTCGAGAACGGCAAGGCGGCGCGGCCGATGGCCGAGATGGCCTGGCAGTTCGCCAGCCGCAGCCGCTGATCCAACGAGACAAGGACAAGCCATGGACTTCGCCTATTCCGAGCGCTGCAGGGAACTGCAGGCGCGCCTTCTCGCCTTCATGGACGAGCACATCTATCCGAACGAACGCGCGTTCAACGAAGAGATCGCGGCCAATGCCCGCGACCGGGGCACGCGCTGGCTGCCCCTCGACCTGATCGCGCGCCTCAAGCCGCTGGCACGCGAGGCCGGGCTGTGGAATCTGTTCCTGCCGCGCTCGACACGCGCGCCCGAGGGCCTGTCGAACCTCGATTACGCGCCGCTGTGCGAGATCATGGGCCGCGTGCCCTGGGCCCCGGAAGTATTCAACTGCTCGGCACCCGACACCGGCAACATGGAAACGCTGGAGCGCTACGCGCCTGAAGACATCAAGCGCCAGTGGCTGGAACCGCTGCTGCGCGGCGAGATCCGCTCGGCCTTCGCCATGACCGAACCGGGCGTGGCCTCGTCGGATGCGACCAACATCGCCACCCGGATCGAACGCAGTGGCGACGACTACCTGATCAACGGCCACAAGTGGTGGATCTCGGGCGCCGGCGACCCGCGCTGCACCGTCTTCATCGTGATGGGCAAGACCGATCCGAGCGCACCCCGCCACCAGCAGCAGTCGATGATCGTGGTCCCGGCCGACACGCCGGGCATCACCATCCTGCGCCCGCTGCCGGTGTTCGGCTACGACGACGCGCCGCACGGCCATTGCGAGATCCTGTTCGAGAACGTGCGCGTCCCGGGCACCAACATGCTGCTGGGCGAAGGGCGCGGCTTCGAGATCGCCCAGGGCCGCCTGGGACCGGGCCGCATCCACCACTGCATGCGCGCCATCGGCGTGGCCGAGCGCGCGCTGGAGCTGATGTGCAGGCGCCTGGAAACCCGCATGGCCTTCGGGCGCAAGCTGTCCGACCAGGGTGTCTGGCGCGAACGCATCGCGGAAAGCCGCATCCGGATCGACACCGCGCGCCTCTTGACGCTGAAGGCGGCCTACATGATGGATACGGTCGGCAACAAGGTGGCCCAGGCGGAAATCGCGATGATCAAGGTGCTGGCGCCGACCGTGGCCCAGGACGTGCTGGACTGGGCGATCCAGGCCCATGGCGCGGCCGGCGTGTCGGACGAGTTCCCGCTGGCTTACCAGTGGGCGGCGAACCGGACCTTGCGCCTGGCCGACGGGCCGGACGAGGTGCACCGCAATGCGGTGGCCAAGCTGGAGCTGGCGAAGTACACGGCGCGATGATGCCCCGATGGCCGGCCATGCCGGCCATCCCGCGCAAGCTCAGGCGTAGGCGCGCACCAGGAATTCAGCCACGCACACCGGCTTAGCGCCCTCCCCGTCGGGTTCGACGGCTACGCTCCACGTCAGCTGCACCCCGCCCTCGATCGGATCGCAGGCCGCCAGCAGCCACCTGCCCCGCACCCGACTCCCGCTCGGGAGCGGCGCCGGAAAGCGCACCCGGTTCAGCCCGTAGTTCAGCCCCATGCGCATGCCCTCGATCGCCAGCGCGCTTTCCAGCATCGCGGGCAGCAGCGACAGCGTCAGGAAGCCGTGCGCCACCGGTGCGCCGAAGGGCGACTCGCGGGCGCAGCGCTCGGGATCGACGTGGATCCATTGGCGGTCTTCGGTGGCCTCGGCAAAAGCCTTGATGCGCTCCTGGCCGACCTCGAACCAGTGCGAGACGGCGACCTCGCTTCCCACCAGCTGCGGCAGCTCCGCGAACGCAATCATCCTAGGCATCGTCCCCTCCCCCGGGACGGCGCCCGAACATGCCCATGCCTTCGATGGTGCAGATTTCCTCGCCGTGCTGGTTGGTGGCGGTCCACTTCGACCAGACCACGCCGCGGTCCGGCTTCGAGTTCGACGCCTTGACCTGGGTGGTGAGGTAGCGCACCCTGATCGTGTCGCCCGCACGCAGGGGACGCAGCCAGCGCACCCCGTCCAGGCCCGGCGAGCCCATGCTCGAGGCCGAGCACATCAGGCCGTCGACCACCATCCGCATCATCAGGCTGCAGGTGTGCCAGCCGCTGGCGATCACGCCGCCGTAGATCGAGGCTTGGGCCGCGTCGCGGTCGACGTGGAAGGGCTGCGGATCGAACTGCCGGGCAAAGGCGACGATCTCCTCCTCGCCGACGCTGCGCTCGCCGAGATCGATCTCCTCGCCGGGATGAAAATCTTCGAAATACCATTGACGCGCCATGTGTCCTCCTTACGCGGCTTGCTGGAAGCCCGGCTGCGCCATGAAGCGCGCCAGGTGGTGGTCGCGGTCGCCCAGGGTAAGCTCGATCATCGACAGGCGCTTGAAGTAGTGCGCGGCCGCCAGTTCGTCGGTCACGCCCATGCCGCCATGCAGCTGCACCGCCTGCTGGCCGATGAAGCGGGCCGCCTGGCCGACGCGGTACTTGGCCGCCGACACCACGCGACGGCGCTCGCCGGCGTCAATGCCATCCAGGGTCACGGCCGCCAGCAGCGCCATCGAGCGCGCCTGCTCCAGGTGGATGACCATGTCCGCCATGCGGTGCTGCAGCGCCTGGAACTTGCCGATCGGGACGCCGAACTGCTGGCGCGTCTTGAGGTAGTCCAGCGTGGCCTCGAACAGCGCTTCCATCGCGCCCAGCGCCTCGGCGCACAGCAGGCCGGCGCCGTAGTCCGCCGCTGCTTCCAGGATGTCCCAGCCGGCCCCTGGCGTGCCGATCACGGCCTCCGGCCCGAGCTGCACGCCATCCAGGCGCAGGTTTGCCGCGCGCTGGCCGTCGAGCGTGCGGTAGCCGGTCAGCTGCACACCGGGCGCATCCGCCGGCAGCGCGAACAGCGTGATGCCTGCCTCGTCGCGCTGGCCGCCGGCGCTACGTGCCGAGACCACCAGCACGCCTGCCTCGAGGCCATGCACGACCGCCGTCTTCTCGCCATCCAGGCGCCAGCCGCCGTCGATGCCTTGCGCGCGAGTCGCGATGTCGCACAGTTCGTGGCGCGCCTGCCGCTCGCCCAGCGCGCAGGCCAGCTTCAGGCTGCCCTGCGCCACCTGTTCCAGGAGCGGGCCGTGCGCCCCGCCCAGCTTGAGGAATTGGCTGCCCAGCACGGTGGCGAAATACGGCTCCACCACCAGGCCGCGGCCCAGCTCGCGCATGACCACGAACAGGTCGACCGCGGTGCCGTCGAATCCGCCCTGGGCTTCCGGCACCGGCAGCGCCGTCATGCCCAGCTCGGCCAGCGTGGCCCAGGCCGCATCGGATGTCCCCTGGCTGGAAGCGACGATGGCGCGGCGCTGTTCGAAGCCGTAGTCGCGGCCGATCCAGCGCTTGAGCGCGTCGGCGAACTGGAGCTGCTCTTCCTTGAAGTCGAAATGCATGGTGCTTCTCCTTACAGCCCCAGGATCATCTGGGAGATGATGTTACGCTGGATTTCGTTCGAGCCGCCATAGATGGAGGTCTTGCGGTAATTGAAGTAGTAGGACGCGAGCGGGGCGGCATCGTCGTCGCCCGCGACGCTGTGCTCGTGTTCGCCCTCCAGGTAGGCGGGATCGAAGGGCAAGGCCAGCGGGCCGGCCGCTTCCAGCATCAGCTCGGTGAGAGCCTGCTGGATGTCGGTGCCGCGCACCTTCAAGACCGAGGCCTCGGGTCCCGGGGCCTTGCTGGACTTGGCCAGCACCCGCAGCACGGTCATTTCCAGCGCCATCAGTTCGATCTCCAGGTCCGCGACCTTGGCGCCGAACAGCGGGTCTTCGAGCAGCGGGCGGCCATTCTTCTGCTCGCGGCGCGCCAGGCGCTTGAGGAAGGCCAGTTCGCGCTTGCTGCGGCCGACCGCCGCGATGCCGGTGCGTTCGTGGCCCAGCAGGTACTTGGCGTAGGTCCAGCCGCGGTTTTCCTCGCCGACCAGGTTGGCCGCCGGCACCCGGACGTTGTCGAAGAAGACTTCGTTCACCTCGTGGTCTTCGTCGAGCATGATGATCGGGCGTACCGTGACGCCGGGCGCATGCATGTCGATCAGCAGGAAGGAAATGCCCTCCTGCTTGCGCACGGCGGGGTCGGTGCGGACCAGGCAGAAGATCATGTCGGCGTGCTGGGCCAGCGTGGTCCAGGTCTTCTGGCCGTTGACGATGTAGTGCTCGCCCTGTGCGTCCACGCCGCGCACGGCCGTGGTCTTGAGCGAGGCCAGGTCGGAACCGGCGCCCGGCTCGGAATAGCCCTGGCACCACCAGTCCTCGCAGGACAGGATGCGCGGGAGGAAATAATCCTTTTGCTCCTGGGAGCCGAATGCCATGATGACGGGAGCGACCATGTCGATCCCGAAGGGCATCACGCGCGGGGTGCCGGCGCGGGCGCACTCTTCCTCGAAGAGATGGCGCTGCACCGGTGTCCAGCCGGGGCCGCCGAATTCGACGGGCCAGCCCGGCGCCACCCAGCCCTGTTCGGCAAGGATGCGGTGCCAGCGGACGAAGTCGTCCTTGCTCAGCCGCAGGTGCTTGAGCACCTTGGCTTGCAGGTCTTTCGGCAAGTGGGAATCGAGGAAGGCGCGGACCTGGTCGCGAAAGGCCAGGTCCTCGTCCGTGTAGTGCAGGTCCATGTCGTCTCCTTGTTATCGCCGCCTTAAAAAGCACGGTCGTTCACAAGGATTGTACCCGACAGTTTTGCTGACTAGTTAGAAATTTGGAAGCATGCAGGACAAACCGCCGCCCTGCATGCGACAGGATCAGCGGCTGCGGCGGCGGGTGATCGCGCCCGCGCCCATCATGCCCAGCAGCATCAAGGCGATGCTCGAAGGCTCCGGAACTTCGGCCGCCTGGCCTTCCTGGTTGGCGACATTGCCCAGGCCATTACCCTGGCCGTTGCCGATGCCATTGCCGTTGCCGTTCAGGGCGCCGTTGCCGATGCCATTGCCGTTGCCGATACCATTCCCATTGCCATTGCCGTTGCCCGGGAGCTGGCCGGAAGTGCTGTCGTTCATGCCGTTGCCCTGGCCGGCAGGCGGGATCGTGCTCGTGAGATCGCCGCCCGTGACGAGGCCCGGAGCGCTGTTGCCGCCGCCCGAGCTCTGGTTGCCGCCCGAGCTCTGGTTGCCGCCGCCGGTCAAGCCCGGCGCCTTGCTCACGCCATCCGAAATGATGGCGCCATACGCGTCACCGACCACCGACTTGCCGGTACCCGCGGTGGCGGCCAGGATGCCGTGGCCCGACGCCAGCAGGTAATTTGCCTCGATACCGCGCTGGAAGAACAGCTTGGTCTGGCCTTCGACCTGCTGCACGCTGCCGGCGACTTTGCCGTACAGGATGTCGGCCAGGCTGGCGTTCGCGGTATGGGACACACCGGCCACCAGGTTCAGGTTGCCTTGCAGGACACCAGAACCGAGCACGTCGGTACCGTTACCGGTAGTCCAACCGCTGACGACGTTCGACGGCTGGGCAGCCGCGGTGGTGATGGTACCGGCCTGGGCAGTAGCTGCGCCGGCGAGAAGACTTGCGATGACAAGGCGGCGAATTAACATAGCGATAACTCCTGAGTTGATGTTCAATTGTTGTTCTTACAACCGTAGAGTTATCCTACCACAGCTAAAAAAAACTCAGCTTTAAGCCCAGCTCAACAGTGCGCGGGGTATGAATCTGAGAAAAACACTCGAAATTCAGTAGGATTGATCCTACTTGGAGGATTGGCTGGGGATAGGTTGGATCGGTGACTGTGCGATTTGGTGCGTTTAAATCAACATTGATTCCCAACGAAAATTGCATGGAAAGCAATTAACGAGGGTCTAGCGAAACAAAAAAGAAAATGGCCGGGCCCTGCAAGCAGGACCCGGCCATGTCACCGGTTCAGGCGGCGCTGCGCCGCTCAGTTGCCGTTGCGCGAGGCCATGTAAGGCATGGCGCGCGAGGCCAGGCGGGTATCGGTACGCAGCATGCCGACTTCGTCGGCCAGGATGTTGGCGGCTTCCTGCAGCAGGATGTCCTTGGCGTCCTTGGCTGCCTTTTCCGCAGCCAGCTCCGCCTGCAGGTCGCGCTCGTCGTACTGCAGGCCATCGTCCTGGCGCGGCGTGCCGCGCACGGCGGTCACCGCCTTGGCCGGCTTGGTCGGGTTCGGCACCTTGCCGCGCGCTTCCTTGCCGGCCGGGCCTGCCGCCGGCTCGTCGCTGCTGGTTCCGCTGGCGCCGGCCAGGCGCGCTTCGCGCAGCTTGGCGCGGGCATCCTGGGCGTCGCGTTCCTTGCGCCGCACCGTCTCGTTCAGCGAGATCGAGTTCTCCTTGCGGATCTTGAGCACCTCGGCGATGTCTTCCTGCAGGAACTGGAACTCCTTGTCCTTCGCAATACGGGCTTCATGGCGCTTCTGCAGCGGACCGATCAGCTCCTTGAGGTCGCCCGCGGCCGTATAGCTGGCCGGCTTGATGGCCACCCAGGGCAGCGCGTTGGCATACGAGGACTCGCCGAAGCTTTCCGGGTCGGTCAGCACCGGCAGCTTGATGTCCGGCGTCACGCCGCGCAGCTGGGTGGTGCCGCCGTTGATGCGGAAGAACTGCGCAATGGTCATCTTCAGCTCGCCGTAGCGCACCTTCTCGGCCGGCGAGAAGCGGTCCAGGTCGATCAGGGTCTGCACCGTGCCCTTGCCGAAGCTCGGCTCGCCGATCACCAGGCCGCGGCCGTAGTCCTGCACCGCGGCGGCGAAGATTTCCGATGCCGAGGCCGAGCCGCGGTTGATCAGGACGCCCATCGGGCCGTCCCAGGCCAGGCCCGGCTGCAGGTCGGACTCGACCTCGACGCGGCCCTGGGCATCGCGCTGCTGGACCACCGGGCCCTTGTCGATGAACAGGCCGGTCAGTTCGATCGCCTCGGTCAGCGAGCCGCCGCCGTTGTTGCGCAGGTCGATCAGGACGTTGTCGACCTTCTCTTTCTTGAGTTCGCCCAGGATGCGGGCCACGTCGCGGGTGGCGCTGCGGTAATCCTTGTCGCCGCGGCGGCGCGCCTCGAAGTCGAGGTAGAAGGTCGGCAGCGAGATCACGCCGATGCGGCGCTTGAAGGCGCCGTCCTTGACCTCGATGATCGATTTCTTGGCGGCCTGCTCTTCCATGCTGATCTTCTTGCGCACCATCGACACGCTCACGTGCTTGGCGTCGGGACCGGCGTCGCCGGGCAGGACGTCGAGGCGGACCGTGGTGCCCTTCTCGCCGCGCACCAGCTGCACGACGTCGTCGATGCGCCAGCCGAGCACGTCGGTGAAGGGCTTGTCGCCCTGGGCCACGCCGACGATGCGGTCGCCGACCTTCAGCTTGCCCGACAGCGCGGCCGGACTGCCCGGCACGATCTCGCGGATGATGGTGTACTCGTCGCGCGTCTGCAGCACGGCGCCGATGCCTTCCAGAGACAGGCGCATCGCGATGTCGAAATTGTCGGCCGAGCGCGGGCCCAGGTAATTGGTGTGCGGCTCGATCGCGGTGGCATACGCGTTCATGAACATCTGGAACACGTCCTCGTTGTTCAACTTGCGCATGCGGGTCATGTAGTTCTCGTAGCGCTTGTCGAGCGTCTCGCGGATGGCTTTTTCGTCCTTGCCGGCGAGCTTCAGGCGCAGCCAGTCGTTCTTGACGCGCTTGCGCCACAACTCGCGGACTTCGTCTTCGCTCTTGGCCCAGGGCGACTTCTCGCGGTCGAGTTCGATTGATTCGTCGAGGGTGAAGTCGGGGCGGGTCTTGAGCAGCTGGCGCGCGTAGTTCATGCGCTCGTTATAGCGCTGCTGGAACAGGTTGAAGACGGCAAAGGGACCGGTCAGGTCCTCGTTGTTGATGGCGTCGTCCATCTTGGTCCGCAGCGAAGCGAAGCGGTCGAGGTCGGCCTGGACGAAATACAGCTTCTCGCTGTCGAGCCCTTCGAAGTAGTTGTCGAAGATCTTGACCGACATCGCATCGTCGAGCGGCACCGCCTTGTAGTGGTAGCGGCCGAGCACCCGCGATGCCCACAACGCCGCCTGGGTTTGCTCGGCAAGCGGCTTCATCTGCAGCGTGGCAGCGGCCGACCCGGCACCGGCGCCTGCAGCCTTGGCCGGCACGGCGGCAACGGCCTTTTCCTTTTCCGGCTGGGCCGTCACCACATGGGCGGACATCGCAAAGGCCATCGCGGCCATGAACAGGTGGTGCTTCTTCATTCGTCGTCTCTCCGAAACGGTATTCCATGCCTCGGCGCGACCGGCGGCGGGCCGGTCAATACGCCCTTTGCGGGCCATTCTACAGGAAGCCGGGGGAAGGCAGAGCCAGCGTAAGCGCATTTACGCCCATTAATTAAGGCTGGCGTAAGCCAGGCATTCATCCTTTGACAAGCTGGAGCAGTTCGTCGCGGAAAACCGTGGCGAATCCGGCAAGCAGCAGGACCGGTATCCAGGGCCAGGAACGTGCCGCCAGGCGCCAGTCCACCGGAGACGGCCAGAAGGACAGGAACTGCGGCGCCAGGAAAAACGCCAGCGCGAGGTCGAGCGGCTCGAACACCAGGCCGTGCCGGGTGCGCCACCAGGCCACGGCGAAGGGCAGCGCCAGCACCAGCAGCGGCGCCAGCGCGCTCGGCGCCGCGTTGTACCAACGCAGGTTGGCGAAGGTGACGGAACCGAGTTCCCAGTTGTGGCCTTTGCCCGGCTTCTTGATGCGTTTGGGAATCACACTCAAGCCGATCGGCTCGGCGTTGGTGAGCAGCCCGACCGAGAAGTGCGCCAGCTCGTGGCACAGGGTGCCGGCGGCCGTGAACACGAAGAAGAAGGGATGCGCGCCCGAACCGATCCACAGCAGCAGCGCCAGCGCGGCCGAGGGTAGCAGGTAGAGCAGCAGGTCCGACCAACCCGCCAGGCTCATGTCAATGCGATCCGGAGTAGAAGCAGCGGCCGCAGGCCTGGCGATAGCTTTCGTTGCCGCCGATTGAAACCTGCTCGCCCTCGCGGATGCGGCGGCCTTCGGCATCGACGCGGATGTTCATGGTCGCCTTCTTGCCGCAGGTGCAGATGTTCTTGATTTCCTCGATGTCGTCGGCCAGCGCCAGCAGGTAGGCCGAGCCCGGGAAAGGTTCGCCGCGGAAGTCGCTGCGCAGGCCGTAGCAGATCACCGGGATGCCGCGCACCTGGGCGACCTGGTGCAGCTGCTGCACCTGCGCCGTGCTGAGGAACTGGGCTTCATCGACCAGGATGCAGGCGACCGGCGGCGCGCTGGCCAGGAAATCGGTATCGCTGTCGAACAGGTCGACCTGGCGCTGCGGGCCGAGACGCGAGGTGATCAGGCCGACGCCGTAGCGGTTGTCGATGGCCGCCGTGTAGAGCTTGACCTGCTGGCCCTGCTCTTCGTAATTGTGGGCGACCTGCAGCAGGGCGGTCGATTTGCCGGCGTTCATCGCCGAGTACCTGAAATAGAGTTTTGCCACGGCCCTGCCCTGAAACGAATCGATACGAATATACGAATAATTTCCGGATTATAACAAGTGGGACGGCCCCGACACCAGCCTCCGGACCCGTTCAGCCGGCGTGCAGCTGGGCCGGATTGCCGGCCACGCGCGCGCCTGCGGGCACGTCGTGGGTCACCACGCTGCCGGCACCGATCACAGCGTCGTCGCCGATCGTGACGCCCGGCAGGATGATGGCGCCGCCGCCGATCCAGACGTTGCTGCCGATCGTGACCGGCCGGCCGGATTCCAGGCCGCTGCGGCGCTGCTGCGGGTCGAGCGGATGCTCGGCGGTGTAGATCTGGACCGCCGGGCCGATACGGGTGTCGTCGCCGATGTCGACGCGGGCGACGTCGAGGATGATGCAGTTGAAATTGATGAAGACCCGGCTGCCGATGCGGATGTTCCAGCCATAGTCGCAATGGAAGGGAGGACGCACGATGCTGCCCTCGCCCACCGCGGCCAGGCGCTCGGCGAGCAGGCTGCGCCAGCTAGGCGCCGGCTGGCCCAGCGCCGCGTTGTAGCGCGCCAGCCAGGCGCTAGTGAGGGCCTGTTCCGCCACCAGTTCGGGATCGCTGGCATGGTAGGGCTGGCCCTCCAGCATCTTGTGGCGTTCGCTCATGCGCATTCTGGTTACCCCCGCAGCGTCATTTCATACGTGATTTGAACGCGCGCACGGCAAAGCCGTGCACCCTACTCCCCCGGATGGTACTTGCGCTCCAGGTGCTTTTCGATGTCTTCCTTGTAGAACAGCACGTCCTTGAACTCGCCGCGGCTGTACATCTCGGCCTGGTCGGCGAAGTGCTTCGAGGCCGGGTTGTTGCTGTTGCCGCCTGCAAGGATACTCTTGGCGCGCACGCGCGGGCCGAATTCCACCACCGCGACGAAGCTGTTGCCGCGGTCGCCGTAGATGCGCCTGGTCTTCTGCTTGGCGACCATGCCGAACGAGGCCAGCGAACCCCAGTTGGCCGAGGCGAAGCCGACCGGCCAGCTCGGCTTGCTGTCGTCGTACTGCTGGTCGATGTCGCCGTTGATGCGCTGGAAGCGGTTGATCTCGCCCCAGGGAGTCTGCCAGGTGCCGAAGTCGGCGGTGAGCTTGTCGGAGGCCCGCTGCAGCGAGGCCAGGCGCTCGTCCGCGTTCAGTTTGTGCGTGATGAAGTCGACCGTCGGCGTGCCCTCGGCGCGGGCGCGCGGCGCGTGCTGGGCCACCATGTCCTGGCCCCAGTAGATCGCCAGCGAGGTCGGCTTGGAGTCGATGCCGAAACGCAGGTCCCAGCCGCGCAGGCTGGCCACCTGGGCCGAAAGAAGTGCCTTGCGCGGGTCGTTCGCTGCCAGGGCGTCGTAATCCTTCAGCAGCTGCGGCACCAGCGGTTCGAAGGCGGTCAGGTGGCTGTCGTAGGCGGCGGCGATCAGGCTGTCGAGGGTGAAGTCCTTGGCGTCCTTGAGCACGCGCTCGGCATGGCGGCCGCGTGCGTTTTCCGGCAGCGACCACATGTAGTCGGGCCAGTCCTGGCGCTTCGGGCTGCTCGCGCCGGAAGCGCTGAACGGCCAGTTGTTGGTGTTCGAGATGTAGCCGCTGGCCGGGTTAAACAGGGTAATGGTTTCCTTGATGGCGTGCAGGCCCTGCCATTCGGTGGCGGGGCTGCTGCCGTCCACCGGCTTACTCCAGTCGAAGCGCGGGTCGCGTTTCGGGATGAAGTTGCCGTGGAAGTAGGCGATGTTCCCCTTCGCATCCGCGTACACGGTGTTGTTCGAGGAATTGGTGCGCAGCTCCATCGCCTTGTAGAAGGCATCGTAGTCGCGCGCCTTGGTGCGCGTGTACGACTGGGTAAGGGCCTTGAGCGGCTCGTCCATCATCCTGACGGCCACCCACTTGCCGCCTTCCTCGCGCACGATCGGGCCATGGTGTGTGAAATAGGCGGTCACGGTCTTGCTGGCCATGGCGCCGGACGCGGTCCTGTAGGGCAGCGTGATCTGCCTTGCCTGTACCGGGCGCTGTTCACTTCCATACTGATAGAAGTATTTACCGCCCTTCTCGACCACGGTTTCGAGGTATTCGTCGATGACGTCGCCGCCGCCCGAGGTGTGCATCCAGCCGGCCTTGTCGTTGAAGCCCTGGTAGATGAAGAACTGGCCCCAGGTCACGGCGCCGTAGGCGTTCAGGCCCTCTTCGCTGACCATGTGCACTTCGGGGCGGAAGTAGAAGGAAGTATGCGGGTTGATCAGGAGCAGCGCATTGCCCGTCTTCGACAGCTTGGGGGCGATGGCAAAGCCGTTGGAGCCGCGCGGTTCGGCGTCGAAGGCATTCTCCAGCGCCGCCACGTTTTGCGCCACATGGCGCTTGCCGTAGAAGCGCTCCAGGTCCTTCAGGTCGATCGATTCGATGTCGCCGCCGATGCTGCCTTCGCTGAAGCTCAGCGCCATCCAGGGCTCGAAGCGGGTGATCAGCTTCGGCTTCACTTCCGGGTGCGTGTGCAGGTAGTAGTTTAGGCCGTCGGCGAAGGCATTCATCAACTCCTTCAGCCAGGCCGGGCTGGCCGCGTACTTGGCCTGCATGTCGCTCGGCTGGATATACATTTTCATGCGCAGGTCGCGCCAGACTTCCTTCTCGCCCTCGACCTCG
The DNA here is from genome assembly GCF_046236355.1 of Massilia sp. BHUDP2. Classification (NCBI taxonomy): domain Bacteria; kingdom Pseudomonadati; phylum Pseudomonadota; class Betaproteobacteria; order Burkholderiales; family Oxalobacteraceae; genus Massilia; species Massilia sp. BHUDP2. Next base: position 376,006 of record NZ_JBJUVW010000002.1, read on the forward strand.
GCCAGGCGGCCCATCGCATTGATGTAGTTGAGTTCGACGCGGTTGAAATCGTCTTCGGCCTGGGCGTACAGCAGGCCGAACACCGCGTCGGCGTCGCTTCTGCCGAACACGTGGGGGATGCCCCACTTGTCGCGCATGATGGTCACCCGCGCCGCCGTCTTCTTCCAGCGCGCCAGCTCGGCGCTGCTTGCGGCCTGTTTCACGGCCTGTTTCGCGGCCGGTGCGGCTGCCGGCGCGGCGAACGCCGGAACGGCCGCGCCGAGGGCGCAGGCCAGGATCGTCGGCAGCATGCTGCGGGTGGTGGTCATGCGTGTCTCCTTGTTATGGTTTTATTGTGTGACGCCGGCGTGGATCAGGCGCTGCTTGAGCACTTCGTTCTCGGTCAGCAGGGTCGCCACGCGGTCCTTCAGCGACGCGATCTCGGCGCGTGCGGCGGCCAATTCATCGGCCGGGTCGCTCGGCACGGTCTCTTTCTTCGGGCGCGTCGCCATCTTCTGCTCGCGCACCTGGCGCGCAGCCTGCTGCAGCTCCTTGCGTCCGCCCGCGACGGCCGCCTTCTGCGCCTCCTCCGGCAGCTGCGCCACGTTGGCGGCAGCGTTGATCGAGATGGTGCCGGTGCGCACGGCTTCGCGCAGTTCGGGCGTCGCGGCTTTCTGGATGCGCTCGATCTGGCTGATGGTATTGGCCGACACGCGCGCGGCCTTGGCCACTTCCTCGCGGGTGTTCCAGGGTGGCGGCGGACGCGAATCCATGTCGTCGGCTTCCGGCTTGGGCGGCTCTTTCGCCATCTCTTCCGCCATGCGGGAAGTGACGATCTCTTTCTTCTTGAGCGCCAGCACGCCGCGCTGGAAGTCCGACACGCTGCGGCGCGCCAGATGGTTGTCGATCATCCACAGCATCACGTCGTCGATCGACGCGAAGTTGTTGTTGTGGACGGTACGGAAAGGAATGCCGTGCTTCTGGCAAATCTCGTAGCGGTTGTGGCCGTCGATCAGGGTGTCGCGCCACAGTACCAGCGCGTCGCGGCAACCCTCGGCCAGCAGGCTGCGCTCGAGCGCGGCATATTCGATGTCGGTCAGCGGGTCGACGAAGGCACGCAGTTCGTCATTGATGATGATGTTCAATTCTTGTCCTCTTGCAGCGGCGGCAACGGGTAAAACCGCCGTCCGGCATGCTACACCATCCCGGCGGGACGACCAATGGATGAGTTAGCGGAATCGGTGCGCAGCCTTCTACTGAAGTTCCCGACGTATCCACCTTGCATGACATGGCTCAGCTATTACGCTGCGCTGGCGCACTGCCCTGTTATCAAAAAGGTATGTACTGATTATTAGGCTTGCCTAATTAGTCATTGCCGGTTAGCAGCAAGTTTCCGATCGAGCCGTCATTGCGAGGAGTTGGATATGCGAAATCTTTGCGCGCCCCTGTATCGCCGCCTGGCCAGGATTGCCACCGCCTGCCTGTTTGTCGCCCCCGCCCTGGTCGCTTGCGCGACGGGCAGTCCGCCTTCCCGAGCGCCGCAGGAGATCGCGGGCGCGGACGTCCCTTCCGCGGAAGAGCGCATCGAACGGCTCGACAAGAATGCCATGGGGGCCGCCGTGGCCGACGGCCTCAGCACCGGCCTCGCGCTGTCGTCCGGCGCGCTGGAAATGAATCCCCTGGTGCCGACCTCGCCGGTGGGAATCATCGTGCTGACCGGCGCCAAGATCGGCCTGGTGAAATACGCCGACCGCCTGCCGGAAGACGAGAAGCGGATGCTCATCAGGAGTTCGAGTTCGCTGTGGACGGGCGCCGCCGTCAACAACCTGATGGTCTTGCTGTCCGCGCCCTCGCCGGTCGCGATCGCCGCCGGGCTGGTGGCCGGGGTGCTGTGGTGGCAGCACAGTGCGCGGGTGTATGAACGGGCGGATCGGGAGATTGCGGCGCGCCGGGAGACGCCGGCGCCCGCGCCGGAAACGGCGCCGCGCCAGGTGGCGGCGGTGTCGGTCGCACCCTAGTTCACGCATGAACGAAGGGAGCTGGTGCGGGCAGCCGGAATCGAACCGGCACGCCTTGCGGCGGCAGATTTTAAGTCTGATGCGTCTACCAATTTCGCCATGCCCGCGCCGGCGGGGATTGTACTACGTGCCGCAGCGACAGTGTTAGTAGTTGAGCTACGCGGCGCGAACACGTCCCGGTCGGCGAACCAAAAAAAATGCCGCTGTCCATCAAAGACAGCGGCAAAGAACTCAGTCAACACTGAGCTGGAGACACGCGGAGAGGTGGAACTATCCACCAGAGAACGTAACCAACATAAGCCCGCTATTGTGACCTACAAGCGCCGGTTTTTCCCGCGTGTTTGTCAGCGTGTTCGCACAAAGCTGCAGCAAAGCATCAATAAATGGACTCGTAGGCTACCGCCAGGCAGACCAGTCCCACGAAGAACAGCAGGCCATAGACGAAGATGCGCATCGAGGTCGCCAGCTCGGCGACGGCGCGGTCGGCCTTGCTGTTCAGTTTTCCTTTGCGCCGCGCCCCGTTGAGCAGCAGTGAAACGAAGACGAACAGGCTCGCCAGGATCAGGACGATTTTCATGCGGGGCTAGGTGCGGGCAACGACCAGCGCCAGCGCCACCAGCGCCAGTATCGACGACACGCCGGTCGCCACGCTCAGCCACATCATCCGGTTGCGCGCCGCGTCCATCTTGGCGATCAGCTGGGCGTTCTGGTCGGCCATGTTGGCGATGATCTCGGAAGCCTGCAGCATCTGGGTACGCAGCTCGGCCAGGCTCATTTCGTTCCGCTCGACGCGCATGACCAGCGTGCCGAGATAGTCTTCCTGGGGCTCTTCGCCCATCATCGGCTCCGGGGCCATGCCGGCCGCGCCGCCGGACTTGCGCGCCACCGTGTCCCACAGCCTGCGCGCACCGGTCGCCACTTGCGGCGCCGCGTTGATCACCTCGCTCCACGGAACGGTCTTCAGGACGCTCCACCAGCCACTAGCCATACAGTTTCTCCTCATATTCAGTCTAGCCGGGAGCATACCACCCTGCATGGCAAGCACACGAGCTCATCCGATCTCTACCGTGCCGCGCACGGCGCAGGCCTGCGCTACCATGGAAGCATGTGTGGACGATTTGACCAGAGCCAGACGGCTCGCTACTACGCCGGCGTGTTCGGCTGGACGGACGCGGTCTACGACAGCGAGTCCACCCCTGCCTGGAACGTCTCGCCCGGCAGCTACCGCCCCGTGATGCACCTGCAGGACGGCGAACGCCGCATCGACGACGTGTTCTGGAGCTACCGCGCGCGCTGGGCCGAAGGCAAGCTGCCGATCATGGTCAACGCGCGCATGGACAAGCTCACCAACCGCTACTGGAAGCCGCTGCTCAAGAAGGGCCGCGCGATCGTGCCGGCCGAAGGCTGGTACGAGTGGACCGGCGAAAAGGGCAAGAAGCAGCCCTGGCACATCCACCGCAAGGACCGCGCCCCGCTGTTCCTGCTGGCGCTGGCCAACTTCGGCAGCTTCACGGAGAACCGGGCCGAGGCCGGCTTCGTGCTGGTCACCGATGCCGCCGACGAGGGCATGCTCGATATCCACGACCGCCGTCCGGTGGTGCTGGACGCGGCCGATGCCGAGCTGTGGCTCAACCCCGACCTGTCGCCCGAAGAAGCCCTGGACCTGGCGCGCCGCGCCGCCCTGCCCGTCGACGCCTTCGAATGGTACAAGGTGACCAACGCGGTGAACCGCCCGGGCGCGCAGGACCCGCAGATGGCCCTGCCCCTGGCCGAGTGAACTTTTACCACACGGTAAAAAATCGCAGGCTCGCAGCGGCAGGCCCTCCATCTCGAAGAACTATCCTCAACGAACTCAACCACTTGCATGAGCTAGATCGAACTTGTACACGCAACCAACGCTCGGTTCGGAAGGTCTTAAAGACTGGATACCAACTCTGAGGACGTGTTAAATGGGCGAGTACATGCAAGTGCGGGCCATGCTGCAAGAAGGCGAGGCCTATGCGGGACTAATCCTGGGCAAGGAAGAAGATCCCGATTACCACCTGGTGCTGTTACCGGGCGAGGCGGTCGACGTCAGCTGGCCGAGCGCCGTCGACTGGGCGCGCGGACAGGGCGGCGTGCTGCCGACGCGACGCGAACTGGCGCTGCTGTTCGCCAACCAGCGCGAAGCCTTCGAGCGCAACTGGTACTGGTCGAGCGAACCGCACGAAACGCGCACCCAGCTGGTCTGGGGGCAAAACTTTGCCAGCGGTATCCAGACCATCTACGGTCGCCCCTACCGCGGCCACGCGCGCGCGATCAGGCGCATTGCCGTGCCCTGAACGCGAGCACGGCGGCCGGACCGCAGCCTGGCAGGCACCCCGTTGCGCACGGGGCGGCGCCTGCCATCAACGTTCAGGAACGTTCGCGCGGCCGATCGGCTGTTCGATATTGGCCAGGAACCAGCTGGTGGCCGTCATCACCGCCACGTGGCGGCGCAGGTGGTCGGGGTCGACCTTGTCCAGCGTATCGGCCGGGGTGTGGTGGTAGTCGAAATAGCTGGACGTGTCGATCAGCGGCGCGAAGCTCGGCACGCCGGTACGTTCCAGGAAGGAAAGGTCGCCGGTCAGGAGCGCGTCTTCGCGGCGGAAGATGCCCGCGCCGATCGGCTGCAGCGCGGCCTGCAGCGGCGCGAACAGTTTGCTCGAGGTCGCCGGCACGCTGGCGCGCAGGCCGAAGGGACGGCCGGCGCCGTTGTCGCTTTCGATCGCGCCGATGTGCTTCTCGGTGTTGGCCTGCTCGGCGGCCGTGTAGGCGCGCGCACCGCGCATCCCGTTCTCCTCGTTCATCCAGGCGATCACGCGGATGGTGCGGCGCGGGCGGAAGTCGAGCTTCTTCAGGGTGTCGAGCACCGCCATCGCACTGGCGACGCCGGCCGCATCGTCATGCGCGCCCGGAGACAGGTCCCAGGAATCCAGGTGGCCCGACACGATCACGATCTCGTCGGGCTTGTCGGTGCCCGGCAGGTCGGCGATCACGTTGAAACTGTCCGCGTCCGGCAGGGTCTTGGGCGTGAGCACCAGCTTCATGCTGAGCGGGCCGCGCTTGGCCAGGCGCCCCATCAGCATGGCGTCCTCGGCCGTCACGGCCGCGGCCGGGATGCGCGCATTGTCCTGCAGCGCGGTCGAGCCGGTATGCGGCAGGCGGTAGTTGGCGCCGCCCACCGAGCGCACCAGCGCCGCCACCGCGCCCAGCTCGGCGGCCATCGGCGGGCCGCTGCGCCGAAAAGCCGATGCCTGTCCATAGGCCTGGCCGGCCAGGCCGCGGTCGGCCTGGTGCTGGTCGAAGCTGGCGTCGAACAGCACGATCTTGCCCTTCACTTCGGCGCTGCGCGCCTTCAGTTCGTCGAAGCTCTTCACCACCATCACGGGCGCAATCAAGCCGCTGGCCGGGGTCGCGCCGGAGCCGCCCAGTGCGGTCAGCACCACGCGCTGGGTGATGCCCTGCGGGCGGCCTGCGTACTCGACGATTTCCCCGGTTTCCACGCCGCGCACCCAGTGCGGCACCTTGACCGGCTGCAGGGTCACCCTGGCGCCGAGCTTGCGCATCGCTTCCGCCACCTGGGTCACGGCCGCCGCCGCTCCCGGCGAGCCGGACAGGCGCGGGCCGATCAGGTCGGTCATGTCCGCCATGCGTTCCCAGGCGTAATCGCTCTGCATCGCCGTATCGCGGATCTTCGCGAGCGCGGCAGGATCATTGCCGGGGCTGGCGGCCAGGACTGCCGGGCTCAGCAGCACGGCGGCAAGCGTAACGACATGCGCGCTCAGGACAGGAAAACTGCGGATGCTGCGGTTCATGCGTCGAATCCTTCTTCAGTTCAAGAGAATTCAACGATAGCGCATCCGGATAGTTTTTGGTAAGAAATGTTGACGTCTTTACACCGCCGGAACCAGGCGCACCAGCGTGATTTCGGAGGGGGCGCCGAAGCGCTTCGGCGGTCCCCAGTAACCGGTGCCGCGGCTGATGTACACCCACATGTCGCGCACCCGGTGCAGCCCGGCAACGAAGGGCTGCTGCAGCGGCACGAACAGGTTCCACGGGAAGAACTGGCCGCCGTGGGTATGCCCGGACAGCTGCAGGTGAAAGCCCGCCTCGGCCGCGGCTAGCGCGCTGCGCGGCTGGTGCGCCAGCAGGATGCGCACGTCGGCCTGCTCGCGGGCGCTGCCTGCGGCCGCGCGCGGGTCGCTCTTGTGCCCCGGGTTGAAATGGTGGGCCGTGTAGTCGGGCACGCCGGCGATCATAAGGGTGGCGTCGTCGCGGCGCCGGATCACGTGCTGGTTCAGCAGCACGGTCACGCCCAGCCGGCGCACCTCGGCGATCCACTCCTCCGCCCCGGAATAGTATTCGTGGTTGCCGGTCACGAAGAACACCCCGTCGGGCGCCGCCAGGCGCGCCAGCGGCTGGGTATGCAGGCCCAGGCGGTGCACGCTCCCGTCCACCAGGTCGCCCGTGATGGCGATGGCGTCGGCGCCCAGCTTGTTGACCCGGTTGACGATCGCATTCAGGTAGGCGCGCTTGATGGTCGGGCCGACGTGGATGTCCGAGACCTGGGCGATGGCATAGCCGTGCAGGCTGGGCGGCAGGTTGGCGATCGGCACCTCGACCCGCTTCACCCGGGCCAGCCGGCGCGCGTTGACGAAGCCGAGCGCGGTCACGGCCAGCGCCACCAGCGGCACCGCGGCGGCGCTGCCGCGCACGAATTCCGGATCCAGCTCGCCGAACAGGCGCAGCGCCAGCAGCAGCAGGTCGCGCGCCAGGGTCGTCACCAGTAGCGAAGAAAAGAAGCCCATCGACACCAAGCCCAGCCAGGCAACGAGCTCCGACCAGCGGCGCCGGCGCAGCGAGGCCGACATCAGCCCGACCGGCACCAGCACGGTCAACACGACCAGCAGCAGCACGCCCGCCACGTTGAACGGCAGCCCCAGCGCCAGGTCCGGCAACAGGCGCATGCCGATGTATACCTGCAGCAAGACCAGCAGGGACAGGATGGTGGCGAAAGATCGATTCACAGGGGACCCGGGGCGGTAAACGGTAACAAATGTTAGATGGGGCGGGCCCGTCCCTCTGCAAGTGCCGTTCCGGATGTTACTGCTGGATCAGCGTTTGTAATAATCTGTATTAACGGATGGCAGCATGAGTCCGCAGGTCTATAGTTCGTTCCATGCCTGGCGTTGTTCGATCATCCTGATCACCGCAGGGGCAAAAGGAAAAACCATGTTGAAATCTAAAATTGTTGGTGCGGTGGTCCTGGCCGCGGTTGCCGTCTCCCCAGCGGCAATGGCGGACGACCGTGGTGTGAATACTGCTATCGGCGCCGTGGTCGGCGCAGCTATCGGCCACAGTGCCGGCGGCGGCAGCGGCGCCCTGGTGGGCGGCGTGCTCGGCGCGGCGGTGGGCAACTCGATCTCGACCCACGACGATCGCCGTTATCGCGACAACCGTTACTACGACAACCGCGGTTATGGTTATGGCTACGTCCAGCCGCGCCCGGTGTACGTGCAACCGCGTCCGGTGTACGTGCAGCCGCGTCCGGTCTACGTACAACCGCGCCCGGTGTATGTCCAGCCGCGCCCGGTCTACGTCGAGCGCCGTGACTACGACCGTCGTGAGCGCCGCGACTGGGATCGCCACGATCGCCGCGACTGGGACCGCGGTGACCGCTGGGATCGTCGCTAATCCACCCAAACCGCGCGCTGCGCGGTTTTTTTTCGCCCGTCCCTTTCTTCGCTTTCCCAGGCGCTGTCACCACTACGTGTTGGAGATCTTGAACTGTTGAGCTGAGCCGATGTCAAACCACTGTCCGATCGACAGTGGAGGTGGCAATGCAGGCGGCAAGCTTCAAACCTTGGCTGGCGCGTGTCGCGCAGCTGACGCAGCGCCAGCGCGAACAATTGCTCGCGCTGTTGCGCCCGGCAGTTGGACTGGATCGTGTCTGTGCGACGATCGAGGAGGCCAGGAGTCCATCTTCATGTCCGGTCTGTGAAGGTCGGCGACTGCATCGCCATGGGCACGACCGCGGGGTACAGCGCTATCGTTGCTGCGCTTGCGGCAAGACCTTCAGTGCCTTGACGGGTACGCCGCTTGCCCGGCTGCGCCACCGCGGCAAATGGCTGGACTACCTGGACGGCATGCTCGAGGGCCAGTCGGTGCGCAAGACGGCAGATCGGATCGGCGTGCACCGTAACACCAGCTTCCGCTGGCGTCACCGTTTCCTGCACCTGGCCAAGGAAGACCGTCCTGCAGCGCTGGCCGGCATCGCCGAGGCCGATGAACTGTTCCTGCTCGAATCCCGGAAGGGCTCGCGCACGCTCGACCGGCCGCCACGCAAGCGCGCAGGTGTAGCCAGCCGCCGTGGCATCAACGGTGAACACGTCTGCGTGCTGGTCGCGCGCGACCGTACCGGCGCCACCTTCGATTTCATTACCGGCCGGGGCGCCGTGACCGCGGCCCAGTTGCACCAGCACTTGCTTCCGGTGCTGGACAGGGATGTGCTGCTGGTCACCGATTCCCATCCTGCCTACAAGGCGTTTGCCCGAACTGCCGCCATCTCGCACGAAGCGGTGAACCTGCGGGCTGGCGAACGCGTGCGTGGCGCCGTCCATGTCCAGAACGTGAATGCCTACCACCGGCGCTTCCGCCAGTGGCTTGCCCGCTTCAATGGCGTGGCCTCACGCTATCTGCCCAATTATCTCGGCTGGCAGTGGGCGGTCGACGGACGTCGTATCGGATCGGCGGAGGCGATGCTGCGAATAGCGCTGGGCACGTCCAACATCGAACGGTGACAGCGCCCTTTCCCACTCCCCCCGCTTGAGCACCGTGAGGGCGCACGGCGCCAGTCGCGAAAGGCGGGGGCATGATCCAGCAAGGCACAATCGTTCAACTGGCGCAGGGCCAGTACCGCCTGGCCGAGACGCTCGGCGGCTCGGCCTACGGCGTTGTGTGGCGCGCCGATGCGCCGGGCGGCAGCGTCGCCCTCAAGCTGGTCAACAGTGCGCAGATGGCGCGCGCGCCCGTCGAATTGCGCCACCACTGGATCGACGCAGCCCGCACCGAACAGGCCTTTCTGTCCCGGCTGGCGCCCTGGGATGGACGCCACATCGTGCGCCTGCTCGACAGCGGCAGCGTCGAAGGCCTGCCTGCGATGGCGCTCGAACTGCTGGACGGCGACCTGGCCACCCACCTCAAGCTGCTGCGTGCCACCGGGCGTATGCCCGGCCCCCGGCAGGCGCTCGACTGGCTCGGCCAAGTCAACCAGGCGCTGGCCAAGGTGCACGCGGCCGGTTTCCGCTACCTCGACCTCAAGCCCGGCAACCTGCTGCTCGAGCGCCGCAGCGGAAACCTGAAGCTGGCCGACTTCGGCACCTGCCGCGCCCTGTGCGCGGCGCCCACCCAGGCCTACCTGGGTACCGCCAGCTGGCAGGCGCCGGAACAGTTCTTCCCGCAGGCCGGCGACGGGTACCTGACCGATCCGCGCAGCGACTATTTCGCGCTGGGCGCCCTGCTCTACTGGCTGGTGTGCGGCCGCATGCTGCGCTACGGCGCCGCCTGCGCCCAGGCCTACGCGGCGCATGGGCGCGACGGCGCCGCCATGCTGCGCCGCACGTACGCGGGCATCCCGCCGACCCTGCTGCCGGACGAGGCGGCCGGCTTCGCCCACGCCTTCGGCCCGGCGCGGGCGCAGGCCGATGCCCTCCTGCGCGCCCTGCTCGCGCCCACCGTCAGCGAGCGCCCCGCTCACGCGCTGGAGATCAGCCGGATGCTGCATGCGGTGCGCAGCGCCATGGCGCAGCCGGCCTTGGCGAGGGCGGCATGAGGCCCCGCCTGGCGCTCGCCGCGCTCGCCCTGGCCGGCGTGTGCGCCCTGCAGCTCTTCGCGATGCTGCTGGCGCCGCCGCGCTACCTGCCGCACACGGTGACGCTACGGCTTGCGCCGGGCGAATCGCTCGCGCTTGGCCGCGCCGAACTGGCCGCGCCGCGCGCCGCGAGCCGGCAGTTCTCGGTGCGGCGCGATGCGGGCGGGCGCTGGTGGCTGCGCAATGACGACCCGGCGCAGGCCGCGGTACTGGTGCGCGGCGCAGAACGCCTGCATGGCGGCAGCCTCCCGCTGGCCGCCGGCCAGCGCCTGCAGGCCGGCGCGGCGCTCTTCGAGATCGTCGCGGCGAATGAAGACCGCACCGTCCTGCGAGACGTCCGCCACACCTGGGACTACGACGGCGCCCTCCTGTTGCGCGATGGCGAAGTCCAGCCGGCCTGCCCGGATGCCAGCCTGGCGGCGCGCCTGGCCGGACTGTGGAACCGGGTCGCGCCAGGCTTCCTCGCGCTGAGTCGTCCGCTCGCCTTCGGCGGCAATCTGTTTTGCGGCAACCGGCTCGCCGTGCCCGGCCTGGACAGCGGCAGGCTCACGCTGGCGCGCGACGCCGCGCGCAGGCAGGTACTGAATGTGCACGGTACGCAGCCAATCCTGCTGCAGGACGGGGGACACTGGCTCGACGTCGCCCGGCGCGAGCACCTGCTGGACGGCGTGGAGGCGATCGCGGTCGGCCGCACCCGCTTCGCGCTGTCGGCGCGCGGGGACAGCCTGCGCCTGGAGCCCGCGCGCGAGGTCGAATTGTTCGCCGAACCGAAGACGATCCTGCCGGCCGGCGTCGCATGGAGCTGGGGCGAGCGCTCGCTGTGGTGCTTCGCGCCGCCGTCCGCGCTGGCGTGGTGCGCCGCGCTCGGCGTGTTCCTGCTGGCCGCGGCCGCCGGCCTGCGCAGCGCAAGCCCGGCGCCCACGCCCGCGGGGTGGGCGAAGCTCGCCTTGTCCTGCGCCATTCCCGCCGGTGCGGTGCTGCTGCTGGCGATGCAGCGCCTCGGGGCGGCGCCCGGCGCCGGCTGGGCGCTGCTGCTGGCCTGGGCCGCGCTGTGGCACGCGCTGCTGTGGCCGCGCCGCCTGCCGCTGCTCGGGGCGGTGGCCGTGCTGCTGCTCGGCGCCGGCCTGCTGGTGCAGCTGGAACTGGGACTCGGCGCGCGCGACAGCGCCTGGCTGCGCCACGTGGAAACCAGCTGCGTGCTGCTCGGCGCCGGACTGCCGCTCGGCTTGCTGCTGCTGGACGGCGTGGCGCGCGGTACGCTATCGCGCGTGGCGACCGAATGGCTGCTGTTCGCGCTGGCGCTCGGCGCGCTGGCCGGGCTGGTGCTGCAGGTCGCCTTCGGCAACGAGACCGGCGTGTTCGAGGTGCAGCCGGTCGAATTCGCCAAGCTGGCCCTGGCCGCACTGAGCGCCCATTGCCTGGCGCTGGCAACCGGGGCGGGCAGCGAAGTTCGCGGCTGGCGCGCCTGGCTGCGCATGCTGGCGCCGATCCTGCTGTTCGTGCTGCTGGTGGCGGTGGCGCTGATCCAGGTGGACGACTATTCTCCGCTGATCCTGCTGCTGGTGTGGGGGGCGGTGAGCTTCCTGGCCTGGTGCCTCGCCACCGGCCGCCGGCTGCAAGCAGCGCTCGCGAGCGGCCTGTGCTGCACACTGCTGGGCGCTGCGCTGGCCCTGCAGGCGGTCGGCCCGGGCTTGAGCGGCGGCTTCTATGCCGAACGCTTCCAGGTCTGGGCCGATCCGGCCGCCCACCCGCACACCGGCCAGCAGATGCTGCTCGGCGCCCGCGCCGTCGCCGGCGGCGGCTGGCTCGGTGCGGATGGCCTGCTCGGCCTGGCTTCGCTCGGCCAGGCCGGCGGCGACGCGCTGCGCATCCCGGCGGTCCAGGACGACTTCGCTCCCTCCTTCCTGCTCAACCGCCACGGCCTGCTGGGCGGCCTGCTGCTGTGGGCGCTGCAGGCCGCGCTGCTCGGCTGCCTGCTGCACGCGGCCGCCGCCGCGTGGCAGGGCGCCCTGGGGGCCGGCGACTTTCGCCGCGCCTGGCTCGGGCGCTTCCAGTGCTTCCTGCTGGCCGGCGGCGCGGCCTTCCTGGGCGGGCATTTCCTGCTGTCCTGGGGCACCAACCTGGCGCTGTTTCCCATCATGGGCCAGCCGATGAGCTTTCTCTCGAGCGGCGGCTCGCACCTGCTGTTTTTCATCTGCCCCCTGCTAGCGTTCGGCGTGGCGAGCGTTCAATCTTTCGAGGAGAATCCAACATGCCGGTCTACGTCCAACACGAAGTCCTAGCCAGGGTCGACGATGTCTTCAATGCCGAGGCGCTGTGGCAGGCCCCAGGCCTGGCGCTGTTCTCGCGCCGCCCGCTGCTGCGCGACCTGCTGGAGCGCTCGCCGCGCGAACAGCGCGGGCGCGCCGCCACCCGCTGCTTCTCCCACGTCACGCTGATGCTGCCGCAGGACGAGGTCGACGACGACCGCCACCTGACCCGCGGCGCGCGCGTGCGCGACCTGGCGCAATCGCTGGCGGCCCTGCACCAGAAGGATTTCGGCGACCTGCTCGGGGGCGACGAGGTGCGCTACCACGTGGTCGGCAACGATGCCGTCGCCAGCGGCGAGGTCAAGGTGAAGTTCGGCCACGCGGTCTACCTGCCGTCCCCGGGCGAACAGCTGCTGTACACGGTGACGGCCTCGCGCGACAGCGCCATCTGGCAGCCGGTGTGCGCGGTGTATCCGAACCAGCGCCTGACCGTGGTCGGCCAGGACGAGGCCAATGCCACCTTCGCGGTGCCCGGCTGGCCTTTCGGTGCGGAGGGAGGCATCCTCCTGATTAACGACGGCGCCGACAGCGAGATGGAAGTGCAGGTGCGCCCCAAGGACACGCTCGACTGCCGCTTCGACGCGGCCGGCGGCTACTACGTCATCCGTAGGAAGGCAAATGGCGACGGCGCCGGCCAGCGCCTGCTCCTCAGAATCAGCCGGGCAGGCACGCCGGCACGGGCCAACCCGGTAAAGGCGCCGAGCGCCGTGCCGCCGCGCACGCCCTCGGTCTGGAAGCCGCGCGAGGCCAGCATTGCCGAGAGCGAGATGACCGCGATGCCGCTCGCCGCCCCGCCTGCCGCCGCCCCGCACGCGCTGGAAAACGACGCGACCTACGCCCCGGTCGCGCGCCACCGCATCACGCTGGCCGCGCTGGCGCTTCCGCGCCTGAGCCGCTACCGCGACACCGGCGCCGCCGCGCTCGAGATCGGCCTGGGCAGCAGCCTCGCGCCCTGCGCGCCCGGCAAGGACAGCCTGATCCGCTTCCTAGTGGACGACGCCGACGACGTGCACGCGATCACCGCGGCCGGACGCCAGCGCGTCAAGGTGCCCTCGCAGTTCGCGCCGCTCGATGGCGCCAGCCTGCGGCTGCACGCGGTGGCGCCCGGCATGGCGGACCGCTACGCGGCCCTGCTCGCACTGCCGCAAGGCCCCGAACAGCCGGCGGCGGCCGGCACCCGCCTGGTGTTCGGACGCGGCATGCCGGCGCTGGCCGGGCTGCGGGTGCTCGATGGCCCGGCCTTCCTGCGCCACCTCGATGGCAGCGCGGCCGCCAGCGCCGACCGCCTCGGCCTGTCGCGCAATGCCTTCAGCTGGGAAGCCACCGGCGAAGGCTTGCGCATCGTGCGCCTGTCCGAGACCCAGGCCCTGTTCCACCTCGACGCGGAACTGAAGCTGGTGGGGCCGATCACGCAGGCCACGCAGGAGCAACCCTACCTGCTGCCCTCCGGCCACCACCTGGTCGCCGGCCATTACGTGCTGCGCTTCGACGCTTGAGTCCAGCCATGCCGTCCGCGACCGTCATCGCCGCCTATTGCGCCGGCCTGCTGCTGACGCTGTGCCTGGCCGCCTGGCTGACCCCGCGCGCCTGGTGGCGCCGTGCGAACGCACGCGCCCTGGCGGTGCTGGTGTGCGGCACCGCTCTGCTGGGGGGATTGCTGCATGCGCTCGTCAAGCCGGAGGCGGATCCGCGCGCGGCCACGCTGGCGGCGCTGCCCGTGTCCGAGGCGCCGGTGGCGGGTGCGCAGTACCGCGTGCGCGACCACCTCAACCTGCGCGAGCATACCGGCATCAACGCGCGCCGCCTGGCCGTGGTGCCGGCCGGCGCGCGGGTGACGGCAACCGGCCAGCGCCGGGGCGACTGGTGGCAGGTCAGCGCCGTGGTGGATGGCCGCCGCCACGATGGCTGGGCCAGCAGCCTGTGGCTGCGCCGCGCCGACGAGCATTCAGTGGTCTTCTGAGCCGCCAAGCCGCATCGGGTTGAAGTACAGGCCCTTGGCGCACTGGGTCGGCCCGACGCGCACGAAGCCGAAGGCCTCGTACACCGGCACCGCGAAATTCGAGGAGTTCACCGTGAAGCTGCCGTCGCCGCCCGCCGCGATCGCCGCCTCGCGCGCCGCTTCCCACAGTGCGCGCGCCACGCCGCACCGGTGCCAGCGCTTGCCGACGAACAGGTGGAACAAATGGCTGCGGTCGCGCACCGCGACGAAACCGGCCAATTGGCCGTCGATGAGCGCCACGTGATAGATGTGGCCGCGCGCCAGGAAGCCGCGCACGCCCATCTCGTTGTTCTCGGCAAGGAAGGTCGCTGCGCCCTCGGGCGGCGATTCGTGCACGATGTATTCGCGCGCCAGCTCGCGCAACAACGCCGCCACGGCGGGGATGTCCGTGGACACTAGCGGTCGGATCAACATGGGTTTCGCGGCAAAGGTGTTTTGGGAATGCCACAATATCACAGAAAACACTTTCCGTACGGCAATTTAATTGACCGTAGGTAGCGAAGCCACCTACACTGGCCAGACCATGCCAGACCCGAGCTCCCCGTCTTCTTCCTCCATCGGCGCGAGCCTCGCCCACGGCCTGTCGCCCGCCCCGGCCGGCCGCCGCAAGGTGCCGCTGACCCGGCCGCTGCGCCACCCGCGCTACCGCAATCTCTGGCTCGCCAACATGGTCTCGAACATGGGCACCTGGATCCAGACCTTCGCGTCGGCCTGGCTGGTGGCCTCGATCTCGAGCTCGGCCTCGATCACCTCGCTGGTGCAAACCGCGACCTATGTGCCGGTGTTCGTGTTCGCCCTGCTGGCGGGAGTGGTGGCGGACGCCGTGCACCGGCCCAAGTTCCTGTTCTACTGTAACCTGTACATGGCGCTGTGCGCCGCCATCATGGCGCTCCTGGCGGGCACCGGACTGGTGGCCGCCACGCCAGTGCTGCTGCTGACCTTTTGCATCGGCATCGGCACCGCTTTCATCTGGCCGGCCTGGCAGGCCGCCATGTCCGGCCTGGTCGAGCCGGATGAAGTGGAGGCTGCGGCCACCCTCAACAACCTATCCTACAACCTGTCGGCCATCATCGGCCCGGCCGTGGGCGGCGTTCTGTTCGGCTGGATCGGACCGGGCGCGCTGTTCCTGGCCAATGCCCTGTCCTTCGCCGGCCTGCTCGGCGTGTACTGGAGCTGGTGGCGCGAAGGCGGGCCGCAGCCGCAGGCGGCCGAGGGCTTCCGCGCGCGCTTCGTGTCGGGCGTCCGGACCGCCTTCGGTTGCGCGCGCTACCGCCGCATCCTGCGCAACGTCTGCACCGTGTTCTTCTCGACCATCGCTTTCGCCAGCCTGTTGCCGGTCTACGTGCGCGAGGTGCTGCGCATGCAGTCCAGCACCTACGGCACCCTGATGGGCTGCCTGGGCGGCGGCGCAGTACTGGCCGCCTTCTTCCTGCCGCAGCTGCGTGCCCGGGTCGACAAGACCGGCGTGCTGGCCGGCGCCATGCTGGTCTACGGCGGCATGCTGCTGGCCATGGCCGCGAGCCGCTCGCTGTTGCTGCTGGTGCCCTCGATCCTGTGCGGCGGCATGGCCTGGTCGGCCACGGTATCGACCCTGAACGCCGCGGCCCAGCTGTCCTTCCCGGCCGAGATCCGCGCCCGCACCCTGTCGATCTACCTGTTCGTCATGTCGGGCGGCTACGTGGCGGGCAGCCTGTTCTGGGGCCAGGTGGCCGAACGATGGGGCGTGCGCGCGGCCCTGGGCGCCGCCGGGGCCTGCGTGCTGGCCAATGCGCTGGTCCTCGTCACGGGAAGCAGGAAAAACCCGCTCTAATCGCGGCATGAAAGGAGCTTGTTCAGGTGTAAAGTAGCGGGATTGCCTAGCCGATCCGCCTCATGCCCTCATCCGACATCTTGTCCGCCTTCGATTTTGCGCCGCGCTACGACGTGGCCGTGGCCAGCCGCCGCGGCAGCGGCCCGGTGCAGCGCCCCGAGAACCAGGACAATTTCGTCGTCATCGATGGCGCCGGCCAGGCCCATTACCTGCTCGGCCAGGCGCCGCAACAGGCGCAGGTCGGGGCCTGGCCCGCGGGCCACGGCCGGGTGGCGGTGCTCGATGGGATGGGCGGACACGGCCATGGGCGCGAAGCCGCGGAGGCGGTCGCCGCCGGCCTGCTCACGATTCCGGCCTGCCACACGCCGGCCGAACTGGCGCGCCACCTGGACGCCTTGCACGCCGAACTGCAGCGCCATTTCGCCGTCGACAGCGGCCCCCGCCCCGGCACCACCCTGACGATGCTGGAACTGCCGGCAGCTTCCGCGCCCCTGCTCTACCATGTGGGCGACTCGCGCCTGTACGAGATCGGCCCGGAGCGCGCCGTGCCGCTCACCGTCGACCACGTGCCCGCCACCGCAGCGGCGCTAGCCGGTCGCATCGACGAGGGGTCCTGGCGCCGCCAGGTGCATGGCGCGCACGCGCCGCAGATCGCGCAAGCCTTCATCCTCGGCAATGCCTTCAGCAAACCGTCGCAGCTCTCGAACCCGCTGTTCGAACTGAGCCCGTTGAACCTGCCGTCCTGGCTGTGCGCCCTGCCGGACCGCCGCGTGCTGCGCCTGCGCGAGGACGCCTGCTACCTGCTGGCCACCGACGGCTTCTGGTCCTGCGCCGCGCCCGACCGCTTCGTGGACCGATGGCCGCACCTGCTGGCCGGCGCGCCCGACGCCGCGGCCATGGTCGGCCGCCTGTTCGGCGCGATGGAAAGCGCCCCGCCCGAGGGCCTGCACCCCGACAACCTGACCGCGCTGGTGCTGCGTCCCCTGCCGATGCAGGCCGGCAGCCACGCGGACGAAACCGCCCTGCCGGACGATGCACGGGATTGAAAAATTCCCAACAGAAAATAATGTTGCTAATCAATGAATGCGGCGCGCCGCTGGGCAGTAAAAGGGCGTAAGCTAGCAATGTTGTCGATCACGATCGAGTCCGCCCTCGTCCCATGAACCGCTGCCGCAATCCCGAGCATCCGCACTGCACCGTCTGGGTCATGCCCGGCGAGCAGCTGTGCGCGCACGGGCACGCCCAGCCGGCTTCCGATGGCGCCGCTTCCGGCGGCGGCCTGCCCGCGAGCTTCGAGGCGATCAGCGCGCTGCGCGCCCAGCGCGTCCCTGAGGCGAGCGCAACGCCCCTCAGCGCCGGCCTTGGCCGCCCGCAACTGCACATCAGCGGTTTCGACCCGCGCGCGGCCGGCGGGCGCCAGGCCATCAAGCTGGAACTGCGCGGCATGCCGATGGATTGCGCGGCCGAGCTGCGCATGCTGGTCCGTTCCGGCCTGCGCCTGCGCGAAGGCGAAAGCTATGTCTTCCAGCGCACTTCGCGCGGCGACTGGCGCCCGGTGTTCCTGGAATTCTCCTCGCGCGGCCTGGAGCACGGCCAGTACCGCATCGACATCGAGCTGCACAGCCGCCACCCCTCGCTCCCCGGAGCGGCGCGCACCTGGACCTGCTCGCCGGTGATCCTGGTGCCGCGCATGGATGCCAGCCTGGGCGAGATCCACCAGACCTTCCTGGCCACCCACAAGAACGTGCGCGTGACCGCCGACGACGCCGGCATCGCACGGGTGCAGGCCCCGGGCGGCGGCAGCATCGACATCGACGTCACGGCCCGCGACGGCTCGATCGCCCAGCTGGACATCCGCGATCCGCGCGACGGCGGCGGGAAGGTCGACCTGGGCTGGTCCACCATCGCCTGGGACGAAGACCTGATCGAGATCGACGTTCCGGTGCAGGCGGCCGGCCATCCCTGCCCGGCCGGCACCGCCTGCCTGGTGCACGCGGAACCGGATTCGAGCGCGCAACGCCACCTGCGCCTGTTCGCGCTCGACGAATGCGTGCTCGGGCGTTTCGAAGAGATCGATCCGGAAGCCGACCTGCTCTTGATGCACTACGGCGAACACGGCGAGGAGCGCGGCGGCCTGACGCGCCGCCTGTCCGGCCGCCATGCGCTCATCCGCCAGGGCCGGCATGGCTTCGAGATCGAGGACGTGTCGCGCTACGGCCTGCTGCTCGACGGCGTCTGGCCGGGCAAGCACACGCCGGCGCCGCTGCGGCTCGGCATGCGCATTGCGCTCACCGCCAGCATCCGCGGTGTGGTCGAACTGGAAGTGAGCGCCCTGCTGCCGCACGGCGTGATCCTGCACCGCGTCGACGCGGGCGCGCAGGCGGAAGCCTTCTGCGTCCTCGCTCCCGACACCGATCCGGGCCGGCGCGAGCTCCTGGCGGCGCCGCGCGCCGCCGGCATGCCGCTGCTGTTCCACCGCGACGGTGGCTTCTGGCACCGCGACCAGCTCACGGGCGTGGAGACGCCGCTCACGCCGGGCGCCAGCCTGGAGCGATTGTCCGGCATGGGCCGGCAGCTGCGCTTCACGGCCCGCCCCTATCCTGAGCGAGCCCAGGAAATGCGCGCGCAGACGCTCCGCGCCGGCGAGCGCCGGCGTGCACAGCCCGCTGCCTGGCTCGGCAGCTGAGCCGCGGCTCAAGCGCCGTGCGGGCGCAGGAGCAGGAAGACCAGCGAGGTACCGGCCAGCAGCGCCGCCTGCAGCGCGAAGACGATGACCGGGATCTTCAGATGTTCTGGAATTTTCATGGCGCGTCCTCTCAATGGCGTTCAGAGAAAACCGTACGGGAGCACCAGTTTACGCCCGCCGCAAACGGCGCTGCGCCCTGTAGCCTCGCGACAATCTCCCTCCAGCCTGCAAGCCTGCGCCGCCGCGCGCGGCATCCGGCTACGCTAGGGGCATCCATCGATTCGCGAGCATACCCATGAAAAACAACACCCTGATCCATGTCCGCGGCGCCGCCCTCGTCCTGCTGGCCGCCGCTACTTCCCTCGGCGCCAGCGCCCAGACAGCGTCGCAGACGAACAACCCGCAAGGCGGGCGCCAGACTGCCAAGCCGGTGGCCGCGCAGGAACGCACCGGCCCGTCCACAGTGCAGCAGCGCACCAACCCGACGAGCGGCCAGCCCGGCGTGGTCCAGGAAGGCAGCGACGCCTCGGACGCCACCACCCACCTCAACCGCGCCATCGCCGTGCTGCACCAGATGGAGCGCAAGCCCGAGGTCGCGGCGCAGCTGGCCAAGGCCAAGGGCGTGTTCGTGATACCTGATTCGGTGCGCGTCGCGGTCGGCGTTGGGGCGCGCGGCGGCGCCGGCGTGCTGCTGGTCCGCCGCGCCGACGGCTGGAGTACGCCGTCCTTCTACAACATGGCAGGGCTCACTGTTGGCGCGCAACTGGGGGCCGAGGGCGGCGGCATGGCCTTCATCCTCAACGACCAGAAGGCGCTCAACGGCTTCATGCAGGACAATAAGTTCTCGTTGAATGCCGAAGCCGGCCTCACGGTCGTGGAATGGTCGAAGCGCGGCGAAGGCTCGCTCGGCTGGGGCGACATCACCGCCTGGTCCGATACCGAGGGCCTGTTCGGCGGCGCCGTCATCGCCCTCACCGACATCCGCTTCGATGCCGCCGAGACGAGCGCCTACTACCGCAGGCCGGTAACGGCGCGCGACGTGGTGGCGGGCCAGGTCCCCAACCCGCGCACGGCCGAGCTGCGCATGGCACTGGCCGACCCCGGCACGGCCGCCGGCGCCGCCGGCCAGGGCGGCAGCAGCGACAGCAAGACCCGCAGCGGCGACAGCGACATGCGTCCGACCCGGCGCGCCGAACCGCAGGCTCCGACCAGTCCGACGGCGAATAAATAAACCTTTTAGTTTACTTAAATGCTGAGCTCTCTTACACTCCTGGCAACCATCCCGTGCCAGGAGCCGTATGAAACACCGCTTGCTCATCGGCAGCGCTTGCCTGCTTGCCCTGTTGTCGACAATCGGCGCATCGCTGGCCTATCCCCTGCTGCCGCCGCTGTTTGCCGGCGCGGCGCCGAACGCGCTGAACGGCTTTCTCGGCCTGCCGCCCACGCTGCTGTTCGGGTTTGCCCTGATGCTCAACCCGCTCGGCATGCTGATCGGAAGCGCCGTGCTCGGCTCATTGTCGGATGCGCTCGGCCGGCGCCGCATCCTGCTCCTGACCACGCTCGGCGCCGCTGCGGGCCACCTGCTGACGGCCTATGCGCTGCTGGCGCAATCCTATCCCTTGCTGATCGCGGCGCGCTTCGCCACCGGCGTTCTGGAGGGGAACGGCGCAATCCTGCGCGCGCTGCTGGCCGAGCGCCTCGACGGGCCTTTACGCAACCATGCCCTCTCCTGGCTGAACGGCGCCTTCCACCTGGGCTGGCTCGCCGGGCCGCTGCTGTCGGGACTCAGCGCCGGCTACAGCATCACGCTCCCTTTCTGCATCGCCGCCGCCGGCCTGCTGCTGGGTGCGGCGCTGTCGATGCTGGTGCTGGCGCCGCAGTCGGCGCCGCCCGCCCGGGCCAACTGGTGGTCGCTGGCACGCGAGCGCCATGCCTTCACCCTGCTGCGCCACGCGCCGCTGCATACGCTGTTCCTGATCCACCTCGCCTATTGCTGCGGCGTGGCCGGCTTCTATGAGTTCTTCCCGCTCTGGCTGGTCGAAACGGGAAGTTACGATGCGAAAGGCATCGCCCTTGTGAACATGGCCATGTGCGGCGTGATGACCTGCGCGGCGCTGTTCGCGGGTCGCGCCTACCCGGGTGACGCGCGCCTGCGTGTCGGCGGCCTGGCCGGCGCGGTGGCGCTGGCGGTGCTGTGCGTCGGGCTGGGAAACCTGTGGGTCGGCATGGCGGCCATCGTCCTGTTCGGCTTGCCGCACGCCTTTTATAATGCGACGCTGCAGGCCTGGGCGGCCGACAGTTTCGCGCAGCATGGCCAGGGCGTCGTCATGGGCCTGCTGTCGACGACCTTCTGCGTGGCCCATATCGTCGTGGCGCTCGGCGGCGGTCTGCTCGCATTGATCGACACCCGCCTGGTGCTGGTCGCGGGCGGCCTGCTGGCGGCCCTGGCGGCGTTCTCGATGCGGCGCTGGAGCCGCCAGGCCATCCCAACCCACCAGGAATTCGCATGAACACGTCCGAACAAACCTTGCTGCTGCTGAAGACCCGCGGGCCGCAGACCGCCCAGGCACTGGCCGCGATCCTGCACCTGACCTCGATGGGCGTGCGCCGCCAGCTCGAAGCGGCCGAGGAAAAGGGCCTGGTCGCCTACGTCGACCAGCCGGGCAAGGTGGGCCGCCCGGTGCGGCTGTGGCAGCTCACCGAACTGGGACACGCGCGATTCCCCGACCGCCACGCCGCGCTGACGGTCGACCTCATCGGGCAGGTGCGGAACCTGTTCGGCGAAGCCGCCATCGACCGCCTGATCGATGCGCGCGAGGCCGCCAGCGAGGGCGCCTACCGCGCCGCAGTCGATCCGGCTGCGCCACTGGCGCAGCGGGCCGCGTCGCTGGCCGTGCTGCGCGAGGCGGAAGGCTACATGGCGGAGGCGCAGGTCGGCGACGACGGCAGCGTGCTGCTGGTCGAGAACCACTGCCCGATCTGCGCCGCGGCGCGTGCCTGCCAGAACTTCTGCCGCTCGGAGCTGGACGTGTTCAGGCGCGTGCTGGGGCCGGACGTGCGGGTCGAAAGGGTCGAGCACCAGCTGGCCGGCGGGCGGCGTTGTGCCTATCGGATCGTGCTGCTCGCCTGAGGCTGCAGAGCGGCTGGCAAGGACGCTCGAAGAAGCGTCAATTGCAGTCGCCATGGCATTCGTCTACCTGCCAAAACAGGCCCTTTAGTAGCGCGCAATAGCGTTGTACGTCATGTCTGATCCGATACGGACATAGCAATGCCTAGGAATCAACGTGTAAAGCCGTGTTCGCAGAAAATTTGGGCTGCCGACTTTCTAAGCCAAACAAGATACGCCATCGCCCGTTTCGCCATGCCTAGTTCGTGAATATATCCAAAATCCACACTTGCCTTAACTTATTGCAACTAAAAAAACTTCCTTTATACTCCTGTCGTCCCGGCGCCTGCGCCGTTTCGTTGGAATAAATAGGGAGAACCTGCATGACGCAACGTAATTGGGTATGGCAAAGCCCTTTCAAGATACGCGAGCCCGAACAAGGACCAATCACTGAAGGACATATCCATATTCCGTACCTGGAAAACATGAAGTCCAAAACGGAAAAGTATGAGAAAGAAAGCAAGCTAGCAAAGGCTTACGAAGTTGCACTGGATACCCGGAAGTTTGAAATTGAACTTTATTGGAAGCGTGCTACGTATTTTTGGGCAATTGCGGCGGTTGTACTCGGTGCGATCGGCCTGATCGTTGCAAACTCCATCAAGGATGGCCGGCTGATGACGTATCCGATCTTGTTCATGCTTGAAACTCTCAGCTGCGTGGGCTTTATCGTGACCAAAGCGTGGCAGTATGTGAATCTGGGTGGAAAGTTTTGGCAACATAACTGGGAACTTCATGTGGACGTGCTCGAGCAGGAAGTCTTGTTTCCGATGTTCCGTACGGTGATCGCAGAATGTTCAGCCGAATCCGAAGCCGGCAACCTTGCAAAACCGGCCGGCCCCATTTCCGATAATTTGCAGGTCGTCTTTTCACCTAGTAAGGTAAATGACCACCTGGGCCATTTCCTCAACATGATTTTTGTCGTCGTCGGCCTCTCGACCCTGGCGTTGATCGCTGCGAAAGCCGGCGTTGCAAATTTTATCGCCGAAATGCTTGGCATTCACAATATCCAGCAATCTGTGATGGACGCAAAGATCTGGCTTGTGCCACTTATGGCACTCGTGCCGGTTGGATACACTATTTACTTTTGGATAACAATGGCTGGCAATGCGAGGACAACGACACTCAACAAACATACACTAAACGTTACGCAGCGCCAGATCTACATCAAGGAGAAAGTCGAGTTGCCCGCCGAAAAAGAAAGGGGTTTTCGCCAAGGCCTCGAGCAGGTGAAGTCCGAGTTGAAGTTGCGTCGATCAAAAAGGAGAACGAGCGCCACTACGCGGAAGACGACGTAAGAACGCCCACCAGACCTTCGTGGCGAGGGCGTTTGCTCCAAGACAGTAAGAATGTACGGCAAGACGATGCAAGGCCGCCGTGGAGGACTTGTGCAAGGACCGCTCCTGCTTTGAGCGGTCGTTATGCCGATTCAAAAACTCGCCAACGGTGTTTGGCGAGGTGATCCCTGGTAGCGCGTCCGCAACTCATGGACGCCGTGCACTGCGTCAATATTTCGCTCCTGGCCGCTCGCGAACGTTCGAATGCCTCAGTCTATCTACCGTTGCTTCCGGGACAGCTTGAGGCTTATGTAAGGCACATTCAATCGCGCGGCCCATCGTGCCGCCACGCCGCCGGCCACGCCGGCAGCGGAATACGCTCCTCATCCCCCGGCACCGCCACGAAGGCATTCGCTTCCCAGTCGCGCGCCGCCTGCTCGATGCGCTCGCGGCTGGACGATACGAAATTCCAGAAGATGTAGCGGCGTCCGTCCAGCGGCTCGCCGCCGATCAGCACGAAGCGCGCGCCGGTACTGGACGAGACCCGCACCGGCAGGCCCGGGTCCACCATCGCCATCGTGTTGGCCGGAATCGCTTCGCCGTCGACCTCGATGGCGCCCATCGGGGCGTACACGGCGCTCTCCTCCGGCAGGCCGCCGAGGTCGATGGACGCGCCCGGCGCCAGCTGCACGTCCAGGTACAGCGTGGTGCTGAAGGTCGGCACCGGCGACGTGCGCCCAAAGGCCGTGCCCACCAGCACCCGCACCGTGGCGCCTTCGAACTCGACTTCGGGAATCTGGTCCGCCGGGGTGTGCGAGAAGGCGGCCGGCGCTTCCTCGTGCTCGCGCGGCAGCGCCGCCCACAGCTGCAGGCCGTGGGTGCGGCGCACCCGGTCCAGCAAATCTTCCGGGGTGCGCTCGGAGTGGACGATGCCGCTGCCGGCCGTCATCCAGTTGATCGCGCCGGGCTCGATGCGCTGCTCGGTGCCCAGGCTGTCGCGGTGCATGATGGCGCCCTCGAACAGGTAAGTGACGGTGGCCAGCCCGATGTGCGGGTGCGGACGCACATCGTGGCGCGCGCCGGGCTCGGCTTCCACCGGCCCCATGTGGTCGAAGAACAGGAAGGGACCGACCGACTGGCGCGCGGCAGCGGGCAGGATGCGCCGGACCTTGAAGCCGCCGCCAAGGTCCTTGTCATGCGATTTGAACAGGTGGGCAATGGCCATGACACTCCTCCGATGTGAACGATACGCCTACTGTACACCATCCGCCCACGCCTGCAGGCAGGCCGAAGGATGGGTCTAGGCCAGCTCGCGCAGCACGCGAAAGCCCACGATGTCGTTCGACAGCACGCTGGAGAAACCGTTGCGCAGCGCCGAACGCAGGTAGCGCGGCGCGTACAGCCAGGAGCCGCCGCGCAGGATGCGGCGCGCCCCGTCGCCGCCCGCTTCCCATGCGCTGCCGTCGAGCGGCGCACCGATGTAGTTGTCGTGGACGACGTCCTGCACCCATTCCCACACGTTGCCGTGCATGTCGTACAGGCCCCAGGGATTGGCGGGGAACATGCCGCATGGGGTGGTGCCGTGGCGGCAGGCGCCGCGCGCGCCGCCGTTGTAGGTGAAGCTGCCGTCGTAGTTGGCCTGGTCGGGACCGATGGTGTCGCCGAAACTGAAGGCAGTGCGGGTGCCGGCGCGGCAGCAATACTCCCACTCCGCTTCGCTCGGCAGGCGGTAGCGCTGGCCGGTGGCGTGCGACAGCCATTCCAGATAGCATTGGGCGTCGTGCCAGGTGACGCCCACCACCGGGTGCGCATCGGTCTGCGTGAAGCCCGGCGCCAGCCAGTCCACGTCGCCCTGGGGCTCCCAGCCGGTCGCCTCCACGAACACGCGCCATTCGCCCACCGTGACGGGATAGCGTCCCAGCGCGAAGGGCCGTTCGATGCCGACCCAGCGCTGCGGCGTTTCGCGCTCCAGCCAGCGCTGCTGCGCGCCGGCCGCCATCGCGATCTTGCGCTCGTGTTCGTGGGAACCCATCTGGAAGCGGCCGGTCGGGACCAGGACCAGCGAGGGCCCGCTGCCGGCGCCCTCCAGGAAAGGGTCGCACAGTACACCGTCGCCGTCGGCCACCGGGCTGGCGGGGGTCGGTGTCAAGCGCTGCAATTCGCCGGCCGTGCGCGCCGCCTGCAGTTCGCGTGCGCGCTTCTGCTCCGCCAG
The DNA here is from genome assembly GCF_046236355.1 of Massilia sp. BHUDP2. Taxonomy (NCBI): domain Bacteria; kingdom Pseudomonadati; phylum Pseudomonadota; class Betaproteobacteria; order Burkholderiales; family Oxalobacteraceae; genus Massilia; species Massilia sp. BHUDP2. The sequence continues at coordinate 401,350 of NZ_JBJUVW010000002.1, forward strand.
GTAGGCTGCGGCGGCCTTGGCCTGGGCCGCCTTGCGCTGGGCTTCTTCCTGCGCCAGGCGCGCCTTGGCGGCTTCTTCCTCCCGCTTGGCGAGCAGTTGCTGGCGCAGCGCTTCCTTGCGCGCCGCGCGTGCCTCTTCCTGCTCGGCGCGCTCGCGCCGCTGCTGCTCGCGGCGCTGGCGCTCGACCAGGGCGCGGGCCGCGGCCCTGGCCTGTTCTTCCGCCTGCTGGCGTGCCGCCAGCTCGCGTTCGCGCCGCTCCTGCTCGGCGCGCTCGGCCGCCTCCTTTGCTGCGATTTCCTCCGCCGATGGCCCCGCCGCATCGCGCAGGTTCTCGAGCAATGCGCGCACAGTCGGCGGGCGCGCCGCCGGATCCTGCGCGAAGCCGGCGCGCAGGGCGTCCCACTGGTGCGGCTGCAGGGCCTGCGGCGCCACGCCGGGGTCTGGCGGCAGCGCCCCATCGAGCATCCGGTAGATCATCATCGACACCGCGTAGACGTCGAGGCTCGGGGCCGGCTGGCCCTGGCTGCCCGCTTCGGGCGCGCGGTAGCCCGGGGTGCCGGAGGTGGCCGGTGCATCCAGCGGCGCCGCGCCACTGCCGCGCGCGCGCGCCGCGATGCCGAAGTCGAGCAGCTTGACCTCGCCGCGCTTCGTCAGGAATACGTTGCCGGGCTTGATGTCGCGGTGGACCAGCCCATGCTTGTCCCAGGCGTAGTCGAGGGCGGCGGCCACCGGTTCGAGCAGGGCCAGCACGCGCTCGAAGGGCAGCTTGCCCTCGCGCGCCAGCAGGCTGTCGAGGTCCTCGCCCTCCAGGCACTCCATGATCAGGAAAAAGCTGGCGGTGGCCGGATCCTGCGCCCATTCGTAGACGCGCACGATGTGCTCGTGCGCCAGGCGGCGCGCGCGGGTGGCTTCCTGGATCAGCAGTTTGGACTGCAAGGTCGATTGCGTCAGCTGCGGCGGCAGGATCTTCAGCGCCACCTGGGCGCTGTGGCCCAGCTCGGCGTGGGTAGCCAGGTCGGTCGCCTGCCACACCTGCCCCATGCCGCCGTGCGCGATCAGGCGCTCGAGCCGGTAGCGCCGGTTCTGCGGGCCGACTTCCTGGCCGGCCATCAGGCCGATCTCGGTGCCGGGACGCGCCACTTGCACAACCGCTTCCTCTGCCGTCGCCTGGGCGGGCAGATAGGCCGCGTCCAGGATCGCATTCTTGCGCAGGTCGAATTCGGTACGGCTCAGCAGGCCATCCTCGTGCAGGGCACGCAACTCGCGGATCTTGTCGATGGCAGTCTGCATTGCTTCGGTCACGCTGCCATCAATGCGGGATCGCCGCGCCACATGCGGCGCAGAAGCGCTCGCCCCCGCGCGAAGGGTGGCCATGGGCGCACTGGCGGCTTGCCCCCGTCACGGTCGCCAGCAGGGCGACCTGGTGGTGGCGGTCGCGGTCGACCTCCAGCTCGCGCCGGGCCTGCTCGTCGCGCACCAGCTGCAGCGCTTCCTCGGTCGACAGCTTGCCCGCCTCGGCCAGCCCGGCCAATGCGCCCAGCTGCTCGGCATCCATGTTCGCGTGAACGCGGGTCTTCATGAAGTCGTTCAGCAGCGCCGCGTTCGGTGCCGCGGCCAGGGCCAGCTTGGCCGTGTCGTCCATTGCGGCGAAGGCCTCGAGGCGGCGCAGCTCCAGCGCGTGGCGGCGCTCTTCACCGTCGAGCTGCACGTCCTGCAGCGCACGCGCCTGGCGCGCATCGAGCTCGATGGTGCGGGCCAGCTTGTCCTGTTGCTGCCCGGTGCGGGTGGACTCGATGCGCTGGCGCGCCTGCTCGTCTTCCCATTCCTGCAGGCGCTCGGCCTCGCGCCGGTGCGCGGCATTCGCCAGCACCAGGCTCTGGTGACGCGCAAGGTGTTCCTGCTCGTCGATCTCGCGGGCACGGCGCGCCGCGTCTTCTTCGCTGGCGCGCAGGCGCACGAGTTCCGCCTGCCGGCGGGCGGCGTCTTCGATGAGCGCGGCCTGATCAAGCTTGTAGCGGATCTGCTGCTGCAGCAGCTGCTGGGAAAAGCGCTGGCGGGCAATCGCCAGGGTCTGCCGGGCATCCTGCTGGGCCACCCCGAGTTCGCTGCGCATGCGTACCTGGGCCAGGGCGCGCAGGTGCTGCCATTCCTGGGCCTCGTCGAGGCGGCGCGCATTCTTCTTTGCCAGCTCGTGTTCGAGGTCGAGCAGCACTTCGCCCGCGCCGCGCTCCAGCGCCTGCTTGCGCGAGCCGGCATCCAGGATGCGTGCATACAGCTCGATCTGGCGCGCACGCACGGCGTGGGCGCGGTCGGCGCCCTGCAGCGACAGCTCGGCGCGCGCGATGGCGTCGTCCTGGCGCAGTTCGCGCTCGCGCTGGCGCACCCGGGCGGCCTGCTCGGCGCGGCGCAGGCGCTGCCATTCCTCGGCGTCGTACAGCTCGTCGAGGTGCTTGGCATGCTCGATCTGCACGTGGCGTTCGTCGGCCGCCAGCCACAGGCTGCCGACCCGGGCGCGGTGGGCGTCGTATTTATCATGGCGCAGCTCGACCGTGTCGACCTTCACCGCCGCCAGCCCGTACTCGAGCAGCAGGAGCTTGAGGCCTCCTTGCAGGCGCTCGTCGAACTGCTCGCGCAGCTCCCGGTTGCCGACCATCTCGCGGATCGAGCGCGCACCGACGAATTCCTCGGCCAATTGGCGCACCGGCGCCGCCAGGAGCTCGCGCAGCTGATCGGCGCCGATGGTGCCCGGCAGCGTCATGAAGTGGCGCGCGAAGGCCGGGACATTCTCGATGCGCAGGCTGACCGTGAGGCGCGCGCTGACGGCCAGGTGCTCGGCAGTGGCGACGTCGTCGAAACGGAACTCGACCGGCAGCGCGCCGGTGCGGGTGACCAGGATTTCGGCGTGCTGGTCGCGCAGCAGGTGGTTCAGGCGGGTGAAGAAACCTTCGATCTCGTACTCGCCCTGGGGCACTTCGGTGGCCTTGTCGCCCTGCAGGATGTAGGCGCGCGCCGTGGCCGGCACGCGCAGGGTCTTCACGAACACGCCCGAGAGTTCGCGCATGCCGAAGAACACGGCCAGTTCGTCCGGGCCGGCGACCCAGCGGTTCTCGCGCAGCACCGGGCTATTGCGCGGCGCGCCCAGGATCAGGCCACAGCCGGCGCAATAGCGCGCGTCGCCGCCCTGCTTGCGCTCGCAGCGCGGGCAACCGGCGCCTTTCACTCCGAACATCTGGAACATATCCGACTCCGTTTCCGTTTCTTCCTGCACAACATCACCCGGCGATTCTAGCGCAGCCGGGCGCGATTCAAATGATCCCGATCCTGTCGACGCAAGCCAGGCTGGCTCCGCGCTCCTGCAGCACCGCGCGCCAGCCCGGCGGCAGCTGCGCTTCCCAGGCCCGCGGCACCAGGATGCGGTCCCCCGGCGCCGCTTCGCGCCCCAGCAGCGCGCACTTCGGCAGCACGCCCTCGACCGTCTCGACCCGCCCCGCATGCCAGGCCGTGGACTGGCCGGTGGCCAGCACCCGGCCGCGCGCCAGGAACTCGCGCCCGCGCGCCATGCGGTCGGCCATGACCAGGGCCAGCTCGAAGGAAGCGCCCTGGAAGCGCTCTTCGCCGAAGCGCACCGTGGTGCGCCATTGCCCAAGGCCGCGGCCATCGAAGTGGCGGGAAGCGGCCAGCACCTCCCCTACCCGCGCCTGCAGGGCCGCATCGACGCCGGGGGCCGCGATGCTCGCTTCCTCCTCGCCCTCGTGCGGCGCGGGACGCACGCTGACTTCGACCCAGCACAGGCTGTCGCCGGCGCCGCCGCTAACCAGCGGGAACCAGGCGCGCGCGCTCGACACGCCGGCGGCCGGATCGGGATGCCCGGTCAGGGCGCCGAGATGCGGTAGGCCGCCCTCGCCTCCGGCCAGCACGCCGAGCGGCACCTGGCCCAGGGCGTGGCCGTCGATGCGGCCCAGCTGCCAGGTGTCGGACCAGCCGTTGGCAATCACCGGGCGCGGCGACTGCCACAGCCCGCGCACCATGCGGTCGGCCAGCACGCAGGCCAGTTCCCAGTCGCGGCTGCCTTCCATTGGCGCGCGGTCGAGGCTGAGCACCACCTGGTCGCGGCTGTCGAAACGCGGCTCGGTGTGGCGCGCCAGGCGCACCACTTCCTGCACGCGCCGGGCCAGCGCCGGCGCATCCGGCACGCTGCACTTGACGTCGGCGCGGCCGCCGCGCGGGCGCACGCTGGCCGTCACGGTCAAGTACGCGCCATCTGGCGCGATGCTGCGCACGGTAACGGGCGCGTTCATGCCGATTCTCCCGCGATGTCGCGGCGCGCCGCGCAATCGCATTCGAGGTTGGCGACGATGCGGTCGGCCTCTCCCAAGAGCGCCGCCGCCAGCGCCGCGTCGCCCAGCTTTATGCGCGCCAGCAGCGCCCAGGCTTCGTCGAGCGCGGCGGCGGCGCGCCGGCTGTGGCGGGCGCGCCGCCGCTGTTGGTCCAGCGCCAGGGGCTGGCCCGGCGCCGCCAGTTCGAGCGCCGGCATGGTCCCGACCGACAGGCTGACCAGGTCGAGCCGGCGCAACAGGTCCTGGTGGCGGCGGAACACGGCGCAATCGGCCGGCAGCAGCGCCAGCCGCAGGCCGCACAGCACGCCAGGCAATTCCAGGAACAGGCGGCGCAAGGCCTTCGCATCCTCGAGCGCCGGGTCGAACGCCGTCTGTTGCACCGTATGTGCGGCAGCCGGCGCGGGCTGCGACGCCAGCCGTGCCATGAGCAGCGCCGCCAGGTCGCGCGACGCGCCGAGGTCGACCGGCACGCAGTCGTCGACCATCACGCCGAATCGCGTGTACAGCAGCTGGTTGAAGCCGGTACGAAAAGCGTTCCACTCTTCGAAGCTGGTGCAGGGCGGCAAATTCAGGTTGCCCTGCTCCAGTTCGCGCTGCAGGGCGGACTGCAGCAGCATCACGAAGCCCTCCAGCGCCACCTGCTGCGCCGCTTCGCTGGCGAGGAACAGGTCGAAGCGCTGCTGCGCTTCGCGCGGGTCCGGCGCATCGATGGCAAAGCGTACCCGCAGGCCGATCTCGGGCGCGGCGGCGAAGGGGGTCAGCTCGCAGCCGTAGGGGCCCGGGTGCACGCACCAGGCGGTTTCCCCGTCCAGGATCGCGACCCGCGCGCCTTCGCTCAGGCGCCGGGTATGGCCGTCCTTGTTCGCCAGCACGGCGAAGCTCCCGGCCGGCACCGTGCAGCCCTTGGCCAGCGGCAGCGCGATGAAGCCCGCACCCAGGCCGTCGAGCTTGGGGGCGGGCTGGCGGAACGGCCGTGTAAACAGGTTCAGCATCCTAGGCCCCCGCCGGCTCCACGGTAAACCGTGCGCCGTGCTGCTGCAGATGCTGCGCCGGCGCTTGCGCGAACGGCCACGGGCCTTCGCACTCGCCGTCGCTGTCCAGCCTGCCCTCGAGGACCGTCGCGCCGGCGCCATCGAGCACGCGCAGCAGCCGGCCGGCGCGCAGCAGGGTGGCGGCCAGCGGCGCTTGCGGGTCGAGCTGCAGGATCACCCGGTTCCCGACGAAATGCAGGCGCCAGGCGCCATCGTCCGTGACCAGGGTGTCGAGCGCCGCGCCGCCGTCGGCGGCGCGCAGCATGCCGGCGCTGCCGCGCCATTCGCGCGACGCGGTTTTAAGCCGGCGGGCGTCGGCCAGGGTGCGCAGGCGGCGTGTCGTCAGCGGCGAGCCCTGCAGCGCGCTGCGTTCGCCCGCCGTCAGCGGGCGGCTGCCGTCGAGCGCGGCCAGCAGCACCGCGTCGTCCAGCACCAGGCGGTCGCCTTCGACCCGGCGGCCTGCGATCAGCTGCGCCTGCAGCTTGCGGTCAAGCATAGTCATCCCCATCACCTTTCCTCCTTGTTGCCGGCCGCCGCGCCGAGCCGGGCGATGGCGGCGTCGCGCCGCTTGCGCAGGGTCGGCAGCGAAATCCCGTCGAGCAGCGCAAGCTGCTGCATGGTAGGCAGCTCGCCGGTGGCCGGATCGAGCCACGCCAAGGGATAGCTGTCGTCGAAGGCCCCGAGCAGCTTCAGGTAGACCGCCAGCCGCACCGGCAGCGAGTCGCCCTCCATCATGCGCGCCGCCCAGCTGCCGCGCTCCTGGGCCGCCGCCGCTACCTCCAGGTAGCGGGGGGACAGTGAAAGTCGCTGGGCCAGCGCCTCGTCCAGCACCAGGAGCGGCGCGGCGACAGGCGGATCGTCGCTGTCCGCCCCCGTGGCGGCCAGGTCCAGCTCGTCCTGGCGCGCCTCCAGCACCAGGTCCGGGCCCGGCGTGCTGGCAGCCTCCGATTCGCCCAGCACGCGCCAGTAGTCGTCCAGCCAGGCGCTGGCGTCGCTGCTGTCGCGCAGCCAGTCGCGGTCCTGGTTCGCGGACAGGGCTTCGTACTCGCCGATCTCGCGCAGCATGGCGCCGATCTTGTCCGGCTGGTCCTTCAGGCTGGCGAAGCGCTTGGAACGGGTGTGCAGCGGCCCGGCGGCGCCGCTGAAACGCTCCAGGCTCTCGCTCCAGCGCAGGATCCACTCGGGGCGGCAATCGAGGACGCTGCGCAGCTGGCGTGTTTCGATCGGTTCGAGCTCGATCGTGCGCCCAAGGATGGCGCCGACCTGCTCGCGATGCTCGCGCCAGGACGCGAACAGGCGCGCCACCTCGCCGTAGGCGGTGTCGAGCATGCGGTAGGCGTACATCCGGTTCGGGCTGCAGGGCCGCCCGCAGGCCGCCTGGTAGTTGTCGCTGTCGACCTTGTCGCGCAGGACCGCGTACAGGTCGTTGAATTTCTTGCGCAGCAGCGCGTCGCCGCCCGGCGCGGCCCAGAAGGCGCCCATGCGCGCATGCTCGCCCGCCACCGCCGCGCACAAGGCGGCCCAGTCGCCTGGCCGGGCCTGCAGTTCGTAGACCAGGCTCAGGGCCAGTTCGAGGACGCTGTCGCCGTAGCTGTTGCCGGGCTGCTCACCGCGGCGGCTGCCATAAAGGGCCTGCGCCACCGTGTCGACATACTCCGCCAGGAGTCCTTCGCCTGCGGGTTCGAGCAGGCGGACCGGATCGATGCGGGCGAGCGCCTGCAGCGAGCATTGCCCCAGCAACTTGCGGACCTGCTCCCAACCGTGCTCCTGGTACCGGGTTCCCGGCAAACGCATACCTTCCTCATCGTCGTCGCCATCCGCACAAGAGCGGATTGTCAACAGATGATGCCATACAAACACAAAATCCTGGCGCGCAGATGGCGGTCAATCCCCCTTCTGTTCGAGGGATTGCCCTTGCATGGAAAGCAACAAGCCCGCAAGGAGCGGCGCGGCATGCGCACCGCCCGTGAGGCCGGACTCGCTGACGAAGGCGGCGAAGGCGAGCCGGCGGGTCTGGCCCGGCAGGCTTCCCGGTTCCAGCCAGCCCATGAACCAGACCGTCGCCATGCCGTCCTCGCCGGTGGGCGCGGTGCCGGTCTTGCCGAACAGGCCGGCGCGCAAGGCGTCGAACTCCTTGCCGCGGAAGGCGCCGGACGCGGTGCCGCCCGCCACCACGCCCTTCATGCCGGCCCGCACGCGGTCGAGGCGCACGCCCAGCTCGGGTCCAGGCTGCGCGAGCGCCGCGCGCCCGTCGAGTTCGAGCAGCAGGCGCGGCGCGACCATCCGGCCCTGCCCGACCGCGGCGGCGACCAGCGCCATCTGCAGCGGCGTGGCCTGCATGCGCAAGCCGATCGCCATCTGGCGCACCTCGTGGCGGGTCTGGATCGGGTCTAGCATCGACGGGCTGGCCTGCAGCGCGTCCCAGCTGGACCAGCGGAAGTCTTGCGGCAGCAGGCCACCGTCGAGGCGCAGCGGCGTGCCGAAACCGAGCCGGCGCGCCATGCCGGCGACCGGGCGCACCGGGTCGAGGGCGCCGGGGTCGATCTCGCGCACGCCCGGCAGCCCGCCCTGCGGCCCGCCGCCGAGGCTGCGGTCGCCCAGCTCGGCGGTCCAGGCGAACCAGGTGTTCACGCTGTGCGCCATCGCCTGCGCCAGCCCGAAGCGGCCCTCGACGGCGCGGGCGCCGGCCAGCTGTTCGCGGAAGTTGGTGATGCGCGCGCCCCCTCCTTGCGGATAGGCGGGCGCGCCGGTGCGAAAACCGTAGCCATCTTCATGCGCCATGGCGTCGATCGCCGTCAGCGGCATGCCGGCCAGCAGGCGCTCCAGGCGCGCGTCGCCGCGCGCCGCCGCCTCCAGGCCGAGGGCGGTGACCACCTTGAAGGTCGAGCCGGGCGCGCGCCTGGGGCCGCCGTCGTGCTGGAAAGCCGGCAGCCGCAAGGGGCTGCGCGCGGGATCGGCACGGTCGAAGTCGCGGATTTCCGGCCAGCGCGCCGGATCGGCCGCGCCGACGCCGCCGCCGGCCGCGGCCAGCACGTCGCCGTTGCCGGCATCGAGCAGCACCAGGCCGGCCTGGCGCCCATCGGGGATTGCCCCCGCACCCAGGCAGCGCCGGCCGTCCCATTGCCCCCCGCGCAAGCCGACGCAGTCCAGCACCGCCTGGGCCGCCCCCTGCAGGCGCAGGTCCAGGCTCAGGCGCGCCGTGTGGCTGCCGCCCGGCAGCCGGGCCAGCATGCCGGCCACGCTCGACGCGTGCTCGCGGTGCACGCCCAGCAGCGGCGCCAGCCCGGCCGCCTGGGCCGCGGCGCTGGCCCTGCCGTCGGTCCACAAGCTCTCTCCGTGGCGCCCGCTGAGCCGGACTTCGGCCAGGGCCGGGCGCGCTGCGGCGTTCGACGCCGGCAGCGCCTGCCAGGCCAGGCGCCCCCCTTCGGCGCGCACATGGCGGTAGGCGGCGTCGGCGTTGCCGGAGAGCCGGGCCAGGTCGAGCGGTTCGACCTCGAGCACGATGCGCTGTGCGCCCGGCACGGGCGCCAGCAGCACGCGCTGGACGGCGTCGCGCTCGCGGCAGGCGCGCCCGTCGCACACGCCGCTCACGGAGGCGGTCGCACCCTCCACCCGGCGCAGGCGGCCGGCCAGCAGCAGTTCGCTCGGTGCGGCCTGGTCGAGGCTCAGGCGGGCGGTCGCGGCCTGTCCACCGCCGTCCCAGGCGCCCACCCGCGTCCAGGGCCCCCAGCCTTCCGGCAGGCGCGCGAACAGGCGCATGGCGGCGACCGGCAGCCCGGCGTCCTGCGCGACCGGCACCCCACCGACGCTCGCCTGCCACAACTGCCGGCTGTGCGTGCGGACGCGCCAGGCCAGCAGCCGGCGTTCGCTGTTGAACACCCGCAGCTGCTCGCGCACGAAGGCGCCGTCAGCGCGGTAGTACAGGCGCACCAGCAGCTTGCGCCCTTCCTCGTCGAGGCGCAGCCCTTCCCAGCCCGGCAGCGGCGCGCGGGCGTCAAGACTTGCCGCCGTCCAGGTGGCCAGGTCGCGCGGCGCAGCCTCGGCCAGGCCGCCGGGTCCCAGGCGGATCAGCCCGCGCGCCTGCAGTTGTTCGAACAACAAGGCGTCTTCCAGCGCGCGCGGCGGGCGCGCCGGCACCTTGTATTCGCCCGCCGCGAGCTGCAGCGCCGGCAGCGCCACGCCGGGACCGAAGGCCTGTACCAGCGCGCCACCCGCGGCCGGGTCGACGCTGGCGCGCTGCACCAGCAGTTCACCGGCCTGCGCACACGTGCTGCTGGCGCGCCGGGTCAGCCTGAGCGCGCCGTCCTGCCACACCAGCCAGCCCGCTGTGCCCAACAGTGCCTGGCCGCGCGCGCCGCGCACTACCCCTCCGTTGCCGGCGTCGCCGACCCAGGCGGCCCGGGCGCTGCCCGCATTCCAGGCCAGCCGCATGGCGCCGCCGGCGTCGCCGCGCAGGTCCACGCGCGGCGTGGCGGAGCCTGTCGCCGCCAGCAGCAGCTTGCGCGCCGGCGCCAGCGCGGCCGCCTCGGCGAAGGGATAGCCGATCCGCACCGGCTGGGTACACAGGTCGATCCGTACCGGCGGTCCAAGGCGCATGCTTGACGCCACCACCAGCGCGTTGGCGCCGTGCTGGACGATCTCGATGCCGGGCGCGCGCGGCACGCGCACGGTGACGCCGCCCAGCAGCGGCTGGAACGCGGACAGCGCCGCCGACTCGCCTGCCGCCGCGTGCGCGCCGGAAGCGGCCAGCGAACGCGCTGCCTGCGCCAGCACCACGGCGCCGAGCAGCGCCGCGCCGCAGGCCAGCAGCAGCCACAGCGTGACCGGCAGCCTGGCCCTGGCCGCCGGCCTGGCGCCTAAGCGCAGGTTGCGCGCGCGCCGCCGCGCCGTGCGACCGGCGGCGAAGGAATCCATCAGTGAGCTGAACGTGGCTGGCATCGGTATGTCGCGATAGGCGCGGCCCGGTCGTGGCCGCCTCGCGAAGCCCTAGCCGGGGGCGGGTGAAACCCATCCGGCGCGAGGATCGGCGCGCACGTTCGCGCGCAGTTTTCGACAGCTCGTTCCTCGTTTTTGGCGTCCCGTCGCAAGCGCCTCGCGGCCTGGAATCGCTTGGCCTACAGTGCACACATCGACAACCCACCCGCAAGGAGAAACACCATGAACATCATGAAGCATATGGAAGCCGTCTTCGTCGTCGCGATGAGCCTCGCCGTCTCGGGCAGCTACCTGCTGGACACCATTCCCGAAGCCCAGGCCCGCAACTACAACGCCGACGCAGCCATGGTCGCCAGCGGCGCCAAGATGGCGGTCGTGACGGTCAGCGCCAAGCGCCTGTCGAGCGAAGAAAAGCAGGCCGCAGGGGCGCGCGGATGAGTGCCGCAGGCCTGCCCGTTGTCGCCGCGGCGCGACAGCGGGCGGCCCAGTGCGGCGCGATTTGTATCACGCTACTGCGGAGCCCGGCTCCGAATCTGTGTCAGTTGTAAGTATCTGCTTCAGCGCTCCCTTCGGCCTCCCGCCGGCGATATAGTGGGTCATCCGTTCCTGGATCTGGAGACCCGACATGAAACGCACGCTCACCCTTGCTGCCCTGATCGCCCTTGGCGCCGCCTTTGCGCCGGTACCGTCGATGGCGCAGACCGATTTCCAAATTTACATCGGCTCGGCCCCGCCCGCGCCCATCTATGAACGCGTCCCCGGCCCGCGCCACGGCCACGTCTGGGCGCCGGGCTACTGGGAGTGGCGCGGCCACCGCCATGCCTGGGTGCCGGGCCGCTACGTCGTCGCCCGCCCGGGTTACGTCTACTACGCGCCGCGCTGGCAACAGCGCAACGGCGGCTGGTACATGGAGCCGGCGCGCTGGGACCGCGACCGCAACGGCGTCCCCGACCGTTACGAGCGCCGCGGCTATGCCCCGGTGTATGCCGGCGGAGGCTACCGCGACGGCCGCGACTACTACTACCGCGAGGGCCGCAGGGACGGCTACCACCGTGACCGCGACCGCGACGGCATCCCCGACCGCTACGAGCGCCGCGGCTACCGCGACACCGACCGCGACGGCGTGCCGAACTACCGCGACCGCGACCTCGACAACGACGGCATCCGCAACCGCCGTGACCGCGACATCGACGGCGATGGCGTCCCGAACCGTTACGACGGGCGGCCGGAGAATCCCTACCGCCGCTGATCGACGCGCTCCAGCAACGGAAAAAGGCAGCTTCGGCTGCCTTTTTGCTATCCTTGCGCCATGTCCTACCCGCCTCCAGACCACGCCGCCCTGCTCGCCGCCGCCTTCAAGGAAGAACTCGCCACCAGCCGCAAGCTCGCCGCCCGCACCGGAATGCCGGAGGCCGAGGCGCTGCGCGCCACCCTGAGCCTGCGCGCCGGCGTGGCCGGGCTGGACCAGCTGCTGGTCGCGCGCGCCGCCGAGCGCTTGCGCAGCGAGCACGGCGCCACGGCCCGGCGTGCCCTGGCCGCGGCGGCGCTGGCCCGGCGCGGCGGCGCGAACCCTGCCCTGCCCGCATGGCGCGCCTGGTTCGACGGTTCGGCCCGGCCCAACCCGGGACGCTGCGGCATCGGCGCCGTGCTCGAAGGGCCCGGCGGCGTGCGCATCGAACTGTCGCGCGATGCCGGCCATGGCAACAGCAGCGAAGCCGAATACCTGGCCCTGATCGCCGTCCTCGAAGCGGCCGTCGAGCACGGCGTGCCGGCGCTCGCCATCGAGGGCGACAGCCAGGTCGTGATCGACGACGTCCACGCGCCCGACAGTGCCAGCGCCCCGGCGCTGCGCGCCTACCGCGCGCGGGTGCGCGCCCTGCTCGCCCGCCTGCCGGGCAGCTCGCTGCGCTGGATCCCGCGCCACAAGAACCAGCAAGCGGACGCGCTGTCGCAGCGCGCCGTGCCTCCCCACCCGACCGAAGAAACGCATGCGCCCGACGAACGACGAACCCAAGACTGACCTCGCCACCTGGCGACCGCGCCTGGCGGCGATGGCGGAAGGCGCCAGCGGCGGCGACGGCGCCCACGACAGCGCCCACCTCGAGCGCGTCTGGCGCAATGCCCAGGCCCTGCTGGCCGGGCACCCGCAAGCCGACGCCCTGGTGGTGATGGCGGCCTGCTACCTGCACGACCTGGTCAACCTGCCCAAGAACGACCCGGACCGCGCCCAGGCATCGACCCGCTCGGCCCAGCTGGCGCGCCACCAGCTGGCGTGGATGAACTTTCCGCCCGAGCGTCTCGACGCGGTGGCGCATGCCATCGCGGCGCACAGCTTCTCGGCCAGCATCCCCGCCGAGTCGCTGGAGGCGAAGATCGTGCAGGATGCCGACCGCCTGGACGGCCTCGGCGCGGTCGGTCTGGCGCGCATGTTCTACATCGCCGGCCGCATGGGGACAAGCCTGGCCCACCCCAGCGACCCGCTCGGCAGCGCGCGCGAATTCGACGACCGCAATTACGCGCTCGACCACATCATGGTCAAGCTGGCCAAGCTGCCGGGCATGATGCAGACCGCGGCCGGCCGCGTCCTGGCCGAGGAAAGGCTGGCGCGGCTGATGGCCTTCCGCGAGGAGTTCGCGCTCGAGAGCGGCATGCCGCCCGGCTAGGCCACCCGGCGTATGGCAAATATCGGCGGCGGGGACGTCCGAATGAACTTTGCCCGGTGTTAAGATAGCCGAATGTCATCCGCTTCGAGGCATCCATGACCAGCCCCACCGCTTTGCCGACCGCCAGCCCCGGCAAACTGAACTTCGTCCTGGTCTGCATCTTCATCGACATGCTCGGCATCGGGCTGATCGTGCCGGTGATGCCGCTGCTGGTCGGGCAGTTCGTCCCGGCGCGCGACGACCAGGCCCTGTGGTTCGGGGTGCTGGCCGCGACCTTCGGGGTGCTGCAGTTCCTGTTCATGCCGGCCCTCGGCGCCCTCAGCGACCGCATCGGCCGGCGCCCGGTGCTGCTGTATTCGATGGGGGGCATGTGCGTCAACTTCCTGGTCACCGCCTGGTCGCCGAGCCTGTTCTGGCTGTTCATCGGCCGCGTCATCGGCGGCATGTCCTCGGCCAGCATGTCGGTGGCTGCGGCCTACGCCTCGGACATCTCGACCAAGGAAAACCGCGCGAAAAGCTTCGGCAAGATCGGCGCCGCCTTCGGCCTGGGCTTCATCTGCGGGCCCATGCTCGGCGGCCTGCTCGGCAACAACGACCTGCGCCTGCCCTTCTACGTGGCGGCGCTGCTGGGCGCCGCCAACCTCGTCTACGGCTACTTCATGGTGCCGGAGTCGCTCCCCGCCGGCCAGCGCCCGCCCTTCTCCTGGGCGCGCCTGAATCCCCTGGCCGCCCTGTTGCGGCTGGGGCGGCGCACCGACATCCGCGGCCTGATCGTCGCCATCACGCTGGTCACCTTCGGCCAGATGATGCTGCAGTCGACCTGGGTGCTGTACACCACCTTCCGCTTCGACTGGACGCCGCGCGATAACGGCATCGCCATGTTCTGCGTCGGCCTGGTGTCGGCGGTAGTCCAGGCCTGGCTGCTGGCGATCCTGATCCGGCGCTTCGGCGAGGTGCGCCTGTCGCTGATGGGGATCACCTCGGGCGCCCTGACCCTGCTCGGCTACGGCCTGGCAACCCAGGGCTGGATGATGTACGCGCTCATCCTGTGCAACGTGCTGGGCTTCGCCGCCACGCCGGCGCTGCAGGCGATCGTCTCCAAGGCCACGCCCGCCAACCAGCAGGGTGAGCTCATGGGCTCGCTGCAGTCGATCAGCAGCCTGGGGGTGATCATCACGCCGATCATCGGCACCGCCATCCTGGCCACCGTCAGCCACCTGCCGCCGGGCGACTGGCGCATCGGCAGCCACTTCCTGCTGTGCGCGGGCATGCAGACGGTGGCGATCCTGGTGGCCTGGCGTTACTTCCGCACCCACCGCGTGCATGACAGCCATGGCGAGAGCCAGGGCAAGGAAGAGATACGGGCCTGACCGGTCAGAACTTCAGTTCCAGCGTGGTGCGCAGCTTGATCCCATTCGGATAATTCCAGCGGCGCTTCTCCAGGCCGCCGACCGGATCGTAGTAGCTCGGCTCGAAGGAGTTGCCTTGTTCCAGCAGGTTCGACAGCGCGACCCGCAGCACGGTCTTCGGGTTGAAGGTCCAGGCCGCATAGGTGTCGAGGTCGGTGCGGCCGATCCGGTAGAAGCCGCGGTTGGCCGCCACCTGCACGTAGCCGCCGCGCCGGTAGGCCACGCTGGCCCCGAGCGCCAGCGCGCCGGACTTGTAGTCGGCGCCGAGGTTGGCCGTGAGCGGCACCTGCTGTTCCATCCGGTTGTGCGGGCCCGGCACCGAGTCGACCTGTGACCAGTAGCGGCTGACGCTGGCGCGCAGGTCGATCGCAGGCGCGCCGGCGTACAGCGCCTTGAGCGGGAACTTGGTCTCGATCTCGAGGCTGCGCATGACGGCGCGGTCGTCGTTCACCGGCGTGAAGATCCAGCGCCGGCCGTCGAAGTAGATGTGGTTGCTGGTGTAGTCGTCGATACGGCGCAGCGCGCCGCTCACCGACAGCATCGCACCCTCGGCCCAGTAGTGCTCCCAGGCGGCATCCAGGCCCCAGGCCAGTTCCGGCTTCAGGTTCGGGTTGCCTTGGAAATCGGCCTCGGTGGCGCTGTTGTTTTCCCATGCCGAACGGCGCGGCACGATGCTGTCCAGGTCGGGCGCCTTGTAGGTGCGGCTGAGCGCGAAGCGGAGCTGGTCCGCGTCCTTGCCCTCCTTGGCCGGAAACTTGTACAGGGTTTGCAGGATCGGGCTCAGGACGCTCGAACGCACGCGCGTCGATTCCACGGCATTGCCCGACACGCGCGTGCGCACGCCTTCCCAGCGGGCGCCCAGGTAGACCGACCAGCGTGGATCGATGGTCCATTCGTCCTGCACGTAGAAGGCGGCGCGGCTGACCTGGGCGCGGAAGTCCTCGTCCAGCAGCTGGCCTGGTGCGAATACCCGGACCGTGTCGCGCTCGGCGCGGATATCGGTGCTCTCATTGACGCGCAGGTCCCAGCCCAGCGCCAGCAGATGCCCGCCATCCATCGTGCGGCTGGCCTTGCCGGTGGTGTTCAGGCCCCGGGCGTGGGTGTCGGACAAGGTGCTCCCCTCGGTTTCCGGCAGGCCCCTGGCGTCGAGGCCGCTGCGGCGGACGAACATCTTGCGCGACGACCATTCGGCGCCCAGCTTGGCGTCGAGTTTCAGGCCCGTCTCGGTGGTGCGGGTCCAGCTCAGGTCCGACTTCAGCATGCGGTCGTCCATTTCGCCGAAGGTCTGCAGGTCCGGCGTCTGCGGCGGCCGTCCAATCAGGGTGGTGACGATCGGATGGGCCCCATTGCGAAAGCTCGAGCTGTTGGCGATGGTTTCCCACGCCAGGGTGTCGCCGTTGTCGAGGGTCCAGTTCAGGCGCGGGCTCAGGTTCAGGCGGTTCATGTGCCCCTTCTCCGGCGCGTGCACCGTGCGATACATGTCGACCCTGCCATCGGGCCGGGTGTTCTCCTCGAAGCCGCCCCACTCCCGATCCAGGCTGTCATGGTTGCCGCTGGCCGAGAACGACCAGGACGATTTCTCGGCGCGGTCGCCCACCTGGGTGCTGAAGGTCGGGCCGCGGAAGTCGTTCGAGAGCAGGTAGCCCAGCTTGGCCTCGCGCTGGCGCTGGTTGGTTTTCTTGCGCAGCACGATGTTGATGGTGCCGGCCACCGACTCTGCCGAGAACTCGGCGGTCGCCACCCGCAGCACCTCGATGCGCTCGATCATGTCGGGCGACAGGGTGTCAAGGGCGAAGCCGGCCGGGGTCCGCTCGCCGTTCACCAGGATCTGGGTATAGCCGCCGCCCAGGCCGCGCATCCGGATCTGGGTGCTGCGCCCGGCCCCCGTCGTGACGGTCACGCCCGGGATGCGCTTGAGGACGTCGGCGACATTGCTGTCCCCATAGCGGACCACCTCGTCACGGTTGATCACGATGCGGGCGGCGGTATCGTCGCGGCGGGGATCGTAACCTGCCCCCTTCACCTCGACCTGCTGGATGGCGCCGTCCGCGGTACTTTCTTGGGCGGTTGCCTGGGCACAGAGCCCGGCGACAAGGACTACCAGGTAACGGGGGCGCAGCAATGTCATTCCAGTCTCCGGAAATAGTTGTTCAATTAATGTGAAGAACTATATTCCATGCAATGGCAGGATGTAAACGTCGCACAGACGAGTTTATTGCTACGACATAGCAATCTAATTTTCCATGACAAAGAAAAACCCGGCACAGAGGCCGGGTTCGGGTCGGATCGAGCTCCTGTCAGAACTTCAGTTCATAGGTCAGGCGGTAGCGCACCCCCTGCGGGAACACGAAGCGGCGGGTCTGCGCACCGAAGCGTGCGTCCTCGTAGGTGTTCTCGTTGATGAAGTCCTGGCTCGTCATGTTGCTGACCGCGAAACGCAGCTGGCGCTGGGCGTCGAACTTCCACAGCGCGTACATGTCCAGCTCGCGGCGCGGGATCACGTAGGCGCGCTGGTTGGTCGACACCCGCACCGGACCGCCGCGGCGGTAGGCGAAGCTGCCGCCGGTGGTCAGGGCGCCCAGCTTGTAGTCGGCGCCCAGGTTGACCGTCAGCGGGGTCTGCTGGTCGAGGCGGTTGTTCGGGCCCGGCACCGATTCCACGCGCGACCAGTTGCGGTTGACGCTGGCGCGCAGGTCGACCGCCGGCGCGTCCTTCATGACCGCCTTGAGCGGGAACTTGGTCTCGATTTCCAGCGAGCGCGTGGTAGCGCTGTCCTGGTTGCTCGGGGTCTGGATCCAGCGCTCGCCGTCGAAATAGGTCAGGTTGCGGGTGAAGTCGCTGATGCGGCGCTGCGACACGCTCACCGACAGCAGCGCGCCGTCGGCCCAGTAATGCTCCCAGGCGGCGTCGATGCCGAAGGCCAGTTCCGGCTTCAGGTTCGGGTTGCCGCGGTAATCCGGTTCGGTCGAGCTGTTGTTCTCGCTGACCTGGCGGCGCGGGGTCAGGCTGCCCACGCCCGGCGCTTTATAGGTGCGGGTCAGGGCCAGGCGCACCTGGTCGCCTTTTTTACCCGGAATCTTGTACAGGGTCTGCATGATCGGGCTCCACACGTTGGAGCTCGATTCGCCGCGCTCGAAGGTATTGCCGGTGACGCGGGTGCGGATGCCCTCCCAGCGCGCGCCCAGGTACATCGACCAGGCCGGGGTGATGTTCCATTCGTCCTGCGCGAACATGGCCAGGCGCTTGACGCGCGCTTCCGAGACTTCGTAGACCGGCACGTTGCCGCTCACACGCACGCGGTTGATGTCGTTGCGCTCGTCGTCGCGGGTGTCGACGCCGCCGTCCCAGCCGAAGGCGAAAGTGTGGCCCTTCTCGATGCTGCGGCTGTACTTGCCGGTGGAGTTGAAGCCGCGGTCGCGGCCCTCGAGCAGGCTGGTGGTGTCCAGCAGCGCCACGCCGGCGCCCGTTGCGGCCGTGCGGTGCGAGGTGCTGTCATTCTCCATGGCCTGCGCCCCCACCTTCAGGTCGAGCTTGGCGCCGGACTCGAACTTGCGCGCCCAGGAGAGGTCGGAGCGCAGGAACCCGTTCTTCGCCTCGAAGGCATTGGCCAGGGTCGGGAACGGCGGCGGCGGGCCGATCAGGGTCGTGGTCGGCTGGCTGAAGCGGTTCTGGAAGCGGTGCTGGTTGATGAAAGTCTGCGAGGTCAGGGTATTGTCCTGGCCGAGCGTCCAGTTCAGGCGCGGGCTCAGGTTGATGACGCTCATCTCGCCCTTCTGCGGCAGCACCATGGTGCGCAGCATGGTGACTTCGCCATTCGGTGCCACGCCGCGTTCCTCGCCGGTGGACTCGAACTCGAAGCGGTCCTTCATCGCGTTGGCCGAGATCGAGTACGAGAAGCCACCAATGCGGTCGGACATCTGCAGGTTGGCGTTCGGACCGTAGCCGTTGCTCGATCCCTGGGCCGCCAGCTTCAGTTCGCGCAGGCGGTTCTTCACCGAGCGCTTCAGGATGATGTTGATGGTGCCGGCCACCGACTGGGTCGAGAACTCGGCGCTGGCGGCGCGCAGCACCTCGATGCGCTCGATCGAGTCCGGCGCCAGCGAGTCCATCGAGAAGCCGGCCGGCGCGCGCTCGCCGTTGACCAGGATCTGGGTATAACCCGCGCCCAGGCCGCGCATGCGGATCTCGCCGCCGCGGCCGTTGGAAGAATTGACGGTGATGCCGGGCACGCGCTTGAGCACGTCCAGCACATTGGTGTCGCCGTACTTGGTGATCTCTTCGCTGCTGACCACGACCTTGGTGGCGGTGTCGTCGCGGCGCGGGTCGTAGCTGTCGGCCGTGCCCTTCACCTCGACCTGGGTGATCTTCTTGGCCGGCTCCGCCTTGGTCGCAGCGGCTGGCGCCGGGGTCTTGGCCTCTTGCGCGGAGGCGCTGAGGGCCGGGAGGCACAGGCTGATCGCGGCGGCGAGCACGGTCAAACGGAAGGGACGGGATACGGGGGACATTGAATACTTCGAAAGTGATAGGAGTCGCAATTGTCCCAGAAGCAATTCAGCCTGTCTCCAAGAATCGAATATGCATGCTGCAACTATTTTTCTCGCATACGCCGTCCATACGAGCACTGGAGTACACTGTTGGCAGGCGATAAACATGCATTCCCGTATGTGAAGCCCGTATAATGCGCGATCGTTTTCAAACCGAGAGGCCCATCCAAGTGTCCCGTCTAAAAGTCCTGCCCCAATATGTGATGCCGAAGACGGCGCTGACCAACTTCGCCGGCCGTGTCGCCGGCGCCAAGGGCGGCGCGATGACCACGCGCCTGATCCGCTGGTTCGTCGGCAAGTACGGCGTCAACATGGACGAGGCGGCGAACCCGGACATCGCGAGCTACAGCAGCTTCAACGAGTTCTTCACGCGCCCGCTGCGTAGCGACGCGCGGCCGCTGGCGCATGCCGATTTCGTGTGCCCGGTGGACGGCGCGATCAGCCAGTTCGGCGACATCGACGACCACCACATCTTCCAGGCCAAGGGACACAAGTTCACCAGCGCGGAGCTGGTGGGCGGCGACGAGACGCTGGCAGCCCACTTCCAGCACGGCCACTTCGCCAACCTCTACCTGAGCCCGAAGGACTACCACCGCATCCACATGCCCTGCGACGGCCGCCTGACGCGCATGATCTATGTGCCGGGCAAGCTGTTCTCGGTGAACCCGACCACGGCGCGCGGCGTGCCGGGCCTGTTCGCCCGCAACGAGCGTGTCGTGTGCGTGTTCGAATCGGAAGAACACGGTCCCTTCGTGATGACCCTGGTGGGCGCCACCATCGTCGGCAGCATGGCCACCAGCTGGCACGGCGTGGTCAATCCGCCGCGCATGCCGCGCATCTGCGAATGGAATTACGATGCGCACCCTGTCGTGCTGAAGAAGGGCGAAGAGATGGGCCGCTTCCTGCTCGGTTCCACCGTCGTCATGCTCTTCAAGAAGGGGACGATTTCCTTCAACGGCGAGTGGGCGCCGGAGCGTCCGGTGCGCCTGGGCGAGGTGATGGGAAACCATCCTCGCTGATCACGCTCGGGGTTCGGTCACCGACTTCCGTACATTTCTCTTCCATCAGGTCGAGGAAGGCCCGGGTCTTGGCCGGCATCAGGCGGCGGCCCGGAAAGACCGCCCAGCCCTGGGTGGTCGGCGGTTCCCATTCCGGCAGCACCCGCACCAGCTCCCCCGTCTGCAGGTAAGGCCCGGCGAAGGTCAGCGAGCTGGCCGCGATGCCGGCGCCGCGCGACGCCAGCCGCGCCAGCAGCTCGGGCGAATTGGCGGTGAGGCGCGCCGGCACTTGCCGTTCCCAGCGCAGCTTGCCGCGGGTGAGCACCCAGGGCGTCGCGCCGCCGTAGCGGCTCAGCATGCACAGCAGGTCGTGCTGCAGCAGGTCGTCGGGATGCTCGGGCAAGCCGTGCCGGGCCACGTACGCGGGCGAGGCATACAGCCCCCAGTGTTCGAGGTTGATCGGGCGCGCGTTCAGCGAAGCGTCGTCCGGCAGCTCGCCCATGCGGATCGCGATGTCGTAACCCTCGGCGATCAGGTCGACCCGGCGCGGCGACAGGTCCATCTCCAGTGACACCTCGGGATAGCGCGCGATGAAGCGCGCGATCACCTCTTGCAGGCCGATATTGGCGAAGTCGCCCGGCAGGGACATGCGCAGCTTGCCACTCGGTTCCTGCTGGCGGTGCTGGGCCAGCGCGCCGGCCGCCTCCACCTCTTCCGCCACCTTGCGCGCGTGCTCGAGCAGGCTGGCGCCGAATTCCGTCACCACCAGCTTGCGCGTGGTGCGCTGCAGGAGGCGCTCGCCCAGCTTCTGCTCCAGCAGCGCGATGCGGCGCGAGACAGTCGATTTGGGCTGCTGCACGCGCTCGGCGGCGCGGCTGAAGCTGCCGGCCTCGACGATCCGGGCGAAGAGCAGCAGGTCATTCGGTTCGACTTCCATGATTGTCCCATCAGTAGGATAATGTTATCCATTCTACTGTCTTCCGCAACGATTTTGGAACCGCTAAAGTGTCTCCATTGACAAACATTCTTGGAATGAAGGGACACAGAACATGAATATCCTGCACATCACCTCCAGCGTCCGTGGCAACGATTCGGAATCGACCCGCGTCACCAACCTCGTCGTCGACAAGCTGATCTCCAGCAATCCGGACGCCAAGGTGGTGCGCCGCGACTTCGGCGCCCAGCCCCATCCGCTGCTGGACGGCGCCGCCGTCGGCGCCCTGTTCACCCCGGCGGACAAGCGCAGCCCCGAGCAGGCCGCCCGCGTGGCCCTGGACGACGCGCTGATCGCCGAGGCGCAAGCCGCCGACGTGATCGTGATCGGTGCCCCGATGTACAACTTCGGCATGCCGGTGCAGCTGAAGAACTGGTTCGACGCGATCGCCCGTTCCGGCGTGACTTTCCGCTACACCGAGACCGGTCCGGAAGGCCTGCTGAAGAACAAGAAGGTCTACGTGGCCACCGCCCGTGGCGGCGTGTATCCGGTGGAAGCCGACCCGCAGGTGCCGCACATCCGCATGCTGCTGAACTTCCTGGGCCTGACCGACCACACCTTCATCTACTCGTCGGGCCTGAACATGGGTCCGGAGGCGGCGGCCAAGGGCCAGCAGGCTGCCAACGAGGCCGTGGAAGCGGCGCTGGCGTAATTCATGACCTGGAATCGCGCCGCCCCACGGCGGCGCATTACCGATCAACACACGAGGAGAACAGCATGACCCAGCAAACCAATACCGCATCGATCGCAAAATCGCGCGGCGTCGAACGCCTGATCCAGGGTCAGTTCGTGATGGACGGCGCGGGCGTGAAGATCAACCGCGTGCTGACCGGTTCCCTGCAGCGCCGCCTTGACCCCTTCCTGATGCTGGACGCCTTCGGCAGCGACAAGGCGGGCGACTACATCGCCGGCTTCCCGGAGCACCCGCACCGCGGCTTCGAGACCGTGACCTACATGCTCAACGGCCGCATGCGCCACCGCGACAGCGCCGGCAACGAGGGCCTGGTGACCAATGGCGGCGTGCAGTGGATGACGGCCGGCCGCGGCGTGATCCACTCCGAGATGCCGGAGCAGGACGAAGGCCTGATGGAAGGCTTCCAGCTGTGGCTCAACCTGCCCGCCAAGGACAAGATGATGGAGCCGTGGTACCGCGACATCCCGACCGAGGAAGTGCCGCGCTTTACCAGCGGCGACGGCGTGACCGTGCAGGTGATCGCGGGCGAGACCCACGGCGTGACGGGCGCGGTGCAGCGCGAGCACACCTTGCCGCTCTACCTCGACATCGAGATCCCGGCCGGCGTCAGCTTCGAGCAGCCGATCCCGCAGGGGCATAACGCCTTCCTGTACGTGTACCGGGGCGAAGCGGTGGTCGAGGGCAAGGGCGTGGCCAAGACG
The DNA here is from genome assembly GCF_046236355.1 of Massilia sp. BHUDP2. Taxonomy (NCBI): domain Bacteria; kingdom Pseudomonadati; phylum Pseudomonadota; class Betaproteobacteria; order Burkholderiales; family Oxalobacteraceae; genus Massilia; species Massilia sp. BHUDP2. Next base: position 423,656 of record NZ_JBJUVW010000002.1, read on the forward strand.
CGCATGGCGGTGCTGGACAATGCCGCGGGCGCCGACGGGGTGCGCATCAAGGCGCTCGAGCCGACCCGGCTGATCCTGCTGGCGGGGCGTCCGCTGAACGAGCCGATCGCGCAGCACGGCCCGTTCGTGATGAACACCACCGAAGAGCTGTACCAGGCCTTCGACGATTTCCGGGCGGGGCGGTTTGCAGCCTGAGGCTTTGCAGCCCGCTATTGCCGCCTGCTACACTGACGGGATGACGCTTGCTCATCCCGTTTTTTTATGCCCCTGATCGACACCCTGGCCGACCTGCTGGGCCGCGCCAGCCGCGCACTCGGCTTCGAAACGGCCGACTCCTTCCCGCCCGGCCACGCCTATGCGCGCACGCGCTGGAACAAGGCCTATTTCGACATCCCCTCGGACCTGAAACCCGACGCGATCGAGCAGCGCATGTGCGAAGCGATCGCCAACACCCCTTCCCTGTTCGGCGAGATCCTCAACCCGACGCCGCGCATGCAGCGCACCCTGCTGGGCATGATCGAGGGGCGCCTGCGGCGCGGCCAGGGGGCGCCGGTCGACCTGGCGGCGCTCCTGGTGGCGGCCTACCGCAGTCCGCATACGGTGGAGACCGTGCCGGGGCTGCGCCAGGCGATTCGCGACACCTCGGGCTACGAGCCGCACGTTCAGGCGAATGCGATTCTTGCCTACCTGGCGGATGCGCCGGCGGCGTTTGGCGTCATCGAGGCGCGGGGCTGAGCATGTCCGGCCGCGCAGCATTGCTCGGCACGTAGCGTTCGCGCAGCAGCATGCAGGGCGTCTCCACCAGCTTGTACAGCAGCCAGCCGCTCAAGACCGACAGCACCAGCAGCGCCGTGATCGTCAGCGGATGCTCGGCGCCGTAGCCCTGCCCCTTCATCCACTTCGCCGCCATCACGCACACCGGTTTGTGCAGCAGGTAGATCGCGTAGGACCACAGCGCCAGCGCGCCGGCGCCGGGCACCCGCAGGCCTCGCAGCAGCGAATGCTCCGACACGCTTGCTACGATCAGCAAGGAAAAACCCAGCGCCATCAATGGAAAACCGAACACGGTGATCCCGAAGCCGTAGCGGTCGTCGAGGAAGAACCAGAACGCCACCCCACATGAAAGCAGGCCCAGTACGCCCATCAGGTTGCCATGCCGGGTCAGGTGCGCCCAAACCCCGGCATGGTGGTTGCGCAGCAGCGCCAGCGCCACGCCGGCCAGCAGCTCGTCATACCTGCATAAGCTTGAGTAATAAATGTACTTGAAATAGAAGTAAAGCTTATAGTTCTGTCCCGCCATCTCCTCCCACAGCTCGGCGCGGATCAGCATACCGGCAATGAAGGCGAGCGCGATCCCGGTCCAGGCCAGGCGCAACGAGCCGCCGAACAGGATGCCCAGCAAGGCCACGGCCGGCAGCAGCATATAAAACTGTTCCTCGATCGCCAGCGACCAGGAGTGCGAGAAGGCGCTGCCCGGCTCCAGTGCGAAGTTCTGGATGAATGTCGCGTACTCCCACAGCGGCAGCAAGGGCGCGTCGCCGCGAAAGGCCGGCCACAGGAAGTACAGGGCCAGCACCACCCAGTAGTTCGGCAAGGTGCGCAGCAGGCGGCGCGCATAGAAGTGCTTCAGCGAGAAACCGCCCGGGCTTTTCAAGCTTGCAAAGATCTGGTTGCCGATCAGGTAGCCGGACAGCGCAAAGAACAGGTCGACCCCGACCCAGCCGACCTCGCCCACCCAGCCGAAGGTCGGCGCATCGCTGACGAACAGCACGTAATGGTGCAGGACGACCAGCGTCACGGCGAGCGCACGCAAGGTGTCGAGGCCGTGGACGCGGGTGGAGATGGAGGACATGCTGGCCGTTCTGGTTGGGAATTGCGGATCATGCCACGGCCCTTCGGCATCCGCCACTGTTTGCCGATAAAATGTCGGCACCCGAAACCTTCCACTCCCTTTTCCCGGATCAGCACCGCATGACTTCTCCGAGCCAGTACCAATTCAAGTCCGTCAACTACACCGGCCTGCAGCCGGGCCCGCGCGTCATCATCATGGGCGCGACCCATGGCAACGAAGTTTGCGGCACCAACGCCATCCGCCGCGTGATGGAAGAAATCGACAGTGGCCGCCTGCACATCGCGGCCGGCAGCGTGACCTTCGTGCCGATCGTGAACCCGAAGGCCTACGAGCAGAACACCCGCAACGGCGACCGCAACCTGAACCGCAACCTGTTCCCCAAGGAAGACCCGCAGGATTTCGAGGACCAGATCGCCAATTGGCTGTGCCCCCTGCTCGCCCAGCACGACGTGCTGCTCGACCTGCACTCCTTCAACGCGGTGGGCGGCCAGCCTTTCGTGATGGTCGGCCCGCTCAACAACGACGGCACCCTGCAGCCCTTCCAGCACGCCGAGAAGGAACGCGCATGGGCGCGCCGCCTGGGCGTGAAGCGCTTCGTGGACGGCTGGCTGGCCGCCTACGGCGACGGCGTCAAGCGCCGCAGCCGCAATGCCGACGAACTGGAAACCGTGCTGCGCTACGGCGTCGGCACCACCGAATACATGCGTACCACGGGCGGCTACGCGCTCACGCTCGAATGCGGCCAGCACGTCGATCCGACCGCGCCGGAAGTGGCCTACCGCGCCATCATGAACACGCTGGCGCACCTGGAGCTGATCGCGGCGCCCGATCCGGAGCCGGTGCCCTTCGACGAGATGGAAGCCCTGTCGATGGTCGTGGTGCACGACAAGCTGCACGCCGACGACGCGTTCAGCCGCGCCTGGGCCAGTTTCGATCCCGTGAACGAGGGCGACGAGATCGGCGTGCGCGCCGACGGCAGCAAGGTGGTGGCCGAGTTCAGCGGCCGCATCCTGTTCCCGGACGCCAAGGCCAATGCCAACTCGGAGTGGTACTACCTGACCCGCCCGAACCCGCGCTTCGGCCGGGAATAAGCACAACCCTGCTGAAGCCGTCGCCAGCAGGGTTTTCCGATATATCGTAAGATGACGATATTCGGATCGAAAGAACCCGATATAAGGAAGAGCTCATGGACATCGACGCGATCCACAAGGCCCTGGCCAACCCTGTGCGGCGCCAGATCCTGCATTGGCTGAAGGATCCGCAGCAGCATTTCGCCGAGCAGGAGCACCCGCTCGACATGGGCGTGTGCTGCAAGCTGATCGACCAGCGCGCCAAGCTGTCGCAATCGACGGTCTCGGCGCACCTGGCGACCCTGCACAAGGCAGGGCTGGTGAGCACGCGGCGCGTCGGACAGTTCATCTTCTTCCAGCGAAACGAGGAGGTCATCCAGGCCTTCCTCGATCAACTGAACGACGGACTTTAGGAGTACTCCAACGATGGCAACAATGTTTGACCCGATCAAAGTAGGCGCACTCGAACTGCCGAACCGCATCATCATGGCGCCGCTGACCCGCTCGCGCGCCGTCGGCGGCGGTCGCGTGCCGAACGCGATGATGGCCGAATACTACGTGCAGCGCGCCTCGGCCGGCCTGATCCTGTCGGAAGCCACCGCCGTGACCCCGATGGGCGTGGGCTATGCCGACACCCCGGGCATCTGGTCGGACGAACAGGTCGAAGGCTGGAAGATCGTCACCGACGCCGTGCACAAGGCAGGCGGACGCATCGTCCTGCAGCTGTGGCACGTGGGCCGCATCTCGGACCCGCACTTCCTCGACGGCCAGCTGCCGGTCGCACCGTCCGCGATTCAACCGAAGGGCCACGTGAGCCTGCTGCGTCCGATGCGCGACTATGCCACCCCGCGCGCGCTCGAAACCCATGAGATCCCGGCAATCGTCGCGGCATACCGCAAGGGTGCCGAGAACGCGAAAAAGGCCGGTTTCGACGGCGTGGAGATCCACGGCGCCAACGGCTACCTGCTCGACCAGTTCCTGCAGGACTCCACCAACCAGCGCAGCGACCAGTATGGCGGCTCGGTCGAGAACCGCGCCCGCCTGATGCTCGAAGTGACCGACGCCTGCATCGAGGTGTGGGGCGCCGACCGCGTCGGCATGCACCTGGCGCCGCGCCGCGATTCGCACGACATGGGCGACTCCAACCCGCGCGAGACCTTCGGCTACGTCGCGCGCGAACTCGGCAAGCGCGGCATCGCCTTCATCTGCGCGCGCGAAGCCGTCGGCGGCGACAGCCTGGGCGCGCACCTGAAGAAGGAATTCGGCGGCGTCTACATCGCCAACGAAAAGCTGACCAAGGAAAGCGCGCAGCAGCTGATCGAGTCGGGCGCGGCCGATGCGGTGGCCTTCGGCGTGTGGTTCATCGCCAATCCTGACCTGCCGAAGCGCCTGAAGCAGGATGCGCCGCTGAACCAGCCGCGACCGGAGCTGTTCTATGCGCCCGGGGCGGAGGGGTATATCGACTACCCGACGCTGAACTGATTCGGCCGTCGTCCACCGAAACGGGTTCCCCTTCGCGGGAACCCGTTTTTATTTGTGCAGCACGCTTCGCTCCGCACCCGTACGTACGTTCTGTTTTCGTATATGTATGTGGTGTAAACGACACCCCGCTCATGCTATTCTTGCGCGATTATTTTTATCGCGCACCGAGCCTGCGCCGTCCCAGGAGACCACGTGAAACACTTCGCCCCCCGCGCCATGGCATTCGCCATCGCTTCCGCTTTCGTCTTCAACGCCGCAAGCGCTGCGCCCGCAGTTGCCGGCGCTGCGCGCGCCGAGAACGCCTACCTCTCGGAAGCCGACGCCATGGCCAGGTCAAGCCGCGTGTCGAACGTGGACTACGTGCTCGATTTCACGCTCACCGGCAAGGAAAACTTCGCCGGCACCACCACCGTCAGCTTCGACCTCAAGGATACCGACTCGGCCCTGACCATCGACCTCGACAAGGCGACCGTCAAGTCGGTCAGCATCAACGGCAAGCAGGTCCCGACCCGCTACAACAACTGGTTCGTCACCCTGGCGCCGGAACACCTGGCCAAGGGCCGCAACACCGTCACAATCAGCTACGAGCGCCCGCACAGCACCAACGGCGAAGGCCTGCACCGCATGGTCGACCCGGTCGATAACCGGGTCTATACTTATTCGCACTTCGAGCCGGCCGCAGCGCACCAGATGTTCGCCGTGTTCGACCAACCCGACCTGAAGGCCACCTACACCGTCACCGTGAATGCCCCGGCCGACTGGCACGTGATCACCACGACGCGCGAGTCGAACATTGCGGATGCAAGCGGCGGCAAGCGCTGGACCTTCCCGAAGACCAAGAAGCTCAGCCCCTACAATTTCTCGATGCACGCCGGCCCGTACCAGGTCTGGGAAGACAAGAGCGGCAAGTACCCGATGCGTCTGTTTGCGCGCCAGTCGGTGGCCAAGCAGGTGACCCCAGCCGACTGGTTCCGCTACACCAAGGCCGGCCTGGAGTTCTTCGACAACTACTACGGCATCCCTTACCAGTTCGAGAAATACGACCAGCTCCTGGTGCCTGACTTCCTGTACGGCGCCATGGAGAACGCCGCCGCGATCACCTTCGCCGAAGCCGGCTTCCTGTACAAGGCCGAGATGACCCCGGCGCAGAAGATGCGCCTGGCCGAAGTCATCATGCACGAGATGGCGCACCAGTGGTTCGGCGACCTGGTCACCATGAAGTGGTGGAACGGCCTGTGGCTGAACGAGAGCTTCGCGTCCTTCATGGCGACCCTGGCCACCGCCGAAGCCACCGAATTCAAGGACGCCTGGCAGGCCTTTTACCAGGAAGACAAGCAGGGCGCCTACACCATGGACCAGAAGGTCTCGACCCACCCGATCGAGGTGCCGGTGCCCTCCTCGGCCAATGCCTTCGACAACATCGACGCGATCACCTATTCGAAAGGCGCGTCGACCCTGAAGCAGCTGCGCCACATGCTGGGTGAGGAAACCTTCCGCAAGGGCGTGCACAACTACCTGGTGAAATACTCCTGGCAGAACGCCACGCTCGACGACTTCATCAAGAGTCTGGGCGAAGCGGCCGGCCGCGACCTGTCCAAGTGGAGCCAGGAATGGCTGTACCAGGCCGGCGTGAACACCATCACCGCCAACTACAGCTGCTCGAACGGAAAAATCAGCAACTTCTCGCTGGCCCAGACCGCGCCGAGCAAGGCCTTGCCGACCCTGCGCGAGCAGCGCGTGCAGGTAGGCGCCTTCAAGCGCGAGAACGGCAAGCTGGTGCTGGCCAAGAACGTGCCGGTGACCTATTCCGGCGCCAAGACCAATGTCGCCGGCATGGTCGGCAGCGCCTGTCCCGACCTGGTGTACCCGAACTACCAGGACTGGGGCTTCGTGAAGGTCAACCTCGACAAGCGCTCTTTCGAGACCGCCCGCACTACCCTGGGCGGCGTGGAAGACCCGCTGCTGCGCGCCATGCTGTGGCAGGCCCTGTGGGACGGCGTGCGCGACGCCAAGCTGCCGCTCAACGAATTCATCGACGTGGCGCTCGCCAACGCGCCTCAGGAGAAGGATTACACCCTGCTGGGCGACGTGCTGGGCAAGGTCGCCACCTCGAAGTACTACCTCGACGCCATGGGCCTCGACAATGCCTACGCGAAGAAGACCGGCAAGGCGCTGGAAGACATGGCCTGGCAAGGCGTGGTGGCCAGCCGCGGCAACGATGCCTTCCAGCGCCGCTGGTTCGGCACCTACATGGGCCTGGCGAGCAGCCCGGAAGCGCTGGCGCGCCTGGCCGGCATGCTCGAAGGTAAGGGCACCGAAGGCCTGAACATCAGCCAGGATCAGCGCTGGGCCATCATCAACCGCCTGAACCGCTTCAACGTCCCCGGCGCGGCCGGATTGGTCGAAGCCGAGCAGGCGCGCGACAAGTCCGACACCGGCCAGGGCGCGGCGCTGGCCGCGACCGTGGTGCGTCCGGATCCGAAGGTCAAGAGCGAGTGGCTGGGCACGGTGGAAGACCTGAAGACCAAGCTGCCGTTCTCGCGCATCCGCACCGCGATGGGCGCCATGTATCCGGTCGAGCAGCACAAGCTGGCCGAACAGACCGCGAGCGAGCGCCTGGCCAAGCTGCCGGCGATCGACAAGGCGGCCGGTCCGGTCTTCATGCGCACCTATGCGGGCACAATGATCCCGGCCGGCTGCACGCCGCAAAGCGTCCAGCGCCTGCAGCGCGCCGCCGACACCATGAAGGACCTGTCGGCCGGCACCCGCCGCTCGCTGCTCGACACGCTGCAGGAAGACCAGCGCTGCGTGGCGATCAAGAAGGCATTGACCGCACCGAAGGCGTAATCGCCGATAGTGACGGTCTACCCACACAGCAGGCCCGGCTGGCCCCTGGTGGCCACGCTGGGGGTCCACCTGCTGCTGGCCTGGAGCTGGCGGATCGCGCATCCGCCGGCGCCAGATGCGCGCGCAGAACAGCTCATCGACCTGGTTCCCTTGCCGCCGCCGTCACCTCAGCTCCCGCGGATCCGTTCGGAACCGCCGCTTCCCCGCCCTGCCATGCCCAAGGAGCGACGCGCGCGTAGTGAGGCTGCAGATACAGGCACGTCGCCCGAGCCGGAACCCGTTACTCACCCACAGGAAATACCGGCAACGGCCGCCGACCCCTTCGCCATCACGGCCCCTTCCGCTTCGGCTGAACCCGCACTCGATGCGATGGTCGGGCGCGCGAAACGCGACGCCATGATCATCGACCGCGAGATGCGCAAGGGGAAGTCAGGCGTGCCGGAAGTCGCCGACACCCCGATGGGACGCTTCAGGCAGGCGCTCGAAGCTGCCCACAAGGACAGCAGTCGCGGCTTGAGCAGCGACACCTATACCGCGCCCGACGGCCAGGTCATCTACCGTTTCCGCCAGGGCGGCAAGGTATGGTGCCGCACAGGCGGCAGCGTCCGCCCGCAGATCGGAGGCGCGAACGGCGGCGGGGCCACCCAGTTCGACAGCGCCGGCGGCGGAGGCGCCGCGGGGTTGATCCGCTGTCCGAGCCATGGGGACTGGAAGCGCGACTGAAACGACCCCGGCTTAGGCGCCTCAGCGCTTGCCGACCTTGCCGCCCGCGGCGGGCGCGCACAGTTCCTGGACCCGGCGCCAGGCCCCGGTGCCTTCGCATACCACCGGCGGGCGCCCCTGCAGCAGCTTGCCAAGGTCGAGCGGCTTGCCCTCGTTGACGGTGACGCCGCGGTTGATCGGGATGCACATCGCGTCGTGCCAGGCCGCCGCATAGCCATCCGGCGTCGGCAAGGGCCCGCGCGCCCGCAGCGCGGCCGCCTCGCATGCCTTTTTCGTCTGGAAAGTTCCACGCAGGCTGGTGCTCTCCAGGCTCACATCGCGGTGCTGCTGCAGATAGAGCAGCAGGATCATCGTAAACATTCACACTCCTTCAGTATCCCGCACGCCTGACTTGGTTCAAACGTCCGCGCCGCCCCGACAGTTAGCCTGTGGGGTCCAAAGAAAGGACCACCATGTTCAAGCTCGTCACCTGGAATATCCAGTCCGGCCGCAGCCCGGACGGCAAGACAGATCTCGACCGTATCATCGCATGCCTCGACCGATTTTGCAGTTTTGACATGCTTTGTGTGCAAGAAGTTTCGAGCGGCTATACGGCGGACGCCGAAGACCAGTTCGCCATGCTGCGCGAGCGCCTGCCCGGCTATACCGGCTTCGAGGCCATCGCCTGCGATACCGCCGCTGCCGACGCCGCCGATGCTGCGCGCCGCCGCTTCGGCATGATGGTGTTCTCGCGCCATCCGGTCCTGCAGGCCCTGCGCCACTCCCTGCCCTGGCCATCCGAGCCCGAGGTCATGAGCATGCCGCGCACAGCACTCGAACTGACGGTGGCGGCGCCCGGCGGGCCGCTGCGCGTCGTCGCCATGCACCTCGAGTACTTCTCGCAGCGCCAGCGCATGGCCCAGGTCGAGCGCCTGCGCGACCTGCACCGCGAAGCCAGCCTGCATGCGGCCAATCCGCCGGCCCCGGGCCGCGGGCCCTTCGCGATGCCGCCGCGCGCCATGCCGGCCCTGCTGGCCGGCGACTTCAACATGCTGCCAGGCTCGCCCGAACACCAGCGCCTGCTGGCGCCGTTCGGCGACGGCGTCCATCCCTGGCGCGACTGCTGGCAGCTGGCCCAGCCGGGACGGCGCCACGCGCCCACCGTGGGCCTGCACGACGCCAGTCCGGAAGCCTGCGCTCCCTTTACTTTCGACTACGTGTTCGCGAGCGCCGACCTGGCCGAGCGGGTGCGGCGGGTGCGGGTGGACGCCAGCGAACAGGGCTCGGACCACCAGGCACTGCTGGTCGAGCTGGATTGGGACGCGTGAGGCGTCAAGACACCCGGCCCGGCGCCGGGTCGTACAATGGCGGTGTCGCGGCCGCATGCCGCCCGAAGCGTTTTTGCATCACGAGGTCACATTGGACTGGGATTACCCGCGCCCCTACACCCTGCCCGTCACGCCGCAAGCCGGCGACATCGACGGCCTGAACCACACCAACAATGCCGTCTACGTGCGCTGGTGCGAGCAGGCCGGCTGGGCCCATTCCGAACAGCTCGGCCTGTCGCTGGACGATTACCGCCGCCTCGACCGCGCGATGGCGATCCGGCGCGGAGAATACGACTACCTGCTGCCGACCTTGCTGGGCGAGTCGCTGACCCTGGCCACCTGGCTGGTCGCCGGCGACGGCAAGCTCGCCATGCAGCGCCGTTTCCAGCTGCTGCGCGACAGCGACGGCGCCACCGTCCTGCGCGGGTGCTGGGACCTGGTCTGTATCGAGATCAGCAGCGGCCGCCCGCGCCGCATGCCGGCCGAGTTCATCGACACCTACATGCCGGCCGTCGTGCAGGCCTCTTGATCGCCGAAGCGCCGATGCGCCGTGTTGAGTGTCCTCAAAGTAGACCTTGAGACAACCGGCCTCCCTCCCGCTTGTGCTGGGTCAAACTGACTCCGTCACGTCCGTTGCCACGAGAGAGAGATGCGCCATTACCCGTTCGTCGCTGCCTGGCCCGCCAAACGCCCGCTGTTGGCCGCCCTGCTCTTCATCCTGCTCGGCGCCACGGTGCTGTCCGGCTGTCGCCTGCGCGAGCCCGGCCAGGAAGACCTCGTGATTCCCGAACTGGTACGCACGCACCTGTACGTGGCGCCATCCGGCTCGGACAGCAACCCGGGCACCCGCGACGAACCCTTCCGCACGCTCACCCGCGCCGCCCAGGCCGTCACCCCCGGCACCACGGTGCACGTCGCGCCCGGCACCTACTTCGGCGGGATACGCACCAATACCCATGGCACGGCGGAGGCGCGCATCGTCTTCGAATCCACCGAGCGCGGCGGCGCGCGCCTGGTGCCGCCGCTCGACTCGCGCCAGCCGGCGGCCTGGGACAACCGCGCCAACTACCTCGACATCATCGGCTTCGAGATCGACGGCGGCCAGTACCAGAGCGGAATGAAGTGGCTGAGCGGCATCTACAACGGCGGCTCGCACAATGGCATCCACCACAACCACATCCACCACATCGGCAACGACGTGCCCTGCGAGGCCAAGGGCGGAGCCGGCATCGGCGTCGACAGCTACTACAAGGGCAGCGACGCCGAAGTGGTCGGCAACAACGTGCACGACATCGGCCCGCCCGAGTGCCGCTACATGCACGGCATCTACGTCAGCACCACGGCCAGCGTGCGCGACAACATCATCTACCGGACATCGGGCGCCGGCATCCACCTGTGGCACGACGCCAGCAAGGTAACGATCCGCGGCAACACGGTGGTCGGCTGCGGCACCGGCATCGTGGTCGGCGGCGGCGACTTCTATCACAGCACGGGCCCCAACGACCATACGCACACGGCGAACAACATCGTCTACGACAACGGCCACGGCATCATGGAACAGGGTGCGACCGGCCAGAACATCAGCTACCGCAACAACCTGGTGTACCAGAACGCCGGCGGCGACTGGAAGCTCTCGGCGGGACGCCGGCACAGCGGCACCGTGGCCGCGGCGCCGCTGTTCGCCGACTACAGCCGGGCGCTCGCCACGCCCGACTTCCGGCTCCAGCCGGGCTCGCCGGCAATCGGCAAGGGCCTGCCGCCGGATGCCGGCGATGCGGTCGCGCTGCGGCCGCGGAGGCCGATCGATATCGGCGCGGTGCCGTATACCGACTCGGAACCGACGGGCGGGCCGGCGCCGGGTGCGCAGTAAGGCCGGTGCTTAAAGAATCTCGTGCACCAGCTCGAAAGGCCGGCACAGGCGCACACCCTTCGGCGTGACCACGAAGGGACGGTTGATCAGGATCGGATGCGCCGCCATCGCATCGAGCAAGGCGGCGTCGTCGACGCCGGGCTGGTCCAGGCCGAGTTCAGCGAACAGGGCCTCCTTGCTGCGCACGGCCTCGCGCGGGCTCAGGCCGGCCGCGGCAATCATCGCTGCGAGCTGTTCCAGTGCGGGCGGCGCCGACAGGTAATCGACCACCTGCGGTTCATGGCCGGCTGCGCGGATCTCTGCCAGGGTGTTGCGCGAGGTGCCGCAGCGCGGATTATGGTAAATCGTGATATCCATCTGTTAAATACTCTTCAATATTGGCGAAAAACTAGCGGCATCATAACCACACCTCATGTCTGGCACCAGCTTTTTTGCTTGTTCCTCGCTCCAGCTCGCTATAGAATTCGACGCTTATTTTTCCGGTAGAACACAAAAGCTGCCCGAAAAAAAGCGTTTGAACCGCGACGGAGAATCGATGAGCGAACACCTGCTGCGCCCCGCAGCACTTCCCACCTGGGGCCAGCGCACTGCGCTTCGCCTGCTGAACCTGGCCGGCTGGCAGGTGCACTTCAAGCCCCTCCCGGGACCGCACGGGATCGCCGTGGTCTATCCGCACACCTCGAACTGGGATTTCCTGGTCGGCCTGCTGGGAAAATGGGCGGTCGGCTTGAAGTTCCGCTGGGTCGCCAAGGATTCGCTGTTCCGCGGCCCGATGGGCAGCATCATGCGCTACTGGGGCGGCATCGCCGTCGACCGGCGCGCCTCGATGGGTGCCACCCGCCAACTGGCCAAGACCATGCTCGACTCGTCCTGGTGCTGGATCGGCATCACCCCGGAAGGCACGCGCAGCTACCGCCCGCACTGGAAGAGCGGTTTCTACCACCTGGCCGCCACCGCCGATGTGCCCCTGTTGCTGGTCTACATCGACTACCGCGCCAAGGTGCTCAGCGTGGTCCATACCTTGAAGCTGAGCGGCGACCCTGAGCGGGACATGGCCGCCATCGCCGCCGTCTACGAGGGCCGCCAGGCGCTCTATCCCGACCAGGCCGCGCCGATCAAGCTGGCGCCGCCGCGCGATCCCTCCGAGCCGCAACGCCGGCGCGCTTGAAGCCCTAAAAGCGCAGCCCGAGCGCCACCGAGGCCGTATCCCGGTCCGCCGCCGCGTTGTAGTCCCCAGCCCACGAGGGCTGGTAGCCCAGCTCCGCCAGATAGCGCTGCCGGTACTCGAAGCGCAGCGCGAGGTTGGCGGACTTGCGCCCCTCGTTCAGCAGCAGGTCGCCCGACCAGCCCTTTACGTCATGCACGAACAGCAGGCTGGCGCTGCCCGCCAGCCCGGGCGCCAGCCGTGGCAGCCGCCCATCCAGGCGCAGCCGGTAGCCCCAGGCCTGCGGCGTCGCGTAGCCGCGCAGGCTGCACTGGCGCGCCGCATCGCGCGTGCTCACCGCGCAGTTGCCGTGGACCGCGCCAGCCCCGAAGCTGTCCCCGCGCCCGTAGCGCAGCACCGACGGATCGGGCAGGCCGCGCACGCGCTTGCCCACCACCTCCGCGCCGAACGCCAGCTCCATCGCGCTCAAGGTCCATTCGCGGCGCACGCCGGCCTGGGCCTGCCACATCGCATACAGGTCGTAGCCGTGGAAGACGCCGCCCGGCGGCACCGCATCGGCGCGCGCCCGCAACAGCGATGGCGCCGTGGCGCTCAGAAAAGGCGGCAGCACGTCGCCCGGCGCGAGCATGAACGGCAGCGCGGGGCGGTACGACACTTCGCCGTGGATGCTGGTGCCGGCGCGCTTGCGCGAGAAGGTCGCCGCCGTGATGCGCAGGCCTTCGGTGTATTCGGTGAAATACGCCATGTTGCGTCCGTCCGGATCACCGGGCCGCAGCGCCGGGCCACCGGGGCGCAGGGTGCGGCGCAGGCCAGGCAGCGGGGTGCGCGCATGATAGCGGGCATGGTACACGCCGAGCTCGAGCCCTTGGTCGGGGCGCCAGGTGGCGCCGAAGCCGAATTCCTTCGCTTTCGGCGTCAAGGTCGGCAGCCGCTTCTGGTAGACGCCGAGCGCGGTGCGGGCGCGGTCGCTCACCAGCGGCTGTCCGCTCATGACACGGTCGCACCCCTCCACCAGGTAGTCGCTCATCGACCACAGCGTGCCGCAGGCGTCGAGCGCGGACGGGCGGAAGGCGCTCTGGTAATAGGCTTCCAGCGCAAGGCTTGAACCGCGGCCGGCTCCCGGCTCGATGCGCCCGAACAGCATCGGCCGCGGCACGATGCCCTCGTTCGGGATCGGGGCCGCGCGGTGCAGCCCGGGCTGGTCGCGCGGATTGAGCGCTTCGAGCCCGCCCGGCGTCATCGAGCGCTCGCCCCAGGTCGTCGATTGCTGCCCGATGCGTCCCAGTACCGGCATCCCGGCCAGCTCAGCCTTGCCCTCGATCCAGGCCTCGAGCAGCGCGACACCGGAAAAGCGCGACAGCCGCGGCATGCCCCTATCCGACAGCGGCGCACCCGCGCCGTAGCCGTTGACGACGTTGCTTCAGGGCCGGCCGTCGCGCGCCAGCCCGGCATCGTGCCACGCCTTGATACGCACCAGCCCCGACCAGTTGCCGTCCGCCGCCGCGATGTCGAGCAAGGCACGGATCGCGCGCGAGGCGGCCTCGTCCCTGGCGTAGTTGGTATTGCCGTCGTCGGCGTTGCTCCCGTTACCGTAGCCTATCAGGCCAAGGGCGGGGGCATTCACGTTCGTGAGGAGATCAGGATCCCGGTCCTGCACCCGGTAGACGTTGCCGGCCATCAGCCGGCCGCTGGCCTTGACCTCGGCCGCCTGGGCCGGTCCCGCCGCCAGCGCGGCAAGTGCGATCGCCGCGCCTGTCCTACGAACGGCAACGCGGGTTGCCGGCGTCTCATCTCGGGTCATCCCTGCCCTTATCCGATTCGGCGCGTGCGCTCCAGGCCCAAGCCTGTCGCACCTGATTTGATATTGCGCCTGATCAATCGTAATGACGGGTCGACACGCTGTCAATACAGCGTTGCTATTCAGGAACTAGTCATGCGGCCGGCCCGGGCGCCAGTTCGTCCCAGGCCATGGCGGCGCTCAGGAACAGGCGACCACCCAGCGCCTGCAGCAGCGTGCTGTGCTTGAGGCGGTCCATCACCGGCCCCTTCACCTCGGCCAGGTGCAGCAGCACCCCGCGTTGGCGCAGCGAGGTGTTCAACTCTCCGAGCCCGAACAGGGCCGAGGTGTCGATGGCGTTCACCGCCGACAGCACCAGCACCAGGTGGCGCGTGTCAGGGCGCGCCGCGAGTTCGTCCTCGATGCGTTCGTTCACCGCCTCGACGTTCCCGAAGAACAGCCCGGCGTCCACGCGCAGCATCAGGAGGCCCGGTGCGGTCTCGGCCGAATAGCGGTCCACGTTGCGGAAGTGCTCGGTGCCGTTGATACGGCCCAGCACGGCGATGTGGGGACGGCTGGCGCGCCAGATCAGCGCCCCCATCGACAAGGCCACGCCCACCACCACGCCCGCTTCCACGCCCAGCACCAGCACCCCGGCGCCGGTGGCCAGCAGCGCCGCCGCGTCGGCGCGGTCGTAGCGCCACGAGGTGCTCAAGGTCGACAGGTCGAGCATGCCGAGCACCGCGACGATGATGGTCGCCGCCAGCACCGGCAGCGGCAGCAGCGCCAGCCAGCCGGTCGGGGCCACCAGGGCGAGCGCCAGCAGCGCGGCCGTGATGATGCTGGCCAGCTGGGTGTTGGCGCCGGCGGCGAAGTTCACCGCCGAGCGCGAGATGCTGCCGGTCACCGGGAAGCCGCCGCTGAGGGCGCTGCCGATGTTGGCCGCGCCCAGGCCCACCAGTTCCTGGTTGCTGCCCAGCTTCTCGCCGCGCTTGAGCGCCAGCGTCTGCGCGCCGGACATGCTGATCAGGAAGATCATGAAACCGATCAGGAGCGCCGGCTGCAGCAAGGCCTGCCAGTGCCCGCTTGACGTCGCCAGGTTCAGCCCCGGCAGTCCCGCCGGTACGGAGCCGGTGGTGGCCACGCCGAGCGCTTCCAGCTTCAGCAGCGGCACCAGCGCGGTCGCCCCGATCACCACCAGCATGGGCGCCAGCTTGGCGCCGATGTCGGCCGCCACCGGCGGCAGCCCGGTGCGGCGCAGGCTGCCGGCCATGTAGTGCCGCGCCCAGACCAGCACGGCCAGCGCGCCCAGTCCCAGCGCCGCGCTCGGCCAGTGGACGGCGGGCGGCATGGCGCCCAGCAGCGGCCGCAGCTGGCCCCAGGCGATCAGGAGCGCCGAGCCGAGCGTGAAGCCGCTCATCACGGGACGGGAAAAGAAGTTGGCCAGGAAGCCGATGCGCAGCAGGCCGCAGGCCAGCAGCACAACCCCGGACAACAGCGCCAATTGCGCGGCCAGCACGCCATACAGCGCGCTGCCGGGCGCCGCCAGCGGGGCCAGGCTGGAGGCCGTCATCAGGGAGATGATCGCCATCGGGCCGACCGACTGGGTGCTGCTGGTGCCGAACAGCGCGTACAGCAGCGGTGGCACGATACTGGCGTAGATCCCGGCCACCGGCGGCAGGCCGGCCACCAGCGCATAGGCCATGCCCTGGGGGATCATCATCATCGCCACGACGATGCCGGCGCTGATGTCGCCCGGCAGCATCGAACGCCGGTAGTGCTGCAGCCACTGAAGCATATGGTATTGCCCGACAGAAAAGCCGCTAGCCTATCATGCGGCTTATTGCATCGCCAGTTCGACGCAGTTGCGCCCTGCCCGCTTGGCGCGCGCCAGCGCGGCGTTCACGCGCACCGCCAGCGAATCGCCGTTTTCCAGTTCGCCCAGCTGCGCCACGCCCAGGCTGACCGTGACGCGGTCGCAGCCCGGGATCTCGGCGGCTTCGATGGCCGCGCGTAGCTTCTCGGCCATTTTCAGGCCGTCGATGGCGCTGGTGTGCGGCGCAATCACCTGGAACTCCTCGCCGCCCGAGCGCACCAGCACGTCGCTCGAGCGCAGCAGGGCGCGCGCGGTGTCGGCCACGGTGCGCAGTGCGATATCGCCCACCGGGTGGCCGTAGGCGTCGTTGACGTTGCGGAAGCGGTCGATATCGAAGGCGATCAGGGCCAGCGGCGTGCGGTAGCGGCGGGCGCGCTTGATCTCCTGTTCCATCAGGTATTCGCCATGGCGGCGGTTCGCCACGCCGGTCAGGGCGTCGAGGGTCGCCAGCTGGGTGACCCGGCCGAGAAGCTCCTCGCTTTCGCGCATCAGCTCCGCCATGCGCAGCCCGAAGGCGGCCAACTGCGCCAGGTCGTCCAGGGCGGACAGCTGGGCGCCAGAGAGCGGGCGCGCGTCCCCGAACAGCAGGCAGAGGGCGCCGCGCGGCGCGCCCGGACCCGATGCCGGCACCGGCACGCCGAGCACCATCTGCACGCCCTGGGCACGCAAGGCTTGCGCGAGCAGCGGCTCGCCTGCCTTGTCGACGGCATCGAGCAGCACGGTCGCGCCGCTGGCAGCGGCCAGCAGTCCGGGAAAGGCATGGCGCAGCGGCGCCTGCAGCAGGCGCTCGCCGCGCCCGAGCACGGCGGCCAGGTCGAGCCCAGCGCGCCCGTGCTGCGCTTCCAGCCGCAGATCGCCGCCCTCGTGGCGCTGGAACATCGCGGCATGCACCACGCCGGGCCAGTCCAGCAGAGCCAGGCACAGGCGCTCGCCGAAGCGGATGCTGTCGTCGGCCTCGGCCAGCGCCCCCTGGGCCCTGCTGCGCACCGCCAGCAGCGCCGCCAGCTCCGCCTCGACCGGACCGGCCGCGGGGGCCGGCGAGAACGCGGCGCGCAGGCCTGCGGCGACTTCGCGGCACAGCTCCTCCGGCCCGAGGGGACCGATCACGTAGGCCAGTGGGCCATGGGCCATCAGGGCCGGCAGCCAGCGCGCATTGCCGAAGGGGCACAGGACCAGCACCCGCCTGCCTTCGCGCTGCGCCACCAGCTGGCCGAGCGCCGGCAGGTCGATGCCGATCTCGAAGCACTCGAGGTCGAGCACCAGCACGTCGGCCGGCTGCTGCGCCAGCATGGCAAGGGCCTGCTCGGCGCCATCGGCCACGCGCAAGGCGTCGAACAGTCCGGCGCAGGCTTGCTGGAACGCGCTGCGGCGCTGCCCGGCCGGATTGACGAACAGGCCGCTGCACGCCTGCCCTGCGCCTTCCTGCTGAGACATCCCTTCTCCTTTTATTTCCTGGCGAGCCAGTTTGCGAAAAACGCTGGCAAGTTTGCCATAAAGCCATGGGAGGGCATAGTGAAGAATTGTCTCCGTGTGTGTGGGAGCGCACCGTCCGGCACGGAGCGACGCGTCGATACTCTACGGGTCGATTGAACGTTCACGGGAGTACGCAATGGCACACCAGGATGACGTGGCAAAGGAGCAGAAGGCGATCCAGAGCCGCCAGGACCAGCAGGACGGCAGCATGCAGAAGGCGGAGAACGACGAGGCGGTGCAGACCGGGATCCAGCAGCCGGCTCCGCCGATGCCCGAGCAGCATCTCGCCAAGCCGGGCATCGAGGCCCAGATGGAGATGAAGCCGAAGTTCATGGCGGAACAATACAAGGGCAGCGGCAAGCTCGAAGGCATGAGCGCCATCGTCACCGGCGCCGATTCCGGCATCGGGCGTGCGGTCGCGGTGCTGTTCGCGCGCGAAGGCGCCGACGTGGCCGTGATGTACCTGAACGAACACGAGGACGCCGAAGAGACCAGGCGCTGCGTCGAGGCGGAAGGCCGGCGCTGCGTCACCATCGCGGGCGACGTCAAGGACGCCGCATTCTGCAAGGACGCGGTCGAGAAAGTGGTCGCCGAATTCGGGCGCCTCGACGTCCTCGTCAACAACGCGGCCTTCCAGGAACATGCCAGCTCGCTGCTGGACATCACCGAGGAGCGGCTGGACGAGACCTTCCGCACCAACTTCTACGGTTACTTCCACATGGCGCGCGCGGCCCTGCCCCACCTCAAGGAAGGTTCGTCGATCATCAACACCGGTTCGGTGACCGGCCTGAAAGGCTCGAAGAAGCTGCTCGACTATTCCGCCACCAAGGGCGCCATCCACGCCTTCACGATGTCGCTCGCGGCCAGCGTGATCGACCAGGGCATCCGCGTCAACTGCGTGGCCCCGGGCCCGGTCTGGACGCCGCTGAACCCGGCCGACCAGGCGCCCGAGGACATCAAGGAATTCGGCGCCAGCACCACCTTCAAGCGTCCCGCCCAGCCGGAGGAACTGTCGCCTGCCTACGTGTTCCTGGCTTCGCCGGTGTGCTCGGGCTACATCACGGGGGTCATCCTGCCGGTGACCGGCAAGGTAGGCGAATAAGGAGGAGTTATGCCGCGCAGCATGTGGAAAGGTGCGATCAGCTTCGGGCTGGTGCACATCCCCGTCGATATGTACCCGGCGGTCGACAACAAGGGGCTCGACCTGACCATGCTCGACCGGCGCGACTTCTCGCCGGTCGGCTTCAAGCGCTACAACAAGGGCAACGGCAAGGAAGTCTCCTGGGACGACATCGTCAAGGGCTACGAGTACACCAGCGGCGAATACGTCGTGCTGTCCGACGAAGACCTGCGGCGCGCCAACCCGGAGGCGACCCAGACCATCGACATCCTCGCCTTCGTGGATGCCGAGGACGTCTCGCTGCTCTACTTCGAGCAGCCCTACTACCTCGCCCCCGGCAAGGGCGGCGACAAGGTCTACGCCCTGCTGCGCGAAACCCTGCGCAAGGCCGGCAAGATCGGCATCGCGCGCGTCGTCATCCGCGTCAAGCAGCACCTGGCGGCGCTGGTGTGCGTGGGCGACACCATCGTCATGAACACGCTGCGCTACGCCGACGAGATCCGCGACGCGGGCGACCTCAAGATTCCCACGGCCGACGACAAGAAAGCCCAGATCACCGACAAGGAACTCAAGATGGCGATGGCCCTGGTGCAGGGCATGGCCGAGGACTGGGATCCCGAGCAGTACCACGACACCTACCGCGAGGACGTGCTGGCCCTGATCGAGAAGAAGGTCAAGGCGCACCAGACCAAGACCATCACCATGCCCGAGCCGGGCGAGACGAAGCGCGAGACCGGCAAGGTCATCGACCTGGTCTCGCTGCTGCAGGCCAGCCTCGGCAAGAAACCCGGCAAGGCCGCGCCCGACGAGGATGACGACGACGAACCGCCGCCGCCGAAGAAACGCCGGCCCGCTGCCGAGGACGAGGACGAAGAGGAAGCCCCGCCTCCGCGTGCCCGCAAGGCCGCCGCCCACGGCACCGACCGCGTCGCCGCCAGCGGCGCGGCGCCGAAGCGCAAGACCGCCACCAAAGCCGCGGCCAAGCCGGCGGCAAGGAAGACTGCCGCCAAGTCCACCGGCGCACCATCGACGGCCGCTCCGCGCCGCAGGAAGGCGGCGTGACGGATGGATGAATTCATCGACCTCCTCCAGTGGCCGGCGATGCTGGTCACCCTGTTCGCGGCCTACCTGATCGGCTCCAAGCGCGCCGAGCGGCGCGTGTTCGGCTTTTCCATGTTCATCCTCAGTAACGTGCTGTGGATCGTGTGGGGCATCCACGACGAGGCCTGGGCCCTGATCGTCCTGCAGGCGGCGCTGATGTGCATGAACATCCGCGGGATCTTCAAGAACGAATCCTGAGGCCGGCCGTCCCGGCGCGGCTTTGTCAAGGTGCGGCGGCGGCGAGCGTGGCGCTTCCCTGGAGCCGACGCCGCATCATGTCCCTGGCCACTCCCAGCGCCTGGTCCGGCGCCGCCGCGATATCCGGCTTGACGCCGGTTCCTTCCCAGTTGGTGCCGGTGATGGGACTGATGGTGCGCTTGTTGGGGATCTGTGCGAAGAAATGCTCGCCGATGCGGTAGAAACTCATGGGGTGGGCGCCGCCCCAGGTCCGCTCGCCGATCACGGTGGCGCGCTTCAGGGCCTGCATCGTGTACGCGAAGTCTTCGCCGGCGGACGCCGTGCGGGGGCCGACCAGGATCAGGACCGGTTTGCTGCCGCCGTAGCGTTTGCCGGCGAGCTTGTCGTGCGTCCAATGCTGGACCGCATTGCCGGTCTCGCGATCCCAGATGTCGTTGAGGCGTGTCGACCGGTCGACGAAATAGCTGATCAAGAGGGCCACCGCTTGCGGATCGCCGCCGTCATTCTTGCGCAGGTCGACGATGAGGCCCTCGGTATCAGCGAGTTCATCCATCGCTGCACCGAACTTGTCGGCGACCGGGAGGGCATCGGGGAAGCTGGTGATTTTCAGGTAGCCGACATTGTGGCCGAGGCGTTCAAGCTTCACTGCACGGGCTGCCGTGCGGCGCATCATCAGGCGCTCGATAACGTTGGTGCGCTGCTCCCACTCCGCTTGCGTCGCCGCCGGAGCCGCTCCCATGTCGCCCACCAGGTCCAGTCCGGGAGCGAAGCGCACCTTCAGGTGCAGGTCTTGCGCGACGCCATGGATATCGGCCGTGAGCTGCTGCGCCAGCCGATAACCGTCCCTAATTTTTTCGTATCTGCCTTCCCGCTCGCGCTGGCGCAGGACTGCCTCGAACTGCCTCGCCTTCTCGGGGAAGACATAGTGATCGTTCAGCTTCGCCACCAGGGCATCGATCATCGCGGTACGCATCGCACGATCGACCATTACCACCGGCCGGGGCTTGAATGCCAGCCAGAACACGGCCAGCACCAAGAAGACTGCTATCACCGTCACTATTCTTTTCATTGTTTTCTCCGCGTGGACGAGCATTTCCATGAGCGAGACAATCCGGCACAGGAAGAATAGCACAGCAATTGCCATCCCCTGGCAATATTTCTTGCCAGGAGATCGCAGACCTAGCGCGTTCGGGTCACATGGGCATCGCGCGCGGCGTGCCATCCCAGGCGCGCCGCGATGATGCGGCGGTACGCGGTATCGATGTGCGGCGGGGTGCAGCGCACGTAGCGCTCGGCTTGCGCACGTTCCTCGCCCGGCAGGCAATCGAGCGTGCGCACCACTTCCTCGGGCGTCGGCACCCGTCCGGACTCCCCGTCGAACTTGGCCGGCAGCGCCGTCCACACGGCGGCGTCGAGACGCATGCGCGCCAGCCAGGCGACGATGCGCTCGTCGCTGCGGGCTCCGCCCACTGACGGGATGCTGCCGATGTAGTCGGGCCGCCCCGGCGCGATCTTCTCGCGCTCGCCCAGCATCGCCCGCGCCGCATCGAGGTCGGAGACATCGAGATAGGCCCAATAGGTCGGCATCGGGCGCGCGCCTTCGCACAGCACCAGGGCGACTTCCGCGCTGTCGTCGCTCTTGCGCACGAACTCGAGCGGCAGGCGTGGACCGCCGGGATGCCAGCCCGAGGCCAGCTTGAGGGGGGCGGGCTTCCACAACAGGGAGCCCCAGGCGATGCATACGATGTTCATGGTCGGCCGGCGGTGTGAGGTAGGCACTCCAGCTTGCCAGAGAAGCGTGGCGTGCACAAAGCGTGCACCACAATTGTCTCGTAGCGTGCGTGCCCTTCGCCGCGCGTGCGCGATACTTGGCATATCCCGACTATGCCAGATGCGACCATGCCCAACAGCGCCATGCCCTTCCTCGTGTTGACCCGTGCCGGTTTCGACGACATCGCGGCCAGGGTCGACCTCGGCAAGGCCAGCCTGTTCCTGAATCCCGGCCTGCTGTCGGAAACGGACATCGCGCGGCTGCGCGAGATGGGCACGGCGGTGCATGTGATGGCCACGCCGGTCGATCCGATGAAACCCCAGCAGGTGCAGCAGGCCCTGCTCCTGACCCGCACTGCGCGCGGCAGCGTGTGGGTGGAACGCGGCACGCCGCGGTCGGCCACGTCTACCGACAAGCTACAGGCGGCCAGGCAGGAGGTCGTGCCTGCAACGCCGCTGCGCCAACGCCTGGCCCGCACTGCCGGCGCCTTCGCCAGCGCCGCCCTGAGGCGCCTGGCCGCGCCCGAGCAAGGCCGGCGCCTGATGGCCGTCCCCTACCTCGGCTTCGGCAATGCCAGGCGCGTATGGCTCAAGGGCCGCCTGCTGGACGAGGCGGCCTTCCGCGAGCAGAGCGACACCGACAGCGGCTGGCAGAACCTGGTGGCCCTGTACCGCCGGCTCGAATCGGATGAGGTGGCGGGTGCGCGCGTGCTGGCGCACTTTGCCGGCGCCACCCACGAAACTCACACGGATGGGGGCGGCTACTTTTCCTTCGACTTCGTCCCCGCCGCCGAACTCGGCGGCGGCTGGCACGCGGTCGAACTCGAATTCCCGGACAACCTGCAGCCCGACGGCCAGCCGCTGCGCGCGACAAGCGAGATCCGCGTCCCGGCCGCCAGCGCCCGCTTCGGCATCATCAGCGACATCGACGACACCGTCCTCTGGACCAATGTCACCAACAAGCTGAACATGGCGCTGATGCTGGCCCGCACCAACCACCATACGCGCAAGCCCTTCAAGGGCGTGGCCGGCTTCTACCGCGCCCTGCGCGACGGTGCCAGCGGCAGCGAGGACAATCCCCTGTTCTACGTCTCGAGCAGCCCCTGGCACCTGTTCGGGCCCCTGGTCGACTTCCTCAAGCTGCAGGACATCCCGCTCGGGCCCCTGCTGCTGCGCGAGCTGAGCGTGCGCCAGGTCCTCAAGATCAACGAGCACGGCAACCACAAGCTCGAACAGATCGAGCGCATCCTGGATTTTTATCCCGGCATGCAGTTCGTGCTGATCGGCGACAGCGGCGAACAGGACCCCGAGATCTATGCCGAGGTCGTGCGCCGCCATCCGGGCGCCGTCAGGATGATCTACATCCGCAACGTCAACCCCGATCCCTCGCGCATCGATGCGCTCGACCGCCTGATCGACGAAGTGAGCGCCACCGGCACCCAGCTGGTGCTCTCGCCCGACAGCGTGTTCGCCGCCTCCCACGCCGCAGCCGAGGGCCTGATCGCGGTCGACCGACTTCCCGGGATCCGCTCGGACAAGCGCGAGGACGACAACGCACCCCCTGCAAAGACGGGATTGTGAAAAACTATCAAACTGATTCAATAAATCAAATTTATTAATTCCCCGTTGAGCCATAGAATCTCCCTATCGAGTACACAACAAGGAGATTCCTGATGAGCCAGCCCCGCCTTACCACCGCTTCCGGCATCCCGGTCGCCGACAACCAGAATTCGCTCAGCGCCGGCCCGCGCGGCCCGCTGCTGCTGCAGGACTTCCACCTGATCGAGAAGCTGCAGCACTTCAACCGCGAGCGCATTCCCGAGCGCGTGGTCCACGCCAAGGGCTCGGGCGCCTACGGCAGCTTCACCGTCACCCACGACCTGCGCCCCTTCACCAAGGCCAAGCTGTTCTCGGAGATCGGCAAGACCACCCCGGTATTCCTGCGCTTCTCGACCGTCGGCGGCGAAAAGGGCAGCGCCGACACCGAGCGCGACCCGCGCGGCTTCGCCCTGCGGTTCTATACCGAGGAAGGCAACTGGGACCTGGTCGGCAACAACACCCCGGTGTTCTTCATCAAGGACCCGATCAAGTTCCCCGACTTCATCCATACCCAGAAGCGCGATCCGCAGACCAACCTGAAATCGGCCAACATGATGTTCGATTTCTGGAGCAATGCGCCGGAGAGCCTGCACCAGGTGACCATCCTGTTCTCGGATCGCGGCACCCCGGACGGCTACCGCCACATGGACGGCTTCGGCAGCCATACCTATAGCCTGATCAACGAAGCCGGGGAACGCGTGTATGTGAAGTGGCACTTCAAGACCCGCCAGGGCATCAAGAACCTCAGCGCCGCCGAGGCGGTCCGACTTGCAGGCACGGACCCGGACCACGCCCAGCGCGACCTGTTCGAGGCGATCGCCCGCCAGGACTTTCCGCAGTGGGACGTCAAGGTGCAGGTGGCAAGCGAACAGCAGCTGGCCGACTGGGAGCAGCGCACCGGCTGGAACCCCTTCGACCTGACCAAGGTGTGGCCGCACGGCGACTTCCCGATGCTGCCGGTGGGTGTGCTGGAGCTGAACCGCAACCCGGACAACTACCACGCCGAAGTCGAACAGGCCGCGTTCTCGCCCGCCAACGTGGTGCCGGGCCTGGGCTACTCGCCGGACAAGATGCTGCAGGGCCGACTGTTCGCCTACCACGACGCCCAGCTGTACCGGGTCGGCACCAACCACCAGCACCTGCCGGTGAACGCCCCGCGCTGCCCCTTCCACAACCAGCAGCGCGACGGCGCGATGGCGATCGCCAACGGCGGCGCGGCGCGCAACTACGCCACCGTCGATTCGGTAGGCCGGGGAGCGCTGGGCATGGGCCATGGCGAACCGGAACTGCCGATCAGGGGCGACGCCGGCCGCTACGACTTCCGCGGGATGGAAGACGATTACACCCAGGCCGGCAACCTGTTCCGCCTGATGAGTCCTGCGGAGCGCCAGAACCTGTGCGACAACCTGGCAGGACCGCTCAGCGGTGTGGACGAGGACATCCTGCAGCGCCAGCTGCGCCAGTTCGACAAGGCGGATCCGGCGTACGGGCGGGGCGTGCGGGCCTCCCTGAAGGCGCTGGGCCGTAACGTCGATTGATGTCCAGGTAATCGTAGGGTGGACGGCTAAGCCGTCCGCGCGTTCAAATCACGGTTGAAACCACGCGGCCGACCGTTCTCCGCCTGGTTGAACGTGCGGACGGGGACCCGTCCACCCTACGAACTCCAAGCGCGCTACTCGTCAAACCCCAGGATCTTCATCGCCTTGGTGAGCCCTTTCGCGGCTTTCGCATAGCCCGCCCACGGCTCGTTCCCCTTGTCCAGCCGCGTGTGCACGTTTGCCACCGTCCACTGCGCGCTCGACTTGAGCTTTTGCAGCTCGTCCCATGCCAGGGGCACCGAAATGCCCAGCCCGGGGCGCGCACGCGCCGCCCAGGCGCTGATGGTGGTCGCGCCGCGGCCGTTGCGCAGGTAGTCGATGAAGATCTTGCCGACCCGGTTCTTGGCGCCGCTCTTGAAGGCGAAGCGGTCCGGCAGCGTCGCCGCCAGGTGGCGCACGATGGCCTGCGAGAAGGCTTTTACCGTATCCCAGCCGTATTCCGGCTTCACCGGCACCACCACGTGCAGGCCCTTGCCGCCGCTGGTCTTTAGAAAAGACGGCAGGCCCAGCTCGTCGAGGAAGGCGTGCATGATCTGCGCTGCTTCCTGCATCTGTCTCCATTCCACCCCCTCGCCCGGGTCGAGGTCGAAGACCATGCGATCCGGCGTCTCGTAGCTCCTGGCCAGCGCATTCTGGGTGTGCAGCTCGATCGCGTTCCACTGCGCCAGGGACAGGATGCCCTCCACGCCGGCGATCTCCAGCATCGGCGGATTGTCCGGGTCGAGCGCCTGGTCCATCTGCTTCACGCCGGGCAGCTTCTTCACGTCGGCATGCTTCTGGTACACCAGCTCCGCACCGATGCCGGCGGGTGCGCGCACCAGGGTCAGCGGACGGCGCTTGAGGTGTTCCATCATCAGCTCGCCCACCAGCGCGTAGTAGCGGATGATGTCCAGCTTGGTGATGCCGGTGGACGGGTCGACCACCCGCTCCGGGTTGGTGACCCGCAGCGTGTCCGGCAGCTTGCCGTGCAGGCCGGCGGGCGGCGGCGACACCGGTTCGTCGGGCGCCTCGGCCCGCGCTTTGCCCTCGTCGATGTCCTCGATGTGGCGCGGCTCCTCACGCGTGATGCCCTTGGCCGGCTTGTCATTACGCAGGCCCTGGAACACCGGATGGCGCACCGAGCCGGTATTGGTCCATTCCGAGAAGCTCACCTCGGCCACCAGCACCGGCTTGACCCAGTGGTGCTGGCGCCCCGGCACCGCGCGCGGCGGGAACGGACTGTCGTCGGTACGCAGGGCTTCCAGGCGTTCCTTGATGTCCATCAGCGAAGCATGGTTGAAGCCCGACCCCACGTTACCCGCATAGCGCAGCACGCCCTCGCGGTCGTAGGTCCCGAGCAGCAACGAGCCGACGCCCTTGCGCGAGCCCTTCGGGTCGGTGTACCCGCCGATCACGAATTCCTGGCGCAGGCCGCACTTGAGCTTGATCCACTCGGGCGAGCGGCGCGACACGTAGCGCGAATCGCGGCGCTTGCCGATCACGCCTTCCAGGCCGATCTTGCAGGCCGCCACCACCAGTTCGTCCGGGTTGGTCCCGAACTCGGCGGAGAAGCGCACCTTGTCCGACTTGGCCTTCTTGAGGATCTGTTCCAGCGCGGCGCGCCGCTCGACCAGGGGCACGTCGCGCAGGTCGTAGCCGTTGCAATAGGGAGCGTCGAACAGGAAGTAGACGATATCGGCCGTGCGCACGCCATCGAAGGCCAGCTGCAGCAGGCCGAAGTTCGGCTTGCCGTTCTCGTCATGGACCACGATCTCGCCGTCGTACCAGCCATCCGGCAGCCCGATGCGCTGCAGTTCATCGCGCAGCGGCGCCAGCTTGTCGGTCCAGTCGTTGGCGTTGCGCGTGATGAGCCGAACCGTACCTTTCTCGACCCGCGCCAGCATGCGGTAGCCGTCGAACTTGACTTCGAATACCCAGTTTTCCGGGTCCAGCGGCGGACCGTCGACCAGCGTCGCCAGTTCGGGCGTGAAGGCTTCGGGCAGGTCTGCCTCGACCACGCCTTCCGGCAAGTTGGGCGCCGCGGCCTTCCTGGCGCGCGTGGATGTGCCGGTGGACTTCGCGCCGGCCTTGGCCGCGGGCTTGGCGGCGGCGGCCCGCTTGCGCGCCGGCTTGCGCACGTCTTCCGACTGGGCTTCGGATGCCGCCTCGGCCTTCAGCGCCGCCACCTTGCCGCGCGCGGGCTTCGGCATCGGCAGGTCCTTGACGCTGTCGGGCATCTCGTCGACCACCGAGAATTCCTCGGCCGGCCGGGCGTGCTCGTCGTTCTCCTTGATCAGGAGCCAGGGTTCCTGCTTGTCGTCGCCGCGGCCCTTCATGCGCACCAGCACCCAGCGCCCGTGCATCTTGTGGCCGTGGATGACAAACTTCAGGTTGCCCTTGCGATAGCCCTCGTGCGGATCGCCGACCGGTTCCCAGGTACCCTTGTCCCAGATGATGACCTTCCCCGCGCCATATTGTTTGGGCGGAATGGTGCCTTCGAAGTCGGAATAGGAAATCGGGTGATCCTCGACGTGCACGGCCATGCGCTTGTCGTGGGTGTCGTAGCTCGGTCCTTTGGGGACGGCCCAGCTCTTCATGGTTCCATCGAGTTCCAACCGGAAATCGTAGTGCAGGCGCGTGGCCCAGTGCTTCTGGATGACGAAGGTCAACGCCTCGGTACTGGGCACGCCGCCGTCAAGGGGCTCGGACGTGATGTCGAAATTGCGCTTGGCCTTGTACAGTTTGAGCGCGTCTGGCATGTGGCACCTCCCCGGCTACGGTCGTGTCTCCAGTGTAGGCCGCGGCCGGCTGGCGCGACTGTACGCCAGCTAACCCTGCCTTCCTTTGTAAGCAAATGTAAGCCCGTCAACCGGCCGCCCTGCGCAGCCGTTGAGGGTTCAGCAGTACATAAACAGGCCGCTCGGGCCCCACCATATCCAAAGGACAGGTTCGCCTGTCCTTTGTCGTATTCGGCGCCATCGTTTCGATGGCGTCTACAATGTGGCTTTGACCACCCGCGAGCACGCCATGCCCAGAATCGTCTTCCTCGACCGCGACAGCCTGCAGGCCCGGGTCCGCGCCCCCGCTTTCGACCATGATTGGCAGGATCATGCCGGCACGGCGGAAGACCAGGTCGTGGAACGCCTGGCCGGAGCAAGCGTGGCCGTCACCAACAAGGTGCCGCTGCGCGCGGCCGCGATCGAGCGCCTGCCCGACCTGAAGATGGTGGCCATCGCCGCCACCGGCACCGACAACGTCGACCTCGCGGCCTGCCGGGCGCGCGGCATCGTGGTGTCGAACATCCGCAACTATTCCCTGGTGTCCGTGCCCGAACACTGCTTCGCCCTGCTGCTGGCGCTGCGCCGCAATCTGCGCGCCTACGTGGCCGACGTCGAGGCCGGCAAATGGGAGCGCTCGACCCGCTTCTGCCTGCTGGACCACCCGATCGGCGACCTGGCCGGCAGCCGGCTCGGCATCGTCGGCTACGGCGCGCTGGGAAAGAAAGTGGCGCAGCTCGGGCGCGCCTTCGGCATGGAGATCGCCGCCACCTCGCGCTCGAAGGTAGCCGAGCCTGGCGTGACCGAACTGCCGCTCGACGAACTGCTGGCCAGCTCCGACGTCGTCAGCCTGCACCTGCCGCTGACGCAAGCCACACGCCACCTGATCGGCGCGCGCGAGCTGGGCCTCATGGGGCGGCATGCCCTCCTGATCAACACCGCGCGCGGCGGCCTGGTGGACGAGGCGGCGCTGGCCGTGGCCCTGCAGGAGGGGCGCATCGGCGGCGCCGGCTTCGACGTATTGAGCCAGGAGCCGCCGCTGCCCGACAACCCGCTGCTGCGCCTGCGCCTGCCGAACTTCATCCTGACCCCGCACGTGGCCTGGGCCAGCGGCGGGGCAATGCAGACATTGGCCGACATGCTGGTCGATAACATCGAAGCCTGGGCCGCCGGCCGGCCGATCAACGTGGTCGCATGAGCTAGCGCCCGGGCACGCTTTCCGGCGCCGCCTGCAGCGCCTGCGGGTCCGGCGCGCGCAGCGGCAGCTCGAGGATGAAGGCCGCGCCCTGACCCTGGCTGCTCTCCACCCGCAGCGATCCGCCCAGCAGCGTGGTGACGATGTTCCAGCTGATGTTCAGTCCCAGGCCGGTGCCGCCCTGTCCCATGCGCGTGGTGAAGAAGGGATCGAAGATGCGCGACAGGTCGCCTTGCGGGATGCCGCGCCCGTCGTCGCGAAAGGTGATGCGCGCCCCGCCCTCGCAGGGCGCCGCTTCCAGCACCATGCTTCCGCCCGGCCCCTCGAAGGCGTGCAAGAGGGCGTTGTTGACCAAGTTGATCACGACCTGGCCGAGCGGGCCGGGGAAGCTGTCCATCACGATGCCCGGCGCCACGCGCAGCTCGAGGCGGTGTCCGGCCAGGCGCACGGTGTTCATCAGGGTGGCCGCGATTTCCTGGCAGGCCTGGGCCAGGTCGAAGCGGCGCCGCTGGGCGCTGGCCTGGTCCACCGACACCTGGCGGAAGCTGTTCACCAGCTCGGCCGCATTGTGCAGACTGCGCATGATCAGGCTGGACGCTTCGCGCGAGGCCGCCATGTAGTCGGCCAGCTCGGAGCGGCGCAGGTTGGCGCTGTCGAAGCGCGCGGCGATGTCGCCCGTCTTCTCCTGCAGCGTGCTGGCCATGAGCAGGCTGTTGCCGATCGGGGTATTCAGCTCGTGGGCGACGCCCGCCACCAGCGAGCCGAGCGAGGCCAGCTTCTCGCGCGCCGCCAATTGGGCCTGGGTATCCTGCAACTGGCGGTAGGCGCTGGCATTGTCGATCGCCACGCCGACGTAGGCGGCCAGCGTCTCGAGCATGTCGAGGTGCACCTGGCCGTAGGCCCTGGCGGCCGGACTCTGCACCGTCAGCGCGCCCAGCACGCGCTCGCCCACCAGCACCGGCACCAGGAGCAGCGAGCGCGGCGCCATGCCGGCGCGCCAGGCGCAGGGCAAGGCGATCTCGGCGGCCTGTTCAGGCGGCAAGCCCGGCAGGTAGTCCGGCAGCTCCTGGGGAAGCTCGCCGGCCAGCACCTCGCGCCCGCGCACGATGGCCCAGGCGGCGAGAATCCGGTCCGGGTCTTCCGGCAGCTCGAAGGCCTCGCGGCGCTCGCCGTCGACCACCGCATAGGCATATTCGATGGCGCCGCGCTCGGGGTGGCGCAGCACCACCGCGAACAGGCTCGCGTCCATCAGCGCATGCACCTGCTCGTAGAGCGTGCGCATGATCGCTTCGAGCTCGAGGTTCGCCGTCACCGCGCGCCCGATGTCGGACAGCAGCGCGATGTTGCGGTGCGCCTGCTCCACCACTTCCTTCTGCTGCTCGACCTCCTGCTTGCGCCGCTCGGCCGATTCCTTCTGGCGCCGCAGCTCGACGGTGCGCACCCCCACCTCGTGTTCCAGCAGCAGCTTCTGGGCGACCAGGCCGCGCACGCGCAGGCGGTAGGCGGCAGTGAACAGCGCCAGGACGGCCAGCACCGCGAGCGTGCGGAACCACGGGGTCTTCCAGAACGGCGGCGTGATCGTGATCGTGAGGGAGGCCGGCTGCGCGCTCCAGACGCCGTCCTTGTTGCTGGCCCGGACCCGGAACACATAGGTTCCCGGATCGAGGTTGGTATAGGTCGCATAGCGGCGACGCGCGTCGGTGTCGACCCAGCCCTGGTCGAAGCCCTCCAGCTGGTAGGCGTAGCGGTTGCCTTCGGGGTCGGCATAATGCAGGGCCGCGAATTCGAGGGTGAACACGGTGTCGCGGTGCGACAGCGTCAGGGCGGACTGTTCGTGGAAGTTGGGCGTGGCCCGCGAGCGGTTCAGCACCAGGAAGTCGGTGATCACCACTTCCGGCGCATAGGGGTTGTCGCGCACCGCGTCCGGCAGGAAGGACGTCAGGCCGGTGGTGCCGCCGAACCAGAACTGGCCGTCGCGGCCGCGCATGGCCGCGCCGACGAAATAGGAACCGTCCACCAGGCCGTCCTTCGCGGTGTAGTTCTTGGTGGCGCCGGTGGCGGGATCGACGCGCGTGATGCCGGCCGTCGTGCTGGCCCAGACGAAGCCGTGCTCGTCCTCGATCATCGCCCCGATCGGCAGCGCCTCCGGGCCCTTGTTGAACGGGTAGTAACGGAAACGCACTCCTTCCTTGCCGGCTTCCATCCGGTGCAAGCCGCCGGCGGTGCCGACCCACAGTTCGCCGCGCGCCGACTCCATCAAGTGATAGATGCGCCCGTGGCGCAGGCCGTTCGGGTTGTGCGGGTCGGGGCGATAGTGGGTGAAGCGCCCGCTCGCCGGGTCGTAGCGCTCCAGGCCGGTCTCGGTCCCGATCCAGACGATCCCGCGGCGGTCCTCCAGCGCCGTGAAGCCGTAGTTCTCGCCCAGGCTGCCCGGGTCGTCGGGGTCGTGGCGCCAGGTGCGCACCAGGTCTTTGCCATGCGCCTGCCCCGGCAGCAGCGCGGCCAGGCCGCCGCGCGTGACGATCCACAGCGTGCCGCTGCGGCCGG
This sequence comes from Massilia sp. BHUDP2, assembly GCF_046236355.1. Lineage (NCBI taxonomy): Bacteria > Pseudomonadati > Pseudomonadota > Betaproteobacteria > Burkholderiales > Oxalobacteraceae > Massilia > Massilia sp. BHUDP2. The sequence continues at coordinate 454,982 of NZ_JBJUVW010000002.1, forward strand.
GGTGAAGCGCCTGCACATAGTTGGCGCCCGGGCTGGCGCCCAGTCCGGTCTGGCCGAAGCGCCCGGCGGCATCAACCCAGGCCAGGCCGGTCGGGGTGCCGATCCAGGTGCGGCCGCGCGCATGCGCCAGCGCGCTCACCACCTCGCCCGGCAGCTCGCCCTGGCCGACGCGCTCGATCCGTCCACCCGGGCGGACCATCCGCATCAGGCCGTCGCCGGTGGTGCCGATCCACACCGCGCCGTCCGGATCCTCGGCGATGGCGCGTACCTTGGCCCGTCCCAGGCCCTCGTTGCCGCCATAGCGGGCGAAACCGCCGCTGGCCAGGTCGGTGCGGCTGACGCCGCCGAACTGGGTGCCGGCCCACAGGGTGCCGGTGCGGTCGACCAGCATCGCGGTGACCTGGTTGTCCGACAGCGTGTGCGGATCGGCCGGGTCGTTGCGGTAGCTGAGGAAGCGCCCGGTCGCCGGGTCCAGCCATTTCAGCCCTTCCAGTTCGGTGCCGACCCACAGGGTGTTGCCGCGATCGTGGTACAGCGCATTGATGCGCGACTCTTCCATGCCGAGCTGGCTGCCGATGCGGCGCCGCTGCGGCCGCGCATCGGCCGCGCCGTCGCCGAGGCGCCAGGCTTCCAGCCCGGCCGCGGTGCCGACCCAGAGCGTATCGCGCGGGCCCATCGACAGGGCCAGCACGGTATTGCGCTGCAGGTCTTCCGGGTCGAGGTCATGGTGCTCGAAGCGGTCGGCGCCGGGCACCAGCCGGTCCAGCCCTGCCGCGGTGCCGATCCACAGGTGGCCGCGGCCGTCCAGCGCCAGCGCATTGACGCGGTTGTCGCGCAGGGTGCGCGGATCGGCCGGGTCATGGCGGTAAGCGCGCAGGCGCCCGCTGGCGGGATCGAGGTACTGCAGGCCGTCGCCGGTGGCGAGCCACAGTCCGCCGCCCGGCGCCGGCTGGATCGCCAGCACGGCGCGGTTGCCGGTATACGGAGCGCCGGCGCCGGCGCCGGGAGCTGCGAAGCGCATGAACTTGCCGGTGGCGTGGTCGAACCGGCTCAGGCCGCCCTTGGTGCCGAACCACAGCCTGCCCTGCTCGTCCTCGTAGGACGCGAGCACATAGTTATCGGGAATGCTGGCGGGGTCGTTCGGGTCGTTGCGATAGACCGTGACGCGGTAGCCGTCGAAGCGGTTCAGGCCGGCCTGCGTGCCGAACCACATGAAACCGCGCCGGTCCTGCAGGATAGTCAGCACCGACTGCTGCGACAGACCCTCCTCGATCGACAGGCGTTCGAAGCGCAGGCTACGCGGCGCGCCGAGGGCGCTGCCCGCCCACAGGCACAGCATACATAGAGCGACCAGCGCGAGGCGCGCTCCCGGCTTCAAGGCAAACATAGGTGTCTCATCAGGTCCCAACCCGGCTAATCTACCAGAGCGAGTTTGCCTACGGAAAAAAATTGAGGCTTCCGGAAATGACAAGGCGCTGCTATAATGCGTGCCTCGGGCGGCTGTAGCTCAGCTGGATAGAGTACTTGGCTACGAACCAAGGGGTCGTGGGTTCGATTCCTGCCAGCCGCGCCAGAATATGAGGGACCAGATTGAAAGATCTGGTCCCTTTTTTCGTTGGGGCCCACGCAGGTCCCGCGGGATGTGCCAGGATGCCAATGAAGGCTTTTGCAATATGCGAAGCTCCTGCTATAATGCGTGCCTCGGGCGGCTGTAGCTCAGCTGGATAGAGTACTTGGCTACGAACCAAGGGGTCGTGGGTTCGATTCCTGCCAGCCGCGCCAGAATATGAGGGACCAGATTGAGAGATCTGGTCCCTTTTTTCGTTGTAAGACCCGCAGGATGTGCCAGGATGCCAATGAGGCTTTGGCAATATGCGAAGCTCCTGCTATAATGCGTGCATCGGGCGGCTGTAGCTCAGCTGGATAGAGTACTTGGCTACGAACCAAGGGGTCGTGGGTTCGATTCCTGCCAGCCGCGCCAGAATATGAGGGACCAGATTGAAAAATCTGGTCCCTTTTTTCGTTGCGGCATCGGCTTGATGCGGCCGCTCTCCTTGTCCCCTCGCCGGCTTCCCGGCAGATTGACATGTTGCGCCCGCCAGCGCCACGCTTAAGCGCCTTCTAAGACGGCTCTGAGAAGATTCATCCCGCAGCATCGCAATTCGATTTCCCTCCCCCGCGGCTTCCGCGCTTCACCGGGCGTCCGATCCTCGCAACGGGGCTGGGGGGAATCACTCCGGATGGGCTTGGGTTCAACGAATCGGGGGATTTGCCAAATCATCCAATGCTGCTATAATGCGTGCCTCGGGCGGCTGTAGCTCAGCTGGATAGAGTACTTGGCTACGAACCAAGGGGTCGTGGGTTCGATTCCTGCCAGCCGCGCCAACTTTTATAAAATGGCTCAGAAGCGATTCTGGGCCATTTTTCTTTTCCGCCATCCCCTCTCGTTTTTCCGACCCGGGTAGGCCTATTCTCGTCGACGCCTGCCTGCGCCCGTGCCGAGCCCTCGATCCGCTGCTGAGGTAACTCAGCAAAAACCTCCTAAAACGCGCTAACTGCTACGCTTCGTTCATTAAACCGGACTGAAATCGCACGGGCTCAGCGCCGGAAAGCCCCTCCCGTTTCTGTAGGACTGCGCTTACACATTTTCAGCAACTCGAGAATTTTTTTCTACCTATCAACCCCGATGAAACGAGTTCTCCTATGAAGAGAAGGCGCACAGTATGTCCTCTCAGAAATCTCTTGTTTTGCGGAACATGTAGCACGCATTGAACGTTCAATCACACTTCCACGTGCTTTTTTTTGCCCTTTTGATAGCATGAAGTTCCCCGATACTTGAAACCCAGGCTGCAGGACGCGGCTGATTCTAATGCGAGGAAAGAAATGAAAAAATCTCTGATTGCTGCAATTGTGTTTGCTTCCGCTTCGTTTGGTTCGTCGGCCGTGATGGCCCAGGAGGTCGTCGGCAACTCCCCACAGGCTCTGGAGCTGATCGACAACACCGCCTTCTTCGGCGACACCTTCGCGGCTGACAACGAAGGTAATACCTTCGCTGACCGCTTCACCTTCACCGTCGAAGGTGATATGCCGATGAACCTGGATGCGATCATCTCGTCGATCAGCCGCAGCGAAAGCGAGGGCCTGGACATCACCGCCCTGGCCCTGTATGGCGAAGACGACACGCTCATCACCACCGGTACCTCGCTGATGAGCGGCGCAATGGACGTCTGGAGCATCTCCAGCGATAACCTGGCCGCCGGTAACTACTACCTGCAGGTCAGCGGCAATCTGGTGTCGGATACCGGCGCCTCGTTCGGCGGTGCCGTGATGCTGGCTCCAGTTCCGGAGCCGGAAACCTACGGCATGATGCTGGGCGGCCTCGGTATCCTGGGCTTCCTGGCACGCCGCCGCAAAGCCAAGCAGGCCTGAGCCTCACACCTGCTGAAATAGAACGACGGAAGCGCGCAAGCGCTTCCGTCTTTTTTTGTCCAAAGAAACGTCAGTCACAAGGGGTCAGGTCTGACATTCAGACACGAGCTGAGCAATAAAAACGACGGCATGCTCGAGTCCGTGTCCAAATGTCAGACCTGACCCCGAAAGAAGGCTTGGGCCCCGGCTGCGGGGCCCGCGGATCAGGTACGCAGCTTCTTGATGATGCTGCGGTTCCCCAGGATTTCCTCGATCTGCTCGAAACGCACCGGCTTGACCATGTGGTGGTCGAAGCCAGCCTCGAAGGCGAGCTGGCGGTCCTTCTCCTGGCCCCAGCCGGTGACGGCGATCAGCACCGTCATCGAGCCGCAGGCCAGCTTGCGGATCCCGCGTGCCAGGTCGTAGCCCGACATGTGCGGCAGGCCGATGTCCAGGAAGGCATAGTCCGGGCAGAAGCGGGCCGCCGCCGCCAGCGCGTCCGGACCGTTGTGGGTGATGACCACGCTGTGGCCCATGGCGGTGAGCAGCGCGCCGATGCTGTTGACGAAGTCGACGTTGTCGTCCGCTAGCAGGATGCGGTAGGACTCGGTGCTGATGAAGGCGGCCGGCGTCGGCTTGGCGATCGGCTCCGGGTCGACCACGATCGGCAGGCGCACGACGAAACTGCTGCCCTGGCCCAGGCCTTCGGACCTGGCCTCGATGGTCCCGCCGTGCAGCTCCACCAGCTTGCGCGCCAGCGACAGGCCGACGCCCAGGCCGGCCACGCTGCGCTCCAGGGTCGAATCGACCTGCACGAACATCTCGAACACGGTGTCGAGCATGTCCGGCGCGATGCCGATCCCGGTGTCGGCCACTTCCAGCACCAGGGTGCGGTCCTCGACGCCCGCCTTGAGGGTGACGCGTCCGCCGCGGTTGGTGTACTTGGCGGCGTTGTTCAGGAGGTTCGACAGCACCTGGGCCAGGCGCGTCGCGTCGCCGTGCAGGAACACCGGGCGGTCCGGCAGGTCGATCACCAGCTCGTGGCCATGCAGTTCTATATAGGAGCGCACCACCTCGAGGGCGTCGTTGACCACGGCCTTCAGCTCCACGCGGCCCATCTTGATGGTGAACTTGCCGGTGTTGATGCGCGAGACGTCCAGCAGGTCGTCGACCAGGCGCACCATCTGGCGCAGCTGGCGTTCCATGATGTCGGTGGCGCGCTGGGTCGCCTGGGCGTCGCCGCTGCGGATGCGCAGGATGTCCAGGCCGGTGCGGATCGGCGCCAGCGGATTGCGCAATTCGTGCGCCAGGGTCGCGAGGAATTCGTCTTTCCTGCGGTCGGCCACGATCAGGGCCTGCTCGGCGCGCTCGCGCACCGTCATCTCGTGTTCCAGCGTGCGGTTGGCCGCCTGCAGTGCGTCCGAACGGCGCCCGATCTCGGCCAGCATGTCGTTGAAGGCTTCCACCAGCACGCCGATCTCGCCCTTTTCCTTGCCAGGCACGCGCAAGCTGAAGTCGCGCCGCAGCATCACCTGGCGCGCCACGTTGGTCACCGCCTGCAGCGGCCGGGTGATCGAGGCCTGCAGGCGCGAGGCCACCAGGGCCGCGATCACCAGCGCGCCCAGCATCACGCCGCCGAGGATGGCGCCGTAGCTGAGCACCCGGTCCAGCAGTCCGAAGCGCGAGCGCAGGTAGACGGTGCCGAGCGGCTCGCCGTTCTCGACGATCGGGCGGAACACCTCCAGTTCGCCGCTCTCCATGCGGTGGCCCGCCGCTTCCGGACGCGCCGGGAAGGATGCTTCCGTGCCCGCCTTGGCATAGGTGGCGAAGCGCTGGCCGCTGTTGGTATAGATGGCGGCGGCCATGATCTGCGGCCGCACCCGCAGCACCGCCAGGCTGCGCTCGGCGGCGCTGCTGTCGTTGAACGACACCGCCGGGGCGGCGACGTCGGCGACGATGTCGGCCTGGGTGCTCAGGTCGTCGATCCAGACGCGCTGGAAGCTGCGCGCGTCGACGACGATCATGGCGATGGCGGCCGTCAGGAGCGCGACGATGGTGGTCGCCACGGCCATCAGGATCAGTTTGCTGCGGACCGAGCCGGTATCGTGCATGCCCATCACGACCCTCCCTTCTGTACCCGGTTCGCCACGGTCAGCAGGCGCGAACTGAGCTTCACGTTCTTCTTTTCGGCGGCATCCAGCGAGACGTCGAAGCGCACGCGCTCGTCGACGATGCGGAAGTTGATGACGCTGCCACAGCGCAGGCCCCCGTCGCATTCGGTCACGGTCAGGTAGGCGCCGGGGGCGGCGCGCAGCACGCGGCCGGCCCGTTCGGCGTCGCCACCTGCCACGAACAGCAGGTGCACCGCCGGCGGCGCCTCGTTCATGGCCACCTGCCGCACCACGATCGGACGCCCGGCGATCATGCGGCCGCTGGCGATGCGCGCCAGTTCGGCGGCCATCTCGTCCGAGCCGACCACGGCGATCGTCAGCGGCCCGTTGGGGTCGGCAAACGCATGCGCCGGAAACTCGGCATAGCCGAGGAATTTATACAGGAAGGCCGCCTTGACGCGGCGCTCGAGCGCCTGGGCGCCGCCCCCTTCCGCCAGCGCGCGCGGCGCCATCCCTGCAGCCGCCGCCAGGAACAGCGGCAATGCGAGCGCCCGGCAGGCCAGGCGGCGTCGCATTCGGTCAGGGAGCTTTGTCTTCATTCTTGTCATGGAGCTTTCAGAAACGCAGCGTTGCGCTGGCGAACACATGCCGTTCAGCCAGTTGGCGCAGGCCCGCCTCCCCGAACTCGGGATGGCGGGCGTGCAGCAGGTTACGGCCCGCGAGGGCCAGTTCGACGCCGGGGCCTGCCTGCCACGCCAGCCGTACGTCGAGTTCATGATAGCCCGGCACGGCCGGCTGCGGCAGGCGCGCGACGCCCCGCAGCAGCAGGTCGGCGCTCAGCCCGGCGCCGAGTTCGTGCGATGAGCGCAGCTGCCAGTAGCTGCGCGGGTCGTTGGTCGCCAGACCGGCACGCGCCGAGGCATCCAGGCTGCTGAGGGCCACGCCGGTGTCGATATCCTGCAACACCGCGCCCGCGAACAGGCGCCAGCCGCGCATGGGCTGCCAGCTGCCCCAGGCTTCCACCCCGCGCGCCCGGCCGTGCCCCAGGTTGCGAAATACCGCCCCGCCCGCTTGGGGCTCCAGCGTGCGCAGGCGCTCGTAGTCGCTGTAGAACAGGGCAATCGCATACGACACCGTGCTGGCCGGCTGGGCGCGGTAGCCCAGCTCCAGCACGCGGGCCACCTCGGACTGCATGTCGGGGCCGCCCGCAATCAGGTAGCGCTGGCCGTTCGACGCCGGATCCACCAGCCGCAGGTCGCGGTCGATCCGGGCCGGGGCGCGCACCGTGCGCGAGGCGGCCGCCCACAGCATGGCGCCGGCGGCGTGTTCCCAGGCCAAGCGCAGGCTGGGCAGCAGTTCGGTGCCGCTGTAGGCATTGTGCTCCAGGCGCAGGCCGGCTGTCGCGCGCAGGGCCGGCGTGAGGCTGAATTCGTCCTGGGCAAACAGGTTGGTCGAGCGCAGCGTGCGATGGGTCGGTGCGAATTGCAGGATGGGGCCGTTGTCGAAGCGGTCGCGCGCCTGGCGCACCCCGCCCCCCCCAGCTGAAGGAATGGCGCTGCCCGAGCCGCGTGGCCAGCTGGACCTCGAGGTCGGCGGTATCGAGCTTGTGCCGGCCGGCGCCGGGCTGCTCGCGCCGCTGCTGGCCGAGCCAGGCTTGCAGGCGCAGGGCGGTGGCGCCGCCCACCTGGGTATCGAAGCGCGCCACCAGGTTGGCGCCGGAGAAATCGGTGCGCGGCTCGCCCGCGGCGCGCAGCGCGCCGGCATGCAGGTCGCCGCTCACGCTCAGGTCCTGGCCTGCGCCATCCCAATCGAGGCGGAAGCCCGCCTGGCGCCGGCCAGCGCCGCCGCCCTGCGCATCCGGGACGTCGCCGGGCGCCGCTCCGGCTTCGTCGCGCTTGCCGTATACGCGCACGTAGGCGCCGTTGGCCAGGCGCTTGCCGTGGCGCAGCACGGCGCCGGCGTAACGCTTGCCGGCATGCGCCTGTGCCAGCCCGCCCTGGGTATCGGCGGCGCTGCGCGTGATGATGTTGATGACGCCGTTGACGGCATTGGTGCCCCAGATGGTGCCGCCGGGGCCGCTGATCACCTCGATGCGCTCGACGTCGGCCAGGACCACGTCCAGGGCTTCCCAGTAGACGCCGGAAAACAGCGGCGAATAGACGCTGCGGCCGTCCACCAGCACCAGCAGCTTGTTGGCCAGCTGCGAGGAGAAGCCGCGCGCGCTGACCGCATATTCCTGGGCGCCGGTGAAGGCCACCTGCAGGTTCGGCGCCAGGCGCAGCGCTTCGGGGACCGTGGTCGCGCCCGAGCGCGCGATCTCGGCGCCGCTAATGACATACACCGAGGCCGGCGCGCTGCTGAGCCGCCCTTGCTGGCGCGAGACCGAGGTGACCACGATATCGGCCAGCTGCTCCAGGGAGTAGTCTTCCAGCGCAAGCGCATCCGCGCCTTCCTGCCCCAGTCCGGCATGCCCGGCCGCAAGCCCGCCGCCTGCGTGCAGCAAAAACAGTGCCGCACAGACGCAGGCTAGCTGGGAAGGTTTTAACATAGTTGCCATCGTAGAACATTTTCACCCATGCACCAAGCGTGCGCGCCTCCCGCCGGGCCGGCGTCGCAGCCACGCCACGGCTTGGTTGACAAAGCGGACTCATCAATAATCTTGATGGCGGTCATTTGAAATATAAATTGGACTAATTTGCGGCAATGCAGCATCATGCTTCCTGTCTCCTCTATTCTCCTCCAAGGAAATAGATTCAGCCCGCTTCCCAGAAGCGGGCTTTTTTTTGCCCGGCATGGCTCGCACGGATCGAGACGGCAGTTGGCCTGCATTTGGTGTAGGATGGCCGCCATGTTTTCGTTCCTACAACAGTCTGCCCATGCCTGAACACGATCCGCGCACTGCTAGCTCCTATGACTGGTCTGGAAGCAGCCTGGGCGAACCCGCCCGCTGGCCCGCGCCGCTGCGCGTGGCGGCCGACCTGCTGCTCAACTCCCCCCTGCCGGGATTGCTGGTGTGGGGGCGCGAAACCATCCTGGTGTTCAACGAGGCCTATGCGGCGCTTGCCGGCCTGGGCTTCGGCCGGGTGCCGGGCGGCTCGGTGCCCTCGGTGCTGCCGCCGCCGCTGTCCGCTGCCGCCGCCGCCCTGCAGCAGGCCTGGTCCGGGCAGCCCGGCCTGGTGGCAGGCACGACACTCGGCTTCCGCCACGCCGACGGCCCGCTCGAACATCGTTGCGACCTGCGCCTCACGCCGCTGCCGGACGGCCACGGCGGCATCGGCGGCATCCACATCCTGCTGGCCCCTCCAGCCGCCGCGCCGGCGGCGCTCGAGACGGAGCCCGAAGACGCCGCGCTGCGCATCCTGGTGGTCGAGGACAACCTCGATTCCCAGTACCTGGTGTGCGAGATGCTCAAGGCCTTCGGCCACGAAGCGGACGGCGTGGCGCATCCGGACGACGCCCTGGTCCTGCTGGCCAAGCAGCGCTACCAGGTGCTGTTCTCGGACGTCAGCCTGCCCGGCATGTCGGGCGTGGACCTGGCGCGCCGCGCGCTCGAAGACAATCCGGCGCTGAAGGTGATCTTCGCGTCCGGCTATGGCGATTCGCTGCTGCGCCACCTCGAGTTCCCCTACCTGTCGCTGCAGAAGCCCTACGAGCTGGACCAGCTCCAGGACGCCCTGGCAAAGGTGGCGCGCCAGCCGGCGCCCGCCAGGTGAGGCCGATGCCGCGTGCCGGCAGGCTTCGGCTGGGCTACAATGGCCCTTACCAGGCCAGGCGCAGCCGTGCGCCCGGCGCCTGCCACCATGCCAGCACTGATGATTCCAACTGAACCGATCGGCAGCATTCCCCGTCCGCCCGAGCTGGTCGCCGCGATCCGCGGCGGCGCCGCGGGAGACACGCTCGCGCCCCTGCTCGAGGCGGCGGTGCACGCCACCGTGGCCGAGTTTGAGGCGACCGGGGCGCCCGTCATCAGCGACGGTGAGCAGGGCAAGCTCGAGAACTTCTGGAGCTATCCGGTGCGCGGCGCGGCCAATACCGCGCCGGACGGCTTCCGCATCCCCGTGCATACTGGTTCCGGCCCCACCAGCCACCGCATGCCGCGCCTCACGCACGGCCCCTTCCGCTACCAGTGCTACGCCGACCAGTACGTGCGCGCGGCGCGGCGCCATGCGACCCAGCCGGTCAAGCAGGCCATCATCTCGCCTTCGGCCCTGTCGCTGCTCTACCCGCCCGACGGCTTGGCCGGCTATCCGCGCGAGCAATTCCTTGACGACCTGGTACGCGAACACGAGACCGAGATCCGGCGCTGCCTCGAGGCCGGCGCCCACAAGGTGCAGATCGATTTCGCCGAAGGTCCGCTGGCGATGCGGCTCGACCCGAGCGGCGCCCTGCTGGCCAGCTTCGTCCACCTGAACAACATGGCCTTGGCGCGCTTTTCCGCCGCCGAACGCGCCCTGATCGGACTGCACGTGTCGGCGGCCGGGGTCCGTACGGCCGCGGGCGGGTCCGATGCCGCGGTCGACTACGCCGAGCTGCTGCCGGCACTGTTCGAGATCCGCGCCGGCAGCTTCTATATCGCGGTGGCCGGGCAGCCCGACCCCGAGCGCGTGCTGCGCATCGCGCGCGACTATGCGCGTCCCGAGCAGCGCGTGTTCGTCGGCGTCGTCGATCCTTTCGAGGCGCGCATCGAGAGCGCCGCGCAGGTGCGCGACCGGGTGCTGCTGGCGGCCCAATACCTCGACCCGCATCGGCTCGGCACGACCGACGACGCCGGCTTCGCTCCCTTCTTCGACGACGACAGCATCAGCCGCGCCACCGCCTTCGCCAAGATACGCGCACGGGTCGAGGGCACGCGCCTGGCAAGCGCACTGCTGGAGGGGGCCGCGTGAGCGACGAACACGAACTCGAGATGATGCGTTCGGCCGCGCTGCGCAACGCCCAGAGCGTGCTGGCGGCGCGCCAGCGCGCCGAGGAAGAGCTGCTGGGGGCGCAGCAAGCGCTGCGCCGCGCCAACGAGCGCATGGAGAACATGCTCGAAAGCCTGTCCGACGGCTTCTGCGCGGTCGACCGCGAGTGGCGCATCATGTACATCAACGGGCGCGCACTCGACATGATCGCCCCGCTCGACAAGAGCCGCGCGGGCCTGGTCGGCAAGAACCTGTGGGACGAGTTCGAGGACCTGCACGGCACCTCGGTGGCGGAGGACTGCCGGCGCGCCATGGAACGGCGCGAGACCGTGGTGCGCGACTTCTATTATGTGCGCCTGCAGTGCTGGCTGGAGATGCGCCTGCACCCGTCGCCGGACGGGCTGACCCTGTACTTCCAGGACATCACCCAGCGCAAGCTGGACCAGCAGGCCCTGGTCGAGAACAACAACCGCCTGCAGGTGGCGCTGGCCGCCGGGCGCCTGGGCGACTGGCGCTGGGACGCGGCGCTCGACCGCGTGCTCCTCGGGCCGCGCGCGGCCGGCATCCTGGGCCTGCCGGCCGAGACCCCGCTGCCCTGGCCGCAGCTGCGCGCGCGCCTGCATCCCGAGCACCGCATCCAGGTACGGCGCGCCGTGCTCAAGGCCTTCGAGGCGCGGGCCGACCTGAACATCGAATGCCGGGTCGCGACCGGCGCTTCCGGGAGCCAGGCCGCGCGCTGGGTGGCCCTGGTCGGCCGCCCCGACTATGCCGAACGCAAGGGCCAGGAAACCCTGGTCGGCATGACCGGCGTGGTGCAGGACATCAGCGGCCGCAAGAGCGCCGAAGACACCCTGCGCCAGAGCGAGGAACTGCTGCGCGCGCTGGCCAACACGATCCCGCAGCTGGCCTGGATGGCCGGCACCGACGGCGGCATCGTCTGGTTCAACGACCGCTGGTACGAATACACCGGGCGCACGCCGGAACAGAGCGTGGGCTGGGGCTGGCAGGACACCATCGACCCCGCCGCCCTGCCCGCGGTGATGGGGCGCTGGCGCGAGACCATCCGCAGCGGCGAACCCTTCGAGATGGAATTCCCGCTGCGCGGCGCCGACGGCAACTACCGCTGGTACCTGACGCGCTTGAGCGCGGTGCGCGACGCAGAAGGACGCGTGGTGCGCTGGTTCGGCACCAATACCGACGTCGACCAGGTCAAGCGCGCCGAACAGGCGCTGCGCGACGAATCGCACGTGCTCGAGCTGCTCAACAATACCGGCAGCATCCTGGCCTCGACCCGCGACCTGCGCTCGCTGCTGCGCGCGGCCACCGAGGCGGCGCTGGGGGTCAGCGGCGCACGCTTCGGCGCCTTCATCCATTACGGGCAGGACGGCGACGGCACCCTGTTCTCGATGGTCACGCTGTCGGGCGCGACTTCGAGCGAATTCCAGAGTTTCGACGAAGCGCGCGCCAGCACGCTTTACCCGCCGGCCTTGCGCACCGAGGACCTGGTGCGCATCGACGACATCGCCCAGGACCCGCGCTACGCCGGCAGCGCGCCCCGGTTCGGGCTGCCGGCCGGGCATCCGGCAGCCGCGGAGCCGGACCTGCGCAGCTACATGGCGGTGCCGGTGGCGGCACGCTCGGGCGAACTGCTCGGCACCATGTTCTTCGGCCACCCGGAACCCGGCGTGTTCACCGAACGTAGCGAGCGCATCGTGCGCGGCATCGCCGCCCAGGCCGCGATCGCGGTCGACAACACCCGGCTGTACGAAGCCACCCGCCGCGCCGCCGAGGAGCGCAAGGTGCTGCTCGAGAACGAACGCGAGGCGCGCGCCGAGGCCGAGCGCAGCAGCCAGATGAAGGACGAGTTCCTGGCCACCCTGTCGCACGAGCTGCGCACCCCGCTGTCGGCGATCCTCGGCTGGTCGCAGGTCCTGCGCCGCGGCAGCCGCGACGGCGCCGACCTGCAACGCGGCCTGCAGACCATCGAACGCAACGCGCGCGCCCAGGCCCAGCTGATCGAAGACCTGCTCGACATGAGCCGCATCACCTCGGGCAAGGTGCTGCTCGACATGCAGGCGATCGCGCCAGCATCCTTCATCGATGCCGCCATCGAGACGGTGCGCCCGGCGGCCGACGCCAAGCACATCGCCATCGAGAAACACTACCTGGCGCCGGGCGCGCTCGTGGCCGGCGACACCGGCCGGCTGCAACAGGTAATCTGGAACCTGCTGTCGAATGCGATCAAGTTCACCCCGCGCGACGGCCTGGTGGCGGTCGAGGTCAGCGAACGCGACGACGATCATGGCGCGGGCGGCAAGGTGGTGGCGATCACCGTGCGCGACAACGGCGTCGGGATCCGTCCCGAATTCATCACCCACGTGTTCGAGCGCTTCCGCCAGGAAGACGCGTCGATGACGCGCCGGCATGGCGGCCTGGGCCTGGGATTGTCGATCGTCAAGCACCTGGTCGAGCAGCACGGCGGCACGGTGCGGGCCGATAGCGCGGGCGAGGGCCTGGGCGCCAGCTTCACGATCGAGCTGCCGCGCGCCGAGGCGCCGGCCTCCGGCAGCCGGCCGTCACGCGCCGCGCCCGCGCCCTCGCCGGTGCCGGAGCCGCCCGACGGCGCGGTGCGCGACCTGGCCGGGCTGACGGTGCTGGTGGTGGACGACGCGCGCGACGGCCGCGAGCTGATCGCGCGCATCCTGACCGACTGCCATGCCCGGGTACGGGTGGCCGCCAGCGCGCGCGAAGCCTTCGATGCGCTGCGCGCCGACCGGCCGGACGTCCTGGTGAGCGACCTGGGCATGCCCGAGGTCGACGGGTTCGAACTGATCGGCTGGGTGCGTGCCCTGCCGCGCGAGGCCGGCGGCCAGCTGCCGGCCATCGCCCTGACCGCCTTTGCCCGGCCCGAAGACCGGCTGAAGGCGCTGGAAGCGGGTTTTTCGACCCATATTTCGAAGCCGGTGGAGCCGGGAGAACTCATCGCCGCCGTCGCTTCGGTCGCGGTTCCGACTGCACAGATGGTGAATGGCGCAGCACGCGGGCTTGGTCGATAATGATCCTACCCGGACACGCGGCGCTGTCCTACAAGAAATTTTTAGGCTTTTGCTAGACTATGAAGATATGGGAGGCGTCCATTCCAAAAGGAAATGGAACACGTTCCCGACAGAGTAGAAGAGAACGAGCATGCCGAGCAGACAAGACATTTTGAACGCGAAGATCCTGGTGGTGGACGATTCGCCCGACAATATCGAATTGATGGAAGAGATATTGCGCGAGGAAGGCTACACCTGCGTCAGTTCGACGATGCTGCCCGAGCAGGTATGCCCGCTGCATCGCGAGCACAACTACGACCTGATCCTGCTCGACCTGCAGATGCCCGGCCTGAACGGCTTCCAGGTCATGAAGGGCCTGAAGGAAATCGAACAAGGCGGCTACCTGCCGGTGCTGGCGCTGACCGCCCAGCCGAGCTTCAAGATCGCCGCGCTGGAAGCCGGCGCCCGCGACTTCATCAGCAAGCCGTTCGACTTACTGGAAGTACACAAGCGCATCCACAACATGCTGGAAGTACGCCTGCTCTACAAGGAGCTGGCCCAGTATTCGCGCGCGCAGCAGGAGCTGGCGCTGCACGACGCCCTCACCGGCCTGCCCAACCGCCGCCTGCTGGAAGACCGCATCGAGACCGCCCTGCAGCACGCCAACCGCAGCCATACCAAGGCCGCGATCATGTACCTCGACCTGGACGGCTTCAAGGCGATCAACGACACCTACGGCCACGCCTATGGCGACGACATCCTCAAGATGGTGTCGCAGCGCCTGCTGGCCAATTCGCGCAAGGAAGACACGGTGGCGCGCCTCGGCGGCGACGAATTCATGGTGGTGCTGGGCGAGATCCACAGCCTGGCCGACGCCCAGGGTCCGGCGGCCAAGCTGGTCGAAGCCGTGTCCGAGCCCTATTTCATCAACGACCTGACCCTGCGCCTGTTGACCTCGATCGGCATCAGCATCTATCCGGACGACGCCGAATCGGTCGACGCCCTCATCAGCATCGCCGACTACGCGCTGTACGAAGCCAAGCGCGCCGGCAAGAACCGCTTCTGCTCGCCGGCGGCCAACCGCCAGGCTGGATCCAAAATGCCGGCCGCGGCTGCTCCCTCTACGGTGGAGACGGCGGCGCATCGCTGAGCGGGCGCGTCGCATTTTTGCTCTCGGTTGACACGTTAACCTGGGTTCCGCCTTCGCGGGCACCCAGGTTTGTCGCATACCGCCAGCTCAAACCGTCACGCCTGCCAAAACAAACAGGCCACCGGCAGCTCCCGCCGCCCGTGGCCCGTCATGAACTACAGAACCGCTGATCGATCAGCGATTCCCGCCCTCGTCCTTCTGCAGATACCTGGTATTGATTTCCGCCGAACGCAGCATCTCCTCGCTATGCGACTCGATCGCCTGCGCGGCCTGGTGGTCGCGGCTGGCGTCGACCTTGTCGGGCGCCACCTCGATGCGGGTGATGCTGGACTGGACCGATACCGGGTCGCTGGCCGGGAAGGTCATCTCGACGGCGTCGTCGAGCAGCTCTTCCTCGGCCTGCTCCTTGCCCGAGGCGTTTTCGCAGCTGGACAGCGCCTTGATGGCGAGCGCGTAGTTGACGATCTGCATGTTGGCGAGATCACTGATCGTGTGCACGCCGGCGGCGGCAAAGGCACTGGCCTGTTGTTCGCTGACGCCACACAGGGCGGTCAGCGGCGAATTGACGAGCTCACGGAACGATTTGCCGTGATAATCCTGATTTACGATAGAGTCGATATTCATTATCTGTCCTTTCATGTAGGCAGCCCCGTTCCCATGGAGTCGGTTGAACTGGACGATTCCACTATCGCACAGCCACTTGGGCACGTATGTGCGGCACCGTACACGTCACCACGCGCACGATTGAGTTTTGCCTATTTGCACTTAAATTGCCCGTGATATCATTCTTTGTTATTACAGTGATTCTTTGAAACCTTACACTCTTGATTTGGTA
The DNA here is from genome assembly GCF_046236355.1 of Massilia sp. BHUDP2. NCBI lineage: Bacteria > Pseudomonadati > Pseudomonadota > Betaproteobacteria > Burkholderiales > Oxalobacteraceae > Massilia > Massilia sp. BHUDP2. Next base: position 470,425 of record NZ_JBJUVW010000002.1, read on the forward strand.
AGATCTTTCCTAAAGGCAAACCCTTTGAGGAAAAGCACAGCGAACCATCGTGGCACACACTGACAAACCCAAGATCCTGGTCGTCAACGACGACGCCGCCAGCCTCTTAGCGCTGACGAGCCTGCTCGACCAGTGGGCGGAAGAAAGCAATTATTCGGTGCATTCTGCGCGTTCCGGCCAGGACGCCCTGCGCCAGGTGCTGCTCCACGATTTCGCTGTGATCCTGCTCGATGTGAACATGCCCGGGATGGACGGTTTCGAGACCGCCGAGGCGATCCACCAGCGCGCGCGCTCGGCGGATATCCCGATCATCTTCGTCACCGCCTTCCTGGCCGACGAGATCGACCGCCTCAAGGCTTACCAGCGCGGCGCCGCCGACTTCCTGTTCACCCCGGTGATCCCGCAGATCCTGCACGCCAAGGTCTCGGTGTTCGTGGCGCTGGCGATGAAGAACGAGCAACTCAAGCGCCAGGCCGAAAAGCTCTCGCAGCGCACCACCGAGCTGACCGCGACCAACCGCCGCCTGGTGCGCGAGATGGAAGAACGCCGCGACGCCGAACGCAAGAGCCACGCCAAGGACGAATTCCTCGCCATGCTCGGCCACGAGCTGCGCAACCCGCTGTCGGCAATCAGCAGTGCTTCCTCGCTGATCGGGATGGCCGGCGCCAACGCCGAGACGGTGAGCCGCGCCAAGCAGATCATCCAGCGCCAGAGCCAGCACCTGTCGCGCATCGTCGACGACCTGCTCGACCTGTCGCGTGCGATGTCGGGCAAGATCCTGTTGGCGCGCAAGCCGATCGATCTGTCCAACCTGGTATCGGGCTGCCTGGAAACGCTGCGCGCCACCGGCCGTTCCGCCGGCTACCGCATCAGCGTCGACCTGGCGCCGAACTGGGTCGACGGCGACCCGACCCGGCTCGAACAGATCACCACCAACCTGCTGGACAACGCGCTCAAGTACACACCCGCGGGCGGCAGCATCGACGTCGGAGTGGCGCAGTCAGGCGAAGACGTGGTGCTGACAGTGCGCGATACCGGCGTCGGCATCCCCGAGGAACTGCTGCCGCACGTGTTCGACGTGTTCGTCCAGGGCGCGATCTCGATCGACCGCTCGCAGGGCGGCCTGGGGATCGGCCTGTCGCTGGTGCGGCGCCTGGTGGAACTGCATGGCGGCAGCGTCAGCGCCCATAGCGACGGCAGCGGCAGCGGCAGTACCTTCATGATCCGCCTGCCGCGCACCGAACCCGTCGTGCCGTCCGTGGCCGCGCAGCAGTCGAGCGGCGACAACTCCGGCAAGCCAGCGGTGCTGCTGATCGAAGACAACGAAGACGGACGCGAGATGATGGCGACCATGCTGTCCGCCCATGGCTTCCCGGTGGACACCGCCGCCGATGGGCTGCAGGGCGTGGCGGCCGCGCTGGCCGGCCGCCCGGCCGCGGCACTGGTCGACATCGGCCTGCCCGGCATCGACGGCTACGAAGTGGCGCGCCGCCTGCGGCGCGACCCGGCCACGTCGCACATCCGCCTGATCGCCCTGACCGGCTACGGACTGGCCGAGGACAAGCGGCGCGTGATGGAAGCGGGCTTCGACCAGCACCTGGTCAAGCCGGTCGGCATGGACCAGTTGCTGGAGGCGCTCGCGCCGGCCACGGTGCCGGCCGACGCGGCCTGAGACTGTCCCGGCGAAGGCTGGGAGTCCCGGCGGCGCCGGGACAGGTATTGCTTACTGCAGCTCGGCGGCGCGGGCTGCCATTTCCTGGCCCAGCGCCTGCAGGTCCAGCTTCAGTTCCTTCATCTTCGGGAACATTTCCTTCTCTTCTTCCTCGACGTGGTGGTCGACCAGCTCGCCCAGCACCTTCACCTTGGCGTCGTACAGGTCGTCGCCCGGGTCCATTTCCTGGATCTGGGCGATCAGGTCCTTGGCCGACGCGTGTTCGACGACGGCCTCGTCGACCATGTCCTCGGTTTCCTCGGTTGCTTCGCGCACTGCCGGATACAAGATCTCTTCCTCGATCGTGGTGTGCATGATCAGCGCCTGGCAGATCTCGTCGGCGAGCTTTTTCTTGCTGACCTTGGCGCGGTCGGTCATGTTCTCGAACTTCTCGAACATCTCGTGGACTTCGCGGTGCTGCGCGGTGAGGAGCGTGATGGCATCCTGCGATTTGCTTGCGGTCGTCATTGTATTACCCCCGGTTATTAATAAAGTGGTATGGCCACGCCCCAAGCTTCGCCTGAAACGGGCAACGCGACTGTACGGCAGCGCACGCTGCTTCCGGCACCCCGCCGGGTACAATGCACCGGCCTTGCGCGCCGTCACGCGGCCAACTGTTGTATGATTTGGGAAACATTTAACCGAGCCTACGATGACCGAACCGGCACATCCGCAGCCCCTGCCCGCCGCAGTCGCATCGACAGCGCCTGGCGCGGACCGCACCGCTGAACTCACCGAGATGCTGGGCTACCTCGCCGCCTGCTGGGACGAGGAACGCCGACTGCTGGCACGCCAGCTCCACGACAGCCTCGGCTCGTCGATGACGGCGCTGACCATGCACCTTGCCCTGCTCAGCCAGCACATCCCGGCCGAGAACCAGTCGATGCGCGACCGCAGCGCCCAGATGAAGGGGCTGCTCGCCAACATCATCGAGACCAACCGCAAGATGCAGCTCGAGCTGTGGAACGACAAGCTCGAGTTCCTCGGCCTGAAGGCCGCGCTGGCCGAGCTGGTCCCCGGCTTCGCCGCTGCGCACGGCATCAAGGCGCGCGCCAGCCTGCCCGACGAGGACGGGTCCTATACCCGCACCCAGGGCGTGGTGCTGCTGCGCTGCGTCGAGGAAGGCCTGCGCAACGTGGCCGCGCATGCGCGCGCGACCGAGGTCGACGTGATCCTGGACGACGACGGCGAGCAGGTGATGCTGACCATCCGCGACAACGGCAGCGGCCTGCCGAAGCATGACAATGTGTTGGAGTCGACCAGCTGCCACGGCCTGCGCCTGCTGCGCGAGCGCGCGCGCTTCCTGGGCGGCACGCTGGAGCTCGGCGCCGGCGAGACCGGCGGCGCGGTGTTGCGCATGACTTTGCCGAAGCAGGCACCCGCAGCCTGAGTCACAAACTTTGCCGAACGGCCGGTTTTGTAGGGTGGGCGGGTTTCCCGCCCGCGCGTTCAACCAGCCCTTGAATAATCGCTCCAGCACTTTCAGACGTGCTTTGAACGCGCGGACGGCGAAGCCGTCCACCCTACGGTATCAATGCAGTTTGACGAGCGGCGTGGCGCGCCGCACCAGGAAGCGCGCCAGCGCCAGCACCCCGGTGCGCAAGGTGCCGAGCACCGCGCGGTGGTGCATCAGGTGCAGGCTGGTGTACATCAGGCGCGCCATCGTGCCCTGCACGAACCAGCTGGCGCCGCGCAATGAGCCCATCAGGCTGCCCACGCTCGTGGAGCGGCCCACCGACACCAGCGAACCGTAGTCGCGGTATTCATACGGCCGCTCCTGGGGCGCATGGCCCTTGGACTTGCGCAGGAAAGTCGTGACCAGGTAGTCGGCCTGCTGGTGGGCGGCCTGGGCGCGCGGCGGCACCGCATTGCCCTTGCCGTCGACGCAGGCGGCGCAATCGCCCAGCGCATAGATGTCCTCCGCGCCCTTCACGCGCAGGTGCGCGTCGACCTCGACCTGGCCGCCCCTGGCGGTCGGCAAGCCCAGCGATGCCAGCAGGTCGGGCGCCTTGATGCCGGCGGCCCAGACGCACAGCTTGGACGGATACACGTTGCCGTCCTTGTCGACGACGCGGTCGCGGTCGATCTGCGTGACCCGGCAGTCGGTGACCACGCGGATGCCGCGCTTGGCGAGCAGGTCGTTGGCCGCGCTCGACACCTTTTCCGGCAGCGGCGCCAGCACGCGCGAGGCGCCTTCCAGGATGGTGATGCGCACGTCGCGCTTCACGTCCAGCTGGTCGAAACCGTAGGTGACATAGGCGCCGGAGGCCTCGCGTAGTTCGGCCGCCAGTTCGACGCCGGTGGCGCCGCCGCCGATGATCACCACGTCCAGGCCGCTTCCCTTGCCTTCTTCGTGATCCTGCTCGGCGGCCAGCATCAGGCGCAGCATGCGCAGGCGGAAGCGCTCGGCATCCTCGGTGGCGTTCAGGGAAATGGTGTGCTCCATGGCGCCGGGCACGCCGAAGTAGTTCGAGGTGCTGCCGACCGCGAGCACGAGGGAACCGTAGGCGATGCGGCGCTCGGGCAGGACCTCGTCGTTGTCGGTGGCCGCCAGGATCGCGCCCACGGTGATGGTCTTCGACGCGGCGTCGAGGGCGGTCATCGGCCCGAATACGAAATTGAAGCCGTTGTCATGCGCCAGCATCTGGTAGGACAGGCCTTCCTGGTGGATGTCCAGGGTGCCGGCCGCGACTTCGTGCAGCGACGGCTTCCAGATGTGGTAAAGCCGGCTGTCCACCAGCGTCACCTTCGATGGCCCCAGCTTGCGGCCCAGTTTGCAGGCCAGTTCCAGGCCGCCCGCCCCGCCACCCACGATCACGATTTCGCTACGCAAAGTAAGCTCCTTCATGGTGCGCCCGTCCGGCAATGCCAGCACATGGGCGATGTGGCAATCTTACTACGTCGGCGCAAAGCCTGCGGCACCCTGGCTCGTGTGGAAGAGTCGGCGGCAGCGACGGCCGCCCGGTTCAACGGTGCGCGCCGCGCGCCGGTGTAGCATGGCGCGACTATCGACACGAAAGGACAGCATGAACCAGCGCTACCGACCGATCTCGCGCCTGGGCCTTGGCGGCACCGGCCTGGGCGACATGTACCACACCACGAGCGACGAGGCGGCCCGCACCACCGTCGACGCGGCCTGGGAAGCGGGCATCCGCTATTTCGACACCGCCCCGCACTACGGCACCGGCCTGTCCGAGCACCGCTTCGGCCAGGCCCTGCGCACCCGGCCGCGCACGGACTACACGCTGTCGACCAAGGTCGGACGCGTGCTGGTGCCCGATCCGAGCGGCGACATCGCCCCGCCCTTCGTCTCGTCACTGCCCTTCCGGCGCCTGACCGACTACACGGCGACCGGTGCGCGCCGCTCGGTCGAGGACAGCCTGCAGCGCCTGGCTCTCGGCAGCATCGACATCGTCTACGTGCACGACCTCTCCCCGGACCACCTGGGCGAAGGGTTCGACCACCATTACCGGATCGCGGCCGGCCGCGGCGGCGCCTTCGAGGAACTGGTGCGGATGCGCGAGGAAGGGCTGATCAAGGCCTGGGGCCTGGGCGTGAACACGGTCGAACCCTGCCTGCGCGCGCTGCGCGACTCCGATCCGGACATCTTCCTGCTGGCCGGGCGCTACACGCTGATGGAAACCACGCCGCTGGAGGCCCTGTTCCCGCGGTGCGAGGAGCGCGGCGCCGGCATCGTGCTCGGCGGCCCGTTCAACTCGGGTTTCCTGGCGGGCGGCGACCACTACGACTACGTGCCGGCCAAGCCGAAACACTTCGAACACCGCGAACGGCTGCGCCACGTGGCGGCGCGCCATGGCGTCGACCTGCCGGCGGCGGCCCTGCAGTTCGGCGCGGCCCATCCGGTGGTGGTGGCCACCATTCCCGGCGCCAGCAGCACGCGCCACCTGCGCCGCAATGCCGACCTGATGGACATCAAGATTCCGGCGGCGTTCTGGCAGGCCTTGATCGCCGAGGGCTTGCTGCCGGAGGGGGTGCCGCTACCGGCGTGAAGCCGGCACCGGCTCAGTCGTGGCCGCGGCCGTGGCCCTTGCCGTGGCCGTGACCGCGGTCGTGATCCCTGCCATGGCCACGGTCGTGGTGGCGGTCATGTCCACGGCCGCCACGGTCGTCGTAGCGCTCGCGGTAATGCACTTCGCGGTAGCGCGGCGCGTACACGTCCGAGTACCAGCGGTCCTGCACGAACAGCACCGGCTGGCCGCAAGCGCCGTACTTGCGGCAATGCTTGCTCCAGTTCTTGCGGTGGCCCGGCGGGACGCGCAGGTAGACCGGCTCGGCGCGCACGCGGTGGCGGCGCTCGATGATGATCGGTTCGGCCACGTACACCGGCGGCGGGCCGTAGCTGCGGTAGCCGTCGCCGAGGTCGATGCGGCCGTAGAAGCCGGGCTGGCCGATGCTGATGCTGACATTGGTCTGGGCCAGGGCCGGGAACGAAGCTGCCGCCAGGGCTGCAGAGAGAATCAGGGCTTTCATGGTGCCTCCAGGCTTGTTGATGGCATAACTTTACCATCGGCAAGCACGATTCCATTGACCCGATACACTCTGTGTAGGCTTTCACATCTGGTTACATGTTGCGGAACAGGCCCATGAAGGGCTGGCTCACCGCCAGTGTCTCGGGCCGGTTCTTCAGGCGCAGGACGCCGCGCCCGCTCTCGTCGCGGGTCACGCCGCTGACTGCGCGCAGGTTGACGATGGTCGAGCGGTGCACCTGCTTGAAGTGGGTCGGATCGAGGACCTCGAGCAGGTCGCGGATGGGCTTCCTCAGCAGGGTCTCGCCCTCGATCGTCATCACCACCGTGTACTTGGAGTCGGCCTGGAAGTAGCACACGTCGTCCACCAGGATCAGGCGCGTTTCCTGGCCGCGGCTGGCGGTCAGCCAGACCAGCGGCGGCGCCTTCGGCTGCGGCGGCGCAACCGCCTGCAGCTGCTGCAGCAAAGCCTGCAGCTGTCTCAGTTGCCCGCTGTCCTGGCCGCCGCGCTGCAGGCGCGCCTGCACCCGCCCGACCGCGCCGGCCAGGCGCTCGCGCGCCACCGGCTTGAGCAGGTAGTCGACGGCGCCGCGCTCGAAGGCGTCGATCGCGTACTGGTCGTAGGCGGTGACGAACACCACTTCGGTCTTGATGCCGGCGGCCAGCAGGTTCGACGCCACTTCCAGCCCGCTCAGGCCGGGCATGCGGATGTCCAGGAACACCACGTCCGGACGGTGCTCGGCGATCGCATCGAGGGCGCTGCCGCCATCCTCGCAGCTGGCCACGATCTCGAGTTCCGGCCACACCTGGCCGAGCAGCTGGACCAGCGATTCGCGCAGCAGGGCTTCGTCTTCCGCCACGACGCAGCGGATGCGGGAATCAAGCATGGTGGCCTCCTGCCGCTACGGCGCTGTTGACAGTGTGCGGAACGGTGATGGTGGCGGCCACGCCGCTCGGGAAGTTGGCCACGATCGAGAACGCGGCCGCGTTGCCGTAGGCCAGGCGCAGACGCTCGCGCACGTTGCGCAGGCCGACCCCGGTTCCCCCGCCTTCGGCGGTGAAGCCGCGGCCGTCGTCGGCCACCGTCACCGCCACCGCACTGTCGACCTGGCGCGCCAGGATCCAGACCGTGCCGCCGCCCGGCTTGGGCTCGAGGCCGTGCTTGATCGCGTTCTCGACCAGAGTCTGCAGCATCATGCTCGGGAACAGCACCGCGCGCAGTGCGTCCGGCACGTCGACCTGCAGCTGCAGGCGCGGCCCCATGCGGATCTTCAGGATGTCGAGGTAGGCGCGGGCGCGCTCCAGTTCCTCGCCGATGGTCGAGGGCGCGTCCTCGGTGCGCGGCAGCGAGTGGCGCAGGTACTGGATCAGGTTGCCCAGCATCTCGTCGGCGCGCGCCGGGTCGGTGCGGGTCAGCACCTGGGCGCTGGCCAGGGTGTTGTACAGGAAGTGCGGCTCGACCTGGGCGTGCAGCAAATTCAGCTTGGCCACGGTGAGCTCCTTCTCGGTGGCGGTCTGGGCCACCATCGCCTGTTCGCCGCGGCGCCGCTCGGCTACCCGGCGGGTAATCGCCCGCACGATCGCTTCGGCGTTTTCCAGGTTGGTGCCGTGGTCGACCAGGAAGGTGTCGGTCCAGGCCGGGTCTTCCGGTTCGCAGATCAGGGTGACACTGCCGGCGGAATCGCCGTTCGGCGTCACCGTGGCCAGGATCTGGTTGCGCCGCTCGCCAAAAGGAATGAAGGCCCAGCTGGCGGCAGGCGGCTGGCCGTCGTGGTGCATGGCGTAGGGATTGATGCGCTTGACCTTGGCGCGCACCTGCAGGCTGTCGCGCGCGCTCTCGACCAGGATCGCGCCGGGCAGTTCGCGGATCGCGGCATCGATCAGGTCGAAGGCCTCGCCCGCCTCGAAGGGAATCTCGATCTGGCGGCGCTGGCGGTTGGACAGGGTGCTGCTGTTGAGGGTTCCGGCAATCAGGCGCACCCGACGCATGTGCGAGAACACGCCGGAGAGCACCCACAGGCCGAGGAACAGCGCCAGCAGCGCGAAATAGCCACCGACCTCGCGCTCGACGATATCCCGGGTCCCCTCGGCAACGATGATCGCGAAGACCAGGTAGCAGCCGAGCCAGGCGGCCAGCAGGCGTCCAATGTGGAAAGTGCTTGAAATCATGATGTTCTTTCAGTAGTCAGGGCAGTGCCAGATTAGTCCTGGTCTCTATTGCCGGGTGACATTATGCGACGGAGCCGGGATAGTGGCGACGAAACCGGCCCTGGCGGGCACAAATAAAGCGTTGTACATCGCCCTCACCCGGGCCGGCTTTTCTCGCCGCCGGCAGGCGCTGCCGCTACAATGATGCCCTAATTCAACATCACAAGGCTTTCCCAGCATGGCACTCAAGCACGCATTCCTTGCCCTGACGGCCCTCGCCGCCAGTATGTCGGCCCAGGCGCAAATCGGCGCCGCCGTCACCGCCGACCTCGGCACCACCGGCGCCGGCTTCCACCTGGTCGTCCCGATGGAGAGCAACCTGAACGGCCGCTTCGGCGCCAACTACTTCAAGCACGACTTCGACAAGCGCTCGGGCCTGGTCGACTACGAGCTCGACGGCAAACTGGCGACCTTCGACGTGCTGTTCGACTGGTATGTCATCCCGCACAGCAGCTTCCGTCTGACCGGCGGCATCCTGTATAACGGTACCCGTTTCAAGGCCCTTGGCGTCCCGACCGCGAACGGCAGCTTCAACTTCAACGGCATCAACTACCTGGCCGCCGACTTCGGTGCCCTGAAAGGCGAAGTCAACTTCCGCCGCGCCGCGCCGTACATCGGCATCGGCTGGGGCAACGCCCTCACCCCGAACAAGCGCTGGAACTTCAATGCCGACATCGGCGTCTTCCACCAGGGCAAGGCTCGCGTCAACCTGATCGCCTACGGCTGCAGCACCAACATCACCTTCTGCAGCAAGCTGGCGAGCGACGTCAACGTCGAAGAACTGCGCCTGCAGGAAGAAGTCTCGGACTACAAGATCTACCCGGTACTGCGCGCCGGCATCTCGTACAACTTCTGATTTCGCGCCGTATGCATTTTCGGCGCGGACTGGCGTATGATGGGGCTTCTTGACAAGGAGCCATCATGCCACCGCGCCGCCTCTTCCCCGCCGCCGCGCTCGCGATTGCCTGCCTGTTGCTGACTGCCTGCAAGGACCAGCGCGAGCCGGTCAAGCCGATTGTCGACCTGTCGGTCCTGATTGACCTCGCCTGAGCCGGCGTGCCCTTCGCTTGCCGCCTCCGGCAAGTTAAACTACGGCCTGTACATTTACTCGTCGTAAGGTTTCCATGTCCTTTGCTTCGCTTGGACTGATCGATCCGATCGTCCAGACCCTCGCTTCGCTCGACTACAGCACCCCGACCGCCGTCCAGCAGCAGGCGATTCCCGTCATCCTGTCCGGCAAGGACGTCATGGCCGCGGCCCAGACCGGCACCGGCAAGACCGCCGGCTTCGCCCTGCCCATCCTGCAGCGCCTGTTCAAGCGCGACAAGCCGGTCGGCAGCAATGCCGCGCGCGCCCTGGTGCTGGTGCCGACGCGCGAACTGGCCGAGCAGGTGCACGAGAGCTTCCGCAGCTACGGCGCCGGGCTGAACCTGCGCACCATGGTCGCTTATGGCGGGGTCAGCATCAATCCGCAGATGATGAACCTGCGCAAGGGAGTCGACGTGCTGGTGGCGACGCCGGGCCGCCTGCTCGACCTGCACCGCCAGAACGCGGTGAAGTTCACGGAAGTCATCACCCTGGTGCTGGACGAGGCCGACCGCATGCTCGATCTCGGCTTCTCGAAGGAACTCGACCAGGTGTTCGCGGCGCTGCCGAAAAAGCGCCAGACCCTGCTGTTCTCGGCCACCTTCTCCGACCAGATCCGCGCCATGTCCAACCGCCTGCTGCGCGAGCCGGTGCGCATCGAGGCGAGCCCGCGCAACACCACGGTGGCCAAGGTCACCCAGTGGCTGGTCCCGGTGGACAAGAAGCGCAAACCCGAGCTGTTCCTGCACCTGCTGAAAAAACACGACTGGACCCAGGTGCTGGCCTTCGCCAAAACCCGCAAGGGGGTGGACGAGCTGGTCGGCCTGCTGGACGCCAAGCGCATCCCGGCCGATGCGATCCACGGCGACAAGCCGCAGCCGGCGCGCCTGCGCGCGCTGGAGCGCTTCAAGGCGGGCGAGGTGAAGGTGCTGGTGGCGACCGACGTCGCCGCGCGCGGCCTCGACATCGACGGCCTGCCGGTGGTGGTCAACGTCGACCTGCCGATCGTGGCCGAGGATTACGTGCACCGCACCGGGCGTACCGGGCGCGCCGGGGCCTCGGGCGAGGCGGTCTCGCTGGTGGCGGCCGACGAGGTCGAATTCCTGGCCGCGATCGAGGCGCTGACGCGCCAGCTAATCAAGCGCGTGGAAGAAAGCGGCTTCGAGCCGGAACACCGCGTGCCGGAGACGGTCGCGGGCGGGCAGATCGTCAAGAAGCCGAAGAAGCCCAAGAAACCAAAAGGGGACACCAAGGTGGTGCAGGAGGACGTGCGCTTCAGGAGGTGAAATATTATTTCTTTTGCTCAGGATTATTGAAATAATATTCCGTAGGGTGGGCGGGTCTCCCGCCCACGCGGTGATAGTTAAATTGAATTACCGTGCGACCGTGCTGACGATGGTTGACCGCGTGGGCAGGAAACCTGCCCACCCTACAACACCAAGCGCATCTCTCGCATTCCTTCCAAACCCGTGGACTTGACGGTAAACCCCATTCGCTTGGCCAGCCCGGTGATGCGCGAGTTCTGCGGCAGCGCCTCGCCCACGATCTCGCGCGTGCCGCGCGCGCGGCAGTAGTCGATGAGCTTTTGCATCATGAGCTTGCCCAACCCCATGCCCTTCAGGTCCGAGCGCACCGTCACCGCGAATTCCGCCGTGATGTTGTCCGGATCGGCCACCACCCGCCCCACCGCCAGCGTCTCGGCCACGCCTTGCGCATTGGGCCGGGTGGCAATAAACGCCATCTCGCGGTCGTAGTCGATCTGGGTGAAGCGCGCCAGCTGCGAGGGCTGCAGTTCGCGCACGCGGACGAACATCCGGTAGCGCACGTCGTCCGGCGTGAGCGCATCGAAGAAGGCCAGGTGGGCCGGACCGTCCTCCGGGCGGATCGGGCGCAGCAGCAGGGGCGCGCCCTGCCAATCGATGGTCTCTTCCAGCTCGCGCGGATAGGGCCGGATCGCCAGCCGGTCCAGGGTGCTGCCGGAACGGTCGGCCAGCGCCAGGCGCATGCGCGCGTCCAGCACCACGACGCCGCGGCTGTCGGCCAGCAGCGGATTTAAATCCAGCTCGACGATCTCGGGAATGTCGGCGACCATGCGCGAGACCTGCACCAGCGTGGCCAGCACCGCGTCCATGTTGGCCGCCGGCCGGTTGCGGTAGCCGGCCAGCAGCCGGGCCACGCGGGTACGGTCGACCAGGTCGCGCGCCAGCACCAGGTTCAGGGGCGGCAGGCCGACCGCATGGTCGTCGGCCACTTCCACCGTCACCCCGCCCTGCCCGAACACGATCACCGGGCCGAACACGGCGTCCAGCGCCGCCCCGACGATCAGTTCGTGCGCGTTGCTGCGCCTTACCATGGCCTGCACCGAGTAGCCCTCGAACTTCGCCTGCGGGAACAGCTCGGCGAGGCGGCGGCGCATGCGCGTGGCGGCCGCGCGCACGCCCTCGTCGCCGTCGAGGTCGAGGGTCACGCCGCCGACGTCCGACTTGTGCATCACGTCCGGCGTCAGGATCTTGACCGCCACCGGGTAGCCGATGCGCTGGGCGGCGCTCACCGCCTCTTCCACGCTGGCGGCCTGGCGCGTCTCGACCACCGCCATGCCGTAGGTGCGCAGGATGGCCTTGGTCTCGGGGTCGGACAGCAGGTAGCGCCCGCTCGCGACCGCCTCGCGCACCAGCGCGCGCGCCGCGGCGCGGTCGGGGGCCACCGAGCCCACCATCGAGGGCGGCACCTCCATCAGGAGGTTCTGGTTGCGCCGGTAGTGCACCAGCTGCAGGAAGCCGGCCACCGCGTCTTCCGGCGTGCGATAGGCCGGCAGGCGCGCGCCCGAGGCGATGGCACGGGCCTCGGATACCGCGCTGCCGCCCAGCCAGCACGAGAGCAGGGTCTTGGACGCGCTGCGCACCAGCGGCGCGATGGCGTCCGCCACGTCGCGGCTCGCCACCGTCGCGGTGGGCGACTGGATCAGCAGCAGCGCGTCGACCTGCGGGTCGGCCAGCAGGATCTCGAGGGTCTCGCGGTACAGTTCGGGCGCCGCCCGGCCCTGCAGGTTGACCACGTTCCCGCGCCGCCAACCCGGCGCCAGCAGCGCGTCCAGGCGCGCCTGCGATTCGTTTGAAAACTGCGCCCCGACCCCGCCGCCATAGGCCAGCGCATCGCGCGCCAGCACGCCCGGTCCCGCACCGTTGCTGACGATGGCGAGGCGCTCGCCGTGCAGCGGGCGCGCGTAGGCCAGGGTCTCGGCGGCCGAGAACAGCTGGTCGGTGGTGGTCACGCGCAGCATGCCGGCGCGCCGGATCGCGGCGTCGAACACGTCGTCGCGGCGCGCCAGGGCGCCGCTTTCGCTGGCCGCGGAAGGCAGGGGATCGTCCTCGCGCCCGGCGCGCAGCACCAGCACCGGCTTGCTGCGCGCCGCCGCGCGCGCGGCCGACATGAACTTGCGCGCATAGCGCAGGTCCTGCAGGTAGAGCAGGATGGCGCCGGTGGCGCCGTCGCTAGCCAGGTAATCGAGCACGTCGCCCAGGTCGACGTCGGCCGCGTCGCCCAGCGCGATGAAGTGGGAAAAGCCGATGCCACGCGTGCGCGCCCAGTCCAGCACCCCGACCATCAGGGCGCCCGACTGCGACACGAAGGCGATCCGCCCGGGCAGCGCGCCGCTGGTGGCGACGCTGGCGTTGAGCCCCAGGCCGGGCGCCAGCAGGCCGGCGCTGTTCGGCCCGAGCAGGCGCAGCAGGTAGGGATGGGCGGCGTCCAGCATGGCCTGGCGCAGGCCGCGGCCGCGCGCGGTACGTCCATCGCTGATGCCGCTGCTCAGGACCACCGCGGCGCGGGTGCCGCGCTCGCCCAGCTGGCGCACGATCGCTGGAATCGTCGCGGGCGGCGTGCAGATCACGGCCAGGGCCGGCGCCGCGGGCAGCTCGGACACGCTGGCATAGCAGCGCCGCCCGGCCAGCTCGCCGTACTTTGGGTTGACCGGCCAGACCTCGCCCTTGAATCCGCCCGCCAGCAGGTTGTGCAGCAGCGTCGCGCCCAGGCTGCCCGGCCGCTCGGAAGCGCCGACCAGCGCCACCGACTTCGGTGCGAACAGGTGTTCGAGGTTGCGAACGCTCATGCGGTGACCTTTCCTCGGATGACGCGGGCGCCCCTGCGCCCCGTCCGAGAAGCATAGCGCCCCTTTACGAGGCGGCGCGCACGGCCTGTCGCGTTTCTAAGGTCGCAGCATGCCGCGCCGCTCGCGGCGCGTGGCCGGCAGCGCGCACAGGGCCGGCGAGCGGATCCGCAGCGCCCCCATGATGCTGTCGGCCATGATACGGGTGTGGGTGGCAAGCCGAGGGGCGTCGATGCCGGCTTCGAGCACCTGGGCGCGGAACAGGTGCGCCTCGTCCAGCTCGCTCACCGCGATGCTGGCCAGGATGGCGGGCGACGGCTGCGGCGCCACTGCGTAGAAGCGCAGACGGAATTCACGGTCGAGCAAGATGGTGCCGGCCAGGAAACGGTCGAGCCCGACGTCGAACAGGACGTGGACGATCACTTCGGCCGCGCGGGCGGCGATGTCTTCCTGGTTTTTCCTGCGTCGCGGGCCGAACAGGCGGAACAGCATCTGCATCGCACCCTCCAAGTCAATATCCTGAGCATACTAACTGTGCATTTCATTATCGGCAATATCTCGCCGGGCTGCTGTTGCGCGCCTGCACAGCTATATCTTCGCCAGCAGGTCGATCAGCTGCTGCGGCGCCACCGGCTTGGTGAGGTGCTCGTCGAAGCCGGCCGCCAGCGAGGCCGCGCGATCCTCCTGCCGCCCGCGCCCGGTCACCGCCACCAGGAAGGGGCGCGGCACCCGCCGCGCCAGGATCGCCGCCACCTCCAGTCCGTCCATCTCGGGCATGCCCTGGTCCAGCACCGCGATGTCGGCCGGGTGTTCGTTGAACAGGCACAGGGCGGCCGCGCCGTCGTGCGCCACGTCCACCGTCGCGCCTTCCGAGCGCAGCAGCCAGGCCAGGGACTCGGCGGCATCGACGTTGTCGTCGGCCACCAGCACGTGCTTGCCCAGGCGCGGACCCGCGGCGCCGCGCTGCTCGGCCACGTCGGGCGTGGCCGCCGGCCGGATCGCCGGCAGCGTCACCGTGAAGGCCGAGCCATATCCCGGCCCTTCGCTATGCGCCGCCAGCCGGCCGCCGTGCAGCTCGACCAGGCCCTTGGCCAGCGACAGGCCGATCCCCAGGCCGCCCTGCGCCAGGTGGCTGGCGCTGGACACCTGGACGAAGGCGTCGAACACGCGCGCCAGCATGTCCGGCTCGATGCCGATGCCGTTGTCGCTCACCTCGACCCGCGCCTCGCCGCCGCTTTCCTGCAGCAGGATCGCGATGCGTCCGCCCGGCGGCGTGTACTTGGCGGCATTGTTGATCAGGTTGGCCAGCACCTGGGTCAGGCGCAGCGCGTCGGCATCGACCCAGACCGGCTCCTGGCACAGGTCGAGCGCCACGGTGTGGCGCCCGGCCTCGATCAGCGGCATGCTGGTCTGCAGGGTGTCGCGCAGCAGCCGGCCCAGCTCCACCGGCGCGCGGTGCAGTTCGATCTTGCCGCGGCTGATGCGGGTGACGTCGAGCAGGTCGTCGAGCAGGCGCGCCATCTGGCCGGTCTGGCGTCCGACCATGGCGGCGATCCAGTCGATGCGGTCCTGGGGCAGCGCCTTGCCGCGCAGGAGCGAGGCGGCGTTGGCGATCGGCGCCAGCGGGTTGCGCAGCTCGTGCGCCAGGGTGGCGATGTAGACGTCCTTGCGGCGGTCGGCTTCCTTCAGGCCTTCCATCGCTTCCTCGCGTTCGCTCACGTCCAGCACCAGCGAGAACACCCGGTCGATCCGTCCGTCCTCGTCGTGCAGCACCGAGTTGTACCATTCGCAGCAGAGCGTGCGGCCGTCGCGCGTGCGGTTGCGGTTGCTCGACTCGACGTAGCGCGTGGCCGAATCGAGCAGGCGCCCCATCGCGCCGGCCACCATGCCGGCGTCCTCCTCGTGGATCACCGGCAGCGCGTCGATGCGCTGCCCGACCGCTTCCTCGGCCGTCCAGCCGAACAGTTCCTCGGCGCGCCGGTTCCACAGGCGGATCACGAAGTCGCGGTCCCATTCGATCACGGCCAGCGGCGTGTTTTCGATGAGGTAGCGCGTCTGGTCGAGCGCGCGCGCCAGCGCGGCGTTCGCTTCGGTCCGTTCGGTGATGTCGTCCAGCACGATCACCGCCGCCGCCAGCTCGGCCGCGGCGTCGCGCAGGGGCGCCCCGCTGACCGAATACACGCGCCGCCCGTCGCGCGTCAGGCTCTCGAGCACGGCATCGCGGAAGGCTTCGCCGCGGACCGCGCGCCGCACCGGCTCGCCGATCAGGGACAGCATCGCGGCCGGGCCGGCCATGCCGCCCTTGCCGGTGTGCTCGAAACGGGCCGCCATCTGCTCGGCCAGGTCGTTGGCCATCACGCAGCGGCCCTCGCGGTCGACGATCAAGACGCCGTCGGGCAGCTGGCGCAACACCGAGCCGAGCAGGCTCTGCCACTGCGCGCGCGAACGGGTCTCGATCATTTCTTCGAAGGTGTCGCGCAGGCGCCCGTGCAGGGCGATGTTGTCGATGGCGACGGCGCCCAGCACGAACAGCGAGGCCGCCAGGCCGTACAGCCGCCCGGCGTAGAAGCCGAGGTCGAAGCGTCCGCCGTTGAGCAGGCAGGACAGCAGGACCTCGAAGGCCCAGGCCGACATCGCGATCGTCAGCCAGACGTCGAGCACGGCGCGCGGGCGCTTCTGGGCCGTCTTCCACAGGGCGTACAAGGACAGCGCCAGCACGCAAGCGCTGATCCAGCGGTAGGCGGGACGAAAGCGGTCCCCGTCCATCAGCTCCGGCAGGTAGGGGGCGCCGGTGGTGCACAGCAGGACCAGCGCCGAGACGAACAGCGCCGTCAGGAGTGCACCGACGCGCATGAAATGCGCCGGCAAGGGGCGCCGGTAGCTGGCCGCATAGCCGAGCACGAACAGCGGGAACAGCGCGTGCCAGATCATGAACAGCCACGGCGTGGTCTGGTCGTTCCCGCCCAGCACACCGTGGGCGGAGAACAGGCCGGGAAAGGTCAGGAGGTGGGCCAGCGCGATCAGCGCCGTGAACAGGTAGCCCAGCGTGAGGATGCCGAGCGACCAGGAACGGCTGGTATGCACGTGGCCCAGCAAGAGGATGCCGGTGAGCAGGTTGCTGCCGATGAGCACCGACTGGTACATCGGGATGAATTCCGGCGCTACCGGCAGCGGCGTGCGCGCAAACGGCGCCAGCAGCGAAAAGAAAACCGCCAGCACCGCCAGCACCACGAGGACGTTGCGCAACTGCGCAGCAGAGGGAGGGTGTTTCGCCAGATCTGCCGGTTCTGCTAGTACACCGTATCGCATGGATCATCCCAATGGAATGCGAAGCATATGTATCAGGCGCTTATTTGCCCTCATCAATTTACATAAAAATATATCCCATTTGCGACATTCAAGCACTTGTTTTTCTGATATCTCAGCTCCGTGCGCTCACCGGGTAGCCGGCGGCGTCGATCGCCGCAACAATCCGGTCGAGATCGGCATCGCTGTCGATGCTCACCCGCTTGCTCGGCAGGTCGATGCTGACTTTCGCCGCCTCGTCGATGCCCTGCACGGCCTTGGTCACGCGGCCGACGCAGTGGCCACAGCTCATGTCTTCTACGGTCAATTGGTACATTTCTCGTGCTCCTGGTTGAACGGGCGTTTCCGGCCCTTGGTGAATGAATTCTTCCCTGGCGGCGTGCGGCGCGGCTGCCGTTGAGGGCCGCCAGCCGCGCAGCAGCAGCGCGTTGGCCACCACGCTGACCGAACTGAGCGCCATCGCGGCGCCGGCCAGCACCGGGTTGAGCAGGCCGAAAGCGGCCAGCGGGATGCCGACCACGTTGTAGACGAAGGCCCAGCCGAGGTTCTGGCGGATCTTCGCATAGGTGCGCTGCGAGATCGCCACCGCATCGGCCACCAGGCCGGGGTCGCCGCGCATCAGCGTGATGCCGGCGGTCTGCATGGCGACATCGGTACCGCTGGCCATCGCAATGCCGACGTCGGCCGCCGCCAGCGCCGGCGCATCGTTGATGCCGTCGCCGACCATCGCCACCTTGCGGCCGGTCGCTTTCAGCTCCGCCACCAGGCTGGCCTTGTCTCCCGGCAGCACCCCGGCATGGAAGCGCGCGATGCCGGCCTGCTCGGCAACCGCACGCGCGGCGCCCTCGCTGTCACCGGTGAGCATGACCGACTCGATGCCCATGGCGGCCAGGCGCGCCACCGCCGCGGCCGCACCCGGCTTGAGGCTGTCGCCGAAGGCCAGCAGGCCGAGCACCTCGGCCCCTTCGGGACGCGCCAGGGCCAGCCAGGACACGGTGCGCCCCTGCGCCTCGTGCGCGGCGGCCTGCGCCTCCCATGCGGCGGTGGCGGCGCCCTGCTCCCGCATCATGCGCGCATTGCCGAGCAAGACGATCGCGCCCTCCACCTCCCCCTGCATCCCGCGCCCGGGCAGCGCCCGGGCGTTCGCCACCGGCTGCAGCGCGACGCCGCGCGCCTGCGCGGCCTCCAGCACCGCATGCGCCAGCGGATGGCTGCTGGCCTGCTGTACGGCCGCGGCCAGGCGCAAGACCCGCTCGCCGTCGGCGCCTTCGAGCGCGGCCAGGCGCGGACGGCCTTCGGTCAGGGTGCCGGTCTTGTCGAACACGACCACGCCCACCGCATGCGCGGTTTCGAGCGCCTCCGCATCCTTGATCAGGATGCCGTGGCGGGCGCTGGCGCCGGTGCCGACCATGATCGAGGCGGGCGTGGCCAGGCCGAGCGCACACGGACAGGCGATCACCTGCACCGCCACCGCATTGAGCAGCGCCGCCTGCCAGTCGCCCGTCGCCAGGCCCCAGCCGAGCAGCGTGACGAGCGACACCAGCAGCACGGCCGGCACGAACACCGCGCTGACGCGGTCCACCAGGCGCTGGATCGGCGCCTTGACCGCCTGCGCGTCTTCCACCATGCGGATGATCTGCGACAGCATCGTCTCGCTGCCGACCGCGGTGGCGCGCACCAGCAGCAGGCCCTCGGCGTTGATGGCGCCGCCCGCCACGCGATCGCCCGGGCCCTTGGCCACCGGCAGGGATTCGCCCGTCAACAGGGATTCGTCGAGGTGGCTGCGTCCTTCTTCCACGCTGCCGTCGGCGGGCACCCGTTCCCCGGGCCGCACCACCATCAGCTCGCCCACGCGCAGTTCGGCCAGCGGGATGCGCTGGTCGCGGCCGTCGCGCCGCACCAGGGCATCGTTGCTGCGCAGGGCTTCCAGCGCGCCGATCGCCGCCACCGCCTGGCGCTTGGCGCGGGCCTCCAGCCACTTGCCGAGCAGGACCAGGGTGATCACCACCGCCGAGGATTCGAAGTACAGGTGGGGCGTGCCGTGGTGACTGCCCGCCAGCAGCAGGTACAGCGACAGGCCGTAGGCGGCGCTGGTGCCGATCGCGACCAGCAGGTCCATGTTGCCGCTGCCGGCACGCAAGGCCTTCCAGCCGGCCCGGTAAAAGCGCGCGCCCAGCCAGAACTGGACCGGGGTCGCCAGGACGAGCTGCAGCCAGCCGGGCAGCATCGGGTTCAGGCCGAAGGGCTGCACCAGCATCGGCGCCACCAGCGGCATGCTCAGCAGCGCGCTCAGGGCCACCGGCCACCAGGCCGGCAGGCCGGCGCCGGTCTTCCCGTCGCCCTCGGGCCGGGCCGCGCCGGGCGCCGGCTCCGCGGCGGCTTCGTAGCCGGCCGCGCGCACCGCCGCCACCAGCGCGTCGAGCGCGGCGCCGCCATGCACGCTGGCCTTCTCGGTGGCCAGGTTGACCGTCGCCGCGCTTACGCCGGGCACCTTCTGCAAGGCCTTTTCGACCCGTGCCACGCAGGACGCGCAGGTCATGCCTTCGATACTCAGGAGGGTCGCGCCCTCGGGATGCGTTCTCGTGTCCATTTGCTTCCTTCAATCATGGAATGCCATACCCGAAGGATATTCCTTCCCACGATGGGAAGGTCAAGCAACTTTTTTGGACACCTGGAACTCGAATAAGGCTTAGTAAGGAGAGCGCGCCGAACACACGCGTCCACGCCCGGCCTTCTTGGCCTGGTACATGAAGTGGTCGGCTTCCTTCAGGAGTTCTTCCGGCGCGCGCACGGCGTTGCCGCTGTCGAGCGAGATGCCGATGCTGGCGCGCACGCGCATCGCCCGTCCCGGCAGCATCACCGGCTCGGAAATGCTCGAGATCAGCTTCTCGGCCACGGTGTGGGCATCGTCGAAGGTGTCGGCCATGTCCTCGAGCAACACGGTGAACTCGTCGCCGGCCAGGCGGTAGACGCTGTCGGTCTTGCGCACCCCGGCGCGCAGGCGCCCGGCGATCTCGCGCAGCAAGATGTCGCCGGCCTCGTGGCCGAGCGAATCGTTCACCGCCTTGAAGCCGTCCAGGTCGATGAACAGCATGCCGACCGCCTTGCCGCTGCGGCTGGCGCGCGACTGGGCTACCGGAATCGCCTCCAGCAGCGCGCGCCGGTTCAACAGGCCCGTGAGCAGGTCGTGCCGGTTCTCGTATTCGCGCTGGGCCTGTTCCTGCTTGCGCTCGGTGATGTCGTGCAGGAAGGCGCTGAACACCGTGCGCCCGTTCGACTCGAGCGCGCGGATGCGCACCTCGACCGTCAGCGCACTGCCGTCGCGCCGCAGCGCCGGCAGTTCGAGGCGCTGGTCGACGGCGCTGGCGAGCCGGGTCGCCAGGAAGCGCCGCATGCCGTGGCGATGGCGCTCGCGGTATTCGTCCGGGATGATCAGCTCGTCCAGGCTGCGGCCCAGGGCCTCGTCGCGCGGCCAGCCGAAGGTGTCCTCGGCCTGGCGGTTCCAGGCCGTGACCAGGCCCTCCTCGTCCAGGCTGATATAGGCGTCGTAGGCGTTTTCCACCACGCTGCGGATTTCCGCCTCGCGCGCGTGCAGCTCGGCGGTGCGCGCCTGTACCCGGCGTTCCAGGTCGGCATTCAGGGCGGACAGCGCATCCTGGGCCGCCTTCTGGGCGTCGATGTCCTTGATGACCGCCACCGTGTATTCGACCTGCCCCGCGGCATTGCGTTTGGTCGAGACGTCAAGGGCGACCCATACCGGCCTGCCATCCTTGCGCATATAGCGCTTCTCGAGCCGGAACCCGTCGAGCTCGCCCCGCTGGATGGCGCGCATCTGGTCCATGCCGAGGTCGACGTCGTCCGGGTGGGTGATCTGGCGGAAAGTGCGGCTCCACAGCTCTTCCTCGCCATAACCGACGATGTCGCACAGGGCCTTGTTGACGCTGAGCCAGCCGCCGTCCGGCGCCACCAGCGCGATGCCCACGCTGGCGATGTCGAACACGCTGCGGAAGCGCGCCTCGCTGGCGCCCAGCACCGCGCTGGAACGCGCCAGCTGCTCGCGCGCCACCGCCATGCGCTCGCGGTACTGCACTTCCTTGGTCAGGATCGCGGCCAGGTCGTTCAGCAGGCCGGCCTCGTCCTCGCTCAGCGTGCGCGGCTTGGTGTCGAGCGCGCACAAGGTGCCGATCGCCAGGCCGGCCGTGGTACGGATCGGCACCCCGGCATAGAAACGGATTCCGGGCGGACCGTTGACCAGCGGGCTGTCGCTGAAGCGCCCGTCCTCCAGCGCGTCCTGCACCACCAGCGGCGCGCTCATGCCGATCGCATGGGCGCAGAAGGCATGTTCGCGCGGCGTCTGTCCCGGTTCCATCCCGACGCGCGACTTGAACCACTGGCGGTCGGCATCGACCAGCGAGAACAGCGCCATCGGCACGTCCAGCATGCGGCTGGCCAGGCGGGTGACGCGGTCGAACACCGGTTCGGGCGGGGTATCGAGCAGGTGGAGGGCGTCGAGCATCGACAGCCGGTCAAGTTCGTCGGGAGGCAGTGGGGCAGCAGGCATAACGTCCGTGTGATCAATTAACGGCGTGGCTGCCGTCCAGGTGGAACTGTAACAGATACTGCATTTCCGACACAAAATTAAGGTGTCACAAGTACCAACAATGTGTCGCATTCCAGTAAATCTGTGACATTATTCTAAGGAAAGCCCGCCCATCGTCGTTGCAGTATGATTCGAGACCAGCCATGCGCCCTCTTCCCGCCGTCCTCCTTTGCCTCGCCAGCCTGTTGCTGCCCTTCCACGCCGTCGCCTCCGACGCCGCCGCGCGCGATGCCAGACTCGGCGTGCGCGAGGCCGAGCGCCAGCGCGCCCTCGCGCTGAACGAACGTGACATCGAGCTGCTGCGCCGCCTCATGGGCGGCAATTATCGCCACGTCGAGACCAACGGCAGGCTGCGTTCCAAGACCGAGTTCCTGCAGGCGCTGGCGCGCGACGAGTACCGCATCCGCAACTATGGGCTGGAAGACATGGAGGTCGAGGTCGTGAACGAGGACGTGGCGATCGTCACCGGCACCTGGCGCGCCGCCCGCCTCGACCTCGGCACGGCCCAGCCGCTGCGCGGCCGCTACGTGCGGGTCTGGACCCGCCAGCCCGAAGGCTGGCGCATCTCGCTGCACCAGGGCACCGAGATCAAGACCGCCGCCGCCCAGCCCGCCAAGTCCGATACCCGCGGCCCGCACTAGGGCTTCCCCAGGGCGCGGCGGCCTCAGTCGGCGGCGCGCACCGCTTCGCCGATCGCATAGAAGTTGCCGCCGGCGACGTGGTGGATGCTGCGCCAGGACGGATCGGCCGTCTCGAAATGCCAGTGGCCGTCGCGGAACACGCGCGCATCGGCCCAGGCGGCCGTCACCTCGCCGATGAACAGGTCGTAGGCCTGCTGGTTGTGCGGTTCCGGCACCAGCCGGCAGGCCAGCCAGGCCGAACAGCCTTCCACCAGCGGCGCCGCCACCCCTTCCATACGTTTCAGGACGACGCCGGCCTGGGCCAGCTTGTCCGGCTCGGCATCGAGCGAGCGGTTCCCCACCTCCTGGGTCAGGCGCAGCTGCGCCACCGTGGGCAGCTGGATCACGAAGCTGCCGCTGCCCTCGACCAGGGCGCGGGTGCGGGTCGACTTGTCGAGCACCACGGTGAGCTTGGGCGGGGCAAAATCGAGGGCGCAGGCCCAGGCCGCCGCCATGACATTGTCCACGCCCTCGTGGCTGCTCGACACCAGCACGGTCGGGCCATGCGTGAGCAGCCGGTAGGCCTTCTCGAGGGGGACGGGGAGGATGTGTTCGTTCATGCGGACTCCAGTGCGGCAAAACCCTAGTCTGCCATGGAAGCCCGCGGCAGCGCTTTCCCTCGAGCCTTGAGGGTGGCGCTGTCGATCACGAAGCGGTACTTGACCTTGCCTTCCAGCATGCGTTCGTAGGCGGCGTTGATCTCGCTTGCCTCGATCATCTCGATGTCGGCGACGATGCCGTGTTCGGCGCAGAAGTCCAGCATCTCCTGGGTTTCCGGGATCCCGCCGATCATCGAGCCGGCCAGCGCGCGGCGCTTCATGATCAGGTTGAAGACCTGCGGCGACGGGTGCGGCGAGGATGGCGCGCCGACCAGCACCATGGTGCCGTCGCGCTTCAGCAGGGACAGATAGGCGTCGAGGTCGTGCGGGGCCGCCACGGTATTCACGATCAGGTCGAGGCGCCTCCCTTGCGCCGCCATGGCTTCCAGATCGCGCGAGACCACGACCTCGTGCGCGCCCAGCGCCTCGGCATCGCGGCGCTTCGATTCCGAGGTCGTGAAGGCCACCACGTGGGCGCCCAGCGCACGCGCCAGCTTGATGCCCATGTGGCCCAGGCCGCCGATGCCGACGATGCCCACCCGCTTGCCGGGGCCAGCCTGCCAGTGGCGCAGCGGCGACCAGGTGGTGATGCCCGCGCACAGCAGCGGCGCGACCGCCGCCAGCTGGGAGGGATCGTGGCGCACGCGCAGCACGTAGCGCTCGTTCACGACGATGCGCTCGGAATAGCCGCCCAGCGTATGGCCGGGCGCGTCCGGGGTCGGCGAATTGTAGGTGCCGACCATGCCGTCGCAGTAGTTTTCCAGGCCCGCGTCGCAGTCGGGGCAGCTGCGGCAGCTGTCGACCATGCAGCCGACGCCGACCAGGTCGCCCACCGCGAAGCCTCGGACGTGGGCGCCGACGGCGGACACCTGCCCGACGATCTCGTGGCCCGGCACGCAGGGGTAGACCGTGCCGGCCCATTCGCCGCGCACCTGGTGCAGGTCCGAATGGCAAACGCCGCAGAAAGCGATGTCGATCTCGACGTCGTGCGCGCCGGGCGCGCGGCGCGTGATGGCGATCGGGCCGAGGGGCTGGTCGCCCGCGTGGGCGCCGTATGCGTTGACAGTCATGCTGGATCCTTCCATGTTCTTGCAAAGGGAGCATGGTAGCGGCTGACGGTAGCAAAAAACGTATTGGAAATTGCATGGGCTTATGAATGCACGTCATGAATGACCCGCCCGATTCGTGAGAAAATTTGCATAATTCCCACTTCCGCCCCTATCGATGGCTCGCGACAACATCAACGACATCCTCGTGTTCCTCGCCGTCGCGCGCGAACGCAGCTTCACCCGCGCCGCGGCCAGGCTGGGCATGACCCAGTCGGCGCTCAGCCACATCGTGCGCTCGCTCGAACAGCGCCTGGGCGTGCGTCTCCTCCAGCGCACCACGCGCAGCGTCTCGCCCACCGAGGCCGGCGAGCGCCTGATCCAGAACGTCGCCCCCAGGCTGGAAGAGATCGAGGCCGAGATCGCCGACATCAGCGACCTCGGCGGCAAGCCGGTGGGCACCATCCGCATCACCGCCGTCGACCACGTGGTCGAACAGGTCCTGTGGCCGCGCATCGCCCCGCTGCTGCCGCAATACCCCGACCTGCACGTCGAGTTCAGCGCCGACTACCGCATCGTCGACATCGCCGCCGAGCGTTTCGACATCGGCGTACGCCACGGCGACCAGGTCGACAAGGACATGGTCGCCGTGCGCCTCACCAGCGACGTCCCGATGCGCATCGTCGGCGCGCCCGCCTACTTCGAACGGCGCCCGACGCCCGCCTCGGTTGCCGACCTCATGAAGCACAACTGCATCACGCTGCGCCTGTCCAGCAGCGGCGGCATCTACGCCTGGGAACTGCGCCACAAGGGCGAGGACATCGAGGCGCGGGTGCGCGGCCAGGCCGTCTTCAACGATGTCAGCCACCACCTGGATGCCGCACTGAGCGGCAACGGCCTGGCCTTCCTGCCCGAGGACATGGTCGCCGACCACGTCCGGGCCGGCCGCTTGATGAGCGTGATGGAAGACTGGTGCCCGAGCTTTCCCGGGCTGCACGCCTTCTACCCCAGCCGGCGCCATTCCTCGCGTGCGCTGGGCCTGGTCATCGACGCCATCCGCTACCGCGGCGCATGAACACCGAAATTCGACAAAGATTTGATCTGCATCAGGCGCACGTCTGACACAGCCGTCCACTCGGCGTAGAGTCATCGCTGCCGCGACGTATTCGCAGGAGGTGCTGCCGTGTACAAGACCATCATTGTCCATGTCGACGAAAGCCCGCTGCTGGACGCCCGCCTGCGCGCCGCCGCCTGGCTTGCCAACAGCCACGCCGCGCACCTGGTGGGGTGCGCCGCCACCGGCCTGTCCTGGCCCGCCTACGCCATGCTCACCGGCTCGATGGCGGTGTCGCCGGTCGCCGAATTCGACTCCCTGCGCAGCATGGCGCAGGCAAGCCTGCAGCGCTTCGCCGAGCGCGCCTGCCAGCTGGGCGTGGACTCGATCGAGGAACGCCTGGTCGAGGACGAGAACCGCGACGCCCTGCTGCTGCAGGCGCGCTATGCCGATCTGGTCGTGACCGGCCAGGACGCGGGCGACGCCGCCACCGTGCGCGGCCTGCCGCAGTACCTGGCCATGCACGGCGTGCGCCCGGTGCTGGTGGTGCCGCCCTCCTACGGCGGCGCGCCGATCGCCGACAGCGTGGTGGTCGGCTGGGACGGCAGCGCCCAGGCGATCCGCGCCATCGGCGCCGCCATGCCGCTCCTGGCGCGCGCCGGCACGGTGCGCCTGGCGCTGGTCAACCCGGACCTCGAATCCGGCCTGCACGGCGAGGAGCCTGGCGCCGACATGGCGCTCTTCCTGGCGCGCCACGGGGTGCGCGTCGAGGTGCTGGTGGAGCGCACCGGGGTCCCAGTGGGCGAGGCCCTGCTCGGCGTCGCGCGGGCCTGCGGCGCCGGCCTGCTGGTGACCGGTGCCTTTGGCCATAGCCGCTACCGCGAGATCGTGCTGGGCGGCGTGACCCGCCTGCTGCTCGACCGCGCGCCGCTGCCGGTCCTGTTCGCGCACTGAGCGTGCCGTCCAGGCATTACAGGGCCTTTTCCCCGACCAGCCGGACCGGCCCCAGGATGCCTGCCGGGCGCGGCGCGATCAGCTGGGTGTCTTGCGGGACGAAACGCTGGCCGTAGCGCGCCGACAGCAGACGGTAATCCGGCAGCGCCTGCCCCGCCAGCGCATTTAGGGCCAGGTTCGCGACCTTGACCTCGATGCGGTTGCTGCCCGGGGTCAGGTACTGCGTCACGTCGACGCGATACGGCGGATGCCAGACCGCGCCGGCGCGCTTGCCGTTGACCCAGACCTCGGCCGCCTCGCGCACCGGGCTGTCCAGCATGGCGCGCATCCCGGCCGGCACCTTGGGCGTGCTCGCCAGCGCCGTGCCCGGGCCAAAGTCCAGCAGTACGCGCTGGCCCGCAAGCAGGGTGGCGTCCAGCCTGACGGTCTTGCTGTAGGTCGCCACGCCGGAGAAGTAGCGGGTCGCCTCTTCGTCCGTCCAGGAGCGCAGCTGCGGCATCGGCCGCTTGGCCGCGCTGCCGGGGAAGGCGACCTGCCAGTCGCGCCCGAGGTCGGCCAGCACGCTGGCCGGGCCCGGACGCGGGGCCTCGGCGGCCGCCAGCGGCGTATCGGACAGCACCAGCACGCGCGACTCGTAGGGGGCCAGCGCCAGCGGCAGCGGGCCGCCGGCGGGGGCGCGCGTCAACCTGCCGCTGTGCGGATCCAGCCAGGCCGCATGCGCGCGCCGCACGCCGGGCGTGGCCGTGGTGTCCACCACCGTATTGCCGGTGTTGGCGACGAAGTAGATGTCGGCGTCCGCCAGCTTGCGGCGCACGAAGCCGACCTCGGCGGCGTTGGAGGCCAGCCTGAAGTCCGGCACCAGCGCCTTGTCCAGCGCCGCGCCCACCGCCGTATCGTCGGCCACCACCTGCACGTTCGGACCGGATGCGAACAGGGCCTTCGAAGCTGCCGCAACCTGCGCGGAGATCCGCGCGGCATCGAGGTAGCCCGGCGCCATCGACGGCGTGCCGCCCACGGCGATGATCTTGCCGCCGCCGCGCACGTAGGCGGCCAGCTTGTCCAGCACCTCGGGCGCCAGCCGGCGCACGCGCGGCATCACCAGCACCGGGTGCTTCAGGCCGAGCGCGAGGATGGATTCGGCATCGACGTAGTCGAGGTTGTGGCCGGCGTCCAGGACCTGGGCGGTGAGCTCGGGCGTGACGTAGTGGTGCATCTCGGCCGAGAGTGAAACCTTGCCCGGCACCAGGCGCGCGTAGACGTCGTCATTGGGCAGGAACACCGCTACCTGGTTGGCGGGTGCCCCCTGGCGCATCAGCCAGCTCATGCGCGTGAGGTAGGCGTTCACGTCCGGCATCACGTTCCACCAGGGGTTGTGATCGTTGAACACGGCCGCCGCATAAAAGGCGTAGCCGGGCGCACGGGTCCCGGGCGGCGTATACGGCCAGCCGTGGCCGACGAACAGGTTCACACCCTCGAGCAGCATGCGGTCGGCCTCGGCCTTCATGTCGAGCGGGGTGGCCGAGAAGGCCGGCGAATTCAGCCAGGTCCAGGTCTCGGCCGAGATCACCGGGCGCCCGTAAAGGTGGCCGGCGGACGTCGCCAGGCGGGTGAAGGAAAAGGCGCGGTGCTGCGGCCCCTCGCCTTCAGGCAGCGCCACCAGGCGGTTGCTCGACATCGATACCGCCGGCTCGCCATAGGTCTGGGAGCGGAACCGGGTCTTGTGGGCCCTGGCCCAGTCGTCCATCGGGGTAAGGTAGCGCTCGTTCACCAGTTCGGTCTGGGTCAGCGCCCAGTCGCGCTTGAGCGCGCCGGCCTGCTCGCCGATGCCGTTGAAGATGGCCGGCAGGTGCGCCAGCACGTCGTAGCCGCGCCGCTTGCGGAATTCCTCGACGAAGTCGGCGGTCCAGTCGCTGCCATAGACCTCGAGGCTGTCCGAGAACACCGCGTAGGGCGGCTGCTCACCGAAGGCCTTCAACAGCGGTTCGGCCACGGTCTTGAGGTGGTGCTCGACCGCCTCGCGGTTCAGGTGGTCGAGCACGAAGCCTTCGGCATTGAGCGCCGGACGCTTGACCTGCTGGCCGGTGCGGGTGGCGATATAGGCCAGCACCACGCGCTCCGCTGCGTCCGGCGCGATGGCGGCGCGGCCGCCGGCGTCCGCACTCGCCCCGATGCGCTGCAGCTTGCCGGCCTCGTACTGCTTGGCATTGCCGGGGGCGACGAAGGTGGCCAGCAGGCGCTCGCCGTTCATCACCGCCGGCAGCGCGAAGCTCCCGCTCCCGGCCGGCACCTCGATGCTGGCCAGGCGCAGGCGCGCCGCGGCGTGCTGGACCTTGACGTGCGGCCCGCCGAAGGGCCAGCCCGAACCGAGCGTGATGTCCACGCGCAGCCCCTGCGCGCGGCCCTGGCGGTTGGCGAAGGAGACGGCGTCCAGGAACTCCGTCGACAGGTAGGGCAGGTTCCTGATGCCGCGCGCCGCATCGTCGAGTTCCATCGGGTACACCGGCTGGATCTCGAAGCCGCCGAAGCCGCCGGCCTTCATGGCCGCGATCTCGCGTTCCAGCTGGGCCGGCACCACGGCGGGGCCGAACCACCACCAGCGCACCAGCGGCCTGGCGTCCGGCGGCGGGGACGCCACGCGCGCGGCGACCTCGGCGATGCGGTCGAACACCACCGGGTCCTGGGCGGCGGCCGCGCAGGACAGCGAGGCCACCAGGACGCCGATGGCGCCGGCAAGGAGGGAGGGCTTGTGTACGAAGGACTTGCTCATGAATGATCCTGCTGGACAAAAAAAAGCACGGCCGCGACGGACCGTGCGTAAGAGCGTCTTCCAAGCGAAAGAAGCCCATGGAGTCGACGGCCGTGCGGCAGGCCGCACGGGGCCGTCATCCATAAAGACGAAGGACGGGCAGCCGATCCTCCGGCGGGCGCGAAGTAATCAAGGACTTGATCGATTCGCAAGGTGAACGCAAAGACCGCCATCAGCGCTTGCCCGCCGCGTGCTCGAGCAGCCAGCGCTCGATCGTGTCGCGGTGCGCCTGCGACGTCAGGTGCACCTGGTCCGGCTCGACCACCAGGGTACGGGCGGTCGGAATCACGTTGTACACCGCGAAGGTCGACGTCGGCGGCGTCACGGTATCGTTGTAGCCGGCGTAGTACAGCACCGGGGTGCGCAGGCGTCTGGCAAAGTTCGCGGTGTCGTAGTAGGCCGAGGTGGCGGCCTTCGGCTCGACCGGCTGGTCCTGCCTTCGCCCCTCCCCGTCCTTGCGGAACAGCGCGGGCCAACCGCCGGCGCGCTCGTGCAGGTAGCCGGTGACGTCGCTGTAGGCCGGGTAGGACGCGATCGTCAGCGACACGCGCGGATGCAGGGCGCTGGCCATGATCGCCAGCTGGCCGCCCTGGCTGCCGCCTTGGGTGGCGAGCTGCCTGCCGTTCCACTTCGGGTGCTGCACCAGGTAGTCGAGGGCGCGCAGCGTCCCCAGGTAGACCCGGCGGTAGTAATAAGCGTGGCGGTCGTCCAGGTTGAAGCGGTTGTAGCCGGCCAGCGCGCCGGCGTTGAGCTGCTCGTACAGTTCCGCCGGCAGGTCCACGGGGATGCCATGGATCCCGAGCTGCAGCGTGATGAAGCCCTTCGCGGCCAGCTCCGGCGTGCCCTTGTAGCCGCGCACGCCGGCGCCCGGCACCTGCAGCACCGCCGGGAACGGCCCCTCCCCGCGCGGCACCGAGAGCACGCCGTACATGCGGGTGGTGCGGGTGCCCGGTCCCACGTTCTGGAAGCTGAGATAGGACACCTCGACTTCCGGCGTGGACAGCGCCGGCGCCGGCAGCAGCCGGAACGCCGGCTCGACCTTGGCCAGCTCGCGCTTCTGCGCCGCCCAGAAGGCGTCGAAATCCTCGGGTTCCGCCTGCACCGGGCGCAGCTCCAGCGGGCTGAAGGCCGCCGTCGCCGCCGCTTCGAGCGCCTTGCCGTCGATGCTGGCGCTGACGATGCAGCGCACGAATCCCGGCCTGTCCCCGCCCGGCGCCGCCAGCAACAGACCGTCCTCCGGCACCACCGCGCTGCGCTCCGGCCCCTCCAGCATGTCCGGTCCCAGGCGATACCTGATCCGGATGCCTTCGCGCGGATAGGGCTTCTTGTCGATACTGATCCGGAAGATCGCGTGCTCGCCCGCGCGGTAGGTCCAGTCCGGGCGGTCGAGGCTCACCTTCAGGGGCAGCTCGGGATAGGCCGCCTGCGCCACCTGCACCACGGAGGGTGCGGCGGCGCCGGCCGGGGCGCTCCAGGACAGCTGGAGCGCCAGCAGGATGCCGGCGGCGACCGACAGCGGGCGGCGCGACATCAATCCCCCTTGCCCTTCCTGCGGCGCAGCGCGGCCAGGCCCGCCATCCCGCCCAGCAGCAGCATGGCGCTGCCCGGCTCCGGCACGGCGCTCGCTTCCCGCAGCGTGAACGACAGCAGGGGCGAGTCGTCGATGTAGGCTTCCTCGAACCTGCTCCAGTCATACAGTCCGT
Source organism: Massilia sp. BHUDP2 (assembly GCF_046236355.1). NCBI lineage: Bacteria > Pseudomonadati > Pseudomonadota > Betaproteobacteria > Burkholderiales > Oxalobacteraceae > Massilia > Massilia sp. BHUDP2. Next base: position 500,770 of record NZ_JBJUVW010000002.1, read on the forward strand.
TCTGGCCGGACAGGTCGATGCTCAAGGAGGCGCCGAGGTCGAGCAGCGTGAGGTAGAAGCCCGCGTCATGGCCGCCCGGGTCGGCCGGGTTGGTATTGGCGAGGAAGTGCCAATCGGCGGGCTGGTCGTAGTCGAGGTAGTAGACCTGGTCGATGGCCGTGGCCTGGACCGACGTCGAGAGCAGGCCCTCGACCGCCGTGATGCGCGCCGGGGACGCGCTGTCGTAATGGAAGCGGCCCTGGAAAGTCCCGTCGCGCCAGGTCGCCCCGTACTCGTACCAACCGATCGGCGCGGCCCACGCGGCCTGGGCGAGGAGGCCAAGGAACAGCGCAAACAGCATGTGAAGTTTTTTCATCCGGATCACCTTATGCATTTTGTTCATTACGGGACGATCAGCTCGTCGATATTGCCCAGGCCCTGGCCGGTCGATTCGAAGCGCAGCGTGTTGTTCTGGCCGGGGGCCAGGTTGACGGTGGCGCTCATGGTGGTCCAGGTGGTCCAGCTGCCGGTGACCCGGAAGGTGATCGCCTGGGCCACGCCGTTCACGCGCAGCACGCCGGTACGCGGGGTCGGGTTGCCGTTCGCGTAGCGGATCGTGATGGTCCTGGCGCCGCCCGCCCCGCCGTTGATGCGCTGGAACTCCGCGGCGCCGCCATTCAGGGGGAAGTTCAGGAAGCCCAGCTGGCGGTAGCCGCCGCGGTCGCTTTTCACGGCGGTGCCGCCGCCGACGATCGCGGTCTCGGCCTGCACCGTCCCGGTGCCGTCGTAGGGCACGTGCACCGGGGCCTGCGGGAAGGAAGTCGCTCCATGGCCGAGGTAGAAGCTGGTATGCGGCGGCTGGTTGTAGCCGGCGTTCTGCGCCGCCACCTGGCTGCGGTAGTGCGGGTCGTGCATCAGGGTGTTGATGCGGGTGGTGGTCGGAATCGCGGTGCTGAACACCATCAGCTCGGTATTGCTGCTGTTGCGCACGACAATCTCTTCGCGCCAGTCGCCGAACAGGTCGGCGGTGAGCACCGGCGTGGCCTTGGTGCCGTTGTTGGTCGTGCCGCCGTAGCTGCTGGTATCGAGCAGCGTGGAGAAGGTCCTGGTGGCCGGGTTCCATTTCTGGACCGCCACGCTGCCCATCGGTTCGCGCAGCAGGTCGCCGTCCCACCAGACACCGAAGTTCATCGAGCTCGGTGCCGTGCTGTTGATCAGGGCGCCGGTGACCGTGCGGTGGCCGCCGCGCGAGGCCCAGCATTCCGCGCCGGGATAGTTGGGGTCGACATCGAAGCAGACGCCGCGGCCGACGTCGGCGTTCGAGCCGCTCGCGCCCCAGATCAGGGCGCCGGTCGCCGCGTCGTGCAGGCCGGAGCCGCTGGCGCCGTAGGCGGCGGGCGACTCGTGGATCATGTAGACCTGCAGGCCGGCGCGGTCCGGGTCGAACTTGCCGAAGTGGAGCGCGTCGCCATGTCCCAGGTTGGTGGTGTACAGCAGCTGGCCATAGCTGTCGATGGTGGCGGCGCCGTAGACGATGTCGTCGCGGCCGTCGCCATTGGCGTCGCCGGTCGCGAACCAGTGCGCGCCCTGCCCCCTGGCCGCGCTGCCGGCGACGTCGGTGTCGAACACCCAGCGGCTGGTCAAGGCGCCGTCGCGCCAGTCCCAGGCCGCGATCACGGCGCGCGTGTAGTAGCCGCGCGAGAAGATGGCGCTCGGGCGGTTGCCGTCGAGGTTGGCCACGCCGCCGAGGAAGCGGTCGACCCGGTTGCCGTAGTTGTCGCCCCAGGCCGACACGCTGCCGCGCGCCGGCAGGTAGTTCACCGTCTTCATGGCGGCGCCGGTCAGGCCGTTGAACACGGTCAGGAATTCAGGGCCGGCGAGGACGTAGCCGGCGCTGTTGCGGTGGTCGGCGCTCGGCGAACCGATCACCACGCCCTGGCCGTCGACCGTGCCGTCGGCCGTCTTCGCCATCAGCTCGGCCTGGCCGTCGCCGTCGAAGTCGTAGGCGACGAAGGTGGTGTAGTGGGCGCCGGCGCGGATGTTCTTGCCCAGGTCGATGCGCCACATGCGGGTGCCGTCGAGTTTGTAGGCATCCAGGTAGGTGTTGCCGGTGTAGCCCGACTGCGAGTTGTCCTTGGCATTGCTCGGCTGCCACTTGACGATGATCTCGTAGCTGCCGTCGCCGTCCAGGTCGGCCGGGCTGCCGTCGTTGATTTCATAGGTATAGGCTTCGCCGGCGGGCGTGACGCCGCTCGGGGGCGCCTGCACCGGGATCGACTTGTAGGGCTTTGCCCAGGTGGCGCCGGCCGGGCTGCCCGGCTGCTCCACGCCGTTCACGACCTCGCGCACGGTGTAGCTGTCGGTGGCAGTGCCGCCCGGGTCGGTGAAGTTCAGTGCGTTCAGGGGCGAGGCGTTCAGCCGGGTCGCGCCGCGGTACACGTTGAAGCTGGTGCCATTGGCGTCGGTAGCCAGCTGGCGCCAGCTGATGAAGACTCCCGGGTTGGACGCGTTCGCGCTCGCGATCGCGACCGCGCCGCGGTTCAGGTTTTCGATCTGCTTGCCGGGGATGGTGATGACCGCGCTGGCGCTGCCGGCGGCGGCCAGCAATGCGAGCACGAGGGTCGAGGCTCTCGCTTTCTTGTGAATCATGTTGTCTCCGTTGGCGTATTTGGTATGGGTTTTGCCTACGACTGCCTGACATGAAAACGATGTCAGCGATGCATCATAAGCCGCTGTCCCATGCAAAAATCGCCACCCCCACAATGACTCATCCGGATGATTTTTTCGTGGAAAAAACGGGACGATCCGCAGATCAAGGCCTGCTGTCCCGCCTCGGCCGCCGGTCGTCCATGCCGGCCTCGTCGACGTCGGCGCTGGCCGAGCGCGAGCGGCTGTACTCCACGTCACCCGGCAGGGCCGGCAGCGCCGGCCCCGTGTACGAGACGGCGACGTCGGCAAAAGCGCTGGCGCGGTCCGCGCCGAAGCCGGACAGCGGCACCAGCCGGAGCTGGCGGGCGCTCACAGCCTGGCCAAAGCGCAGCGCCTGCGGATCGAAGCTGGACGCCAGCTCGGTGCGCAGCACTTCGCGCCAGCTCTGGCCATCGTCGCTGACCTGCACCGACAGCTCGCGTACGTCGCCCTCGTGGTCGCGGTGGTTCTGGCGCGGCATCAGGACCAGGCCGTCGAAGGGGACCGCCTGGGGAAAGGCGATGGTGAGCGCGGTCTGCGGCCGCGGCGCGCCGGCGGGGGCATTGAGCAGGGCGAAGGTATTCGGGTCGCCGTCGACCGCATTGCCGGCGTTCGGCCAGCCGCTGGCCGTGGCGCCGAGCTTTTTCATCACGCGGGTATCGAACAGGACCGACCTGAACGCGGCGGGGGCGACTTCCACCTTCGGGGCGAAGGCGCTGCTTGCCATGTAGTCCAGCACCGAGCGGCGCAGCTGGCGCGCCACCACGCGCTCGTCCAGGCGGTTGGCCAGGTCGGCGGTCGACACCAGCAGCCGGCCCTTCCCTACCCGGGCTTCGAACAGCAGGCCCAGCTTGTAGTTGCGGTTCCAGTCGTCGATCGGCTGCACGATAGGCTGCAGCGCGCGCGGCAGACGGCCGAGGTTCATGGCGCGCGCGCCCGCCACCAGTTCCGTCCATTGCCAGTCGTGGTGGGCGGCCGTGGGAAAGCCCGCCAGCGCCGGATGCGCTGTGTCGACCCAGGTGCCGAGCATGCGGCCCCAGCCCGGGCTCATCAAGCGGTTCCAGAACACCGGGACGTCCGCCAGCGGCGGCGAGCTCCAGTCCAGGTCAGCCTTGGGCGGCATGTACAGCACCTTCGCGCCCTCGGCCAGCAAGCGCTCGGCGTCGACCCAGGCATGGGTGACGAACACGCCCGGCGGCGCGGCGGTGTCGACCCGTTCGGGGTAGACCCACAGGTTCCAGTCATTGGCAATCCGGGTGCCGTCCAGGCCCACCACCAGCCGGTACTCCTGCGGCGCCGCCAGCTGCGACAGGTCGACGCCGATCCGTCCAAGTAGGGTGTTGGTCCCGGCGGCGATATCCAGCGCCGGCAGGCGGCCCTCGATCACGGTCTTGCCGGCGGCGTCCACCAGCTTCCACCAGGGCCGGGCCCCGCGCAGGTCGGCGCGGCCGTAGTGGGCGATCTCCACCGGCACTTCCAGCTGCTGCGCGGTGGTGTAGACGCGGCGCTCGAGGCGCGCCAGCGGCACGGTCTCGCCGTTGAAGCGGCGGAAGCCTTCCGGCGTGGCGTAGCCCTTCGGTTCCCAGAAGGCGTCCAGCACCCCGACCAGGGCCGTGCCCTGGCCCAGGTAGTCGTGCAGGTCGAGCATCTGGTAGCCCGAGATGCCGCGCGTGCGCAGCGCCGCTTCGATTTCTTCCTTGTAGCAGGCCAGCTGGAAGGCGCCGGAGGCCAGCGCGAATTCCCCGTTCTTCTCCAGCACGCCCTGGTCGCGCGCCGAGTCGCGGAAGATCTCGTAGTTCCCGGGACGCAGGTAGCCTGTGAACTTGTCGATCACCTTGAAGTCCGGATAGGCGATCCACTGCCCGATCTCGTGGGTGATCACCGGCACCTTGACGCCCTCGAGCGAGGCCGCGTAGTCGCGGCCGAACCAGCCGGTCTTGTTGCGCAGGGGCTTGGGGCCGATGCGCTGGACGGCCAGGAAGTCGGTGCCCTGGTCCAGTCCCGGCACCGAGGGTTCGGTATGGCCGGTGCCGTTGGTGTACAGGCGGCGCGGGTCTTTCGCGCGGTAATGGGCGATCCACTTGTCGAAGGCGGCTTTCCAGTTGCCCTTCGGCTCGTTGCTGGGGCTGAACAGCAGGAAGGACGGATGGTTGCCATAGGCGCGCAGCATGCGCTCGCTTTCCTCGTAGAGCATGGCTTCCATCGGCGTGCCGGGCGACACGGCATTCCACATGCCCGGCTCGGCCTGCAGGTAGATCCCGACCTCGTCGGCGGCGGCAAAGGCCGCCTGCGGCGGGTTGTAGGAATGGAAGCGCACGTGGTTGATGCCCCAGGCCTTGTTGATCCTGAAGATGCGCTTCCAGGATTCGACGTCGGTGGGCGGATGGCCGGTGAGCGGAAAACCGCCGCCATCATGGGTGCCGCGGAAAAAGGTGGGCCGGCCGTTGACCAGGATGTCCTTGCCCTCGGTCCGGATTTCGACGAAGCCGAAGCGCAGCTGCTGCCGGTCGTCCGCCCCCTCCCCCTGCAGGCGCAGCGCGAGCTTCTGCAGGGCCGGATTCCATTCGTCCCAGGTCTGCGCATTCTTCGGGTACTGCATCCGGAACTGGGCCTCGCCGCCGGATGCAAGCCAGCGCACCGGGATGCGCCTGCCATTGGCCGTCAGCGTACCGCTGCCCGCCTTGCCGCTGGCATTGCCGATCCGCACCCGCACCAGGGCGCTGCGGTCGCTCACGCGCGGGAAGACCTGGGCGTCGTCGATGTACACCGGCGTGGTGGCGCGCAGTTCCACCTTGCCGACGATGCCGTTCCAGCTCATGCCCTGCGAATCGGAGACGCTGTGCGAATCGGGGCGGTAGTCCATCAGCATGCGGTTGTCGACGCGGACACTGATGCGGTGCCGGCCCGGCGCCAACAGGCCCAGATCGTAGGCGTGTTCGGCCACCAGGCTGCGATTGGCGCCGATCTCGCGCCCGTCGACCCACAACGTCGATCCCCAGCGCGGCCGCTCCAGGAACAGCACCACGCGCTTGCCCTTCCACGTGGCCGGCACGTCGATCTCGCGCCCGTACCAGGCGGCGCCCAGGTAGTGGCGTTGCGGCTGGGCCAGGAAGGGCACCTTCACCTTGCCCGGCTGGGCATACGGCAGGTACTGCGCGCGCTGGTGCCAGTGCTTGTCGTACAGGGACAATACCCACGGGGTCTGGGCGCTGATCTCGTCGCCGTAGCCTTGCGCATTCAGGATGCCGGGCAGCCTGATGCTGTCCGGCAGGCTGCGGCCATGCCAGCCCTGCGCCACGCCCTGGTCCTCGCGATCCAGTGCGAACTGCCAGGCGCCGGACAGGTCGAGCACCTCGGCGGCCTGGCCGAGCGAGCAAGCACCCCACAAGAGGACGGCCAGCGAGGTGCGCGCGGCGCGCTTCAGGAACTTGTCGGTCTTCATGGGGCAAGGCCTCCTGTCAGGTTGCCCGCCTGGGCGCTCAGCTTGGCGCGTGGCCCCTGGACGCGCACCAGCACGCTGGCGATGCCGGCCTCGGTGGACACCGTGGAAGCGCCGACGATCTCTGTTCCCGAACCGGCGGTGAAGGCCACTTCCCGGCCGCTCAGCGGCACCGTAGTTCCGTTGGCATCGAGCAGGCGGGCACGCACGAACACCAGGTCTCCCGCAGCCGGGGGCACGCCCACGTCGTCCAGCGCCAGTGCCAGTTTGACCGGCGCGCCGGGCGTGCGGACGCGATGCTCGGCCACCTGGCGCCCGCCGGAATACGCGCGCGCCACCAGTTCGCCGGGCGCGAAGCCGCCGGTATCGAATTCCAGCGGCGGATGCGCCAGGCGCGGATGCGTCGCCGAGGGCAGGCTCTTCTTGCGCCCGACCGGCTTGCCGTTCAGGCGCAGCTCGACCTCCTCGGCATTGCTGAACACGCGTACCCGCGGCATTGAATCGGCCTGCCAGTAGCTGGCGATGAACACCATCGGGCCGCCGCCCCAGCGCGGCGAAGCTTCCTTCGCATCGCGCTGCGAGCGGAAGAACTCGGCCGAGAACTTGGGCAGGCGCTCGATGCTCAGTGCGCCCGATTCTTCGAGGTCCGGCGCGTAGCCGCGCGCGTAGTCGAACATCACCCAGTAGCCGTCGGCGAAGGCCGGGGTCGCGTAGTTGTCGTCATGGGCCTCGGCCACGTTCCTGGCCTGCTGCAGCAGGCGCGTTTCGCCGCTCCCCAGCGCCTGGCGGCTGGAACGGTCGGCCGGTTTCAGGTCGGACCAGGCGCCCTGGTTGAAGCCCGCGTTCATCGCGTAGTATTCCCAGTCGCCGTATTCGGACACGATCAGCGGCTTGTTCGGCAGCGCATGCTTGCTGCCGATCCTGTGCTGGCGCGCCTGCAGGTAAATGTCATAGGTCTGCGGCACCCAGCCGGCCGAGAAGGCCTGCTCGCCCGGGTATTCCGCATGCACCGTGTCGTGCAGGGCCTGCACCAGCGCGTCCGGCATCCGGCTCTCGTTCAGCGAGCACTCCCAGGCCAGCACGCTCGGGTGGTTGCGGTCGCGCCGGATCATGTCGGCGCAGGTGCGGATCACCTGGCGGGCAAAGGCGGGATCGGGGTTGTGGAACTGCCAGCCCGGGATCGCCGGCAGCACCATCAGCCCCAGCTCGTCGGCCGCCGCCATGAAGGCGGGCGACTGCGGATAGTGCGACAGCCGCACGTAGTCGAAGCCGTACTTCTTGATCAGGATCGCGTCGCGCAGGTCCGCGCTTTCTGACAGGGCGTAGCCGACGTAGGGATATTCCTGGTGCCGGTTCACGCCGCGCAGGTGGACCGGCTCGCCATTGAGCAGCAGCTTGCCGCCCTCGAAGGCCAGGCGGCGCACGCCGATGCGGGTGTTGACCACGTCTTCGCGGCCGGCGGCCGCTACCCTGGTCTCCAGCTGGTACAGGTTCGGCGCCTTCGGCGACCACAGCTTCGGCTGCGTGAGTGTCAGCGGGATGCTCACGTGGCGGCGCTCGCCCGCTGCCAGCTGCACTTGCTGTTCCACCCGCGCCACCTGGCGGCCGCGCCAGGCCAGGGTATGGCGCACGGTCACCGCCTGCGCGCTGTTCGACGTATTGCTGACTTCGGTCTTGACCTGGACCACGGCCGCCTTCCTGTCGGCCTGGGGCGTGGTGACGAAGATGCCGCCGCCGCCCGGCGTATCGGAGAGCATCTCGTCGGTGACGTGCACCGGCGGCTTGATCACGAGCGACACGCCGCGGTAGATGCCGCCGTGCTGGATGTAGTCCAGGTCCTTGAGCGGCTTGGGGCCGGTGATCGGGTTGTCTTCGTTATTCGCGCGCACCACCAGTTCGTTGTCGCCTCCCGCCTGCAGGATGTCGGTGATGTCGAAGGCGAACGGCAGGTAGCCGCCCAGGTGCTGGCCCAGGTGTTTCCCGTTCAGCCAGACGTCCGCCACGTTCATCACGCCCTCGAAGCGCAGGATGGCGCGTTCCCCCGGACGCAGCGCGCTCTGGAGCTGCTTCTTGTAGAAGACCGTCCCCTGCCAGGGCGCCGTCGGCACCCGCGGCTCGATGCGCGCCGCATGCGGCAGGTCGACCCGGGTCCAGCCATTGGCGGGGACCTGTTCGATGCCGGCGGCCTGGCGGCTGTCGTCGCGGTGGAACAGCCAGCCCTGGTTCAGGTCGACCGGCGCGGCCTGCGCGGCGGCGAAGGCTGCGAAGCAGGTGACCAGTCCGGCGGCCGCGGCCTTGCGCAGCAGCCCGGCGGCGGCGAAATCGAAAGTGATCATGGTGATGTACGATGAGCAACAAGAACGGGCTGCCAGTCTAGGCATGCCCGAGCGCGCACCGCAAGCGCTATCGGCCCGCCGCCCGAAACACTCACGCCCTTGAGTTTTTCCATCAAGCACTCATGAACATGAGCAATTTGCCAAGCATGCGTTCTTGAAAAGGGAAACCCATTACTATTCGCCATCCTGTCGGCAAGACGCCGTACAAGCATTCCTTGATATCCTAGAACCGAACGAGGCCCTCGATGTTCAATCCCACCGATCATCCTCACCGCCGCTACAACCCGCTCATGGGCGACTGGGTGCTGGTCTCGCCGCACCGCGCCAAGCGCCCATGGCAGGGCCAGCAGGAGGCGGTCGACCGCGAAGCCAAGCCCGCGCACGACCCCAGCTGCTACCTGTGCGCCGGCAATACCCGCGTCAACGGCGAGAAGAATCCCGACTATACGGGCACCTATGTGTTTACCAACGACTTCGCCGCCCTGATGGCCGATACGCCCGAGGCCACGCCCGGCGACGATCCGCTGTTCCAGTCGATGAGCGCGCGCGGCACCAGCCGCGTCATCTGCTTTTCCCCGGACCACAGCAAGTCGCTGCCCCTGCTGGAGCTGGCGGCGATCGAAGGCGTGGTCGACACCTGGTGCGAGCAGTCCGCGGAGCTCGGCCGGCAGCACCGCTGGGTGCAGGTCTTCGAGAACAAGGGCGCCGTGATGGGCTGCTCGAACCCGCACCCGCACGGCCAGATCTGGGCCACCAGCTTCCTGCCCGACCTGCCGGCGACGGAAGACCGCCAGCAGCGCGCGTATTTCGCCGAACAGGGCAAGCCGCTGCTGCTCGACTACGTCGAGCGCGAGGCGGCCGATGGCGAACGCGTGGTCGTCGCTACCTCCCACTGGCTGGCGGTGGTGCCCTACTGGGCCAGCTGGCCCTTCGAGACCCTGCTGCTGCCTCGCTTCCCGGTCAAGCGCCTGGAAGACCTCAACCAGGAACAGCGCGCCGACCTGGCGCTGGCCCTGAAGCGCCTGACGACCCGTTACGACAACCTGTTCCAGACCTCTTTCCCCTATTCGATGGGCTGGCACGGCGCGCCGTATTCAGAGGACGACGCCACCCCATGGCAGCTGCACGCGCACTTCTACCCGCCCCTGCTGCGCTCGGCCTCTGTACGCAAGTTCATGGTCGGCTTCGAGATGCTGGCCGAGACCCAGCGCGACCTCACGCCGGAACAGGCGGCCGCCCAGCTGCGCGCCCAGTCCGAAGTGCATTACCTCCACAACCCGTCCACCTGAAAGCACGATGAACGCTACCCCGCTGGCCCGCGCGGCCACCGTATTCCAGGCCGCCTTCGGCCAGGCTCCCTCGATCCAGGTCCAGGCTCCCGGCCGCGTCAACCTGATCGGCGAACACACCGACTACAACGACGGCCTGGTGCTACCCTGCGCCATCGACTACCGTACGGTCATCGTGGCGCGCCCCCGCGACGACCGCCAGATACGCGTCGCCGCCGCCGACTATGACGGCGCGCTCGACACCTACTCGCTCGACGCCCTGATCGAACGCCTGGACGCCCCGATGTGGGCCAACTACGTGCGCGGCGTGGTGCGCGATCTGGTGGAGCGCGGTCTGCCGATGCAGGGCATGGACCTGGCCATCGCCGGCGACGTGCCGCAGGGCGCCGGGCTGTCCTCGTCGGCCTCGCTGTCGGTGGCCGTTTGCCGGCTGTTCGCCACCCTGCCCGGCTTCGAGGGCTTGAGCCCGGTCGACATGGCCCTGGTCGCCCAGCGCGCCGAGAACGATTTCGTCGGCACCAAGTGCGGCAACATGGACCAGATCAGTTCGGCCTGCGGCGTGCAGGACCATGCCTTGACGATCGACTGCCGTTCGCTCGAGGTCCGGCCGGTGCCGATCCCGGCCAACGCCGCCATCATGATCTTCAATTCGCATGTCGCGCGCGGCCTGGTGGACAGCGCCTACAACACGCGGCGCGAGCAGTGCGAACAGGCGGCCCGCCACTTCGGCCTGCCCGCCCTGCGCGACCTCGACCTGGCCACCCTGGAAGCACGCGCCGCCGAGCTCGACCCGATGGTGCTGCGGCGCGCGCGCCACGTCGTGACCGAGAACGCGCGCGTGGCTGCCGCCGCACAGGCCCTGGCCGCGGGCGACCTGGTGCGTATGGGCGAGCTGATGGAAGCCTCGCACGCCTCGATGCGCGACGATTTCGAGATCACCGTGCCGGCGATCGACCAGCTGGTCGGCATCGTCAAGTCGGTGATTGGAACGGCCGGCGGTGTGCGCATGACCGGCGGCGGCTTCGGCGGCTGCGTGGTGGCGCTGGTGCCGCACGAGCTGGTCGACGCCGCCCGCGAGGCCGTACAACGCGCCTATACCGCGCCGAACGGCGGCAGCGCGACGATCTACGTCTGCCGCGCCGCCGCCGGCGCCGGCGCGGTCGCGGCATGAGCTGGGAAGCTGCTCCCGGACGCTACGGGTCGCTCCCCTATCGCCGCTGCGGCCGCAGCGGCCTGCGCCTGCCCGCCATCTCGCTCGGCCTGTGGCACAACTTCGGCGGCGGCGACGACCTGGCGCGCCAGCGCGAGATCGTCCGCAGCGCCTTCGACCTCGGCATCACCCACTTCGACCTGGCCAACAACTACGGCCCGCCGCCGGGCTCGGCGGAGAGCAACTTCGGGCGCATCCTCGACCTGGACCTGCGGCCCTACCGCGACGAGATCGTGGTCAGCACCAAGGCCGGCTACACCATGTGGCCCGGGCCTTATGGCGACTGCGGCAGCCGCAAGTACCTGGTCGCCAGCCTGGACCAGAGCTTGAAGCGGATGGGGCTCGACTACGTCGACATCTTCTACCACCACCGGCCCGACCCAGGCACCCCGATCGAAGAAACCATGGCGGCACTCGACTACATCGTGCGCAGCGGACGCGCCCTCTACGCCGGCATCTCGAACTACCCGGGCGAACAGACGCGCCTGGCCGCGGCGGAACTGCGCCGGCTGGGCACGCCCTGCATCGTCAACCAGTCTCGCTACAGCATGTTCGTACGCCAGGTGGAGACCGAGCTGCTGCCGGTGCTGGCGCAGGAAGGCATCGGCGCGGTCGCCTTTTCTCCGCTGGCGCAGGGCCTGCTCACCGATCGCTACCTGGGCGATGGGCTGCCCGGCGACTCGCGCGCGGCGGGCAGCGCGGGCTTCCTGCGCAAGGAACACCTCACGGACGAGCGCCTGAACATCTCGCGGGCCTTGAATGCCTTTGCGCAGCAGCGCGAGCAGTCGCTGGCCCAACTGGCGCTGCGCTGGGTGCTGCGCCAGCCGGCGGTCACGTCGGCGCTGATCGGCGCGAGCAGGCCCTCGCAGGTCGTCGAGGCGGTGCGGGCGGCCTCGATGCCGGAACTGGCGGAGGCGGACATCGCTGCCGTCGAGGAGATACTGGCCGGATAGCGGCCTGGGACGCGGATGTCCGTGCTGCCCTGTTATGGAGCGTCGTGCTACCATCGCGCGTAAACACGACCACTCCAGTTCAGCTGTCATCATGGCTTCCAGCACTGCCGCGGATCTTCAGCGCCGGCTCGACGACCTGCTCGAGCACCTGCCGGCGGGCGTCGTCGTGCACGACGTCGACGGCCGCATCCTGCACGCCAACCGTCTTGCCTGCGAGCTCATCGGGCGCAGCCTGGCGCAATTGTGCGGCACAGGCTCGGACGGCAAATCCTGGCAAATGTTTTGTGCCGACGGCAGCCCCATGCAAGCGAAGCAGTTTCCCGTCAACATAGTGCTGCGCACCGGCCGCCAGCTGTCCCAGCAGGTGCTCGGTATCCGCGACACCGAGACGGACCCGGTACGCTGGCTGATCTGTAACGCCTATCCTGAGCGCGACGAGCAGGGCGTATTGCGCCGGGTGGTCGTGTGCTTCACCGACTGCACCGCGCTGAAGGAGGCCGAGCAGAGCCTGCAGAAATCCGAGGAGCGGCTGCGCCTTGTCCTGCTGGGCTCGACCGATGCGTACTGGGATTACGATCTCGTCGAGGACGAGATCCATTATTCCCAGCGCTGGTGGACCATGCTCGGCTACCAGCCCGACGAACTCGGCTGCCATACGGACCTGTGGCTGGAGCTGATGCACCCTGAGGACCGGCCCGAGCTGCTTCGCTTCTGGAAGGACCTGCTGGAGGGGGACCGCGAAACCTATAGCGTCGAGTGGCGCCTACGCCATCGTGACGGGCATTACGTGCCGGTGCTGTCGCGCGGTTTCGTCACGCGCGACGCCAGGGGCCGGGCCCTGCGCGTCTCCGGCACCAATACCGACCTCACCGAGCGCAAGCAGGCCGAGCAGCGCATCTACGAGCTGGCCAATTTCGACCACCTCACCGGCCTGCCGAACCGGCGCCTGCTGGTCGAGGAGCTGGACAAGGCGCTGGCGCGCAGCCAGCGCTCGGGCTGTTTCGGGGCCGTGATCTTCCTCGACCTGGACAACTTCAAGCTGCTCAACGACACCATGGGCCATGACTTCGGCGACATGCTGCTGCGCCAGGTGGCGCAGCGCCTGCGCCATACGGTGCGCCACTGCGACCAGCTGGCGCGCCTGGGCGGGGACGAGTTCGTGCTGGTGCTGGAAGACCTGGCGGAGGAAGCCCGGGACGCGGTCGCGGAGGCCCAGCATGTCGTGGAAAAACTGCAAAGCTCCCTGGCCCAGCCCTATTACCTGGACGGCAGGCTGTTCCTGAGCACGCCGAGCATGGGCGTCGCGCTGTTCGACGGCGGCGCAACCGATCTCGACACCATCCTCAAGCAGGCCGACCTGGCCATGTACCGTGCCAAGTCGGAGGGACGCAATACGGCGCGCTTTTTCGACCCCGGCATGCAGGCCTCGGCCGAGCACCAGGCGGCGCTTGAGCACGCCCTGCGCGAAGGCTTGTCGGCGCACGAGTTCGTGCTGTACTGCCAGCCGCAGTTCTCCAGCGCTGGCCGCCTGGTCGGCGCCGAGGTGCTGGTGCGCTGGCGCCGCGCCGACGGCGCGCTGCTCGTCCCCGACGACTTCATCGGCGTGGCGGAATCCTCGGGCCTGATCGTGCCGCTGGGCCAGTACGTGCTCGATGAAAGCTGCCGCGCCCTGGCACGCTGGCGCGCCGACCGCACGCTCGGTCAACTCGAGCTGGCGGTCAACATCAGCGCGCACCAGCTGCACAGTGCCGATTTCACCGGGCGCGTGGCCGGCGCCCTGCTCGAAACCGGCGCACCACCCGACAAGCTGTGCCTGGAACTGACCGAAAGCGTGCTGGCCCACAACGTTGCCGAGGTCATCGAGCGGATGCGCGCGCTGTGCAAGCAGGGCGTGCATTTTTCGCTGGATGATTTCGGCACCGGTTACTCCTCGCTCGCCTACCTCAAGCGCTTCCCCTTGAGCGCCCTGAAGATCGACCGCTCCTTCGTGCACGACGTGCATCTCGATCCGGATGCCGCACCGATCGTCGAAGCCATCATCGCCCTGGCGCGCAAGCTCAAGCTCGACATCGTGGCCGAGGGGGTCGAGCATGAGGCGCAGCGCAGCTTCCTGGTCGGCGGGGGCTGTGGAACGCTGCAGGGCTACCTGCTGGGCCGGCCCGTGCCGATCTGGGAGTTCGAACGAACCTACAGCAGCGCCGGGATCGGCCACGCCTGAGCGGGCCCCGTGCCCGGCTGATGCACCTCAATTCTCCGAAAGCTTTATTTGCGGTAAGAATTCCCAGGGGCCAGACTGAAGGAATCCGTTCTTCCCCGATCGACAGCGAGAGGACATGCATGGTGTCGAACGACGCGCAGCCGACGCAACAAGCCGACTCTTCCTTCATCATCCTGGTCTTTTCCGTGGCAGGATGGGCGCTTCTCGAAGCATGGGCCATCAGCGTGGGAGCAAGCTGGTACGCCCATGCCCTCAATGCGCTGCCCGGATCGATCCTGACCGTCCTTGCGCTGCCGCGCGCCACGGCAGGCGCGCCGCGCAAGGCGGGTGAAGCAAAGCCTGCGCACCGGGGCTCGGCCTGGGCGCTGCTGCTGCCCGCCCTGTTCCCGCTTCTCATGGGCGCCTTCCTCGGCATCCTGTTCCTGAGCGGCGCCCTGCTCCTGTTCGGATTGCTGGCCGCATGCCTGTGCCTTGCGCCGTGGTCCCGGCTGGCATTCACCCGCGACCATGTTCTCCTGTGCAGCGCCCTCACTTTGAGCGGCTTCTTTCTCCCGATCGCGCTGGCTTACCGGGACCTCGACATCGTCTTGTTTCCGCTGGGCTGCTGGGTATTCTGGTTATGCGCCTGCTGCGCCTTGCTGGTCAGGGCGGACAAGCGGCGCCGTGCCGCGCGCCGGAAAAAATCCGGACGCGGCGATGTCGCGACCGCGCCATGATGTGTTGGCGCAATGTCCTATGTCAATTGCCTCAAAAATTCGGTGTCTAGAATCGAGACAGGCAAAGGGCTCTGGGAAGGGAAGCGATGAAAACGTGGCCGCGGCTGTTCCGCAAGACGGAAAAGGGTAGTGTTGCCGTCGAAATGGCATTCATTCTGCCTGTTCTCGTCATGCTTCTCACCTTGATGCTCTTCTTTGCACGCCTCTTCTGGGCTTACAGCGCAACGCAGAAGGCTGCGCACGATGCCGCGCGATTTCTGTCGACCGCCACGCAAGCCGAGATACGGACCGGTGGCGGAGCATTCAACGAGCCACGCTATCCAGCGGTGGCCCGATGGATAGCGCAACAGGAACTGATGGATATCGCCCCGTGGGCCGAAGGGATCACCATTCTGCTGTTTTGCGACACCGCGCTGTGCAACGTCACGCGACCGGAAACCGTTCGCGTCAGCGTGGAGGTCAGCCTTCGCAACGATGTCTTTCCAGAATTGATTGCGCTCTATCTGGACAATCCCAACTTCGTTTTGAAAAGCAAAGTCGTGCTCCCTTACGCAGGGCGCTAGCGCCAGGAGTGATGGACACGCATCACCTTTTCACACATGTCGCAAGGCCAGGAGAGACGCATGGAGGTGGATGACAGCACAGCACGCGGCGTGTGGAGGCGGCATCGTACTCCACGGCTTCCCGTGCGCGAGTCCGGAGCAATCGCGATCATGTTCGCGGGAGCGCTCGTCATCATCATCGCCTTCTTCGCGCTGGCCCTGGACATTTCCCGAGTCCACAACCGCAAGATGGAGCTGCAGAACCTGGCCGATGCGGCCGCGTTGGCGGCCGCGATTCAGCTCGACGGCACCGAACCGGGGATCCAGCGTGCGCTGGACGCGGTGACGACCATCATGTCGGCCACGGACTGGAAGGCCAGCTACCAGTACGGCATGAAGAAGGTGGGCGCGCTGGACCGGGCCATCGCGTTCGCGAGCAGCCCGGGCGGCCCCTGGCGTAACGCGGCGGAGGCGAAGGCGGACGCCGACGACTTACTGTTCGTGAAAGTGGACACGCGCGACCTCGACGCCGACTACGGCGAGGTGAAAGCATCTTTCTTGCATGTGTTTGCAGACGCCGATATCGCGACTTCCAGCTCCCGCGCGATCGCGGGCCGCTCCGCGATCAGCGTGACACCGCTGGGCATTTGCGCCATGCGCGATGAGGCGCGCCGCGATCACAACGGCGAACTCGAGGAACATGGTTTTCGGCGCGGCATCAGTTACAACTTGCTGGACCTTAACCGGCCCGGGTCGACCGCCGGACAGACCTTCACGGTCAATCCCCTACCGGGTACTGCGCCCATCACCAATGTCGACACCCTTGCTCCTTTCGTGTGCACAGGGACGATGGCGATGACCAGGCTGACAGGCGGGAAAGTAGTCGTGTCGTCTTCATTCCCGATTTCCAGCCTTTACTACCATCTGAATTCGCGCTTCGGTTCCTACAGCACCACGCCGCGGATCCCGTGCGACGCCCGTACGGCGCCGGCCGATGCGAACATCAAGGAATATACCTACGACGGCGGCTCGCCATGGATGAGCGTACAACCGGAGGGACAAGCGGCAAAACGCCTGGAGACCACGGAACGACGGTGGACGATCGCGGAACCGGACAGCGCGCCCACCGGCACCACGGCCGCCCACTGGGGGCCACTGTGGTCGTACGCCAAGGCGGTGAAGTATGAATCGTATGAGGACCTGGGCGATCCGGAACCGGCGGGGGGCTATGCGACTTTCGACACCACGGCATGGGAGACCCTGTATGCCGGCAAGCCGAAACCCTCCACGACCACGCCCTACCCGTCCGAAGCGGCCACGCCCACGCCCTATTCATACAAGAGCGGGTCAGTCTTCTACAGGGCGCCGGCGACGACGAACAAAAGTATCCGGGGTCGGCGCGTCCTGAATCTGCCCCTGCTGGCTTGCCCGGTCACCGACAACAAAGCAAGCGTACTTGGCATAGGAAAGTTCTTCATGACCAGGACGGCGACCGCCACCTCCCTCTACGGAGAATTCGCCGGGCTGGTTCCCGAGCAGACGCTAGGAGCGCAGGTTGAGCTATATCATGACAACGACTAACAAAACCCGCATGTGTTACCGGTCACCTGTAAAGCAACTCGGCGGTGCCGCGGTCGAATTCGCGCTGGTGGCGCTGATCTTCTTCATCCTGTTTTTCGGCATTGTCGAGCTTGCACGGGCGATGTACCTCTGCAATACCCTGCAGGAAGTGACGCGCCGGGCCGCGGCGCTGGCCGTGAATACGGACTTCAGCAACGAGGGCGCCATGCAGGATGTACGTGAGCTGGCGATTTTCCGCACCACACCGGGCGTTCTGTTGATGGGCGATCCCATCTCGGATCGGCACGTCAAGATCGATTACCTGCGGCTTCCGGCGAATTCCAACATCCCCGTATCGCTCGGGGCGGCTTTGCCCGCCAGTCCGCTGGAGAACCGCGTCAACTGCGCCCAGGACATGGATGGTGCGCGCTGCATTCGGCTGGTGCGGGTTCGCATCTGCATGCCGGGTGGGGGGGCGGATGAGTGCGACGCCGTGCCTTACGTGCCCTTGTTCTCGCTGATTCCGTTTTCGTTTGCGCTGCCGTTTTCGACGACGATTGCGACGGTGGAGGGGTTGGGGATGCCGGTGGGGGTGCCGTGTGAGTGTTAGGGCGGGTGCGTAGAAAGGCCTGAAGTGATGACGGACGCGAGCTGCGCTCGCGGGGCGCCCGCTAGCGGGCGCAAAGTGGGATTCGCCCACGTTCCGCGGGCCGCGGTTGCGCGAGTACGCGCAACCCTTCGAATCCCACGCGGAGAGCGCGCAGGCGCTCTCCTCGCCTCCGCCGACGTTACAAATAAAAAAGCCACCCGAAGGTGGCTTTCTTATTTGTAACTTGGCGGAGGCGGTGGGATTCGAACCCACGATACAGGTTTAAGCCCATATGCTTCCTTAGCAGGGAAGTGCCTTCGGCCACTCGGCCACGCCTCCAATCAGTTCCGACTTGTGTGTCAGTCAGCGCTGAGTGCACGCATCTTAAGGGCTGGTGCACGTTGCGTCAAGGACGCACGCCCAAAAATTTTGAAAATTGTTAAGCTTGCTCGAGGTTAAAAGCCTTGTGCAGGGCGCGCACGGCCAGTTCCATGTATTTCTCGTCGATCAGCACAGAGATCTTGATCTCCGAGGTCGAGATCATCATGATGTTGATGCCCTCTTCCGACAGGGTGCGGAACATCTGCGAGGCCACGCCGACGTGGCTGCGCATGCCGACGCCCACGGCCGACACCTTCGACACTTTCGCATCGCCCAGGATCTTGGCCGCGCCCAGCGCCTCGCGCTGCTCTTCCAGCACGCCCATCGCCCTCGCGTAGTCGCCGCGCGAGACGGTGAAGGTGAAGTCGGTCTTGCCGTCCACCGACTGGTTCTGGATGATCATGTCGACTTCGACGTTCGCTTCGGCGATCGGGCCGAGGATGTGGAAGGCCACGCCCGGCTTGTCCGGCACGCCCAGGACGGTGATCTTGGCTTCATCGCGATTGAAGGCGATACCGGAGATGACGGCTTGTTCCATGTTGCTTTCTTCCTCAAACGAAATCAGGGTGCCGGACTTCGCTTCTTCGTCCAGCGGCATCAGGGGATCGGTCAGCGACGACAGCACGCGCGTCGGGACCTGGTAGTTACCTGCGAATTCGACCGAACGCGTCTGCAGCACTTTCGAGCCCAGCGAGGCCAGTTCGAGCATTTCCTCGAAGGTGATCTTGTTCAGGCGGCGCGCCTCGTGCACCACGCGCGGATCGGTCGTGTACACGCCGTCGACGTCGGTGTAGATCAGGCATTCGTCGGCCTTCAGCGCGGCGGCGATCGCCACGGCCGAAGTGTCCGAACCGCCACGGCCCAGCGTCGAGATGTTGCCATCTTCGTCCATGCCCTGGAAACCCGTGATGATGACGATCTTGCCGGCTTCGAGATCACCGCGCACGCGGGTGTCGTCGATCGACTGGATGCGCGCCTTGGTGAACGAGGAATCGGTGCGGATGCCCGCCTGCCAGCCGGTGTACGAGACCGCGTCCTTGCCGATGGCCAGCAGCGCCATCGCCAAGAGGCCCACCGAGACCTGCTCGCCGGTCGAGGCAATCATGTCCAGTTCGCGCGGGTCCGGTTGCGGCATGATTTCCTTGGCCAGCGCGATCAGGCGGTTGGTTTCACCGGACATCGCGGAAGGCACCACGACGATCTGGTGGCCGGCATCATGCCACTTCGCCACGCGGGCCGCGACATTCTTGATACGGTCCGTCGAGCCCATCGACGTCCCGCCATACTTGTGGACAATTAAAGCCATATCAGGGAGGGTTCCAGCTTGTTGAAAGATCAAAAGGGGACCCTTACTCTAGCATGCTGCAGCGCAGTATCACAAGACGGTCGGGAGAAAAAGCTATACGAAAACAAAATAAAGTAATACCGTTTTTCGTATAGAAACAAAAACAAGTCTAGACAGCTTGGGGCACCCAGCGCAGTGCGATGCGCTCGCCCTGCCCCGCACTCAGGTGGCGGCAATCCATGCCGATGCCGGCGGCAAACAGCAGCTCGCGGTCCGCCCACACCAGCGGCGCACGCTCGCGCTCCCAGCTTGGCACGCCGAGGGACTGGTAATGCGCCTTCAGTCCCCGGGTGGGACGGTTGGCGGCGGGCTTGAGGCGCTCTCCGCCCTGGCGGAAGTCGATGGTAAGAAACTGGCTGCGCAGCCAGGCCGGATCGAAACCCGCCGGCGCGGCGTCGAAGTGCAGCGCGCCGCCATAGGCAGGAAAGTCCAGCGCGGCCTCCCCGTTCCAGCGGAAGCGCTGGCCTTCCTTGACCAGCACGCCGATATCGTCGGGGTCGCGCATGCCGGCAAGCTCAGGCAGCTTCGGTGTGAGGTAGAGCTTGCCGCGGTGGCGGCGGATATCGCAGCCCGGATGCGTCACTTTCAATTGCGCATCCTCGCGCGCCGAGAACAGCTGGGACACCATCTCGGCCAGCCAGGCGGTCGAGGGCATCGCCAGGCCGCGCACATGGAACAGGTGGCGCAGCATGTTGTCGGCGCGGTCGCGGCTGAGCTGTTGCACGCGGGCGAGGTCGACCGCCTCGCCGTCGAGGCAGGCGGCCAGGTCCTGCCCGGCGACTTCATCCAGGATGCGCTGGGCCGACTGCACGTGGGCCGCCCCGCGCGCCAGCCGCGCCTGGTAACCCGGGAAGCTGGCTGCCAGCGCCGGCATCACCGCGTGGCGCAAGGCGTTGCGGGCATAGCGCGGATCGCTGTTCGATTCGTCCTCGACCCACGCCAGGCCTTCGGCACGCACGTAGTCTTCGAGCTGGGCGCGCGACAGCGGCAGCAGCGGACGCGCCATGACCAGTTCCGGGTCGCCCAGCAGGCCGGGCGCGCGGTTGGCCGCGTCCATGCCCGACAGCCCGGCCGGGCCGGAGCCGCGCAGCAGCTGGAGCAGGACCGTCTCGGCCTGGTCGTCGAGGTGGTGGGCGGTGAGCAGCAGCGGCACGCCGTGGGCGACGCACATCTCGCCCAGCGCGCGGTAGCGCAGCTTGCGCGCGGCCGACTCGATGCCGTCCTTGCCTTTGACAACCTCGACATGGCGGCTGTCGAAGGCGATGCCGAGCGCCGCGCAGGCCTCACGGCAATGCGCCAGCCAGGCATCGGCATTCGGGCTCAGCCCGTGATGGACGTGGAAGGCATGCAGGACGATGTCCTGCTCGGCAGCCCAGGCGTGGGCAAGCCGCAGCAGGGCCATCGAGTCGAGGCCGCCGCTGCAGGCAAGCGCAATGGAGGTGGGGGTGAACGACTCGCGCAGGCCGTGCATGGCCTGCGCGAAGGTCACCGGGACTTGCCCGGCACGGGTGGAACTCACTCTTCGCGCGGCAGTGTTTCCTTGAACTTGCCGTAAGCCATCAGCTTTGCGTGACGGGCGTCGAGCAGGTCCTTGGTTTTCATGCCCTGGAACTGGCGCAGGGTGTCGGCCAGTGCACGCTTGAGCAGCTGCGCCATCTGCTTCGGATCGCGGTGCGCGCCGCCGAGCGGCTCGTTGACGATCTTGTCGATCAGGCCGATGGCCTTCAGGCGGTGCGCGGTCAGGCCCAGGGCGTCGGCGGCGTCGCTGGCGCGCTCCGAGGTCTTCCACAGGATCGAGGCGCAGCCTTCCGGCGAGATCACCGAATAGGTCGAGTACTGCAGCATCAGCACCGCGTCGCCCACGGCGATCGCCAGCGCGCCGCCCGAACCGCCTTCACCGATGATGGTCGCAATCAACGGGACCTTCAGCTCGGCCATCACGTACAGGTTGTGGCCGATCGCTTCCGACTGGCCGCGCTCTTCGGCATCGATGCCCGGGAAGGCGCCCGGGGTATCGACGAAGGTGAAGATCGGCAGGCCGAATTTTTCCGCCAGCTTCATCAGGCGCATGGCCTTGCGATAGCCTTCCGGACGCGGCATGCCGAAGTTGCGCATCGCGCGTTCCTTGGTGTCGCGGCCCTTCTGGTGGCCGATGACCATGCAGGCCTGGCCGTTGAAGCGGGCCAGGCCGCCGATGATCGACTGGTCGTCGGCGAAGCTGCGGTCGCCGTGCAGTTCGTGGAAATCGGTGAAGATCGCGTTCACGTAGTCCATCGTGTATGGACGCTGCGGGTGGCGGGCGATCTGCGACACCTGCCACGGGGTCAGCTTGGCGTAGATGTCCTTGGTGAGCTGCTGGCTCTTCTTGGCCAGGCGGTCGATCTCTTCCGAGATGTCGACGGCGGAATCGTCTTGCACGAAACGCAGCTCTTCAATCTTGGAATCCAGCTCGGCGATCGGCTGCTCAAAATTGAGGAAAGTTGTTTTAGTCATTGTACCTCCGGATTATTTCGTGGCCGCAGCGTTTCCGTTCGCGCAGCATGCACCGGGCCTCGTGGGCCCCTGTTGTGGGCGTTATTCTACCGTACCCGAACCGGATACCGGATCGAGACTACGCCATAAATACCAGGTTGCCACCGTACGCCAGGGCTCCCAGTTCGCCGCCACTTCGCGCGCATCGCTGCGAGAAACAGGTTCGCCAGAGAAATAATTCTGGCTGATTCCCTGGATCAGGCCGGGATCGTCGAGCGGCAGCACGTTTGGACGGAGCAGATTAAATATCAAAAACATCTCCGCTGTCCAGCGGCTGATGCCGCGGATCTGGACCAGTTCGGCGATGACGGCCTCGTCGTCCATCTGCGACCACAGGTCGGCATGGACGCGCTTGGCCTTGAAACTGTCGGCCAGGTCGAGGATGTATTCGGTCTTGCGCTTGGACAGTCCGCAGCCGGCCAGCTCGACGGCGCCGGCCTTGAGCACCTGGGCCGGCGAGAGCTTCGGACAGGTGGCCAGCAGCTTGGCCCAGGCGGCGTCGGCCGCCTTCGGCGTCACCTGCTGGCCCACGATCGAACGTGCCAGCGTGGTGAAGGGGTCGGGCTGGCCGCGCAGGTGCAGGTCGCCGATCTGGGGGATCAGCTTGGCCATGATGCGGTCGCGCGCGATCAGCGCGGCCTTCGCTTCCGCCCAGTAGATCGGGACGGCAAGCTCTCCCTGCGGCTCCATGGCCGCGGATGTGTCCTTGTCGGCGGCCATTATGCGCGGCGCCAGGTCGTCGTTCCGTCCGGCTTGTCTTCCAGGATGATCCCGGCGGCAGTCAGTTCGGCGCGGATGGCGTCCGCTTCGGCAAAGTTGCGGGCTTTCTTGGCGGCCGCGCGGCGCGCGATCGCATCATCGATGCTCGCGCCCCCGCCTTCGCTGCCGCCTTGCAGGAAGGCTTGCGGCGCGCGTTCGAGGATGCCTAGCACGCCGGCCAGCGCCTTGAGCTGGCGCGCGGCGTCCAGCGACTTGCTGCGGTTGACTTCGCTCGCCAGGTCGAACAGCTCGGCCACGGCCAGCGGCGTGTTGAAGTCGTCATCCATCGCTTCGCGGAAGCGCACCGCGTGGGCTTCATCCCAGTTCACGGCCGGCTGCTCGTTATCGATGTCGACCGTCGACAGCGCCGTGTACAGGCGGGTCAGCGCGCCCTTGGCGTCGTCGATGTGGGCATCCGAATAGTTCAGCGGGCTGCGGTAGTGGGCGCGCAGGATGAAGAAGCGGACGACTTCGGCGTCGTACTTCTTGAGCACGTCGCGGATGGTGAAGAAGTTGCCCAGCGACTTGGACATCTTCTCGTTGTCCACGCGCACGAAGCCGTTATGGATCCAGTAGTTGACCATGTTGCCGCCGAACGCGCCTTCCGATTGGGCGATCTCGTTCTCGTGGTGCGGGAACTGCAGGTCGGCGCCGCCGCCATGGATGTCGAAATGCTGGCCCAGGGTGGCGCAGGACATGGCCGAGCACTCGATGTGCCAGCCCGGACGGCCTTTGCCCCACTTGGAGTCCCACTTGGCTTCGGCTGGTTCCGCCTCCTTGGCGGCCTTCCACAGCACGAAGTCGAGCGGATCGCGCTTGCCGCTGCTGACGTCGACGCGCTCGCCGGCGCGCAGGTCGTCGAGCGACTTGCCGGACAGTTTGCCGTAGCCTTCGAAGCCGCGCACGGCGTAGTTCACGTCGCCGTCCTCGCTCCGGTAGGCGAGGCCCTTGGCTTCGAGCTGCTCAATGATCGACAGCATCTGCGGCACGTACTCGGTGGCGCGCGGCACCACGGTCGGCGGCAGCATGCCCAGGGCGCCGATGTCCTCGTCCATGTACTTCACGTTGCGCTCGACCAGCTGGCCGATGGTCTCGCCGTTCTCGACGGCGCGCTTGATGATCTTGTCGTCGATGTCGGTGATGTTGCGGACGTACTTGACCTCGTAGCCCGAGGCCATCAGCCAGCGATAGATCACGTCGAAAGCCATCATCATCCGCGCGTGACCGATGTGGCAGTAGTCGTACACGGTCATGCCGCACACATACATGCCGACCTTGCCGGCTTCCATCGGGACAAATACCTGCTTGTCACGCGCGAGCGTGTTGTAAATCTTGAGTTGGCTCATGGGTGTATTCTGGTGAGGGAGAGGATCGGAGCTGCAACTGCGGCGCGGCGAGATCGTCTGTACCCTCGGGTGTTGTTCTTCTTTGATAGAATGGGACGTTCTGCGCAAAGTATAGCATTGTTAAAATCCCGGCTGGCCGCATATGGTTCAGCTTTATTTTTCGGGAAAACACTTGACACCGCATTGCGCGGTATCCATCAGAGGAGAGCCCAGACAATGACCACCGCCTTCCGCCGTTCGCTGCTCAAGGGCATCGCCCTCGGCGCCGGCGCCCTGCTCCTTTCCGGCGCCGCCCTGGGCGCGCCGCAGGAAACCACCACCGACGCTCCCCAGGATGCCGCGCCCGCCGCGCCGGTCGTCAAGGGTCCGCAGGTGTCGATCAAGACCACGATGGGCGACATCGTGGTCCAGCTCGACGAGGAACGGGCGCCGAAGACGGTGGCCAACTTCATGCAGTACGTAAAGCAGGGATTCTACAAGGGCACCATCTTCCACCGGGTGATCGACGGCTTCATGATCCAGGCCGGCGGCATGAACGAGAAGTTCGAGGGCCGCAAGACCAACAAGCCGGTCAAGAACGAATCGAATAACGGCCTGTCGAACCAGCCGTACACCATCGCGATGGCGCGCGAAGACCATCCGGATTCGGCCACCTCGCAGTTCTTCATCAACGTCGCCGACAATTCGGGCATCGACCATCCGTTCTACAAAGGCTCGGGCTATACCGTCTTCGGCAAGGTCGTGAAAGGGCAGGAAGTCGTGGACAAGATCAAGGGCGTGATGGTGGACGACGTGCGCGGCATGCAGAACGTGCCGGTGACGCCGATCTTCATTAAGTCAGTAAGCGTGCTCAAGGGCGACAAGCTTGTAAAATAGCGGATGCGTTTGCCGCATTAACAATAACCAACTCAACAGGACAGCACATGACCAGCGTTCGCATGACCACCAATATGGGCAACATCACCGTCGAACTGGATGCCGACAAGGCCCCGAAGACCGTTGCCAACTTTATCGACTACGTCAACAAGGGTCATTTCAGCAACACCATCTTCCACCGCGTGATCAAGGACTTCATGATCCAGGGTGGCGGCTTCGAGCCGGGCATGAAGCAAAAGCCGACCGACGCGACCGTCGAGAACGAAGCCAAGAACGGCCTGAAGAACGACAAGTACACCATCGCCATGGCCCGCACCTCGGCGCCGCACTCGGCATCGGCCCAGTTCTTCATCAACACCAAGGACAATGCCTTCCTGAACTATCCGGGCCAGGACGGCTGGGGCTACGCCGTGTTCGGCAAGGTCACCGAAGGCCAGGACATCGTCGACCAGATCAACGGCGTGAAGACCACCCGCAGCGGCATGCACTCGGACGTGCCGGTCGATCCGGTCGTCATCGAGAAGGTCGAAGTCATCTGATGATCGCAGTGCGCGCAGGGCGGCAAGTCCCAACGATCCAATGACCACCCTTGCGCGCACGTTCGCGCTGTTCATCTCGGACCTGCACCTGCAGGCCTCGCATCCGCGCACGGCCGAAGCCTTCTTCCGCTTCCTGGTCGAGCGTGCGACCCGCGCCGAGCGGCTCTACCTGCTCGGCGATATCTTCGAATACTGGGCCGGCGACGACGACGTCGACGAGCCTTTCCACCAGCAGGTCGCTAGCGCCATCCGCGCCGTGAGCGCCGCCGGCACCGCCGTCTACTGGCTGGCCGGCAACCGCGATTTCCTGGTCGGGCCGGGCTTTGCCGAAGCGGCCGGGCTCAGCCTGCTGGAAGAGCCGCATGTGATCAGTGCCGGCGGAAAGCGCATCGCCCTGGTGCACGGCGACGCCCAATGCACTGCCGACCTCAAGTACATGGCCTTCCGCGCCCAGGTACGCGACCGCGCATGGCAGCAGCAGTTCCTCGGCATGCCCCTGGCCCAGCGCAAGGCGATCATCGCCGGGCTGCGCGAAGGCAGCCGCGAGGCGCAGGCCGGCAAATCCTACGAGATCATGGATGTGACGCCCTCGAGCGTGGAGGCGCTGTTCGATGCGGCCGATGCCACCGTCATCATCCATGGCCACACGCACCGGCCGGCCATGCATGAGTCCGGCGGCAGGCTGCGCTACGTGCTGCCGGACTGGGAGCTGGACGCGGAGCCGCGGCGCGGCGGGTGGATCGAGCTGGCCCACGATGGCACGCTCACCCGCCACGATTTACCGGACTTCATCTAACAGTTCAGGATGCTTGCCCAGCAGCCGCAATAGCTTTACCAGCGCCACCGGCGCATGCGCCTCGCCCGACTCGAAGCGCGCAAAATCCCCCGCGGCGTCGCCGAACAGTTCGTCCGCCTTCTGCAGGGTCAGTCCCAGCCCCTTGCGCATCGCCCGGATCGTCTTGAGCTCCTGCGCATCCACCAGCTTGCGGAAGGCCGCGACCAGTTCGCCGTAATGCTCGTGCTCGCCCTGCGCGAACATCACTTCCTTGCAGCCGGCGCAGTGCTCGACGACGACGTCCGGGATCGTCGTGCTCTGCCCCTTGTAGGTGTAATGCATTTCCCTGATCGCATGCGTCAGCGGCGAGACGCCACAGTTCGGGCACGTCAGCATCCTTCCCTCCTTCCTTCCTTGATAGATTCCCCATCCTACCAAAGTGGCCGGACAAGCCGCGCCCGCGTTTTTGTTCAATATGTATGTTTACATTTGCCAAGTCGCTGTTATACTTCACTACAACACCACTTCAACAAATCACCCAATCAGCATAAGCGAGGGAGAGACAGATGAACCATGCAGCACTACGACCGAGGAGGACTGGACATGACAGTCGGCTGGAATGACAACACACCCATTTACCGCCAGCTCAAGGAGCGGGTGGTGGGCATGATGCTCGACGGTATTTTGAAAGCCGGCGACGCCCTGCCCTCGGTCCGCCAGATCGCGGCCGAATATCAACTGAATCCGATCACCGTCTCCAAGGCTTACCAGGAGCTGGTCGACGAGAACCTGGTAGAAAAACGAAGGGGAATTGGCATGTACGTCACCGAAGGAGCAAGCGAGAAACTGCTGGCCACCGAACGCGAGCGCTTCATTCGCGAGGAATGGCCCGCCATGGTCGAACGCATCCGCCGCCTCGGCCTGAACGTCGAACAGCTGCTCAATGCCTCCGGCAACAACGCTCCGGGAGGTTCAGCATGAATGCCGTTATCGAAGCACGCGGCCTGACCAAGCGTTACGGCAAGCGTACCGCCGTCGACGGCATCGATTTCGACATCCCCGCCGGCCGCATCGTCGGCCTGATCGGCCCCAACGGCTCGGGCAAGACCACCACCCTGAAAGCCGCCCTCGGCCTGATTCCCTTCGACGGCCAGCTGACGGTGCTGGGCTTCGACCCGCGCACCCAGCGCGACGACCTGATGAAGGAAGTCTGCTTCATCGCCGACGTCGCGATCCTGCCGCGCTGGCTGCGCGTGAAGGACGCGATCGACTTCGTGGCCGGCGTGCATCCGCGCTTCAACCGCGAGAAGGCCGAACGCTATATCGCGCACACCAAGCTCAGGCCGACCATGAAGGTCAAGGAAATGTCGAAGGGCATGATCGTCCAGCTGCACCTGGCGCTGGTGATGGCCATCGACGCCAGGCTGCTCGTGCTCGATGAACCGACGCTGGGCCTGGACATCATGTACCGCAAGCAGTTCTACCAGAACCTGCTGGAAGACTACTTCGACGAGCAAAAGACCATCGTCATCACCACTCACCAGGTCGAGGAAGTCGAGCACATCCTCACCGACCTGATGTTCATCCGCGAAGGCAAGATCGTGCTGTCCGCCTCGATGGAAGAGATCGGCGAGCGCTATACCGAAGTAATGGTCCCGGCCGACAAGCTCAACGCCGCCAATGCCCTGGCCCCGCTCGACAAGCGCACCGTGTTCGGCAAGTCGGTGATGCTGTTCGATTCGGGCGCACCGGGCGGCGTGTCGCGCGCCCAGCTCGCCCAGCTCGGCGAGACCCGCAATCCCAGCGTTGCCGACCTGTTCGTGGCAACCATGAAAGGAACCTACGCATGAAAACGATGAAATGGCTGCTCCGGCGCGAGTTCTGGGAGCACAAGGGCGCCTTCTTCTGGACCCCGGTCGCGGTCGCCGCGGCGATGCTGCTGCTGGTGGGCGGCGGCTTCATGTACGCCATGGCTTTCGGCGGCAGCGAGGCCATCCAGATCAATGGCCACAACGTCGTCTCGATCCAGGGTATCCCGCCGGCGCTGCGCTACAAGATTGCGCATGTCGCGGCCTCGGGCTACCTCGGCCTGGCGGCGCCGCTGTTCATCGTGCTGGCCGTGGTGGTGTTCTTCTACTGCCTGGCCGCCCTGCACGACGACCGCCGCGACCGCAGCATCCTGTTCTGGAAGTCGCTGCCGCTGTCGGACCGCGACACCGTGCTGTCGAAAGCCGCCACCGCACTGGTCGTGGCGCCCCTGATCACGATCGCCATCGGCGTAGTGACCGGCCTGGCCCTGCTGGTGCTGGGCATGATCAGCGCCGCCGGCAAGGGCGTCAACCTGTTCGCACCGGTGCTGATGGAACCGAACCTGTACCTCGGTCCGCTGTACCTGTTGGCCTTCCTGCCCCTGTACGTCGTCTGGGCGCTGCCGACCGTCGGCTGGCTGCTGATGGTGTCGAGCTGGGCGCGCTCCAAGGTCTTCCTGTGGGCGGTCGGCACGCCGCTGGTCGTGGCCCTGCTGCTGAAGTGGTTCAACATCATCGTCGGCCACGTGTCGAACTCGGTCATCGACGTCGACTGGTTCGTCCAGGAAGTCGTGCTGCGCGGCCTGGCCGGGCTGGTGCCGGGCATCTGGCTGTCCTACGGCGACATCGAGACCATCAACCAGCAGTACGGCCTGGACCCGACCACCCTGCTCGGCCTGTCCTACTCCACGCTGAGCCACCCGAGCACCTGGGTCGCCGCCGTGGCGGGCGCCGCGATGATCTACGCCGCCATGCGCCTGCGCCGCTGGCGCGACGAGGGCTGATTCCGTGCGCGCCCTGTCAGCGATAGCACTCGGGGCCCTGCTCCTCTGCGGCAGCGCTGCCGCGGAGGACAAGCCGGTCCGCCAACTGGAACCCGTGCATGTGAACGCCATGCGCAATCCGGAAGTGCGCAAGTACAAGGTCATCCTGGCCGGCCTGGACGCCTTCGAGCGGCACCGGCAGCTGGCACCAAGGGCCGAACAGCTGCATTTCCGGCTGCGCCCGCAGGGGAAGGACGAGTCGGCGCAGCCGCTGGCGCTCCGCCTGGTGGGCGACGGCGGCTACCAACTGCCGATCACGATCGACGCCGACCGGCGCTTCGTGGTGCCGCGCGTTGATGCCGCCGAGGACGCGGAAAGCGAGCTGGAACTGAACCGCAAGCGCCGCGCCTACCGCACCGACCCCGACATCCGCACGCCGGGCCTGGCCGCCCACCAGCGCCGCCTGGGCGACCTGCGGCTGGAGTGCAAGGTGACCGTGGCGATGGCCAAGGCCGAGATCCCGACCTTCTGGGTGATGACCATCAACACCATCCTGCTGCGCACCGACTGGTGCAACTTCTTCGGCGACCCCGAGGATTTCCGCTGGGAGAACGTGAGCAGGAAGGCGCATTTCCCCTTCCGCAGCGACCAGCCGCTGCTGGGGGCGGTGCTGGTGGACGGCAACCGTTCGGCGAAACTGGAAGTCAAGGGCCATACCTTCCAGGTGCCGATCGGGAACGCCAGCTGGAGCGACGATGCGCTGGTCGAACTGACGTTTGCCGAGCCGGCCGAAGCGGCGCCGGCTACTGGAACTGCTGGCGAAACGCCTCGAACTGCGCCTTGAGTTCCTCGAGCTCGCCGCGCAGTGCGGCGACTTCCTGTTCCAGCTGGCCGACGCGGCTGGCGCCGCCTCCACCGAGGCCGGCGCCGGCGGCGGGCGGTTCGTAGGCGGCCAGCTCGCCGCCCAGCAGGTGGCCGTAGCGCGGCTCCTTGGTGCCTGCGGCGCGGTCGAGTTTCGCGACCAGCGGCGGGTATTTATCGATCAGGAACTGCAGCACGGCTTCGACGTCCTGCACGCTCTTGAACTCGAACAGGCGGCCGGTGCGGGTGCGGATCTCGCCGGCGGTCTGCAGGCCGCGCAGCATCAGGATGCTGAGCACCGCGACCTTGTCCTGCTCCAGGGTCCACTTGATGCGCATGCGGTGCTCGTACTTCACCACGCGGGCGCCGGCCTGCGAGATGGCGCTGACGAGCTTTTTCTCGATCAGGCGCTGCAGGGTATCCTGGACCACCTCGTCGGTCACCTGCATGATCGGGTCGCGGCTCGACAGCTGGTTGCAGCCGTTGACGATGGCGTTGACCGACATCGGGTAGTTATCGGGCGTCAGCGCCTCTTTTTCTGCCAGTACCGCGAGCACGCGGATTTCCATCGGGTCCAATACAGCGCCGTCGGGCGTGCCCGTCGTTTCATTCGTCATGCGTTTCCTCAGTCGACCAGTCGGTTCAGTTGTTCCGAATCGAGTTTATCACCCTCGGCGACCTTCGGACAGCACAGGCCGGCCTCACGCATGGTGTTGGTGAGGCGTTCGATCTGCTCGTCCTGGCGCGCCACGTGGTCGATCAGGCCGCGCAGGGCCTTCGACAGCGGATCGTCGCCGTTGGGCGTGACGCCGTAGGCGGCGAACAGGTGGGCGCTGCGCGACTGGTCTTCCTTGCGGATGATGTGGGCCGGGTTGCCGACCGCGGTGGCGCCGCTCGGGACCGGCTTGATGACCACGGCATTCGAGCCGATCTTGGCGTATTCGCCGACCGTGAAGGCGCCCAGCACCTGGGCGCCGGCGCCGACGATCACGCCGCGCTCGAGCGTCGGGTGACGCTTGGTGCCGGCCACCAGGGTGGTGCCGCCCAGGGTGACGCCCTGGTAGATGGTGCAGTCGTCGCCGACCACGGCGGTCTCACCGATGACCACGCCGAAGCCGTGGTCGATGAAGACCCGGCGGCCGATGGTGGCGCCCGGGTGGATCTCGATGCCGGTGATGATGCGGGCGACGTAGGAAATGAAGCGGCCGATCCACTTCAGGCCGAGCTTCCAGCAGGCGTGCGCCCAGCTGTGCATGATCACGGCGTGCAGGCCGGGATAGCAGGTCAGGACTTCCCAGCCGTTGCGGGCGGCGGGGTCGCGCTGGATGATGCTCTGGATATCGTCGCGTAAGTTGGAAAACATAATAAGGAAATTCGCAAACCAATGCGGATGGTAGCGTATGTTGCGGGGGTTTGCTTGGGGATGGCTTGGACTGGCGGGGACAGCTTGCGCTGTTGGGCGCGCAAGGAACGGGGGAACAATGCCGATGGCATTGTTCCCCCCAATTGGCTGAGGCGCTTAGCCTTCGCGCGCGATGCGCTGGCGGCGTGCCTCGTACAGGCAGACGCCCGAGGCGACCGACACGTTCAGGCTCTCGACCGAGCCGAACATCGGGATGTTGACCAGCAGATCGCAGGTCTCGCGCGTCAGGCGGCGCATGCCCTCGCCTTCCGAGCCCATCACCAGCGCGGTCGGGCCGGTAAAGTCGGCTTCGTACAGGCCCTTGTCGGCGTCGTCCGAGGTGCCGATCAGCCAGATGCCGCGGTCCTTCAGCTCGCGCATGGTGCGCGCCAGGTTCGTGACCGTGATGTAGGGCACGGTCTCGGCCGCGCCGCTCGCCACCTTGGCGGCGGTGGCGTTCAGGCCGACCGCACGGTCCTTCGGGACGATCACGGCGTGGGCGCCGACGCCGTCGGCCACGCGCAGGCAGGCGCCCAGGTTGTGCGGATCGGTGATGCCGTCCAGGATCAGGAGCAGCGGCGGACCTTCGATCGCGTCCAGCAGCTCGTCCAGGTTGCGCGCCAGCGCAAGCTGGCTGGCGAAGGCGATCACGCCCTGGTGGCGGCGGGTGCCGGTGATCTTGTCGAGACGTGCGGCGTCGACCGGCATCACGCGCACGCCGGCCTCTTTCGCGCTGGCGATCAGGGCCTTCATGCGGGCATCATTGCGCTCGGCATCGACGAAGATCTCTTCCACCGATTGGGCCTCGTGGCGCAGCCGCGAGGTCACCGCGTGGAACCCGAATAACATTTTATTTTTCATGTATTACTGTTTCTTCCTGCTAGTTTTGGCAGCGGGGGTCTTGGCCACCGCTTTGGTTTTTGGCGCGCTGGTCTTGGCGGCACGCTTCGTGGGCGTCTTGGACGCGGTTTTGCTTGCGGTCTTGCCGGCGGTCTTGGCGGAGCCCTTGGCAGCGGAATTGCGGGCGCTGCGCGGCGCGCGCGGCGGCGGCACGAAGACGACGTCTTCGTCTTCGTCTCCGCCTTCCTCGGCGCTGGTGTAGCGCGACGGCTCCACCGGCGCCTCGGCCTGGGCTTTCGCCTTGCGCTTCTTCGGCGGCTTCGGCTCAAGGGCCTCGACCGCGGCCTGGCGGGCCCGCTCGAGCGGCGCCGGGATGCTTTCCTGCGTTTCGGCCAGCACCAGGTCGATCTTGCGTGCCTCGAGGTCGACCTTTGCAACCTTGACGTTGACCTTGCTGGTCAGCTTGTAGACCTGGCCGCTGCGCTCGCCGCGCAGTTCATGGCGCGCCTCGTCGTACTGGAAGTAGTCGGTACCCAGGCCGCTGATGTGCACCAGGCCCTCGACGTACAGCTGGTCGAGCGTGACGAAAATGCCGAACGGGGTCACGCCGGACACGGTGCCGGTGAAGTCTTCGCCCAGCTTGTCCTGCATGAAGTAGCACTTCAGCCAGTTCTCGACGTCGCGCGAGGCTTCGTCGGCGCGGCGCTCGTTGGCGGAGCAGTGCACGCCGAGCGCGTCCCAGATCGTCAGGTCCTGTTCCTTCTTGCCGCGGCCTTCGGCCTTGTCCTTGGCGGCCTGCTTGCGCGCCGAATTCGACAGGGTCGTGTTCAGCGTGCCCGGCTCGATGCCCTTCGGCTCGTACTTCTTCCCTTGCAGGATGGCCTTGATCGCACGATGGGTCAGCAGGTCGGGATAGCGGCGGATCGGGCTGGTGAAGTGGGCATAGGCCTCATAGGCCAGGCCGAAGTGGCCGACGTTGTCCGGGCTGTAGACGGCCTGCTGCATCGAGCGCAGCAGCATGGTCTGCAGCAGGGCCGCGTCCGGGCGCTCCTTGATCTTTTGCATGACCTCGGCGTAGTCGCGCGCCGTGGGCGAAGTGCCGCCGCCCAGGTTCAGGCCGACCAGCTTCAGGAAGGTGCGCAGCTGCAGCAGCTTTTCCTCGGTCGGCACCGCGTGGATGCGGAAGGTACCGGGGTGCTTGTGGCGGATCAGGAGGTCGGCCGCGCACACGTTCGCGGCCAGCATGCATTCCTCGATCAGGCGGTGCGCATCGTTGCGGGTGCGCGGGATGATCTTTTCGATCTTGCCGACGGCATTGCAGACGATGTAGGTCTCGGTGGTCTCGAAGTCGATCGCGCCGCGTTCCTGGCGCGCCTTGAGCAGCGCGCGGAATACCTCGTTCAGGTTCAGCAGGTGCGGCACGATGCCGGGGCGGCGCTGCGCTTCGGGACCGGCCGTGTTGCCGAGGATTTCGGCAACTTCGTTGTAGGTCAGGCGCGCGGCCGAGTGCATCACGGCCGGGTAGAACTGGTAGGCCGTGACTTCGCCGTCCTGCGTGACCACCATGTCGCACACCAGGGTGCAGCGGTCCACCGCCGGGTTCAGCGAACACAGGCCGTTGGACAGCTTCTCGGGCAGCATCGGGATCACGCGGCGCGGGAAGTAGACCGAGGTGCTGCGCTCGAGCGCGTCCGTGTCCAGCGCGTCGTTCGGCTTGACGTAATGGCTGACGTCGGCGATCGCCACCAGGAGGCGATAGCCCTTGCTGCGGCCGATCTTGACCGGCTCGCAGTAGACCGCATCGTCGAAGTCGCGCGCGTCTTCACCGTCGATGGTCACCAGGGGCACGTCGCGCAGGTCGACGCGGTTTGCCAGGTCCGCATCCACGACTTCGTTCGGCAGTCGGTTGGCCTGCTTCAGCGCGGCGGGCGAGAACACGTGCGGCACGCCGAACTTGCGCACCGCGATCTCGATTTCCATACCCGGGTCGTCCAGCTCGCCGAGCACTTCGACGATGCGGCCGGTGGGCTGCTGGAAGCGCGAGGGCTGCTCGATCAGTTCGACGCTGACCACCTGCCCCGCCTTGGCCTTGCCCGGGCCACCCGCCACCAGCACGTCCTGGCTGATGCGCACGTCTTCCGGCGAGACGATCCAGACGCCGCCTTCGTTCATCAGGCGGCCGATCAGGTGGGTGTTGGCGCGCTCGACCACTTCGACGATGGTCCCTTCCGGACGGCCGCGGCGGTCGGTGCCGGTGACGCGTGCGCGCACGCGGTCGCCGTTGAGCACCTTGTTCATTTCCTTATCGTTCAGGAACAGGTCGTCGCCGCCCTCATCCGGAATGACGAAGCCGTAGCCGTCGCGGTGCGCGCTGACGCGGCCGGTGACGAAACCGGACTGGTCGGC
This sequence comes from Massilia sp. BHUDP2, assembly GCF_046236355.1. Lineage (NCBI taxonomy): Bacteria > Pseudomonadati > Pseudomonadota > Betaproteobacteria > Burkholderiales > Oxalobacteraceae > Massilia > Massilia sp. BHUDP2. The sequence goes on from NZ_JBJUVW010000002.1 coordinate 535,142, forward strand.
CAACAGATAGGTGCCACTGACGTCGGAACGAATCTGGCCGTCGCGCTCCATGGCATTGAGCCGGCGGCCGAGCACTTCCTGGGCGGCCGGCTTGACCTTCAGGGTGCGCGCCAGGTCGCTCGCTCCGAGCGGGCCTTTGGCACTGCGAAAGACAGCGAGGATTTCCTCGCGGCTAGGAATGGTATGAGTAGGTTGCTTCAAATCGTTTTCTTATTTCTCTTGGTAGCGGCGCTGCCGGTGCAGCTGCCCGGGATTGATTAACACCTTGACAGGCGTAGTGTAAGGGATTGCCATGCGATTCGCCTAACATGTGCAGCCAAGCGTGCTCGAAGTCTCCCTGATGGAAACCTGCTTTGGGCTTTTGACTTTTGAAATCCTTCCGCTATAATCTCGGTCTCTTCAGCAACGCAGCTCGCTGCAGCAGGAGAAAAACAGTAGCGGCAGAGGCATTCAGAACGAAGGTCGACGAAAGTTGATCTGGCGAAAAATGACAAAGCCTGCTATTGTAGCAGAGTTAGTTCAGTGCCCACGTGGCGGAATTGGTAGACGCGCATGGTTCAGGTCCATGTGCCGCGAGGTGTGGGGGTTCGAGTCCCTCCGTGGGCACCACTCTACCGGAGCAGTTTTCCGTAAGTTGTAATGTTGTTGTAGCAGTTTGTAGTATCAGTGCCCACGTGGCGGAATTGGTAGACGCGCATGGTTCAGGTCCATGTGCCGCGAGGTGTGGGGGTTCGAGTCCCTCCGTGGGCACCACTCTACCGGAGCAGTTTTCCGCAAGTTGTAATGTTGTTGTAGCAGTTCGTAGTATCAATGCCCACGTGGCGGAATTGGTAGACGCGCATGGTTCAGGTCCATGTGCCGCGAGGTGTGGGGGTTCGAGTCCCTCCGTGGGCACCAACTACCGGATGTAAATCCGCAAGAAGTTTTGAAGTCGTAGCAGTATCAGTGCCCACGTGGCGGAATTGGTAGACGCGCATGGTTCAGGTCCATGTGCCGCGAGGTGTGGGGGTTCGAGTCCCTCCGTGGGCACCAAACTCTACCTAGGACGACAAGTCCCGCAAAACGCCGTAAGCTTTGTAAAAGGCTTACGGCGTTTTGCGTTTACCTGCCCTCTTCCTGTGCCGCCAGGTCGTCGAGGATCGGGCAGCTCGAGCGCGCATCGCCATGGCAGGACGCGGCCAGCGCTTCGAGCGTGCGGCGCATGGCTTCCATCTCGGCGATCTTGCGGTTGAGCTCATCGATGTGGGCGCGCGCCAGGGCGCGCACGTCGGCGCTGGCGCGTCCCCGGTCCTGCCACAGGCTCAGCAGCTTGCCGATCTGCTCCAGCGAAAAACCGAGCGCACGGGCGCGATGGATGAACTGCAGCACGCGCACCTCGTCTTCGCCGTACACGCGGTAGCCGGCGTCGGTACGTTTCGCCTCCTTAAGCAGGCCGATCGCTTCGTAGTGGCGGATCATCTTGGCCGACACGCCGGACGCCTTGGCGGCGTCGCCGATATTGAGCAGCGTAGCGCCTTGCAGCATTGTCATCTCCTGTTGCCTATCCAATCATGGGATTTTAGCCTCCCATGCCTTCTCCATTGAGCGTAATCCAAGGGCGGGCGCGCATCCCGCGCTACGGTCACTAGTGTCGAGCCTGTCTGATGGCCCACGCCCTGCCCTTGTCGCCTCTTACGGAGATTACATCATGAAATCAAGAAAGAACAATGCCCCGGATACCGGCAAGCCCGGGCATGAAGGCGGATGCACCATCAACATCCGCATCAAGAGCAGCGGCACCATCAACATCTACAACTGCTCGACGCCCACGCCACCCGAGGCGCCATGCGCGCCGCCGGGCGGCGAGCACCCTTGTCCGCCCGGCGTGCCCGGCGCCTGCGTGCCGGTGTCGCTCGGCGCCAAGCCCAAGCAGAGCCGGCGCAACAAGCTCGACCGGCTGCTCGCCAACAACCGCGTCCCGAGCACGCTCGGCGCCTCCTTCTTCCACCTGATGCGGCGCTACCTTGCGGGCAAGGCGCCAGCCAATGCGCTGGAGGAGCGCGGCTTCGCCACCCTGCGCCGCCTGCCGCCGGAATTGAAACGGGTGCTGGCCTGCGCGGGCGATTCGCTCGATAGCCTGACCGGCGGCGAGCGCAGCCGCCTGTTCGCTACCAGCTTGCTGCCCTCCATCGACGAGCCGATCGACCTTACACAGCTGTCGCTGAGCTATGCCCAGGAGATCGCGGACCGCGTCGGCGAGCAGGCCTTCGACGACGCCGCCTGTGCGACCCGGGAGCATCCGGGCCGGGTGCGCGTGCGGCCCTATATCCCCGGCGAGGAGAACTTCGATCCCCTGGTGCGGATCTGCCGGGTCAACGGCCTGCGCACCGGCAGCTACACGCCGCCGCTTTCCCCGGGCGAGTACCTGCCCTCCGAACTGCAGCAGCGTTGCCGCGTCATCATGGAAGGCAACGAAGCACGGCAGGTGTGCGAAGTGCAGACGAGCGACTGCCCCGGCAACAGCGCGGCCGGCGCCTGCCAGCGGGTGCTGGAGATCGAAGCGGGCCAGGGCGTGCTGCTGGAAGGCGTGAATTTTTCCAGCGTCGATGCATTGGTGCGGATACTCGCGGAAGACACGCCGGGCACGGTGCTGCGCGAAGTCCCCGCCCAGGTGTGCGGCGACGACGAGACCCCGCTCACCGAGCGCATCGGCGGTCAAGACCGCCTGATCCTCGATTGCCGCGTGCACGACCGCCTCAGCTTCCAGCTGCCGGCCGACCTGGCTCCCGGCGTGTATGGTTTCCAGGTCGCGGTGCCCAACCTCAGCACCCACCCCGGCCACGGCCCCGTGCTGCTGTCGAACGTCGAGTACATCGGCGTCGCCACGCCTTCCACCGCGCGCTTCGAGATCAGGAGCGAAAGCCTGTACGCACGGGCCGAGACCTCGCCCGCCTCGTTCGGCTCGGACGAAGTCGGCATCCGGATCCTCGCGCTGCCGCTGTTTCCCGACCTGAGCTCCGGCGAAGCCCAATTGCCCAATGGCGGCGAACCGATCCGCTTCGGCGACGTCGACAGCGGCGAGACGCGCGCCATGGACCACCTGCTGTTCTCGCACCAAACGCCGATCCTGGGCGCCGCGCTATCGATCCGGGGCTTCGAGATCGATGGCGAGGAGGCGTTCGAGCGCCAGATCGAGGACACCCTCGACGCCTTCATCGACATCCTGAAAGACCAGCTGGCCTTCGTGATGGACCACCTCAAGGAAGCCGGCGGCATTGCATCGAAGCTGGCCAGCTACGGCCTCAAGGGCCTGATCGCCGCCGCCATCGCGGCCGCGGTGGTGGTGGCGATCGACGTCTTCGTGGCGCTGTGGGCGCCGGCCGATCCGATCATCGAAGACATGATCGGCCCCGGCGTCCAGGACCTGATCGAACTGACCAACGTGGATGTCGCGCTGCCGGCGGCGAGCGAACATGTCACGCCGCAAGGGATCAGGGTCCGGGTGACGCCGCTCGAGAAGATCCCCGGCCAGTACCGCGAACGGCGCGAATACATCAGCGACGACGAGGACAGCCGCTACGAAATCGTGTTTCGCTACAACCGGGTGGCCTAGGCAGGGCTGGTGGTCCGGCCGAGGAGGAAAATCGACGCGATGCTTGACATGTGCCACCATGAAGGTAAGCTCGACAGCACATGAAACACGCTACCCTCCTCCTTGCACTCGGCCTGGCTGCACATGCGGCACTGGCCGGTCCAGCGCCCTATTACCAATGGCGCAGCAAATTGAACGGCGCGCTTGCATGCTCGCAAACGCCCCTCGGTCCGGGCTGGGAAAAATCTGCCGGCCCCTATCGGGACGCGCGTTGCGAAAAACCCATTGTTACTAAATAATGGGGTGCAAGCCGTAGTTCATTCGACCTTCATCCGATTATTCAAATAGCGAGGAGACACCGATGTTTACGAGTCCGGAGCAGTTCGCCAACGCCACCAAGACCCTGTTCGACCTGCAGATGCAGACTTTCAATACCCTCGCCGACAAGACGGTCAAGGGTGTGGAACAGGTCGTGGCGCTGAACATGAATGCAGCGAGGAGCTCGATGGCCGGCTCGATCGCGGCGGGCCAGGAAATGGCGGGTCTGGCCGGCACCGGCGACCCGAAGGCCGCCATCGCGGCGCTGCATGCGCGCATGCAGCCGGGCGCAGCCGGCGCTGCGGAATACCGCGAGCAACTGAAAGCCATCATCGACGAGATGCACCAGGAATTCCGCCAGGCCGCCGACACCCACGTGGCCGAAGCCAAGAGCACCCTGTCGGCGCTCATCTACGACGTGACCCAGAACGTCAAGCCGGGCTCGGAGAACGCCGTGGAGATCATCAAGACCGCGATCGACAATGCCTTCAAAGGCTACGAGCAGGTGACCCAGGCTACCCGCCAGGCGGTGCAGACCGTGGAAGCGCAGATCGCGAAGGCCACGTCGATGGTGCAGCCGGGTACGCAGAAGCAGGCCGAATAAAGCAAGAAGGCCGGCAATGCCGGCCCTCACGAAAGAAAATTTCATCTACGTGCGTAGAATGAAATTTTCTTTCAACTTCTCTCCCCCTCAGTTTTCCGTCTCGATTCCCAGCAATTCCTCCAGCCGCGCCAGCGAGGCATCGTCCTTGATGACCGAACGCAGCCACGCATGCAGCGGCTGCTCGCCCCAGCGCGCCGCCTTCTCGGCCAGGTAGGCGACCGGGCTGTGCGGCTCGGTGCGGCGGAAGAACTCGGCCACGCCGCGCAGCTGGGCCAGCGCCTGTTCGCGGCTTTGCAGCGGTCCCTCGCCCACCACGCCCTGCACGCGCAGCGGACTGCCCGTGGCCACCACCACCGGCATGGCCTGCGCGGTCGCCGCCGGGTGCGCGACCGGCGGCGCCGCCAAGTCCTCGAAGTCGCGCAGCGCCGCACGCGCGGCGCCGAAGCTGGGCCCATCGGCGCCCAGGCGCTCGTCGACCACGCGCTCCAGCTCCGTCAGCGCGGCCAGGCAATCGTGCGCCGCTTCCGCCAGCGCCTGGCGCGCCGCCGGCGTCGCCTTGGTGCGCGCCGCTTCCAGCTCGGCGACGCTGTCCGGTCCGCGCCCCCGCGCCGCTTCCAAGGCGATCATGGTGACGCCGTCGGCCAGCGGCACTTCCTTGACCAGGGGCGCGATGCGGGCCGCGATCCAGGCCAGGTTGCCGATGCGGCGCTCATGGCCGTCCTCGTCTGGCAAGGGATGCACGCTGTCCCAGTAGCGCTCGCACAGCGCCGCCAACAGGCGCAGGCTGTCCGCCAGGCCGGCCAGGCCGCCGGTCTTGGTGCCCGCTTCCGCCAGCCAGACCGCCAGCTGCAAATCCTTGCTGCGGGTTTCGATCAGCTCCGCGCAGCGTTTCGAGACGAACTTCCAGTCGGCTTCCTTCAGCGTCGTCACCCAGGCGCCCTGCTCGATCGACGGGTCGTCGGCCTGGCGCGCACGGTTGATGGCGTCGAACTCGGGCGAGAACGCCAGGTCCTCGCCGCAGGGCTGGTCCGCAGCGAGCGGGACCAGCAGTTTTTCAAGGTTCAGCATGAGCCCTCCTTATTCGATCGCGTACTTGAACTTGCCGGCCCTGGTCGCGCCCACCTTGACCCGGGCGATCGCCCCGCCCTCGGCCATCCGCGCCAGCACGCTGTCCGCGATCTCGGGCAGCAGCGTGCCGTTCAGGATGTTGTCGACGTTGCGCGCGCCGGAATCGACCTCGGTGCAGCGGTTCAGGACCGCCGACACCAGCGCCTCGTCATACTCGAAGCGCGCGCGGTGGTTGTCCATCACGCGCGCCTTGATGCGGTCCAGTTTCAGGCGAATGATGTTGGTGAGCACCTCGTCGCGGATCGGGTAGAAAGGCACCACGGCCAGGCGCCCGAGGAAAGCCGGCTTGAAATGCTTTGTCAAGAGCGGGCGGATCAGCTCGGCCAGCTGCTCCGGCGTCGGCACCTCGCTCAAGGGCTTGTTCAGGCAGGCCGCCATCATCTGGCTCGAGCCCACGTTCGAGGTCAGGATGATGATGGTGTTGCGAAAGTCGATCTGGCGCCCTTCGGCGTCGTCCATCACGCCCTTGTCGAAGACCTGGAAGAACAGCTCCATCACGTCCGGGTGCGCCTTTTCCACTTCGTCGAGCAGCACCACGCTGTAGGGATTGCGGCGCACGGCCTCGGTCAGCACGCCACCCTCGCCATAGCCGACATAGCCCGGCGGCGAACCCTTCAGACCCGAGACGCTATGCGCCTCCTGGTATTCGCTCATGTTGATGGTGACCAGCTTGCGCTCGCCGCCATACAGGATGTCGGCCAGCGCCAGCGCGGTCTCGGTCTTGCCCACGCCCGAGGTGCCCACAAAAAGGAACACGCCCTTGGGCTTGTTCGGGTCGTCCAGGTTGGCGCGCGCCGTGCGCACCCGCTGGGCGACGGCGTGGCTGGCGTGCGACTGGCCGAGGATGCGCTCGTCCAGCATGGACTGCAGCCGCATCACCGTGTTCAGCTCGTCCTTGACCATGCGGCCCAGGGGGATCCCGGTCCAGTTGGCGACGATCTCGGCCACCGTGTGGCCGTCCACCTGCACCGGCACCAGGGGCGACTCGCCCTGCAGGCTGCGCAGGCGGTCGACGCGGGAACGCAATTCACTCGCATCCTGGGTCCTTCCCTCCTCGAGCGCGGTGCGCATCTCGCCGATTTCAAGCGCGATCTTCTGCTCCTCGTCCCAGCGCTGCTGCAGGCCGATGCGTTCGTCGTCCAGCGCCCCGCGCTGCCGACGCAGCTCCACCAGCTTGTCTTCATGGTTGGCGCCGCTGTTGGCTTCGCGCTGCAGTGCCGACATCTGGGCGTCGATGCGCTCGATCCGGCGGCTGCAGTCTTCCAGCGCCGCCGGCGTGGCGCTTCTTCCCAGCGCCACCTTGGCGCAGGCGGTGTCGAGCACGCTGATCGCCTTGTCCGGCAACTGGCGGCCGCTGATGTAGCGGTGCGACAGGCGCACCGCCTCGGTGACGGCATCGTCGTAGATGCGCACCTTGAAGTGGCTTTCCATCAGCGGGGCCATGGCGCGCAGCATGGCGCAGGCGGTCGGCTCGTCCGGTTCCTCGACCTTGATCACCTGGAAGCGCCGCGCCAGCGCCGCGTCCTTCTCGAAGTACTTCTTGTACTCGCCCCAGGTGGTCGCTGCGATGGTACGCAGCTCGCCGCGCGCCAGCGCAGGCTTGAGCAGGTTGGCGGCGTCGTTCTGGCCGGCGGCGCCGCCGGCGCCGATCATGGTGTGGGCCTCGTCGATGAACAGGATGATCGCGTGCGGGCTTTTCTTGACTTCGTCGATCACGTTCTTCAAGCGGTTCTCGAACTCGCCTTTCACGGACGCCCCGGCCTGCAGCAGGCCCATGTCGAGGGTGTGGATCTCGACGCCCTTCAGCACGTCCGGCACGTCCTCCTTTGCGATGCGCAGCGCCAGCCCTTCCACCACGGCGGTCTTGCCGACGCCCGCCTCGCCGGTCAGGATCGGATTGTTCTGGCGCCGCCGCATCAGGATGTCGATCGCCTGGCGGATCTCGGGATCGCGCCCGATCACCGGATCGACCCGGCCGTCGCGCGCGCGCTGGGTCAGGCAGGTGGTGTACTGGTCGAGCGCCGGGGTGGCGCGCGCCGGGCCGGCCGCGATTTCCCCGGCCGCGTCGCCAGGCGTGTCGTCCTCTTCCCGCGCCACCGGCTGCGCCTCGCTTGAACCGCGCGTGAGCTTTTGCAGGTCGTGCTTCAGGCGGTCGACCGGGAACTTGCGAAACAGCGGCGAGGCGCGCATTGCCAGCTGCGACAGCGAGGGTTCGGTGAGCAGCGCCAGCAGCAGGTGGCTGCTGCGGATCTGGTTCGGTTGGCCCGCAGTCGGCGTCGCCAGGGAGGCGATCAGCCAGGCGTGCTCGAACAGCACCGGCAGGTGGCGCGAGAACACGGGCGTGCGCGCGCTGCCGGTGGCGAAGCGGGCGATCTCGTTGCGCAAATCGGTCTCCAGGCCCGTCAGGCTGACGTCGCAGGCCTGCGCGATCACGCACAGGTCGCTGCCCGGCTGCTCGATCAGGCCCAGAAACAAATGCTCGATCTCGACCTCGTACTGCCCCATGCCGACGCAGATCGAGGCGGCGCGTGTGGCGGCGGCGCGGGTAGTGTCGTTCAGCTTGCCGATCAGGGTCTTGAGGTTGATGTCCATCGTGTCGCGTCCTTGTAGTAAAGAGGGCCGGCCGCAGCCTTAGCCACGCGGCCGGCCGTTGCGCTTGACGGCGTAGTGCAGCGACGAAGGCTGCAGCACCGCATTGAAGTTCACCGGCTCGCTGCTGTCCGGCAGGCTGAGGCGGGCATGGATGATGAAGCTGAGGCGGTTGACGCTGCCCGCCACCAGGTCGAGCGTGGCTGACACGTCGCGCAGGCGCGGCTCGTGGGCTTCGATGGCGTCCTGGATGCTGGCGCAGACGGCCGCGCGGTCCGCGCTGCTGGTGAGGCAGTAGCCGGCAAAGTCCTGCAGTCCGTAGTGCAGGAAGGACCCGCGCGTTTCCGGATAGGCGTTGAGGATGGCCGGATCGAACGGCAGGCGCGTGTTGAGGAGCGCTTCCAGGTCGCGCGCCACGCTGTCCTTGAGCTGTTCGCCCGTGAGCGGCACGCCCCGGCCGGCGTCCGGGCGCTCGTCCATGAGGCGGTCCAGCAGGCCGGGCTTGAAGCCCTTCATGCTTCCTCCGATCGTTCAAAAAGCGCGCGGCGCAGCGGCATCGGCCGCGTGCGCCGCGCTCGCACCGGCCGCCCGGGTCTGCACCCCCGGGCGGCCGTGGACGGGTCAAGCGATCTTGTTGGCCGCCAGGTCCCAGCCGCCCGAGGTGTTGCCGCCCGAGCCGCCGCCGATCTTCTGCTGGGTGTACTTCCACTTGATCTTCGAGAACTTCAGGCCGACCTGCTCCTGGATGATGCTGCCCTCCTTCACGCTCGGCTCGACCGCGCCGATCAGGACGTTCTCCAGTTCGATCTCGAAGTACTTGATGCGCTCGCCCTGGCCGTCGGCGCGCATGAACTCCAGCTTGGCCTTCGGGATGGTCTTGCCGGCCGAGCAGGTCTGCAGCAGGATCGGCGAGGACAGGTCGGCCAGCTTCTTCAGCGTGATCTCCTCGTGTTCGCAACGCTCGGCGGTGTGGCCGCCGCCGGTCGATGCGGTGGCCGAACGCGGTTGCTTCACGCCCCAGTCCACGGCCAGGCACTCGATCCAGTCCTTGTGCTTGTCGTCCATCGATTCGCCCTTGATCCCGTCGATCTGCAGGTACACGTCAATTGCCATGTTCTACTCCATTCACGTTGAAAGAAAAAAGCTGCTTAGCCATTGGTCGATTGGGGCAACTCCGCGACCAGTCGGAGCGAAACGGACAGCTCGTCGAGCTGGAAGTGGGGACGCAGGAAGGACACCGCGCGGTACACGCCCGGACGGCCCGGCACTTCGGACACCTGCACGCTGGCTTCGCGCAGCGGGAACTGGGCCTTCTGGTCCTGGCTCGCGTTGTCGTCGAGGAGCACATATTGGGTTAACCAGCGATTGAGGTAATCCTCGACATTCGAGGCGGCGGCGAAGCTGCCGATCTTGTCGCGCATCATGGCCTTCATGTAGTGAGCGATGCGCGAGACCGCGAAGATGTACTGCAGCTGCGAAGACAGCACCGCGTTGGCATTGGCCGCCTCGTTGTTGTATTTTTTCGCCTTCTGCGCCGACTGCGCGCCGAAGAAAGCCGCGTACGAGGTGTTCTTGCAGTGGACCAGGGAGATGAAGCCGAGGTCCGACAGCTCCTTCTCGCGGCGGTCGGTGATCGCCAGCTCGGTCGGGCACTTGAGCGCCACCTCGCCCTCGTCGGTCTTGAAGGTGTGGGCCGGCAGGTTTTCCACCAGGCCGCCGCCCTCGACGCCGCGGATGGCCGCGCACCAGCCGTAGTCCTCGAAGGCCTTGGTCAGCTTGGAGGCAAACGCGTAGGCCGCGTTGCACCACAGGTACTTCTGGTGGTCGCTGCCGTCCACGTCCTCGACGTAGTTGAAGCCTTCGGTAGTCATGCCGTCGGCCGGGTGGTAAGGCAGGCGCCCCAGGAAGCGCGGCAGGGTCAGGCCCACGTAGCGCGCGTCTTCCGACTCCCGGAACGCCTTCCATTTGGCGTATTCGACGGTGTCGAAGACCTTGGCCAGGTCGCGCGGCTTGCCCAGGTCGCCGAAGCTGTCGATGCCGAACAGCTCGGGCGAGGCCGAGGTGATGAAGGGCGCATGGCTGGCAGCGGCGACGTGCGACATCTGCTCGAGGAAGTAGATGTCCTCGGGCTGGCGCGAGATCTCGAAGTCGCCGATCAGGGTGCCGTAGGGCGCGCCGCCGAAGCTGCCGAATTCCTCTTCGTAGACTTTCTTAAACATGCTGCTCTGGTCGAACTCCAGCGCCGACTGGAAGTCCTTCACCAGCTCGCGCTTGCTGGCGTTGAGCATGCGGATCTGCAGGTTGGCCCCCGTCGCGCTGTTCCTGACCAGGTAGTTCAGGCCAGTCCAGCTCCGTTCCAGCTTCTGGAACTCCGGCGCGTGCATCACGGCGGACAGCTGGTCGGAGATCATGCGGTCCAGCTCGGCCAGGCGGGCGTCGATCATCGCCGACAGGTTGTTCGACATGACCATCGTGCCCTGCATCACCTGGGTGACGAGCTCCGAGATGATGTCGCGGGCGCGTTCGTGTTCGCTGCTGGATTTCGCGACGCGGCTCTGCTCGACGATCTGGTCGAGCAGCGAGGCGTCGAGTTCCACTGCTGTCGCATTGGCCCTTGCGGTATCGAGGACTGCCGCCATCATGCCTCCCCTTCAGGTTTGCCCTGCTTCTTCAGGCTTTGCAGTTTTTCGGTATTGCCCAGCACTTCGCTGAGGATGTCTTCGAGCTTGTCGTTGCCGGCCAGCTTGTTGCGCAGGTCGGCCAGCTTGGTGCGCGCCTCCAAGAGGCCGTTGAGAGGCGCCACCTGGCGCACCACCGACTCCGGCCGGAAGTCGTCCATCTCCTTGAACTGCAGCTGCACCGCGAACTGGCCGCCCTCGGGCGAGAGGTGGTTGTCGACCCGGAAGGTCACGCTGGGTGCCACCGCCCCCAGCACCTCGTCGAAATTGCCGGCGTCGACGTTGACGAACTTCTTGTCCTTCAGGCGCTTCTTTTCCTGCGAGGGGTCGTTGCCGAAGTCGCCCACCACGCCGACGACGAAGGGCAGTTCCTTGTTCTCGATGGCGTCGCCGATCTCGACGTCATACGTCATCTGCACGCGCGGCGCGCGCACCTTCTGCAAGCGTTTCTGCACGCTTTCACTCTTGGCCATGTCGACTCCAGGTTGCGGGGGATTGGGAAGGGCCGGCGGGCCGGCCGCGCGGGTTACTTGAGGCCGGCGAACGGGTCCTTGTCGTTGCTGGCTGCCTTGGTCTGGGCTGCCGGTTGGGCCGATGCGGTGGACGTGCGCGATCTTGCCGGCGCCGAAGACTTGCTCATGTCGCCTTTCGCGGGGACCAGCACAGGTTCACCCAGGCTCTGGCGCAGCAGCTTGGCCAGGTCCTGCGCTTCGCTCTTCACGTCGCCGGCCAGATTGTTCCTGCGGGTGAGGTCGGACAGGGATTTGCTGGCCACACGCAGCCCGCTGACGGCGATGATGCTGTGCGCCACCGTATCGTCCGGATCGCGCTCCAGCGCCTCCTGCGCGTTGGTGATCGCGTCGCCGTAGACGCCGGCGTTGAAGCGGATCTGCGCCATCTTGACCCAGGGCCGCTTGTCGACCGGGTGCGACTGGCTGGCGGCCTTCATCATGCTGTAGGCCTTCTCGTCCTGCTTCGCCGCGATCGCGGCATCGGCCTCGGTAAAGACTTGCTCCCCCAGGGCGGCCGCCGACTTTGGGGTGTCTTTTTTCGGGATGGTTTCGCACCCGGCCAGGGCGACGACTCCCAGGATCAAGGGCATCAAGCGTTTGTACATCATGCTGTTTTCTCCACGACAGTTAAGCCAGCCACCATTATTCGCAAGCGCCTTCAGGCGAAGTTGCGCACTGTCAACCAAAGCAGAGTTCCCTTTCTTTCACACGTTCGCAGCTTGCGCTTGCGCGCGATCACGGCACTCGCACGCCACTGGGTTTCAATCCGTGCTTGAACCCGCAAACGATGAGTAAAGGAAATGGAGATGAGAACAATGTCATCCCTGGCCATCCTGGCGGCGGCCTGCGTCCTGGCCGGTTGCGGCAGCAATGGCCTCGCGGCCAAGGCCATGGAGGCCACCGGGCTGCGCAAGCCGCCCGAGCTGCCCGATGCGCAAAAGCCGCCCCGCAGCGTGGCGCTGCGCCTGCATGCCGCGCCCAAGCTGAACGTCGACAAGCGCGGCCAGCCGATCGCCCTTGCCGTGCGCCTGTACAAGCTGCGTCAGAAGGACGCGTTCGAGCAGGCGCCCTATTCCGCCTTCCTCAACGCGCAGGCGGAACGCGACAGCCTGGGCCCGGACCTGCTGGAGGTCCGCGAGATCATGCTGGTGCCGGGGCAGCGCTACGAGGTCCTTGAGAAACTCGGCCGCGAAGCAGGCTACCTGGCCGTGGTCGCCCTGTTCCAGCGTCCCGCCGAAGGGCGCTGGCGCACCGCGGTGCCGGCCGCCGACGCCGAGCGCGGCGGCGTGACGCTCGGCCTGCACGCCTGCGCCATGACGGTGGGCGGCAGCAGCGAGGCCGCGACGCTTTCTTCTGTGCGCTGTCAATGAAGCCGGCGTTGTTTCCGCCAAGCTAGTAATTTGAGAGCAGGAGGCGATGTCGATGAGCATGCCAGCGAAGCTACTGTGGGGCGAGGGACTTTTCCTGCGGCCCCAGCATTTCCAGCAGCAGGACCGCTACCACGAGGTGCGCCTGAACCAGACGGCCTGCGCCCTGCACCCCTATGCCTGGGGCGTGCGCAAGCTGGTGGTCGACTACGACGCCCTGCGCCACGACGTGCTGCGGATCGAGGAACTGTCGGTGCTGTTCCCGGACGGCGAGGTCTACCGCGCGCCCGACGGCGACCCGCTGCCGCTGCAGGTTCGCCTGGGCGAGCTTCCGGCCGGCGTGCAGACGGTGACCTTCCATGCCGCCCTGCCGGCCCTGAAGGCCTGGGGCGACAACGCGGTCCTCGATGCCGACACCCAGGCCGACGCCCGCTTTGCCATTCACGAACGCGAGACCCAGGACCTGTACACGCGCGCGGCCGAGGCCCCGATCACCTACTTGCGCAAGGCGCTGCGCCTGGTGGCCGACACCGAGCCGCTGGAAGCCTACGACAGCTTCCCCCTGCTGCGGCTAAAGCGCGTGCCGCTAGGGGGCTTCGAGGCCGACCCATCCTTCGTGCCGCCCAGCCTGTCGATCGACGCCGCGCCCGGGCTGCACCTGAACCTGGCGCGCCTGATGGAAAAGCTGTTGGCCAAGGTCAACGCCCTGTACGGGCACATGCGCGAGCCGAGCAAGAACGTGATCGAGATCCGCGGCGGCGACGTCTCGGCCTTCTGGCTGCTGCACACGGCCAGCACCGGCTACGCCGCGCTGTCGCACTACCTGGGCCATCGCGACCTGCATCCGGAACGCCTGTTCGGCGAGCTCCTGGGGCTGGCGGGCGGCCTGATGACCTACTCGCGCAGCTACCGGCTGGAAGACCTGCCCTCCTACGTGCATGCCGATCCGGGTCCGCAGTTCGCGCGCCTGGACGGCATCATCCGCGACCTGCTCGACACCGTGATCTCGTCGCGCTATTTCACGATCGCCCTGAACCGCGAGCGCCCGTCCTACTACCTGGGGGCGCTCGATTCGGGACGCATCAACCTGCAGACCACCCTCTACCTGGCGGTGTCGGCCGACATGCCGGCGCTGCAGCTGGTGGACGTGGTGCCCCTGCAGTTCAAGGTGGGCGCGCCGGAAGACGTCGACAAATTCGTGCTGTCGGCCCTGCCCGGCGTGAAGCTGGTGCACGCCCCCCAGGTGCCGGCGGCGGTGCCGGTGCGGCCCGATACCTATTATTTCACCCTGGAGAACCGTGGCATGCTGTATGAAACGATGCTCAAATCGCAGGCGATCTCGATCTACGTCCCGAACGGGATCCGCGACCTGCGCCTGGAACTGATCGCGGTGGCGGCATGAGCGCCTTCGTCGAACGGCGCGTGGCGCCGCAACCCGGCCAGAAGACCGAACGTCCGCCCCAGCGCCTGGTGGACATCATGTACGAAGGTTTCTACGCCCTGTTCCTGCTGAAGAACGGCTGCGGCCCGCAGGACAAGGTGGCGTTTGCCGACAACATGACCGCTTTTCTTTCCGACGTCGACCGCAACGCCAAGGGACTCGGCATCTCGGCCGAGGACGTGACGGCGGCCAAGTACGCGTTCTGCTCGGCGGTGGACGAGATCATCCTGCGCTCGACCTACGAGGTGCGCGAAGCCTGGGAAACCCGCCCCCTGCAGCTGCGCGTGTTCGGCGACCAGCTGGCGGGCGAGCACTTCTTCCACCGCCTCGAGGACCTGCGCGCCAAGGGCCAGGTGCACGTGGAGGCGCTCGAAGTCTTCCACATGTGCCTGCTGCTCGGCTTCCAGGGCCGCTACGCGCTCGACGGCCGCGACAAGCTGGACTACCTGGTGGCGCGCCTGGGCGACGAGATCGCCCGCATGCGCGGCCGCACCCGCGGCTTCGCGCCCCACGCCGAGCGGCCGGACCAGGTGGTCAACCGGCTACAGAGCGACTTGTCGCTGTGGGTGCTGGGCGCGGTGTTCATGGTGGCGGGGCTGGGCGCCTACCTGGGCTTCCGGACGGCGCTGTCGAACGAGACGTCGACGCAGATGGCGGCCTATAACGACCTGGTGAAGCTGCCGCCGAAGGCGGCGCATGTGACGATTACCTTGCCCTAGCGTTCAAGCCACCCGGGTCAACGCCTGCGCGCGGACCCGGGTGAATATGCTTCTACTGAATCACCTTGAACTCGATCCGGCGATTCCTCGCCTTCCCCTCCGGCGTGCGATTGTCGGCCACCGGCCGGTCCGGCCCCTCGCCCGATACCGCGATCGTATCGGCCGCAATACCCTTCCCGACGATGTAGGTCTTGACCGCCTCCGCCCGCGCCTGGCTCAGCGACAGGTTGCCGGCACGCGAGCCGGCGTTGTCGGTGTGCCCGATCACCTCGACCTTGACGCCCCTGAGCTTCTGCATCGCCGCGCTCATCTGGTCCAGCACCGCCATGCCCGATTCGGTCAGGGTCGCCTTGCCGGATTCGAACTCGATGATGCGGTTGGCCAGCGCGGCGTCCAGCACGCCCTGTTCCGACACCGCCACGCGCAGGCCGTTGTTGACGGTGTAGGTGCCGTTCAGGCTGGCCGCGATGTCGCCGGCGATCCGTTGCCGCTGCTCTTCGTTGGCGACGTCGCCGCGCAGGCTGACATTGCTGCCCTCGACCTTGAGCTGGCCACGGCTCACCAGCTTCAGGTTCGGGCTGATCAGGCGCGAGACGTAGTCGTTCCAGTTGGCGGGCGCCGCCACGGTGCCGACCGTCAGCTGGTCGACCACGCGCGAGGCCCCGTAGACGATGCGCAGGCGGTCGAGCAGCGCCGCCCTGGTCGCTTCGTCGGCGACGGTGCCGCTGACGACGACCGGGGCCACCTGCTGGGCATGGGCGGCGCCGGCAAGCACCGCAGCAAGGATCAAGACGAAAGGTTTCACGCTCCAGCTCCAATGAAGGTCTTCATGAACATGTCGCGCGCCAGCCCGAGCGGCAGGTCGGCCTGCGCCAGGTAGCTCGCCAGCGAGCGCACGTCGAGGTCGATGTAGAGCTGCTCGTCGATCCAGCCGGTGTCCGACAGGCGCACCTGCTGCTCGGCGCCGACCAGCGGGTCGACCAGCGCGCGCAAGGTCTCGGCCAGGGCGGCGCAAAAGCCCACCACCAGCACCGGCCGCCCCTCCTGGCGCGTGATGAAGATCGCCAGGTCGAAGTTGGAGCGGCGCAGGAAAGGCGCCACCAGCTGCAGCCAGAACGCGGCCACCGGGTAGCGCTGCCCGGCGTCGTTCGGCAGCGGCAGCACCAGGCTCTTGTGCAGCTCGGCCGGCTGGCTGTGCATCACCGGCTGCAGCAGCAGGCCGAGCGCCAGCACCATGCGCGCGAACTGGCGCTCCCCGAGGAGCGCGCCGAGCGAGCCGACCGTGCCGTTGGCCAGCAGGTGCGACAGCGTCGGCTCGGCGTCGCCCAGGACGACGTTCTCTTCGGCGATCGCCTGCAGGTGTGGGCCGGGGTCGGCCTCGCACAGCACCCGCGGACAGCGCGTCTCGAGGAAGGTCCACAGCGGCGCAAAGGCCAGCGGGCAGCGCGTGACGAAAGCGGCCGGGTCCTGCACCGCATGGGTGCGCGCCGCCAGGAAGGGGAAGCGCCGTCCCGACTGGTCGTGGCTGGCCAGCAGGTGGCCGGCGATCGCATGGCGACGCGCCGGGCCCACCAGGGCGAAGCTGATGGGGGGCATGGCGTCGTAGTTGATGCGCCAGCGCGCGTCCTGGGCCAGCTGGGTCATGACCTGGGCCAGCCAGCGGTCCAGCATCGCGATGGCGGCCGGGTCGTCGGCCAGCTTGACGAAATCGGCGCGCGCCGGGACCTTGCCGAAGTAGCCGATCCGTTCGGAAGCCGGGCCGCGCATCACTGGCCTCCGCCGGCGCTGGCCAGCGCCGGCGCCGGCATGTCAGGCACGCGTCCGACGATGGCGGTCGGCAGGCGCAGGCCGCGGAAGCCCTGGCCCTGCTCGCCGCTGCCGTTGGCGGCCGCGCTCGAGACGATCTTCAGGTCGACCGTCACCGCGACGTTCCCCGCGCTCCAGCGCAGCTCGAACACGCCGCCGTCCTTTTTCTTCTTCTGGGCGGAGTCGATCATCCGTTTCAGGCCGGCCTGGCCCGGCTCGTTGAACAGTTCCACGCTGCGGCCATCAAACGTGACGGCCGAGATGCGCACGCCGGCCACGCCCTGCGGTCCCGGGTGCACCATATTGGTCCAGACCGGCGCCGTGTTCTTGTAGCGCAGCTGCTGGCCGTCGATGTCGAGCGTGTACTCGAGCGTGCCCGGCGCCGCCTGCGGCAGGATCTGGAACACGGTCTGCGGGCCGCCCCCCTCGGCCACGCCATTCGCCGACAGCGGCGCGATCCACCCGGGGAAACTGGAGATCACCTGCGGCGCCAGCGAGATGCCGATATCGGCCCAGGTGCGCGCCGCCAGCACGCCGCCGCGGTTCACCACCAGCGGGCCCATGGAGGTATTCACGAACTTGGCGACCTGCCCTTCCGGCCCGAAGATCTGGCCGATCTCGCCTGGCGTGGCCTGCACGTTGGAACCGGCGGCGAAGGGATACTTCGTCGCCAGCGTGCGCTGGAAGGGTTCGACCACCTGCAGCTGCCAGGTCTTGTTGATCTCGGCCTCGGAAGGCAGCACGATCATGGCGAAGGTCTGGGTCAGCGGGCGCACCAGCAGCGGACGCAGCGCCGCCTTCTGGGTGTCGCTCATCCCGGTCAGCATCTGCTCGTCCACGTAGCGCAGCGCATCGGCCAGCTCGGAACCGTTGCCCTCCAGGGTCTGCTGCATGAACTGCTTGGCGCCGGGGCCCGGGTCGCCCTGGTTCTTCAGGGCGTTCAGGCGGGTGCGCAGCTTCGACAGCGCGTCGAGGTAGCCGGTCATGAGCGACGCATCTTTCTCCTTGACCCCGACCAGGCGCGCCACCCCGGCGAACTCGCGGCCGATCGGTCCCGCCCCCGCATTGGCCGGCCCGCCCAGCAGCGCGCCCGGGTCGACCGTATTGGCCAGCGTGCGCGCATCCGAGGGCGCGCGGCGCAGGATGACTTCCTTGAACCACTCCGCAAACGTGCGCTCGGTTCTGGACAGGCCCGCGCCGGCGGCGCCCGGGTTGTCCCACACGGTCTCGTCGTAGACGGTGCGCAGCAGTTTCGCCACTGGGGAAGACTGCGGATCGCCCAGGCGGTTCATGGCCTGCACGCTGCCCTCGAAGCCCTTCAGGTCGGCGATCGCGACGCCCTGCACGAACTTCAGCCATTCGCGCGCATACTCGGCCTTGTACATCTCGATCAGGGCCTTCTGGATCTGTTCCGGGCTGCCTTCCAGGGTCAGGTCGTCTTTCGATACGGTCTTGAGCACCCAGTCGGCGCTCTGCGCCTCGCTGCTGGAAGCGTCGCGGATCGCGCCCAGCACATATTTGTTCCATGCTTCGCGTGTGAAGGCGCCGCTGACGGCATGGCTGCCGGCCACCAGGCCCTGGTCCTGCTCGCCGACGATGCGCGCCACCGTCACCGCCGGGAAGCGGGTCGCGGCGCGGGTCTTGATGTCGTTGTAGACGCGTTCGCGCGCCGGGGTGCCGCGCACCACGCGGCGCAGGTGCTCGCGGGTGCTGTCGAGCAGGCTCAGTTTCAGCGTCATCTGCGGCCAGGCCGGATCGTTCACCTGCGACAGGTGGAAGGTCAGCAGGCGCTCGGCGCTGCGGATCATCTGCTCGCGCGGCATGTTGCCGCGGTTGGCCTCGAGCCAGGTGCGCCAGTAACGGGTCAGCTGGTCGTTCAGGTGGCCCGGCTCGGCGTGGCGCTTGTCGCCCAGCATGAGGTAGGTCTTGAGGGCGTTGTAGGCGTCGGCCACGCTGGTGGCGGACACGCTCTGGTACTGCCCGCCGCCGGCCTGCGGCACCGCCGGCGCCGACACCAGGTGGGCGCTGGCGGCATCGGGCGCGGCAGAAGGCGTCAGCTGGGCCGCATTCGCGTTGACCTCGGCCAGCATCGATTCCAGCGACGCGGTCACCGGCTCCACCATCACCGCGCGCACCCCGGCGAAGTATTCGTCGCGCAGCTTGCGCGCCAAACCCTCGCCCTGGTACAGGCCGAAGCCCAGCGCCCACGGCGTCTCCTGGTGGTACTTGTCGAGCTGCTCGATGCGGTCCTGCAGGATGTCGAGCGCCTCAAGGCGCGACTGCAGGTCGCTGCGCCCAGCCTGCAGCCTGGCCACCTTGTCGAGGTCGGACTGGACGTTGGCCACCAGCTGGCGGTTGCCCATGTAGGACCAGCTCCAGCCGCCCAGCGCGGCGCCGAGCAGGATGGTGGCGCCGAAGAAGGCCGCCACCTTCCAGCGCGCCGCGCTCGGATTGGTGTAGCGCTTGACCAGCTCCTTGTCGGCGAAGATCACCTTGCGGAACAGGTCGAGCAGGAAGTAGCCGGACTGCTCGGCGACCTCCCCGCCCTTCTGCTCGCGCAGCGCCAGGTCGAAGCGGCTGGCCACGCGCTTGCTCGACAGGTCCTGCACGCTGCCTTCCTGCAGGGCGCTGGTGAAATAAAAGCCGCGGAACACCGGCTTGAACTGGTAGGTGTTCTCTTCGAACAGGGTGGAGAGAAAGGCGCGCAGCGGCGTCTTGATGGCCGCGAATTCGAGGGGGAAGGTGAACACCCCGGGGAGCATCTGGGTGCTGCGGTTGGCGCCCATGTTCGCCAGGCTCATCTCCTTGAGGCCGTCGTACAGCTCGTCGAAGTGCTCGTCGAAGAAGCCCAGCACGTCCTGCGGCGCGCTGCGGCGGTTGTAGCGCAGCGTGGCGCCCCAGATGCGCTCGCGTTCGGACCGTTCGGTGTCGGCGAAGAAGTCGGTGAAGCCGGCCACCAGGTCGGCCTTGGTGAAGACCACGTAGACCGGCGCGTGCACGCCCAGGCGCTCGGTGAGTTCCTGCACGCGGGTGCGCAGGCTCTTGGCCAGTTCGTGCGAGGCGCTGGTGGGCCCGGCCACCAGCTCGGCCACGCTGACGGCGATCAGGATGCCGTTGATCGGGGCCTTGCTCCGGTGTTTTTTCAGCAGGTCGAGGAAGCTGAACCACTCGGCGCGGTCGTCGTCCTGCACCGAATAGCGGCCCGCGGTGTCGAGCAGGATGCCGTCGGTGGTGAAGAACCAGTCGCAGTTGCGGGTGCCGCCCACGCCCTGCAGCGCCTTGTTGCCGGGGATCGGAAAGCTCAGGCCCGAGCGCGCGATGGCGCTGCTTTTTCCGGCCGCCGGGTTCCCGATGATCATGTACCAGGGCAGCTCGTAGAGCGCCGCGGCGCCGCGCGTCAGGCCCAGCTTGGAGGTCTTGATGGTGGCGATCGCTTCCAGCATGTTCTTGCGCAGCACCGCCATCTCGCCGGTCGCGCCGGCGCCGTTGTCGTCGCCCGGGATGATCGCCTCGCCCAGCTGTTTGGCCGCGCGGGCACGGATGTGGCGCCGGATCGCCCACCAGATGCCCCAACAGGCAAGCAGTAGCAGCCCGACGATCAGGGCCCAGATGAGGTCGATGCCGATCAGGTCGGCGCCGATGAAGAGGCAAGCCGCTAGCGCGGCGATGCCGATCGCGACCAGCACTCGGCTGTCGGTCAGTAACTGCCAGATTCGTGCCATGGCGGGAGCAGGATGGTGGATTGTAGGAATGTTCTAAAGGAAATGCTCGCACGGCACTGCCGGGCAATACTTGCGACGGCGCAAGGGTTGCCCGGCAGTGCACAAAACCTAGCGTTGCATGACTCCGCGCATGCGTAATTCGGTGTGGCCGAAATCCATCATCTTCCAGCGCCCGCCCCAGGTCAGGCCGAGCTGCTCGGCCACCTGGCCGTACAACTGGTAGCCGCGCATGGCCCAGGGATCCTTTTCGGAGATCACCAGCTTGCCGTCGCGCCAGAAGGCGCAATCGGCGGCCAGGCCGTACTGGTGCCAGCTCTGGAAGGCGCGCGCGTTGGTGACGTGGCTGCCGGCCCTTGCCAGCTCGTCCTGGCGCGCGGGGCTGCGGTAGCCTTCCAGCAGCGCCATTTCGTAACCGTGCTTTTCCTTCATGATCTTGAAGGCCAGCAGCAGGCGCTGGCTGAAATCCGGATGCAGCAGCCCCCAGTTGCGGCTCGCGTTCACCAGCATCGGCCGTACCAGCTCGACTTCCGCGGTGGTGAAGGCCATCGGCGGCAGGGCTACCGGCGGCACCAGGCGCTCGCCCTGCAGCAGGGCCGCCACCTGGACGTCGGGCGCCGCCGTCTTCCCTTCGTAGACCGGCAGCATGGCGGGGCTGCTCAGGGCCAGCGCCAGCAGCGAGGGAATCAGGATGGCCGGCACCCCGACCGCGCAGGCGATGCGGTGGCGCCGGATGAAGCGCAGGATGTTGCCGCGGATATCCCGGGGAAGCTCGCCGCGCACCGCGCCCGCATAGCGGCTGCCGGCGATCTGCCAGCCGAGGGCACGCCGGGACCAGCGCTGGCGCAGCATGAACAGCCCACGCCCCAGAAGGGCCCTTCCGCTCGGAAACAGGGCCAGCCAGATTGCAGCGGTCGCCAGACAAAAGTACAGAAGGGCGAGAAAAATCAGCATCGCTTCCTCCAAGATTGTTTCTAATCAGAACTGGGAGAACCAATCTTAGGAGTAATGCCGTGCGGCCTACAGACGAAAATCAATCCCCGTCCATGCGTCCGAACCTGATGTCGCCTCGCCGCACCGCGACCTCCGGCGAGGACAGCATCCTGGCGATGCTCGAACGCGAGCCGGCGCGCAAGCGCAAGGCCGGTACGTCGGGCATACGGCTGGCGTGGTACGGTGCCAGCGCGACGCTGGCGCTGGCCTTGACCGGTACACTGATCTGGATGGCGGCCAACAACGACGGCCTGCGTCCCGAAGTACAGGAGTCGGTGCTGGCCGAAGCGGAGCAGGCGCCACGGCGCAATGCCCCGGCGCCGGGCGACAGTCCCGCGGGAGCGGCGACGATCCTGCAGGTCGCGATGGCCCCGGCTGCGGCCGCGCCCGACACCCAGTCGGCCGGAGCGGCGCTCATCGTGGACCAGGCGCCGCCGGCCGAGACGGTCCCGCCGCTGCGCCTGCTCAAATCGGCGCCCGACAAGCCCGCCGCGGAAACAGCCACGCCGCCGGCGCGCGCCACCACGGTCGCTCCGCTTCCCGCGGCGGCCGTGCCCCCACGATCGGTAGCGAAGGCGAGTGCCCCTGCCCGTCCAGTGGCACCGGCGGCCGAGACCAGGCCGGTCCCGCGTCCGGCGGCCGCGCCGGCCAAGTCCAGACAGGTCGTGGTGGCGAAAAGCGCCGTCAAGCCGGCCCAGGCGAAGACCCAGCGTGGCGTGAACCCGGCCCGGAGCCCGGAAGCCCCGGTCGATGCCGACGTCGCGCTGATCTCGGCCGTCATCGTGCACGCCAACGGCCACGCGCCCGAAGGCTCGCAGATGACCGAGCTGCTGTGCCCGAACAATGCCTGCCAGTCGCGCCCGCCCAGCCAGTAGCGTGGCGAAAAGTCCGCAACCGGGCTGAAAGTTCGCCGAAAAGCGGCTTACTGCTGGGTTATTGCCCCCACGTGGCGCTATACTGTACGAAAGCACAGTATGGCGTCATGACATGATCAGGGTTCTGGAAAACGAGTTTTATTATCTGGATAATTTCCAGCGCGTCCTCGACTGGATTAGCGAACGCTATCGCGACCTGCTGGTCGACGACGAGCTCGCCTTCCTTGCCGCCTTTCCCACGCTGCCGCGGCCTGCGCGCGCCCTGTTCGTGCGCATGGTCATGCGCAAGGGGAATCTGTTCCGCGCCAGTAAGTTGGTGTATGCCGAGATCGGCTGTCCGGTCGAGGCCGCGCGCGAGCTGCTTGCCACCGGCTGGGTCGAGGCCGACCCGGTCATCTCGCTCGATGAGCTGTTCGACCTGTTGTCCAAGCCCGAGATCGCCAGCGCCTTCGGTCCGCAGCTGCCGCACAAGAACGCGCGCAAGGGCGAGCAGCTGGACGCGCTGCGCGAGCAATTCGCCGACAGCCGGGCGTTCTCCGCGTGGTACCGCGATTGCGCCGATCTCGCGCTGCGCATCGGGGTCAAGCCGCTGTGCGACCGGCTGCGCCTGATCTTCTTCGGCAACCTGGCCCAGGACTGGACCGAATTCGTGCTGTCCGACCTCGGCATGTTCCGCTTCGAGCAGGTCGAGATCTCGCAAGCCTCGCGCGGTTTCCGCTCGCGCGCCGACGTCGAGCACTACATCCTCCTGCATGCCTGCAAGGAGCGCTTCTACGCCGGCGAGCCGCTCGACGAGGTGCTGCGCGACCTGCCCGCCCATGTGTTCGACAACGATTGGCTGGTGAGCCGGCGCGAGAAGCTGCTGTTCCAGATCGGCCAGGGTTTTGAAAAGCTAAAGGACTGGGACAATGCCTACGCCGTCTATGCGCGCTGCCGCTTCCTCGGTGCGCGCGGACGCGCCATCCGCGTGCTGGAAAAGCACGAGCGCTTCGATGAAGCGTATGCGCTGTTCCAGGTGGCCCAGGCCGCGCCGGAAAGCGAGGCCGAGCGCCAGCAATTGATGCGTATCGGGCCGCGCCTGGCGCGCCGCCTCGGCCATGCCAGGCTGCCGGCCCGCAAGCCGCTCGTCGAGCGCCTCGACCTGGCGCTGCCGATGCCAGTGGAAGACCGCTGGGTCGAGGGCGTGGTGCGCGACCACCTCGCGCGCGAAGACGCGCCCGTGTTCTACGTCGAGAACGCGCTGGCCAACTCCCTGTTCGGCCTGCTGTGCTGGCCGGCGATCTTCGCCGCCATTCCCGGCGCCTTTTTCCACCCCTTCCACCGCGGCCCGGCCGACCTGCACAGCCCGGACTTCCACCTGCGCCGCCAGGCCGAGTTCGATGCCTGCCTGGCGCGGCTGGACGACGGCAGCTACCGCGACACCATCCGCGCCCACTACCGCGAGAAAGCGGGCATCGCCTCGCCTTTCGTGTACTGGGGCGCACTCAGCGAGGAACTGCTGGAGCTGGCGCTGGCCTGCATCCCGCCGCAACACCTGCGCAAATGGTGCGAACGGATCCTGGCGGACGTCCGGGCCAACCACACTGGCTTTCCCGACCTGATCCAGTTCTGGCCGGCGGAACACCGCTACACCATGATCGAAGTGAAGGGCCCGGGTGACCGCCTGCAGGACAACCAGCTGCGCTGGATCGACTACTGTTCGACGCACGGGATGCCGGTGTCGGTGTGCTACCTCCAGTGGGAGCAGGCCGCTTGAATGTCAGCCTTCGCTACAGCGTCGCGGTACGCGCCCTGTGCGAGTTCACCGCCAAGCAGGGCGACCTCGACATGCGCTTCACGCCCTCGCCCACCGCCCAGGAAGGCATCAACGGCCATGCGGTCGTGACTAGCCGGCGCGGCGAGAACTACCGCACCGAGGTATCGCTCGAAGGAAGCTGGGGCGACCTGCACGTGCGCGGGCGCGCCGACGGCTACGACCCGGACCAGAACCTGGTCGAAGAGATCAAGACCCACCGCGGCAAGTTCGACGCCATTCCCGACAACCACCGCCACCTGCACTGGGCGCAAGTGCGGGTCTACGGCCACCTGCTGTGCCGCCAGCTCGGGATGGACAGCGTCAACCTGGCCCTGGTCTACTACGACATCGGCAGCGGCCAGGAAACCGTGCTGCGCGAAACCCGGAGCGCGCAAGACCTTGCCGCCCTGTTCACCGAACTCTGCGAACGCTTCTCGGACTGGGCTGCCAGCGAAGCGGCGCACCGCACGGCGCGCGACGCGGCGCTGGGCGCACTGCGCTTCCCGCATGCGGATTTCCGCCCCGGCCAGCGCCAGCTGGCGGAAAACGTCTACCGCGCCAACATCAGCGGGCGCTGCCTGCTGGCGCAGGCGCCGACCGGCATCGGCAAGACCGTCGGCAGCCTGTTCCCGGTCCTGAGGGCGATGCCGCAAGAGGGCCTCGACAAGGTCTTCTTCTTGGCAGCCAAGACCCCGGGCCGGCGCCTCGCCCTCGATGCCGCCGCCAGCCTGGGCGCCGGCGCCACGGTGCCGCTGCGGGTGCTCGAACTGACGGCGCGCGACAAGGCCTGCGAGCATCCGGACAAGGCCTGCCAGGGCGACGCCTGCCCGCTGGCGAAGGGCTTCTACGACCGCCTGCCGGCCGCGCGAGCGGCGGCCGCCCAGGTGGCCCTGCTGGACCGCGATGCCCTGCGCGAAGTGGGCCTTGCCCATGAAGTCTGCCCCTACTACCTCGGCAGCGAGATGGCGCGCTGGGCCGACATGGTGGTCGGCGACTACAACTATTATTTCGACGGCAGCGCCATGCTCTACGCGCTGGCGCTCGAGCGCGGCTGGAAGACCAGCGTGCTGGTCGACGAAGCCCACAACATGGTGTCGCGTGCCCGCGCGATGTACAGCGTGGAACTGGAGCGCGGCCAGCTGCGCGCCGCGCGCGCCAACGCGCCCGGGGTCGTCAAGAAGGCCCTGGAGCGCGTCGGCCGCGCCTGGAGCGGCGCCGACAAGGAGGCCCCGCTGCCCTTCGCCCCCTACCAGGTCCTGCCCGAAGTGCCGGCCAAGCTGCTGGACGCGCTGCAGAACGCCACCAGCACCGTGAACGACTTCCTGGTGGAGGTCCCCGGTCCGCTCGACCCGGAACTGCAGCGCTTCCATTTCGACGCCCTGGCCTTCCTGCGCCTGGCCGAATCCTTCGGCGAGCATTCGCTGTGCGACCTGGCGCGTGCCGGCGTCAAGGATTCGACCATCAGCATCCGCAACGTGGTGCCGGCGCCCTTCCTGGCGCCGCGCTTCGCGCTGGCCCGCTCGGTGACGCTGTTCTCGGCCACCCTCAGTCCCTGGCACTACTTCTGCGACCTGCTCGGCATGCCGGCCGATACCGCCTGGGCCGACGTCGCCTCGCCGTTTTCCGCCAGCCAGCTCGAGGTCCACGTCGCGGGCGGCATTTCGACCCGTTACCAGCGTCGCGCCGCCTCGCTGCGGCCGATCGCGGACCTGGTCGCGCGCCAGTATGCCGAACGTCCCGGCAACTACCTGGCCTTCTTCAGCAGCTTCGATTACCTGGAGCAGGTGCTGGAGGAACTCCAGGCACGCCATCCGGAGGTCCCGAGCTGGCGCCAGGAACGGCGCATGAGCGAGCCGGAACGCGCCGCCTTCCTCGAGCGCTTTATACCTGGCGGACACGGCGTCGGCTTCGCGGTGCTGGGCGGCTCCTTCGGCGAAGGCATCGACCTGCCGGGGGATCGCCTGATCGGCGCTTTCGTCGCCACGCTCGGCCTGCCCCAGGTAAACCCGGTGAACGAGCAGCTGCGCGAGCGGATGCAGGCGATGTTCGGGGCCGGCTACGACTACACCTATCTCTATCCCGGCATGCAGAAGGTGGTACAGGCGGCGGGGCGCGTGATCCGTACCGAGACGGACCGTGGCGTGGTCTGGCTGATCGACGACCGCTTTGGCCGCCCGGAAGTGCGCGCCCTGCTGCCCGCCTGGTGGGACGTGGACGCCGCTGTCGCCTCCTAGCGCATCATGTCGCGCAGCTTCTGGTAGCCGCTGCGGCTGATCGGCAGCCGGGTGCCGTCCTTCAGCACGGCGCAATGGTTGTCCTTGCTGGCCGGTTCGATGCGCGCGATCGATCCGAGGTTGGCGATGAAGGAGCGGTGGATGCGGATGAACACCTGCGGGTCGAGCTGGGCCTCGAGTTCCGACATGCGCTGGTTCTTCAGCCAGGCCTTGCCGGCCGCCGTCACCTGCACGTAGTCGTCCTGCGCCTCGATGTAGTCGATGCTGCTGCTCGCCACCACGTGCACCCGTGCCCCGTCCTTGATCAGGACCCGCTCCAGGTAGCCGCGCCGCTGGGCGGCATCCAGGACCACGGCCTGCAGCTGGGTCTGCAAAGCTTCCGGCTGCGGCCGGCGGCTGCGCGCATGGTCCAGCGCCTGGGCCAGCCGCTCGCGGCTGAAGGGCTTGAGCAGGTAGTCGATCGCGTGCACCTCGAAGGCCTTCAGCGCGTACTGGTCATAGGCGGTCGCGAAAATGTAATACGGCTTGCTGCCGGCCAGTTCGACCACCTCGAAGCCGTCCAGCTTGGGCATCTGGATGTCGAGGAAGACCAGCTCCGGATCGAGCTCGCCGATGGCCTTGACGGCCTCGAAGCCGTTCGCGCATTCGCCCACGACCTCGATGTCCGGATGACCGGCCAGGTATTCGCGCAGCAGCGCGCGCGCCAGGTGTTCGTCGTCGACGATCAGTACTCGCATCGCTTACTTCTCCTCCGTCTCCGCGGGCAGCACCAGCTCCACCCGGAATAGTTTGTCCTCGCGTGCCCAGTGCACGCTGCCGTCCCTGCCATAGGCCGCCGCCAGGCGCTGGCGCACGTTCACCAGGCCGATGCCCTTGCCTTCCTTCGTACCTGTCTCATCCGGGTCCGCATCGTTTTCCACCCGGACCCGCAACAGCGAACCGGAGCGCTCTGCAAGCAGGCGTATGCTACCTCCTTCCAGCAGTCCGCCGATCCCGTGCTTGACCGCGTTCTCCACCAAGGGCTGCAGGATCATCGGCGGCAGCAGGCATTCCTGCGCGCCCTCGCCCACGCTGTGCTCGAAGCACAGGCGCGGGCCGAAGCGCACCCCTTCGATCGCCAGGAAGCGCTCGACCAGCACCAGCTCCTCACGCAGGCGCACCTTGCGGTGCGCTTCCAGTCCGAGCGTCTGGCGGAAGAAGCCCGCCAGCTGCAGGGTCATGTCGCGCGCCCGGCCCGGGTCGATCGCCGTCAGCGCGCTGATCGAGTTCAGGCTGTTGAACAGGAAGTGCGGATCGATCTGGGTGCGCAGCATGCGCAGCTCGGCGTCCTGCGCCAGCAGGCGCGATTCCAGCTCGCGCGTCTCGGCGCGGCGCGCGCGTTCGAATTCCAGCGCCAGCAGCTGGGCCACCGCCGTCATCCAGTACAGCAGCATCCCGATCCCCAGCATCAGGGCCGCGAACGGCCGGGTGAAGGCAAGCGCTTCGCCCTCGGCCAGCAGCGCCGCGCACACCGCGGCCCAGGCGCTGCCCGCCGCGCACCACAGCAGCGCCGCGCTCAGACCGCTGAAGAAGAATACCGAGAGCACTGCACCCAGCGGACGCTGCGCCAGCGGAAAGGCGCGGCACAGGTAGTAGCTGGAGAAGCCGCAGGCGACCGCGTAGAACAGCGTGAGCGGCAGCGCGAACAGCAGGCTGGCGCCGGGCCCCGCGCCGGTGGCGGCATTGATCAGCCCCGCCAGCAAGAGGCCCAGCATCAGCCAGGCCAGCAGGTAGAGCGCGCTGCCGCGCCGCGCCAGCACCATCAGTTGCGCACCTCGACGCCGCCCATGATCGCGTAGCCGCGGATGATCAGGCGCTTCTGACTGTGCGGCGGGGTCGCGGTCTTTTCCTCGAAACCGCCCATGATCGGGGTGCCCTGCAGCACGACGGTCCAGTCGGGCGGGCACTTGAGCGTGACGCCGCCCCAGAACGCGAACACGTTGATCACGGCTTCGTCCTGGATCGAGGCGGTGCGCATGTCGAGCGAGCAGCCGCCCATCACCGCCGTGATCTCGCCGCCGCGGAAGTTCTGCGTCGTGACGCGGCGTTCGAATCCGCCCAGGATGGCGGCCACATCGACCACGTCGCTTCCCGGACCGGCCCCGTCCTTCAGCGACGCCGTCGGTCCGGCACGGCGCGCATCCAGGGCCTTGTACAGCACGAAGGCGCCGGCGCCGATCAGGAACAGCGGCCACAGGGTGCGGATGTTGAAGTCGATGATGTCCATGCGGTCCAGGATCATCAGGACGCCGAGCCCGATCAGGCCGCCGCCCAGCAGCTGGCCGTTGCGGCTCTGGGTGTCGCACAGCTTCACAGTGCCGGCGATGATGAACACCATCGGCCAGAAGCTCAGGACGCGGCGGATCTCGATGAGGTCGAGGTTATCGAGCAGGAACAACAGGCCCATCAGGATCACGAGGAGGCCGAGCACGACCTGGCTGGTGACGCCCTTCGACTGGAAATTATCCTTCATGTTGATGCTCCACTCCCTTGAGGGCCGACTGCTGCTGGGCGAAACGGCGGGCGACGAGCGGCTGGAACACCAGCTCCACACCCCAGGCCAGGATGAACAGCGGCCAGCTGTTACCGAAAGTCAGGCCGAAGACATGGTTGAAGCAGGCGAACAGCCACAGGCCGATGAAGACCATCCACAGGCCGCTGCGGAATTCGCGCAGGCTCGGATAGCCGATGGTCTGGGTGATGCCGACCACGACCAGCAGCAATGGCCAGTAGCGCCAGTAGGCGCCGGCATCGATGTAGTACATGCGGTCGAGCAGGACGACGGTGCCGACGGCAATCAGGACCAGGCCCAGGACGGCCTGCTTGCGCCAGCGGTAAGCTTCTTCGGTATGCATGATGCGTGACTCCTCGTGTGTGGACTGTATGGATACACGATACCGGAGCAGCAACATGCAATGGAAGCGCCTTTCGGTGAATGGCAGTGTGGCGGCGGTGAATGGCGAAGTATTCGGCGGACGGCGGCGAGGCCGGCGAATGGCGGGGCGAAAAAAAGCCCGCCTGTGAGGAGGCGGGCCAGATGGGAATACTGCTTCGGTAAAACTCAGCTTGACGCCGACAGGTCCATCTGCGGACGGCCCTTGACCTGGTTGCGGTACTTGGCGCGGGCTTCGGCCATCTTGACGGCTTCGCGCGCGATGTTGGTACGGCGGATCTCCTGGCGCTCCTTCTTGCCGCGGTGTTGTGCCTCGTGTTTGCTGCCGATCTTTCTGGTCATGAGTGTCTCCTGGTGGACGGTGGTGAGCCGCGGCGCGGCGCGGGATCAGGAGCGGTTGGTGCCCATCTTGAGATCGGAAGGCATCAGCATTCCCCAGCCGAGCTGGCGGCGGATTTCCTCCGGCGTCGGCGGTGGTGCGCTGTCCCGCGCACGGCGCTCGAGGTATTCACGAACCAGGTGCTTGGGTGGCTGCTTGATCTCGGACATGGCGACCTCCACTTCCGTTGGGGGCCGACGCCTGGGGCGCGGCCCGAAATTGGTGCCGGTCCTCGAGGCGACCGGCTAACCTGTTGAGCTGTCGGTACCGTGCGCTTGTCGCACAGGTGCCTCACTCAGACGGTTCCCATGATAACGATGGGCTCCCGGACCCACCGTTAGGTGCCGCACATTGTTCGATAGGCCGTCTCCTACAGGGCGGCGGGCGGCAGTGGAAGCCCGTCTCGCTGCGGATAAAAAAAGGGGAGCCGAAGCTCCCCCTTGATCGGACTAGGCCGGAATCAGAAGCGGTACTTCAGATTCAGGTAGAAGATGCGGCCCGACACGTCCAGCTTCTGCTGCTCCGCTTCGCTGTAGCGGTAGTAGGCGCGCTTCACGTTGGTCAGGTTGGTCGCGTCGAACGACAGCACCAGGTCCGGACGCAGGTTGTAGCTCGCGTTGAAGGCCAGCGTGGTCACCGGCGCGGCCATGGTCGGCGCCACCGGCATCAGGACGCCGTTGATGGTCGACAGGCCCTGGCTGTTGGCGTTCGGCGCCGGCGCGGTCGAGGTGTTGACGTACTCGCTGCGGTAGTTGGCGACCAGTCGCGCCGACACGGTGTCGTTCTCGAAGTACACGCCCAGGTTGGCCGCATACTCGGAAGCGCCCACCATCGGGCGGCCGTCATCCACTTCGGTCTTGGCGCGGCTCACGTTCGAGGTGAAGCCGAACGGCGTGCTGCCGAACGGCTGCTCGTACATCAGCTCGATGCCGCGGATGCGCGCGCCCTGCTGCGAGGCCGAGTTCACCGCGAAGTTCTTGATGATGTTGTCGCGCGGGTCGAGCAGCTGCACGGTGTCCTGGCCGGCCACGCCGGTCTTCGGATAGCCGGTGATGTTCGAGGCGAACAGGTTCACGCCCACCATCGAACGGCGCGCGAAGTACCAGGCGTACGAAATGTCCAGGTTCTTGGCGAACAGCGGCTCCAGGTTCGGATTCGGACCGGTGACCTGGCAGAAGCCGTCGGTGCAGGTCGGCGAACCGTAGCCGGCGCCCAGGATGTTGTAGTTCTGGCGCGAGATGGTCTTGCTGGCGCCGAAGCGCAGGATCTGGTCCTTGGTCAGCTCGTAGCGCAGGTTCAGGCTCGGCAGCAGGTTGTTGAAGGTGCTTTCCTTGGCATCTTTGTAGTACATCACGCCTGCGAGCGGATTGAACGGCACGCCGTCGTAGTACTGCACGCCGTCGCTGGCGGTGGTGATCGCGCCCGGCACGGCCGCGCAGGTGGTGGTCGGCTTGCCCGGTTCGGTGCGCGGGCAGGTGCCTGCCGGGATCGGCGACGGCACGTTGGCGTTGACCTGGGTGCGCACGTAGCGCAGGCCGACGTTACCCGACCAGCGTTCGCCTTCCAGGTTGGCCATCAGGTAGCCCGAGCTCTGGCGTTCGCGCATGTCGAGTTCGGTCGAGACGCGGCGCTCCCATTCCGAGTTGGTCGGCTTGTAGTTGGCCGCGAAATAGGCCTTCAGCGCGTCCGGAGTCAGGGTCCAGCTGGTGTTGTCCCAGCCTGCCGGGCCGTCCAGGTCGGCGCCGAAGTCCGCCGGGATCGGCTGGAAATTGAAGGCGCCGGTCGGTGCGTTGGCGTTCAGGTCGCCACTGCGCAGCTGCGGGAAGCGGCGGGCGCTGTCGCGGCGGTGATCGGCGTGGCGCACGCCGAACTCGAGCGACTTGACGTAGGTCGTGTCGAGCTTGTACTCGGCATCGAGGTTGATGCTCTTCTCGCGGTCGTTGGTGGTCACGCCCGAGGCGGCGCGGCCGGTCAGGACGTAGCCGCTGCCGTCGGCGTTGCGGCCCGGGACGTTCGGGCCGGTACCATACCACTTGACGAACGGGGCGTCGTACAGGCTGCCCAGCGCATAGGAGACGCCGGTGCCGTAGCGGGTGTAGGTCAGGCCCTGGTCGAGCGCGGTCTCGCCGACGCCCTTGGTGGCCGACAGCAGCGCCTTGACCGTCAGGTCCGGGCTGACGCGGTATTTCACGTCGAGGTCGAGGAAGGCGCTGCTGGCCTTGGCGCCGTCACGGTAGGCGCCTTCGGTCTCGCCAATGTACTGCGGGGTGGTGCCGGCCGGGTAGACGATGTCGGCCGCCTTGAGCACCTTCAGCTCGTGGCCGTACATGGTGCGCTCGGTAACGATCACAGGGTTCTTGATCTGCGCATAGACGCGCTGGCCGTTCGAATCGGTCGGCGCGGCGCCGCCCTGAGCGCCACCCAGGCCGCGCAGCATGCTGAACATGGCGCCGGCATTCAGGCGGCCGAAGTTATTCGCCTTCATCTCCGAATGGAAACCGGTCATGGTCATGTCGAGGTCGTTGTTCGGCTTGAACTGCGCCGAGAACATGCCGCCCTTGCGGTCACGCACGCCTTCCACGTATTCCATGCTCATCGAACCCGGGATGCGCACGC
Organism: Massilia sp. BHUDP2; assembly: GCF_046236355.1. NCBI lineage: Bacteria > Pseudomonadati > Pseudomonadota > Betaproteobacteria > Burkholderiales > Oxalobacteraceae > Massilia > Massilia sp. BHUDP2. The sequence goes on from NZ_JBJUVW010000002.1 coordinate 567,418, forward strand.
CTTCCAGGTCCGAAGCCTTGTAGCCGGTGCCGGCCAGCGATTCGTCGGTGATGCCCTTCATGGTGCTGGTGTTGATCACATCCCAGCCGCTGCCGCCCGAGTAGGCGAAGCGCGAAGCCGAATCGCGGCGCGAGTGGCGCTTCTCGGCGAAGCCCTGCAGGATGAAGCCGAAGGTGTTCGACTCGTTCTTCCAGTTGATCGAGGCGTTGGTGTCGTGCGCGGCCTTGCTCGGCAGCTGCGAGTACACGGCGCCGAGGTTGACGACGCCGGTCAGGCGCTCCTTCTGCGCCAGCGGCTTGCGGGTGGACACGTTGATGGTGCCGGCCATGCCGCCGTCGACGATGTTGGCCTGCGAGGTCTTGTAGACGACAGCCTGGTTCAGGACCGTCGAAGGCATCAGCGACAGGCTGGTCGAACGGCTGCTCGAGAGCTGGTCGGCAAAGTACCAGTCGCCGCCCGAGACGGTGTGACCGTTGAACAGGATCAGGGTATGGTCCGGGTTGGAGCCGCGCATCGCGACTTTCTCGGCCTCGTCGTAGTCGGTACGCACGGCCACGCCGGCGAGACGCTGCAGCGAATCGGCCAGGTTCTTGTCCGGCATCTTGCCCACGTCTTCGGCGGTGATCACCTCGACGTTGGCGGAGGAATCCCTCTTGACGGCCAGCGACTTGGCCATCGAGGCGCGGATACCGGTGACCTCGACGGTCTGGATCTGGGCCGGTGCGTCCTGCGCGACGGCCGGGACGGCGGCCAGGCTCCATACGGCCAACGATACGGCCGCTGCGAGCGGCTTCTGCTTGAACATGACGTCTCTCCTGAGATTATAGCTATTGGTATGCAATTGGTAGGCATCTTTCTGCCATGGTCGGGAGTATTGATGATGTCAAGCTTGCTGAATAATCACTTGTGTTCGCCTTTATATAACTTCCAGGAATGTACATATTCAAGCATTGCCTAAGTTATAGCGAATGAACAAAATTTCATTCCCTTTTACGCGGGCGCAGGAGTAGCGTGGCTGCACCTTCATCGTCTCGAGTGTCTCTTTTTTGCAAATGACTATTGCCATCCGCCTCAGCAGCCTGCTGCTTGCCGGCGCCGCCCTCGCCGGCTGCGCCAGCGCCCCTCCGACGTCACAGTCATCCGTCAACCCGGGCACGCCCGCAGCCGAGCTGCCGCTGGCCGCCGTGCTGCAGAAGCAGATCTACCAGATGACGCCGCGGGAAGCCGGCCGCTACATCGCCCACGTCCACACCGCCGAACCCGACTTGCGCAAGCGGATCGCCGCGATCGGCCGCAAGAACCTCGGCCAGCCGTATTCGCTGCACCTGCTGGGCGAGTTTCCGTATGAAGTACACGACGACCTGCCGCTGTTCAGCCTGAAGGAAAGCGACTGCGTGGTCTTCGCCGAACACACCTACGCGATGGCCCTGTCGCAGTCTTGGGAAGAGTTCTTCTGGATGCTGCAGCGGATCCGCTACCGCGACGGCGTGATCGGCGTGGCCACCCGCAACCACTACACCGAGATGGACTGGAACGTGGCCAACCGCTGGCTGGTGACCGACGTCAGCGCCGAGCTGGCCGGGCCGGGCGGCCCCTCGTATGCGATGACGGTGGACCGCGCGCGCTTCCTGCGCACCCGCCACAACACGGTGCGCGACATCCCGGTCGAGAGCAGCCGCCAGGCCTACGTGCCCAAGGAAGGCGTGGCGGCGATCGCCGCCCAGCTGCAGGAAGGCGACTTCGTGAACGTGATCTCGACCCGCAACGGCGAATACTGGGCCTCGCACGTCGGCCTGGTGGTGCTGGGCCCGAACGGCGAGCGGCGCTTCCTGCACTCGCAGGCGCCGCAGGTGCGCGAAGAGACCTTCGACTCCTTCATCGCCCGCGCCGCCGAGCGCGAGGCCCGCAATGCGCGCGAGGGCAAGCCTGGCCAGGTGCTGGCCGGCTTCAAGTTCCTGCGCCTGAACGAGCAGATCACGGTGCCGCCGATGGCGCCACAGCCGCGCCCGGGCCGCCCGGCCGCCTGACCCCGCTGCCGGCCCGGCCGGCGGCGCTTCCGCCCTCTCCGACGCGCCGCCTTGCCGGCGCGTTGTCCTTTCCCCTCCTCTTCCTGCCGCACCGGCGGCCGTGCGCGTGGCCTGCGCAGGCCCCTGCCTGCTCATCAGTTCCGCTCATCAATTAAATAATCAATGGAAATGAAATAGGCAATTTATTTCCTATTTTCATTTCCTATTTTCATTTTCAGGTCTTTTCGAATTAATTCACTTGCCGCCGTTGAGTGAGGTCAAACTCCATTAGTAGTAGCCGCCTGATAATAAATTTACAAAACTTCTTTTCATTTACTTGTTTCCTTTCTGGATAACGACCGGATTATCGCGTTTTATGCATTGCCGCGCCCGAATTTCTCTAGGCTTTCATTAATTCCTAACCGCAGCGGATTGCCATGTCCAATTTCAGATCCGATCTTTTCAGCCAGCTTTGCGTACGGATGGTGGCGATGAGCCGCACCAGTAAAATCGCCCTGATGGTGGGGTGCGACCTGCTGGCATTGCCGGTCTGTTTCCTGATTGCGATGATATTACGGGGTGGCGATTTACAGCTTGCACAGAATTTCGGTCCCGCGTCCTATGCGCTGGTAGCCGTGGTCACCATTGCCGCATTTTCGGTATCCGATTTATACCGCGCCGTCATCCGTTTTATCGACCAGCGTTTATTGAGTTTTACCGGCGCCGCACTCGCATTCGCCATTTTGTGCGTGTATGTCGTATTAATCATCATGAACGAGCCGCGTTTTCCGCGCAGCGCGCTCGCCATTTACTGGTTCGTGGTTTTCTCGTATGTCGTCATTTCCCGTATCGGCCTGCGCAACCTGCTGCGCGCCCACGGCGGGCGGCGCACCGGCGCGTCCGATGCGGTGGCCGTCTACGGCGCCGGCGATGCCGGTGCGCGCCTGGTGCAGGCGATGCGCCACAGCGACGAATACCGCCCGGTCTGCTTCTTCGACGACAAGCGCGCCCTGAACGAACGCACCATCGCCGGCCTGCGCGTGTTCAATACCACGCGCCTGGCCGAGCTGGTGGCGTCGCAGGGCATCCGCACGATCGTGATCGCCCTGCCCTCGGTGTCGCCGGAGCGCCTGCGCGACATCATGCAGCGCCTCGGCCAGGCCGGGGTGCCGGTCAAGATCCTGAGCCGCCTGGTCGACCTGGCCGACGACCGGCCGCCGGCGCACGGCACGATCCGCGAACTCAAGTTCGAGGACCTGCTCGGGCGCCCGCCGGTGCCGCCGCGGCTCGACCTGTTCGCCCGCTGCGTCCGCGGCAAGAGCGTGCTCGTCACCGGCGCCGGCGGGTCGATCGGCAGCGAGCTGTGCCGCCAGATCGTCACGCTGACCCCGCTTGAGCTGCACCTGCTCGACCACTCCGAGTACGCGCTCTACACCATCCGCCAGGAGCTGGCCGCGCGCTTCCCGGGGCTGGCCATCCACGCGCACCTGGGTTCGGTCTGCAACAGCGAACTGGTCGAGCGCGTCCTGCGCGACGGCAAGGTCAACACCATCTACCACGCCGCCGCCTACAAGCACGTGCCCCTGGTCGAGGCCAATATCGTCGAAGGACTGCGCAACAACGTGATCGGCGCCCAGGTCGTGGCCAGCGCCGCCGCCCAGCACAAGGTCGAGACCTGCGTGCTGATCTCGAGCGACAAGGCGGTACGCCCGACGAACATCATGGGCGCCAGCAAGCGCATCGCCGAACTGATCTTCCAGGCGGCGGCGGTGCGCCACGGCGCCCACACGACCTTCTGCATGGTCCGCTTCGGCAACGTGCTCGGCTCGTCCGGCTCGGTCATCCCCCTGTTCCAGCGCCAGATCGCCCGCGGCGGCCCGCTGACCATCACCCACCCCGAGGTGTCGCGCTACTTCATGCTGATCGCCGAGGCGGCCCAGCTGGTGATCCAGGCCGGCTCCATGGCCAAGGGCGGCGACGTGTTCGTGCTCGACATGGGCGAGCCGGTCAAGATCGTCGACCTGGCGCGCACCATGATCGCCATGTCCGGGCTCACCGAACGGTCGCCGCAGAACCCGCGCGGCGACATCGAGGTCCAGTTCGTCGGCCTGTTCCCCGGCGAAAAGCTGCACGAGGAACTGCTGACCGAGGGCACCGTCTTCCCGAGCGAGCACCCGCGCATCATGCGCATGAAGGAAAGCGCGCTGCGCCCCAGTGTGCTGGAAACCTGCATCACCTGCCTGATGATGGCCTGCGAGACCCACGAGCGCGGCACGATCGAATCGATGGTCAAGGCCATCGTCGCCGAATACGTGCCCACCTCGCCGGTAACGGCGCCGCCCCTGGTGGCCGATACCCAGGCGCCGAGCCTGATCAAAAAGTTCGTGCCGTTCCGGATCTGAACCCGTACCCCCCACTGTCACCGACGAGGAAACACATGCGCGACGAGAACACCTCCCCTCACCTGGAGCAGCTGCTGGCCAAGCTGCAGGACCGCACCGCCGTCATCGGCATTGTCGGCCTCGGCTACGTCGGCCTGCCCTTGACCCTCTGCTATGCGGCGCAAGGCTTCAAGGTGCTGGGCATCGACATCGATACCGACAAGGTCGAACGCCTGAACCGCGGGGAGAGCTACATCAAGCACATCGACGCCAGGGCGATCGGCTCGGCGCGCGAGCTCGGCTTCGAAGCCACCGCCGACTTCACCCGGGCCGGCGAGGCCGACGCCCTGATCATCTGCGTGCCGACCCCGCTGAACGCCTTCCGCGAGCCCGACCTGTCCTATGTGCTCGGCACCGTCAGCGCCCTGCTGCCCTATGTGCGCGAAGGCCAGGTGGTGTCCTTGGAGAGCACCACCTATCCCGGCACCACCGAGGAAGAACTGCGCCCGCGCCTGGAGTCGCGCGGCTTCACGGTCGGACGCGACCTGTTCCTGGTGTTCTCGCCCGAGCGCGAAGACCCGGGCAACCCGCATTTCCAGACCCGCACCATCCCGAAGGTGTGCGGCGGCTCGACCCCGGCCTGCCTGGAAGCCGGCCTGGCCCTGTACCGGGCCGCGGTCGACCGCGTGGTCCCGGTCAGCTCGACCCGTGCGGCCGAACTGACCAAGCTGCTCGAGAACATCCACCGCGCCGTCAACATCGGCCTGGTGAACGAGATGAAGATCATCGCCGACCGCATGGGCATCGACATCCACGAGGTGATCCGCGCCGCCGCCACCAAGCCCTTCGGCTTTACGCCCTACTATCCGGGCCCGGGCCTGGGCGGCCACTGCATCCCGATCGACCCTTTCTACCTTACCTGGAAGGCGCGCGAATACGGCGTCCATACCCGCTTCATCGAGCTGGCCGGCGAGATCAACAGCGACATGCCGCACTGGGTGATCAGCAAGGTCGCCGATGCCCTGAACGAGCGCGGGCGTTCGATCATGGGCAGCCGCGTGCTGGTGCTCGGCATCGCCTACAAGAAGGACGTCGAGGACATGCGCGAATCGCCCTCGGTGGCCCTGATGGAGATCCTGCGCCGCAAGGGCGCCACCGTCGACTACTCCGACCCGCACGTGCCGGTCTTCCCGCGCATGCGCGAGCACCGCTTCGAGCTTTCCAGCGTCCCCTTGAGCCCGAACGCGATCGCCTCCTACGACGTGGTGCTGGTGGCCACCGCCCACAGCGCCTTCGACTACGAGCTGGTGCGCCAGTACGCCAACCTGATCGTCGACACCCGCGGCGTCTACACCGAACGCTTGCCGAACGTCGTCAAGGCCTGAGGCTCGCCCGCAGCACCAGGCCAGCAACAGCCCCACGTCAGGCAATCAAGGCAATCACATACCGAACAAGCCGGAGAACACGATGCGTTCCTACCCCCCTGCCATCCTCGACCGCAAGATCCGCTTCGCCCTTGTCGGCTGCGGCCGCATAGCGAAGAACCACATGAATGCCATCCGCGAACACCATGACCGTGCCGAACTGGTCGGGGTGTGCGACGTCGACCCGCGCGCCCTCGACAGCGCCGCCAGGGCCACCGGCGCCCGCGCCTGGCGCAGTCTGGACCGCATGCTGGCCGAGTGCGAAGCCGATGCCTTCGTGCTCTGCACCCCGTCCGGGCTGCATCCCCAGCAGGCGATCCAGGTGGCGCGCGCCGGCCGCCACGTCATCACCGAAAAGCCGATGGCCACGCGCTGGGAAGACGGCAAGGCCATGGTCGCGGCGGCCGATGCAGCCGGGGTGCGCCTGTTCGTCGTCAAGCAGAACCGCCGCAACGCCACCCTGCAGCTGCTCAAGAGCGCGGTGGAAAAGAAACGCTTCGGGCGCATCTACATGGTCAACCTGAACGTGTTCTGGACACGTCCGGACGAGTACTACAACAGCGCCAAGTGGCGCGGCACCTGGGAATTCGACGGCGGCGCCTTCATGAACCAGGCCAGCCACTACGTCGACCTGATCGACTGGATCGTCGGCCCGGTGGAAAGCCTGCAGGCCTATACCGCCACCCTGGCGCGCGACATCGAGGTCGAGGACACCGGCGTCATCAGTGTGCGCTGGCGCAACGGCGCGCTCGGCTCGATGAATGTCACCATGCTGACCTACCCTCACAACATGGAAGGCTCGATCACCATCCTCGGCGAGCACGGCACCGCGCGCATCGGCGGCGTCGCCGTCAACGAGGTGCAGCAGTGGGAATTCGCCAAGCCCGATCCGGACGACGAACGCGTCAAGGAAGCCAGCTACCAGACCACCTCGGTCTACGGCTTCGGCCACCCGCACTACTACGACAACGTGATCAAGGTGCTGCGCGGCGAGGCCGAGCCGGAGACCGACGGGCGCGAAGGCCTGAAGTCGCTCGAGGTGCTGGTGGCGGCCTACCGTTCGGCGCGCGACGGCAAGCGCATTGCCCTGCCGCTGGAGTATTGATCATGGCCATCGTCATTCATTCCAGCGCCATCGTCGACCACGGCGCCGCCCTCGGCGACGGCACCCGGGTCTGGCACTTCGCCCACGTCTGCGCCGGCGCCCGCGTCGGCGAAGACTGCTCGCTGGGCCAGAACGTGTATGTCGGCAACGACGTCGTGCTCGGCAACCAGGTCAAGGTCCAGAACAATGTCTCGATCTATGACGCCGTCACGCTCGAGGACGAGGTGTTCTGCGGCCCGAGCATGGTGTTCACCAACGTCTACAACCCGCGCGCAGCGGTGACCCGCAAGCACGAATACCGGCGCACCCTGGTGCGGCGCGGCGCCACCATCGGCGCCAATGCCACCATCGTGTGCGGCGTCACCATCGGCGAATACGCCTTCGTTGCCGCGGGGGCCGTCGTCAATCGCGACGTGCCCGCGTTTGCCCTGGTGGCCGGGGTGCCGGCGCGCCAGATCGGCTGGATCAGCCGCTTCGGCGAACGCCTCGACCTTCCCCTGCCCCCCGCCGCCGCGGGCAAGGTCGCGGCCGAAGCCCTCTGTCCCCACACCGGTGACCTGTACGTGCTGCACGACGGCGCCTGCCACCTCGAACGCGCCGCCCTCCAACCCTGACGAGGACCCCATGGATTTCATCGACCTCAAGTCGCAATACCTCGCTTCCCGCGAACTGATCAACGCACGCATCGGGGCGGTCCTCGACCATGGCCAGTACATCATGGGGCCGGAAGTGGCCGAACTGGAAGGCCGCCTCGCCGGCTTCACCGGCGCGCGCCACTGCATCACTGTGTCTTCCGGCACCGAGGCCCTGGTGATCTCGCTGATGGCGCTCGGCATCAAGCCCGGCGACGAAGTCATCACCACGCCCTTCTCCTTCATCGCCACCGCCGAAGCGATCGTGCTGCTGGGCGCCACCCCGGTGTTCGTGGACGTCGAGGCCGGCACCTGCAACCTCGACCACCGCCTGCTCGAGGCGCGCATCACGCCGCGCACCCGCGCCATCATCCCGGTATCGCTGTACGGACAGCCCGCCGACATGGACGAGATCAACGCCATCGCCGAGCGCCACGGCCTGGCCGTGATCGAAGATGCGGCCCAGAGTTTCGGCGCCACCTACCGCGGCCGCAGGAGCTGCAACCTGTCGACCATCGGCTGCACCAGCTTCTTCCCCAGCAAGCCGCTCGGCTGCTACGGCGACGGCGGCGCCATCTTCACCAGCGACGACGCCCTGGCCAGCGCCATGCGCGAAATCCGCGTGCACGGGCAGTCGCGCCGCTACGTGCATACCCGCATCGGCGTGGGCGGCCGCATGGACACCCTGCAGTGCGCCATCGTGCTGGCCAAGCTCGAGCGCTTCGAATGGGAAATCGAGCAACGCCAGCGCGCCGCTGCCTGCTACGACGAGCTGCTCGCGAGCACGCTCGCGGGTGAGCCCGATCATATGCTCGAGCCGGTCGGCTGCCGGCCCGACCGGACCAGCGTGTACGCCCAGTACACGGTCCTGGTGCCCCGGCGCGAACGGCTCCAGGAAGTCCTGCACGCGGCCGGCATCCCGACCGCGGTGCACTACCCGGTGCCGATCGACCGCCAGCCGGCCTATGCACAGTGGGCCAGCCCGGGCGGCTGCCCGGTGGCGGCCAGCCTGGCGCACGAGGTGCTGAGCCTGCCGATGGGGCCCTACCTCGATCGCCCGAGCGCGCACCGCGTGGTGCAGGCGCTGGCCGACGCAATGGCGCAGCTGCGGGACGAACGTGTTGCCGAGCAGGCCGGCGACAAGGCGGCATGAAAGATGGATGCATGCGCCCGGAGAGCGCAAGGCCGATGATCCCGCCCCACCACCGGCGCCTGCACGCCTTATTCGTACGAGAGGAAACATGGCTGGCATCGTGCACCTGAGCTCGGCACATCCGCGCTTCGATACGCGGATCTTCGTGAAGCAGTGCCGCAGCCTCGCCGGCCACGGGCATGAGGTTTCCCTGGTCGTGGCCGACGGGCTCGGCGACGCCTGCCGCGACGGTATCCGGATCGTCGACGTTGGACGCCCTTCCGGCCGGCGCGAACGCATGCTGCTCGCCACCCGCCGGGTCGGCCGTGCCGCGCTGGCGCTCGATGCCGAGGTCTACCAGCTGCACGATCCCGAGCTGATTCCGGTCGGCCTGCGCCTCGTCCTCGGCGGGCGCAAAGTGGTGTTCGACGCCCACGAGGACGTGCCCAACCAGCTGCTCGACAAGCCCTACCTGTCGCCGCGCAGCGCACGCTTGCTGTCGCGCGCCTACGGCTTGCTCGAAGGCCGCGCGCTGCGCCGCTTCGACGGGGTGCTGGCGGCGACCCCGACCATCCGCGACCGCCTGGCCGCGCACAATGCCCTGGTGGTGGACGTCAACAACTATCCACGCGCCGAGGAGTTCATGGGGCGGGCGTCCGAGACCCCGGTGCGTGACAGCTTCTGCTACGTCGGCAGCATCTCCGCGATCCGCGGCGTGCGCGAGCTGGTCCAGGCGTGCGCCCTGTTGCGCTCGACGGCGCGGCTGGCATTGGCCGGCAGCTTTGCCGAGGCCGAGCTGGAGGCCGAGGTCCGGCGCCACCCTGGCTGGCGCCGTGTCGATGCGCTCGGCCACCTCGACCGGGGCGGGATCGCCGGCGTCATGGGGCGCGCCTTCGCCGGCCTGGTCACCCTGCTGCCGACCGCCAGCTACCGTGACGCCCTGCCGGTCAAGATGTTCGAATACATGGCTGCCGGCATCCCGGTGATCGCTTCCGACTTCCCGCTCTGGCGCGACATCGTCGAGGGCAGCCGCTGCGGCCTGTGCGTCGATCCGCGCGACCCGGCGGCGATCGCCGCCGCGATCGACTACCTCGCCAGCCATCCGCGCGAGGCGCGCGCCATGGGCGCCAACGGGCGCCGCGCCGTCCTCGCGCGCTACAACTGGGAAAACGAAGAAGCCAAGTTAATCGCGTTTTATGCCGATTTGCTGTCTCCCCATTCGCATCGAAAAAAACTGTTTAAGAAGAGCAATCTATCTGCCCATCCAATTCGCTGAATCGATTGATTCCAAAGCCAGGGTTTTATCGCAGTTCAAAAGGGACCGGCAGCATCGGCCGTATTGTCTAGTTATCAAAGAAATATGAGAGCGCCTATGTTCTTGCAACACTACAATACGTTTCTCGAGGTAATGAAACTGCCGCGTGCGCGGCTCTATTTCTCGCAGCAGATCGATCCGGTCGATATCAAGGCGACGTATCGCAATTACACGAAACCACATCCGCGTTTCAAGTTCATCCGCCATAAAACCATTGGCGCCGCCCTGGTCGACCTTGCGCCTTTCCCGAATCGCGATGCCTACCTGGACCACATCAAGGGCAAGAACCAGGGTGGCTATCACGCCAGGCGGGCCCGCAGCCGTGGCTATGTGGTGCGCGAAATCGATCGTAACGATTATGTCGACGATATCCACGAGATCAATACCAGCCTCGATGTCCGGCAGGGCCGAAAAATGGACGGGCAATACCTGAAAAAACAGGAACGTTTCGACCGTCAACAACATTTCCATTATTGGGGCGTATTGAACCCGCAAGGAAAACTCGTCGCCTATGCCACCCTGGGCGTTTACGGGAATTTCGCCTCGTTTTCCCAAATGATGGGAATCCGCAATAACGACGGCATCATGCACCTGCTCCTGAGCGAAGCGATCTGCCAGCTGATCGACGCCGGCAAAGTCCGCTACGTCATGTACGACACCTTCTTCGGCGCCCAGCCCGGGCTGCGCAACTTCAAGACCATCCTGGGCTTTCGCCCCTACCGCGCCAGCTATCACTTGCAATGAACCCGCAATGAACGCCATGCTCAACCGCGTCTACGCGGACTACCTGATGCCGAGCCGGCTCGGCGAATACGACACCCTCGTGCGCGAGGTCGCCGACGCCGGCTATGCCCAGCTGTCGGTGCGCGAATTCTTCCGCCAGTCGCATGACAAGGAGCGCGCCCAGGGCCATCCCATGCCGCGCAGCTTCGTGCACCGGCACGACATCGACAGCGACCTGCGCACCGCCAAGAAGATGTTCGCCATCGAATCGCGCCATGGCGTCCATGCGAGCTATTACTTCCGGCTCTGCACACTGGACTACGGCTTCATGCGCGAGATCGAGGCCGCCGGCAGCGAGGCCAGCTACCACTATGAAGAAGTGGCCGATTTCGCCAAGCGCCACCGCCTGCGCAGTGCCGAGGCGGTGCGCCAGCGCTTCCCCGAAATTCGCGAGCTGTTCGCCCGCAACGTCAGCCGGATCGTCGAGCGCCTGGGTTTGCCCCTCACGACGGTGGCGAGCCACGGCGACTTCGCCAACCGCCGCCTGAAGGTCATCAACCACGAACTCCTGCGCGACGAGGCGTTGCGGCGCCGCTGCGGCATCGAATGCGAGTCCTACGATGCCGAGCTGCTGCGCTGCTTCGACCTCTACATCAGCGACCGCAAGCACCCGGTCTACTACTACCCGCTGTCGCCGTTCGACGCGCTCGGGAAGTACCAGCACATCTGCCTGCTCACCCATCCGGTGCAGTGGGAGACCAACTGGGTCGAAAGCACGCGCTGCAATGTGCGCCGGCTGGTCGAAGAAATGGCCTGGCGCGCCTGAGACGCACTACCCGACACCACCATGAACATCCTTCTGATCAACCACTACGCAGGCTCGGTCCACCACGGCATGGAATACCGGCCCTACTACCTCGCGCGCGAGTGGGTGCGGCTCGGGCACCGGGTACGGATCGTGGCTGCCAGCCACGCCCACGTGCGCGCCCGCGCCCCGAGCATGGCGGGACGCAGCCGGCGCGACGAAACCATCGACGGCATCGACTACACCTGGTTCGCCACGCCGCCCTACCACGGCAACGGCCTGGCGCGGGTGCGCAACATGGCCGCTTTCGTGGCGCGCCTGTGGCGTGAAGCGCCCGCGCTGGTGCGCGAGATGGCGCCACAGGTCGTGATCGCCTCCAGCACCTATCCGCTCGACATCTGGCCGGCGCACCGGATCGCACGCCTCGCCCGGGCGCGCCTGCTGCACGAGGTGCATGACCTATGGCCGCTGTCCCCGATGGAACTGGGCGGCTTCTCGCGCCACCATCCTTTCATCCGGCTGCTGCAGGCGGCCGAGGACTACGCCTGCCGCCACGCCGATACGGTCGTGTCCATCCTGCCCAAGGTGCGCGAGCACCTCGAGGCGCGCGGCATGGCGCCGCACAAGCTGCACGTGATCCCGAACGGCACCGACCTAAGCGAATGGCTGGTCGCGCCGCCGGCCCTGCCCGAGGAACTCGACGCCCTGCTCGCCGGTCTGCGCGCCCAGGGCCGCACGGTGGTCGGCTACGCCGGCAGCCACGGGCTGGCCAATGCGCTCGACACCCTGCTCGATGCCGCCGCCCTCCTCAAGGACAAGCCGCTGGCCTTCGTGCTGGTGGGCGATGGTCCCGAGAAGGCCCGGCTCGAGCGGCGCGCACGCGAGCTCGGCCTTGCGCATCTGTATTTTGCGCCCCCCATCCCGAAGGCCCAGATCCCGGCCCTGATGGCGCTGATCGACATCGCCTACCTCGGCTGGCAACGCCAGCCCCTGTACCGCTTCGGCATCGCGCCGAACAAACTGATCGACTACATGATGGGCGGCTGCCCGGTGCTGCATGCGGTGGAAGCCGGCAACGACCCGGTGCTGGAGGCGGGTTGCGGCCTGACCGTGGCGCCGGAGAATCCGCGCGCCGTCGCCGACGGCCTGGCGTCCCTGCTGGCCCTGTCCAGGAGCGAGCGGCGCGCGCTGGGCGAGCGCGGCCGCGCCCACGCCCTGGCCAACCTGACCTATCCCGTCCTCGGACAACGCTTCCTGACCACTTTCGCACACGAGGTTTCCCATGGCTGAACCGGCACAGGCTGTCGCGCAATTGAACCCTGATCCGCTCGACAACATTCCGCGGACCTTCCTTCCCTTTGCGCTACCCGACATCGGCGACGAAGAAATCCGTGCCGTCGAAACCTGCCTGCGTTCCGGCTGGGTGACGACGGGGCCGACCACGCGCCGCTTCGAACAGGAATTCCAGTCCTACCTGGGCGGCGACGTGCAGGCGATCTCGGTCAATTCCGCCACCGCCGGCCTGCACCTGGCGCTCGAGAGCGTGGGCATCGGTCCGGGCGACGAGGTCATCGTCCCCACCATGACCTTCACCGCCACCGCCGAAGTCGTGCGCTACCTCGGCGCCCGTCCGGTGCTGGTGGACGTCGATCCCGTCACCCTGAACATCTCGCCGTCCGCCGTCGCGGCGGCGATCACCCCGCGCACCCGCGCCGTGATGCCGGTGCACTATGCCGGCCTGGCCTGCGACATGGACGCGATCCTGGCACTGGCGGCGCGCCATGGCCTGCGCGTCATCGAAGACGCGGCGCACGCCTTCCCCACCCGGCTCGACGGCAGGCTGGTAGGCACCCTGGACAGCGACATCACCGTCTTCAGCTTCTATGCCAACAAGACCATGACCACCGGCGAAGGCGGCATGGTGGTCACGCGCGATGCCGAACTGACCGCGCGCATGCGCACCATGCGCCTGCATGGCATCAACCGCGACGCCTTCGACCGCTACACCTCGCGGGTGCCGGCCTGGTTCTACGAGGTGGTCGCGGCCGGCTTCAAGTACAACCTGACCGACATCGCTTCGGCGATCGGCATCGAGCAGCTGCGCAAGATCGACCGCTTCCAGCAGCGCCGCAGCTGGCTGGCGCACCGCTACGACGAAGCCCTGGCCGGGCTGCCGCTGCAGTTGCCGGCGCATCCGGCATTCGGCAGCACCCATGCCTGGCACCTGTACGTGGTCCGGCTGCAGGACGGGGCCCCCATCGACCGCGACACGCTCATCAACGAACTGGCGGAACGCGGCATCGGCACCAGCGTGCACTTCATTCCCCTGCACCGCCAGCCCTACTGGCGCGACAGCTGCGGCCTGAATCCCGAAGCCTTCCCGGTCGCCGAGGCCAGCTACGAAACCATGCTCTCGCTGCCGCTGTACACCCGCATGCTCGATGCCGACCAGGACCGGGTGGTCGCGGCGCTGCACGAGCTGCTGTCATGAGCAAGCGGGCCTTCGACCTGCTGGGCGCAAGCACCGGCCTGCTCCTGCTGGCCCCCGTGCTGCTCCTGATCGCACTCTGGATCAGGCTCGATTCGCCGGGACCGGTGCTGTACCGGCAACAGCGTGTCGGCCGCGGCGGCCGGCTGTTCACGATCTACAAGTTCCGCACCATGCGTCAGCGTCCCGTGGACGGCCCCCAGCTGACCGTCGGCGCGGATCCGCGCGTGACCCGCGCCGGGCGCTTGCTGCGCCACTACAAGCTCGATGAACTGCCCCAGCTGTGGAACGTCGTCCAGGGCAGCATGAGCCTGGTAGGGCCGCGTCCGGAAGTGCCGCGCTACGTCGACTGCTATCCGCCCGAGCAGCGGCGCGTGGTGCTGTCGGTCGCACCCGGCATCACCGACTGGGCCGCCATCCGCTACAAGGACGAGAACGCGATCCTGGCGCGCGCCGCCGATCCCGAACGCGCCTACGTCGAAGCCGTGCTGCCGGTCAAGCTCGACTATTACGTGCGCTATGTACGAGAACGCACGTTCTGGGGCGATGTGCGCATCCTGGCGCACACGCTGGCCGCCATCGTGCGCTGAAGCGGCGGGCTTGCGATGCAGCTGCTGCACATCGGCGACATCGAACTGACGCTGCCGCTGGCCGTGGCGGCCGGCGCCTGGCTGCTGGCCGCCCGCGCCTGGCGCGCCGCGGCGGCCTGGACGCTCCTGTACGGGGGCACCATCGCGCTCGTCGGCGGCAGCAAGATCGCCTACATGGGCTGGGGCGTCGACATTGCGATGCTCGATTTCAAGGCGTTCAGCGGCCATGCGGCGGGCGTGACCGCGGTGTACCCCGTGCTCGGCTACCTGCTGTGCCGTCCGGCCGGACGCCGCGCCGGACTGGCGGCCGCCGGCGCCGGGCTGGAGCTGGGGCTCGTGATGGCCGTCGCGCTGGTCCGGCATGACGAGCATGCGGTCGCGGAGGCGGCCGCCGGCTGGCTGCTCGGCGCCTGCGCCAGCCTCGGCACCGTGTACCAGGCCGAGCCGCACGGCGTCGTACCGGGCCCGGTCGCAGCCTGGTGTGCGGTACTGCTGTTCTTCGCGTCGGCCTCGCTGATGCAATCAGCGCATGTCGGTTACTGGATGATCAAGGTCGCGCTGGCGCTGTCAGGCAAGGCGCAGCCCTATTCCTGGGATACGTGCGGCTAGCAATTTTCTACCAATGGAGAGACACATGGTTTCCTTCCCCTCGATGCATTGGCAAGCACGGGCGCCCCTCGGCGAGAACGCAATGCAGTCGCTGCTCATTTCCGCCTTGCGCGGCCTGGCCGCCCTGCAGGTCGCGGCCGCGCACCTGCGCGCCGAACTCTATCCCGGCTTGCGCACGCTCGAAGACCCGTCGCTTGCCTACATCGGCCTGGCCTTCATCACCGGTTTCGCCCACCAGGCCGTGGTCGTGTTCTTCCTCATCAGCGGCTGGCTGGTGGGCGGCAGCCTGATGAACCGCATGGGCAAACCGCAGGCGCTCGCCCATTATGCGATCGACCGTTTCACCCGGCTCTGGACCGTCCTGCTGCCGACCCTGCTGCTGAGCCTGGGCGTCGGCCTGGTCATCGGCGCTGCCGCGCCCGGACCGATCGACTTCAACCCGGGCAACGAATTCTCGGCGGCCGCGCTCGCCGGCAACCTGTTGGGCCTGCAGACCGTGACCGTGCCTGAATTCGGCGGCAACTATCCGCTGTGGAGCCTGGCGCACGAGACCTGGTACTACATCCAGTTCCCCCTGCTGCTGCTCGTGATTGCCGGCGGCGGCGTCCTGCGCCGCGCCGCCGCCGCCGCGGCCCTGATCCTGCTGCTGGCGACGCTGCGCGACATGATCTCGCTGTACTTCACCGTCTGGCTCCTCGGCGCCGCCTTCTCGCGCATCCGTATCGACTGCGGCAAGGCCTCCCAGGCGCTGCTGCTGGTGCTGACGCTGGCGCTGTTCGTCTATTACCGTCTGCGTGGCAGCAACGACGACCTGGTGCCGGCCTCCTTTGTGCAGGACATCATCTGCAGCATTCCCTTCCTGCTCCTGCTGGCCTCGTTGCAGCAGCCGGTCGACACCGCAGCACCGGCCTATGTCCGGACCAACCGGGTCGCCGTCTTCTTCTCGGAGTTTTCGTTCTCGCTCTACGTGGTCCATGTTCCGGTCATCTACCTGATGCGCCACCTCGGACAACAGTTCTTCGGCCGCGGCCAGCTCGACCCGAACGCCGCGACCGACTTCCTGTGGTATGTCCTCCTCCTCTGCGCCCTGGTGCTGGCCGCGTACATGTTCTACCTGCTGTTCGAACGGCATACCATCCGCATCCGGAATGCCCTGAAGAACCTGCTCTTGAGCCCGCGTGCGAAACCGGTGCGGGTCGCCTTGTCGCCGGACTGAAGAGGTCGGAGTAATGGGTATGGCGCCGCCTGCAGCCTGCAGTGCGGCGGCGCCATACCGCGACAGGCAAAGCGCCTGGCCGCCGCAAGCTAGCCGGGCTCGCCCGGCTGCTGCCGGCCACCCCAGCAAACTCCCGTCACCTGGACCACGCGCGTGGCCTGCGCTGCTTGTCATACGGGCGAGTCGATGCCCCGGCTAGCTCGCCAGCCCACCGGCAGATCTCCACGCGGCAGCGCGCCGCAAAGCCGCTGATACGCCCGGACAAGCGATCCCATCCTTCCTTATCCACGCGGCTCCTCTGCCGATGGTATTCCCGATGACGGGCCAAGCTGGCCGAGCTGGCTTGCCAGCCGCGCAGCACGCAGCTAGCCGCTGTCGTATCGCGCTTGCGCGCCTGTTGTCGACGCTGCTTCAAGGCGATTGCGCGCGCCAGACGCTAGCCTGGCAGCCTGTCTCGTCTTGCCCTACCTGGGGTGTTGAGGACCTCATGCCGGACGGGTGCATGCCTGGTGATTCGCGCTTGCTCAGGCGCGTCAGGTCTCCGGCATCAGATGGCGCGGGCAGCATGCCGGAAACGGCGGCCGTGGAAGGCACCTAGGCGCCGACATGACGGAGAGAGCATGCCGATGGCGCCTTGCGCCCATCGATTCCGATCGCCAGGCAGCTGCCGCCGTTCAGGCGACGTAGGCGAGCTGCGGCCCGTTGCCGTACTGGGAGCTGTAGTCGCCCAGCCGGAGCGCCATGTCGTTGAACAGCACGCCCCGCGGAGAGATCCCCGCGTGGTTCAGGCGCTTGATCGACTCGTTGATCTGGCCTTCGGTGGTGACGGCGGAGCGCGTCACCAGGAACACGGCACCCGCGTGCGCGCCGATGATTAGGGCGTCGGCCACCGCCAGCAGGGGCGGCGCATCGATCAGCACGAGGTCGTACTGCGGGCTGACCGTCTCGAGCAGGGTGCCGAAGTTCAGGTGCAGGAGGAATTCGGCCCGGTTGGTCGGCAATTCGCCGGTCGGGATGAAATCGAGCCGCTCCAGCACGTTGTGGTGGATGACCTCGTCCACGGTAGCGCCGCCGGCGATGGCCCGCGACAGCCCCTTGCGGCGGTCGATGCCGAAGTAGCGGTGCAGGTGCCCGTTACGCATGTCGGCATCGACCAGCAGCACGCGCTTGCCGCTGGCCGCCATCACCGCCGCGAAGTTCGCGGCAATGAAGGACTTGCCGAGGTCGCGCGTGGGACCTGCCATCATGACCACGTTGTTCTTGAAGTGCGGCATCGAGAACTGCAGCGCCGCGCGGAAGCTGCGCAAGCTCTCGACCGCCGGGTCTTCCGGCAGGATCTGGGCGAGCAGCGGCAGCACGCCGTCCGGCTTGGATTTGCGCATCAGCTTTTCCTGGTTGACGCTGTGCGGGATCGAGGCGTACACGACCCGCGCGCGCAGCATCCGTTCGATCTTCTGCGGATCGTCGATCCCGCCGCGCATGGCCTTGCGGGTGAAGGCGATCAGGGTCCCGAGGAACAGCCCGGTCACGACCGCCATCGCGACGATCAGGGGGCGGTTCGGCTTGATCGGCTTTTCCGGTGCGATCGGGGCATCGACCAGGCGCACGTTGCTGACCCGGCCGACGGAAATCAGGCGCAGCTGCTGCGCCGTGTTCGACAGTGCGGTGTACAGGTCGGTGTTGACCTTGATGTCGCGCGTCAGACGCGCTTCATCCTGTTCCATTACCGGCAAGGTCCGGATGCGGCTTGCGATGGCATCGATCTCCGCGTCGACTTCCTTGCGCTGGCGGTTGATCGCCATCACCACCGGATGGTCTTCGGTGAAGCGCGCCAGCAGCTCGGTTTTCTTCTGCATGAGTTCCATGCGCCGGGTGCGCGCCGCCGCGGCTTGCGCCAGGCTCATGCGGGCTTCCTCGCGCAGGTCGACGGTGCCGTGGGCATTGCGGAACTGGTTGTAGCGGTCTTCGGACTGTTCCAGCTGGCGCTTGAGGATGGGCAGCTGCTGGTTGAGGAAGGCCAGCGACTTCTCGGCTTCTTCGGTCTTGCGCGCCAGGTTCTGGCGCATGTATTCACGCCCGATCTCGCTCAGCAGGTTGTTGATGCTTGCCGAATTCTCGCCCTGCAGCTTGACTTCGATCACGCCCGACTGCTTGCCCTGCTCGGTGATCACCATCGAACGCTGGATGGCCTGGATCGTGCTCAGGCGCGACTTGCGCTTGATGCGGAAGCGTGCGCCCGGGTTCGCGTACAGGCTGTCCACCTTGATCTCGAGCATGCCGTCCGGCAGCGGCACCCGGTAGCGCTGGCCCACCGTGCCGTCGAAGGCCAGGCGCTGCCCGCCGCCGGAAAAGCGGTAGCGGTTGCCGGCGCGCGCCGTCAGCACGAATTCGCGGTTGAGCCAGGAATCGGGCACCTCGAACACCGAGACGTCAGCTTTCTCGCCGCCCCAGACGTAGCCCCCGTAGCCGAACAGGCCCGGGTTGGACAGGTTGCCGGCGTTCTGGTTGGCGAACCAGAAGCCGGCCACCGGGAAGTATTTCGGCTGGACCTCGATGTAGAGCTGGAGGTTGTCCACCGCCCGCGACACCACCATGCGCGAGCGCAGCAGCTCCATCTCGGCGATGGCCGCCTTCTTGGTCTCGAACAGGGACGAGGCCTCGCTCAGGATGTTCTTGGACGCGTTCGGGCTTTCCTCTTCGACGTGGATCATGAGGTTGGCCTCGTACACCGGCTTGGCGACGAGCGCGTACAGGACCGCCACCACGGTGATGAAGGCGGTGATGCTGCCGATCAGCCAGCGGCTGTCGTACAGCGTGTTGAAATAGCCCTTCAGGTCGACGGTCGACTCTTCCGGCAGGGGCTCGGGCGGCCGCGGGTCGAAGGGCACCGACAGCACGGGCGGGCTGTGCGAGATGTGGGTCAGCGGGTGGGCGTCGGCAGGATTGCTCATGGTAGCGGCCTTGCTCGGGGTCGGATGTTCAGGGACGGGTCGTCACGCCGACCGCGTTGGTCAGCGCGCCCGGGAACAACAGGCTCAGGTGACGGTTCCAGTTCGCCAGCGGCGATGCGGCGACGTAGACGACGTCCTTCGGCCGCAGCTCGAAGGATTCGGCCATCGCCAGCGCGCCGCTCACGCGCGCGTCGAGCTGGAACACGCGGGTTCGCTCGGGAGTCTTGCGCACCACGTAGATCTGGCGCGCATCGCCGCTCAGGGGACTGACGCCGCCGCTCTCGCCGAGCGCCTCGTTCAGGGTCAGGCGGCCGTTGTGCATGGTGAGCGCGCGCGGCTGGACGACCTCGCCGGAGACGAAGACCTTGCTTTCGTCACGCGAATGGACGCGCACCACGTCGCCATGCCTGAGCAGCACGGTGCCGGGGTTGACGCCCTTCTGCACCAGGTCGCGCAGGTTGATCATGTAGCGGCTGGGTCCGCGTTCGATCATGATGCGGCTCTGGTCGGCGCTGGGCAGCATGCCGCCGGCGCGGTTCAGCGCCTCGACCAGGGTCATGGGGATGTCGTTGATGGCCTGCAGGCCGGGGGCCTTGACCTCGCCGTCGATGTAGACCCGCTTGCTGCGGTAGGACTGCACGCGCAGGGTGAGGCTGGGCTGGGCAATGTAGCGTGCCAGCTTCCTGGTCAGCAGCGCCCTGGCCTGCTCCTCGGTCTGGCCCTCGACGTGCAGCAGGCCGATCAGCGGAAACTGGATGCGTCCCATGTGATCGACAGCAAACCCGGGCTGGACCGCGCTGGGCGACGCCGTGCCGCTGTCGAGGGCGGCGGTGGCGGCGGTCATGCCGCTGCCGGCGAGCTCGGGGTGGTCCCACACGACGATCGACAGCACGTCGCCCTGGCCGATGGTGTACGGCGCAGGGTCGGCCACGATGAGCGGCGAGAGGTCTTGCCGGGACAGCTCGGCCAGCGCGCGCCGTTCGCTCTCGATGAGCTGCTCGGTGATGATCTCGGTGGGCGGCGCATCGCTGCCGCCGTCCTTGCCGCTGCCGGCGAACTGGATGCCGGTGGTGCAACCCGGCAGGAGAATGAACAAGCTCAGTACCAGCACAAGGTGCCGGTAACCCGATATTGCAACTGAACAAATCGCAGCCATGATTGTTGCCTATCAAAAATAGACGTCATACTTGAACGGTCCAGTCCAGCGTACGGTGTCCATCAGGCTTGGCTTTGTAGCTGATCAAACAGCGGCTGCGCAAAGGCTCAGCGAATTTCCTCCAGTAACTTCAGGCCGTCGGCAAAGCGCCACACGCGGCGGATTTCGATGATGTCGAAGCGCGCCGCGACGTTCGGCGGGAAGGCGGCGTAACGCGCATTGAGCTGGACGAAGCGGCGTACCGCATCGTCCATGTCGGCGCGGCCGCTCGAGCGCACGATGGTCACGTCGTCGACGCTGCCGTCGCTGCGCAGCGTCAGGCTGACCAGGGGGTCGATCCGGACCTCGCGCTGCGAGAACCGGGCGCCGCCGAGGACCGCGGTACGTTCCAGCTTCTGGCGTACGCTGTCGACGTACAGGCGCAGCGGCACGTCGCGTTCGGCGCCGTCGGCCAGCACCCGACGCGCGCCGGGGGCGTCCTCCGGCCGCGCCGGCGGCGGCGCCACGTTCGGGATGTTCAGGCCGCGCAGCAGTTCGCGCGCGCGGGTGGCCATGGCGCTGCCCGGAACGCTGCCCGCCGGCAAAGCCCCATCCCCTCGCCCGCTTCCCGGGCCGCCCGCGCCGGGGCTGCCACTGCCCGGCCCGGGCAATCCCTGCTGGCGCTCGGCCGCGATCCGGCGTCCCGCTTCCTCGGCGCGCTCGCGCGCCAGCCGGTCGGCCCGGGCGCGCTCCTCGGCCAGCCGCCGCGCGGCATCCTCGGCGGCCTGACGCTGCGCCAGTTCCTCGGCGCGCTGGCTCTCGGCGGCCTCGGCCTGGCGGCGCGCCAGCTGTTCCGCCGCGAGGCGCTCGGCGGCAAGCCGTTCGGCCGCGAGCTGCTCGGCCTGCCTGGCCAATGCCGCGTCGCGCTCGCGCAGCTGTGCCAGGCGCTGCTGCTCGGCTTCGGCACGCTGGCGCTCTTCCAGTTGCTGGCGCGCGATCCGCGCCCGCTCGGCCGCGAGCTGCTCGGCCTGCCGCTGCTCGGCAGCCAGTTGTTCGGCCTGCCGCTGTTCGAGGGCGCGCTGCTCGGCCTGGCGGCGCTCGGCCAGCTGCTGGTCGGCCAGTTGCTGCTCGGCCCGGCGTTGTTCCTGCGCCTGCGCGGCCTCACGCTGGGCAGCGATCCGCTCCTGTTCCGCCGCTTGCGCCGCAAGCCGTTCCTGCTCTTCGCGCAGGGAGCGTTCGGCCTCGGCATTCAGGCGCCGCTGCTCCTCGGCGGCGGCAAGACGGGCCGCGTCGGCCTCTGCCTGGCGTTGGCGCTCGGCTTCCTGGCTGGCCTCCTCTTCCACACGCGCCGCGATCGCGGTCTCGTCCGGCTCCGGCTTCGCGTCCGGCTCGCCATCGGGCGCGCCCGCTTGCAGGTCCGGTTCGATGTCCAGCAATGGCGGCGGCGCCACCGCGAAACCGGCGTCATCCTGCGTCGAGGCGATCAGGGGCGGCGCCGGCGGCGTGCGCAGCCTGGGCGGCCGGCGCGCCGGTTTCGGCCTGGGCTTCGGCTTGGCCGCCTGGGCCGGCTGCACGGGCGGGGCCGGCTGAGGGCGCGGATCGACTAGCCGCAGCCCGCCGGCAGGCGGCGCGACGACAGCGGGCGGCGCAGGCAGCGGCAGTGGGGGCGTGGCGCCGGGTTCCGGCAGCGGCGCAGGAGGTGTCTCCGGTAGACCAGCGGGCGGGGGCGGCGCCGGCGCCAGCGTGACCTGGATCGGCCCGCCCGGACCGGCATCGAAGTCGGGGACGCCGAACTGCAGCGACAACAGCAGGCCATGCAGCAGCGCCGAGACCGCGATGCCGGCGACCAGCCGCCGGTCGCGCTGCGCAAGGGGGTCGTTCGGGCTGGAGTCTTGCGCTCGATGCATGCCGTGGCCGGGAAGCGATTATTGTCAGGCTGGCATCATAGCGTTTACTCAGCAGCAAGGCGAGTGCGCACGATTGAAGCAGGTCGGGCCCGAGCGGCCCGCCCTGCTAGCGCTGTACCCGGCTGAAGGTGTAGGTTTCGCCGTGGGCGAGGTAGATGACGTCCTTCTCCAGGCCGGCCGCCTTGACTTCGCGCGCGAAGTCCTCGAGCGGCGACTTGAACACGTCGTAGTCGTTGTAGTGGATCGGCACGGTCTTCTTCGGGCGCACCACCTGCATCATGCGCACGCCGTCCTTGCCGTCCATCGTGACTTTCACGACGCCCAGGATGCGGGTGCCGCCCAGGTGCAGCAAGGCCAGGTCGATGTTCGGGAAGCGCTGCGGGATGGCACGGATGTCGTCGTAGACCAGGGTGTCCCCGCTGATGTACATGCGGTAGTCGGGTACGGCGGGATCTGCGCCGAAATCGAGCACCGAACCCATCACCTTGGGCAGCAGCACCGCCACGCCGGCCGGACCATGGCGACCGGGCGTGGCGGTCACGCGCAGGCGCGAGACGCCCTTGCCGACCTCGAGCCGGTCCCAGCTGCTCAGGCCGTAGACGCGCGTGAATCCTAGGCGCTTGAGCCGCTCGCCGCCCTCCTTGGTGGTGACGATGGGCGTGGCGCGGTTGAGCTTTTCCTGCACCAGCTGGTCGAAATGGTCGCCATGGAAATGCGACAGCACGACCAGGTCGATCGGCGGCAGTTCTTCGAAGCGGATGGCCGGGTTGGTCTTGCGTTCCGAGGTGAGTCCATAGCCGAGGTGGACGTGGTCGCCCTTGTGCAGGAAGTTGGGATCGGTAAGGATCGTGAAGCCTTGGTAGCGGATGATGACCGTGGCCGTGCCGATGAATTGCACGGTACCCGTATTCGCATCCGCCGCTTCCGGCGCCGGCGCGCCCTCGGCCGCCAGCTGCAGCCGGAAGGTCTCGCCCTGGGCCGGCGTGGCGGTCGCGTCGGCGTGGGCCACCGGTACCATGGCGCACAGCGCGGCCAGCAGGATCGACAGGCGGACGCAGAAAAGTGGGTGCTGGAACAGTCGAGCGAACGGCATGGTCGGTCTCCGGAAGCGCGCACCCCGGGACGGCATGCGCTGCTGCCGGAACGTTAACACGGCAGCGCTGCGGACGGCGTTCGCTTGCCAGGCGCGCCGAAAGCGACTCATTCCCTGCTGGGATAGCTTCTTAAAGCTTGGCGACCAGGCCGGCCAGGTGCTGGCGCGCCTTCTGCCACTCGGTCCCAAGCAAGGCCGCCGTGCACTGCGGGCAGGCTTCGAAGGGATTGCAGTCGTGCTCGAGCGCGACGTAATTGGTGCCGGTCACGGTCTTGCCCTGGTAGCTGTCGACGCGGCCTGTGGACGCGCCGCCAGGAGGGCTGTCGGCGCCCTGCCCGGCCCATTTGGCGAAGGCGGCGGTGGCGACGCCGTCGGGGACATACCAGCGGCGTTTGGTGGGATTCCAGCGGGCGCCGAGCGCCTTCGCTTCATCCTTCTCGGCATAGGGAACAGTCAGGAAAAGCATGCGATCCGAAAAAAAGTAGTCGCGCGACCGATGGCCTGCCCAGCTGGGTTCGAACCAGCGACCCTCAGCTTAGAAGGCTGATGCTCTATCCAACTGAGCTATGGGCAGTTCAGACGGCACGCGCAAGCGGCCGGAAATGAAACGGGCTGTCGAACGACAGCCCGCGGAGGAAGCCTTGGTCGGAGTACAAGGATTCGAACCTTGGACCCCCTGGTCCCAAACCAGGTGCGCTACCGGGCTGCGCTACACTCCGATGTGGGGCTGATGATACTCCCGCAACGAGGGCGCGTCAAATTGGCGCGCCTTTGTGCCGCGGACAGCCCTCAGGCCGCCAGCTTGTCGGCGATACGGCGCGCCATGTTTTCGGCCAGGTCGGCTTCCTTGGCCTCGACCATGACGCGAATCAGGGGTTCGGTGCCCGAGGCGCGGATCAGCACGCGGCCCGACTCGCCCAGCTCGCGTTCGACCGCTTCCTTCTCGGCCACCAGCGCCCCGTCCTTGGTCCAGTCGAAGCCCGGTGCGACCTTCTTGTTGATCAGGGTCTGGGGATAGAGCTTGAGTTCGCTGCAGCATTCGGCCAGCGACTTGCCGCTGCGCTTGAGCGCCGACAGCACCTGCAGTGCCGACACGATGCCGTCGCCGGTGGTGTGCTTGTCCAGCGCCAGCAGGTGGCCCGAGCTTTCGCCGCCGAACAGCCAGCCGCGCTCCTGCATCACTTCCAGCACGTAGCGGTCGCCGACCTTGGCGCGCGCGAAGCCGACGCCCATCTGCTTGAACGCCACTTCCAGCGCCATATTGGTCATCAGGGTGCCGACGGCGCCCGCCACCGGACCGGTCGACATGCGGTCGCGCACCATCAGGTACAGCAGCTCGTCGCCGTTGTAGACGCGGCCGGTGGCATCGACCATGATCAGGCGGTCGGCGTCGCCGTCCAGCGCGATGCCGAGGTCGGCCTTGTTGGCCACCACCGCTTCCGACAGTGCTTTCGGCGCGGTGGCGCCGACGCCGGCGTTGATGTTGAAGCCGTCAGGCGTCGCACCGATCGACACGACCTCGGCGCCCAGTTCGTGGAACACGTGCGGGGCGATGTTGTAGGCCGCGCCGTTGGCGCTGTCGACCACGATCTTGAGGCCGCGCAGGTCCAGCTCGTTCGGGAAGGTGCTCTTGCAGAACTCGATGTAGCGGCCCTGGGCGTCGCGCAGGCGGGTCGCGCGGCCTAGCTTGTCCGAAGGCACGCAGCCCATCGGCTGGTCGATCGCGTCTTCGATTTCCAGTTCCACCGCGTCCGGCAGCTTGGTGCCGTGCTGCGAGAAGAACTTGATGCCGTTGTCCTGGAAAGGATTGTGCGACGCCGAAATCACGACACCTGCCTGCAGGCGCAGCGCACGGGTCAGGTAGGCGATGGCCGGGGTCGGCATCGGGCCGGCCAGCATTACGTCCACGCCCGCCGCCGAGAAGCCCGCTTCCAGCGCCGCTTCCAGCATATAGCCGGAAATACGGGTGTCCTTGCCGATCAGGACGACCGGACGGCCGCTGGTCGACTTTCCGCCCTTGGCCAGCACCGTGCCGGCAGCATAGCCGAGGCGCATGACGAATTCGGGGGTAATCGGCGCGACCCCCACGAGGCCGCGAACACCGTCCGTGCCGAAATATTTCCGTGCCATTCTTTTACTCTTTCCAGGTTTTAAACTTAGCGTTTTAATCTTGAGTTCCGGCGAGCCACACCTTTAAGGCATCAACCGTCTCTGCTACATCATGCACACGCACAATTTTAGCGCCATGCGCTAC
Organism: Massilia sp. BHUDP2; assembly: GCF_046236355.1. Taxonomy (NCBI): domain Bacteria; kingdom Pseudomonadati; phylum Pseudomonadota; class Betaproteobacteria; order Burkholderiales; family Oxalobacteraceae; genus Massilia; species Massilia sp. BHUDP2. The sequence continues at coordinate 593,184 of NZ_JBJUVW010000002.1, forward strand.
CGCAGCCAATGCCCCGCCGACGCTGCCCGCCATGCGCTCTTCCACCGGCCGGCCCGTGATGGCCCCTACCATGGACTTTCGCGACAGCCCGGCCAGCACCGGCAGGCCGAGCTCGTCGCGGATGCGGCCCAGCTGACGCAGCAGCACGTAATTGTGCTCGACGGTCTTGCCAAAGCCGAAGCCCGGATCGATGCAGATGCGTTCCCGGGCGATGCCGGCGCGCTCCAGGGTGTCCACGCGCTCCCGGAGGAAATCGATCACCTCGCACACGACGTCATGGTATGCCGGGGCCTGCTGCATGGTCTGCGGCGTGGCCTGCATGTGCATCACGCACAGCCCGCAGTCGCTGTCGCGCACCGCCTCGATGGCGCCCGGCGCACGGAAGCCGTTGATGTCGTTGATCATGTCGGCGCCGGCAATGATCGCCTCAGCCATGACTTCCGGCTTGCAGGTATCGACCGACAGCGCGCAATCGAGGCTGCGCAGCGCATACAGGGTCGGCAGCACGCGCGCCAGTTCTTCGGCCACCGGCACGCTGGGCGAGCCCGGACGGGTCGATTCGCCCCCGATATCGATCATGGTCGCGCCGTCGCGGATCATTTCCTCGGCATGCGACAGCGCAAACTCGAGACCCTGGTAGCGGCCGCCGTCGGAGAAGGAATCGGGGGTGACGTTGAGGATGCCCATCACGACCGGACGGACGGCATCCGGGCCTTCCAGCGCGAAGCTGTACTGGCCACATTGCAAATTCTTGGACATGGTGAGAAATGGGGAAGCGTTAACGTACAAAAGGCATCCAGCGGATGCCTTTTGCTTGGGGGGAAACTAGGCGATCACATCAAGCCGGTGCGGTGGCGTTCGGCGCCACGCCACCGCCGCTGTCGCCCGGCGGGTTTCGCTTGGTCAGCAGGCCGGCCTTCGGCTGGCGCGGCTCGCGGCCGGCCATGATGTCGTTGATCTGCTCGGCGTCGATGGTTTCCCAGTCGAGCAGCGCCTTGGTCATCATCTCGACCTTGTCGCGGTTTTCTTCCAACAGGCGGCGCGCCAGGGCGTACTGCGTGTCGAGGATGTTGCGGATCTCGGCATCGACCTTCTGCTGCGTCGCTTCCGAGATGGTCTTGGTGGCGCCGCCGAAGAAGCCTTCGTTCTCGCTGTCTTCGTAGACCATCACGCCCATGCTCTCGGACATGCCGAAGCGGGTCACCATCGAACGGGCCAGCTTGGTGGCGCGGGCGAAGTCGTTCGAGGCGCCGGTGGACATCTGGCCGACGAAGATCTCTTCGGCGATACGGCCGCCGAACAGGATCGAGATTTCTTCGAGCATCTTGTCCTTGTAGCCCGACAGGTTGTCGTGCTCAGGCAGCTGCCAGGTCAGGCCGAGGGCATAGCCGCGGGGCATGATCGTGACCTTGTGCACCGGGTCGGCTTTCGGCAGCAGCTTGGCGACCACCGCGTGGCCCGACTCGTGGTAGGCCGTGTTGCGGCGCTCTTCCTCGCGCATGACCATCGACTTGCGCTCCGGGCCCATGTAGATCTTGTCCTTGGCGTCTTCGAAGTCGATCATCTCGACCAGGCGCTTGCTGCGGCGTGCCGCGAACAGCGCTGCCTCGTTGACCAGGTTGGCCAGGTCGGCGCCCGAGAAGCCGGGGGTGCCGCGCGCCAGGATGTCGGCCTTGACGTCGGTACCGATCGGCACCTTGCGCATGTGCACGTTCAGGATCTGCTCGCGGCCGCGGATGTCCGGCAGGCCCACCATCACCTGGCGGTCGAAACGGCCCGGACGCAGCAGCGCTTTATCCAGCACGTCGGCGCGGTTGGTCGCGGCGATCACGATCACGCCCGAGGAAGCTTCGAAGCCGTCCATCTCGACCAGCAGCTGGTTCAGGGTCTGTTCGCGTTCGTCGTTGCCGCCGCCCATGCCGGCGCCACGATGGCGGCCGACGGCGTCGATCTCGTCGATGAAGATGATGCAGGGCGAATGCTTCTTGGCGTTCTCGAACATGTCGCGAACACGCGACGCACCGACGCCGACGAACATCTCGACGAAGTCGGAACCGGAGATCGAGAAGAACGGCACCTTGGCTTCGCCGGCAATGGCGCGGGCCAGCAGGGTCTTGCCGGTACCCGGCGGACCGACCATCAGCACGCCGCGCGGAATACGGCCGCCCAGCTTCTGGAACTTGGTCGGGTCTTTCAGGAAGTCGACGATTTCCGACACTTCTTCTTTCGCTTCGTCGCAACCGGCGACGTCGGCGAAGGTGACGGTGTTGTTGGTTTCATCGAGCATGCGCGCCTTCGACTTGCCGAAGGAGAACGCGCCGCCCTTGCCGCCGCCCTGCATCTGGCGCATGAAGAAGACCCAGACGCCGATCAGGAGCAGCATCGGGAACCAGGAGATGAACACCTGCTGCAGGAACGAAGGCTCCTCCGGCGGCTTCACGTCGAAGCGCACGCCGTTTTCGCGCAGGTCGCCGATCAGGCCGCGGTCGAGGATGGTCGCGGTGGCGCGGACCTTGGTGTCGTCGCTGCGGGTCGCGGTGATGTTGGAGCCCTCGATCACGACGTCCTTGATGCGACGCGCCTTCACCTCATCGAGAAGCTCGGAATAAGCGATGGTCTTGCTGCCGCCGGCGACGCTGTGGTTGTCGAACTGCTTGAACAGCATGAACAACAGCAGCGCAACGACCACCCAGATGGCGGATTTGGAAAACATATTATTCACGAAAACTCCTCCGATGCGGATTGCATCTCTACCGATTTCAGTATGACGATTTTAACCGCAATAAGCCGACGCCGCCACGCAACGTACGGGAATAGTGCTGAAATGCCATTTTTTCATGCCAGACTGGCTACGCATGGATACGCGCAGCCAGCCTCACGCGGCTGATGTGCGGTTGCCGCGCCGAATATCAAGGGCAAACCGCGCATCCGACGCGCTTTTTATCCCGCTGGATTCTTCAGACCGCGTCCAAGCAGGAAAATTTCCGAGGATTTGTCCCGGCTGGCCTTGGGTTTGACCTGCTTGACGGTCTTGAATTCGGTACGAAACTTTTCCAGTATCTGGGTAAATCCCATATCTTTAAAGCACTTCACCAGCAATGCGCCCCCTGGTTTCATGTGCATTTGCGAAAACTCAATTGCCAGGTCGATTAAGTGTTCCATCCGCGCCGCATCGGCGGTCGGAATTCCCGACAGGTTCGGGGCCATGTCGGACAGCACCAGGTCGGCCTTGCGCCCCTCCAGCAGCTCGTCGAGCTGGGCCAGCACTTCCTCTTCGCGAAAATCGCCCTGGATATACTGAACATCAGCGATGGGCTCCATCGGCAGCATGTCCAGCCCGATGATGGTGCCGTGGATACCGCCACCGTCCGCGCCGGCCAGCTTGCGCCGGGTATACTGGGCCCAGCTGCCCGGGGTACAGCCGAGGTCGACAATGACCTGGCCCGGCTTGATCAGCTTTTCGCTTTCGTCGATTTCCTTGAGCTTGTAGGCGGCGCGGGCGCGGTAGCCCTCTTTCTGGGCCAATTTGACGTACGGGTCATTAATATGGTCGTGCAACCAGTTTTTGTTTAATTTGTTCTTGGCCATTCGCGTAGAATACTGCTTTTAAAGGTAATTCAAAATTTATTATGCTTAAACTCACTCCGGCCGAGCGCAGCGCACTGCGCGCCGAAGCCCACGGACTCAATCCAGTCGTCATGATCGGCGAATCCGGCCTGACCGAATCGGTCATGAAGGAAATCGCTTCCAGCCTCGACGCGCACGGCCTGATCAAGGTGCGCGTGTTCGGCGACGACCGCGAAGCCCGCATCGCCATGTACGAACAGATCTGCGCGGAACTCGACGCGGCGCCTGTCCAGCACATCGGCAAGCTGCTGGTGCTCTACCGTCCGAAGAAGGAAGCCGTCAAGGAACGCAGCAGCAAGGCCGGCAAGGGCATGCGCGAAGTCACCATCGTCAAGGCCAGCGCCAGCGGCACCAAGAAGCCGAGCGTCACCAAGGTCATGCTGAAAGGAAACGAGCGCGTGACGGCGGGCGGCAACATCAAGCGCGCCAAGCCGCGTCAGACTTCGACCAAGAAAAATGCACTGAACAAGTGATTCGGGCTACGAAAGGAAAAACCGGGGTGACCCGGTTTTTTTTCGCCTGTCGTGTGGCCGCGGACGATTCAGCGGCTCTTGAGAACGAGGATCGCCGCCAGCACGCTCTCCACCACGTGGAACAGCTGCGACACCCCATGCATCACGGCGAATTGGGTCCAGTACGGCGACGCCCTCACCCCGCCTGGCCCGGCCAATTCGCGCATCTGCGCCATGCCCGGCTGCAGGCCGATCCACATCACCAGTGCACAGGCCAGCATTGCGAGCACCAGCAGGTTCAGGCCACGGCGCCGCGCGGCATCGAGGTCGGCGGACAGCCGCACCAGCACCAGCATCAGGATGGCGCAGCCAAGCGAGACCCAGCCCAGGCGGTCCAGGAGGCTGGCGACCACGTCGCCGGCCACCGTGCTCGGCACCGCCGCGAACACCGCCGGCGCCGCGACATAGCCGAGCGCCCACAGCGTCCCCGTCCACAGCACCGCCACCAGCAGCCGGGCGGCCGCGATACGGAAAGCGGAACGCGGGAGGCTGTCCGTCATCAGACGTAGCGGACTTCGAGGATTTCGTATTCGCGCGGGCCCGACGGGGCCTGCACTTCCACCACGTCGCCGGCATACTTGCCGATCAGGGCGCGGGCGATCGGCGAGGTCACCGACACCTTGTTCAGCTTGATGTCGGCTTCGTCGAGGCCGACGATCTGGTAGCTCACCTTCTGGCCGTTTTCCAGGTCTTCCAGGTCCACGGTCGAGGCGAACACGACGCGGCCTTCCGCATCCAGCGTGGCCGGATCGATGATCTGGGCGGCGCTCAGCTTGCCCTCGAGTTCCGCGATGCGGCCTTCGACAAAGGCCTGGCGCTCTTTCGCTGCATCGTATTCGGCATTTTCCGACAGGTCGCCGTGCGAGCGCGCTTCGGCGATCGCGTCGATCACGTTACGGCGCTCCTTGGTCTTGAGCTGGTGCAGCTCTTCCTTCAGGAGTTCGGCGCCGTATTTGGTCAGTGGTACGGTAGTGTTCATGTCGCTCTACGTTGATTCGTGATTGGACGTACCAAGTGAAAACCACAGAGGCGCGCGGCGCAGGCCGCGCGAGCTCTGTGGTTGCGTTGGTACTACGTGCTGCTTAGTTTAAGGTTTTATGAAGACCTTGTAAATCGTAGACGCGCAGCTCGTCCAGGTGACGCATGCCCTCGATCGCGGCTTCCGCGCCGGCGATAGTCGTGTAGGTGACCACGCGCGACTGCAGGGCCGAGGTACGGATGGTGCGCGAGTCGGTGATCGCCGAACGCTTCTCTTCCACGGTGTTCACCACCATGACGATCTCGCGGTTCTTGATCATGTCGACCACGTGCGGACGGCCTTCCAGCACCTTGTTCACCTGGCGCACCGGGATGCCGGCCGCTTCGATGACGGCCGCAGTGCCCTTGGTGGCCACCAGCGAGAAGCCCAGCGCCACCAGTTCGCGCGCCACGGAGACGGCGCGCGGCTTGTCCGCGCCCTTCACCGACAGGAACACCGTGCCCTTGGTCGGCAGGTTGATGCCGGCCGCCAGCTGCGACTTCACGAAGGCTTCGCCGAAGGTCTCGCCCACGCCCATCACTTCGCCGGTCGACTTCATTTCCGGTCCCAGGATGGTGTCGACGCCTGGGAACTTCACGAACGGGAACACGACTTCCTTGACGCTGTAGAACGGCGGGGTCACCTCCTTGGTGACGCCCTGCTGGGCCAGGCTCTGGCCCACCATGCAGCGCGCCGCTATTTTTGCAAGCTGCAGCCCCGTCGCCTTCGACACGAAAGGCACGGTACGCGATGCGCGCGGGTTCACTTCCAGCACGAAGACCGTATCCACGGTCTTGCCGTCGACTTCGGACTGCTGGATCGCGAACTGCACGTTCATCAGGCCGACCACGTTCAGGGCCTTGGCCATCAGCGAGGTCTGGTGCTTCAGCTCGGCGATGGTCTCCGGCGACAGCGAGTACGGCGGCAGCGAGCAGGCCGAGTCGCCCGAGTGCACGCCGGCCTGTTCGATGTGTTCCATCACGCCGCCGATAAAGGTGGCTTCGCCGTCCGAGATGCAGTCGACGTCGACTTCGATGGCGTCGTTCAGGAAGCGGTCCAGCAGCACCGGCGAATCGTGCGAGACCTTGACCGCTTCGCGCATGTAGCGCTCGAGGTCGCGCTGCTCGTGGACGATTTCCATGGCGCGGCCGCCCAGCACGTAGGACGGACGCACCACCAGCGGGTAGCCGATCTCGTCGGCCAGCGCCAGGGCGTCGGCTTCGGTGCGCGCGGTGCGGTTCGGCGGCTGGCGCAGGCCGAGCTTCTGCAGCAGCTGCTGGAAGCGCTCGCGGTCTTCGGCCGCGTCGATCATGTCCGGCGAGGTGCCGATGATCGGCACGCCGTTGGCTTCGAGGTCCAGGGCGAGCTTGAGCGGGGTCTGGCCGCCGTACTGGACGATCACGCCTTCCGGCTTCTCCAGGTCGACGATTTCCAGCACGTCTTCCAGGGTCAGCGATTCGAAGTACAGGCGGTCCGAGGTGTCGTAGTCGGTCGACACGGTCTCCGGGTTGCAATTGACCATGATGGTCTCGTAGCCGTCTTCGCGCATGGCGAGGGCCGCGTGCACGCAGCAGTAGTCGAATTCGATGCCCTGGCCGATACGGTTCGGGCCACCGCCCAGCACCATGATCTTCTTCTTGTCGGTCGGGTTGGACTCGCACTCCTCGTCGTAGGTCGAGTACATGTAGGCCGTGTTGGTCGCGAACTCGGCGGCGCAGGTGTCGACGCGCTTGTACACCGGACGGATGCCCAGCTCATGGCGGCGCGCACGCACGGCTTGCGGCGTGGTCTGCATCAGGAAGGCCAGGCGGCGGTCCGAGAAGCCCTTCTGCTTCAGCTTGTACAGCAGCGGCTTGTCCAGGCTCTCGAGCTTCTGGTGATCCAGCCACAGTTCGATGTCGACGATCTCCTTGATCTGCACCAGGAACCACGGGTCGATCTTGGTCAGGTTGTGCACCTCTTCCAGGGTGAAGCCCTGGGCGAATGCGTCACCCACGTACCAGATGCGCTCCGGGCCCGGCTCGCCGAGTTCCTCTTCGATCTTCTCGCGGTCGCGGGTCTTCTCGTTCAGGCCGTCCACGCCCACTTCCAGGCCGCGCAGGGCCTTCTGGAAGGATTCCTGGAAGGTGCGGCCCATGGCCATCACCTCGCCCACCGATTTCATCTGGGTGGTCAGGTGCTTGTCCGCGGTCGGGAATTTTTCGAAGGTGAAGCGCGGGATCTTGGTGACGACGTAGTCGATCGACGGCTCGAACGACGCCGGGGTCGCGCCGCCGGTGATCTCGTTGCGCAGCTCGTCCAGCGTGAAGCCCACTGCCAGCTTGGCCGCGACCTTGGCGATCGGGAAGCCGGTGGCTTTCGAGGCCAGCGCCGAAGAACGCGACACGCGCGGGTTCATCTCGATGACGATCATGCGGCCGTCCTTCGGGTTGATCGCGAACTGCACGTTCGAGCCGCCGGTGTCGACGCCGATCTCGCGCAGCACGTTGATCGACGCGTTGCGCATGATCTGGTATTCCTTGTCGGTCAGCGTCTGCGCCGGCGCGACGGTGATCGAGTCGCCGGTGTGGACGCCCATCGGATCCAGGTTTTCGATCGAGCAGATGATGATGCAGTTGTCCTTCTTGTCGCGGACGACTTCCATCTCGTACTCTTTCCAGCCGAGCAGGGACTCTTCGATCAGCAGCTCGTTGGTCGGCGAGGCTTCCAGGCCGCGCTTGCAGATCGCTTCGAATTCTTCTTCGTTATAGGCGATGCCGCCGCCGCTGCCGCCCATGGTGAAGGACGGACGGATGATGGTCGGGAAGCCCAGCTCGCGCTGCACCGCCCACGACTCTTCCATCGAGTGCGCCACGCCCGAGCGCGCCGAACCGAGGCCGATCTTGGTCATCGCATCCTTGAACTTGGAGCGGTCCTCGGCCTTGTCGATCGCTTCCGGGGTCGCGCCGATCAGCTCGACCTTGTACTTTTCCAGCACGCCGTTGTGGTGCAGGTCGAGCGCGCAGTTCAGCGCGGTCTGGCCGCCCATGGTCGGCAGGATCGCGTCCGGACGCTCCTTGGCGATGATGCGCTCGACGACCTTCCAGGTGATCGGCTCGATGTAGGTGACGTCCGCCGTTTCCGGGTCGGTCATGATGGTCGCCGGGTTCGAGTTGACCAGGATGACCTTGTAGCCTTCCTCGCGCAGGGCCTTGCAGGCCTGGGCGCCCGAGTAGTCGAATTCGACCGCCTGGCCGATGACGATCGGACCCGCGCCGATGATCAGGATGCTTTTGATATCACTACGTTTTGGCATTTACTTTTTCTCCGCTGCTTGCATCAGGCCGATGAAGCGGTCAAACAGGTAGGCGACGTCGGTCGGGCCGGGCGAGGCTTCCGGGTGGCCCTGGAAGCAGAAGGCGGGCTTGTCGGTACGCTCGAAGCCCTGCAGCGAACCGTCGAACAGCGACACGTGGGTGACGCGGCAGTTGGCCGGGAGGGTCTCCGGGTCGACCGCGAAGCCGTGGTTCTGCGAGGTGATCAGGACCTTCTTCGAATCGAGGTCCTGCACCGGGTGGTTGGCGCCATGGTGGCCGAACTTCATCTTCATGGTCTTGGCGCCGGAGGCCAGCGCCATGATCTGGTGGCCGAGGCAGATGCCGAAGGTCGGGATGCCCTTCTCGATCAGCTCCGCGCTGGCCTTGATCGCATAGTCGCACGGCTCGGGGTCGCCCGGGCCGTTGGCCAGGAAGATGCCGTCAGGATTGAGCGCCAGCGCGTCGGCGGCGGTCGCCTGGGCCGGCAGCACGGTCACCTTGCAGCCGCGCTCGGCCAGCATGCGCAGGATGTTGCGCTTGACGCCGTAATCGAAAGCGACCACGTGGTATTGGGGATTGTCCTGCTTGCCGAAGCCTTCGCCGAGCTTCCACTCGGTCTCGGTGAACACGTAGGGTTCTTTCACGGACACGACCTTGGCCAGGTCCATGCCGGCCAGGCCCGGGAAGGAACGCGCCAGTTCCAGCGCCTGCGTTTCCAGCGGCTCCTTGCCCTGGATGCCGGTCAGGATGGCGCCGGCTTGCGCGCCCTTCTCGCGCAGGATGCGGGTCAGCTTGCGGGTGTCGATGCCGGCGATGGCGACCACGTTTTCTTGCTTCAGGTAGTCCGACAGCGACTGGGTGGAACGGAAATTCGATGCCAGCAGCGGCAGGTCACGGATGATCAGACCGGCGGCGTGGACCTTGGAGGCCTCGACGTCGGCCGGGTTGACGCCGTAGTTGCCGATGTGCGGGTACGTCAGGGTGACGATCTGACGCGAATAGCTGGGGTCGGTGAGGATTTCCTGGTAGCCGGTAATCGCGGTGTTGAACACCACTTCGCCGGTCGTGTGACCGGTGGCTCCAATGGAATATCCTTTGAAAATCGTTCCGTCAGCGAGGGCCAGGATGGCCGGGACGGCTGGGCCAGAAAAAAATGGCGGCAAGGGTAACTCCCAATAAAGTTACCGTAGCTTCGCCACGTCAGACCGGCATCCAACAAACCCGGGCGGAGACTGCTTGCCGGTAGCTGGACATCTAGTTGAATGAGGGATGGTGGGTAGGCGCTACGGCAAATGTGTGAATGGTTAAACTTCCGAATTATAGCGCGGAATCGACCTATTCGGCAATGCAGCAATTCTACAAAAGTGGCGCTGATTTTGCCCAATCGTGCGTGGAAGCGGCGCGCAAACCGTGTTTTGCTGCTTTTGCGAAATAAAGAAAAAGGCACCCGCAGGTGCCTTTCCCTTGCAGCTACATGACGAGCCCGGCTGTTATTCGCCGGTCAGGGCGGCGATGCCGGCCTTCGCGATCTGCGCGTCCTCGGTCGACTTGACGCCCGACACGCCCACCGCACCGATCACGTGGCCGTCGACGATCACCGGCACGCCGCCTTCCAGCATGCCTTCCAGTTCCGGCGCGGACAGGAAGGACACACGGCCGTTGTTGATGATTTCTTCGTAGATGCGCGACTCGCGGCGGCCCAGCGCTGCCGTCCGGGCCTTCGCCGGGGCAAGATGCGAGGACACCGGCGGTACGCCGTCGAGGCGCTGGAACCACAGCAGGTGCCCGCCGTCGTCGACGATGGCGAACGCCACCGCCCAGTTATTGCGCAGCGCTTCGGCCTCGGCGCCAGCGGCGATCTTCTTGACGTCTTCGAGGGTGAGATAAGGCTTGGTTTTCATCTTGGTTCCTTTATTGTCCTTGCTGCTTGGCCTTGAGCTTGGCCTTGATCTGCGGCATGACGGCGGCTGCCGCCTGCTCGCCGGCGAGGATCGCCAGGTTGCGGTTGCTGAAGTCGGCGCTGCCCATGTTGCCGAGGTTCGGCGTGATGACGATGTCGGCTTCCTTCAGCTCGAAGTGATTCAGGCGTTGCCCCATGATGCTAAAGGTCTGCATCAGGACGTCAAGCGAGCTGGCGGTGGCGGCGCCTTCGGTGGCGCTGGAGATGTTCACCGCGATGATGAACTCGGCGCCCATGTCCTTGGTGAACTTGACCGGCACCGGCGCGACCAGGCCGCCGTCGACATAGGTCTTGGCGCCGATCTTCACCGGCTGGAACACGCTCGGCACCGCCGAGGAGGCCCGCACGGCCATGCCGGTATTGCCCTTGTTGAACAGGATCGGCTGGCCGGTCTTGAGGTCGGTGGCGACGGCGCCGAAGCGGATCTTCAGGCGCTCCATCGGCACGTTGTTGACAGCCTTGTTGACGTAGCTCTGCAGCGCCTCGCCCTTCAGCACCCCGGTCGACTTGCCGAACAGCGGCAGCGCCCAGTCGGAGATCGTGGCCTCGTCCATGGCCAGCGCGGTCTTTTGCAGCGCGAAACCGTTCAGGCCGGAGGCGTACAGGGAGCCGACCACCGAGCCGGCGCTGGTGCCGACCACGATTTCGGGCACGATGCCCTGGGCTTCGAGCGCCTTGATGACGCCGATGTGGGCGAAGCCGCGGGCGGCGCCGCCGCCGAGGGCCAGGCCGATTCTCACCTTGCGTGGCGGCGGGGGCGGCGTCACCTGCTGGGCGACGGGCGTTGCGGGAGGCTGGGTCGGGGTGCTGCCGCAGGCGCTCAGGAACAGCGCGGCGCAGGCGATCAGGGAGCTACGGCGAGAGAACATATGGGGTGCTTGAGCGAACGAAACACGATTGTAACCTGAGTCATCCGCAGGCCGCTCAGCAAGCCTGGTTCTGCGGACAAAGAAGGCAGGACTTGGGGAGGAAAAAAGACGGCGAATACCGTTCGCGAACCGTGCCCAGTTTTTGTTTTTCTTCCCGATCACCAGTCCGACAGTGTGCAACTACCGCTCGAAACCTGGCGGTGCCAAACGAGCCGTACCGGCGCTGCGGTTCGCCGCAAACTCAAGCCAATATTGATTCTTCCTGGCACCACCTATATAGTTCACCTGCAGCGATGTTAAAAACCGAGGCCCCTAGCCAATTTTTCGTCTGTGCTAGTGCACGCTTAGTGGACTGTAGGACTATATAGGGTAAAGAGCCGTCGGGCTCGCGATTACGCACTGCATCGCGGGATCTCAAGACTGTGCTGGGCTGCCCTTTGGGCAGCCCTTCTTTTTGTTGTTGATCGACCGTGGATCCGTCAACCTCTCATACGTCGCCCATCCGCGAGCGTCGCGCTAAGTAACTGGCTAGGCCTCGATCGAACCCTAGCCCGGCAGCGAGGTATTCGGCAACACCGCGGTGAAACTGCTCCCCTGCCCCGGTACCGAACTGATCTGCAATCGCCCGCCGTGCCGGAGCAGCACGTGCTTGACGATCGCCAGGCCGAGCCCGGTGCCCTGGGTCTCGCGCGAGCGGCTCTTGTCCACTCGGTAAAAACGTTCGGTCAGCCGTGAGATATGGATCGGCTCGATCCCGATGCCGCTGTCCGTGACCGTGAAGCGCAGATCGTCCGGTCCACGGCTCCAGGCCAGCCGGATGCTGCCGCCGTTCGGCGAGTAGCGCACCGCATTCGAGGCCAGGTTGGCAAAGGCGCTGCGCAGCTCTTCCAGGCTGCCCATCACGTCCGGTCCGTCGAACGCGACTTCCACCCCATGCCGCCCGCCCGACAGGGCGCGCGCCTCCGCCGCCACCGAGTCGACCAGCGCGCGCATGTCGACCCGTTCGCGCTTGAACGGGAACTCGTCCGACTCCAGGCGCGACAGGGTCAGCATGTCGCCGATCAGGCGCTGCATGCGGTGCGCCTGCTCGGTCATCAGCTCCAGGTGCGCGGTGCGGGTGGCCACGTCCAGGCCCGGATCGGACATCGCGATCTCCAGGAAGCCGACGATCACCGTCAGCGGCGTGCGCAGCTCGTGCGAGGCGTTGGCGATGAAGTCGCGGCGCATCGCTTCGATGCGTTCGGTATCGGTGGCGTCGTGCGTGACCAGGATCTGGCGCCGGTTCTCGAACGGGATGATGCGGCACTCGAGCTTGCGGCCGCGGAAGGACAAGGTGAGCGGCTGCTCGTAGCGGCCCAGGATCACGTAGTCGATGAATTCGGGGTGGCGCACCAGGTTGGTCACGCGCAGGCCCTTGTCGCGCGCCATGGTCAGGCCCAGGTGGCGCTCGGCCGCCTCGTTGCACCATTCCAGGAACAGGACGTCGTCCATGATCGCCACGCCTTCCGGCAACAGCTGCATGGCCTGGCGGAAGCGCGCCAGCCACTCGGCCATCTCGGCCTGGTGGCGCTCGTCCTCGCGCCGCAGGCGGTACAGGCGCGCGAACACGTCGGTCCAGGCGCCCCAGCCGTCCGGCAAGCGGCTCGAGTGCGGGTGGTTCAGCCATTCGCCCAGCTCGTGCAGGTAGCGCAGCTGCACGAACAGCGCGATCACCAGCGCCGCCAGCGCGAAGACCAGGGCCTCGACCAGGCTCGCCATCCACCAGACGATGCCGGCAGCGGCGAACATCAGGCCCAGGCGCAGCAGTGCCGGCACCCAGAACAGCAGCTTCGGGTTCATCGAGCGCATCGCCGCCCTTTACTTCTCGGACAGCATGTAGCCGACGCTACGCACGGTGCGGATCAGGCCATCGGCGCTCCGGAGCGCCTTGCGCAGCCGCAGCACGTGCACGTCCACCGTGCGCTCCTCGATCACGGCATGGTCGCCCCACACCTTGTCGAGCAGCTGGGCGCGCGAGAACACGCGCTCGCGGTGCGCCAGCAGGAACTTGAGCAGCTTGTATTCGGCATTGCCGATCTCGATCTGCTGGTTCTCCACCGTCACGGTGCAGCTGTTCGGGTCCAGCACCACGCTCCCGGCGCGCAGCGGCGCCTCGGCCAGGTGCGGGCTCTTGCGGCGCAGCAGCGCGCGGCTCCGGGCCAGCAGCTCGCGCGGCGAGAACGGCTTGGTGACATAGTCGTCCGCGCCGGTGTTCAGGCCGGCCAGCTTGTCTTCTTCCATGCTCTTGGCGGTCAGCATGATGACCGGGATCTCCTGGAAATCGCGGTCGCCGCGCAAGCGCGACAACAGGCGCAGGCCGCTCTGGTCGGGCAGCATCCAGTCCAGCAGCACCAGGTCGGGCTTGCCGCGCGTGATGCTGTCCCAGGCGCCGCCCACGGTGTCGGCGCTGCGGATGTCCCAGCCCGCTTCACGCAGCGAATACTTCACCAGCTCGACGATCGCGGGTTCGTCTTCGACCACCAGGACGCTCGTGTTGTCCGCCATGCCTAGACACCCGCCTGTTCGGTCGGCGCCGGCTTGCTGTGGCGGATGTCGCGCCCTTCCACCACGTAGATGACATATTCGGCGATGTTCTTGGCGTGGTCGCCGATGCGCTCGATGGCCTTGGCCACCCACAGCGTGTCCAGCGCCGACGAGATCGTGCGCGGGTCTTCCATCATGAAGGTGATCACGTTGCGCATGATGGTGCGGAACTCGTGGTTGATGACTTCGTCCGCCGCGATCAGTTCGAGCGCCTGCTTGCCGTCCAGGCGCGCGAAGGCATCCAGCGCGCCGTGCAGCATGTCGGAGGCGGCGCGCGCGATGGTGCGCACGGTGTCGTAGTGGGCGAAGGACCCGCCCCCGCGTTCGTGCAGGCTCTTGGTGCTGCGCGCGATCTTGGTGGCCTCGTCGCCGATGCGTTCCAGGTCGGTGATGACCTTGATGGTCGCCATCACGGTGCGCAGGTCGTTCGCGGTCGGCTGGCGGCGCACGATCAGGTGGCTGCAGGCGTCATCGAGCTGCACTTCGAGCTGGTTGACCGCGTGGTCGTCGGCGATCACGCGCTCGGCGCGCGCCGCGTCGCCCGCCCGGAAGGCTTCCATCGCCTCGTCGAACGCGGTTTCCACCATGCCGCCCATCAGCAGGACCTTGGAACGAATCGCTTCCAGCTCCTGGTCATACTGTTTGGATGAATGCTCGCCAGTCATATACTGCTCTCCAGTCAGGTTCGTATTGTTCGGTCAGCCGAAACGGCCAGTGATGTAGTCTTGCGTTTCCTTGCGAGCCGGATTCATGAAGATCTGGTCAGTCTCGCCGAATTCGACCAGTTCGCCAAGGTACATGTAGGCGGTATAGTCGGAACAGCGCGCGGCCTGCTGCATGTTGTGGGTCACGATGGTGATCGTGTAGTCCCGCTTCAGTTCGCTGATCAGTTCCTCGATCTTGGCGGTCGAGATCGGGTCCAGCGCCGAGGTCGGCTCGTCCAGCAGCAGCACGTCCGGCTTCACCGCGACGCCGCGGGCGATGCACAGGCGCTGCTGCTGGCCGCCCGACAGCGACAGGCCGCTCTTGTTCAGCTTGTCCTTGGCTTCCTCCCACAGGGCCGCTTTCTTGAGCGCCCATTCGACGCGCTCGTCCATTTCGCCTTTCGAGAGGTTCTCGTACAGGCGCACGCCGAAGGCGATGTTGTCGTAGATCGACATCGGGAACGGGGTCGGCTTCTGGAACACCATGCCGACCTTGGCGCGCAGCATGTTGACGTCGACGCCCGGCTCGAGGATGTTACGGCCGCGGTACATGATCGAACCCTCGGCGCGCTGCCCCGGATACAGATCGTACATGCGGTTCAGGGTACGCAGCAGGGTCGACTTGCCGCAGCCCGAGGGCCCGATGAAGGCCGTGACCTGCTTGTCGTGGATGTCGAGCGACACGTCTTTCAGGCTCTGCGTCTTACCGTAGAAGAAGTTCAGGCCTTCGATCTCGATCGTTTTGCTCTTGGCAGCGGTCGGCACCTGGTTTTGCATAGCTTGGGTCATCACTTATTAAAGGTAGATTAACGCGGAGTCTTCTGGCTGAACAGGGTCCGCGACAGGATGTTCAGCAGCAGCACGGTAAAGGTCACCAGCAGCGCGCCGCCCCAGGCCAGCGAACGCCAGTCGTCGTAGGGGCTCATCGCGAACTGGAAGATCACCACCGGCAGGTTGGCCATCGGCGCGTTCATGTCGTTGCTGTAGAACTGGTTGTTCAGGGCGGTGAACAGCAGCGGCGCGGTTTCGCCCGAGATGCGGGCCACGGCCAGCAGCACGCCGGTGACGACGCCGGCCTTCACGGCGCGCAGGCGCACCGTCATCGCCACCTTCCAGTGCGGCGCGCCGAGGGCGTAGGCTGCCTCGAGCAGGCTGTTCGGCACCAGGCGCAGCATGTTGTCGGTGGTGCGCACCACCACCGGAATCGCGATCAGCGAGAGCGCGATACTGCCGGCGTAGCCCGAGAAGTGCTGCACGTTGGCGACGTAGAGGGCGTAGACGAACAGGCCGATCACGATCGACGGGGCAGAGAGCATGATGTCGGTGACAAAACGCGTCACCTGGGCGAAGCGGTTGTTCTCGCCGTATTCGGCCAGGTAGATGCCGGCCAGGATGCCGATCGGGGTGCTGACCAGGGTCGACAGGCCGACCATCATCAGGCTGCCGACGATGGCGTTGCGCAGGCCGCCGCCTTCGCTGCCCGGCGCCGGGGTATCGGCCGTGAACATGTTCCACGAGAGCGCGCCGAGGCCGTTGATCAGGAGGGTCGCCAGGATCCAGGCCAGGAAGGCCAGGCCGATGCCCATGGCCAGGATCGACAGGACGATGCCGATGCGGTGCGCCAGCAGGCGCTTGCGGTAGACCGGGTTCTTTGCAGTGGTAGTCATTATTTGGTGCCTTCCTTGCGCGACATCCCGACCAGCATCAGCTTGGCGGCCGACAGCACGATGAAGGTGATGGCGAACAGGATCAGGGCCAGGGCGAACAGCGAGGACGAGTGCAGCGGCGTGGCGGCCTCGGCGAATTCGTTGGCGAGGGTCGAGGAAATCGAGTTACCGGCCGAAAACAGCGACCAGGACAGGTCGTGGGCATTGCCGATGACAAAAGTGACGGCCATGGTCTCGCCCAGCGCGCGGCCCAGGCCCAGCATGACGCCGCCCACCACGCCGTTGCGGGTATAGGGCAGCACCACCTTGCGCACCACTTCCCACTTGGTGCAGCCGAGGCCATACGCCGATTCCTTGAGGACGGTGGGGACGATCTCGAACACGTCGCGCATCACCGAGGCGATGAAGGGGATGATCATGATTGCCAGGATCAGGCCGGCGGTCAGGATGCCGATGCCCATGGTCGGGCCCTGGAACAGCTGGCCGATCACCGGCAGCTGGCCGATGGTATTCTTCAGCAGCGGCTGAACGTGGTCGGCGAACAGGGGCGCGAACACGAACAGGCCCCACATGCCGTAGATGATGGACGGCACGCCGGCCAGCAGCTCGACCGCGGTGCCCATCGGGCGGCGCAGCCACACCGGGCAGATTTCGGTCAGGAACAGGGCGATGCCGAAGCTGATCGGGAAGGCCACCGCCAAGGCGATGATCGAGGTGGCGAGCGTGCCCCAGATCGCGATCATGGCGCCGAACTGGTCGCCCACCGGATCCCATTCCACGCGCGAAATGAAGCCGGCGCCGAACTCCTTGAAGGCCGGCGCCGCGCCGATGGCGAGCGAGACGATGATCCCGACCAGCACCAGGAGAACCGAGGCCGCGAACAGCAGCGTGATCTTGTGGAAGAAGAAGTCCTGCATGCGCTGCTTGCGCATGGTCTTGCGCAGCGCCTCGGACTGGTGGGCTGCTTCGACCGCTGCCGGATCGGCCAGGTCCTGCAGCGTGGCGGATGGTTGTACGCTCATAGATTTTTGTCAATCTTTCTGGCAAACGGAAGGGCCGGAGCTGCCGGCCCTCCCTCGCACTTCTTATCGAGGGTGATTTACCAGACCGCCTTGCCCGCCGCGTCCTTCAGGTTGGCACGCCAGGCGTCCTGCACCAGCTTGGTCACGCTGTCCGGCATCGGCACGTAGTCCAGTTCGGCGGCTGCGGCGCCGCCGTTCTTGTAGGCCCAGTCGAAGAACTTCAGCACTTCCTTGGCGGTCGCGGCGTTCGGCTGGGTCTTGTGCATCAGGATGTAGGAGGCGCCGGTGATCGGCCAGCTCGCCTTGCCCGCCTGGTTGGTCAGCACCACGGCGAAGCCCGGGGTGCCGGCCCAGTTGGCGCCGCTTGCGGCAGCCTTGAAGGCGTCGTCGCTCGGTTGCAGGAAGACGCCGTCCTTGTTCTGCAGCTGGGTGTGCTGCATGCGGTTCTTCTTGGCGTAGGCCCACTCGACGTAGCCGATCGAGCCCTTGATGCGCTGCACGTTGGCGGCCACGCCTTCGTTGCCCTTGCCGCCCACGCCCACCGCCCACTTCACCGCGGTGCCGGCGCCGATCTTCGACTTCCATTCAGGGCTGACCTGCGCCAGGTAGTCGGTGAACAGGAAGGAGGTGCCCGAGCTGTCGGCGCGGCGCACCACGGTGATGTCGTCGGCCGGCAGCTTGACGCCCGGGTTCAGCGCGGCGATCTGCGGCGCGTTCCACTTGGTGATCTTGCCCAGGTAGATGTCGGCAAGGACGGCGCCCGAGAGGCGCACCTGGCCCGGGGCCACGCCCGGCAGGTTGATGATCGGGACCACGCCGCCCATGATGGCCGGGAACTGGAACAGGCCGGCGGCGTTCAGCTCGGCGGCCGGCAGCGGCATGTCCGAGGCGCCGAAGTTCACGGTCCTGGCCTTGATCTGCTTGATGCCCGCGCCCGAACCGACCGACTGGTAGTTCAGGCCGGTGCCCGATGCCTTCTGGTACAGCTCGGCCCATTTCGCGTAGACCGGATACGGGAAGGTCGCGCCGGCGCCGGTGATGTTGGCGGCCTGGGCGCTGGCAGCGATGCTGGTGGCGGCGATGGCGACGGAGACGAACAGATGCTTCATGCGCATGATGGATCCTTTAGAGAGGTCCGGGACGGGTCCCGTTTCATTGACGCTGCGAAGTCTACTGGCCGAATGTGACAAGTTGATGACAGATGTAATAATCCAGCCGATGGCGCTATCTTGACGCAGTCCGGCAGTCCTGTCACACACTGCCGGAGGATATAAAATTATTCAGCTGCCCGGCCTAGCTGCGCCCTTGTAAATACGCCGCCCTCTGCTAAGCTGGAAATGTGTTCTTCATAGGGAGGGGATGCTGAAAAGCGTTAGTGTTTATGTTCAGCGTAATGGTGTTTGGCATACTCAGCGGCCTGGCCGGGCTGGTCGCCTTCGAGATCTGGCAAGAGATCCGTGGGGGCTCGGAAAAGCTGCACGATCACTATCACGAATAGTGTCGGCCCGGATCACCGGGTCATGTCATACGGCGAAAAAAGCGGCGAGGCCCGATGGGCGCTCGCCGCTTTGTATTGTGCCGCTCGATCTGGTCAGCGCAGGAAACGTGCCACCGCCGTCATCGCCGCCAGTTCCAGGTTCAGGAACTGGAAGCCGACCTTGAATTCGCCATTGCTGAAAATGCAATACAGCGCCTTGGCGCGTGCGCTGATGGGCACAATGTTGCCGTCGACCAGCAGGTCGAAGCTGAGCTGGCCGGCCTGCCCGACCAGCAGCGGGTCCGGCAGGTTGATGCTGACGCCATTGGCGCCGAGGTCGCTGGTGCGGCCGCTGACGGGCGCCGCGCCTTCCATGGCCACGCGCGCACGCACGCGCAGCACCTTGCGTTCGGATTTTCTTTGTTCGTTGAACACGTTAGACACTATTAACGGATGAGCCAGGCAATATTATAAGTACTCAGTCGAGCTCGCGCAGCTTGGTGAAGGCCTGGTCGATGCGCTCGACAGCGACGATGGTCATGCCCTCGATCTTCTGCTTGGGCACGTTCCCTTTCGGGATCACCGCGATCGAGAAGCCGAGCTTGGCCGCTTCGCGCAGGCGCTCCTGCCCGCGCGGCGCCGGCCGGATTTCGCCGGCCAGGCCGACTTCGCCGAACACCACCAGCCCGCGCGGCAGCGGCTTGTTGCGCATCGACGAGTTGATCGCCAGCAGGACCGCCAGGTCGGCCGCCGGCTCGGTGATCTTCACCCCGCCCACCGCATTGATGAACACGTCCTGGTCGAACGCCGCGATGCCGGCATGGCGGTGCAGCACGGCCAGCAGCATCGCCAGGCGATTCTGCTCCAGGCCGACCGACAGTCGACGTGCATTCGGCAGGTGGCTGGCGTCGACCAGGGCCTGGATCTCGACCAGCAGCGGGCGCGTGCCCTCCTGGGTCACCATCACGCAGGAACCCGGCACCTGGCTGTCGTGCTGCGACAGGAACAGCGCCGAGGGATTGGAGACGCCCTTCAGCCCCTTCTCCGTCATGGCGAACACGCCCAGCTCGTTCACCGCGCCGAAGCGGTTCTTGATGGCGCGCACCAGGCGGAAGCTGCTCTGGGTATCGCCCTCGAAATACAGCACGGTGTCGACAATGTGCTCGAGCACGCGCGGACCGGCCAGCGCGCCCTCCTTGGTCACGTGGCCGACCAGGATGATGGTCACGCCGGTCTGCTTGGCCACCCGGGTGAGCTGGGCCGCGCATTCGCGCACCTGGGCCACCGAGCCCGGGGCCGAAGTGAGCGCGTCCGAATACAGGGTCTGGATCGAGTCGATCACCGCCACTTCGGGTTTCAGGTCGGCCAGCGTGCCGAGGATTTTTTCGAGCTGGATCTCGGCCTGCAGCTTGAGCTCGGCCGAATCCACCGACAGGCGGCGCGCGCGCAGCGCGATCTGGGCGCCGGATTCCTCGCCGCTCACATACAAGGTGTTGCGGGTGGCCGCCAGGTTGGCCAGCGCCTGCAGCAGCAGGGTCGACTTGCCGATGCCGGGGTCACCGCCGATCAGCACCACGCCGCCGGCCACCAGGCCGCCGCCCAGCACGCGGTCGAATTCCTCGATGCCGGTGCCGAAGCGCGGCACGTCCAGGGCTTCGATGTCCCGCAGTGACAACACAGGCGCGGTCTGTGCGAGGGCCTTGTGCGCTGTCTGCGACATGCGGTTCACGCCCTGCGGCTCGGCGACCGTTTCCACCATCGTGTTCCAGGCCTTGCAATCCGGGCACTGGCCGGACCAGCGGCTGGCGACGGCGCCGCACTCGCTGCAGACAAAAGAGGTTCGTGACTTAGCCATCGGTTCCCATTCTTCCTTCCATCACACGCACCCGCGGGGCGAGGGCGCACATCAGTTCATAGCCGATCGTGCCGGCGGCATGGGCCACCTCGTCGACCGGCAGGCCGTCGCCCCAGAGCGTCACCTTGCTGCCGACCCTGGCATTGGCGATCGGGGTCAGGTCGACCGTCATCATGTCCATCGAGACCCGGCCCACCAGCGTGGTGCGCACGCCGTCCACGATCACGGGGGTGCCGTGCGGCGCGTGGCGCGGGTAGCCGTCGGCATAGCCGCAGGCCACCACCCCCACCGTCATCGGCCCTAGCGCCTCGAAGCGGCTGCCGTAGCCGACCGTGTCGCCCGCCTCGATGTGCTGGATGCCGATGACCTCGGAGCGCAGGGTCATGGTCGGCAGCAGGCCATAATCCAGGGCCGAGCGGCCGCCCGGGGTGCCGCCGTACAGCATGATGCCGGGGCGGACCCAGTCGTTCGACAGGGCATCGCCCAGCTCGCCCTGGTGCAGCACCCCGCCGGAATTCGACAGGCTGCGCTCGCCCGGCAGCTCGCCCGCGCCAAACTGGAAGCGGCGCACCTGCTCGGCGATGGTCAGACGCGGATGCTCCAGCTCGTCGGCATTGGCGAAGTGGGTCATGTGGGTGATGTGGCGCACGTCGGGAATGGCGCGCACGCGCCGGTAGGCCGCCTCGTACTCCCCCGGCGTGAAGCCCAGGCGGTTCATCCCCGTATTCATCTTCAGGTGCACGTCGATCGGGCGGAAATGCCGGGTGTATTCCAGCATCTTGATCTGCTCGATGTTATGCACCGCGCTATTGATGTTGTGCTCGGCCAGCATCGGTACGTCCGAGGCGTCGAAGATCCCTTCGAGCAGCAGGATCGGCTTGGTCCAGCCATTCTGCCGCAGCCACAGGGCGCCTTCGGTCTCGACCAGGGCCAGGCCGTCGGCCTGGGCGAAGCCGCGCATGCCGCGCTCCAGGCCGTGTCCGTAGGCGTTGGCCTTGACGACCGCCCAGATCTTCGCATGCGGCGCCTCCATGCGCGCGCGCTGCAGGTTGTGCTGCATCGAGTCGAGGTGGATGGTGGCGGAAAGCGGGCGTGGCATGGCGAAAACCGGCGTAATGGCCGCAGTGCGGGAAAGGGTCTATTTTACCGGACCGGGCGCGGCAGCGCTTTTGACATGCCGGGTTTTCTTTTGGCGCAAGGGGCATTCATGGTATAAAGCAACTCGAACCAGTTTTTACTCTTTTCGAATGAACCGTGGCTTTTATACCATCATGGCGGCGCAGTTCTTCTCGTCGCTGGCAGACAATGCGCTCCTCTTTGTCGCAATCAGTCTGCTGACGTCGATGAACGCCCCGGCTTCGCTGACACCCCTGCTGAAGCTGTCATTCGTCCTGTTCTACGTGCTGCTGGCCGCTTTCGTCGGCGCCTTCGCCGATTCGCTGCCCAAGGGCCGCGTGATGTTCATCGCGAACCTGATCAAGATTTCCGGCTGCGCGCTGATGTTCCTGACCGTGCACCCCCTGCTCGCCTATGCCGTGGTCGGCTTCGGCGCGGCGGTCTACTCGCCCGCCAAGTACGGCATCCTGACCGAACTGCTGCCGCCCGAGAAGCTCGTTCCCGCCAACGGCTGGATCGAGGGCTTGACCGTCATGTCGATCATCCTCGGCACCGTGGCCGGCGGCGCCCTGGTGAGCGAGCGCGGCGCCAATTTCCTGCTGGGCCTGGACCTGCCGGGCGTGAGCACCGGCGCCGAAGCGGCGATGGCGGTGGTGGTCGGCGTCTACATCCTGGCGGCCCTGTTCAACCTGCGCATTCCGGATACCGGCGCGCGCTACGAACACCAGGAGCGCAACCCGGCCAAGCTGATCGCCGACTTCGCCAACTGCTCGGCCACCCTGTGGCGCGACAAGCTGGGCCAGATCTCGCTGGCCGTCACCACCCTGTTCTGGGGCGCCGGCGCGACCCTGCAATTCATCGTGCTGAAATGGGCCGAGCGCTCGCTGCACATGCCGCTCGACAAAGCCACCAACCTGATCGGCGTGGTGGCGATCGGCGTCGCGCTGGGCGCGGCGATGGCGGCGCGCATGATCCCGCTGCGCAAATCGCTCACCGTGATACCGCTCGGGATCATCATGGGCCTGGTCGTGTGCAGCATGGTCTTCGTGACCACGGTGAGCCTGGCCTACCCGCTGCTGGCCCTGATCGGCTTCCTGTCGGGCTTCTTCGTGGTGCCGATGAACGCGCTGCTGCAGCACCGCGGCCACGTATTGATGAGCGCCGGCCACTCGATCGCGGTGCAGAATTTCAACGAGAACCTGTCGATCCTGACCATGCTGGCCCTGTACGCCATCATGATCACGCTGAACCTGGACCTGGACATCATCATCGTCATGTTCGGCCTGTCGGTGGCGGGCATCATGTACTTCATCGGACGCCGCCATGCGGCCAACCAGCGCGAGCACGATTCGCTGGCGCTGATCGGCGAGGAAAAGCACTGATTCATTCTACGTATCACAGAGCCGCAAAGCATATGTGATACGTATCACCGTTTAGGGCACCGCCTGCACCATCCGGCGCGCGGCGGCGCGTTCGCGCCAATCGTTCGGCACGATGAAGCCGCGCTCGATCTCCTCGATCTGCCCGGGCGTATGGCGCACCACCGCGACCAGCACCGGTGTCGACGAGGTCTCGAACTGGGCCGACAGCTCGGCATGCAATTGGGCGCGGTTCAGCATCCAGGTGGCCGAGGCGGCGCGAAACGGCGCCAGCCACTGCAGGCGCGGCAGCATCAGGAATTCTTCCCCGGCCAGGCCCTCGATCTCGTCCAGCGCGCACCAGAAGCCGCGGCAGTGGCCGGCGGCGATCCCGCGCATGGCGGGCCAGGAACCGGACGGATAGAACAGCCAGCCCTTGACCAGCGCACGCGCCCGGGATACCGGCCGCGGCAGCAGGGCCTGCGCGGCCGGATGCCCGCCCAGGCTGAGCTGGCGCTCGAAGACCTTGCGCATCTTGAGGCCCAGGCTGTCGGCCAGGTTGGGGCCGACCAGGGCGTCGAACTGTTGTCCGCCCTCCCCGTCCAATAAATAGAACTTGGTCGCGAACTCGATGTGTTCGACCGCATCCGGCCCGTCTTCCAGCAGGAAGTCGAATTCGCCGATGGTGTCGTTACGGTTGGCGCGCACCTGCAGGCCGTGGGCGACCAGGCGCCCGTGCTGCGCGAAATAGAAGGCCATCAGCTTTTCGGCATACAGGCCGAGGCGCGTGTGGATCTTCGCGCCCAGGGCTTCGTCGAGCAGGGTGGGATCGTAATCGAGGCGTTTGAGCCAGTCGGCGAGCTCCGGGGTCACGGGGCCAGTGGTGGCGATGCGGCCGGCCCACTGCGGGTCGTTCGCATCGAGCAGGTCGGGGGCGTCGAGCAGCCAGGCCAGCGCCCGCACCCGGGCGCGCCGCAGGTGGCCCCAGCGGCGGTGGAAGCCTAGCTGGTAGGTGTCAGCCGGCGCGTCCATCTGCCGCCGCCCTGGCCCGGCACAGGTCCGCCCAGGCCAGCGCCTTGTCGGCCCCGCGGCGCAGCAGTTCGCCCGGATGCAGGGTCGCCACCAGGGGCACTTCGCCCAGCCGGTGGACCACGCCGCGCGAACCGGCCAGCGGTTCGGAAAGCGGCTTGCCGAGCAGGCCGTCGGTGGCCACCTGACCCAGGGTCAGCACCAGGCCGGCCCCCGTCAGTTCGCGCTCGCGCTCCAGGAAGGGACGGCAGGCCGCCACTTCTTCCAGGGTCGGGGCGCGGTCGCCGCCCTTGGCATTGGCAGGACGGCATTTCACCAAAGGAGTCACATAGACATCGGCCTCGCGCGACATGCCGACCGCCGCCAGCATGTTGTCGAGCAGCCTGCCCGGCTCGCCGGTCAGCGGCTGGCCGGCCTTTTCGTCCGCCGCGCTGGCCGTGCCGGCGGCGACCAGCCAACGGGCCTGGCGCGCGCCGGCGCCGAGCACCGGCTTGCGGCCTTCGCTGCAGGCGCTGCAATGCCGGCAACTGGCGACGGCCTGGCGCAGGGCGGCCCAGTCCATGCTGGAAACGTCAAGGCGTTCCGGTTCGGCTTCGACGCCCCAGGCGCTGTCCTCGCTCGGCGGCGGCGTCCATGCCGGGCGGGCCGCCGGTTCGGCGACCTGGCGCGGCATCGGGGGCGGCGCCAGGGGCTGGGCCGGCGCCGGCGGCGCAGCTTGCGCCAGCTCGGCCGGCGCGGGTTCCGGCTCGGCCTGCGGCGCCGCTTCCACCGCGGCCTCCGGCACGGCGCGCAGGCTCCACAGCGGGCCGATGCCCATCTCGGCCAGGAAGGCCGCGTCGCGGTCGCCGATGTGCTTCACTGCGCGGTTCACAAGTCGATCCTCATCACGATGGCATCCTCGCGCTGCCCGCCGTGCGCCGGATAGTAGCCCTTGCGGCGGCCGATCTCGCGGTAGCCGTAGCGGCGGTAGACGGCGAGCGCGCGCTCGTTGGACGGGCGCACCTCGAGCAGGATGGACGCCATGCCCTGCTCGCGGGCGCGCGCGCCGATCCGGTCCAGCAGGTGGCGCCCCAACCCCTGGCCCTGGCGTCCGGCGGCCACCGCCACGTCGAGCAGGTGGGCCTCGTCGACCGCATACATCAATAGATAGTAGCCGGCCAGCCGGCCTTGCGCGTCGCGCGCGGTCCAGGCGTCATAGCCGCTGGCGAGCGACTCGCTGAAGTTGGCGCGGCTCCAGGGATGCGGGAACACGCTGCATTCGAGCGCATGCACCTCGTCCACGTCGGCAGCCTGCATCGGCGCGAACGTCAAGCCAGAAACGTCTAACAAGACGGTCATGCCCCGGCCTTCGCGGCATTGATGGCCTGGCGCTCGGCGCTGGTGTAGGCCACCTTGTTGCGCAGGTAGAGCGGCTGGGCCTGGGCCGGCGGCACGCCCAGGCCGGCGGCCAGGGCCGGCGCCCCCAGCAGCGCCAGTTCGCGCGCGTGCGGCAGGATGTCGTCCAGCGCGCCCGCGG
This sequence comes from Massilia sp. BHUDP2, assembly GCF_046236355.1. Taxonomy (NCBI): domain Bacteria; kingdom Pseudomonadati; phylum Pseudomonadota; class Betaproteobacteria; order Burkholderiales; family Oxalobacteraceae; genus Massilia; species Massilia sp. BHUDP2. Next base: position 618,793 of record NZ_JBJUVW010000002.1, read on the forward strand.
CGAAGGCCTTGCCGGCAAACGCTTCCGGGTAAGCCGAGAATCCGTTGCCGCAGGCAGCCAGGCCCTCGGCCGGCAGCGGCGCCAGATCCTGCGGCGCGCACAGCGCGGGCGCGGCGACCTCGGTCCAGGCGCCGCGCGCGGCATCGTGCCGGTACTGCGCCCAATACACTTCGCCCATGCGCGCGTCCAGCACCGCCAGCACCTCGTTCGCCCCGGTTCGGGCGCGGCAGGCTTCGGCCATCGCCTCCAGGGTCACCAGGGGCAGCACCGGGAGATTCGCGCCGAAGGCCAGGCCCTGGGCCACGCCGCAGGCGGTGCGTACGCCGGTGAAGGAGCCGGGACCGGCGCCGAAGGCGATCGCGTCGCAGTCGGTCAAAGCCAGGCCGGCTTCGCGCAGCAGTTCCTGCACCATCGGCAGGACCGATTGCGAATGGGTGCGCACGCCGGAGGTGGAACGGGCGATGACGTGGTCCCCGTTCAATAGCGCGCAGGAGGCGAGCTCGGACGAGGTTTCAATGGCGAGAATCGTGGACATGCCGGTATTTTACCCCCTCGGCCGGGGGCCTGGCCACGGCCCGGGCGCCCGGCGCGCACATTCCCCCGTGAACACACGGTACAATCCGGCTCATGCAAAGCCTGACCCTGGATTCCGACAACCGCGCGCGCATCGCCGCCGCGATAGCGGGCGACGCCCTGACGGTCGCCTGCCTGTGCGCCGCCTGGTGCGGCACCTGCTCGTCCTACCGCGCCACCTTCGAGGAACTGGCCCTGCGCCACCTCGACAAGACCTTCGTCTGGATCGACATCGAGGACCAGGCCGACATCGTGGGCGACCTCGACGTGGAAAACTTCCCTACCCTGCTGGTGCAGCGCGGCGACACGGTCGCGTTCTTCGGCACCATGCTGCCCGACGGCGCCGTGGCCGACCGCCTGGTGCAGGCCCAGGCCGAGACCTCACAGGAAGAGCTGGCGCGCCTGGCCGCATCCAGCGAGGAACGGCGCGCCTGGCAGCGCGACTGCAACCTGCGCGTCCTGCTGGCTACGTAGGGTGGGCGGGTTCCCCGCCCACGCGGTGATAGCTAGCCGCGAGATCATCCGGTACGAAAACGGAGCCGATAACGATCACCGCCTGGGGTAATCCGGGCCAATGGCCCGGATTACGAGCCGCCCACCCTACGATAAACGCAGCGGCAGGCTGCGCAGCCGCTGCCCGGTCAGCTTGAACACGGCCGCCGCCACCGCCGGCGCGATCGGCGGCACCGCCGGCTCGCCCACGCCTTCCGGATGCGCCAGGCTGGGCATCACGATGGTGTCCACCACCGGCGCCTCGTGCATGCGCAGCACCGGATAATCGCCGAAGTTCGACTGCTCTACCTTCCCATCCTTGATGGTGATCTCGCCGTGCAGCGCGGCCGACAGCCCGAACAGCACGCCGGACTCCACCTGCTGGGCGACGATGTTCGGGTTGACCGCCAGCCCGCAGTCGATCGCGCACACCACGCGGTGCACGCGGATCTGCTTGCCTTCGACCGAGACCTCGGCCACCTGGGCCACCGTGCTGCCGAAGGAGCGGTGCAGGGCCACGCCGTGCGCGCGCCCTGCCGCCGGCTGCCCCGCCTTGGCCACCGCCGCATCGAGCGTCGCCAGCGCGCGCGGATGCTTGCCCAGAAGCGCGCGCCGCATGGCGACCGGGTCACGCCCCGCGGCATGCGCGACCTCGTCCAGAAACGCCTCCTTGAAAAAGGCATTGTGCGAATGCCCGACCGAACGCCAGTAGCCGAGCGGCACAGGACTGTCGACGATCACGTGGGCGATGCGCTGGTTGGCGATCGCGTACTGCATGTCGTATTCGCCTTCGGCGGTGGTCTTGTCCGGGCCCACGCCCGGCAGAGCGAGGTTGCGCGGGAAATACTGGTGGCCGATGGCGCCGCTGGCCGACTTGTTGTCCCAGGCCAGGATCTCCCCCTTGGCGTCGAGGTGGGCGCGGAAGCGCGCCAGCGCCGCCGGGCGGTAGACGTCGTGGGTGGTGTCGTCCTCGCGGCTCCAGACCAGCTGGACCGGTTTCCCATGCATGGCCATGGCGACCGTCACCGCCTGCGCCACCATGTCGGCTTCCAGCCGGCGTCCGAAGCCGCCGCCCAGCAGCATCACCTCGATGTGCACGTCCTCGCGCTCGACGCCGGCCACGCGCGCCGCCACGTCCACCGCGACGCTCGGCACCTGGGTCGAGGCCCACAGGCGCACCCTGGCGCGCCCCTGGACGTACTCGACCTGGGCGGTGCAGTTGACCGGCTCCATGGCCGCATGCGCCAGATAAGGCGCACGGTACTCGGCCGTCACCGTGAGCGCCACCCCGTCCACGTCCTGGCTGCCCGCCTCATGGTAGACGTAGCCGCTTTCTTCCTCGAGGGCGCGCGCGAAGTCCTCGAACACGGATTCGCTGGAAAGCTTGCTCGTGTCGCCGACCTGCCACTTGACCAGCAGCGCCTGCGCGGCCTGGTGCGCCTGCCACCAGGTGGTGGCCACCACGGCCACGCCCACGCCCAGGCCGCTGCGTTCGTCCATCAGGCCCGGCATCGGCACCACCTGCAGCACGCCGGGCATGGACTCCACCGCCTTGCCTTCGTGCCCAACGAGGGTGGCGCCGATCACCGGCGCCATCTTGACGGCCGCGTACACCATGCCGGGCACGCGCGCGTCGATGCCGAAGCGCGCGCTGCCGTCGGCCTTGGCGCGGCTGTCCAGGCGCCCCGCGGGCTTGCCGATCAGGCGGAAGTCGCGCGGCTCCTTCAGGCGCACGTCGCCGGCCTCGATGCCGGCGCCGACCCGCGCCGCATGGGGCGCCAGCGCGCTGTAGCCGGCGCGGCGCCCGTCGGGATGCAGGACGAAACCGTCCTCGGTGCGCAGGCGCGCAACCGGCGCTTGCCACTGTTCGGCCGCCGCCTTGAGCAGCATGGCGCGCGCCACCGCGCCGGCCTCGCGCATCGGCAGCCAGGCATCCTTGACGCTGGTCGAGCCGCCGGTGAACATGATGCCCAGCTCGCGCCCGAGCTTGGCCATCAGCCACTGCGCGCCCTGGCGCGTGCTGCCGCTGTCGTCGGGGTGGAAAGGCAGGTTCTCGCGCAGCACCGTGAGGTTGGCGAAGATCTTGTCGATCGGGGCCTGGGCGATGCGCACGCTGGACAAGGGCAGGTCGAGCTCCTCGGCCACCAGCATCGGCAGCGCGGTATGCACGCCCTGCCCCATCTCGCTGCGCGGCACCACCACCGAGACCGCGCCGTCGGGGGCGATGGCGATCCAGCCGTTCAGGCCGACCGTGTCGCCGCCCAGCGCCAGCGGGCGCGATGCATGCAGGCGCTGGCGCGGCGGCTGCACGCCCCAGCCGACCAGCATGGCGCCGCCGGCGAGCAGGCCGCCCAGCAGGAAACGGCGGCGCCTGAGCTTGACGCCTGCGCGCGGCGCGCCCGCCTCAGGCTTCGCTTCCTTCGGCTGCGCCGGCTTCGTGCTTCGTTCGATCGTGTCCATGTGCTTGTGTCCGTCCCCAGCGCGACAGTATATCGCCAGCCGCGACCGGCCGGCTGTAGAGGTAGCCCTGGGCCTGGCGGCAGCCGTGCCGCAGCAGGAAGGCGGCCTGCTCTTCGTTTTCCACGCCCTCGGCCACCACCGACAGGTTCAGGCTCTTGCCGAGCTGGATGACGGCCACCGCGATCGCCTCGTCGTTGGCGTCGACCAGGATGTCCTGGATGAAGCTGCGGTCGATCTTCAGGGTCTGCACCGGCAGCTGGCTCAGGTAGGCCAGCGAGGAATAGCCGGTGCCGAAGTCGTCGATCGCCAGCCCGACGCCGACCGCGCGCAGCTCGTTGATGTGCTGCAGCGCGTCGGACGTGTTCATGATGACCGACTCGGTCACCTCCAGCTGCAGCCGTCCCGCCGCCAGGCCGGTTTCCTGCAGCACCGCGGCCACCACCGGCGCGATGCTGCCGCGCTCGAACTGGCGCACCGACAGGTTGACCGCCATCTTCGGCACCGTGAGGCCATCCCGGTCCCAGCGCCGCATCTGGGAGCAGGCCTCGGCCAGCACCCACTGGCCCAGCTGGCTGATGAAGCCGGTGTCCTCGGCCACCGGGATGAAGCGCACCGGCGCCACCCGGCCCAGTTCCGCGCTGTCCCAGCGCACCAGGGCTTCGACGCCGACCAGGCGCCCGGTGTCGATCTCGACCTGGGGCTGGTATTCGAGGAAGATCTCGCCCTTCTCGATCGCGCGGCGCAGCAGCGACTCCAGGCGCAGGCGCATGGCGCCCTCGCCGCTCATCGAGGGCGCGTAGAACTGGTAGCCGTTGCGGCCGCGCGCCTTGGCCTGGTACATGGCGACGTCGGCATTGCGGATCAACATGTTCAGGTCGGTCGCATCCTGCGGGAACAGGCTGATGCCGACGCTGCCGGTGACGAACAGTTCGTAGCCCGACACGGTGAGCGGCTGCTCGAACAGGGCCATCAGCTTCTCGGCCACATGGGCGGCGCCCGGACCGCCGACGTCTTCCAGCAGCACGATGAATTCGTCGCCGCCCAGGCGCGCCAGCGTATCGCCTTCGCGCAGGCAGGCGGACAGCTGCCCCGCCACCTGCTTGAGGAGCAGGTCGCCCACGTGGTGGCCGAGGGTGTCGTTGACGTTCTTGAAGCGGTCCAGGTCGATGAACAGCACCGCCAGTTGCTGGCCCGCGCGCGCGCAGCGGACCATCGCATGCTGCAGGCGGTCGTGGAACAGCAGCCGGTTCGGCAGCGCCGTGAGCGGATCGTGGTGGGCCAGGTGGTCGAGCTTGTCCTGCGATTGCTTCACCTCCGTGATGTCGCTGAACACGCAGACGTAGTGCGTGACCTCGTCATTGTCGTCGCGCACGCTCGACACGGTGAGCCATTCCAGGTAGCACTCGCCGTTCTTGCGGGTCTCCCAGCGCTCGCCGCGCCAGAAGCCGGCTTCCAGCAGGTCGCGCCACATCTGCCCGTAGAGCGGATCGTCGTGGCGGCCGGGGCGCGTCAGGCTCGATTGCTGGCCGAGCGCTTCCATCTCGGTGAAGCCCGTGATCTGGGTGAAGGCCGGATTGGTGGCAAGGACGCGGCCGTGCACGTCGAGCACCATGACGCCGTCGGCGATGTGCTCGAGCACCGTGGCCGACAGGCGCAGCTTTTCCTCGGCCAGCTTGCGCTCGGTGATGTCGGCGAACACCCAGATGCTGCCCTCGTTCGGGCGCGCGCTGTCCAGCGCGCAGCCGCTCACCAGGAGCCAGAAGCTGCTGCCGTCGCGGCGCCGGAACTGGATCTCCTCGCCGGCATCCAGACCGCCCGCGATCTTCGGATACTGTTCCAGCCACAGGCGCTCGTACTCGGCGCGCCCCGGGAACAGGAGCTCGGTCGACCGGCCCACCAGCTCGGCCTCGCCATACCCGAACAGCGCCTCTGCACGCCGGTTGGCCGAGACGATGCGGCGCTCGCGCACGAACAGCACGCCGAACATGACGTTGTCCAGGATCGCACCCTGCTCGGTGAGCAGGGCCTCAATGCGCATCTCGTCGTGCTTGCGCTCGCTGATGTCGTAGATGATGCCGTCGACCCGGAATTCCTCGCTGCCCCACTCGCCCTGCGGCTGGCCGCTCTCGAGCACCCAGCGCTCGATGCCGCCGGCGTCGATGATGCGGTATTCGATCTCGTAAGGACTGCCGGCCGCCAGCGCGTCCCTGGCCGCATGGCGCTGCATGCGCCGGTCCTCGGGATGGATGATGTTGGCCCAGTCGTCGGTGGTGGCCAGCATGAAGCGCTCGGCCGGGTAGCCGGATATCTCCTCGATGGCCTCGCTGACGAAGTCGATGTGGCCGCCCGGGCGCGCACGGAACACGGCGCCCGGCACCTGGGCGACGATGGTGCGGAACTGCTCCTCGCGCCGGCCGATGTCGGCGAACAGCTGGCCGATCGCCGTGCGCATGCGCTCCATCTGGCCGCCCAGGCGCCCCAGCTCGTCGCCAGCCGGCAGCGCCAGCGGGGTATCGAAATCGCCGCGCGCCAGCCGATCGGAGAAACCGGTGAGGGTGCGCAGGGGCGAGAGCAGGCGGCGCCGGATCAGGAGCGCGATCAGGAGCAGGGACACGCCCAGCTGGATCGCCAGCACCAGCGCGTAGTTGCGCTGCTTGGCGCGCAGGTCCTGCAAGGCGAGGTGGTCGCTCATTTCGATCAGCACGTGGCCGATCGTCTGCCCACGGACCACCACGTCGCGCTCGGCGCGGTAGAGACGCTCCCCGGGCGGCGCCGGCGCACGGCGGTCGATCACCGCCGCCTGCGCCAGGTCGCGCACCGTCACGCGCACGATCGCCGGGTCGCGCACGAAGGAATCGAGCAGCGAACCTACGGCTTCGACGTTCATGTCCCATAATGATTCCTGCACGCCGAGCGCCAGGGTGTCGGCGTTGCGCTGCACCGCATCGTTCAGGCCCTTGATCGCGGCTTCACGCTCCTGCACGCCGATCAGGAACCAGCCGCCGGCCACCGCCGGCACGGCCAGGCCGACGAATACCACCAGCAGCAGCGCACCGTGGATCGAACGGCCGTACAGCTTGCATAGCCTGGAAGGCAGGTCGCGGAATGAAGAACGTGGCTGGAACATCGGGTGTCGACCTGTTCCCGCCTTCCGGCAGGAATTTACTCAAGGCAATGGGATGTTCGATTATGCATGCCGGATGACCAAGAGTCATCAAATTGCTTATTTACAGCTAGGCACTCGTATCCAGATGTCGGCAGGACGCGACAAGACTTGTTATGATTGAATCTTTCGAAGGAGAAACTATGATCCTGTCCATGTATTCCGCTTCGGTCCCCGTATTCCAGAAGATGCTGCGCGCCCTTGCCGGCGTGCTGGAAAAAGCCGAGGCCCACGCCCAGCAGCACAAGATCGAGCCGGCCGCCCTGCTGCAGGCGCGCCTGTTCCCGGACATGTTCCCGCTGGTGGGCCAGGTCCTGATCGCGACCGATTTCGCCAAGGGCGCGAGCGCCCGCCTGGCAGGCGTGGAAGTGCCGCGCTACGACGATACCGAACAGAGTTTCGCCGAACTGCAGCAGCGCATCACCAAGACCTTGGGCTACATCGAGTCGCTGCCGCGCGCAGCCTTCGACGCGGCCGGCGAACGCGCCGTCACCCACGGCGCCGGTGAGCGCGCGCGCCAGTTCGAGCGCGGCGACGACTACCTCACCGGCTTCGTGCTGCCGAACTTCTTCTTCCACGTGACGACCGCCTACGCGATCCTGCGCCACAACGGAGTGCCGATCGGGAAGCGCGACTTCCTGGGTCTCTGATCTCTATATAGAGAGAGTGGGTTCAGGTATTCCGGCGCGGGTAGCCCTGCGCCAGGATCCGCACCCACACCCGTTCCTTCTCCTCGGCGCTCATCGCCACCCACTGCGCCACCTCGACGTAGGTGCGGCCGCAGCCGCGGCAGACTTCGTCGAAGGTGGTCGAACACACCGCCACGCAGGGAGTGTCGGGGCGCTGCGGGAGCGCCCCGACAGGGCGCTGCGGCGCGCCGTCCGAATCAGCGTGCCGGTCCGACATCGAGCTTGTCCCAGCCTTCGTGGCCGAGCTTTTCCATGGTATCGATATTCTTCTCGAAGATCTCGGAAGCTTCCGGGAAGGCCTCGACCGCACGGTCGATGCTGTCCTCGCGCAGCAGGTGCAGGATCGGGTACGGCGCCCGGTTGGTGTAGTTCGCGATGTCGTTCGGATCGGTGTCCGCGAACTGGTAGTCCGGGTGGAAGCTTGCCACCTGCAGCTCGCCGTCGAGCTGCATGTCCTCGACCGCGGCATCGGCCACGTCCAGGAATTCGTTGTAGTCCTCGAAGTCGGTCAGCACGAAGGGATGGATCAGGAGGGTCGTGTCGACCTCCTCGGCCGGGGTGTCGGACAGGTGCTGCAGCTCGTCCATGAGCTGCTCGAGCAAGGCTTCCGGCGTGGTCGCGCTGGACACCACGTAGCGCACCTGCTCCTTCACGTAAACGGACTTGGCGAAGGGGCACAGGTTCAGGCCGATGACGGCCCGTTCCAGCCAGCGGCGGGTGGCGGCGACGATCGCGTCGTCGTCCGCATTCGGGTTTGCGGTACGCATGGATGACAAATAATAAGGCGGTGGCAGAAGCCGGATTGTACGCACTCTTTGCGTCCCCTCATAGATTGACACCTTCCGGCGGCTAGGCTAGAGGCAGAACAGATGAGGAAGGGCCGGCCCTCCGACGGGCCGGGATCGGCAGCCTCCTGCTGCGATCCGGCGTGCATCTCGCGGCAATTTCCGTTTTCATGATGTCAATTTACATAAATGAACTCTGGAAATTAATTTGTAACGATGAGTCCGCATGCCTTGACTGACTCGAGCATGACTACGTACACTGCCCCCTTGACCAGTACGTCCGTTCTCGGACGCAACATTGGAAAGCGATGCACGACATGATCCGCAAGACCGTAGCGACTGCCGCGCTGGCACTGCTGGCCACCTCCCCGCTCAGTTCTCCGTTCGCTTATGCGATGGACAACGCCTCCGTGGCCGCCGTATCGAATCCGGCCGCGAACGCGCTGAACGCCCGCCCTGCCGCGCCCCTGGCGCCCGGCCTGCTGAAGGTCGACGACTACAAGGAAACCGACGTCTGGGGCCGCATCCGCAGCGGCTACGCCATTCCCGACGTCGACAACAGCCTGGTGGCACGCCACACCCAGGCCTACAGCGCCCGTCCCGACAGCCTCAAGCGCATCTCCGGCCGCGCCTCGCCCTACCTCTACCACATCGTCCAGGAACTGGAAAAGCGCGGCATGCCGACCGAACTGGCCCTGCTGCCGGTGATCGAATCCGCCTTCAACCCGCAAGCCCTGTCCACCGCCGACGCAGCCGGCCTGTGGCAGTTCGTGCCGGGTACCGGCAAGGACTTCAACCTGAAGCAGAACATGTTCAAGGACGAGCGCCGCGGCGTGCTGGCCTCGACCGATGCGGCCCTCACCTACCTGCAGCGCCTGTACACCATGTTCGGCGACTGGCAGCTGGCCCTGGCGGCCTATAACTGGGGCGAAGGCAACATCCAGCGCATCGTCAAGAAGAACCAGGCGCTCGGCAAGGGCACCGACTTCGAGAGCCTGGCCGAGCTGATGCCGGCGGAAACCCGCAATTACGTGCCCAAGCTGCAGGCGGTCAAGAACATCGTCGCCAACCCGTCGCAATACAACGTGGCGCTGCCGGTGATCGACAACCAGCCCTACTTCACCGCCATCGACAAGACCAGCGACATCGACGTCGCCGTCGCGGCCCAGCTGGCCGAGATGTCGCTCGACGAGTTCCGCGCGCTGAATCCGCAGTTCAAGAAGCCGGTCATCACCGGCGGCGAAAAGACCAAGATCCTGTTGCCGAAGGAAAACGCCGAGAAGTTTCACCTGAACCTGGCCGGGTGGGGCCGCGAGCTGTCGACCTGGACCACTCACAAGATCACCAGTGCCCGCACCAGCATCAGCGCGCTGGCATCGAAGTTCGGCACCACCCCGGAAGTCATCCGCCAGGCCAACAACATCCCGGCCAAGTCGACCATCAAGGCCGGCTCGACCATCCTGGTGCCGAAGGCCTCGGCCTCGCAGGCCGGCGACATCGCCGAGAACATCATCGAGAACGCGGTGGTGGCCTTCGAAGCCGAGCGCAGCCCGCGCGTGAAGGCCAAGACCTCGCGTTACAAGGTCAAGGCGACCGCCTCGTCCAGCAAGCGCATCGCACGCAACACCTCGTCCAAGCGCAAGCAGCGCTGATCCACATCAAGGCCGGCACTTAGACCGGCCTTAAACCCCTCCCAGCAACGGCCGTCCAGGTGGACGGCCGCGTGCAGACTTTTTTAATCTGATGTATGATGTCGTTTGTGCGCTGCAATAGCAGGTCCGAACAGACAGGATCCAGCAGTTCACCACAGTAGTACAACAAGCAGCATCGCAAGCCTTGGCGACAAACGATCGCCCTTCTTAAAAGCCCTCCCGCCCTGCGTGTCAGCATCCAGACACCGTCCCGGCGCAAAGCTTTTGTGCCGAAATTTCTTTCATTTCTGAGTCATTTCGTAGTGTTGGTTCGCGTTGCTATTCTGCGCTCGTCGTTTCGACACGACACGCGCGATCATGATTGAATTCCGAAAGTAAAAGTACACATGAGTTTTGAAGCACTAGGTTTACACGCGTCGCTCGTCAAGGCAGTAGCAAGCGCCGGCTACACCAAGCCGACCCCGGTCCAGGAACAGGCCATCCCTGCCGGCATCGCCGGCCGCGACCTGCTGGTCTCCTCGCAGACCGGCTCGGGCAAGACCGCGGCATTCATGCTGCCGGCCCTGCACAAGCTGGCCAATATGGAACCGATGGCTCCGGCCCGCACCCCGGCGCAGAACGCGCAGTCGGCGCGCGCCCGTGGCGAACGCGTCCGCTTTACCCCGGCCCAGCCGAAGATGCTGGTCCTGACCCCGACCCGCGAACTGGCACTGCAGGTGACCACCGCGACCGAACAATATACTACCGACATGCGCCGCATCCGCGCCGTGTCGATCCTGGGCGGCATGCCTTATCCGAAGCAGATGCAACTGCTGTCGAAGAATCCGGAAATCCTGGTGGCAACCCCGGGACGCCTGATCGACCACATGGAATCGGGCAAGATCGACTTCTCCCAGCTCGAGATCCTGGTGCTGGACGAAGCCGACCGCATGCTCGACATGGGCTTCATCGACGACATCGAGAAGATCGTCGCTGCGACCCCGGCTACCCGCCAGACCATGCTGTTCTCGGCCACGCTGGACGGCGTGGTGGGCAACATGGCGCGCCGCATCACCAAGGATCCGCAGACGATCCAGATCATGAGCGCGGCCAACCGCCACGAGAACATCGTGCAGAAGGTGCACTTTGTCGACGACCTGTCGCACAAGAACCGCCTGCTCGACCACCTGCTGCGTGACGAGTCGATGGATCAGGCCGTGGTGTTCACCGCGACCAAGCGCGACGCCGACATGATCGCCGACCGCCTGAACATCGCCGGCTTCGCGGCCGCCGCCCTGCACGGCGACATGCACCAGGGCGCGCGCAACCGCACCCTGGACAGCATGCGCCGCGGCCAGGTGCGCGTGCTGGTGGCGACCGACGTCGCCGCCCGCGGCATTGACGTGCCCACCATCACCCACGTGGTGAACTACGACCTGCCGAAGTTCCCCGAGGACTACGTGCACCGTATCGGCCGCACCGGCCGTGCCGGCCGCAATGGTCTCGCGATCTCGCTGGTCAACCATGCCGAGAACATGAACGTGCGCCGCATCGAGCGCTTCACCAAGCAGACCATCCCGGTCGACGTGGTGGAAGGTTTCGAGCCGAAGCGCGCCGCCCCGACCCGTTCGGCCAGCCGTCCGGGCTGGAAGCCGGGCGACGGCCGCAACGGCCACAAGCCGGGCCAGCGCAGCTTCTCCAAGCCGGGCTATGGCGCGCCGCGCGAAGGCGGCTACGGTGACCGTGCTCCGCGTGAGGGTGGCTATGGCGACCGCGCCCCGCGTGAAGGCGGCTACGGCGATCGCGCTCCGCGCGAAGGCGGCTACGCCCGCCCTGCCGAAAGCCGTTACGCCGACCGCGGCCCGCGTGAAGGCTACGGCGCACCGCGTACCGGCGGCTATGGCGACCGTCCGCAGCGTGAAGGCGGCTACCGCCGCGACGCGGCCCCGCGCGAAGGCGCACCGAGCGGCGCCCCACGCGAAGGCGGCTACCGCGGCACCCGCCCGGAAGGCGCCCGCTATGGCGAAAAGCGCGAAGGCGGCTACAGCAAGTCGGCGCACCCGCGTTCGGCTGACGGCACCCGCCGCACTTTCGGCGACTACTGATCGCCGAATGCCTCATGAAAAATGGCTGCCCTCGGGCAGCCATTTTTTTTGGTCCCGACGCCCTGCGGCGCCGCTTCCCGTGTCAGCGCGCCGCCGCGTTCCAGCGGATCCTGCCGCGCAGCGCGGCGCTGCCGCCTTCGCAATGCTGCTGGAAACGCAGGTCGATCTCGGACAGCTGGTCCTGCACGTAGCTCACCTTGTCCACCACGAACCAGCCGCTCAGGGTATTGCAGCCGCGGCCGTCGCCGCTCCAGGACAGTCCGCCTCGGATCGGGTTGTGGAAAGGGTAGCGCTGCAGGTTGCCGTAATAGCCCGGCTGCAGCTGGCTCAGAGTGTTCATGCCCGCGAAGTCGCCCGACCACCAGCTGTCGCCGTTGACGCTGACCTGCAGGCGCGCGCCGATCGCCGTTACCTTCAGCACCGCGTTCGCATCGGTAAAGCTGCGGGTCATGCCGCCGCCGATGTAGTCGCCCGGCATGCTGCTCAGGTAGACGAAGTTGCCGCTCGCCGGCGTCGCGCCCGCCGCGGGCGCCCACAGCCCGGTCGGCGGCGGATTGACCGGGCCCGGCGGCGCCGTGTTGTCGTCCGCGCGCCACTTGATCTTGCCGCGCAGGGCGCTGCTGCCGCCCTCGCAGCGCTGCTCGAAGCGCATCTCGATCGCCGTCATGCTGCCGCCGACGTAGCTCACGCTGTCGACCACGAACCAGCCCAGCAGCCGGTTGCAGCCGCGCCCCTCGCCGCTCCAGGACAGGCCGCCGCGCACCGGGTTGTGGAAGGGGTAGCGCTGCAGGTCGCCGTAGTAGCCCGGCTCGAGCTGGGTCATGCCGGTCATGCCGGCGAAGTCGCCGCTCCATTGCTCGTCGCCGGTCACCCCCACCTTCAGGTGGGCACTGTTGCTGCTGATGTTCAGCAGGGCATTGCTGCCGGTGTAGGTGTAGGTGCGTCCGCCGCCGATGTAGTCGCCCAGGGTGCTCTGCAGGTAGACGTAGTTGCCGCTGGCCGGCAGCGCCGACGCGCTCGGGGTCCACAGGCCGGCCGGTGCGGGCACCGGCCTGGGGGCGGCCGTGCTGCCGTTCGCGCTCCAGCGGACGCGGCCATGCAGGGCGGTCTGTCCGCCCTCGCAGCGCTGCTCGAAGCGCAGGTCGATCGCGCTCAGTACGCTGCCTTCATAGGTGACGCTGTCCACGATGAACCAGCCGGCCAGGGTATTGCAGCCGCGCCCTTCGCCGCTCCACGCCAGGCCGCCGTTGACCGGATTGTGGAAGGGGTAGCGGGTCAGGTTGCCGTAGTAGCCCGGCTGGAGCCGGGTCTGGCTGTTGGGCGGCACGAATTCGCCGGACCAGTTCTCGTCGCCGGTGAGGTTGAGGCGCAGGCCGGCGCCGATCGGGGTGACCGAGAACAGGGTGTCGGCGCCGGTGTACAGGTAGGCCTTGCCGGCGCCGATGTAGTCGCCGGCCTCGCTTTCCAGGTAGACGGCGTTGCCGCCGGCCGGCATCCGTCCCTCGGCCGGGCGCCACAAGGCGGCGTTCACGGTCACCCGCGCCATCGCGCTGGTGGCGCTGCCGTCGCCGACCGTCAGGCCGAGTTCATAGCTGCCCTCCACGTCGGCCAGGAAGGCCGGGGTGGCGGTCGCCGACATGGCCAGCACGGCGGCGCTGCCCGCCGGTTTCGACAGCAGGGTCCATGCGTAGGAGATACTGCGGCCGGGCGCCACGCTGCTCGCCCCACCGTCCAGGGTCACGACCTTGCCCGGGCCGACATTGCGGTCGGCGCCGGGGCGCGCCACCGGCACATAGGCCACACCCGGTTCCTGGTAGGCGATGCCGTTCTGGATCGCCACCAGCACCATCGCCTGGTTCTCGGCGCTTTCGCTGAAGCCTTTCAACACCGAGGCCGGCGTAGCCGCGCCGCGGTCGAGCACACCGCGCCAGAAGGCGATGCCGGCCGCCTCGCCCGGGCGGCCCAGCACGTTCTGGTAATAGCGCTCGACGATCTGGGCGTTGGACGGGTTGCTGCCATAGATGCCGCGGTACTCGGCGGAAGCCACGAAGCCCTCGGCGATCGCGTCGAGCGAGCTGCCGCGCTCGAGGGCGTCGATCCAGAAACCCACGCCGGCCTGGTCCGGAATGCGCGCGAACGCTGCCTGATAAAGGCGGTAGACCTGGCCGGCAATGCCTTCCACGTCGAGCGCCAGCGAACTGTCGGCGAAGCGCAGGCGCGCATTCGCAGGGACCGCGGTGACCGCCCCGCCGCGGACCAGGTCGACCACGTTCCAGCCCGTGGCGGTGCGCACGACCGTGTATTCCCAGCGCATGCCGGGGAAGGTGTGCTGTCCCGAGACGAGGCTGGCGCGCGTGGCAGCCATGCCGGCCGATTGTACGGGATCTTCTGCGCCCCCGCCGCAGGCAACGAGGGCGATGGCTGCGGCGAAGGCAAGCAGGAGTTGGCGAAATAGCATGATGAAGCAGCACTGAAACCGATGAGCGGGCGATCATGCCACAAGCGGCCCGTGGCCGGGCTTGTCGATGCGCGAATACGACAGCTTTTTCGGTGTTCAAGATCCGGACGCGCGGCCGGATGCCTGTTCCGGCGGCGTCGTATAATCGCCCTCCCCAACTCCAGGAAAGTGGCCGTGCGCAAGCACATCCTCATCGTCAGTCCCGCCAGTGCGCGCGAGAACAACGGCAACTGGCAAACCGCCAGCCGTTGGGCGCGCTTCCTGCGCGCCGTCCACCGCGTCGAGATTGCCGGCGCCTGGTCGGGGCCCGGCCGCGCGCCCGACCTGATGATCGCCCTGCATGCGCGCCGCTCGGCCGCCTCGCTGGCCGCGTTCGCCGACGCCCATCCCGGCCGCCCCGCGATCCTGGTGCTGACCGGGACCGACCTGTACCGCGACATTGCCCTGGACGCCGCGGCCCGCGCCTCGCTCGAGCGCGCCCACGCCCTGGTCCTGCTGCAGCCGGCCGGCCTGGCGCTGCTGCCGGAGGCGCTGCGCGCCAGGGCGCGGGTCATCTACCAGTCAGCGCCAAGCCTGCGCCCCCACCTGCGCCGCGGGCAGGCGCGCTTCGCCGACATCTGCATGATCGGCCACCTGCGCGAGGAAAAGGATCCATCGACCTTCATCCGCGCCGCCGGCATGCTAACCCACCCCGCCGCGCGCCTGCTCCACATCGGCGGCGCGCTCGACCCCACCTTGGGCCAGGCCGCCCTCGAGGCGCAGGCAGCCAACCCGCGCTACCGCTGGCTTGGCGCCCTGCCCCATGCGGCCGCGCGCCAGCGCCTGAAACGCTGCCATGCGATGGCCATTACCTCGCGCATGGAAGGCGGCGCCAACGTGATCATCGAAGCCGTGACCAGCGGCGTGCCGGTGCTGGCATCCGATATCAATGGCAACCGCGGCATGCTGGGCGAGGATTATGCCGGCTATTTCGCGCCGGGCGATGCGGCCGCACTGGCCCGGCTGATCGACCGGGTCATCGGCGACAGCGAGTTCGACGCCCTGTTGCGGCGCCAGTGCGCGGCCCGCGCCGCCCTGTTCCTGCCTGGCGCCGAGCAAGCGGCGCTGCGCGACTTGGTGGATAATCTGCTCCTTCACGCGCCCGGCGCGACCACCAACACGAAAGACTAGGATGAGCACGACGACTGACCAACCAATCAAACTGACTTCGTTCTCGCACGGCGGCGGCTGCGGCTGCAAGATCGCGCCGGGCGTGCTGTCCGAAATCCTGAGCAAGTCCGCCGGCTTCCCGGTGCCGAAAGAGCTGATGGTCGGCATCGAGACGGCCGACGATGCTGCCGTCTACAAGCTCAACGACGAGCAGGCCCTGATCGCCACCACCGACTTCTTCATGCCGATCGTCGACGATCCCTTCGACTTCGGCCGCATCGCCGCGACCAATGCGATCTCGGACGTGTACGCGATGGGCGGCACCCCGATCATGGCCCTGGCCCTGGTCGGCATGCCGGTCAACAAGCTGCCGCTCGAGACCATCGGCCAGATCATCCGCGGCGGCGAGTCGGTCTGCGCCGACGCCGGCATCCCGATCGCCGGCGGCCATACCATCGACTCGGTCGAGCCGATCTACGGGCTGGTGGTGATGGGCCTGGTGCATCCGTCCAAGATCAAGCGCAATGCCGACGCCAGAGCCGGCGACGTGCTCGTTCTCGGCAAGCCGCTCGGCGTGGGCGTGCTGTCGGCCGCGCTGAAGAAGGATGCGCTGGGCGAAGAAGGCTACGCGGCCATGATCGCCAATACCACCAAGCTGAACAAGCCCGGGCGCCTGCTGGCCGAGATGCCGGGCGTGCATGCCCTGACCGACGTCACCGGCTTTGGCCTGCTGGGCCACCTGCTGGAACTGGCGCGCGGCGCCGGACTGTCGGCCACGCTGGAAATGGACAAGGTGCCGCTGCTGCCCGGCGTGCTGCAGCTGGCCCAGGATGGCTTCTTCACCGGCGCTTCGGGCCGCAACTGGGATGCCTACGGCAAGGACGTCGACCTCGGCGCCGCCGTCACGCCGGCCCAGCGCGCGCTGCTGACCGACCCGCAGACTTCGGGCGGCCTGCTTGTTTCCTGCGACCCGGCCAGCGTGGACGAGGTGCTGGCGCTGTTCGCCCGTGAAGGTTTCGAGCATGCCGCCGTGATCGGCCGCATGGGCGAAGGCGCTGCGCGCGTCAGCGTCGCTTAAACATTACCCCTGGCGGCCGCCAGCGCCTCGAACCGGTCCGCCAGCGCCTCGGCCTGGCGCTGCGGATCGAAGCCCGCATAGCGCCGCGCAAAGGCCGCGGCGGCGTCGCGGTAGCCCGGCTGCCCCAACAGGCTTGCCACCAATGCCTCCCAGTCGCGCGTACGCGCCTGCTCCATCGCATTGATCCCCGCCCCCAGCTGCGCGACGCGGCGCGCCATCAGGAAGCCCTCCGTCGTATGCGGCAGCATCAAGAGCGGCCGCCCGGCCAGCAGGGCCTGCGCGCTCAAGGCTTCGCCCGCGTGGCTGACCACCAGCTCGCAGCCGGCCAGCGCCTCCGGCAGGGACACCGGTCCCGGCGCCCAGGCTAGATGTGGGTGCGTGAGCGGCGCCGGCGCGCCGCTGGCCAGTTCGGGCATGTAGCACAGCACCCGGCAGCCCTGCCGCAGCAGCGCCCCCAGCACCTCGACGGCGTCAGGCACCCCGCGGCGCAGATAGGCGAACACCCGCCGGCCCGCGCCGGCCGGCCACACGGGTGCGCATCCGGCCGGCTGCGGCAGGTTCGGCCCCAGCCAGGGGCCGCTGCCGCCGCGCGCGTAGTGGTCGAGTTCGGGCCAGGTGCAGAGCAGCGGATGGTCCCCCAGCAGTAGTTCGGCGCCGCGCGCCAGCGGTGCGGCGCCGAGCGCGGCCAGCACGCGGTTGGCGCTGTCCAGCAGGCGCGCCTCGCCCGCGCGCAGCCGCGCCGGCTGCGGCGGCTCCCAGCTGCGCAGCGGCGGCAAGGGCTGGCCGGCGGGCGGCATCGTGAAGCCCGGTCCGACCGCCGCGCTGGGCAAGCCCAGGCTACGCGCCGCCAGGATGGCGGTAGGCGCGTAGTCCGCGATCACCAGGTCGGGGCGGCCTTGCCGGAATAGTCCGCGCCAGCCCTCGCACAGGCCGGCCAGCGCGTCCGCATCGAGGTAGCCGCAGGCCAGCAGGATCTCGGCCAGGCTGGCTTCCTCCGGCGGCAGGCCGGCGGTGCGGTGCAGCCAGACCGGCGCCTGCAGGCGCGCGATGCCGTCGAGCCGGGGGTCGACCAGCAGGCGCCGCGTGAGCACCAGGTCGCGCAGCACGAAGCTGACCTGGTGGCCGCGCGCGCGCAGCGGCAGCGCGATCGACTTGAGGCGGCCGGCGTGCCCGAGGCCGCCGCCGAGTTCCCAGCAAAGGTAGAAGTGAGCCATGCCCGGCAGTGTAGCCGAAGCCCGGCTGCGGCCGACAGCCGCGGGATGGGGTCAGGACTGCGCGGCCGGGAGCCTCTCGGCATCGTCGGCGCCAGGGCAGCCGCCGTTCTCGCCTGGCGGCGACGGGAACCGGACCGGCGCCGGACTATGTAGGGACAGCACGACCGCGCTCAGCACCAGCAACACGAACAACAGCACTACCAGCGCAAGCACGACCGGCAGCGGAAGGACGATAGCGACTGTCTGGCTCATGGCATCTCCCGATTCAATGGAACTTGCGCGCGCTTGAGCCAAGCCAAGCGGAGCGCGCAAGCCCATACTGTGCCATTGCCTTCGATTAAGAAATTGACCGGGCGCAAGAGCAACCCGCGCCGCGTAGGCGCCTCAGGCAGGCGGCGGCTCGGTATGCATCGGCTCTGGCGGCCGGTCGACCAGTCCGTGCCCGACGCGTTCGTACTCGGCGATCACCTGGGCGCCGAGCAGCAGCAGCGTGGCCGCGATCTCGAGGCTGAACATGACCACGATCGCCGTCGTCATCGAGCCGTACACGAGGTTCACCTGCGACAGGGTCGAGAAGTACCAGACCAGCACCCGCCGCGCGATCTCCCACAGCAGCGCCGCGCTGACGCCGCCGATCAGCGCATGCCACAGCGACAGGCGGCCGACCGGCATCACCAGGTAGATCGAGGTCAGCACCAGGATTTCGCCGAACAGCCCGAGCAGGTAGAGCAAGGCGCCCGAGACGCCGCCCAGCGACCACTGGACCCCGAACAGCCAGATGCTCTCCTTGCCCAGCACTTCGAGCGCGCCGGCCACCAGGGTCACGATCATGACGCCGACGCCCAGCGCCAGGATGTAGCAGTACGGGAGCACGGCCGATACCAGGAAGTGGCGGCGCCGGACCGATACCCGGTGGATGAAGATCACGCTCATCGCGTTCTCCAGCACCGTGAACGCGAGCGAACTGAAGAACAGCATGGTGCCGCCCAGCACCCAGGTGATCAGCTCGCGGTTCTCGAGGAAGTGCGCCACCTCGTCCACGATCGGCTGCGACTGCCCGGGCACCAGCATGCCCAGGTAGCGCTGCAGGGTCTCGAGCAGCTCGGCCTGCTCGATGAAGTGGGACAGCGCCACCACCGCCAGCATCAGGAAGGGTACGATCGACAGCAGCGCGTAATAGGCGACGGCGCCGGCCAGCAGCAGGCCCTGGTTGGCGCGGAAACCCCGGATGACCTGCAGGCTGAAGTTGAGCGGGTGCGCCAGGATCCAGGCATTGGCGCGCTGGTCCAGCAGGCGCTCGCGCCAGCTCCTGCGCCGCGTCATCGGGCCAGCCTGATCCCGGTGAACTGCCAGCGCGCCCCGGCCGGGAAGAAGTTGCGGTAGCTGGCGCGCGCATGGCCATCGGGCGTGGCGCAGGAGGAGCCGCGCAGCACGTACTGGTTGACCATGAACTTGCCGTTGTATTCGCCGATGGCGCCGGCGGCCGGCGCATAGCCGGGATAAGGCGCGTAGCTGCTGCTGGTCCACTGCCAGCAGGCCCCGAACATCTGCAGCAGGCCGTCGCCTTCCGCCGCTTCCGGGTGCAGGGCGCCGCCAGCCAGGCTGGCCTGGCGCGCGGCGAATTCCCACTCGGCCTCGGTCGGCAGGCGCGCGCCGCGCCAGCGCGCATAGGCGTCGGCCTCGTACAGCGAGACGTGGGTGACCGGGCGCGCCGGATCGAGCGCCTGCACGCCGTGCAGGGTGAACTCGTTCCAGGCGCCGTCGTCCGATCTTATCCAGTAGAGAGGGTGCAGGATGTCGCCGCTGCATACCCGGTCCCAGCCTTCGGCCAGCCACAGGGAGGGATCGCGGTAGCCGCCGGCCCGGATGAATTCCAGGTACTCGCCATTGGTGACCAGGCGCGAAGCCAGCTCGAAAGGCGCGACGTAGGTACGGTGGCGCGGCAGCTCGTTGTCGAAGCAGAAGCCGCTGCCGCCGTAGCCGATTTCGGCCAGGCCGCCGTCGTACTCGATCCAGGCGGTCGGTTCCGGCGCCATGCCGGCTTCCATCTCCTGCGGCGAATAGGCGGGGTACAGCGGGTTCTGGGCCAGCAGGTGCTTGAGGTCGGTGAGCATCAGTTCCTGGTGCTGCTGCTCGTGCTGCAGCCCGAGTTCGAGCAGCCTGGCGACTTCAAGCCCGGCGCCTGCCGCCAGCAGCCTGGCGACGCGGCCGTCGACATCCTGGCGGTAGGCGCGCACCTCGTCCAGCGCGGGGCGCGTGAGCAGACCGCGCTGGGGGCGCGGATGCTTGGCGCCGATGCCGTTGTAATAGGAGTTGAACAGTACCCGGAAGGCCGGGTGGAAAGGCGCGAAGCCGGGCTCGTACGCTTCGAGGATGAAGGTCTCGAAGAACCAGGTGGTATGCGCCAGGTGCCACTTGACGGGGCTGGCGTCCGGCATCGACTGCGCGCAGCAATCCTCGCTAGATAAGGGCGCCGCGATTTCGAGCGAGCGCCGGCGCACCCGGTCGAAGGCGTGCAGGAGGTCTTCGCGCTGCCCGATGCCCATCAGTGAATCGCCTGTGCGTGGATCACCGCGAACCAGCGCTGCGGATCGGTCCACACGCGGGTGGCCTCGAACCCGGAACGCTCCAGCAAGGCGATCGCATCGGCTTGCTGGTACTTGTAGCTGTTCTCGGTGTGGATGCGCTCGCCCGGCTCGAACACGCGCGAGCAGGCCTTGCCGCCGCAGTTCCAGTGCACTTCTTGCCGGCGCACCGCCTCCAGGTGCATCTCGACGCGGCCGCGCTCGGCCTGGTAGAAGCCGTGGTGGCGCCAGGCGCGGATGTCGAAGTCGGCCCCGACCAGGTGGTTCACGTGGCGCAGCACGTTCAGGTTGAAGGCCGCGGTGACCCCGAGGGCGTCGTCGTAAGCGGCGTCGAGCGTGGCCTTGTCCTTGGCCAGGTCGATGCCGATCAGCACGCCGCCATCGTCGCCGCACTGGGCGCGCAGGCGGCGCAGGAAAGCCAGGGCCTCGTCCGGAGTGAAGTTGCCGATCGAGGAGCCCGGGTAGAAGAACAGGCGGCGCGCGGCGCGTACCTGCGCGGGCAGCTCGAAGCGGCTGGAAAAGTCCATGCCCAGCGCTTCCATGTCGATGTGCGGGAAGCGCTGGCGCAGGCGCTCGAGGGCCTCGCACAGAAAGCTAGTGGAGATGTCGACAGCCACGTACTGGGCGGGGTTCAAGAGCGGGAACAGCGCCGCCGCCTTGGCGCAGTTGCCGGCGCCCAGGTCGACCAGCGTCGCCCCAAGGCCGGCCACGCGCGCGATCTCGGCCCCGTGGCGGGCGAAGATGGCGGCCTCGGTGCGGGTCGGATAATACTCGGGCAGTTCGCAGATGGCCTCGAACAGTTTCGAACCGAGCGCGTCGTACAGGAACTTGGGCGAGATCCAGGCGTCGGGCGCCTGGAGGCCGGCATGCAGCTCGTCCGCCACATGGGCATTGGCGGCGCGCGGGCGGTCTTGCGTGCAGGAGATGTGCATAAGCGTTATCATTCGTGCCGCCATACCGCCGGATGCGCCATGGCATAGGGTTGAGTTGCTGTTTTTGCCATAATAGCGGATTCCGGATTTTCGCCGCTTCCCGCAGCCGTGCTGCCGTGACGTCCCCGGTTCACCACTTTCCACTACTTAATAAGAATGCCAACCATGACTTCGTTCTCGACTTCGCGTGTCCTGAAAACCATGTTCGCCGCTGCTACGGTGAGCCTGAGCTTCGCTGCCGCCGGCGGCGCCCATGCCCAGAACACGCCGGGCGTGCTGCGCGTCTCGGCCATCCCCGACGAAGCGCCGACCGAGCTGCAGCGCAAGTTCGAGCCGCTGGGCAAGTACCTGTCCAAGGCCACCGGCCTGAAGGTCGAGTTCACCCCGGTGACCGACTACGCGGCCTCGGTCGAAGGCCTGATCAACCGCAAGATCGACATGGTCTGGTTCGGCGGCTTCACCTTCGTGCAGGCCAACGTGCGCAGCAAGGGCCAGGTCGTGCCGCTGGTGCAGCGCGCCGAGGACGAGAAGTTCCGCTCGGTCTTCATCACCACCAAGCCGGACATCAACAAGCTGGAAGACCTGAAAGGCAAGACCCTGTCCTTCGGCTCGGAATCGTCGACCTCGGGCCACCTGATGCCGCGCTCCTTCCTGCTGGGCGCGAAGATCAACCCGGACACCGACCTCAAGCGCGTCGCCTTCTCGGGCGCGCATGACGCCACCGTGGCCGCGGTCGCGGGCGGCAAGGTCGATGCCGGCGCCCTGAACATCTCGGTCTGGGACAAGCTGGTGGAAACGAAGAAGGTCGACCCCAAGGTGGTGCGCGTGTTCTACACCACCCCGGGCTACTACGACTACAACTGGACCGTGCGCAGCGACATGAGCCCGGCCCTGCAGAAGAAGATCACCGACGCCTTCCTGGCGCTGGACGCCTCGACCCCGGAAGGCAAGCAGATCCTGGACCTGCAGCGCGCCACCAGGTTCGTCCCGACCAAGACCGCGAACTACGGCGCGATCGAGGCCGCGGCGCGCAACGCCGGCCTGCTGAAGTAATCCGGAGCTGGCTGCTGCGCGATGACTTTCCGGCTCGAGAAACTCACGGTACGCCACCTGGCGGCAACGGCGCAGGCGCCGGTCGCCCTCCATGAACTCGACCTGGACGTCGCGCCCGGCGAGCAGCTGGCCCTGATCGGCCCTTCCGGCGCCGGCAAGACCACCCTGCTCGCCACCCTCGCCTGCGCCCACCGCCCAGCGCAGGGGGGCTTCTCCGTGTTCGGACAAGACCCCTGGGCCTTGCCGCAATCGGCACGCCACCGCCTGCGCGCGCGCCTGTTCCTGGCGCCGCAAACCCCGCCGCTGCCGCCGCGCCAGCGCGTGGTCACGGCCGTGCTGGCCGCGCGCCTGCCCCACATGAGCCTATGGCAGGCCTTCGCCTCGCTGGTGCGGCCGAGTGACCCGGATGCGGCCCACGCCGCCCTGGCGCGCTTCGGCCTGGGCGACAAGCTGTATGCGCGCGTCGACCGCCTGTCGGGCGGCGAACGCCAGCGCTGCGGCCTGGCGCGCCTGCTGCTCTCCAGCGCCGAAGCCTTCCTGGTCGACGAGCCGATCTCCGCGCTCGACCCGGCGCTGGCCCGCCATACCCTGGCCACGCTGCAGCAAGAGGCCTCGGCGCGCAAGGCTAGCCTGGTGTGCAGCCTGCACCAGGTCGAGATGGCGCGCGCCCACTTCCCGCGCCTGGTCGGCCTGCGCGCCGGGCGCATCGTGTTCGATGCGCCCACGAACGCCGTGAGCGACGCCATGATCGCCGCCCTGTACGAGAACGAGGCCGTCGAAGCGCCTTCCCAGCCCCCGCACGAGTCGCCCGAGCGGATCGCCGTCGGCGCCTGCTTCTGATGAAGGCCGCCCATCCGGACCCGGCCTGGCGCGGCCGCGTCAGCGCCACGCTCGTCGGCCTGCTGCTCCTGTGGCCGATGCTGGCGGCGAGCGAGTTCAAGCCCTGGCTGCTGTTCGACCCGCAAAGCCTGGCGGCGGCCTGGCACTTCCTGTCCGACTTCCTGCGTCCCTCGCTCGAGGGCGAGTTCCTGGCCATGGTGCTGCGCGAAACCTGGCAGACCGTGGCCATTGCTACCGCCGGCCTCTCGCTGGCCCTGCTGGGCGCGATTCCGGCCACCATGCTCATCAGCGAGCGCCTGTCGATTTCGCGCCTCGGCACTGGACGCATGCACCCGCTGGCGTCGCTGGTGCGCCAGCTGCTGCGCTGGGTGCTGGTGCTGCTGCGCAGCGTGCCCGAACTGGTGTGGGCGCTGCTCTTCGTGCGCATCGTCGGGCTCGGGCCGACCGCCGGGGTGCTGGCCATCGCCCTGGCCTATTCGGGCATGCTGGCCAAGGTCTATGCCGAGATCCTGGAATCGTCCAGCGCCCACGCCACCGACATCCTGCTGGCCAACGGCAGCGGACGCCTCCCGGCCCTGCTGTACGGCGCCCTGCCGGACTCGAGCGCCGAACTGGTGTCTTACACCGTCTACCGCTGGGAATGCGCGATCCGCGGCTCGGCGGTGATGGGCTTCGTCGGCGCCGGCGGCCTGGGCCAGCGCATGGAAGAGTCGACCAAGATGATGGCGGGCGGCGAAGTGTCGACCATGCTGATCATGTTCGTGCTGCTGGTGGCGCTGGCCGACCTGGTCTCGAAACTGCTGCGTCGGAGGCTCGGATGAACCCGCAGTTGCCGCCACCGCCGCCGCGCAGCTGGGGCACCCCGGTGCTGCTGCTGGCGCTAGCCGCCCTGGTGGTGGCCAGCTTTGCCTCGCTGCCGCTGCAATGGTCGGCCTTCTTCACGCCCGAGGCGCTGGCATCCGGCGCGGAATTCCTGGCCGGCTTCACGCCGCCCGAGACCGGCCGCGCCTTCCTCGCCAAGACCGCCGGCGCACTGTGGGAGACGCTGGCCATGTCCCTGGTCGGCACCCTGCTGGCGGTGATCGGGGGCATGCTGCTGGCCTTGCCCGCGGCCGGCCGCCTCGGCCGGGTGCTGCGCGGCCCGACCCGGGCGCTGCTGAACATCCTGCGCTCGATCCCGGAACTGGTGTGGGCCGCGCTGCTGCTGGTCGCGGCCGGACTCGGCCCCTTCGCCGGCACCCTGGCGCTGGCGGCGCACACCAGCGGCGTGCTGGGGCGCCTGTTCGCCGACGCCCTCGAGAACGTCGAGCCGCTGCCGGAAGCGAGCCTGCGCACCAACGGCGCCGCACCGCTCGCCGCCTTCCTGTACGCTACCCTGCCTCAAGCCCTGCCGCAGATGCTGTCCTATACCCTGTACCGCTGGGAGAACAACATCCGCGCGGCCGCCGTGCTGGGCGTGGTCGGCGCCGGCGGGCTGGGCCAGATGCTGAAATACCACCTGTCGCTGTTCCAGATGCAGAGCGCGGCCACCGTCGTGATCGCGATGCTGCTGCTGGTGGCCAGCGTGGATGCCCTCAGCTTCGCGCTGCGCCGTACGCTGACCCGCTAAGAGATCGCCATGCTCGTCCTCGACAACCTGACCAAATCCTACGGTGGCCGCACGGTGCTGTCGCAGCTGTCGCATGCCTTCCGGGCCGGCGAGTTCGTGGCCATCATGGGCGAGTCGGGGGTCGGCAAGTCGACCCTGCTGAACATCATCGCGGGCCTGGACGCGCCCGACGCGGGCCAGGTGATCGTGGACGGCACGCCGATGTCGGCGCTCGACGACGCCGCGGCGACCCGCCTGCGCCGCACCCGCATGGGCTTCATTTTCCAGGCCTTCCACGTGCTGCCGCACCTGACGCTGCGCCAGAACGTGGCGCTGCCCCTGCTGCTGAACCGGACACCGGACGGGCGCGCCGACGAGATGCTGGCCGCGGTCGGCCTGGCCGGACGCGGCAACGACTTCCCGCGCCAGCTGTCCGGCGGCGAACTGCAGCGCGTGGCGATCGCCCGCGCGCTGGTGCACCGCCCCGCCCTGCTGCTGGCGGATGAACCGACCGGCAACCTCGACCCCGAGACCGCCGGGGGCATCCTCGAGCTGCTGCGCCGCGAAACCCGCGCCAGCGGCGCCGGCGCCATCATGGTCACCCACTCCCACGCGGCGGCCGCCATGGCCGACCAGGTGCTGCTCCTGACACGTTCCGGATTGAAATTGGCGTAAATTCCGCGCAGAAAGACCGATGTTGCGGTCCGTTACGTTCAATTCGTAAATCGCGTGCGGCGCAATCGTAGTAATATCACAACGACCCCACCACAAAAGCCGTGACAAAAGGGGGCTATTTCCAGAACAAGTCGATCTGTCCCGAATTATCGTTTTTATATTCGGAGAAGCACCATGAGCGTACGACAGAAAAAACAGGAAATGCTCGCCGCGATGCACCGGGCCCGTGCCCTGGAGCCGTCGAGCTTCGTGCCCAACAAACTGCTCGACACCCTGATCGAGCGCATGCAGCTGAAGAATGATGCCGAGCTGTGCCGCGTACTCGAGGTGCAGCCGCCGATCATCAGCAAGATCCGCCACCGCAAGCTCAACGTCGGCGCCACGATCCTGCTGCGCATGCACGAGAAATCGAACATCCCGATCCGCGAACTAAAGGAGCTCACCAGCGCCTCGATACACTAGGACGCGCTTAGTCCTGGCTGGCTGGCCGGCGGCCTTCCGGTCTTAAGCTGAGGCAGCGCCGCCAGCACCGCCTTGAGGGTCGCGATGTCGACCTGGCCCAGCAGAGCCACGCCGATGCGCAGCAGCTCGCTCTTCTTGACGTCGATGCCGGCGCGCAGGCAGGCCTGCTTGACCTCGGCAAGCACGGCGTATTCCTGCTCGGGCATGGTGAAGCTGTCGCGCACCAGCACCGGGCGCGCCGTGTCGGCCTCGCGTACCGCGACCGGGGCTACCGCCTTGCGCGCGGCGCGTTTCACCACCGGGGCGGCCAGCGACTTCGCGGCCGCCTTCGCGGCCGCCTTGACGGTGGGTTTGGCAGCGGGTTTGGCAGCAGGTTTGGCAGACTCTGCTGCCTTGGCGGCCGGCTTCGCGGCAGGTTTCACAGCGGGCCTGGCCGCTTTGGCGGGCGCGGCTTTCGCACGCGCCGCTCCCTTGGCTGCCGCCGTGACGGCAGCGGACTTCCTGGGCATTACTGACTCCATCGTTCAACAAGCTAAACAATATAGTCGATTTGCCCGGAGAGTGCCAAGGTGTGCGTCACCCGCCGTGATGTGAACGCGTTAACCCGCGTCGTGTCCGTCCTCGTCCGCGAACTCCCGCGCGATGCCGGCGAATTCCGCCTCCAGCGCAAAGAAGGCGTCCAGCACATCCGGGTCGAAATGCGTGCCGCGGCCCTGGCGCATGATCTCGAGCGACTGCGCGTGGGAGAACGGCGGCTTGTAGACGCGGCGCGAGATCAGCGCATCGTAGACGTCGGCCACCGCCATCAGGCGCGCCGAGACCGGGATCGCGTCGCCGCTCAGGTTTTCCGGGTAGCCGCTGCCGTCCCATTTCTCCTGGTGCGAATGGGCGATCTCGCGCGCGAACATCAGGAAGCTGTTGCTGCCGCCCAGGTGCTTCTCGGCCAGCATGATGGTGTCGCGCCCGTAGGCCGCGTGCAGCTTCATCACCTCGAATTCCTCCGGGTCGAGCTTGCCCTGCTTCTGCAGGATGCGGTCGGGAATGGCGACCTTGCCGATGTCGTGCAGGGGCGCCGACTTGTACATCAGCTCGATGTTCTCGTCGGTCAGGCTGGCGGCGAAGCGCGGGTGGCTGCGCAGCTTCATCGCCAGCGCGCGCATGTAGCGCTGGGTGCGGCGGATGTGGTTGCCGCTCAGGCCATCGAGCGTGCCGTCGCGGGTCTCGGCCATCGCCCCCATCGCCAGGATCAGGGCTTCCTGCATCAGGAGCAGCTGCGCGGTGCGCTGCTGGACCATGCGCTCCAGGTTCTCGTTATGCTCCTGCAACAGCTTGCGCGCCGCGCGCAGGGTCAAGTGGGTCGAGACGCGCGCGAACAGGATCGGCGGGCTGATCGGCTTGCCGAGGTAGTCGACCGCGCCCACCGACAGGCCCATCGCCTCGTCCTCGATCTGGTTCTTCGCGGTCAGGAAGATCACCGGGATGTCGCTGGTCGCCGGGTTGGCCTTCAGCTGGCGGCAGGTCTCGTAGCCGTCCATCCCCGGCATCATCACGTCGAGCAGGATCAGGTCCAGGTCCGGGGTCGAGCAAGCGACCTGCAGCGCGGTGCTGCCGTTGGTGGCGACCTTGGTGTGGTACTTGTCCTTCAGCAGGCGCGACAGCAGCATGATGTTGTCCGGCGTATCGTCGACGATCAGGATCGTCGGCCGGTATGGTCGGTCATGCTGGGCGTCCTGCGGCAGCCGGTCCTTCAATGAATTCATAGTTGTTCCGCAATGGAGGAAGAAGCGCCGCTGGCCTGGGTCAGCACCAGGCGCGCCTCTTCGAATTCGTAACGCGACAGGTGCGCCTCGAGGCGCGCCAGCGCGCCCGGGCCGAGCAGGCGGCCCAAGGAAGCGCGCACGGTGTCGAAATAATCGGTGGCTTCGCCCGAGAACTCGGCCAGCAGGCGTTCCAGCTGGGCCGCGGCCGCGTGGGCGCGCTCGGTGTCGCTGCGGTCCGGCTCGCCGTTCTCGCGCGGCGCCGCGGCCGGCACCTCAGGGGCGTTGGCGAAGTAGCAGTCGAGCGCATCCATCAGGTCGGCCATGGCGCGCTCGAGCGCCGCCACGCTGCGCTCGAGCGCGGCAAGGTCGGGCTCGCGCAGAGCAGGCCGGGCGGCCAGCTCTTCGATCTCGCGCGCCAGCGACATCAGTTCGCGTGCGCCGATGTTGCCGGCCACCCCGCGCAGCGAATGCGCACGGCTGGCCACCTCGCGCAGGCGGCCGCCGTCGAAGTCGCTGCGAATGCTGCTGCCGGCGTCGCGCTGGGAGGCGCGGAAGCGGTCCAGCAGCTCGACGTAGAGGGCACTGTTGCCGCCGACATTGCGCAGGCCGAAGCCCGCATCGATGCCGGCCAAGGCCGGCAACGGCGCCAGCTCGGCGGCATGGTCCTGGCCCGGCACCGCGGGCGTCGCAAACCGCGCCGGCATCGCCTTGCCCATCCAGCGCGCCAGCGTGGCGTACAGCTTTTCGGGATCGACCGGCTTGGTGATGTAATCCTGCATCCCTTCGCTCAGGCAGCGCTCGCGGATCTCGGCCAGCGCATGCGCCGTCATCGCAATCACCGGCAGCTCGTCGAAGCGCGGGTCTTTGCGCAGCTCGACCGTGGCGGCGTGGCCGTCCAGCTGCGGCATCTCGAGGTCCATCAGCACCAGGCGGTAGGCGCCGGGGCCGGCGTCGAACAGCTTTTCCAGGGCCTGCTGGCCGGTCGAGGCGACGTCCACGTCCACGCCCTGGGCTTCGAGCAGCTCGCGCGCGATCTGTTGGTTGACCAGGTTGTCCTCGACCACCAGCACGCGCGCGCCATGCGCCTGGGCGCGCGCAACGAAGGCGCCGCCCCCGCCGGCCCGGGCGGCAGTGAACAGGCCGGCCAGGGTGCCGGACAGCGCCGACTGCACGAAGGGCTTGAACAGGAAGCCGTTGACGCCCGCTTCTTCGGCACTGGCCTGCACGTCCTCGCGCCCGAAGGCGGTCACCAGCACGGTGAGCGGCGGCGCGCACAAGTCCTTGTTCGCCGTGATGCGGCGCACCAGCTCGATGCCGTCCATGCGCGGCATGGTGCAATCAAGCAGCACCAGGCGGTAAGGCATACCGGCGGCATCGGCCGCGATGATGGCGCCTTCGGCATGGCGCGCATCCGATGCGCACTCGACCCGCAGCGGCAGCGCCGCCAGGGCCTCGCGCAGGATGGCGCGCGCCAGGGCGCTGTCGTCGACCACCAGCACGCGCGCGCCGGTCAGCTCCGGCGGCGCCGCCAGCGTCGATTCGGGTTCGCCCGACAGGGCGAAATCGAGGTCGAAGTGGAAGGTCGAGCCGGCACTGGGGGCGCTGTCGACCGCGATGCGCCCGCCCATCAGGCCCACCAGCTGCTGCGAGATCGACAATCCCAGGCCGGTGCCGCCGTACTCGCGGGTGGTCGAGCCGTTGGCCTGGCTGAAGGCGCGGAACAGCTTGGCCTGCTGCTCCTCGCCGATGCCGATGCCGGTGTCGCGCACGGCGAAGCGCAGCTTCACGCGTCCCGGCTCGGCGCCTTTCAGCGGGATGCAGGACAGCTGGATCTCCCCCGCTGGCGTGAACTTGACCGCGTTGTTGACCAGGTTGATCAGGACCTGGCCCAGGCGCAGCGGGTCGCCCACGAGCTTGCGCGGCACCGCGTGCGGCACGTGGAACAGGTATTCGAGGCGCTTGTCGGCGGCGCGCTGGCTGGTGACGCTGGCCACGTTGCCGAGCACCTCGTCCAGGCAGAACGGCACCTGCTCGACGTCGAGCTTGCCCGCCTCGATCTTGGAAAAGTCGAGGATGTCGTTGATGATCCCGAGCAGCGACAGCGCGGCGCGGTGGATCTTGCCGACGTAGTCCTGCTGCTTGGGGTTGAGGTCGGTGCGCAGCGCCAGGTAGGCCATGCCGATGATGGCGCTCATCGGGGTGCGGATCTCGTGGCTCATGTTGGCCAGGAACTCGGACTTGGCCACGTTGGCCGCTTCCGCGCGCAGGTTCGACTGGGTCAGTTCCTCGGTGCGGGCGGCGATCTTCTGTTCCAGGTCCTCGTTCAGTTCGCGCAGCTGCTGCTCGATGCGGCTCTTCTCGCGCAGCAGGCCGTTGGTCACCTGCTCGGCCTGGCGCAGCCGGTTCAGGGTGTCGCGAAAGCTCCGCACCGCCGACGACAGGCGCCCGACCTGGTCGCGCCGGCCGATGCCGGACAGGCGGATGTCGGTCTCGCCGCGCGCCAGCTTCTCGAGCGCGTCCTGGATGTCGGCGAAGGGCTGCGACATGCGCCGCCCGACCACGAACACGCAGGCCACGATGGCCAGCGTGAGCAGGATATTGGCGCTAGCCGTATGCACGATCTGCTTGCGCAGGTCCTCGTCGATCTGTTCGCGCGAGAAGGCCAGCTCGATCGCTCCCACCGGGTACTTGCGGGTGCCGTCGTTGTAGTGGATCCGCTGGCGTACCCACAGTTCGGCCCGGGTGTCGTCGTGGCTGCCGAGCGCCGCGATCAGGCTGCCGTCCGGGGCCAGCACGCGCAGGGTCTGCACTTCGGGCGTCGCGCCGAGCGCGTCCACCACCGAGGACACCGCGGCGCTGTTGATGTCGAACAGCGGGCGCGCCAGCGCCTGCGACAGCACGCGCGCCTGGCGCTCCATGCGTTCCTGCAGGCGCGCGTCGGCATCCAGGCGCAGGGTATGCAGCGTATAGGTGGTGTACACGCCGGTCGACAGCGCGACCGCGAGCACGATGCCGGCGCCGAGCCGGAACACGATATTCTGGCGCCAGTTCTCGACCAGGCGGCGCGGCACCACGCGCACCCGGCTGCGGCGGCCGTTAATGATCTCCCCCGCGGCTGCCGAGCTGCCGGCCGCCGAGCTCCTGCTGTTCGCGCTTGCGGTAGGCGGGACTGTTGCGCACCTCTTCGATCGCATTCCACAGGCGCGTGGCCAGCTGCGGCTGGCTGGCGGCCAGGGCGTTCGACAGCACCAGGAAATAGGGTTTTTCCATCAGCGGCAGCGGCAGCATTTCGAGCCGCTTGCCATGCGGGCCGCGCATCAGGCGCGCGGCATCGCCACCGCCCATCGCGGCGCCCGCCAGGCGGCCGGCGACCAGTTTCTGCATCAGCTCGTCCGAGCGCTGGCTGCCGTCGTCGGTCGCCACGCCCTGGGCGCGCAGGAATTCCCCCACCGAATAGCCGAGCTGGAAGCCGATGCGGCCGTCCAGGTTGCGGATGCTCTTGCCGTCCCAGTCGAGGCGGCTGCCGCGCGGGCGCACCAGCATGTAGGTATCGAGGTGCATGCGCTTGGAGGCGTCGACCCGCGGGTCGGATGCGCCCGGGGCCACGCCCGGGTAGGCGCCGAGCGCCATGCGCTCGCGGTTGAAGCTGACCGCGAAGGCCCCGCCGACCTGGTTCGCCTTGAGCTGCTCGAGGCAGCGCTTCCAGGGCATGCTCTGGTAATTGAAGGTGACGCCGGTGCGTTTCGCGACCTCGGCCAGCAGTTCGAAGTTCAGCCCGCCGCCATCGAGGGTGCGCCAGGGCCGCACTTCCTGGCGCTCGAAACACAGGGTGAGGTGTTCACCCGGCGCGGCCTGCACCCGGGCATGCGCAAGCAGGCAACAGACGGCCAGGGCGGAAAGCAGGTAGCGGTGCATGGAAAGCTGGCAAGAGGCATGGTTGAACGAACAACACAAGTATGCCACCAGAAGTTTCCAAACAACAGTAAAAACGAGGATTCAGCATGGAAAACGACAGCGCCGGTCGCGCGTCGCTTCAGGCCGCCAGGAGCATCTGCGAACGCACCTGGTTGCGCCCTTCGTTCTTGGCGAGGTAGACCGCCGCATCGGCGGCGGCAAACAGA
This sequence comes from Massilia sp. BHUDP2, assembly GCF_046236355.1. Classification (NCBI taxonomy): domain Bacteria; kingdom Pseudomonadati; phylum Pseudomonadota; class Betaproteobacteria; order Burkholderiales; family Oxalobacteraceae; genus Massilia; species Massilia sp. BHUDP2. The sequence continues at coordinate 650,606 of NZ_JBJUVW010000002.1, forward strand.
TCCTTGATGCCCTGGCCTTCCGTCATGGTCGCCACGCCGATGGAGACCGTGGCCTGCACTCTCGGCTTGTTCAACAGGGGCGCCTGGGCGATGCCGGTACGGATGCGTTCGCCCACCTCCATCGCGGTAGCCAGCGCAGTTTCCGGCAGCACGACGACGAACTCCTCGCCGCCGAAACGGGCACACACGTCGGCGGACCGCAGGAAGCTGCGCAGCGCCTGCGCGAAGGCGCGCAGGACGTCGTCGCCCACCAGGTGGCCGAATTCGTCGTTGATGTTCTTGAAGAAGTCGATGTCGAGCATCAGGATCGAGAAAGGCCGGCCCGAGACAGCGAACTGCGCCGCCTGCTGCTTGAGGACGTCATCGAGCGCCCGGCGGTTCCAGTGTCCGGTCAGCGCATCGGTCGCCGCATCGAGCTCGACTTTCTGCAGTGCCGCGCGCAACTGCGCCGCCAGGGAAGCATTGGCATGCTGCAGGCGTATCCCTTCGAGCAAACGCTGCGAGATCGCGCGCGTATAGTAGGCAGTCAGGGCAATGAATACGCTCAGCCCGGCAGCGTAGTCGAGCGCGTTCGGGATGCCGGCAAGCAGCAGCAATCCCGACACCGATACCGCCCACTGCATGCCGATCTGCCCGTAATAAGCCACCACGAAGGTGCCGTACACCTGGGCGTTGATCGAGGTGACGCCGCACAGCAGCGCCATCAGGATGGCGTCGAGCGCCGGGTCGTAGCCGATCAGGAACCAGGTCAAGAGCCCCCATGCGAAGCCGTCCAGCGCGGCGATCCAGCGCAGCCGGACGCCATGCATCGCCAGCGTCGAGCCGGCGCCGATCATCCGCTGCAGGACCCACAGGCTGCCGGCCCAGATCGCGGCGGCGCTGCCCAGCCACAATGCGATCGACTGCATCGGCACATGGTCCCGGCAAAACCACACGGCAAGCAGCCAGCCGACCGGTGTGGTGGTCAGCGCGCGACGAAGCGCAATCGCACATTCCGAAAAACCTGTCGCGCGCGCAAGCGCCAGGTCGGATTCGCCCATGGGCTGATTGGTGGTCACGACGTCATCGAGAGCTGGTGAAGGAATCCTGTCGCCCGCACCGCGCCTCTTAACCTGAGGTCAACATTGTTTGCGGACATGAAACTTTCAACATCTTGTCAGGCTCCGACAAAGATGTCCAGAAGAAACATGCTCTTGTTGTCACCTGTCCTCGCCCGGCCGATTCCAGCCGGCCGGGGCAGCGGCGATCTAGGTCTCGACAGTCGCGGTCGCCGCCTGGCTGACCCGGTTGCGCCCGGCCTCCTTGGCCGCGCGCAGGGCGTCGTCGGCGCGCTGGAACAGGGTCACGGTGCTGTCTTCCGGGCGAATCACGGTCACGCCGAAGCTGGCCGTCATGGCGATCATCGCGCGTTCGCTCTTGACCGGCGAACTGGCGATCGCGGCGCGGATGCGCTCGGCCACCAGCAGGGCCTCGTCCAGATTGGTGCGCGGCAGCAGGATCGCGAACTCCACGCCCACCAGGCGCCCCACCAGGTCGGAATCGCGCAGCTGGCGCTTGCACAGGTCCACCACGTGGCGCAGCACGGCGTCGCCGGCCGGGTGGCCGTAGCCGTCGTTGACGCGCTTGAACTGGTCGAGATCGAGCACCACCAGCGCGGTCGGCAGGCCGGGCCGGCGCGCCAGCGCCATCCAGGGCGCCAGGGCATTGAAGAAGCCGCGCCGGTTCGGCACGTCGGTGAGCGGGTCCACCACCTCGAGGCGCGCCAGTTCGCGCCCCAGGCGTTCGCGTCCCAGCAGCAGCACGCCGAAGGCGTTGGCCAGCATCAGGAGATACAGCGCGGCGCTGGAGAACTGGCGCAGCAGTTCGCTCGACAGCCAGCGCCAGCCGCCCGGCAGCAGCAGCACCGACAGGCCGCGCGCCGCCACCAGCAGCGCCAGCACGGCGGTCACCAGGGCCAGGAAGCGCTGCAGCAGGCTGGCCTGGCGCCAGCCGGCGGCCAGCGCCGCTGCACAGTTCAGGTAGAGGGCGCCGAGCAGCAGCGACGCCGCCAGGCTGCGCAGCCCCTGCTCGTCGACCAGGTAGCAGAGCAGGAACACCAGGATCGCCAGCCCGCCTGCCAGCAGGGTCGGACGGCGCCAGCCGTCGCGGCCGGCCTCCTGCCAGGACGCGCCGCCCTCGATGGCGACGCCGGCGAACAGCAGCGCATAGCCGCCCGGCAGCGCCAGCGCTTCGGGCACCACGCCGGCCCCGCCCAGCGCCAGCAGGGTCCAGGCGCCCGCCTGCACCTGCTTCGACAGGGCCCAGGCGCTCAAGGCCGCCGGGCGCACGGGGCCGTGGTCGAAGAAGGTCAGCAGCGCGCACAGGGCCAGGTTGCCCAGGGCCAGCACCAACACCATCGTGGTCGCGTCCAGGTTCGTCATGTGTCGGTTCTACTGTCAGTACTCGTGTTCGACCAGGGTGGTGCCGTCGCCCACCTTGCTGGCCCAGGCGCGGCTGAAATAATCCTGCTCCTCGGGACTCGGGGGCGCGTGCCAGAACACGATCAGGGTGCCCTTGTGGTCGTGAAGCTGGGTCAGCTTGTCGACGAAACCGGCGTTGCCGGCGCTGTCGGCCAGGGCCATCGCATAGCCGTACACGCGCTGCAGGCGCTCGAGACGGTCGGGCTCGGTCTGGGCGTTGGTGGCGGTGATGGAAGGATGGTCCAGGAACATGGGAGTCGGTCTTTGTTCGGATGGCCAGCTTATCAGAAAGCGATGCCGCAGAACAAGCTAGTCCCTTGGGGGAGCGCTCGCCTATACTGGCGCCATGTCCGCCTCACCCGACCAGCCTCCCTCCCTCCCCCCGCCGATCGTCACCACCCGGGGCGACCGCCGCACGCTGGAATTCACCCCGGGCGACATCCAGAGCGAGATGCGGTTGTCGCGCCCCGACGCCCTGGTGCTGCCCTATGCGCGCGCGATGATGTGCTTTGCCCTGCTGGCGCCGCGCCCGCGCCATATCCTCATGGTGGGGCTGGGAGGCGGCTCGCTGGTCAAGTTCTGCCGCCGCCGGTTTCCCCGGGCCCGCATCACGGTGCTCGAAGTGCGTGCGGACGTGATCGCGCTGCGCGCGCAGTTCCAGGTCCCGCCCGACGATGCGCGGCTGCGCGTGCTGCATTGCGACGCGGCCGACTGGCTGGCCCGGGCCGGCGCCGGCGAGCCTGACGCGCCTGGCGACGTCGACGTGCTGCTGGTGGACGGCTTCGACGCCGCCGGATTGCCGCCGGCACTCGCCAGCGCCGGTTTCTATGCGCATTGCCGGCGCGCCCTGCGTCCCGGCGGCGTGCTGGTGGCGAACATCTTCACCTACGATCCCGCTTATGTGTCTGCGGTGCAACGCCTGCAGGCGGCCTTCGATGGCCAGGTCTGCTGGCTGTCCGGCATCGCCGGCAACAACCAGATCCTGCTCGCCCAGCGCCCTTCCCTCCCCGGCGCCGCGCCAGGGCGCGCCCTGCGCTTCCTGCGAGACACACTGGGTAATCGTGGACTCGGGAGTGCGCTGGCCAACCGCCTGCTGGCGCGCCTGGTCCTTGCCTGGCTGGCATGGCGACCGCAGCGGCGTTGAAGCGCGCGGGCCAATAGCCTGGCGCGCGCTTGCGACATTTCGTTTGCCGAAAACTGTCCGGATGTGACACACTCCACGTATTGATGCCTACTGGCAAGCCTTTAGGCATCTTGTGCACGTCGTTATCACGGACCTTCTGGACACATCCATGGCGCCTCGCCTGCCCCTGTCGTTGACGCTCGCGGCAGCCCTCACGCTCGGGGGCGGCCTGGCCGCATCCGGCGCCCTGTTTCTGGGAGTGAGCCACCTCGAGTACGACAACATGGCGCTCGGCTTCGCCCAGCGCGCCGACGAGCGCGTGGCCGCGGTGCGCCAGGGCATCGACCAGGCCGTCGAAGTGCTGACCGTGACCAACCAGCTGTTCGCGCGCGGCGAGCCGGTCAGCCGCGAGCATTTCCGCGACTTCACCGCCGCCCTGCTCCAGCGCCACCGCTACATCCAGGCCTTCAACGTCCACCGCACGGTGCCGGGCGATCAGCGCGCGGCCGTGGAGCGCGAGCTGCAGCGGATCCGCCCGGGCACCGTGTTCACCGAGCTGCAGGCCCAGGGCCTGGTGGCGGCGCCGCCGCGTGCGCGCTACCACATCGTCGATTTCATCGAACCGATGGCCGGCAACGAACGTGCCTTCGGGCTGAACGCCGGCGAGAACCTGCAGGTGATGAGCGCGCTGGCGATCGCGCGCGGCGAGGGCCGCGCCGCCGCGACCGACCTGTTCCAGCTGGCCCAGGACGAGCGCAAGCAGCCGGCCTTCAGCCTGGTCATGCCGGTGCTCGACCGTGACGGCACGCTGGCCGGCGACACCGCGATCGTCATCCGCGGCCCGGAACTGGTGCGCGCCTCGCTGGCCGCCACCGGACTGCTCGACCCGCGCGAGGGTTCCAGCGAGATCTTCGTGTCGGTCTATGCCGGCGACGGGGCCAGCCCGGCGAACCTGCTGTTTTCCACCGGCGACACCAGCAAACCCGAACAGGGCTGGCTGGCCGGCTTCCTCGCACCCGGCCAGCCCGGCCATGCCAGCAAGCTGCTGCGCATCGCCGGCAAGCCCTGGCGCATCGAAGTGGCCAGCGCGCCGCGCCCCTTCCTGCACGACCACATGGCCTCGACTGCCCTGCTGGTGGGCGGCATCCTGATGACCCTGCTCGGCACCGCCTTCGTGCAGGCCTCGGGCCAGCGCGCGCGCAAGGTCCAGCAGCTGGTGCGCCAGCGCACCGCCGATCTGCGCCGCACCAACCGCCGCCTGGTCGAGGACATGGCCGCGCGCGAGCGCGCCGAGCGCGCCCTGCAGCAGAGCGAACAGCGCTTCCGTCAGCTGGTGTCGATGTCCTCGGACTGGTACTGGGAACAGGACCGCGACCTGCGCTTCACCATGGTCACCGGCGGCTTCACCGAAAAGGCCGGCGTCGCCGTCGAGGCGGTGCTCGGCAAGACGCGCTGGGAACACGCCCCCGCCCTGCTCGAGACCGAGGCCGGGCGCGCCCACATCGCCCAGGTCAAGGCGCACGAACCCTTCGCTAACCTCGAATACAAGGTGGTCGACGCGCAGGGCGACACCCGCTGGTTCTGCGTCAACGGCCAGCCGGTGTTCGACGAACACGGCGAGCTGCTGGGCTACCGCGGCACCGGCAGCGACATCACCGAACGCAAGCTCACCGAACAGCGCGTGCACCACGTGGCCCAGCACGACGTGCTGACCGGCCTGCCCAACCGCTCGCTGCTGCAGGACCGCCTCGGCCAGGCGATCGCCTATGCCAACCGCAGCGGCCGCCCGATGTGGGTGATGCTGATCGACCTCGACCGCTTCAAGTTCGTCAACGACTCGATGGGCCACAAGGCCGGCGACGTGCTCCTGATGACGGTGGCGGCGCGCCTGACCGGCTCGCTGCGCGACACCGACACCGTGGCGCGCCTGTCGGGCGACGAATTCGTGGTGATCCTGTCCGAGCACCACGACGAGCCGCTCTCGCCCGAGATCGTGCAGCGCGTGATGGATTCGGTGGCCCAGCCGGTCATGCTGGGCACCAAGGAATTCTTCGTCACCTGCTCGATCGGGGTGGCGGTCTACCCGAGCGAGGGCACGCCGGCCGACAGCCTGATCGAACACGCCGACATCGCGATGTACAGCGCCAAGAAGATGGGGCGCAACAACTTCCAGTTCTATACGCCGGCCATGAACGAGGAGTCGCTGGAGCGGGTGCGCATCGAAAGCGCGCTGCGCAACGCCCTCGAGCGTAACGAATTCGTGCTGCACTACCAGCCGCAGGTCGACCTCAAGACCGGCCAGATCGTCGGCATGGAAGCCTTGCTCCGCTGGAAGCATCCCGAGCTAGGCATGGTGCCGCCTGGCCGCTTCATCGGCATCGCCGAGGAGACCGGGCTGATCGTCCAGATCGGCGCCTGGGTGATGCGCACCGCCTGCGCCCAGAACAAGGCTTGGCAGGATGCGGGACTGGGACGCCTGCGCGTGGCGGTCAACCTGTCGGCGCGCCAGTTCGGCGCCGCCGACCTGGTCGCCAGCCTGGAGTCGGTGCTGCTTGATACCATGCTGGACCCGGACTGCCTCGAGATCGAGCTGACCGAAAGCCTGTTCATGAGCGACGTGACGCCGGCGGTGGACCTGCTGCACCGCATGAAGTCGCTGGGCGTGAACCTGTCGATCGACGACTTCGGCACCGGCTATTCGAGCCTGTCCTACCTGTCGCGCTTCCCGATCGACGTGCTGAAGATCGACCGTTCCTTTGTTGCCGACATCACCGTTGACGCCAACGACGCCGCGATCGTCACCTCGATCATCGCGCTGGCGCATAACCTGAAGCTGGCCGTGATCGCCGAGGGCGTCGAGACGCTCGAGCAGCTCGACTACCTGCGCAGCCATGGCTGCGACGAAATGCAGGGCTATTTCTTCAGCAAGCCGCTGGCGGCCGAGGAGTTCGAACAGCTGCTGGTCCAGCGCAAGGCGCTGCCGCCGCCGCGCCAAACCAAGCCCGAACCGGCGCCGGAAACCGCGCCGGAAATCGCCGAGGCTTGATCCGGCTCAAGTTTCCCATCGTCATTTATCCGCTAAGCTGCTTATAGGCTATTTATTTGTAGCCTAAACAACATTGTTAGCCTTAGAATAGCCGTGTCTCTTTAGCAACCTCAGACATAACGGATATCCATCATGATGAATGACACCGGCGAGCTGACTCCGGTCGCCGCCGCAGCGGGCACTGCCAGTGGCGTACGCCGCCAGCGCACCGACATCCGCACCCGCGACCTGATCAACCAGGCTGTGGCATCGATCCCCACGCTCGGACTGCAGCGCGCCGCCGAGTTCCTGGCGACCATGAATGTGCCGGCCGAGGTGGCCGTGCGGGTGCTGGTTTACCCGAACCGCCGCCGGATTAACTAAGAACCTAGCGGCGCTGCTGCTGTTGCTGGCGCGTGATATCGTCCAGCGTCTCGCGGCCCTTGTCGGTCAGGGCGTAGCCCCCGTCTTCGAGCGGGGCGATGTGCGACTTGATGCTCAGGAAGCGGACCACGTCGCCGTCGAGCGGGGCCCGCGGGTCATCCGCCAGGGCAGTCAGCGATTTGATGCAGCGGCGCAGGAACAGCACCTGCTGCCCCTTCTCCGTGAGCACGATACGCCCGTCGCGGGTGTATTCGAGCATCTTCAATCCCGACAGGCGCTTGGCATTGCGCCCCACGCAGGCACCCGCCGTGTCGCGCTTCACGCCGCGGCGTACCAGTTCCAGGGCGTCGTATTCGTCCGTCGTCAGTTGTTCGTTCTTCATGCTGTTTTCTATTCGGCCAGGGCGCGCCATGGTAACCGGCGCGCCGGCCGAGGGCAAGCATCAACGCAGCGCCCGGAAGGCCAGCCAGCCCAGGCCGGCACTCGCCGCGACGCCGAGCGCCAGCGCCAGTTGCGCCCGGCGCGAGTAGTAGAGCGGGCCGCGGCCCAGGTAGATGGTGTTGTGCAGGGTACGGCCCATGGTCTCCTCCGGCATCCGGCAGTGCTTGTTGTGGGGTCCTTCTGTGCTCCATTCTCCGATCCATTATAGGCAGGCCAAGATGTCGGCAACATGACATGGATCGGCACGCCTGCGGGCCGGACCGAATGTTGCAGTGCGGCGTCCCGCGCGCCGATGACCGTTCGGCCCTGTTAGGATCATCCTGTCGAACAACCACCTGGAGCGCACCATGAGCAACGCAACCCGCCAAGTCGATCCCGCGGCAAAAGGCCCCAACGTGCTGCACGAATCCGATATCGGCAGCGGTGAGAAATCCCCTGGAGAACTGGAAACCGAAGAAATGATCCGACAAATTCCGCCGCTGCCCCCATCGGGCAGCCAGGGCTCGTCCGCAAGCCAGGACAAGCCGCGCAGCTGAGCTTCCCTGCCGGCCTTCACGGCCGGCGTCCTCCCCCGTCCACCCCGCTTGCAGCGGGCCGTTTCCGTCCTGTCCGACGTGACAGGTCGACGGACGGCCGGGTGGCAATCACGCTTCATCGCGTCATCTTCGGAAATACGAGGCCTTGAAGACCCTGTCCGGCTGGCGGCACGGGCCTAGCCGGCCGGCCAGGGGCTGCGCGCCCGGGCCGGCCTGAGCGCCGGGGTCAGGCGGCCCGGATCGGCGGCTCGGGGAAGCGCGGCTCCTCGACCGGGGCATTGACCGGGTCGGGGACATCGTCCGGCACGGGCGGCCGCGGGTCGGGCGTCGGCGTCGGGTCCGGGACGTCCGGTTCCGGGGTACTATGGGCGTACACGGGGGTTGATCCGTGCAGCTTGTTTTCTTGAGCAAGCATGGTCATGGTCAGCCTCTCGGATGGTGCGGGCGGTCGCCCGCGGGTGAAGCCCACCGCACGGCGCATGCTGGTCGCGCCGCCGGCGGGCCTAGGTTTCAATCAGCGTTGATGCTTCTGCTTGGCCCCGCCGCCGGCGCCCTCGCCCTTGCCGGCCTTGACGTCCGACATGTGGTCGTGGCTGCTTTTCTGCGTGTTCTGGCCCGCGCGCTGCTTCGCCATGTCTTCCTCGGACATGTTGTCCGACTGCTTGTTGGTCTGGCTTCCGCCGGATTTCGATTGGCTCATCGCACTCCTCCTGTTGACGTGGTTGGCTTTGGATGCAGCCTAGCATGGATGCCGAAGCCGGGTTTTTCAATCGTGCGGCGCTGAAGGCGGCCCGCCGCAGCCTGGCATCCTCGGCTATAGTGCTTACTCGACTATTTCCTCGCCGACCATGAATCTTCGTCCCTTCCTGTTCGCAGCCCTGCTTGCAGCCGGCATCCATGGCGCATCCGCCGCCACCCCGATGAAGCTGGCCGATTACCTGGCCCTGGACGGCCCCGCGCCGAGCGCCCGCATTCCCTACGGCGAAGCGCCCTCGCAGTACGCGGAACTGTTCCTGCCACCGGGCAGCGGCCCCTTTCCGGTCGCGGTCCTGGTGCACGGCGGCTGCTGGACCAGCAAGTTCGGCGGCATCACCCAGCTGCGCAACATGGCCGGGGCGCTGGCGGCGCGCGGGATCGCGGTCTGGAACGTCGAATACCGGCGCACCGACGAAGCGGGCGGCGGCTATCCCGGCACCTACCAGGACATGCATGCGGCGCTCGAGACCCTGGAAAAGCAGGCGGGACGCTATCCGCTCGACCTGCAGCGCCTGGTCGCGGTCGGCCATTCGGCCGGCGGCCAGCTGGTGCAGTGGATGGCGGGACGCTCCCGGATTCCGGCCGGCAGCCCGCTGTACCGTGCGCGGACCTTGAAGGTGCCGGCGGTGGTCAGCCTGGGCGGCCTGGCCGACCTGCGCAGTGAAGCTGCCTTGATCAAGTCCAGCTGCGGGCGCGATACCGCGGAGTTGGCCGGCGTGCCTGGTCCGGGGCGGCCGGACGTCTTCGTGGACACCAATGCGGCGGAACTCATGCCGAACGGCAGCCGTACCTGGCTGGTCACGGGGGAGCTCGACACGATCTCGCCGCCGCGCGTGGCGCACGACTATGCGGCGCGGGCGCGCAAGGCGGGTGATGCTGCCGAGGTAGTGATCCTGCCGGGCGCCAGCCACTACGACGAGGTGGCCGCGACTTCGCATGCCTGGCCGCTGGTCGTGGAAGTGATCGAACGGGCTCTGGGCCGGCCGTAGCCATGATGCGAATGTTCTCAAGCCCAGCGCGCCGCGGGCTCGTCCTGATCCTGGTGCTGAATGCGACGCCGACCTACGAGTCCATGTTCAACAGTTACCGCCCCACTTGGACTTCCCTGGGGAGAGATATCCGCGAACAAGGCTCGGTAACCGTCATACCGAAACGACATGGATTCGTCTTTGGCGTCAATAACGAAAGATCCGATGTTCACTTCAAGGAGCGCTGGCATCGGCTCCGGTTCGGGTACCCGGTACGTCCGATTACCATCGATTATGAGCAGCGCAAGAAGCAGATCCAAGGGCGTGTCGAGATCAATTGGCTCCTCATTTGGCTTTGCATCAGCTGTGTTCTCTGGATGGTATTGGAGTTGATGCTGTTTTCGATCAGAGCGCTGGGGTCGCGTCTTCACAAGTCCAATCAGGATTGACAGGCTGGTCAAGGGCCCTCAATCGCCCCAGACGATGCGGCGCGCCACCGGCGCCTCGATCACCAGGTCGCTGCGCGCCACCGCCACGCAGGCCAGGATGTAGCCCTCGCGTTTCTCGTCGAAGGACAAGCCCGGCCATTCGATCCGGTGCGCGGCCTCGCCGCTGCGCACCCGGCAGATGCAGGTGCGGCAGGTGCCGTTGCGGCAGGAATTGGGCAGCTCGATGCCAGCCGCTTCGAAAGCGTGGAGGATGCTGATGTCTTCGCCCGCCTCGCAGGCGAAGCCGCTGGGCTGCAGCACGATGGTGTGGGTGCTCATGGCGCGATTGTAGCTTGCCTCGGGCGGCAAGCGGCCCCGGCCGCTTGAGTTCGTTCTCGCACAGACCCGGTACGGCCGCAGGCCTAACCTGAGGTTTCCAAAAGCAAGCATTGCAGGAAACCAAAATGAGTAAATCGCACGCCCTCCCCCTCCTCGTGGCTGCCCTGCTGGGCAGCCTTCCCCCGGCCCATGCACAGCAGGCGGTGCTCGCTCCCGCCCCTGCGCAACAGCAGCCCGCGCCGGCGCCACAGCAACAGACGCCGGCAGTGGCCGGACAGGCGCCCGCCCAGGCCGGCGCGCCGGTGGACCCGGCCGCCGCGAAAAAGGCCGAATTCGAACGCAACCTGCGCGCCCAGGTCCTGCTGGACCGCGCCAACCTGTCGCCCGGCGAGATCGACGGCGCCTACGGCTCCAACATGCGCCAGGCCTTGAGCACCTTCCAGTCCCTGCGCAAGCTGCCCGTGACCGGCAAGCTCGATGCCGCCACCTGGGAGGCGCTGAATGCCGACAACAGCCCGCACCTGGTCACCTATACCCTGGTCGAGGCCGACGTGGCCGGCCCGTTCCGCCCGGTGCCGAGCGACATGATGGAAAAGGCCAAGCTGCCCGAGCTGGGCTATGCCAACGTGCTCGAAGGCCTGGGCGAGAAATTCCACGCCAAGCCGGCCATGCTGGAACGCCTGAATCCGGGCAAGGATTTCGGCCGCGCCGGCGAGCAGATCGTCGTCCCCAACGTCCACGGCAAGCAGCCGCTGCCGAAGGCCGCGAAAGTGGTGGTGAAGGAAGGGCCGAAGGTGCTGCAGCTGTACGACGCGGCGGGCGGCCTGATCGCGCAGTACCCGGTCTCGACCGGCAGCGCCAACGATCCGCTGCCGATCGGCACCTGGAAGATCAACGGCGTGCACGCCAACCCGACCTACCATTACAACCCGAAGCTGTTCTGGGACGCCGAGCCGGGCGACAAGAAGGCAAAGATCGCACCGGGGCCGAACAACCCGGTCGGCGTGGTCTGGATCGACCTGTCGAAGGAACACTATGGCATCCATGGCACGCCGGTGCCGGGCCACGTCGGCAAGACCGAGTCGCACGGCTGCATCCGCCTGACCAACTGGAGCGCCGCCGAAGTGGCGGGCGCGGTCGGCGCGGGCCTGGAGGTGGTGCTGGAGAGTTAACTGGATTGACACCCAACGGAGGATGACATGAGATGGTTGATGACCTTCCTGCTCGGCGTGCTGGTCGGCGCCGGCGGCCTGTTCGTGATGTTGCGCGCCGTGCCCGACGAGCCGGCGCCAAGCGTGGCCACCGCGCCGCCGGCTGCCGGCGTGCCGGCGGCACAGATCGATCCACAGCTGCCGGGTCCGCCGAGCATCCAGGCCGACCTGAGCGAATTCGACCTGCCGCTGCGTCCTCCCTCTCCTGCAGTCGGCGCGTCCGGCCCGCAGTCGCCGGCCGATGCGGTGGCCGCCGCCGTCCATGGCAATCTCCTGGTGCCGGTACAGGGCATCAAGCTCGCCAACCTCAGCGACACCTACGACCAGCCGCGCGGCACTCAGCGCCATCATGAAGCGCTCGACATCATGGCGCCGAAGGGCACGCCGGTGCTGGCCGCCGCCGACGGCAAGGTGGCCAAGCTGTTCACGAGTAAGCCGGGCGGCACCACGCTGTACCAGTTCGACCCCAGCGAGAAGTACGCCTATTACTACGCGCACCTGGACCGCTACGCCGACGGCATCAAGGAAGGCATGGACATCAAGCGCGGCGACGTGATCGGCTATGTCGGCGTGACCGGCAATTCCGATCCGAACGCGCCGCACCTGCACTTCGCCGTGTTCGAGCTGACGCCCGAGAAGCAGTGGTGGAAAGGGACTCCCCTGAATCCCTTTCCCCTGATGTCGGACGCGCAGACCGTCGCCGCTCAATAAGGCGTGGCGACGGCGCCCGGCTCGTCGACGTCGGCCCCGACATTGATGGCGGCATAGGCGCGCTGCACTGCCACCGATTCGACGCTGGCCTTGCCGTACAGTTCCTCGGCCGCCTCGATCATCTTCGCGCGCGCATCGGCGTAGTTGGTCGAGGAGGTGAACTTGGTGGTATTCGCATGGAACCAGATGCGGAAGGCCTTGTCCATGCCGATGCCGGTCATCGCGCTCGGCTGCTTCACCAGGTATTTGCTGTAGTAGTCGCCGGCGCTGTCTGCGCGCGAGCCGCGTGACAGGAAGTAGAACATGCGGTTGTTCGGCCCGCTGCTGTAGTGCACGTCGAGGCGGCGCAGCGAGGTGCTCCAGGCATCCGGGCTGCTGCCGTCCTTGCTCGGACGGTACATCCAGCGCAGCGGCGTGGCGTTGCGGCTGATCTCGGTGCCCAGCTGCCAGTCGTTGCCCTCTTCCGGGAATTTATCGCCCTTGCCGCCGGCGCGCGCATAGGCTTCCACGACCTCGCCCGAAATGTCCGAGCTCGATTCGTTCAGGCCGCCCGATTCGCCGCTGTAGATCAGGTCTGAGGTGGAGGCGGTGATGCCGTGTCCCATCTCGTGGCCGACCACGTCGATCGCCCCCAGGCTGGTGAAGTAGGTGCCGTCGCCGATGAACATGCACTTGCAGGTATCGCTGTAGTAGGCGTTGTCGTAACCGCGGTTGACGTGGGCAGCGATGTAGGTGGCGGTGTTCTTGCCGTCGAGCGAGAGCCAGCCCAGCACGTTCTTGTGGGCGTCGTAGGTGTTCATCAGGCCCCACAGCGCATTCACGGCCGCAGTCTGGCCGTTCGGCCCGACCGTGCTGCCGCCCTCGAACTGCTTGCCGTCGCCCCAGACATTGGTGGCATTCGTATAGACCTTGCCGGCGCTGCTGCCGTTGTTGGCATTGGTGATCGCCATCGCGCCGAAGGTGCCGCCCTTGCCGCGCTCGGGATCGAGCATCTGGTAGACGCCGTTCGCCAGCGTGGTGCTGATCGGGACCTCGCCGTTGTACTGGCTTTTGCCCACGCCGATCACCGTCTGCACCATGCTCCACTGGTCGAGGATGGCGCCGTCCCTGGCGCTGACGATGCTGTCGTGGTAGACCGGCTGGTCGCCCACGAGCAGGCGGGTGCGCACCAGGTAGGCCAGCTCGTAGCGCTCGACCACGTCCTGCACGTCGAGGGCGTTCAGCTCCGCTTCCTCCTTGGCGCCGGCGCCGACCACGCGCTGCATGCGCATCACCGGGTAGATCAGCAGTTCGGCGGTCGGCTTGGCCACGGTCACCGGATTCTGGCCGAAGGCGGGCGCCAGCGAGGCCAGCGCCGCCGCGATCGCCGCACGGCTGTTGATCTGCGGCTGGACACTGAAGCTCGCGGTGAGCGCGCCGAGCCGGTTGGCGCTGCCGGTGCCGAGGTGCTGGCGGCGCTCCGAGCTAGATTCCGACAGGATCTTCAGGGATTTGTCGAGCACCACCACGGATTCGGAACCGAACACGCGCAGGCCCTTCCAGGTGTGGGCCGCCCGCACGATCTGGGTGCCGCCCGCGCCCGGATGCTGGGCCGTGATGCGGTAGTGGTGGTCGGCGTCCAGGCCCTTGGCCTGGCGCTGCGCCGCCAGCTGCGCCAGCAGCGCGGATTTGACGGATGCGCTCAGCGTCGTGGGCGGGCTCATCATCGGCGCCGCGTGGAGGGACTGCGCCGGCGCCAGGAACAGCAGGGCGGCGCCGAGCAGCGCTGCCGGGAAGGTGGTGTGCGTTCTCATCTCGTCCCCTATCGTGGAAAACGTGGTCCTGGGATGGACCGCCCACCGGACAGTTTGGACGAGCTCAGCAGAAAGTATTTGCTTGAGCGCAACGCTCATGCAGGCAGGCTGGCGGCAAGGCCGGCCTGCCTTGGCAGCCTCAGAAGCTGCGGTTCCAGCTCAGGGCCAGGGTGCGGCCGCGGCCGGCGTAGGTGGCATTGACATCAACCGCAGATGCCGACTGCGAGTAGTAGCCGACGTAGTACTTGTCGAACATGTTCTCGAGACTCAGGCCGAAGCGGCCGTAGGCGCTGTCCCAGGTCAGGGCGACATCGACCAGGGTGTAGCCCTTGAAGTGCTCTTCCAGGTTGCTGGTGCCGACGCGGCGGCCGATGTTGATGTCGCGGTCGCGCAGGTGGGTCGCCTGCAGGCGCAGCTGGGCTTGCGGACGGAAGGTCCAGTTGGCGCCCAGTACCGACTTGTCCGGGCCCTGCGAACGGGCGCCCAGGTCGAGGTCCATCGGTGCGCCCTGGGTGGCGGCGGTCTTGCCGTCGAGGGTGGCCCAGGTGCCGAACACGCTCCACTCCTTATTCGGGCGCCATTCGGCATTTGCTTCCCAGCCCTTGACCGTGGTCGGCACGCGCTCGACCAGGCCGATCCCGGCCGAGGTAATGCGGATCACGCTGCCGAGTTTGGAACGCGAATCGTAGCGCGACAGGCCGAACTGGCCCTTGGGACCGCGCCAGTTGATGCCGACCTCGTTGTTGCGGGTGACGATGGGCTGCAGGCTGATCAGGCTCGAGACCGACTGGTTCGGCACGGCCACGCCGCGCAGCACCAGGCCGGCGTCCGGCAGGCCGAAGCCTTCCGAACTGCCGACAAAGGCCGACCAGCCTGGGGCGAAGCGCCACACGGCGCCGATGTTTTTCACAGCTTTCGAGAATTCGGCCGAACCGCCCTCCACCCGTCGGCTGCCGTAGGCGGCCAGCGTGGTGTAGGTGTCGACGTCGAGCTTGGCGTCTTCGAAGCGCACGCCGCCGCGCACGGTCACCGGGCCAAACTCGTATTCGAGCTGGGTGAACGGCGCCAGCGAGCGGAATTTCAGCTCCGGCACCCAGGTACGGCCGGTGCCGGCCAGGCGCTGCTGCGGATTGTCCTGCAGCCAGTCGACCCCGGCCGTCAGTTCCAGTCCCTCTACCCACAGGTCCGGGCGCACCCAGGTGATGCGCGAGCCGCGCTTGTCGGTCACCACCTGCGACTGGTCCCACAGGCTGCCGACCGGGGCGATGGCCCGGTCCTGGAAGGTGGAGGTATTGGTAGCGCCGTACAGCGCCGAGAACTCGTGGCCGAACACTTGCACGGTGAGGTAGCCGCCGCCCAGGTCGTTGTGGCGATAGTCGAGGCTGGCGCTGCGCACCTTGTTCCGCGGCGGCATGCCGATCGGCGTGCCGGGCGCCGAGCTGGTCGGCAGGCCTTGGGCCAGCTTGCCCGGCACGCTGCGGTAGTCGCCGTCGCCGGCCAGGTCGAAGCGGTTCAGGGTCAACTGCAGGCGCTGGTCGCCGAAGTTCTTGCCCATTTTGACGAACAGGTCGTTGCCGTGCGAATCCATGGTGTCGCCCTGGACCGCGTCGATCCCCAGGCGGCGGCCGCTGCCGTCGTAGCCCATGCCGCGGCGCTGCACGCTGGCATAGGCCAGCAGGTCGAAGTCGCCCGACTTGTGGCTGACGGTCAGGCCGGTCTTCCAGTCCAGGTTGTCGGATTCGAACTGGCTGGCCAGGCGGGCGTTCACCGTGTACGTGGTGCCCTCGACCCGCGGAATCTTGGTGATGTAGTTGATGATGCCGCCGGTCGCACCCATGCCCTGCATGGCCGAGGCGCCGTTGATGACTTCGATGCGTTCGATGATCGCGCTGTCGGCAAAATAGCCTTCACGCATGCCGGCGCGCAGCGGGTTCGATTGCGGGATGCCGTCGAACAGGATCAAGGGCTGGCGGCCGCGCAGCGACTCGCCGGTGGAGGTCATCTTCTGGCGGCTCGGGGCATAGCCCGGCACATAGGTCGCCAGCGCCTGCGAGGGATCGTCGGCGATCAGGTACTGGGTTGCGAGTTCCTGCTGGGTGATGACCGAGACCGCACCCGGGATCTTGTCGACGGCCTTGGCGGTGCGGGTGGCGGTGACCACGACCGAGGCGAGGTTTTCTTCCGTGTTCTCCTGCGGCTTCTGTTCTTGCGCGATGGCGTGGGGTACGGCCATCAACATGCATGCGGTGGCGACGGCGGCGGGGATCGTTTTGAGTGAGTTGTTCTTATTCATGGATACGAAATACGCTTGCTCAGCAGGAATTCCTAAATGATAATCGTTATCATGTAATGACGCAAGATCGAGAATCATTCTCATTTAGGTTATCATTCCGGACATGAAACCGCTCATCCGTACCGTTCACCTCTGGGCCGGCCTGATTTTCGGCACCATTCTGGTCCTGCAAGGGCTCACCGGCACCGTCATCGGCTGGCGCCATGAAGTCGATGCCTGGCTCAATCCGGGTCTGCTGCGGGTGGCTCCTCCCGCAGGTGCCACCGCCGGCCTTGAGGCCCGCCCTGCCCCGGCCCAGGTGGCGGCGGTGATGGCGCGCCTGCAGGATGAGCCCGGCTATGGACGGCCCGACACCCTGTTCCTGCCGGAAGTGCATGGGGATGTGTACGTCGCCTGGTACCGGCCGCAGAAGCCGGATTCCAGCTGGACGCAGGGCGTGACGCGCCAGGTCATGGTCGACCCGGCCAACCTGGCGATCCTGGGCGAGCGCAACTGGGGCGAAGCCGGCCTGTCGCGGCCGCTCCTGATGCCGACCCTGTTTCATCTGCACCGCTACCTGATGGCGGGCGAAGCGGGCAAGATCGTCATCGCCGTGCAGGGCCTGGCGCTGATGCTCCTGACCCTGACAGGCATCGTGGTGTGGTGGCCGAAGATGACCTTATCGGCCTTCTGGCATGCGATCTCGGTACGGCGCGGCAGCAACTGGCCCAAGTTTAACTTCCAGCTGCACCGGGCCGCCGGCTTCTACGTGGCGCCGGTGCTGCTGGTGCTGGCCTTCTCGGGGGTCTATTTCAACGCGCCGGACTGGGTGACCCCGGCCATCCGCGCCGTCGCGCCGCTGAGCAAGAACGAGAAAGCGCTGAATACCAGCGCGAAGGAGGTTCCGCGCATCGACGCCGGTGCGGCGATGGCGGCGGCGCAGGCGCGCTATCCGGAAGGCCGGGTGTCGCGCATCGGCATCCCGGCCAAGCCAAACCAGCCCTATGAAGTGCGGGTGCGCCAGCCGGGCGAGCTGCGCCACGGTGCAGGCGCCACCCGCGTGAGCGTGGATGCCGGCAGCGGCGAGGTAGTACGCGCCATCGACCCGCTCACCGCGCGCGGCGGCGACTGGTTCGTCAGCACCCTGTTCCCGCTGCACACCGGCGAAGCCTTTGGCCTGGCCGGGCGCATCCTGATCAGCGTGGTGGGTCTGACGCCCCTGCTGTTCTTCATCACCGGCCTGGTGGTCTGGATCAAGTTCCGCCGCAAGCCGGCCAAGCGCAAGGCGCCCGCCAAGGTGGCGACGCCCCGCCCAGCACCGGTGATGGCGCAGACCGAGGCGTCGCCCGTACTGAACGATCCACGCTACGGTTGAGCGCAAGCAGCAGGCCCGCGAGGGCCTGCTGCCCCTGCTCATCGGAGCGCTTGAGGCTCAGCGGTAGTAACGATCACCCTCGTAGCGGCTGCGCTCGTAGCGATCGTCGTCGCGGTCGCGCCGCTTCATCAGGTAGACCGCCGTGCCCACCACGGCGGCGGTGATCGCCACCTTCTTGGCCAGCCCGGCCGGGTTGTGCTTCATCTCGGCCTTGATGCCCATCTCGCCCAGCACGTTCGGGACCTTCCCGTGCGCCAGGTCGTCGGCAATGCCTTCGACCACGTTGACGCGGTCGGCCAGCAGCAGAAGCAGCCAGTGGCGCAGGTCGTTCTCGGTCGACTTGAAGGCCAGGCGCCGGATCATGCCCGAGAGGCCGGAAGGCGGCTGCACGGTGCCGAAGATCTGGGTGATGCCCGGGCGTTCCGGAGAGACCAGCACTTCCACTTTTTCCTGCTGCTGCACCGGATCGCCCTCGGGCTGGTTGATGAAGCGCGGCGGGGTGCGTTCCATCGGCACGGCGGGGCGGTTCTTCCGGTCGAGGTCGGCGCCCCAGCCGTTGATGTGCTGCAGTTCCTGGCGCGAGGGACGGCGCGGCGCGATGTGGCCCTGGCTCGGGTGCCGCTGCAGGTGGTCGTGGTCGTGACCATGCGCGTGATGGTGGTGTTCCTGGATATCGCTGCGTGGTTCCATGTTCGCTCCTCAATGCATTGCGCTGGCCGAGACCGCTTTGACCTGGTTGGCGTTCGGCGGGATCAGGATGGTCTTGATGCAGTTATCGAGCTTGCCCGAGAAGATGTGATAGGCATCCGACACCTCTTCCAGCGGCACGCGGTGGGTGATGATTTCCTTCGGATTCAGGCGTCCCGCGCGGATATGCTCGATCAGGCGCGGCAGGTGGCGCTTGACGCTGGCCTGGTTCATGCGCAGGGTCAGGCCCTTGTTCAAGGCATTGCCGATCGGGACCGCGTTGAAGGTCGGACCATAGACGCCGACGATCGACACGTTGCCGCCCTTGCGCACCGAGTTGATGCACCAGTGCAGCACGGTGGCAGCGCCGGCCTGCATCATCGTGTAGCGGCCGGTGAGCGTCTGCATGGCGCTGCCCGAGGCTTCGCAGCCGACCGCGTCGATGCAGACGTCGGCCCCCATCCAGTCGGTCATCTTCTTGATGTGCAAGGCCATATCCTGCACTTCCTTGAAGTTGACCACTTCGCACTGGGCATAGCGCTTGACGAATTCGAGGCGGTATTCGATATGGTCGACCACGATCACACGCCCCGCGCCCATCAGCCAGGCCGACTTGGCCGCGAAGATGCCGACCGGGCCGGCGCCGAACACGACCACCGTGTCGCCTTCCTTGATATCGCCCATCTCGGCCGCCTGGTAACCGGTCGGCACCGCGTCGGTAAGCAGCACGGCGTCGTCGTCATGGATGTCGTCGGGGATCACCATCGGACCGACGTCGGCCATCGGCACGCGCACCAGCTCGGCCTGGCCGCCGTCGTAGCCGCCCGCCGTGTGCGAGTAGCCGTAGATGCCGCCGACCGCAGTGGCTTGTGGATTCGTATTGTGGCAATTGCCGTACAGTTCTCGGTCGCAGAAGAAGCAGGAACCGCAGAACAGGTTGAATGGCACCAGCACCTTGTCGCCGACCTTCAGGTGCTGCACACCGGAGCCGACCTCTTCCACAACGCCGATGAACTCGTGGCCGAAGGTGTGGCCGACGCGGGTGTCGGGCACCAGGCCATGGTACAGGTGCAGGTCCGAGCCGCAGATGCAGGACCGGGTGACGCGCACGATGGCGTCGCCCGGGTGCTCGATGACGGGGTCGGGCTTGTGATCGGCGCGGACGCGGTAGGGCCCGCGGTAGTTCATTGCCAGCATAACTCCTCCTCGATGGTTGTTCGCAACGGATACAAAACGCCCGCCAGCTTGGCGGGCTCGTGCAAATACGTTATGTCAAAACACCAAGGATGGCGATACGCGCACGGAAACGAACGGGGCGTTTTGCGGATTTTCCGGACAACGGGCCGCTCGACGAGGGCTTGTCCTACAAGCGACCCGCTTTTTGCGGATGGTCACAGCCGGAGCTGGCCTGTTATAGCTGGCGCGCCTCGAAGGTATTGCACTGTTCCACGCTGCCGGTCTCCAGGCCGCGCGTGAACCAGCGCACCCGCTGGGCCGAGCTGCCGTGGGTAAACGAATCCGGCACCACGGTGCCCTGCGACTGGCGCTGCAGGGCGTCGTCACCGATGGCGGTGGCCGCGGCCAGGGCGGTCTCGACGTCGCCCGCCTCCAGGATCTGCTCGCGCTTGTTGGTGCGGTTGGCCCAGACGCCGGCGAAGCAGTCGGCCTGCAGTTCGAGGCGCACCGAGAGGGCATTGCCTTCCCGCTCTGACACGCGCTGCTGGGCGTTGTGGACCTTGTCCGACAGGCCCAGCAGGTTCTGCACGTGGTGGCCGACTTCGTGCGCGATGACGTAGGCCTGGGCGAACTCGCCGGCCACGTTGAAACGCTGCTGCATCAGGCGGAAAAAGCTCAGGTCGATATAGACCTTGCCGTCGGCCGGGCAATAGAAGGGGCCGGTGGCGCTGCGGCCGGTGCCACAGGCGGTCGGGGTGGCGCCCTCGAACAGCACCAGCCGCGCTGGCCGGTATTGCGCGCCCTGCTCCGCGAAGATCTGGGCCCAGGCGTCTTCGGTGTAGGCCAGCGTGGTCTTGACGAACTGGGTCTCGCGGTCGTTCGCCGGCGCGCCCTGGGGTCCCTGGGGCGCCTGCTGCACCTGCACCGGCCCGCCACCGCCGCCGAGGATCACGCTCGGATCGATGCCGAAAAATACGCTGCCGATCAGCGCGATGACCAGGGTGCCGATACCGACGGTCTTGCCGCCGAAGCCGAAACCACCGCCGCCACCGCCGCCACGGCGGTCCTCCACGTTGTCGCTCTGTCGATCACCTTCCCATTTCATCGCCTGTTCTCCTCATGGCCATTGGCGGCGCCATCAGCGCCCCTGATGCCGTTTCAAGTTGCTGCTGTCGGCGCGCTCGCGCGCATCCTTCAGACGGAATTCCTCTTCCAGCGGCGCCAGCCCGCTGCGCACCTCGTCGTGCAGGGCGCGCTCGTGGCGTTCGCGGGCGACTTCACGTTCCACGCGGCCGAGCGGCCCTTCGATCCCGTTCCTGTTCGCCATGTTCCCCTCCCTGTTGTCGGGCCAGGCGGCCGTGCCGCCCCCGTGTGATCGAGTATGGACACCCCTGCCGTGTCGGACTGTTCGCATGTTCACATATGCGCAGCAATTTCCCATTGCCAAGCTCACGATCAGCGTTAGCTGGCGCACAGCAGCACCGGATACGGTATGCGACGCTGGCAGGCATGACAAGTCCACACGCCAATGCCCTCGTCGCCCTCGGCCGCTACCTGCGCGAGCACGACTACCGTTTCGTCACGGTGACTCCGTCCACGCACCGCCGCATCAACCGCCGCCCCGGCAACGAACGGGCGCAGGACCTGCGCGGCATCTTCGGCTGGAGCCGGCCCTTCGCCGCCGAGGACGTGGCGCCCGAACTGCTGGACTTGATGCGCGAGGCCGGCATCGTCGCGCCCGACGGCGCCCTGCTGCGCTCGACGCTGCGCGCCTCGAGCCTGGGCGAACTGCTGGTCTTCCACTCGGCCCATCCCACGGACGACGACGACGCCGTGTTCTTCGGTCCCGATACCTACCGTTTCGTCGGCACCATGGGACGCGCCTTTCCCTGGCTCGGTTCCGGTCCGGTGCGGGCGCTCGACATCGGCTGCGGCGGCGGGGCCGGCGCGCTGGCGATCGCGCGCCACTTCCCGCACGCCGAGGTAGTCGGCGCCGACATCAATACGCGCGCGCTGGCGCTGACGGTGGTGAACGCGCGGCTGGCGGAACTGCCCAACCTGCATGCCTGCCACAGCAACCTGTTCGACAGCCTGGACGGCGACTTCGACCTGATCGTGTCGAACCCGCCCTACGTGCTCGACCCGAGCGAACTGCCCTACCGCCACGGCGGCGGCATGCGCGGCGCCGAGCTGTCGGTGCGCATCGTCAAGGAAAGCCTGGGACGGCTGCGCCGGGGCGGCAACCTGATGCTGTACACGGGCGTGGCGATCACCGGCGCGCAGGACGAATTCCTGGAAGCGATCCGGCCCGAGCTGGAAGCCCAGTGCGACCACTGGAGCTATGAAGAGCTGGACCCGGACATCTTCGGCGGCCAGCTGGGGGAGCCCGGCTACGAAGAGGCGGAGCGGATCGCGGCGGTGTGGCTGCACGCGATCAAGCGCTGAGGAGAAACCGCGTTAGCGGCCGTGCTCGAGGAAGAAAGCCAGCATCTCGCTCGAGGCGCTCGGTCCGCTGGCGTCGGTGTGCGAACCGGCCGCCTTGCCGCCGACCCAGGCGTGTCCCACCCCATGCACCAGCCAGTGCTCGGCCAGGCGCCGGCCCTGCGCGTCGCGCCAGCAGCTGCGGGTGAAGCGGCGCCCGCCGGCATTGCCCTCCTGGCGCTCGCGCTGCAGGCTGCCCGCCTGCGCACCGCTGAACTGGTGCAGCACCGCGTCTCCGTTCCCGGGATGGACCACGTGGTCGGCGTCGCCATGGAACACGATGACCGGCACGCCCTGCCCGGCTGCTGCTGCCGCCTTCGGATGCTTCATCGCATGCAGGCCCGAGATCATGTCCTTGCCGCTGCCGGCCGCCAGGCCGGAATGGATGCCGATCGCCGCGAACAGCTCCGGATACTCGGCGCCCAGGATGGCCGCCATCGCCCCGCCGGCCGACAGGCCCGCCGCATACACGCGGCGCGGGTCGGCACCATGCTCGGCGACGATCTCCCGCGTCATGGCGGCCAGGATCGCCGGCTCGCCGCAGCCGCGCCGCTGCTGGCCCGGCTCGAACCAGTTCCAGCAGCTGTTATGGTTGGCGCCGCGGTCCTGTTCCGGATACAGCACCAGGCAGCCGTGCTCCTCGGCCAGCGTGTTCATCGCCGTGCCCGCGGCGAAATCGCCGGCATTCTGGGTGCAGCCGTGCAGCATCACCACCAGCGGGCGCGGCTCCTCGGCGGCGCCGGCCGGCACGTACAGCTTGTAGCGGCGTCGGCCTTCCGGGCAGGCGAAGCTGCCGTCGATGAAGCGGCCCGGACCGAGGTCGGCGGGGGCGTGCGGCTGGCGCTTCCAGCCGCTGCGCGCCTTCGGCCTGGGCTGCGCCCCTTTCCCGGCGGGTGCAGGGTTGAGATCGATGATGGTGGGCGCGTCCGGCGGCGCGGCGCCTGGCGCGGGGCTCATCAGCCCTGCCTGCTGCAGTGCGCGCTGGATGACGTCGGTGGCGGCGCCGGGGTCGCCGGCGCGGACGCGCTCGGCCGAGGCCATCATCTGGCGCACGAATTCGTCGATGGGTTTCATGGGAATCCTGTTCTATGTGTGAATACGGTCGGCGAGCGCCTGCCTGACGGCGGGCGACGCGATGAAGGCGCCCAGGACCTGGACCGAGGCGATCGCTGCACCGGCAAGTTCCGGCGTCACGTCGTCTTCGATCACGGCCAGTCCCAGCACGTGGACCTCGAGGCGCTGGCCGCTGGCGACCACTTCCTCCAGTTCCTTGCGGGTATAGCGGTGCTGCCCCAGCACGTAGCGCTTGCGCACCACGATCTGGCGCAGCGCGTCGGCGTGGGCCAGCAGTTGGTTGCGCAGGGCGGTACGGACGAAGTCGGTCCGGTTCGAATAAAAGCCTTCGTTGATCAGGAGGTCGACCTGGGCCAGATCGACCAGGCCGACGTTGACGGTGACTTTCTCACTCTCGGGAACACGTACGGTTGGGTGCATTATCTTCTCCTTATACTCCAGATGGAGTATAACGGGAGTATTGCAAGACCTGCGGCGCAAAAAAACGCCGGCACGGATGCCGGCGCTTTGTGTTGCCAAAAAGTCTCAGGCGGCCAGCGCCAGCTGCCTCAGCGCGGGAACGACCTGGTCCAGGGCGCTGACTTCGCAGCTGGGCAGCGCAAAGCTGTCGTTGGCCAGTCCGCCGGGGTTGAACCAGCAGCTGTCGATCCCGAACCGGTTGGCGCCGAGGATGTCGGCGTCCAGGCGGTCGCCGACGATGACGGTCTCGTGCCTGGCGAAAGGCCGCGCGCGCGCCATCCGGGCGCTGAATTCGAAGAAGCGGCTGTCCGGCTTGGCGTGGCCGCAGGCTTCCGACGTCGCGACGAAGGAGATGTGCCCTTTCAATCCCGAGCTGGCGATGCGGCGGTGCTGGATGTGGTGCACGCCGTTGGTAATGATGCCGACCTCGCCACAAGCGGCCAGGCTCTCGCACAGCGCTTGCGCACCGTCGACCAGCACCACCGTCTCGGACAGGGATTCCAGGTACAGGCTGCTCGCCTTCGCCGGGTCCAGGTCGAGGCCATTGCCGACAAAGGTCTGGCGGAAGCGCTCGACCTTCAGCAGCTCCTTCGATACCGTGCCGGCCTCGAAGGCGCGCCAGAGCGCCAGGTTGATCGCCTGGTACTGCTGAAACAAGGGTTCGAGCTCGCCCTGCAACCCGAGCTGGCCCATCGTACGGACAAAGGAGAGGCGTTCGGAGGCCTTGAAGTCGAGGAGCGTGTCGTCCAGGTCGAACAGGAATAATCGGTGTTTCATAAGCCCCGATGGTAGCATGCGGCGGCCTACAGGTACTTCAGCCAGGCGATGTCGCGCCGCCGTGCCTTGAGCCGTGCGAACGCTGCCACCGCCGGATACAGCGCCGCGCACAGCAGCGCGCTCACGATCCACACCGGCCCTACCCCGTCGAAGCGGGCCGCGTCCTTGTCGAATGCGGAAACGGCAATCAAGAGCAGCTTGAGCGCGTACAGGTGGGCGATGTAGAAGAACATCGGCGCCGCGCCCAGCACCGCCAGCCGTTTCACGAGCGCTCCCTGCCGGCTTTCCAGCGCGCGCAGCAGCAACAGGCCCGCTCCGAGCGTCAGCGCGGTGAACAGCAGCGAAGGCGGATACTTGGTGACGTTGAAGAAGCCCATCACCGCGTCGACTGCGGTGGCGCCGGCGCTCCACGGCCGGTCGCCGTAGACGTTCGCCGTGCGCAGCAGCAGGAAGCCGACCAGGGCTCCGATGCCCCACCCCAGCAGTCGGCTTGCGCGGCGCTGCGGCGTGAAGCTTGCGCCGAACCACGGCCCGCAGGCATAGCCCAGGCAGATGATGCCGATCCAGGGCAGTACCGGATAGGAGGTACGCAGGCGCAGCGTGTCGCCGAACTCCAGCCAGCCGCGCTCGTGCAGCACCGCCCAGATGGCGTGCAGCGGATGGCCGGGCGCGAAGTGCAGCGGATCCAGCAGGTTGTGGCCGGCGACGATCGCCAGGCCGAGCGCGATCAGGAATGCGCGCGGCAGCCGCACCAGCGCCGCAAGCGCCAGCATCGACAGGCCGATCGCCCAGATCACCTGCAGGTAGATCACCTTGGGCGGGAAGCTCGCGGTCCAGGCAAAGTTGACGACCGTGAGTTCCAGCATCACCAGGAACAGCCCACGCTTCCACAGGAAGCTTGCCGCCGCGCCTGCGCTGTCCTGCTGGCGCGCTCCGTACAGGAAGGCGGACAGTCCGGTGAGGAACACGAACACCGGCGCGCACAGGTGCGCCAGCAGGCGCGAGGCGAACAGCGGGCCGGATGTCGTCGCCACGTCCATCGGGTCGGACACCTGCAGGTGCAGCAGGAAGGTCTCGCGCACGTGGTCGGCGAGCATGAACACCATCACCAGGCCGCGCAGCGCGTCGATGCCCATGATGCGGGAATGGAGCAGCTTCGTCATGGCCTTACAGCTTCACGTTCAGCGACAGGTAGGCGGCGCGCCCCGCTCCCGCCGAGAACATCGGCTGGGCCTGGGCGGCAGGCCAGAAGAAGTTGTCGTACCAGGCGTAGGCATGGCGGCGGTCGGCCAGGTTCTTGAGCTGCAGGTCCAGGCTCACGGTCCGGGAAAGCTGATGGCGCACGCTCGCGTCGAACAGCACGAGGCCGCCGAACTTGCCGAGCGCATTCGCGTTGTCGATGTAGTAGCTGCCCTGCGCGCGTCCCTGCAGCCCGAAGCGCCAGCGCTCCGAGAGATGATAGTCGGCGCCGAGGTTGGTGATGTGGCGCGGCGTGTGAAATACCTCCTTCCCGGCCAGCGACACCCCGTCGGCGGTAAACGCGCTCACCACTTCGGCTTTCTGCAGCGAGTGCGAGAACGTCAGGTCGACGCGCTCGCCGATGCGGCTTGCAACCTGCAGGTCGAGCCCCTTGCGGCGGGTCTCGCCCAGGCCGACCGTAGTGCCGGTGGCCGGCATGTTGGCCACCTCGCCGGTGGCGTCCTGCTGCCAGGCCGCGATGCGCAGGTCGGCCCCGGGCGCCGGCTTGAACTTGACGCCGAGCTCCTTGCCGGTATTGATCGAAGGCGCGAAGCCTTCCTGTCCCGGGGTCAGGTAGGCCGGCGCTCCTGAACCGGTCAGGATCTGGAACGTGCGCCCCCAGTTGGCGTACAGGCTCAGTTCCTGCGCCGGGCTGTAGACCATGCTGAGCTTGGGCTGCCGGATCCAGCCATAGTCCTGCAGGCGCGCGCGCAGTCCATTCGCATTGTTCAGGAAGCCGCCGCTGAACTTATCCAGGCGGAAGCCCGGGATGATCCTGAGCGACGCGAGCGGCTTGAGGACCGCCTGCACGTAGGCGCCGGTATTGTCGAGGGTATAGCTGTCGTCGTTCTGGACGGCGGCCGGCGTGGTGAAATTCGTCGGCAGCGCGAAGCTGTAGCGCAGGCGGCGGTAGGCGTTGTCCTGGCGCTCGGCGCTGATGCCGCTCTCGACCGCCAGAGCGGCATGGGCGCGCCAGGTCAGCGTGCTGAGAAAGCCGGTCTGGGCCTCGTCCCACAGGCGCCGCTGGCGCGGCGCGGTGCCCGCTGGATTGCTGGTGAAGGTGACGCGGCGGTCGTCCAGGTAGCGGTTGTAGTACAGCTTGTTGCTCCAGAAGGTTTGCGGCGTGAGCTGCCAGTCCAGGTGGGCGCTCGCATGGCGCATATCGCGCTCGCTGAGGTCGTTGGCGTTCTTGGCGGGCGACTGGCGGCGGTCGGCGGCCAGCTCCTGCGCGGTGAGGAAACCCGGTTCCTCGGCATCGTGGCGGTAGCTGCGCAGCACCAGGCCGGCCTTGAGCGCCTTGTCGGGCGAACTCAGGAACCACTTGGCGCCCACCGTGTACTTGTCCGAACCGCTGTGCGCGCGGGAACCGTTCGATTGCTGTTTGGCGAAAAAGTAGTTCTGGGCCAGGCTGCCGCGCTCGCGTCCCAGCGCCAGCTGGGCTTCGCGGCTGGCGAAACTGCCGACGCTCACGCGCCCGTCCAGGTAGTTGCCGCCCTGGCGGGTGCCGAAGTTGATGTTGCCGCCGATGTTGTGCAGGCCGTAGCGCGGATCGTTGGTGCCGCGCACCACTTCGATGTAGTCCACCTCGAGCGGGAAGACCATGTCGATGAAGCGCTGGTTGCCGCTGTTGACATTGCTGGGAACGCCGTCGATCAGCACCTTGATGCCGTTGATATAGCCTTCCCCATTGAAGGCGCGGAAGCTCGCCTTGCCGGACTCCGCGCCCATGCGGGTCTCGGTGAGCTGCATGCCGGGCAACTGGCCGAGCAGCTCCCAGCTGTTGGCGACATTCTTGTCTTCGAGCTTGTCGGCGCCGAGCACGTCGACCGAGCTCATGACGCTGTTCGACAGCAGCGCTCCGCCCGGACGCTGGGCACTCACCCGGACTTCGCCCATCACCATCACGGGATCGTCGGCGAGCGCGGCTTGGCTGGACAGGGACAAGGCCAGCAGCATCGGCAGGAAGGGGTATTTCATGGATCGGGCACCTCGGGGCAGGGACAAGGCACTAATGATAATGCATTCTCGTTATCGACTCAACCGTTAGCGTATGGCGCAAGCCGGGAGCACCCGGATGCGGATCGCGGTCCAAGTCTTGTGAAAACTGCGGCGCAGGAAGCTGCGGGTAGTCATGTTTTCCTCCTGGATGGATTGCCAAATTGCACCAGAATGGTGCGGGCTTGACAGATCGATCCTCGGCCGGGCGTCTGACGAAATGCTGACAGATGAGTTCGCCTAGAAATGAAAGCGCCGCTAAACGCTGGCCGCCTGACCGTGCTCAAAGCATGTGCAGGAACGCAACCCAGGAAACTGAGCCGGGTGAGTAAAAGCCATGTCTGATGATCATTTCCAACACTTTCCGCTCAAGCTCCTGAGTGTTCGATGTTAATCATTTGATGCAGTGCACAAAACGTCAAGTAATGACAGAATAGCGAAAAGGAATACTTCACTACTACCGAGAGAGCGTCGAGTGAGAGACTTCAACGTATCGCTGAACCATCCCCTGCGGGTGCCGCTCGCCGCCGAACTCCACTCGCGCCCGTTCATGCGGCTCGACGCGCCCGAGGCGATCACCCACCTCGCGGTCTATCACGGCGGGCAAGCCGGTCCGCCAGGGCGCCATTCCCAGCACCAGCTGTTGGGAAGCTTGTGCGGCCACTTCGGCGTCGCCGCGCCCGGCCCGGGCAGCAGCCACTTCTTCCATGACTTCGGCAGCTTCCGCCTGAAGTGGGAATGCCATACCGAGTTCGCCACCTATACGGTGACCACGCCGCTCCCGCCCGACATGGGAGCGTACGAGGCCTTCTCCCACGTACCCCTGTCCTTCCTGCCCGCCAGCTGGCTGGCCAGCCTGGAAGGCAGCCTGATGGCGGCAGCCCACGTGGCGCTGGTCAAGGGCGCGGCCGACGCCTCGCGCCTGCCCTCGGTGTTCGAGCGCAACGGCCTGGCCGGTTCCTCGGTGATGCAGGGCGCCGAGCTGTGGACCGATTTCGCGATCCAGTCCGACGGCTTCAGCCGCTTTGTGATCCGCGACCTCGGCATGCGCCACCTGCAGGGCGGACGCCTGGTGCAGCGGGTGCTGGAAATCGAAACCTACCGCATGATGGCCCTGCTCGGCCTGCCCGCCGCGCGCACCGTCGGCATCGAGCTGGACGCGATCGAAGCGGAGCTGTCCTCGCTGGCCAGCGCCATGGTGGCGACCGACATGGCGCCCGTCGAACATGGCGCGCAGGACGAGCAGCGCCTGCTGGGGCAGATCACGCGGCTGGCGGCCCGGCTGGAGAAGCTGGTGCTCGACAACGGCTACCGCTTCTCGGCCTCGAAGGCCTATTTCGGCCTGGTCAAGGCGCGCATCGAGGAGCTGCGCGAAGTACGCATCGAGGGCACGCCCACGGTGGAGGAATTCATGGAACGCCGCCTGGCGCCTGCGATGCAGACCTGCGCCGCGGTCAGCGCGCGCCAGGACGCGCTGGCGCGCCGCATCGCCGACACCAACGACCTGCTGCGCACCCGGGTCGGCATCGTGCAGGAGCTGCAGAACCGGCGCATCCTGGAATCGATGAATGCGCGCGCGGCGCAGCAGTTGCGGCTGCAGCTTGCGGTTGAAGGATTATCGGTGGCGGCGATTTCCTACTACCTGGTCGGGCTGCTCGGCTATGCGGGGAAGGCGGCCAAGGCGGCCGGGGTGCCGATCAATCCGGATCTGATGCTGGGGATTCTGGTGCCGGTGGTGGCGGTCGGGGTGTGGGTGGCGCAGCGGCGGGTGCATCAGCGGATTGGGCGGCGCGGGCATTAGGAGCTCGACCGTTCCGTTCTTGTTGCAAGCGCAATAAGACCGTACACTGAGCC
This sequence comes from Massilia sp. BHUDP2, assembly GCF_046236355.1. Lineage (NCBI taxonomy): Bacteria > Pseudomonadati > Pseudomonadota > Betaproteobacteria > Burkholderiales > Oxalobacteraceae > Massilia > Massilia sp. BHUDP2. Next base: position 680,169 of record NZ_JBJUVW010000002.1, read on the forward strand.
GTTGCGATATCTGCCATCGGCCAGAAGCGGTCGTTTGAGACTCGCGCGCCTTGCTCGAATTAACGTTGATGGAAGATCTTAAATGGGTCGCAAAAGGTTGAATCACGCCGCTGAAACTTTCTGTGCGATGTTCTGCGGCTGGCGGCTGACGAATTCTTACGTTGAACTTCAAACCCTTGGTTCTGGCGTTCTCGATATTGACGTGTTAGAGGCAAAATGCAATTTTAATGGCAGTCCTATCAGTTCGGTCTCGATTGCACATGAACTTAATGGGTGGCTGCTGCAGGACAAGCAAAAGCACAACATCCCCATCACCGAGCTGTCGTCAGCACTTTTGTCAGTCGTTATTGAACTGGCGCGTGTTCCTGCACCACCAAGCCCTCGAAGCAGCTTCTACATTGGAAAAGACGGTAAGCCTATTGATAAAGGCGAATTTTTTAAGATTGCGGCCAACTGTACTAGCGAAATCAGGACGGGTGACTCGACATACAGGGCCATACGGAGCCACCATGAACAATGGCCGGTGGGCTGGCCCAATATATAACGTCGCGGCTTTGACGACGCACTCTGCATCAGATAGCGACTTACCCTGTCAATTCCATTGAATAATGCCAAAAAATGCGACAGGCCGAGGCAGGGAAGGTTCTTGTCTGCAATCCTGCTGAGATACACTGGTCTAGATAAACTTCGCTCTGGATCGTAAGCGGCCCTACCTGGACGGCAGCAATCGGCCAGAAGCGGACATGAACGTATTGAGAATAGGACCATGACAAGCACGGGCGAAGTCTACCTTGGACTCTACGGAGACAGCTTTGAGCCGGATGAGGTAAGCAATTTCATCGGCCTGGAGGCTACGCGAGTTAAGCGTAAAGGTGAGTGCAATCCTCAGGTGCCTTTACCTAGAACTTCGGCTTGGAAGTTCTCTCTCGGCACAGTTGAAGCTGCGGTCGTTGATGTCTATGCACTGTCAAACGACCTAGTGTTTCGGCTTGCACCGTTTGAATCAAAGATCGCCGAAGCAGTAAAGAAATTTGGCCTTGAAGCCGAGCTCCAAGTCGTGCTTTGGATAGATCAGGATGAAGCCGCTTCGATGCCTGCACTTGGCTTTGAGCGACGTGTTTTGGATTTCTTAGCTGCGATCGGTGCCACGGTCGATATCGACATGTACAGGAATTAGCAACTAGGCTGATGTCGTAATCGGTGAGATGCCGGTAGCAACGTATCGAGAACGTATGTCTGCTTTGGGTTGCGAATTCAATCGGTGCTCGCAACACATTTGTTAAACCGCTGTGCTGGCGTTTCGTAGTTGAGCGTCTTGCGTGGGCGCTCGTTCAGCAGCCTCGCAACCTCGTCGAGATTCTCCTGGGAGTACGTGGAAAGGTCCAGTCCTTTCGGGAAATACTGCCGTAGCAGCCCGTTGGTATTTTCGTTCGATCCGCGTTGCCAAGGATGGTGGGGATCGCAGAAATAAACTTGGATATGGGTATCCAGGGTAAAGCGCTTGTGGTCAGCCATCTCTTTGCCTCGATCCCATGTCAGCGATTTGTAGAGCTCTGTAGGTAGCTTTCGTGCATTCATGATGAGCGCATTGACCACCGACTCGGTGTCTTTGCCGGCTACCTTCACCAGCATCACATAGCGGGTCTGGCGCTCTACGAGTGTAGCAATCTGGCTGTTATGGCTGCCAAAAAGCAGGTCGCCTTCCCAGTGGCCAGGTATCGCGCGATCCTCGACCGTAGCAGGACGTTCGCTGATCGAAACGGTGTCAGTAATCCTGCCGTGCTCACCTGTCTTTTGCGTGTAATGGCGCGAGCGCCGCATATCCCGGGTACGTCGCAGGTGGTCGAGCAATTCCTTTTTCAGTGCACCGCAGGCCTGAATATAGAGGCTGCGGTAGATCGTTTCGTGTGACACGTGATAGTCCTCGTCACTCGGGTAGGCCTGCTTGAGCCAACCAGCAATCTGCTCCGGTGACCATTGGACTTGCAGCTTGCTGGCGACGATAGCTGCCAGCTTTGGATTCGTAACGGGCTTACATGATTTGGGACGTCGCGCTCGATCCCATGCACGCTGGTCGGCTTGCGCGGCCCGGTAGCCGCCCAGGCCACCGTTGCGCGTGATCTCGCGACTGACTGTTGACGGTGCTCGCCCGAGCTTGGCGGCGACGGACCGGATCGACTGGCCAGCCACAACCGCACGCGATATCTCCTCACGCTCAGCCAGCGTTAGCGCCAGGCGGGACCGACATCGTTTTGCTGGACATATTCCGCCTGATTCGGCCAGATCCTCTCAACTGACGAGTGGTTTCAGTCAAACAGCTGGGCAATCTTTTGAAGCGAGTCGCCTTGCCGCCATCGCTCCCACATCAGTGCCTTTTGGCTGTCCGAATAGTAGATGCGAGGTTTGCGCTTCATGTGAACACTCCTCCATATGTCTTAGAGTGTTGCGTTCACCAGTTGAATCCACGGTCGATAGCGGACGTAGATGGCATCGCCACGGCCGATCGCCGCAATGCAAACGCCACACATCGATGATCGCCGCCTGCCCCGATCGGCCTCACTTCGCCAGCAAGTGCGGCCTAATCTCCCGCACCGACTGCACCCCAGTCAGCACCATATTGGTCCGCAAGTCCTTCTCCATGATCGCCAGCAGCCGCTCCACCCCCGCCTGCCCCTGCGTCGCCAGCGCGTAGACAAACGCCCGCCCGATCAGCACCCCATCCGCGCCCAGCGCCAGCATGCGGAACACGTCGGTCCCGGTGCGCACGCCGCCGTCCGCGAAGATCGTCATCTTGCCTTTTACTTCGGCGGCGATGCTAGGCAGCGCCTGGGCCGAGGACGGCGCCCCGTCCAGCTGGCGCCCGCCGTGGTTCGACACGACGATGCCGTCGGCCCCGAAGGCCAGCGCATCGCGCGCATCTTCCGGATCGAGGATGCCCTTGACGATGAACTTGCCCTTCCATTCGTCGCGGATCCACTGCAGGTCGGGCCAACTGATGCCCGGATCGAAGTTCGCCCCCAGCCAGCCGATGTAGTCGGCCAGCCCGGTCGCGCTGCCGCGATAGGCCGAGATGTTTCCGAGATCGTGCGGACGCCCGAACACGCCCACGTCGAGGGCCCAGCGCGGATGCGTCATCGCCTGCAGCACGCGCCGCAGCGGGCCGTTCGGGCCGCTCATGCCGCTGTGGGCGTCGCGGTAGCGCGCGCCCGGCACCGGCATGTCGACCGTGAACACCAAATTGGTCGCGCCCAGCTCCCAGGCGCGCCGCATCACGTCGCGCATGAAGCCGCGGTCCTTCAGGACGTAGAGCTGGAACCAGATCGGATTCGAGGCCTGGGCCGCCACTTCCGCCAGCGGGCACACCGACACGGTCGACTGGATGAACGGGATATTACGCTTGCAAGCCGCGCGCACCGCCTGCACTTCGCCGCGGCGCGCATACATGCCGGTCAGGCCGACCGGCGCCAGCGCGATCGGCAGGCCGTAATCCTGGCCGAAATACTGCACGCCCAGGTCCAGCTGCTCGGAGCCGCGCAGGACGCGCTGGCGCAGCTTCACGGCCTGCAAGTCGTCGACGTTGCTGCGCAGCGTCTGCTCGGCGCCGGCGCCGCCATCGAGGTAATGGAACAGGAAAGGGGGCAGCCGGCGGCGTGCGGCCTCTCGGAAATCGGTGGCGGACGAGATGATCATGGACTGGCTGGTAGAGAACGAATCCGCACAGTCTACGCTGGCATGCGCATGAGCGTCCATATCCCGCTCTGCTCAACTGATGCTTCGATCAGCGCCTTGAGCGCAAGGGAGCGCTCGCGCTGTATTCACACGGCGCAGGATCCGCTCAAGCGCCTGATTAAATGTCCCGCCACACCCCCCGATTGTTGACACTGTCGGCATGGCATCCAATACTCGGATGAGCTACCCTCGACGCCCAACCCCGGACACCATGGCACCCAAGACCTGTAACGACACCAGCAAGCGCAGCATCGCCCTCGGCATGCTGGCCCTTGCCTGCACCGCCTGCGCGACCACGAGCACGGCGCCCGCCGTCACCCAGCTCGCCGGCAAGCAGCTCGAACGACTCGACCGCGGCGTGGTCGCGATCCACACCCAGGACGGCAACTTCGTCAGCTGGCGCCTGCTTGGCCAGGAAGACGCGGCCACCAGCTTCAACCTCTACCGCGACGGCAAGCGCCTCAACGATGCGCCGCTGGCCGCCACCAACTTCGTCGACAAGGGCGCCGCTCCAGGGGCGAGCTACAGCGTGCGGGCAGTGCGCGGCAATGCCGAAGCGGGCGAGGACGCCAAGCCCGTCGCCGCCTGGCAGCAGCCTTTCCTGACTATCCCTCTGCGCAAGCCGCAGGATGGCGTCACGCCGGACGGTGTGGCCTACAGCTACCAGGTGAACGACGGCTCGGCGGCCGACCTCGACGGCGACGGCCGCTACGAACTGCTGGTCAAGTGGCAGCCGACCAATGCGAAGGACAATTCGCACAGCGGTCACACCGGCTCGACCTATATCGACGCCTACCGCCTCGACGGCAGCTTCATGTGGCGCATCGACCTGGGCAGGAATATCCGCGCCGGCGCCCACTACACCACCTTCCTCGCCTACGACTTCGACGGCGACGGCCGCGCCGAGGTGATGATGAAGACCGCCGACGGCAGCGTCGACGGCCAGGGCAAGGTCATCGGCGACGCCAAGGCCGACTACCGCAACAAGAACGGCTTCATCCTGGCTGGTCCGGAATTCCTGACCGTGTTCGACGGCCGCAGCGGCGCGGCGCTGGCCACCACCGGCTATACGCCGGCGCGCGGCGGCGACGGCGCCGCCTGGGGCGACAACCGCGGCAACCGGGTCGACCGCTTCCTCGGCGGCGTGGCCTACCTCGACGGCAAGCAGCCGAGCGCGGTGTTCGCGCGCGGCTACTACACGCGCGCCGTGCTGGCGGCCTGGGACTGGCGCGACGGCAAGCTGACGCAGCGCTGGGTATTCGACAGCGACACGCCCGGTAACGGCGAGGCCGCCGGCCAGGGTGCGCACTGGATGGCGGTGGCCGACGCCGACGGCGACGGTCGCGACGACATCGTCTACGGCGCCGCCACCATCGCCAGCAGCGGCAAGCTGATGTACTCATCGAACCTGTGCCACGGCGACGCCCTCCACGTGGGCAAGCACGACCCGAGCCTGCCGGGACTGCAGGTCTTCATGGTGCACGAATCGCCCAAGTGCTACCGCGGCAACGGCGCCGCCATGCGCGATGCCGCCACCGGCAAGGTCCTGTGGGGCATCCCGAGCACCATCGACGTCGGCCGCGGCATCTGCATGGACATCGACGCCGCGCATCCGGGCAACGAATGCTGGGCCGCGATCGGCGGCATCACCAATCCGGCGGGCGGCCTGTACAACGCCAAGGGCCAGCAGATCTCGGCGGTGCGCCCGCGCGCGTACAATTTCGGCCTGTGGTGGGACGGCGATCTGCTGCGCGAATCGCTCGACGGCACGAAGATCGAGAAGTGGAACCCGCAGGCCCAGCGCCTCGACCTGTTGCTGGACGCCGCGCCGCTGCGCGGCGCGTCCAACAACAGCACCAAGGCCAACCCGGTGCTGTCGGCCGACCTGTTCGGCGACTGGCGCGAGGAAGTCGTCTGGCGCAGCAATACGGACGACGCCCTGCTGGTATTCAGCACCACCGTGCCGACCGCGCACCGCCTGCCGACCCTGATGCACGACGCCCAGTACCGGGTGCAGGTGGCGGCCCAGAACGCCGGCTACAACCAGCCGCCCCACCCCAGCTTCTTCCTCGGCGAAGGCATGACCCCGCCGCCGCATTCGTCCAAATAAGTCACCAATCTCGATAAGCGCATCCCGACATGACTACTCGCTTCGCCCTGTCCGCCATCGCCCTTGCAGCCCTGTTCGCCACCGGCGCCAACGCTGCCGAACGCCTCACCGTCACCGTCAGCCACACGCTGGACATCGCCCGCCCGGCCGAGACCATCGCCATCCCCTGGACCAAGGTCAACGAGGCCCTGCCGCAGGCCCTGAACCAGCAGCTGGTGGTCAAGGACGCCGCCGGCCGTGTGCTGCCCTACCAGGTCACCAATATCGCTCCCACCGCCAAGGACCCGAAGATGATCGGCGCCGGCTACGGCGAGCTGTTGTTCCAGGTCGCCTTCAAGGCGGGCGAGAAGCGCACTACGGTCACCATCGAGAAGGCCGGCGCCACCGTAGCTCCCTTCCCGGCCAAGACCTACGCGCGCTTCGTGCAGGAACGCCTCGACGACTTCGCCTGGGAGAACGACAAGCTGGCCCACCGCACCTATGGCCCGGCCCTCGCCGCTCCGGCACCCGCCGGCAGCGACAAGGAAGTGCTGGTCACGAGCGGCATGGACATCTGGTTCAAGCGCGTGCCCTACCCCATCGTCGACCGCTGGTATAACATCGGCCACGATCACTACCACGTCGACGAAGGCGAAGGCATCGACATGTACAACGTCGGGCCGACCCGCGGAGCGGGCGGCACCGGCATCTGGGACGGTCAAAAGCTGTTTGTCGGCACCAACTACAAGACATGGAAGATCCTGGCCAACGGCCCGGTACGCACCGTGTTCGAGCTGCACTACGACGGCTGGGACGCCCAGGGCACCAAGGTCTCGGAAGTCAAGCGCTTCACCGTCGACGCCGGCCGCTACTTCGACCGCATCGACAGCACCTTCAGCTTTACGGGCCCGGCCAGCCTGAACGCGGCCGTGGGCCTGAACAAGCGCCCGAGCGACAAGGGCCAGGAAGTCAAGGTCGACTTCAGCGAGAACAAGAAGGACGGCAGCCTGGTGCAATGGGTCACCCAGCGCAGCTTCGGCGACTTCGGCGTCGCCGTGATCGTGCCGAGCGCATCGGGCTTTGCCGCCGACGAACGCAACGGTCTGGTGATCGCACCGGTCAGCTCCGGCCAGCCGCTGAGCTACCACGTGGGCGCCGCCTGGACCCGCGGCAGCCCCTTCGCCACCCAGGCCGATTGGCAGCGCCACGTGGCCGAGGAAGCGGCGCGCCTGCGTGCGCCGGTCAGTGTCAGCCTCGCCAAAGGGAATTGAGCATGGCCCCGCTGTCCCGCCGGAGCTTCTTCAAGACCGGCGCACTGGCCGCCGCGCTGCCCTTCGGCATGCGCGCCGCCGGCGCCGTCGCCGCACCCACCGCGCCGTCCTCCCCGACCATCGCCGACCTGTCCTGGCTGGAAGGCGCGCCCTCGCTCATGACCGGCACCACCTTCGGCGTGCCCTGGCCACGCGGCGCCCTGCGCAAGGACCAGGCCTTTGCCCTGTCCAGCCCTGGCGGCGAACTGGCCTGCCAGAGCTGGCCGCTCGCCTACTGGCCGGATGGTTCCCTGAAATGGACCGCCCATGCCCTGCCGGCACAGGGCGCGATGCCGGGACGCCTGCAGCTCAAGCCCGGCAAGGCGCGCCTGCCCGCCCAGGGGCTGGCCGTCAAGGAAAGCCCGGACGCCATCGTGATCGACACCGGCGTCATCGAATGCGTCGTGCCGCGCCAGGGCGCCGACATCATCCGCAGCATCCGGCGCGGCAAGACCGAGATCGCGCGCGCCGGCAAGCTGGTGGCGCTGAGCGACGACCAGCCGGACGGCAGCACGCGCCAGAGCGCCTACGAAAGCCAGCTCTCCAAGGTCACGCTGGAACAGCGCGGCCCGGTGCGCAGCGTGGTCAAGCTCGAAGGCATGCACCGCGACGTCAAGAGCAGCCGCGCCTGGCTGCCCTTCACCGTGCGCCTGTACTTCTACCTAGGTGCAGAGTCGGTGCGCATCATGCACACCTTCGTCTTCGACGGCGACGAGCAGAAGGACTTCGTGCGCGGGATCGGCCTGCGCTTCGACGTGCCTATGACGGACGAAGAACACAACCGCCACGTACGCTTCGGCGGCGAGTTACAGGATAACAGCGGCGGCCTGTGGGCCGAGGGCGTGCGCAACCTCACCGGCCTGCGGCGCGACCCGGGCGAGGCGGTACGCAAGGCCCAACTGGCGGGCCAGGGCGTGGCAGTCTCCGAGATCGCCGAGCGCGTGCGCAAGAACATGCAGTACGTGCCGGCCTGGGGCGACTACAGCCTGTCGCAACTGTCCGCCGACAGCTTCCGCATCCGCAAGCGCACCAAGGCCGGCCATGGCTGGATCGACGCGGCATGGGGCCGGCGCGCGCCGGGCCTGGGCTACATCGGCGGCGCCTCCGGCGGCGTCGCCTTCGGCATGCGCGACTTCTGGCAGCGCCATCCGACCCAGCTCGACATCCGCAATGCCCATACCGACGCAGCCCAGGTCACGCTCTGGATGTGGTCGCCCGACGCGCCGGCCATGGACCTGCGCTTCTACCACGACGGCATGGGCATGGACACCCACGCCGAAGAACTGCAGGCCCTCGACATCACCTACGAGGACTACGAAAAAGGCTTCGGCACCCCGGTCGGCGTCGCGCGCAGCAGCGAGCTGACCCTGTGGGCCCTTGGCGCGACGCCGGCGCGCGAGCGCCTGGTGCAGATGGCGGCCCATGTCCAGACGCCGCCGCAACTGGTGGCGGCGCCCGCCCACATCCTCGCCACCCGCGTGTTCGGCAACATGTGGTCCCTGCCCGACCGCTCCACGCCCGCAAAGGCGCATATCGAGGACCGGCTGGATGCCCACTTCGATTTCTACCGCAACGAAGTCGAGCAGCGCCGCTGGTATGGCTTCTGGGACCATGGCGACTTCCGCCATACCTACGATCTTGACCGCCACGAATGGCGCTACGACGTCGGCGGCTATGCCTGGGCCAACTCGGAACTCTCGCCCGACCTGTGGCTGTGGTATTCCTTCCTGCGTACCGGCCGCGCCGACATCTTCCGCGTCGGCGAAGCCATGGTGCGCCACACCAGCGACGTCGACACCTACCACCTGGGCCGCTTTGCCGGGCTGGGCACGCGCCACAACGTCCAGCACTGGGGCTGCAGTGCCAAGCAGGTGCGCATCAGCACCGCCGTCTACCGCCGCATGTACTACTTCCTGACCGCCGACGAACGCATCGGCGACGTCATGCGCGAAACGCTCGACGCCGACCAGCGCCTGGAGGCGGTCGACCCGGTGCGCAAACTTCCGAACCAGCCGCCCAAGGGACAGTTCCCGGTGCGGGCAAGCTTCGGCACCGACTGGGCCTCGCTGGTGGCCAACTGGCTCACCGAATGGGAACGCAGCGGCAGCACGAAGTACCGCGACCGCATCCTGACCGGCATGCGCGACATCGCCGCCATGCCGCACGGCTTCTTCAACGCCGAGCGCATGGGCTACGAGCTGGAAACCGGACGCCTGCACAATATGATCGGCACCGATGTCAAGGCTTCGCACCTGAACGCGGTGTTCGGCGCCATCGAGATCTTCGACGAGCTGATCAACCTCACCGGCGACAAGGCTTTCGAGAAGGCCTGGATCGAGTACTGCGAACTGTACAACGCGCCCGCCGAGGAACAGCGCCGCAGGCTGGGCAAGACCCACGGCGGCACCGACGCCATCTACCAGGGCAACTCGCGCATGACGGCCTACGCGGCCTGGAAGCGCAAGGACCCCGAACTGGCGCGGCGCGCCTGGAAGGAATTCGCCGGCGCCAACCGGCCGTATCCACCCTTCGCGCCGCGGCGCGTGGCCGGTCCGGCCGTGCTCAATCCGGTGAACGAGGTGCCATGGGTGACCACCAACGAGACCGCCCAGTGGGGCCTGGCCGCGATCCAGAACCTGGCACTGGTCGGTGACGCCCTGCCGGCGTCTTGAAAGGACGAACATGCGATTGACCATCCTCGGCGCCGCCATCGGCGCCCTCCTGCTGGCGGGCTGCGCTTCCCAGCCCCAGGCGGACCAGGCGAAGCGCTTCGCCTTCGGCAGCGCGGCCCCGGCCGGCTACACCCCGGTAAGCACCAGCACCACCTACGACGCCGGCCGCGGCTACGGCTTCGAGCCGGGTGCGGCCCAGGGCAGCTATTTTTCGGTCGACCTCCCAGAAGGGAACTACCGCGTGACGGTCACCCTGGGCGATGACACCCAGCCGGCTACCACCACCATCAAGTCCGAACTGCGCCGCCTGGCGCTCGAGAACGTGCAGACCGCGCCCGGCCAGAAGCTCGAGCGCAGCTTCATCGTGAACGTGCGCACCCCGCAGATCCCGGCGGCGAACGGCGTCGCGGCGGGCGAAGTGAAGCTCAACGTCCCACGCGAGACCGTCAGCGAAGCCTGGGCCTGGGACAAGCGCCTGACCCTGGAACTCAACGGCGCCCGCCCGGCGGTACGTACCGTGGAGATCAAGAAGGTCGAGGTGCCGACCCTGTTCCTGCTGGGCGACTCCACCGTCAGCGACCAGCCGGGCGAGCCTTACAACAGCTGGGGCCAGATGCTGCCGCGCTTCCTGAAGCCCTCGGTGGCGGTGGCCAACTACGCGCAGTCGGGCGAGACCTACCGCGATTCGCTGTCCAAGCGCCGCATCGACAAGATCCTGAGCCAGATGAAGCCGGGCGATACGCTCCTGATGCAGTACGGGCACAACGACCAGAAGCAGATCGCCTCCGGCAAGGGCGGCCCCTTCACTACCTACAAGGCCGAGATCAAGACCCACGTCGAGATGGTGCGCGCCCGGGGCGGGCTGCCGGTCATCGTCTCGTCGATGGAACGGCGCCGCTTCGACCCGGCGGGGAAAATCCAGCTCACCCTGACCGACTACGCCGAAGCGGCGCGCCAGTCGGCCCGGGAACTGAACGTACCCTTCATCGACCTGCATGCGATGAGCCAGACCATGTATACGGCCCTCGGCGTCGAAGGCTCGAAGGCGGCTTTCGCCCTGCCCGCGCCGGACCGCCTCGACAATACCCACCACAACAACTACGGCAGCTACGTGCTGGCAAAGGCCATCGTGCTCGGCATGCGCCAGGCGAAACTACCTGTAGCCAGCCACGTGGTCGACGATTTCGCCTTCGACCCGGCTAGGCCCGACCCGGTCAGCGCCTTCGCCGTGCCGCCGAGCCCGGGCCGCAAGGCCGAGCGGCCGGCCGGCGACGAGAGCAACCGCGAGGTGCGCGTCTCCAGCACCGGGAGCGCCCGATGAAGCGCCGCGCCGCCCTCGGCGCGATCGCAAGCGCCGCCCTGCTGGCCGGCTGCGCGCCGCTGCTGCGCAATGAGGAGAAACAGGCCTACCTGTTCGCCTACTTCATCGGCAACGGCGCCGACGGTCTGCACCTGGCCGCCAGCAAGGACGGCTACCAGTGGGAAGCGCTCGCCGGCGGCGCCAGCTTCCTCACGCCCACCGTGGGCGGCGCGAAGCTGATGCGCGACCCGAGCCTGGTGCGCGGGCCTGACGGCCTGTACCACATGGTCTGGACCAGCGGCTGGAACGACCGCGGCATCGGCTACGCCTCCTCGCCCGACCTGCTGACCTGGTCACCCCAGCGCGAGATCCCGGTGATGGGCCACGAGCCGACCGCGTTGAACGCCTGGGCGCCCGAGCTCTTCTACGATGCTAAACAGGGCCACTACCTGATCCTGTGGTCGTCCACGGTCCCGGGGCGCTTCCCGGAAACCGAGGGCAAGAGCGAGGAGAAATACAACCACCGCATCTATGCCACCACGACGGAGGATTTCGTCAGCTTCACGCCGACGCGCCTGTATTACGACCCGGGCTTCTCGGTGATCGACGCCACGCTGGCGCACGCCTTCGGCAAGGATTGGCTGCTGGTGAAGGACGAGACCCGTTATCCGCCGATGAAGCACCTGCGGGTGGCGCAGGCGTCCAGCTTCGAGGGGCCGTTCGGGGCGCTGGGTGCGCCGATCACGCCGTCCGGCCTGTGGAGCGAAGGGCCGAGCGTGCTGCAGGTGGGCGACGAGGTGATCGTGTACTACGACGCCTACACGGCGGGGCACTACGGCGCGCTGCGTACGCGCGACATGGTGAACTGGGAAGATGTGACCGCGAAGCTGCGCTTCCCGAACGCCGGCACCAAGCAGCGGGTGCGGCATGGGACGGCGTTTGCCGTGCCGGTTAGCCTGGTCGACCAACTCAAAGCGACAAAGCCCTGAGCCATATGTAGGGTGGGCAGGTTTCCTGCCCACGCGGTCGACTCCCACAAGATCAGCCAACACGGCTGTTCCAGCGATAACGATCACCGCGTGGGCGGGAAACCCGCCCACCCTACCGGATCCCGGTTTACTGACGCGCGCCCTGGAACATCAGCCCGCTGTCGTTCAAGCCGAACTTGTACTTCTTGTTCATCTCGATGATCTCGGCGCCGGCCAGCAACGTCGGGCCGTAGCCGTGCGCCGCTTTCACGCTGGTCGGACGATAGGCGTAGAAGGCCGGGTCGAAGGCCATGCCGGTACCCACGCAGATGCCCTCGATCTGGCCAGCGCTCGTGACCTTGCTGGCCACCGCGTTCCAGGCCAGGTTCGCCATCGGACCGTACATCTGCGCATCGACGTAGCCGCGGTTGACCGCGCGTGCGATCGCGTAGGTGTAGATCGCGGTGGCCGAGGTCTCCTGGTAGGTGTCGTTGCGGTCGATCAGCTGGTGCCAGAAGCCTTCCTTGGTCTGGTAGCCGGCCAGGCCCTTGATGTGGGCGCGCAGCTGCGCCAGCACCTGATTGTAGCCCTTGTGGTCCTTCGGCAGCACTTCCAGCACCTCGACCATGGCCATCACCGCCCAGCCGTTGGCGCGCGCCCAGCGCAGCTCCGGGTGGTCACGCATGCCTTCGACGTAGCCGTGCATGTAGATGCCCAGCTTCGGGTTGAACATGCGCTTCGAGAACTGCAGCACCTGGTTGACGGCGTCGTCGTAGTGCTTGCGGTTGCCCGTGACCTTGCCCAGGTAAGCCATGGTCGGCACGCCCATGAACATGTCGTCCAGCCAGATCGTGTCCGGCAGCGGACGCATCTTGCGGCCGCCCTTGCCGTCCGGTCCGCCGCGCGCCAGGATGCCGTCCTTCAGGCGGTATTCATGCTTGGTGACGAAGTCGCCGCAGATGCCGACCATCTGGCTGTAGTCGACCTTCGAGCCGCCCACCTGGGCTTTCAGGAAGCTGTGGCACAGGGCGCCGGCATCGTCCAGCGCGTGCGGGTTCAGGAAGCTCTTGATCGGCGCGTGCGAGTTGGCGCGGTCGGCCTGCACCACCGGCAGGTAGGTCCTGGTCAGCTGCGACAGCAGCGCGTGGCGCTTCTGGGTGTAGTCGGTGTAGCGCTGGTCGCCGGTGGCCTGGCCGGCCGCCAGCATGCCCAGGTAGGTGACGCCCCATTCGTAGCTGGTCAGGCGGAAGTCGCCGGGTTTCAGCACCGCATCCGGCTCGGCCTTGCTCAGGTCGGTGATCGGCGAATTGTCGCCCTTGTGGATCAGCTCAGCCGGCGTCGTGCGGTCCAGGTAGGCGAACACGCGGTCGAGCACGGCCTTGACCTCGTTCGCTTCCATCGGCTGGTAGCGGGTCGGGTACTTCACGTCCAGGGCGTGCAGCATCGCGTCGGCCGCGGCCGGGCCTTTTTCCTGGGCCGCCGGCGCGTCCTGCGCAATCGCGCTCATGGCCGGGAACAGGCTCGCAACGAGCAGGCCGATCAGTGCACGGCGCGGCATGGGGGTGGTCATCTTGGGTGTCTCCTTTTTATTTCAGCTGGTGAATCGTCAGGTTATCGATGGTGTGGCGCGACCAGGTGGTGCGAAATCCCATGTAGCCCTGGGTGAACGGGTGAGGGTCGCGATAGGAAAATACTTCGCGGCCGTCGAGCAGCATCCGGGTGCAGCCGCGGTAGACCGAGATCTCCACGCGATAGTCGCGGTTGGGCTGGAGCATCCAGTCCGCGCCGAGGCGCTCCGCGACCATCTCGCGCTGGCCGCCGGCGTAGCGGCGCAGGCGGGTGGTCTCGTTGTGGTTGCCGCCGACGCCGGCATAATACATGTCGAGGTCATCGTAGTCCTCGAACTTGCCCGAGCGGGTGAACAGGTTCTTGTTGGCCGGGTCGCGCGCCATCCAGAAGTGGTTCAGGTCGGACAGGCGGTCGTTCGGGCCGCCCGCCATCACCACGCGGCGCGTGTAGGCGATCAGGATGTCGCCGGATAGCGGCTTGTCGAGCCAGACGGTGGCGCCGGAGTCGACATCGATGACCAGGCGGCCGTCGCGGTTGCCGATGAAGTTGCCCGGCTTGAGCGCGTACTCGCTCACGTAGCCCTCCAGCGAACCGTCGAAGCTGTCCTGGTGCAGCAGAGCGCCCTTCTCGCCCCAACTCTCACAGGCCGCCTGCGCGCTGCCCGCGGCGAGCAGCAGGGTCGCGAACAATGCCTTCATCACTGGATGCCCGTCGCCTTGTCGGAGAAATACGGACGCAGCGGATTGCCCGGCAGTGCCTTCAGGCCGGCGACGACGCGCTGGGCATTGAATTCGGCGCCGGCGGCATTGGTATGGGTGCGCGCGTCCGAAAAGAAGGTGTCGACGCGCTCGGCGCCGATCTTGTGGTAGCCATCGGTGACCAGCATGGTCAGGTCCATGAAGTGCGCGCCGCCTGCCTGGGCAACCTGGCGGCCCCAGTCGGCGAAGTTGGCGAAGTCACGCTCCTGCTGCCACTTGTCGCGGTGCGGGATGGGCGAGGCGATGACGACGGTCACGCCCTTCGCTTTCGCGTCGGCGATGTACCTGGCGGTGTACCAGCCAAAGCTGTGCACCTGCTCCTTGCTGCCATCCGGACGGGTATCCTCGACCGTCTCCGGGCCGATGCCGGGCGCCGATGCACGGTTCTTGTTGGCCGGGTCGCCGATGCGGCCGCCGTCGTTGTGGCCGAACTGGATGACCACCATGTCGCCCTGCTTCATCTGGCCAAGCACGCGGTCCCAGCGCCCTTCGGTGAAGAAGGTGCGGCTGCTGCGCCCGCCGATGGCGGCGTTGACCACATTGATCTTCCGGGTATCGAAGTACTGGGAAATGCGCTCGCCCCAGCCGATGGCGCCGTTCTGGCCACCGCTCTTCACCGTGGAGTCGCCCACCAGGAACAGGGTCGGCAGCGAAGCATTCAAGGGCGCTTCTTCGCGCACGGTACGCGCGTCGACCACCGGGCGCACGTCTTCGACCGGCTTGAGGAAGCTCGCCATGCGCGGGTCGCCCAGCGCCTTCAGGCCGCCGACCAGCAGCTGCGCATTGAGCGCCGCGCCGGCCCAGTTGGTGTGAATGCGCTCGTCCGGCACGGTGACCGGAAACATCTTCATCACGCCTTCGCGGCCCATCTCGTCGTAGCGGCGCGCCGCCAGCTCGTTGAGGTCGATGAAGCCGACCTTCTCCATGCGCGCGACCTGCTCGGCCCAGCCGGCGTAGTCGCCCTTGTTGCGGCGGACCTTGCCGGCATCCGGCCCTTCTTCGACCCAGGCCTTGCGCGGGATGAGCGACACCACCACCGGCGTGGCGCCCTTGGCGCGAATCTCAGCGATGTATTTGCGCAGGTAGCCGCCGTAGCTGTACACGGTTTCGCGCTTGCCCGTCAGGATGTTGTCGATCTCCTGGGACTCGCTGCCGATGCCGCGGATGCTGCCGCGGGCGCGCTTGTCGTCGTTGATCGCCGAGGCGTCGTTGTGGCCGAACTGCATGAGGACGATGTCGCCCGGCTTCACGAAGGCCAGCGTGCGCTCCCAGTGGCCGGAGGTGACGTAGGTGCGGCTGGACAGGCCGCCGACCGCGCGGTTCACCACATTGACTTTGCTCGGATCGAAGTAAGCGGCGAGCGGATTGCCCCATCCCCACTGCCCCTCCGCGCCCTTGCCCTGGCCGTCGTCATGGCCGTTGCGCACGGTGGAATCGCCGATCAGGATGATCGACGGCAGCGCAGGGTTGGCCGGCTCGGGCAGCTTGACCTGGGCGCGCGCCGGATCGGTATTGACGGCAGCTGCCGGGGTCTGTGCTTGTGCGATTCCACAGGCCAGCAATAGGATCGCGCCGGCGCGAATCAAGGCGTCTAGGTATGACATCGACGGGTCTCCATGTGTTATAGCTTTCCCTTGATTCTATGCGCCACCGCTCAACCCGGCAGTAAAGACGCAGAAAGAATCACCAGAATGATTAGATCTGAGCAACTCCTGCTGGGAGAATGAGCGGACAACATCACAATATGGAGACCCACCATGCCATCCCGCTTAGCCACCCTCCTCTGCCTTTCCGCCGCGCTCACGCTGAGCCTCGACGCGTCCGCCCAGATCGGCAAGCGTTTCCCGTCCGAGCGCAAGCTCGTCAAGGACCCGGTGACCGGCACCATGCTCACCTTCCTGACCAGCAAACCGCACGGCGACTCGAAGATCTACCCGACCCACCCGCAATGGACCTCGGACGGCAAGTGGCTGGTGTTCCGTTCGCGCCTGGCCGGCAGCGAAGCGGTGGCCGTGAACGAGGCCACCGGCGACCTGGTGCAGGTGACCGAGGGCGGCTACACCGGCATGCTCAATCTCGCGCAGAAGTCGATGAAGCTGTACTACATGCGCAAGGCGCCGGACAACGACAAGATCCTGCAGATCGTCGAGACCGACCTGGCGCGCGTCTTCGCCGACAGCGCCGCCGGCCGCATGCAGCCGGCCAGCAGCTACCAGCGCGTGACCGCCAACCTGCCGCCGGAACTGGAAGCCGGCGGCGACCTGGCCCTGGACGCGGACGAGGAATGGGTCTACTTCAAGGTGGGCCCGGGCCAGGCCGCCAAGCACCTGGCGCCCGGCACCAAGATCGAGCCGGCCTTCGGCCCGCGCAAGATGGGCGCCGGCCCGCAGGGCATCGCGCGCCTGAACGTCAAGACCGGCGAAGTCAAGCACGTGGTCTCGGTGCCCTTCCAGGTCGGCCACATCCAGGCCAACCTGTACAACCCGGGCGAGATCGTGTTCTGCTGGGAGACCGGCGGCAAGTCGCCGCAGCGCACCTGGACCGTGATGGCGGACGGTAGCGGCCTGCGCCCGCTGTACCCGGAAGCTTCTTACGAATGGGTGACGCACGAGGCGGTGATCTCGAAGGATGAAGTGGCGATGGCGATCATGGGCCACCGTCCGATCCCGGGCGCGGCCAAGGCCGTGGAAGGCCCCGCCACCGACGTCGGCGGCGCCAACCCGGGCCAGGACGACGGCTGGGGCCAGACCGGCACCCGCGAGAAGCCGACCGGCCTGGCGATCGTCAATTTGCGGACCCGGCAGATGCAAATCGTTGGACAGACCCCGTCCGGCAGCGGCCTCTGGCACGTGCACGGTTCCAGCGACGGCCGCTTCGCCGTCGGCGACGACTTCAGCCGCAGCGTCTACCTGATCGACCGCAAGACCCGCGAGATGATGATGCTCACCACCGGCCACAAGACCACCGCCGCCGACCACCCGCACCCGACCTTCAGCGCCGATGGGACCAAGATCCAGATCCAGTCGGCCATGCTGTCGGAGGACGGCCGCAGCATGAACATCGTCGTGGTGCCCGTTCCCGACGCCTGGCTGAAGCGAAAGTGATCAGTCGATCGGCGTGATCGTGATGTTGCGCAGCTCGTAGGGCACGCCTTCGAGCTGGAAGCCGATCCGGCCGGCTGCCGGCTTCAGCGCACTGACGCGGTTCTGCGGCACGCCGTTGATTGCCACCTCGATCACGCCGTCGCGCGCCAGGATGTCGGCGCTGTTCCATTCGCCCACCAAGCGTTCGCTGTCCGGTCCCGTATGCCCCTTGATGGCCGGGTAGGCGCCCGGCGCCGTGGTGAGCGGCTCGGCGAAGCCGGCGCCGGCCATCGGCAGGATGTCGCCGGCGAACCCGTGCTTGGTCTGCACCTGCAGGCTGAGCGGCCAGGCGCCATCCTTCGGGCCGGACGCCACGTGCAGCAGCACGCCGGCGTTGCCAGGTTGACCCGGCCAGCGCCACTCGACGTGCATGCGGTAGTTGACATAGCTGGCGCGGGTGGCGATGTAGCCGGCCGGCTTGCCGCTCACCTTGACGACGCCATCGGCGCCGCGTGACCAGACGGTCGAGGGGTCGACGCCCGGCGCGCTCACCAGCTCCAGTTCACCGGCGCCGTCGAAGGGACGCACGCTCTGGGTGGCGCAGCCGGCCAGCAAGGCGGCGGATGCGAGAATACTGCAAAGTTCGGTTAGCTTTACCATAAGAGGATATTCCATGAATGAAAACAGGAGACGCACGATGACGCAGCTGGCTGCCGGCCTCGCGCTCACGACGTTTGGATCCTTGCCCGCCCTCGCCGCGGGACCGCTGGTGCTGCCCTTGTGGCCGGAAGGCGTGCCCGACGCCAGGCCGGAACTCGGGCCCAACAAGGTCGACGAGGATGGCCGCACTACCAACATCACCGAGCCGAGCTTGACCGTGTACCCGGCGGCGGTGGACCGCCCGAACGGCACTGCGGTCATCATCTGCCCGGGCGGCGGCTACGTGCGCCAGTCGACCCGGCGCGAGGGCGAGCAGTACGCACATTGGCTCAGCACCCTGGGCATCGCCAGCTTTGTCCTGACCTACCGCCAGCAGGAATTCGGCCACCCGGCGCCGCTGCGCGACGTGCTGCGCGCGGTGCGCCTGGTGCGCTCGCAGGCGGCGCGCTTCAAGGTCCAGCCGGACCGCATCGGCGTGATGGGCAGCTCGGCCGGCGGGCACCTGGCCGCCACCGCCGGCACCCTGTACGATCATCCGCTCGGGCGCACCGGCGCGGAACTGGACAAGCTGAGTGCGCGGCCGGACTTCCTGATGCTGATGTACCCGGTGATCGCGATGGAAGGCCCGGCCGTGCACGCCGGCTCGCGCAAGGCGCTGCTGGGGGCCGCGCCGTCCGCGGCGGACCTGGCCTTGATGTCGCCGGAGCGCCAGGTGACGGCCGCTACCCCGCCCACGCTCCTGATCCATACCCAGGCCGACCAGGCGGTGCCGGTCGAGAACAGCATCCTGTTCTACCAGGCGCTCACCCGCCACAAGGTGCCGGCGGAGATGGTTCTGTTCGAGCAGGGGTCGCACGGGATGGGGATGCGGGATGGGCTGGGGACGGCGTCGAGCTGGCCGCGGCGGGCGGAGGAATGGTTGAAGATGCGTGGGCTGCTCGACAAGGCCAAATAAACGTAGGGTGGGCGGGTCTCCCGCCCACGCGGATCGAAAAAGTGTATCGGGGTCGCCGCCTTCAGCTGACCGCGTGGGCGGCAAAGCCGCCCACCCTACCAAAGCACTGGCCTTACGCCAGGTGAAACACCTGCTTCAACGGCCACTCCTTCGGCCGGTTCCCCGGCTCGACTTCCATCAAATCCGCCATGTAGTCCCACCAGCGCTTCATCACCGGATGCTCCGGCAGCGGCCCGAGTTGGTGCCCCGGATGCAGCTTCATGACCGCGAACAGGTCCAGCGTCTCTTCGTCCAGGAAGATCGAATAATCGTGGATCCCTGCCCCTTGCAACAGCGCGGCCAGGTCCGGCCAGATCTCGTCGTGGCGGCGGCGGTATTCTTCCTCGTTGCCCGGCTTGAGTTTCATCCGGAATGCGCGAGTCGTGGTGCTCATCTCTTCTCCTGCTTCTCAAGAAAAATGGCGTCCCAAGGTATCACCCTGGGACGCCACAACCAGGATCAGACGATGCCGCTGCTGCTTGCGCCGGCCTTGGCCGGACGGGCGCTGGCGACGCGGTCGCGGTAGCCGCTGGCGCGGTAGGCGGCCACCGGGTCGGCGGCGCCACCGGCGCGCACGCGCGCCATGGCCAGGATCGGGCCGACGTCGGTGCGGAAGGCGCGCTTCAGGCACTGGGCGGCCTGCAGCACGTCGTTCTGCTCCTGCAGCGAAGCCAGTTCGGCGCGGTCGACCAGGGCCGACTGCACGAAGGAACGCTGCACTTCGACGGCGCTGCTCATCAGGCTTTCGATCGGATCGGTCACGTTGTGCGACTGGTCCAGCATGTAGGCCGGCTTGAAGCCCGGGCCTTCGCGCAGGGCCGCATCGGCCAGCTCGTTAAAGACCAGGAACAGCTGGAACGGATTGATCGAGCCCGAATCCAGGTCGTCGTCGCCGTACTTGCTGTCGTTGAAGTGGAAGCCGCCGAGCTTGCCGAACTGCGCCAGGCGCGCCACGATCATCTCGATGTTGGTGTTCGGTGCATGGTGGCCCAGGTCGACCAGGCACTTGGCCTTCGGGCCCAAGGTGGTGGCGCAGGCGAAGCTGGTGCCCCAGTCGGCGATGGTGGTGGCGTAGAAGGCCGGCTCGAACAGCTTGTGCTCGATGAAGATGTTCCAGTCGTCGGGCAGCGCGGCGTAGATCTCGCGCATGCTGTCCAGGTAGCGTTCCAGCGCGCCGCGCAGGTTGCTCTGGCCCGGGAAGTTGGCGCCGTCGCCGACCCAGACGGTCAGCGCCTTGGAACCGAGCGCCTGGCCCAGTTCGATGCATTCGATGTTGTGGGCCACGGCCTGGGCGCGTGCCTGGGCGTTATTGGCGGTCAGGCTGCCGTATTTATACGTGTGTTCCTGGCCCACCTGGTCCTGGAAGGTGTTCGAGTTGACGGCGTCGAAGCCCAGGCCCAGTTCTTCGGCGACGCCGCGCAGTTCGGACGCGTCGCTCGGCTTATCCCACGGGAAGTGCAGCGACACGGCCGGGGTGGCGCGGGTCAGCTGGTTGATCACGCCGCAGTCTTCCAGCTTCTCGACCACGTTGCGCG
Organism: Massilia sp. BHUDP2; assembly: GCF_046236355.1. Classification (NCBI taxonomy): domain Bacteria; kingdom Pseudomonadati; phylum Pseudomonadota; class Betaproteobacteria; order Burkholderiales; family Oxalobacteraceae; genus Massilia; species Massilia sp. BHUDP2. The sequence continues at coordinate 700,836 of NZ_JBJUVW010000002.1, forward strand.
GCTCGCCGCGGCCCGGGAAGCGCGCGAAGCGCGTACCGCCGGTGCCGGCGCCCCAGCTCGGGACCGCCACTTCGAAGGTCTGGGCCAGTGCGGTCAGTTTGTCGATGTCCAGGCCGCGGCGCGACAGCACGCCGCCCAGGGCGTCGTAGTCAGCCTGCAGATTGGCTTCCAGTTTGGCGTTCTGGTCTTGCACCAGGCCGGCGTCGATCAGGTGTTTCATGCGTGTCTCCTTCATGCTGCGCTAGCGGCGCCACGCCCCCCGTATGGAGCGTGGCTGTCCGCTGCGCAGCCTTCTATTTTAGCGGGTGAATGCCCCGGCGTTGCCGGCGTCGACGTTCAGGATGTTGCCGGTGCTCTTGCCCGACTTGTCGCTGGCGAAGAAGTAGACGGCTTCGGCGATATCTTCCGGCAGCACGCTCAGTTTCAGCATGGAGCGCTTGCGGTAGAACTCTTCGATGTCGTCGGTGCCGATCTTGTTCGAGGCGGCGCGCTCCTCCTTCCACTTGCCATCCCAGATGCGCGAGCCCTTGATGACCGCGTCCGGGTTGACGACGTTGACGCGGATGCCGTGCTCGGCGCCTTCCAGCGCGACGCAGCGCGCCAGGTGCAGTTCGGCCGCCTTGGCGGTGCAGTAGGCCGATGCGCCGGCCGACGCCACCAGGCCGTTCTTGCTGCCCACGAAGACCATGCTGCCGCCCAGCTTCTGCTGCTTCATCATCTGGAACGCGCTGCGGCTGACCAGGAAGTAGCCGGTCACCAGGATGTCCTGGTTACGCTTCCAGATATCGAGCGTGGTTTCGTCCAGCGGTGCTGCCGAAGCGATGCCGGCGTTCGACACCAGCAGGTCGACGCCACCGAAACGCAGGGCGGTGTCGGCCAGCACCTGGGCGACGTCTTCCTCGCTGGTGATGTTGCCGCGTACGACAGCGACGTTGTCCTTGCCCGCCACCTTGCTCAGGTCCTGCTGGGCAGCGGCCAGGGCTTCGCTGTCGATGTCGGTCACCATCACGCAGGCGCCTTCCTGCAGCAGCTGGCGGGCGACCGCCTGGCCGATGCCGCCGGCGCCGCCGGTTACCAGGGCGATGCGGCCGGCCAGGCTCTTCGGCTTGGGCATGCGCTGCAGCTTGGCTTCCTCGAGCAGCCAGTATTCGATGTCGAAGGCTTCCTGTTCCGGCAGGCCGACGTAGCTGTCGACGCCGTTCGCGCCGCGCATCACGTTGATCGCATTGACGTAGAACTCGCCGGCGATACGCGCGGTTGCCTTGTCCTTGGCGAAGGACAGCATGCCGACGCCCGGGATCAGGTAGATGATCGGGTTGGCGTCGCGGATCTTCGGGCTGTTGGAACGCTTGCAGCGCTCGTAGTAGGCGGTGTAGTCGGCGCGGTAGTCGCTCAGTGCCTGGTCCAGGCCTGCCACCAGGCGCTCGAAGTCCGGCGCTGCCGGATCGAAGTCCAGCACCATCGGGCGGATCTTGGTGCGCAGGAAGTGGTCAGGGCAGGAGGTGCCGAGGGCCGCCAGCGGCGCCAGGTCCTGCGAGTTGACGAATTCCAGCACGGCGTCGCTGTCGTCGAAGTGGCCAAGCTTGTACTCGTCCTGGCTGATCTTGCCGCGCAGGAGGGGCATCAGGCGGGCTGCCAGGGCGGCGCGCTCGGTCGAGGGCAGTGCCTGCTTGGCCTGGCCGCCGAACACCGGCTGCTGGATGTTCGCAGCCAGCCAATCTTCGGCGCGCTTGATGATCGCCAGCGTCGTTTCGTAGCACGACTTCGAGGTGTCGCCCCAGGTGAACAGGCCGTGACCTTCCAGGATGATGCCCTTCAGTTGCGGGTTCTCTTGCGACACCTGTTCCAGCTTCAGGCCCAGGTCGTAGCCCGGACGCTGCCACGGCAGCCAGCCCAGCTCACCTTCGAAGATCTTGGCGGTGAGTTCCTTGCTGTTCTTGCAGGCGGCGATCGCGATGCACGAATCCGGGTGCATGTGGTCGACGTGCTTGTGGGCGATGTAGGCGTGCAGCGGGGTGTCGATGCTGGCCGCGCGCGGGTTCAGGTTGAAGGTGCAGTGCGGCAGGTAGCCGACCATCTCGTCTTCGTGCTCCAGGCCGCGGTAGCGCCCTTTCAGGGCCTGCAGCTTGTCCATGTACAGGGTCGAGAAGCCGTCCATCTTGATCGAACCCAGGTCACCGCCCGAGCCCTTCACCCACAGCACCTCGACCTGCTGGCCCGAGAGCGGGTCGGTCATGGTGACCTTGGCCGAGGTATTACCGCCGCCGAAATTGGTAATGCGCAGGTCCGAACCCAGCAGGTTCGAACGGTACAGCAACAGCTCCGGCTCGCTCATGTTCGCGGCCACACCGTCGTCCCAGCGCGAAGTGATTGCTTCGCGTTGTTTCGTTTCGCTCATTGCGCCCATCAAGATATTCTCCAAGTTGATTGTTTTGTCATCGTCCGAGCGGACGATGCGTCTCTCTTCCAATGTCCTGCAACCGCCACGTTCTGCGGCATCGACAGACAGTAGAAAGCAGCCGGGCAAGGGGTGTCAACGCAGAAATAATCAACTTGCTGACCAAGTCCCAATCAATCATCGACTTGAGCGAATTGCGCGTTTGTGCGTTGCAGCGAAGGCAAATAATCAGGCCCTTGATCATTTGGTGATTGACGTTACGGCAGTGCTTGATTAATACTTTTGATACACACCGCGATTCCAGCAGGAACGACGGACATGCCGCATTAAAAACAGACGGCTTTCGGAGGAGACAACATGGTGAATCACAAACGCCGCAAGCGTTTGCTGAAGCTGCTTGCCGAGCATCAGACGGCAACGGTCCAGCAGCTTGTCGAATGGCTCAACGCATCCCCCGCGACGGTCCGTCGCGACATCAGCTGGCTGGCTGGCCGCAACCTGCTCACCCGCACCCGCGGCGGCGCCGAGAACCTGCTGCCGAAGACGCGCCAGTTCTCGCTGACCAGCGAGACCTTCCAGAACAACATCCAGTGCTTCGCGGCGCGCAAGCGTGCCATCGCCCGCCATGCGGCCGGCATGTGCACCGACGGCGAAACGATCATCATCAACGGCGGCACGACCACCTTCATGATGGCCGAGTTCCTGACCGACAAGCACCTGAAGATCCTCACGAATTCCTTCCTGATGGCCGAGCGCCTGCTGGTCTCGAGCGAGAACGAGATCATCGTGCCGGGCGGGCGCGTGTACCGCGAGCAGAACGTCATCCTCTCGCCTTTCGATAACGACATCACCCAGCACCACTACGCCACCAAGATGTTCATGAGCGTGTACGGCCTGTCGCTGCTGGGCCTGATGGAAGCCGACCCGCTGCTGATCCAGGCCGAGAAGCGCCTTATCAGCCAGGCCGAGGAACTGGTGGTGCTGGCCGACAGCTCGAAGTTCGCGCGCAAGGCCGGCCTGATCCTGTGCGGCCTGGACCGCGTGTCCACCGTCATCACCGATACCAACGCCTCCGACAAGGCCGTGCAGCTGCTCGAGCAGTACGGCGTGAAGGTGGTCACCGTCGAACCCGACGGCGATCCAATCGCCCACAACGCGCCGCGCTATAGCGCGCCCTATGACTTGCAGTCCGCTGCCCTGATGGAGCTTTCCCATTGAAGATCAAGCCGTTTAAACACTTCCTGCTCGCGGCGGCCGCCGTCGGCATCCTCGCCGGCCTGGCCGGCTGCGGTGAAAAGAAGGCCGATCCGGCAGCGCCGCAACAGACCAGGATCGCGATGGTCGTGAAAAGCCTGGGCAACGGCTTCTTCGACGCCGCCCACACCGGCGCCAAGGAAGCCGCCGGCCAGATCGGCGGCGTCGAGGTGATCTACACCGGCCCCACCACGCCCAGCGCCGAAGGCCAGATCGAGATCATCAATTCCCTGATCAGCCAGAAGGTCGACGCCATCGTGGTCTCGGCCAACGATCCGAACGCCCTGGTGCCGATCACCAAGAAGGCGATGCAGCGCGGGATCAAGGTGATCTCCTTCGACAGCGGCCTGGCCCCCGGCGGTCGCCAGATGCAGCTGAACCCGTCGAATCCGGAGATGATCGGCGAGAAGCAGATCCAGATGGCGGCCAAGGAAATGAACGGCAAGGGCGAGCTGGCGATCCTGTCGGCCTCGGCCCAGGCGACCAACCAGAACCTCTGGATCGGCGTCATGAAGAAGACCCTGGAAAAGCCCGAATACAAGGACCTGAAGCTGGTGGCCACCGTCTACGGCGACGACCAGTCCGACAAGAGCTACCGCGAAGCCATCGGCCTGCTGCGCAGCCATCCGAACCTGAAGGCGATCATCGCCCCGACTACGGTCGGCATCGTCGCCGCCAGCAAGGCGGTCGCCGACGAAGGCCTGGTGGGCAAGGTGTTCGTCACCGGCCTGGGCCTGCCGTCCGAGATGGCTGGCCACGTCAAGAGCGGCGCGGTGCGCGAATTCGCGATCTGGAACCCGATCGACCTCGGCTACGCCGCCACCTATGCCGCCCACCAGTTCGTGACCGGCAAGGCCAAGGCGGAGGACGGCGCTAGCGTCTCGGTTGGCCGCCTCGGCAACGTGACCCTGGATGCCAACGGCGAAGCGGCCCTCGGCCCGCCGTTCACCTACAACGCCGAGAACGTCGAGCAGTTCGCCAAGCTGTTCTGACCGGCCCCGCCGCCGCGCGTGATCTTTTTCCCGCGCGGCGCCTTTTACCTTTAGCGACACCCGTATGCCAGTGACCCAACTTGCAAGCCCTCCCCTACCCGGCGCAAACGCAGCATCCGCGAATCTTGCCGATGCCCCGGTCCTCCAGCTGAGCGGCATTACCAAGCGCTTCAACGGCGTCCATGCGCTCAATGGCGTGCGCCTCTCGATCCGTCCGGGCGAAGTCATGGCCCTGATCGGCGAGAACGGCGCCGGCAAGTCGACCCTGGTCAAGACCCTGACCGGTATCCACCGCCCCGACGCCGGCAGCATCCTGCTCGACGGAAAGGAAGTCGCCTTCGGCAGCCCGCAGGAGGCGATGGCGGCCGGGATCACCGCGGTGCACCAGGAGACCGTCATGTTCGACGAACTGACGGTGGCCGAGAACATCTACGTGGGCCGTCATCCGACCCGCGGCCCCGCCAGGCGCATCGACTGGAAGAACATCGAGGACGAGGCCGAGCGCCTGTTCGCGCGCCTGGAAGTGGCCCTGCCGGTGCGCGCCCGCGTGCGCGACCTGTCGGTGGCCCAGCGCCACTTCGTGGAGATCGCGCGCGCCCTGTCGCAGGATGCGCGCGTGGTGATCATGGACGAGCCGACCGCCGCCCTGTCGCAGCGCGAGATCCGCGAGCTGTACCGCATCATCGACCAGCTGAAGGCCGCCGGCACCGCCGTCATCTTCATCTCGCACAAGTTCGACGAGATCTTCGAGGTGGCCGACTGCTACACCGTGCTGCGCGACGGCCAGTTCGTGGCCGAAGGGCGCCTGGCCGACATCGGCGAGCCGGAACTGGTGGCCCTGATGGTGGGCCGCGCCGTGCACCACGCCTACCCGAAAGCCCAGGTCGAGATCGGCGCGCCGCTGCTGGAAGTGCGCGACCTGTGCCACCCGACCGAATTCCAGAACGTCAGCTTCACGCTGCGCAAAGGTGAAATCCTGGGCTTCTATGGCCTGGTGGGCGCCGGCCGCTCGGAAGTGATGCAGGCCCTGTTCGGCCTCACCAGCAATGTGCGCGGCAGCGTGCACCTGGAAGGCAGGGACGCGAGCTTCGGCGCCCCGCGCGACGCCATCGCCGCCGGCCTGGCCTATGTGCCGGAAGACCGCCAGCAGCACGGCGCGCACCTGAGCCAGCCGATCGCCCACAACATCACCCTGCCGATCCTGTCGCGCTTCGGCTTCTTCACCCGCGCCCGTGCCGAGGCGCAAGTGACGCGCCGCTTCGCCGAACAGCTCGAACTGAAGGCCCACCACCTGCAGCAGAACGTCGCCGAACTCTCGGGCGGCAACCAGCAGAAGGTGGTGCTCGGCAAGTGGCTGGCCACCGATCCGAAAGTCATCATCCTGGATGAGCCGACCAAGGGCATCGACATCGGCTCCAAGGCCGCGGTGCACCGCTTCATCAGCGAACTGGTGGAACGCGGCCTGTCCGTGATCCTGGTGTCCTCCGAGCTGCCCGAAGTGCTGGGCCTGGCCGACCGCGTGGTCGTGATGCGCCAGGGCCGCGTGGTGCGCGAGTTCGCGCGCCAGGACGCCACGCCCGAAACCGTGGTCGCGGCCGCATCCGGCGTCGAGCTCAATGCCGCAAACGAGGTGGCAGCATGAATATGAACATTCTCAAGCAACGCGAGCCCCTGCTCGCCCTGATGGTGGTCGCGCTGGTGCTGCTGGTCGGCTTGCGCGCGCCGGTCTTCGTGAGCGCAGGCTCGCTCGCCAACCTGCTCACCGACAGCACCTTGCTCGTGATGCTGGCGCTGACCCAGATGCTGGTGATCGTCACCCGCGGAATCGACCTGTCGGTCGCGTCGACCCTGGCCCTGGCGGGCATGGTCGCGGCCATGCTGGCCAGCGCAAACCCCGGCCTGCCGCTGGTGCTCGTGATGCTGGCCGCCACCGCCACCGGCCTGGTCGCCGGCCTGCTGAACGGCTGGCTGATCGGCTACCTGCAGCTGCCGCCGATCGTCGTCACGCTCGGTTCCATGAGCGTGTACCGCGGCCTGGTGTTCGTGATCTCGGGCGGGACCTGGGTCTCGGCCCACCAGATGCCGGCCGGCTTCGTCGCCTTCCCGCTGCAGCGCCTGCTCGGCCTGCCGCACCTGGTGTGGATTGCCCTGGCCACAGTGCTGGCGATGGTGTTCGTGGCCCGCTACACGCGTTTCGGCCGTGACCTGTACGCCATCGGCAATGCGCCGCAGTGCGCCGCCTACATCGGCATTCCGACTGCGAAGCGCCTGTTCTGGACCTATGGCCTGTCGGGCACGGTCGCCGGCCTGTGCGGCTACCTGTGGGTGGCGCGCTACGCGGTCGCCTATACCGAGATCGCCTACGGCTTCGAACTCACCGTGATCGCCGCCTGCGTGATCGGGGGCGTGAGCATCGCCGGCGGGGTCGGGAAGGTAGCGGGCGCCATGCTGGGCGCGCTGTTCCTGTCGGTGATCGGCAATGCGCTGCCGGTGCTGCAGGTCTCGCCCTTCTGGCAGAGCGCCCTGACCGGCGCCGTGATCCTGGTCGCCGTCCTGATGAATGCTAGAGGCAACCGCAACTGCAGCCGCCAGATCCTGCCGCTGCACAAGCTTGACAACCTGAGGAGCGCCGCGTGAACGCGACCACCATTGCACAAACCGAGGCGGCCAGCGAAGCCGCAGCCAGCACCTCGCGCTACACCATCCTGGACCGCGAAAAGCCGGCGCTGCGCCACCTGGCGGCGCGCTGGGAGAGCCTGCTGGCCGTGCTGCTGCTGGCGGTGTTCGTGGCCGGCGGCGTCACCCTGCCGCACTTCCTCGATCCCTACAACCTGCTGGACGGCACCGCCAACTTCAGCGAGAAGGCCCTGATCGCGCTGCCGATGGCCCTCCTGATCATCTGCCGCGAGATCGACATCTCGGTGGCCGGCACGCTGGCCCTGTCTTCGGTGGCAATGGGCCTGGCCCACCAGGCCGGCGCCCCGGCGGGAAGCCTGCTGTTCGTGGCGCTGGGCACCGGCCTGGTGTGCGGCTGGCTGAACGGCTTCCTGGTCACCCGCTTCATGCTGCCCTCGATCGTCGTCACCATCGGCACCTTCTCGCTGTACCGGGGCCTGGGCAGCGTGGTGCTGGGCGACAAGGCCTTCACCAACTATCCGGAAGCGATGACCAGCTGGGGCCAGGGCGTGTTCTTCGGCATGGTGCCGCGCTCCTTCGTGATCCTGCTCGGCTTTGCCCTGCTGTTCGCGCTGGTGCTGCACTGGACCTCGACCGGCCGTCGCATCTACGCGATCGGCAACAACCCGGATGCGGCGCGCTTCTCCGGCATCGCCGTCGACCGCTACCGCCTCGGCCTGTTCATGCTCACCGGCGCCATGGCGGGCCTGGCAGCCTTCCTGCTCACCGGCCGCATCGACAGCACCCGCCCGAACATCGCCACCGGCTGGGAACTGGAAATCATCACCATGGTGATCCTGGGCGGCGTCAGCATCGCCGGCGGCGCCGGCACCATCGGCGGCGTGATGCTGGCCGTGCTGACCATGGGCGCCGTGACCTACGGCCTGGCCCTGGCCAACGTCCCCGGCATCTACATGACCATCGTGGTGGGCGTGCTGTTACTCAGCACCATCGCCGTGTCGCGCCTGGTGCGCGGCAAGCCGACCCGCCACTGACCCAGGAAAGCACCCAATGCAAGCAAGGACGGGCGACGCCCTCATCGTTCTCGACATCGGCAAGACCAACGTCAAGCTGGCCCTGGTCGACGCCGGCGGCCGCGCCATCGCGGAAGCGCGCCGCCCGAACGCCATCCTGAACGATGGACCCTACCCGCACCACGACGTCGAGGGCATCTGGCAGTGGATGCTGGCGACCTGCCGCGGCTTCGCGAAACAGGCGCAGGTGTCGGCGATCGTCCCGGTGACCCATGGCGCCACCGCCGCCCTGGTCGACGACGCCGGCCTGGTGCTGCCGGTGCTCGACTACGAGGCGGCCCTGCCCGGCCTGGACTACGCGTCCCTGCGCCCGGCCTACGCCGAGACCTATTCGCCCCTGCTGCCGGCCGGCCTGAACCTGGGCCGCCAGCTGGCCTGGCTCCAGCAGCGCCATCCCGAGCAGTTCGCCGGCGCACGCCACATCCTGATGTACCCGCAATACTGGGCCTGGCGCCTGTGCGGCGTCGCCGCGGGCGAGGCCACCTCGCTGGGCTGCCATACGGACCTGTGGGATCCGGTGCGCCAGGCGTATTCGTCGCTGCCGGCGCGCATGGGCTGGCTGGACAAGCTGCCGCCGATTGCCGCTCCCTCGGCCTCGCTCGGCACCCTGCTGCCGGAAGTCGCGCAAGCGACCGGCCTGCCGCCGAACTGCGAAGTCCTGTGCGGCATCCACGACAGCAATGCCTCGCTGGTGCGCTACCTCGGCAGCGATGCCGCCGGCGGGCCGCGCACGGTGCTGTCGACCGGCACCTGGGTCATCGCGGCCGCCTTCGGCACGGGCCTGGACGGCCTGCGCGAAGACGCCGACATGCTGGCCAACACCAGTGCGCTGGGCCAGCCGGTGGCATGCATGCGCTTCATGGGCGGGCGCGAATTCGGCGCCTTGGCGGGCGACCAGCCGGCCACCTGTTCCTACCTGGAGCTCGAGCAGATGGTGGCGCGCGGCAGCATGGCGATTCCCTGCTTTGCCGAGAGCGGCGGCCCGTTCGCCGGCCGTGCCGGGCGCATCGAGGGCCTGGCGCCGCGCGATGCGGGCGAGCGCTTCGCACTGGCCACGCTGTACTGCGTCCTGATGACGGATTACTGCCTCGACGCGCTGGGCGCCCGCGGACCGATCACGGTCGAGGGCAGCTTCACCGCCAATCCCTGGTTCGGCCCCCTGCTCGCCGGCCTGCGGCCGCAGCAGGCGCTGAGCTATTCGGACGACGCCAGCGGCACCACCTGCGGCGGCTGGCTGCTGCGCTACCGCGACGCCACACCGCCGGGCCTGAGCGTGCCGAAGCCGCCGCGTGCGCTGGCCGGACTGGAAGCCTATCGCGCCAAGTGGCGCGCGGCGCTGCAGCAGGCCGGGGTTCCGGTCGCTGCTGCCGGCTGAGCGACGCCCAAAGATATGATTCAAAAATACGTACCATGGCACGTAATCTGAATCATTTCGCAGCGTTCTGATTCGACTGGCACTGAGATTGATTCGTGATGGGCCGCCGCGCGCCCTTGCGCGCCGCGGGGCTCATCCTAGACTGAATCATCCGCGCTGCGCCCTGCGCCGCGCGGCATCCCGACGGTCGACACCGCGCCTGCGCGCGACGCCTGTTCCGAAGGCCACTTCCCCCTTCGCGAAGGAACGATCATGCGTCCACTTTCCTTGCTCCTGTCCGTCTCCCTGCTCCTGCCCGCTGCCGGTGCGGGCGCCCAGGCCACGGCCTACCCACCGCCCGACACGGCGCCGATCTCGTGGGTGCAGGTGACGGCGCCGTCCACTGCCCCGCGCATCGCGACCCGCGAAGCGCAGCAGATCTCGGGGGCCTACGAAATGTCGAACGGCTGGTACCTGCGCGTGCACACCGGCCGCCGCTACATCGACACCATCATCGACGACCAGCCGCCCTTGCGCCTGGTACCGGTTGCACCGTATCGGTTCGTGTCCGGCGACGGCAAGGTAAGCATGCAGTTCAAGCGCGGCGCGGCAGGCGATGAGATGCTCATGAGCTACCAGCCCAAAGGGCGGCTTGCCCAGCGCGTGGTGCTCAGCGCGCGGCTCGCGCAACGTTGAATGATTGTGCCCTGAAAATGACGCAAAACTGGACTGCCGGCCGCGGCTTTTGAATCATGTCGCGCCTGTCTTGCTTTGCGCCGGTACAGATTGTTTGGTGATGTGTCCGTCTTGGTCCTTGCACACCGTGGTGGACGCCCTAGACTGAATCATCCGGGATGCGCATGGACGCATCCCGGCGTCCCAGGGTCCATTCCCGCTTCGTGAAGGAACCACCATGCGCTCCCCCATCCTCCTTGCCGCATCCCTGCTGCTGTCGGCCACCGGCGCGGATGCCCAAACCATGCCCTACCCGCCTGCGGACACGGCGCCGATCGCCTCGGTCCAGGTCAGTGCTCCCAGCAAGGCGGCACGGATCCGCGCCGCGGAGGCCGAAAAAATATCCGGTGCCTACGAGATGTCGAATGGCTGGTATCTGCGCGTGCTGACGTCCGCGCATTACATCGATGCCATCATCGACGATAACAAGCCGATCCGCCTGGCCGCGATCGCGCCTTACCGCTTCGTCTCGGGAGACGGCAACATCACCATGGACTTCAACCGCGGCTCCGATGGCGCGGACATGCGAATGAGCTATGTGCCCGACCTGCGCCTTGGCCAGCGTGTGGTGCTGGAGTCGCGGCTGGCGCAGCGCTGAGCACTCAGCGCGGGCGCAGCACGTAGGTCCGGCCCTTGACGGCAGTGAACGACAGCGTGTGCCCGATCCTGTCCGGCCTGCTGCGGATGCCCGTTCCCTCGACCGCCACCGGTACCGGACTGCGGATCGCCGTGCGTCCGCCCACACGGGCCGTGATGCGGGCCGACTTCAGGCGTCCCGCCTCCCAGTCGATATCGACCACATAATTGCCGCGCCCGACCATGCCGCTCGCCCGGCCGTCGCGCCAGCTGTCCGGCAGCGCCGGCAGCAGGTGCAGCTCGCCGTTCTGGCTCTGCAACAGCATCTCGATCGCCCCGGCCGTGCCGGCGAAGTTGCCGTCGATCTGGAACGGCGGGTGGGCGTCGAACAGGTTGACATAGGCGCCGCCGTGCTTGTCGCCCGGCTTGGTCAGGCGCAGCAGCTTGCGAAACAGCGTATAGGCGTGGTTGCCGTCGTGCAGGCGCGCCCAGAAATTGACTTTCCAGGCCAGGCTCCAGCCGGTGCCGTCGTCGCCGCGCAGCTCGAGGGTGCGGCGCGCGGCGGCGGCCAGTTCCGGCGTCGACAGGGGCGAGATCACGCGCGCCGGGTGCAGCGCATACAGGTGCGACACGTGACGGTGATGCGGTTCGACTTCCTCGAAGTCCTTGTGCCACTCCTGCAGCTGGCCCCGGGCGCCGACCTGGAACGGCAACAGCCTGGCGCGCGCATCCTTGAGCTGGCGACGGAAGGCGGCATCGACCCCGAGCACCTCGCTGGCGGCGGCGACGTTCTCGAACAGGTCGTGCGCGATCCCCAGGTCCATGGTGGAGGCGACGGTGACATTACCCTTGCGTCCTTCGCCGTAGTAGAAATCGTTCTCCGGCGAAGTCGAGGGCGCGGTGACCAGGCGGCCCTGGGCATCCGGCTGCAGCCAGGCGAGCAGGAAGCGCGCCGCGTCCTTCATGATGGGATAGGCGCTTTCCAGGTAGCGGCGGTCGCCCGTGAACTGGTAATGCTCCCACAGGTGCCGCGCCAGCCAGGGGCTGCCCATGGCCCAGTTGGCCCATTTGGGGTCGCCCTTGCCGAGGTTCCCGACCGGATTGCTGGCGGCCCAGATGTCGGAATTGTGGTGCAGCGCCCAGCCGGGCGCGCGGTAGTAGGACGCCGCGGTCTCCTTGCCGGTGACGGCCAGGTTGCGGATCAGGTCATCCAGCGGCGTGAACAGCTCGGCCAGGTTCGCACTCTCCACCGGCCAGTAGTTCATCTGGACGTTGATGTTGGTGGTGTAGTTGCTGCTCCAGGGTGGTCTGACGGCAGCGTTCCAGATGCCCTGCAGGTTGGCAGGGGCTCCGCGCGTGCGCGAGGAGGAGATCAAGAGGTAGCGTCCGAACTGCACGTACAGGGCTTCCAGCGCCGGGTCGGCCCCGCCGTCCGTGTATTCCTGCAGGCGGCGCTCCAGGGGCAGCGCGCTGCGGTCGTCGGCGCCGGGATTGATGACCAGGGACATGCGGTCGAACAAAGCGCGAAAATCCGCCACGTGGGCCGCACGCAGGGCGGCGGCGTCGCGCGTGGCTGCCCGCTCCAGATAGGCATGGGCCAGCGCCCGCTCGTCCTTTCCGGCGCTGTCGGGGCACTTGTCGAAGCCGTTGAAGCTGGTCGCCGCCGACAGCAGCAGCGTCACTTCGGACGCATCGCGGATGCGGATGCCCCCGTCCTGCTGCGTTATCGATCCGTCGCGCACCACCGGCTTGACCAGCAGGGCGAAGCGCATCCCGCGGCAGCCGGCGGGGTCATCCTGCACGATCGGTTCCAGGTTGTCACCCACATAGTTCGGGTCGACCTGGGCAGGCGCCTTGCCGGTCAAGCGCAGCACGCCCTGCTCCACGGTGCTGCTGGAACGCAGCGGACTTGCAGCCCCCAGGTCGAGGCTGATCCGGCGCGGCTGGTCCGCCTGCAGGCGCACGACGATGACCTGGTCAGGGTTGGAGGCGAACACTTCGCGCCGGTAGCGTACGCCATTGGCCGTGAAGCGCGTGGTCTGGATGCCGTCGCGGATATCCAGCGCGCGCCGGTAGCCGGTGACCTCGCCGCCCTTGAAATCCTGCCGCAGCTGCAGGTCGCCCAGCGGCAGGAAGCTTTGCGTGTACAGCCCCTGCATCTGGCGCGACAGCGCGTAGGCCTGGGCGTAATCTTCCCTGGCCAGCGCTTCCCTCACCTTGCCGAGTGCAGCATACGCGCCGGGGTTGATGTTCTTGCCCACCGGCCCGCCGCTCCAGAGCGTGGCTTCGTTCAGCTGGAGCAGTTCCTCGCCCGGCCGGCCGAACACCATCGCCCCCAGCCGGCCGTTCCCGACCGGCAGGGCTTCGGTCCAGACGGCGGCCGGCTTGTCATAGTGCAGCGTCAGGGCGTCGCCGGATTGGGCCCCGGCGGAGAAGCTCAGGCCGGCCGCCAGCGCGGCCAGGATCAGGCGAGGTGTGGGCATCGGTGCGGGCTCCGTTTTACTGCATGATCTCCAGGTCCACGCCGCCGCGCACCGCGCGCAGCTTGACCAGCTTGAGCGGCTCCAGCGCGTTTTCCTTGCGCCCGTCGGTCGTTACCGCCAGCGCGATGGTGTTCTCGCCGTTCGGGTTCAGGATGCCCGGCGGGATCACGAAAGTGCGCTGTGGGCCGATGTGGGCGATGAACTGCCCCATGTTCCAGCCGTTCACGAAGATCAGCGCCCGGTTCTCGCGCTCCGAACGCGGCTTGGTCGTATCGCCGAAGGCCAGGCCCAGCTGGATGTCATGCCCTTTCGGCAGGTCCAGCTTGAAGCCGGTGCGCAGCCAGTAGGTACCGGCCGCGGGCGGCGCATCGGTGGTGCGCGCCGCTTGCCAGCCTTTCGGCGAGGCCACCGGCAGATGCCATCCCTGGCGCTCGCCGAACAGGCCGCCGTTGTTCATCGGGCCGCGCATGCGGTCGACGATCTCCTCGCCGCCCTGACGGCCCTGGATGCGCCAGGCGATCGGCACGCCGAAGCGCTGGCCGCCGCGCTTGGTGAGCGAGGCCGAGATCAGGCCGCGTGCCTCGCGGTGGTAGTCGTCGGCCATCAGGTTCCAGTTATGGGCGTTGTTGCGCACCATGACCGAGATGACGTGCTCGCCGGGCTTCAGCTCGCCCAGCGAGAACTTGACGCTGTCGGTGGTCTCCGGGAAGGAACGGCCGGTGTCCAGCTCATGCTGGCCGACGAAGCGGCCGTCGATCCAGACCTGGATCAGGCCCGCGCCGCCGGCGCCGTAGAACAGTTCCAGCTGGTTCGCCTTCGCGTCAGTGCTGGTAAAGCGCCCGCGATACCAGACGTCGCCGTGGTGGAAGCCGTAGTCGCTCATCGACAGGGTCGGCTGGCCGCGTTCCGGCATGGTCCAGGTCTGGGCCGCCGACGGACGGCGGTCGGCCTGCACCCAGGCGCTGTCGTCGAAGCGCGGCGCGCTTTCCAGGCTGTCCATGCGGCGGGTCCAGGCCAGGCGCCCCAGGTCCGGCAGGTTCACTGCTTCCGGCCCCTTGACGGTGTCGGCACGCATGCTGCCGTCCGGCTGGCGCGTCAATGCCAGGTCCTGGCCGTTGAAGCTGGCGGCCTCGAAGGCCGGTCCCCAGATCTCGAAGCTGCTGTCCTCGCCCGCGTCGCCGCGCATGGCGAGCTTGCCGCCAACAAGTTGGGCCGAGCGCACCAGCGCAGGGCTGAGCTGCAGCGCACGCCCGCTACCGGTCTCCTGGGTCCAGAAACGCAGGCTGGTCTGTTCGTCCGCCAGCAGGAGCAGCATCGGCGCCCGGCCGCCGCCCGAGATGCGCACCCGCGCCAGGCCGTCGTGCACGTAGTCCAGCACCAGGTCGCCCCTGGCCGCATCCCAGCGCGAGGTCACCTGCCCCGCCAGCACCTCGACGGTCGGCGCGCCGGTATAGCGCAGCACGGTCTGGCCGGCCTGCCGGTCGCGCCCGTGCAGCAGCGCGATATCGCGTTCGCCGTTGCGGAAGTGGGTCTGCAGCTCGGAAGTCGAGTACACCAGGCGTTGGCGCTCCATGTCGTAGGAAGCCAGCAGCATGCGCGCATCCTGGCCGCGCAGCGTGGTGCCGAAACTGTATTCGCCGTCGCGGGTGGCCAGCTTGACGCTGAAGGCTTCCTCGCCCTTGCCGTCGGTCGGGTTGTGGGCGGCGAAGATCACGTGCGTGCCCAGGCGCCGGTTGACGTTGTGGTAGACCTTGACCTTGGCGTCCACGGGCGCCAGCGCCGGACCCTTGTCCATTTCGGCCAGCACCTGCTCGGCCGCCTGCACCAGCATGCCCTGCTGCTTCAGCGCATAGGCTTTCGGGCGCATGCCGCGGTCTTCCGAGATCGGCGCGCCGTAGTCGTAGGAGGTGTACACCACCGGGCCGGCCAGCCAGCCCCAGGAGGTGCCGCCGAAGGTCATGTAGACGTTGTGGATCGTGATCCGGTTGATCAGGTTGGTGCCGTAGAACACGCGCTGGTAGCCGGTGCCCTGGCGCTCGGCGGTGCAGTTGTAGGTGCCGTTCGAGCCCCAGTAGTCGAACCAGCCGCCGCCCAGCTCCGCGGCGAAGCCGGGCGTATTCGGCGAGGTGAGCGAGCCGACCTTGCCGCTGCCCGTCGCGTAGATACCCCAGTCGGGCGCCTTGTTGGCGCCTGCCGGGTTGGCGAACACGTCGCAGCTGCCGCCGGGGTAGCCATCGAAAGCATAGATGTCGGTCGGACCCTGGTTGGCCCAGGGGGCGCTGGAATTCTTCGGCGCCCAGTCCGGCAGGCGGCCGGCCGCATTGTGGAAGAACGGCACGGTAATGCCGTCCGCGCGCGCCTTGCGCGCCAGGTGCTCCATCTGGCGCACGTGCTTCGGCTCCACCTTGCCCAGTTCGTTCTCGAGCTGGTAGGCGATCACGTTGCCGCCGCCGTCCGTGGCCTGGTGGCGTGCGATGATCGCGTTAATCTGGGTCATCCACTCGTCGACGGCGGACAGGTAGACCGGATCGTCGGTGCGCGCTTCGGCGCGGCTGCGGAACATCCAGCCCGGATAGCCGCCGCCGGTCAGCTCGGCATTCACGTAAGGACCGGTGCGCGCGATCACGTACATGCCCTCCTCTTTCGCGATCTGCAGCGCGCGCTCGACGTTGCGGATGCCCGAGAAGTCGTACACGCCCGGCGCCGGCGAATGGTAGCCCCAATCGAAGTAGAAGGCCACGCCGTTGAAGCCGAGCGCCTTCATCTTCTGGATCACGTCGCGCCACAGCGAAGGGTTCGGCAGGCGGAACGGGTGGATCTCGCCGGACCAGACCACGATGCGCTTGCCGTCGACTTTCAGCGAATACTGGTCCCAGGCGATCGTCTTCGGACGTCCCTTGGGCGCGGCGATCCGATCGAAGGCCTTGGCCTCTTCGCCCATGACCCCGAACGAGGACGCCATGGCGGCGGTGCCCGTCAGGCGGCTTTGCGCGCTCCAGGTCCGGCCGTCGTCCTGGCTGTCGGCGAACCAGGCGCGCTGGCCGTCGCCGCCGCGAGTGTAAAGGCGCAGCGTGGCGCCCAGGCGCACCAGTCCGGCCGCCTTGATGTCCGTGCCCAGGCCGTTCAAGGTCGACTGCGCTTCGATGCGCCACGGCCCTGTCAAGTCGGCCGCCCGCGCCAGCACCAGGCGCCCGCTGGCCGCTTCGCGCGTCACCGCCACGAAGCCGTCGCCCTCGACGGCGACGACGGTGTCGGTGTAGCCGTCCTCGAGGCCGCGCATCGGCACGGGCGCCGACAGATTGGCCAGCTGCGCGTCCGGCGTGAGAACGTGGCTGCCGCGCCCGATGGTGGCGACCAGGTGGAGCTGGCCGTCGGTGCCGCGCACCCAGTTGGGCGCGCGGACCTGGCCTGAGGCAAGCTGGATTTCGCGCGTCGCGTCCCAGCGGCGCAGGTCCTGCGAGCTGGCCAGCCCGATCGAACCCGGTGCGGCGCCGGCATAGGCCAGCAGGTAGCGGCCGTCGGCATGGCGCGCCAGCGTGGGGTCGTTCAGCTTGCCGGACGGCGGGGTCCAGGTCTCGGAGGCGAGCGAGACGAAGTTGGCGCCGTCGTTCGACGACAGCAGGCTGAGCGTGTTCGCGGCGCCGGCGGTCAGCGCGGGCATCAGGATCACCTGGCCGGACTTCAACGCGGCCTGGGCGCTGGGCGTCCCGGCCTGCTGGCCGGATCCTTGCGGAATGCCGAGCTCCTGGGCCGCGGCCGAACCGCCGATTGCCGCCGCCACTGCGAATGCGAGGGCGCGCATGCGCCCCGCCTGCCTGTCACTCCTTGAATCAAACGACTTCATGCGCGCTCCTTCAGATTCGCATCGTAAACAAAACCTTCGACATTGTCGGTAATCACCGGGGCGCCGCGCAGGGTCCGCACGCGCAGGTCGCGCAGCCTGACGTCCCGCACCGGCAGCTCGGCCTGGCCCTTGACCTGGCAGACGAACTTCGCCTCGGCCACCTCCACATTGCTGACATACAGGCCCGCGATCGGCGTCAGCCGCCGTTCATTCGTGGGCATCAGGGTGCGCCACTGGTACAGCACGTCGGTCTCCACGCTCAGGATGCCGCCCTCGATCTTCGTCGCGCTCACATTGTTCATGTGGATGTTGCGCACGTAGCCGCCGCGGCGCTCGTTGGTCTTCACGTACAGCAGGTTCATGATCGCGGTCTTGGCACGCGGACCGGCATCGTCGAAGTGGCAGTTGTCGACCAGGACGTTCTCGATGCCGCCGGACAGCTCGCTGCCGATCGCCATCATCTGGTGGCCGTTCTTCACGCGGCAGTTGCGCATCACGATGTTGCGCGACGGGGAAGCCAGGCGCCAGGCGTCGCGGTCGCGCCCGGACTTGACCGACACCGCGTCGTCCCCCTGGTCGAACACGCAATCCTCGATCAGCACGTTCTGGCTCATCTCCGGATCGACGCCGTCGTTGTTGTGGCCGTGCGCGCGGATGTTCACGCGGCGCACCACCGCGTCGCGGCACAGGTAGGGATGCACGGTCCAAAACGGGCTGTCGACGATGTGGATGTCCTCCACCAGCACATGGCGGCAGCGGTTGAACTGCACGAACTGGGGCCGCAGGTTGGCCTGGCCGCGGGTCATGTCGCGCTCGGCAAGCGGCCTGAGGGCGTCCGCCATCCTGTACAGGGCGACCAGCGCGTCCATGTGCGGCTTGGGCCGGGCGTACCAGACGCGCCAGACGTCGAGCTTCGCCTGCAGCGTGCCCTGGCCGCTGATCGCCACGTTCTCGCACTCGTAGGCGTAGACCAGCGGCGAATAATTCAGGCACTCCAGGCCTTCCCAGGTGGTCGCCACCGGCGGCAGGTAGTCCTGCGGCTGGCTTGAAAACAGCAGGGTCGCGCCCTTTTCCAGGTGCAGGTTGACGTTGCTCCTGAGGTGGACCGGCCCGGTGGGCCAGGTCCCGGGCGGCACCACCACCACGCCGGAACCGTTGGCGTTGGCGGCGGCGATCGCCGCGGCGATGGCACTACCGGTACGGGCCTGGTCCTGCTGGTCGGCGCCGAAGTCGGTGATGGGGAAGCGGCGGCTGCCGGAGAAATCGGGGATGGCGATGGCCGGCATTTCGAAGGGCGCCTGGACCCGGACGCTGCGCTGCGCCAGTGCGCCGCTGCGCCGCGGCAGTTGGCAGGCCGCCAGCACGGGCATGGCAAGCCCTGCGGCCAGGAGCGAGCGCCTGGCTGGGGAGGTGTTCGGCAATGCTGTCTCCTTATTATATGCGGGACATTCTAGGTGCTCTTCCGTACAACGATCAACGCAGCGGAGAAAGAATCAGGCAGGTGATCGGATGTAAGGACGGATACGGGCATTCGCTCAAGCGGATGAGTATTTCGTGCGGGGGCACGCAGTTCTTGCCCGTTATGCAAAGATTGGGACCGCGGAGCCCGTCCCTGGCGCTCTGCCCGCCGCGAAGCCGGCCGGATAACAAGGAAGTGCGCCGCACTGCCAAGACGAGACACCGCTACCCAATGAATTCGTTCTCCTCACTCGACACATTCGTCTTCCTCACCTATTTCGTGATCGTGGCCGGCTACGGCATCTGGATCTACCGGCGGCGCAACGGCTCCGGCAAGGAATCGCACGACTACTTCCTGGCCGAGGGCTCGCTCACTTGGTGGGCGATCGGCGCCTCGCTGATCGCCTCGAACATCTCGGCCGAGCAGTTCATCGGCATGAGCGGCTCGGGCTTCCGGATCGGCATGGCCATCGCGGTCTACGAGCTGATGGCGGCCGCCACCCTGATCATCGTGGCGGTGTTCTTCATGCCGGTCTACCTGAAGAACCGCATCTACACGATGCCGCAGTTCCTGGAGCAGCGCTACGGGCCCAAGGTGGCAACCGTCATGGCCTGGTTCTGGCTGGTCCTGTACATCGTGGTGAACCTGACCGCGATCCTGTACCTGGGCGCGCTGGCCATCAACAGCATGGTCGGCATCGGCGTGCTGCCCTGCATGCTGTTCCTGGCGGTGTTCGCCACCATCATCACCCTGGGCGGCATGAAGGTGATCGGCTACACCGACGTGATCCAGGTGTTCTGCCTGGTGATCGGCGGCCTGGTCACCACCTGGATCGCGCTCGACCTGGTGGCGCGCCTGTCGGGCAACGAAGGCGCGATGGTCGGCGTGCGCGAGCTGTTCGAGCGCGCCGGCGGCCACTTCGACATGGTGCTCTCGCGCGACAACCCGAACTACATGGACCTGCCCGGCCTGTCGACCCTGATCGGCGGCATGTGGATCGTCAACCTGAGCTACTTCGGCTGCAACCAGTACATCACCCAGCGCGCCCTCGGCGCCAGCCTGCCGGTGGCGCGCAAGGGCCTGCTGTTCGCCGCCTTCCTCAAGCTCCTGATGCCGGTGATCGTGGTCCTGCCGGGCATCGCGGCCTATGCGCTCGACCAGGGTGGCATGCTGGGCGACTCGCTGCGCCCGGGCGGCGAACTCAATCCCGACCGCGCCTACCCTACCCTGCTGACCCTGCTGCCGGAAGGCCTGAAGGGCGTCGCCTTCGCCGCCCTGACCGCGGCCGTAGTGGCTTCCCTGGCCGGCAAGGCGAACAGCATCGCCACCATCTTCACCCTCGACATCTACCGTCCCAAGTTCCGCCCCGACGCCAGCGAGCGCCACATGGTCTGGATCGGCCGCATGACGGTGGTGGTCGCGATGGCGATCGCGGTGGCGATCGCGCCGCTGATGGGCATCGACAAGAAAGGCGGCTTCCAGTACATCCAGGAATACACCGGCTTTGTTTCGCCAGGCATCCTGGCCATGTTCCTGCTCGGCTTCTTCTGGCGCCGCACGACCGGCGCCGCCGCGATGTTCGCGGCCATCGCCAGCGTGGGCCTGTCGATCGTATTGAAATTCCTGCCGGACTTCGTCGACCTGTCCTTGCTGGCGCCGATCGGCTTCGCCGCCGACAACGGCAGCGGCGTCTACGAGATCCCGTTCCTGGACCGCACCCTGATCGTGTTCCTGATGATCGTGATCGGCATGGCCATCATCAGCCTGCTGGGCCGCCAGCCGGCATCGACGATCGTCAAGGTCGAGCGCAACCTGTTCAAGGTGGAGCCGGGCTTCGCCTTCGGCTCGGCGGTGGTGTGCGCGATCCTGGTGATTATCTACGCGGCCTGGTGGTGATCTGAGGTAGTGAGCAGCCTCCGCCTGGCCCCAAGGGCGGAGGCTGCAGGAGTCAAGAACGTGATGCGATGGGCAGCGCGTGACAGAGTGCGTGCTTTGGACGCACGTCGGACTGCTATCATCGGCCATCAGTTGACTTGAGATGGCAAGCGATGATGAATCTGCCGCAAAAACTTGGCACCGTAAAACGTACTTGTGTCGTTCTGCTCTTCAACGCACTTGTCGTTCCGTTCGGTCATGCCTGCACGGTGCCACCAATGGAACAGGTGGTAACACCCGAGCAGCAAATGGCGATCGCGACCGATGTGTCCGTCGCCAGGGTCATCAGGGCAACTCCTTCTCCTCTTCCTGCTTCTGGCGGCCGCCCATCGGTGGAGTACGAATTCGAAGTTGAAGAGCGAATCCTCGGACCAGATGAGCCGCGCTTTGTCATTATCGGTGCGAGAGGAGAAACGCGCCCCCGACCTGGATCGACAGACCATAGCGACAAGGAGTTCTGGGAGCGTGGCGGTGGGCGCCTGTACAACGATTCCGACTGCGTGCTGCGGCCCAACTTTACGGTCGGCGAGCGCTATCTGGTTTTTCGCGGGAACCCCGCTACCTGGCGTAGCTTCGAGCGTATCGAATCCGTCCGTGGCAAGCCAAACGCCGAAGACAAGTGGCTGGCGTATGTGAAAGCCAGGCTCGGCGGGCGGCACTGATGGGCGTCCAGATGCTCTAGAAGCGGACGACATTTCGCCTGCCTCGCGCTCGCCTCGCCTACTCGAAATGCGTTTACTGCTCTCGCCAAGCATCCGGGTCCGGTTTGAAATCGTCGACAGTCACCTCACGCGACCCGAAGCGAACCTTGCAGCATTAGCGTTCAACCCGCAGGATTGTGTTCGCAGATGTAGCTGCAGACCTCCTTGCGGCGATCATCGCGTTCGTCGACAAGCTCCTGCTCCTGACTGGCCAGCTGTTCCAGTTTGCGCGGATCGGTTTCGTTCTTCTTTCTGTCGCGCACCTCGACCAGCTTGCGCTCGATCCGTTCCATCCCTTTGAAGCCATCCAGCTCATTGCAGGCCTTCAGGCATTCGCTCTTGGGCCGCTCCCTGATCTGGGCCGAGGCAGTGTGGGTGAACACGCACGCCAGTGCGCAAAGGGCGAGAATCTTCTTCATATGCTTGCTTTCGTGGTTATAGACTGGTCTCGAAGCGCACCACGAAACGCGCGTGGTGCGTGTTCCAGGTCGACAGGCGCACAAGGCTGTCCCGCTCCAGGTATTCGTCGATGCGGGAAGTGCGCCGTTGTAGCAGATTATCCAGGTTGAGCCGCAGGACCGTGGTCTTGCTGGCGTTCCAGCTCGCATTCAGGTTCAGCGTGCGTCGGCTGGATTCATAAACGCGCTGGTTGATGCTGCTGCGCACCCAGTCCTCGGGCAGGTAGCTGGCATCGAAACCCAGCTTCAGCGGCAGCGACTGCAGTGAGTAGCTGCCACCCAGCTTGGCGCGCCAGGGCGACTGCCCCGGGATATGGTTGTCGGGGCCGGGCAGCTCGCTCAGCGTCGAATCGGCCAGGCCAATGCTGCCGCTCAGCTCCAGGTTCGACAGTGTCGGGGAAAAATCCTTGCCCGCCAGGCGAGCTTCCAGGTCCAGGCCGCGCACCCGCGCCTGGCCCAGGTTGGCTTGGCGAGCCACGTAACGCGGAACACTCGCCCAGGGCACCTCCACCAGTGCGACGTCCAGGCCGTTCTTGTCGCTGATGTCACGTGCGTAGAATTCCAGGCTGACCTCGCTGTCGCGACCGAAGCCGTGCGCATATGACAGGTTCAGGCCGAGCGAGCGTTCCGGCCGCAGGGCGGGATTGCCGCTGCTGTCGGCCAGGTCGATCCCATTGGCGCCGCACAAACCCAAGGCCGGGCATGGCGCATACGGATTGATCGTGGGACGCAGCAGCATTTCGTCGAAGAAGGGCGTGCGGTAGCTGCGCGCCAGCGAGGCCCTGAGCTGGCGCTTGCGATTCCCGCCGATGCGGTGCGACACGTGCGCCGACGGCGACCACAGCTTGAATCGCGGACGGCTACTGGCCGGGCCCTCGACCAGCCGGTAGCGGCGCCGTTCGCCGGATGCCCCCAGGTTGACGGCCCAGCGGCGGTTGATCCGCCATTCGTCCTGGATGAACAGCCGTGCACTGGTCAGGTGGGATGCCGTTTCCGGCCCCAGCACTGCCAGGCTGGGGTCTGGACGGCCGTCGACCAGGTCGATGTAGCTGCTATCGCTGTCGTTGCGCGCGAACTTGGCGCCGGCGCTGATCCGGTGACCGTCCTCGGTGTCGAGCGCGTAGTCGAGGTCGAGGGAGTAGTTGCGCGTGCTGCGGTCCTGCTCATGCACACGTTGGCGCGGGCCGCCCGGCGACCACAGCTCGTCCCTGCGCAATCGGCTGTCCGAGCGCGAGCCGCTCGCGACCAGCTTGAGGGCCAGGCTGCTGTCCGTGTCAATCCTCCAGTTCCACAGCAAGGGCAGGTACAGATTCTTCGTCGGTGTCTTGCTGGTCTGGGTTGCCGATGCGCTGAGGCCTGTCACCCAGCGCCGTTGTTCATCGCTGTCATTGTCGGAGCGGTAGCGGGCGATCTCCGGGCTGAAGGTGAGCGTATGACTGGCATCCAGGGTCCAGGCCAGCACGCTGTTCGCATTGAGCGACTCGAACAGACCCGGCACATGGGCCTTGCCGTCGTACTCGCGGACCACGCCCCTGCCCGGCCGCTCGCTGGTCTGGACATAATCACTGTGCGCGCTGGACAAGCGGCGCCACCGTGACAGCGTGAAGGTATGGCTGAACGAGCCATCCGTCACATCGGTGGCCGTCCAGGTCAGGTCCATGCCCTTCTTGCCACCCTCGGTCCGCACATTGCCGTGCAAGCGGGACGAGGTCTTGCGCTGCGCCTTGCGCAGGACGATGTTGATGGTGCCCGCAATCCCGAACGGTCCGGTGGCGGCAGTAGTGGTCTTGGCGATCTCGATGCGCTCGACGCGCACGAGGTCGATGTTCATGGTGTCGCCCGCCGGAGCCTGGCCATCCACCAGCACCTGGGTGTAGCCAGGCAGGCCGAGCAGGCCGACGCGGCCGCTCTTGTCGACGCTGATGGCGGGCTCACGACGGAGCAGTTCGCCGGTGTTCTGCAGGCCGCTGTCGGCGATCTTCTTCTGGCCGATGATGATCTTCCCGGCGACGAAATCCTGGCTTGCTTCGACGTCGGTCCGGGCGCCACTGATGACTACTTTCTGGGCTGGCGCAGACGCTTCGATCTGGGCATGGGCGCAGGCGCCGTAGATGGCTAACAGGCAGGCGAAGTGACGGTGCATCCGAGAATATTCAATAGCAAACCGATCGATCTTACCAACAAAGGTTTGCTGAATATCCTTTAAATGTCACCAAGCACGATTAGTCCGCCACCGGCTCCCCAAACTCCGGCGACCCATCCGCCTTCCAGCGAATCACCTGCGCCCGCGTATGCCGGTTCGGATCCCGCAGCGGCTCCCCCACGATGTCGCGGTAGTTGCGCGCATGGTAGACCAGGATGTCGGTCTTCCCGTCCGGCGTCGTCGTGAAGCTGTTGTGCCCCGGCCCGTACTGTCCGTTGGCCGCGCTGCTGCGCATCACCGGCACGGGCGACTTGGTCCACGCGCGCGCATCCAGCAGATCGGCGTCGACGGGCGCGCTGAGCAGCCCGAGCGCGTAGTTGGCGTCGGTCGCGCTGGCCGAGTAGGTCATCCATACCCTGCCGTTCTTCACCAGGAAGGAGGACGCCTCGTTGACCTCATGGCCGATCTTCTCCCACGCGTATTCCGGGCGCGTGAGCAGCACCGCCGGCTGGCGGATCGCCAGCGGTCCGTCCATCCTGGCCAGGTAGATGTTGGTGCCCTTGCTGCCGTCGGGTGCGCGCTGGGTCCAGCTCAGGTAGCGCTGGCCGCGGTGCTCGAAGGTGGTGGCGTCGAGCGAGAAGCTCTCCCAGCCGGTCTTGAGCTGGCCGCGCTCAACCCACTCCCCTTCGAGCGGATTGGCGGACGCGTTCTCCAGCACGTACAGGCGGATCTCCCAGATCTTGTCGGCGCGTCCGGCGGTGAAATAGATGTACCACTTGCCGTCGATGCGGTGCATCTCGGGCGCCCAGATGTGCGCGCCCATCTCGCCGCTGGCGTGCTTGCGCCACACCACCTTGGCGTCGGCGGCGCCCAGCTCGTTCAGGCTGCGCGCGCGGCGCACCTCGATGCGGTCATATTCGGGCACGGTGGCGGTGTAGTAGTACCAGCCATCGGGCTGCAGGGTGACGTGGGGATCGGCGAGCTGGCGCACCAGGGGGTTGGCGAAGCTGATCTCGGCGGCGGCGATCGGCTGGACGGCGAGCAGCGCCAGCATGGCGGCGGCGGCGAAAACGGCAGGACGGTTCATCGGGACCTCGGCAAGTAAAAAAGCCAGTCATCGCGAGATGACTGGCAAATCGGGGCGCGTGGCCCGGAACAGGAGTCGTTACAAGGCGATCACAGCTTCATCGACACCGTGAAGTAGTAGCGGCGGCCCGCCCAGGCCAGCTCGTTCAGGCGGAAGCTGTCGCCGGCGTCGAGGCGCTTCACTTCGTCGGTCAGGTTCTTGCCTTCCAGCGCGAAGGTGATGTTGTCGTTGTAGCGATACTGGATCTTCGCATCCAGGTAGCCGGTCGCCGCTTCGAACACCGGGTTGCCCGAGACGTCGTTACCGCCGGTGAAGAAGCGGTCGCGGTAGCTGTAGGCCAGGCGCGCATTGATCGGACCCTTGTCGTACCACAGCGACAGGTTGTACGCGTTCTTCGACATGCCCGGGTACGGCAGCACGGTGTTGTCGAGGACGTTCAGGCGCTCGGTGCCGGCCGCATACTTGTAGTCCATGCGGGTGTAGTTGGCGTCCACGCCGAAGCCGCTCAGCCAGCCCGGCAGGAAGGTCAGCGCGGTACGGCCGGCGATCTCGACACCCTTGGTGGTGGCGCCCTCGCCGTTCACGGCCTGGGTGACGTCGAACAGCTCGCCGTTCTTGAACAGGTCCACGCCGCGGGTCAGCACGCGCTCCATCACGTAGCTGGTGATGTCCTTCTTGAAGAAGGCCACGGACAGCTGGCTGTCGGCGCCCGGATAGTACTCGATGCTCAGGTCGGTGTTGGTCGAGCGGTAAGGCTTCAGGTCCGGATTGCCGGCGCTGCAGTCGTCGGTGCCGTCGCCGCCGAAGGCCGGATCGCCGCTGCCGCGGATGCAGGTGGCGTTCGGAGCCAGCAGGTCCATCCGCGGACGCGCCATGGCCTTGGACCAGCCGACGCGGGTCACCAGCTTGTTGTCGATCAGCCAGGCCGCGCCGTTGAAGCTCGGCAGCACGTCGTTGTAGGTGTTCTCGACGGTCGCCACCGAGTTGCTGAGGACGATGTCGCTGAAGGTCGTGCCTCCCGCATTCGGCGTACGCACCGAATAGCGCGCCAGGCCGGTCGAGCGGTCGCGGGTGCGGGTGTAGCGCACGCCGACGTTGCCTTCCACTTCCTTGCCCAGTACCTGGGTGGCGTAGTCCAGGCGCAGGTAGGTCGCGGCGATGCGCTCGTCGATCATGAAGGCCGGGATCTGCGGGTACATGTTGCCGTCGCTGCCAGGCGCGTTGCGGAGGTAGGCGTGGTTGAAGCTCGAGGTGTCGAAGAACTGGGTCGCGTTGGCGTAGACCGGCGACATCCAGTTGGCCGGCAGGCCGGACACCTTGTCGTAGCCGTCGAAGAAGGTGCCGGGCGAACGGCCCTGCACCGCGGTGACCAGGGCGGCCATCTGGGCCGCGTTCAGGTAGCGGGTGGCGAAGCCCGAGTTGATGAAGGTCTGGGTATCGTTCGGACGCTGCGCCGAGCCAGTGTAGAGCGGATCGTAGACCGCGGTCTGGTTGACGTTGGCGCCGCGCACGTTGATGTCGTCCGCGGTCGAGCTCAGGTTGGCGCCATTGCTGGCCAGGTAGCCGCCGCCGTTGAACTGCTCGGAGGAGGACTTGCGCGCCTGGGCGCCGAACCAGACCTTGTTGAAGAACGGCGTGTCGAGCTTGTACTTGAAGTCGATCTTGGCCTGGTGTTCCTTGTTCTCGGTTTCGCTCGGACGGTACTGGAGCTGGGCCTGGACATAGGATGCCGGATTGTCCGGGCTGTAGCCGGCCGGGAAGGTGAAGCGCGGAATGCTGTCCGGACCGAGCGCCACCTTCAGGCCGGGCGCATTCTGGGTCAGCACGATGCTGTTGCTGTCGCTGTCGTACAGCGACTTCGAGGTGCCGAGCAGGCCGGTCACTTCGAGGCGGTCGCGCTTGAAGCTGAAGCCCGAGGACAGGTAGCGCGAGTCGATGTCGAGCTGGAAGTCGCGCGCCGAGGTGCTGAAGGCGCCCTGCCCGCCCACGCCTGCGCCGAACAGGCAGGAGCCGACGACGTATTCGGTCACGTGGTGGTTGCTGACCACCATGCCCGGGGTCGCGCTGGTCGGCGCGGTGCAGGCGCCGGCGGCGGTCGGCACGCCGTTGGCGCCGTAGACCGGAGCGCGGCCGGTGTTGGCCAGGCGGCCCGCGTTGGCGAAGTCGGTGCCGAAGTTGCGGTCGTTCAGGCGCTGGCGCTGGGTATTGGCCTGGTAGGTCGCATACGCATTGAATTCCTTGCTGAACGCGTACTGCGCGGTGACCTCGCCCGAGGAGCGCTTGTGGTCGCGGGTCCAGAGGCCGTAGCGGGCGATGCCCGGCGAATAATCGAACCACTGGCTGCGGCAGGCGGTCTGCTGGGCGGCGGTGAGCCCCGAGGTGGCGCAGGCGGCGGCGCTACCCACGGCGGCGACCTTCGGGTCGATGCTGTTGACGGTCTTTTCCGGCGAGTTGTCCCAATCCTGCAGGAAGCGCCACGAGGTATTGCGCGCGTAGTCGTTCTGGGTCAGTACCTTGTCGTAGACGAAGTTGGCCATCAGGCCCAGCTTGCCGTCGAAGTACTTGTCGGCCATGTACAGGTTGCCGCGCGGCTGGACGCCGCCGCGCGAGGTCGAGTGCTCGGCCGCGATGCTGGTGCCGATGGTCGGCTTCTTGAAGTCGAGCGGCTTGCGGGTGGTGATCTGCACGGTGCCGCCCACGCCGCCTTCGGTCATGTCGGCGGTCAGGCCCTTGTAGACGTCGATCGAACCGATCAGCTCCGAGGCCAGCTCGCGCAGTTCGGCGCCGCGGCCGGCGCCGCCATTGGTGCCCAGCACCGACATGCCGTTGACCTCGACGCGGTTCAGGTCCGGCTCGACGCCGCGGATCGCCACCTGGGTGCCTTCGCCGAAATCGCGCGACAGCTGCACGCCGGTCACGCGCGACAGCGCTTCGCCCACGTTCTTGTCGGGGAACTGGCCGATGTCTTCGGCCACGATCGAATCCGACACGGTGCCGGCGTTCTTCTTGCGGGTGATGGCGGAGGCCACCGACTGGCGGGTGCCGGCGATGTGGACGACCTGCGGCGCGGGCGCCGCGTCGGCGGTACCGGAAGCGGTCGCGCCGGCGCCGGACTGGCCCTGGGCGGTCGAGGTGGAAGCGGATGCGGCGGGCGCTGCCTGTGCTTGCGCGGTTTCCTGCGCCAGCGCGGCTTGTGCCGCCAGGAGGGTGATCACTGCGGCGACTGCGCGGGCGCAGCGGGTCGGGTGCAGCACGGAGGTGCTGGTCATGGCTTGATTCATCGATGTCTCCATGGGCTCTGTAGTTTGAAATACGGCTTGGCCTTGAAAACATTCTATGTGCGCAGGGTCGAGTTAATCCATTCAGGGTCGAAAGAATCACCGAACTGATCGAAATGGCAAAATTGCATCGGCAACCGATCAATACGGTGATTGTTTCGGATGCGACTGCCCGTAAACGCAGATGGCCGCCGCAAGTGCGGCGGCCATCCGGCCCTGCCATCCTACGTGATGCTTAGCCGCCGAACTTGAAGTTCAGGCCCGCCATGTAGGTGCTGCCCGCGTACGAGTCGGTGTACACGTTCGGGGTGCCGTCCGCGAACACCGAGTAGCCGCCGGTGTTGGAACCGGTGTGGGTCTTGCCCAGGTTGCGCCCTTCCAGGAAGAACTCGACGTTCTTGTTGAAGCGGTACGCGATCTTGGCGTCCACGTAGCGGGTGCCGAGGCGGAACAGCGGCGCACCCGGGCTGTAGGTCGGGAAGCGCACGTTGGTCATGCCGACCACCGGGTAGTTGTTCACCGAGTTGGTGTTGCAGCCCGAGGTGCACGAGAAGGTATCGGCCTTCACCTGCAGGCCGACGCGCATCGACAGGGCGCCGTCGTCGTACCACACCGAGGCGTTCCAGGAGTGGCGCGGCTCGCCGGCCACCGGCAGCAGCTCGCCGGTGATCAGGTCGCGCAGGCCGCCGCCGTTCAGGGTCGCCTTGTTGCGGGTGTAGTTCGCGTCCACGCCGGTATAGCGCAGGTACCACGGCAGGACCGTGAAGGCGACCTTGGCCGAGACCTCGAAGCCCTTGCGGGTGAACGGGATCTGGTTGGTCCAGCGGCGCTGGGTGAACACCAGGTCGGACAGCGACTTGCCGGTCTGCGGGTCGACCGCGTCGGAGCCGGCGAAGGGCTTGACGTTGTCGACGGTCTCGATCAGGGTCGGGGCGCCGGTGACGCCTTCCTGCTTGTAGACGGCGCCGGCCAGCATGATGTCGCGGTTGGCATACCATTCCAGCGACAGGTTCTGGTTATGGTTGGTCAGCGGCTTGATCTCCGGGTTGCCCATGACGTCGGTGCAGCGCATCGACGCTTCGTTGCCGTCGCCGTCGAGCTCGATCAGGTTGCGGCCGTCGTACTCGCAGGTGCCGTTCGGGATCAGGCGGCCGGCGGCCGGACGGGCGATGGTCTTGCCCCAGTTGTAGCGCAGGACCAGCTTGTCCGGAATCAGCCAGGTGTTCAGGTTGGCCGACGGCAGGTAGTCGGTGGTGGTCGCATTGATCGCGGTATCGCGGCGATAGACGCGGGTGCTGATGCCGTTCGCGTTGTTCGGGTCGAGCGGGTTGTAGGCGGCGGTCGGCACGATCGAGCGGAAGGTCAGCTGGCCGCTGCCGATCACCTTGGTGCGCACGGCGCGCACGCCGACGTTGCCGTCGAAGACGATGCCGAAGGGCAGCGAGCGCTGGGTGAACGGCAGGCGGTCGACCTCGAAGTTGGCCATCATGTAGCCCGCATCGACGGTTTCCACGATCGAGTTCACCGGCTGCTTGTACATCTGGCCGTCGCTGCCGAGGCACTCCTTGATGCAGTCGAGGTTGTAGTTCGGCACGCCCAGCAGCGCGTAGACCTTGTCGATGTCGAATTCGGTCCAGCCGTTGGTCAGGGTGCCTGGACGGTCCGGATCGCCCGCATAGAACTGCGCGGTCGGCTCCTTGGTGTAGCCCTGGTTGAACAGCGAGCGATACTGCTCCGGCGAGATCACGATCGTGCCATGGCGCGCAGCGCGCGGGTCGGTGTTCGGGGTGTAGCCGTACTGGCAGGGACGGCCGCCCGGCGCCAGCGAGCCCGGCGTGTTCTCGCATACCTGGAAGGTGGTGCGCAGGTTGTTGGTCGGGACGTAGATGCCCGGAATGTAGCCGGCCGTGCCGAAGGTGCCGACGGCGTCCTGCACCGTCGGGCCGCCGGTGCCCCAGTGGTCGTAGCCGCTCTTGCGGCGGCTGTAGCCGACCTTGATCGAGGGGACGAAGGGGATGTACTCGTCGGTGTACACATCCAGGTCCAGCTTGGCC
This sequence comes from Massilia sp. BHUDP2, assembly GCF_046236355.1. Taxonomy (NCBI): domain Bacteria; kingdom Pseudomonadati; phylum Pseudomonadota; class Betaproteobacteria; order Burkholderiales; family Oxalobacteraceae; genus Massilia; species Massilia sp. BHUDP2. The sequence continues at coordinate 731,297 of NZ_JBJUVW010000002.1, forward strand.
GTCTTCTCGAACGACTCGTTGATGCGCGGATTCTGGAACGCCAGGGTGGTGGCGCCGTTCACGCGCGGCAGCTGGGCCGCGGTGTAGGCGGGAGAGCCCGGGGTGGTGAAGCTCGGTGCGACCGCGGCCTGCGCCGCCTGGTTGGCGAGCGTCAGCCAGCTGTTCGGGTTGCTCAGGTCTACCGAGCCGGCCGCCTCATAGTTCCAGATACCGTTCGGCAGCACGGTGGCCTTGGTGGTGCCGAGGTAGGCGCTCTGGCCCATGCGCTTTTCATAGCGGTAGAAATCGGACTTCGAATCGCCGATCAGGAACTCGGCGCGCACGATGCCCTTCTTGTAGGTACCGCCGGCCTGGGTATAGCTGGACTTGGTGCCGGTGGTGATCGTGGTGTTGTCGACGCCGTAGACGCCGTCCGAGAACTCGAAGCCGGTGACGTGGTGGTTGCCATCGACGGTCACCGAGTTCGGGTTGACGTTGGACACCGCGCCGTTCAGGGCGCCGGTGCTGCGATAGGTCAGCTCGCCCGGATAGAGGTAGTAGCCGGAGGCCGGGTTCAGGGCGCGGGTGCCCCAGGCGCCGTTGGCCAGCTGGGTGGTCGAGATGGTGTCGACGAAGGGTGCGCCACTGAAGCCGTTCGGTCCGCGCACGGTGGCCGGATTCACGGCCACGCCGCCGTAGCCGAGGTTGGTGCTGTAGGAGATGACGTCGCCCTTGCTGCGGCTATGCTTGGCATAGACGGTGAGCGCATCGTTGACCTTGAAGTCGAGACGGATGTCGCCGCTGGTGCGGTCGTCGTTCCAGCGGTTGACGAAGTAGCGGGTATTGCTCGGCACCCAGTCGTTCCACTGGCCCAGGCAGCTCAGCAGCGCCAGCTGGGTGATGTTCTGGGCATTGGTGCGGCCGTTGTTGCCGGTGCTGAGCTGGCTGGCCACGTTGGCCGGCAGCAGCGGGAATTTCTGGTAGCACTCGGCCTTGGTCTGGGCGGCGGCCGAGCCTTCCAGCACGTCCTTCGGCGTCATGCTGGTCCAGTTGCCCAGCGCCGCATTGCTGTACGGGACCGTGTAGAACGGCGTGGTCGAGGCCGCGTCGTTCAGGTTCAGGGTATCGGGTCGCAGCGCGACCGTCTTCTCCGGCGAATTGTCGAAGTCCATCGGGCGGTACTGGCCGACCACGCCGCTGTTGCCGCCCTGGTTGATCGAGTGGGCTTCCTGGTTGACCTTGCTCTTCGAGAGGTTGACCAGCACGCCCAGGCGGTCGTTCATGAACTTCTTGGCGCCGATCAGGTTGAGGTTGGGGTTCTTCTTCTTGTTGAGCGAATTCTGCTGGGCCGCCACGCGGAAGGACAGGTAGTCCTTCTTGAAGTCGAGGCCGTTGCGGGTCTGGATGCGCACGCCGCCGCCGAGCGAGCCTTCGGTCATGTCGGCGGTCGAGCCCTTGACCACGTCCACGCTCTTGATCAGGTCCGAGGAGAGCTGGCGCATCTCGACCGCGCGTCCGCCCGAGGTGTCGGCGCCGGCACTGATGCCGCCCAACATGTCGGCGCCGCCGGCCTGCTGCACACCCATGCCGTCCAGTTCCACGCGGGTCAGTTCCGGGCCGTTGCCGCGGATCGAGACGCTGATGCCCTCGCCGAATTCGCCGCGGTCGACCGCCACGCCGGCGATGCGCGAGATCGCATCCGCCACGTTACGGTCCGGGAAAGCGCCGACGTCTTCGGCGATGATTGAATCCTGCGCGGTGGCGGCGTTCTTCTTGCGTGCGATCGCGCTGCGCTGCGATTCGCGCGAGCCGACCACCAGCACCGTCTCGACGGCGCCATCCGCCGCGGCGGCGGCCGTGGACGAGGTCGACGATGCCTGCGGCGTCGTCGCCTGCTGCGCGTATGCGCCAGTCGCGACCAGCGAAGCCAGTGCCATGGCGACTGCCTGACTGATACGGTTTACGGGGAACCCATGCTTGGTATACGGTGCCATCTCTCCTCCTTGTTGTCTGTCTTATGTGATCGTTGTGCTCAACGATGAACGCAGTCGATTGTTATTGAATGAAATCAATACAACAACCGGCTTCGAACTAATTGCGCCAAACACTCATGGGCTTGAGCGGTTGGTGCGAAAGCGCCACATCTGCCGATGGCGACTGATGCCGTTTATGACATCGCAAGGCCGCGCCAGGTTATCGCTCGAGGGCGATCTGCTGGTGGCACAGCCATTTGCGGATCGGCGTTCCGCTGCGATACCGGCCATACGCCGTGGCCGATCGGATGCTGGTGCGCGGGATGGTCTCGCTGCTGCGCTTGCCGCGGTGTCCATCCAGTCCCAGGCGCACCGCCTTCACCGCGGCGGCCGGCCCGCTTGTGGTGATGCGGATGATGTCGCCTTCCACCCGCAGCGCAGAAAGCGCGCCGCCATCGAGGCCGATGCCGAGCATGGGCAGCGCCAGGCCCGGGAGCTGCTCCACCTCGGCAGGCTCGCTCAGCGTGAGCAGGATCTGGTCCGGACCGGCCACGCGCGCCTCAAGGACACGCAGCACGTCCCAGCGGCCATGGCGGCGCAGGTGCTCGAAGGCGACCGCATACAGCTCGCCGCGCATGTCGTGTCCTTCGCTGCTGTGATGCAGGAAATCGTGAGCGAAGGGGAAGTTGTAGGTCGGCCCCAGGCAGAAGTAGGCGCCGCCCTCCCCCAGGCTTTGCACATGGCGCGCCAGGATCGCGCGCGTGCCGCTTGAATCGGCGTCGAAACTCGAGGGCTGGGAACTGAGCAGCCACACCGGCTCGCGCTGCCCGGTGATGGCGCGGATGCCCGCCTCGATCTCGGCGCGGACCTGCTCCTGCAGTTCGCCCAGGCGCGGCTCGCCGGCATCGCTCTCGCCCTGGGCCATGATGACCACCGGGACGACGTAGCGCTTGCCTTCGCGCCGCAGCGCCGCGTCGACCGCTTGCGCGGTGCGCATCAGGTTGCGAAAGCCGTGGTAGCGCGGCGCCGCGTCGCGCGCCAGCTTGCGTATCTTCTGTCCGCCTTCGGCGACATTGAACAGCACGATCTCCGGGCCGTCTCGGGCCGATTGCGCCAGGCGCAGCACCATGCTTTCGCCGGCGGTACTGCCGTGGGTGGCACTGCCCATCGCGCCGCGCAGCGGCGCCAGGCCGGTGACGGCGTCCGCTTCGAAGGAGCGGCCGCCCACGGTGGCCTGGCCCAGCCACACGTTGCCCGATGCCGTGCGCGGCATGCGCAGCCCCGCAGGGTATTCGGCATGCAGCACGGAGGCGGCCTGCATGGCCTGGCCCTCCGAGTTGGACTGGCCGTACTCGATCACGCCCAGCACGCGCGCCGCATCTCCCCGGCCCGGCAGGATGGACGCGCATCCGGCCGGCAGCACGGATGCCAGGGTGAGCAGGAAGGGACGGCGCCGCATGGCTCAGCTCCGGTAATCGACCGGCAGCAGCAGCTCCGGGTAGCGCTCGCGCAGCGCGTCGATCGCGTTCAGGGTGCCGGACAGGTGGATGCGCACGCTGCGCTGCGCGCCCTCGGCGTCGCCGCGCGCGATGCGCTCCGCGATCTCAGCGTGCTGCGCCAGGATCGAACGCGCCTTGCCGTTCATCGGCAGGTGCAGGCGGCGCAGGCGGTCCAGGTTGCCGCTGCGGCTGCGGGCCAGGGCCCACAGGTCGGGCACCGCCGCCGCGTCGTACATGGCGCGATGGAACTCCATGTCCACCGCCGTGAAGCCCGCCAGGTCGCCCGCTTCCAGGCAGGCGCGCTGGCGCGCGACCAGTGCTTGCAACGCGCGCCCGAGTGCGGCATCGCCGCGCTGCGCCAGCGTATGCACCATTTCGAGCTCCACCGACAGGCGCAGGAAGTGGGCCTGGCGCGCCTGCGCCAGGTCGATCCGGCGCACCTGGGTCTGGTGTTGCGGATAGATGTCGACCAGGTGTTCTTCCTCCAGGCGCAGCAGCGCCTCGCGCACCGGGCTGAGCGACAGCCCGTAGTACTCGCACAGCTGCGGGCGCGGCAGCACGGTGCCCGGCCCGACCGCCAGGCTGACGATCAGCTCGCGCAGGTGCTCGAACACCTGGACCGTCGCGTTGCGCGAGCGGTCGAGGCGAAACGGAATGCCGACAAGATTCATCGAAGCTCCCCCCCGCAATCAGGATTCCGGGAATTCGTAGAACTCGGCTTCGACGATGGCGAGCGCGGTGCGCGCAACGCGCTGGGCGCCGGTGTCGGTATTCGCCTGGTTCGCCACCTCGGTGAGCTGGATCGCGCCGGCATCGTCCGCCTGGCCGTCGAGCGCGATGCGCACCCGGCTGCCGCGGTGTGGCTTGAGCGGCAGCGTGACGTAGCCGAGGCTCGTCAAGGTGGTGCCGCGCCAGACCTCGACGCCATCCACGAACACGCGCAGCGGATAGCTGCGCTCGCGCCAGCCGGCCAGCTTGAGCGTCACTTCGCGCAGCAGCGCGGGGCGCGCCAGCCGGTAGGTGATGTCCGCCGCTTCGCCGGTCTTGCTGGTCCAGTTGGTGGTTTCGTCGTCGTCGAAGGAGTGCGCGGCCTGTTCGCCGTTGCTGGCGGCTTGCGCGGAGGCCACCGGCACCGCAATGCGCGAGACCGTGAAGGACGCCGTAGCCGGTGTCGGCCCACGGTCCAGGCGCAGCGGCGGCGGCGCCGGCAACGCGGCCAGGCCACCCTCGACTTTGACCGCGTTGGAGGCGAAGCTCAGCGTCGCCGGCGCCAGGCCATCGGCGCGGGCGCGCAGGGTGATTTTTCCCGGCTGCGTGGTGCTGCGCACCAAGACCCGGTTCACGCCGCCCTCGACCGGCAGCGAGCGCGCCAGCACATGGTTGCCTGGCCCCTGCGCGATGCCGCCGCGCCACTCGGCCGGGCCATCCAGTTCGAAGTGCACGGTGTCGAGCGCCACCGGATTGCGGCGGCCCTGGGCATCGACCGCCTCGACCTGCACCAGCGCCAGGTCGGCGCCGTCGGCGCGCAGGCCGTGCGGCGAGCGGATGTTCGTCAGGCGCAGCGCCACCGGCTTGCCGGCCGTTGCAATGCGCGTCTCGCACACCTGCCTGCCCTTGGCGTCGTAGCCGATCGCTTTCAGCTCGCCCTCTTCCCAGGCCACCTGGTCGAAGGTGAACAGGAAGCGTTCGCTCTGGCGTGCGCTGCCGACCGTCTTGCCGTTCAGGGTGAGCTTGACCGTCTCGGCGCTCGAGATCACGTGCACCGGCTTCACCGTGCCGGGCGCGTAGTTCCAGTGGCCGACGATGTGGGCGCGCGGGCGCTCGACGTCGACCCAGCCGTCCCACATCACCTGGTGCGCATAGAAGGCGTCCTTCGGAATGCGCATGGCGTCGACTTCGCCGCTGCGGCGGTAGTTCTCGGCGCCGCGGTGGTGGGTATTACTGTCCGAGAAGATGATGTTGACGCCGCCGCTCGAGACGCGCGTGCCGGTGCCCGGACGCTCGCGCCAGTAGTCGTACCAGCGGCGCACGGTCTCGATCGCGAAGCTGTCCTGGTTGTGGTTGTACGAGAGCGCCGGCTGGCCCTTGTGCGGCGGGCCGTCGCCATTCTTGTGGAAGGGCGGGCTGAGCTCGTCCCAGAACTTGCGCGCACCTTCGTCGCGGGCGTATTCCATGGCCCACATCGGCATGCGCGCGCTCTTATTGATGTACAACATCTCGCCGCCGTACTCGGACACCTGCTGCAGCGCAGTGCTCAGCATCTCGCGGCTGCCGGCGGCGCGTCCGCCGTGCGGATCGAAGCGGTCGCGCAGCGCATTCATCTCCAGCTGGTGCTCGGCGCTCACGCCCTTGTTGCCGGACTCGTAGAACAGGATGCTCGGGTTGTTGCGGTAGTAGACGATGGCGTCGCGCATGGTCTCCACGCGCTGGCCCCAGCGGCGCCCGTCGACATCCTTCTCAGAGTCGCCGGCGGGCATGGCCTGCATCAGTCCGATGCGGTCGAGCGACTCCACATCCTGCTTCCACGGCGCGATGTGCATCCAGCGGATCAGGTTGGCGTTGCTCTCGACGGCCAGGCCGTTGCTGTAGTCGCTCAGCCAGGCCGGCACCGACAGGCCGATCGCCGGCCATTCGTTCGAGGTGCGCTGGGCGTAGCCCTTCATCTGCAGCACGCGGTCGTTCAGCTTGATCACGCCATTGCCGAATTCGGTCTTGCGAAAACCCGTGCGGGTGGTGACGCGGTCGAGCGGCCTGCCGTCGACCTTCAGGGTGGTGAGCACGTCGTACAGGTAGCCGTAGCCCCAGCTCCAGAAGTGCAGTCCCTTTACCTGCGCGCTGGCCTTGGCCACCGTGGTGGCGCCGGGCGCCAGGGTCTGGGCCGGCGCGGCGAAGCGCGCCACCGTCTTGCCGTCCTTGTCGCGCACTTCGACCTCGTAGGTGAAGCTGCGCGCCTGCTGCCCGTCATTGCGCACTTCGGATTCGGCGGCAATGGTCGCCGTGCGTGCCGGAATGTCGAAGTCGCGCGCATAGACGTAGACCCCGGTGGTGCCCAGGTTCGAATACAGCGGCAAGGTCTGGTACAGCGGCTCGGTCACGTGCAGGCGCACGTTCTTCGGCAGGCCGCCGTAGTTGGCGTTGAAGTTGCGGTCGGCCCACTGGTAGCGCTGGAGGGTAGCCTGCTCCTTGTAGTCCCAGCGGTTGTCGGTGCGCACCGCGATCAGGTTCTCGCCCTTCACCAGGGCGTCGCCGATCTCGAAGCCGAAGGCGGTGACGCCGTTCTCGTGCAGGCCGATACGGCGGCCGTTGACGAACACTTCCGCCGCCTGGCGCGCCCCCTCGAACTCGAGGAAGACCTTCTGGCCCGGCCTGAGGTCCTTGATACTGAAGCGCTTGCGATACCAGGCGACACCAGTCGAGTGGTCGACGATGTCCTTGGCAAAGGCGTCGTCCTCGTTCCAGGCGCGCGGCAGGGTGACGGGCTTCCAGGCCTTGTCGTCGAAGCCGGCCTGGGACGCGCCCGCCGGGTCGCCGACCATCAGCTTCCAGCCGGGATTGAAGTCGTACTGGGCACGCTCGGCATGGGCCGGGGCGGCTGCGAGGAAGGCGGCCAGCGCAAAGGCGGACAGGCTCAAGTGAGCGGATCGGAACATCGAGGGTCTCCAGGGTAGAACACGGCGCGGATACGAGCTAATATATTAGTAGCTTAGCGTGCTATTGTTCAGCATTTGCCGAATTACTCAAGATCGTGAGCGTTCGCTGACCGAACGTTGACACCCGCCGCGAATGCGCCGGTAATGGCGCATCCGTTTCAACCAGTCCTATAAGGCCATGAGCACCATGAGCAAACCATTCAAACGCATCCTCTTCACCGGCGCCGGCGGCAACCTGGGGCGCCGCCTGCGCGAACGCCTGCACGAATTCGCCGACATCGTGCGCCTGGCCGACGTCGCCGACATCGGACCCGCGGGCCCGGGCGAGGAAGTGGTGCAGTGCGACCTGGCCGACCGCGACCAGGTCATGCGCATGTGCGAAGGCGTGGACGCGATCCTGCACTTCGGCGGCGTCTCGACCGAAGTCGAATTCGCACCCATCATGCAAGCCAACATCCTCGGCATGGTCAACCTGTACGAAGCCGTGCACAAGCTGGGCATCCGGCGCGTGGTCTTCGCCAGCAGCAACCACACCATGGGCATGTACCCAACCTGCGAACGGGTCGACGCCGGCATGCTGCCGCGCGCCGACGGCTACTACGGCCTGTCCAAGGTCTGGGGCGAGAACCTGTCGCGCTACTACTGGGACCGTTTCGGCATCGAGACCGTGTGCCTGCGCATCGGCTTCTGCTTCCCGGAACCCGGCACCCACCGCCAGATGGTCACCTGGCTCAGCCTGGACGACCTGGTCGAGCTGCTGCGCCGTTCCCTGGTCACTCCACGGGTCGGCCACACCATCGCCTTCGGCGTTTCAAGCAATCCGGGCAGCTGGTGGGACGATCGCCATTCGCGCCACCTGGCCTTCGTCGCAAAAGACAGCTCGGCGCAGTTCCTCGACAAGCTGCCTACCGAGGTCACGTACCCGGCCCCGGACGACCTCACCACCTTCCTGCAGGGAGGCCCCTTCCTGAACATCGGACCGAAGTACCCGTCATGAGATCCCCTCACGCCCGCGCGGCCGGCCTGGTCGCGTTCCTGCTGGTGGCGCTGCCCTCCGGCGCCGAGCTGCGCCTGCCCAGCGTGCTGTCCGACCACATGGTGCTGCAGCGCGCGGCCTGGGTGCCGGTATGGGGCTGGGCGGCGCCGAACGAAGCGGTATCGGTACGCTTCGGGAACCAGACGCTCGGCACGGTCGCCGATAGCGACGGGCGCTGGCGCCTCCACCTCGACCTGAGCCAGGCGCCGTCGACGCCGGGCGTGCTGTCGGTGCGCGGCGCCGGCAAGGAGATCGTCGTCAAGGACGTGCTGGTCGGCGAAGTGTGGCTGGCCTCGGGCCAGTCGAACATGGAAAAGCCCTTCGGCGAAAAGAAGGGCCAGCTGCCCACCTTCGGTTCCGAGGAAGCGCTCGCCGGCGCCGAGCAGCCCGAGATCCGCCTGTTCAAGGTGGCCAGGCTCAAGGCCGCCCAGCCGGGCGAGGACGTCAGCGGCGCCTGGGTGCGCAGCACGCCTGCCGCACTCATCTCAACCCAGTTCTCGGCGGCCGCCTACAGCTTCGGGCGCCGCATCAAGGAGGAGCTGGGCACGCCCGTCGGCCTGATCGACGCCACCTGGGGCGGCACCCGCATCGAATCGTGGACGCCGCCGGACCTGCTCGGGCAGCTCGCCTTGCCGCCCGCGGTCAAGGACAAGCCGGCCTCGCTGTACAACGGCATGATCGCCGGCCTGGCGCCCGTCAAGCTCAAGGGCGCGCTCTGGTACCAGGGCGAATCGAACATCCTCCACACCGACGACGGTCCCGCCTACACGGCGAAGATGGAAGCGATGGTCCGGGGCTGGCGCCGCGCCTTCGGGCAGGATCTGCCCTTCTACTACGTGCAGCTGGCGCCGCACCTGTATTCCGTGGTGCGCAAGGACCAGGGTGTCGGGGGCCCGGAATCGCTGCCGCGCCTGCGCGAGGCCCAGCTTGATGCGCTGCGTATTCCGAAGACGGGCATGGTCGTCACCACCGACCTGGCGGACGACCTGCGCGACATCCATCCGCGCGACAAGCAGAGCGTCGGGCTGCGCCTGGCCAACCTGGCGCTGGCCGAGACTTACGAGCGGCCGGGAATCGAGCCCTATGGCCCGACCTACCGCGCGATCCGCTTCGCCGGCAGACAGGCGATCCTCAGTTTCGACCATGCGCAGGGGCTGGCCGCCCGCGACGGCAAGCCGCTCGACTGGTTCGAGATCGCCGGCAGCGACGGCCGCTACCATCCCGCGACGGCCACGATCCGGGGCGGCGAGGTGCTCGTCGACAGCCCGCAGGTGAGCGAGCCCAAGTCCGTTCGCTTCGCCTGGCATGAGGCGGCCACGCCCAACCTGGTCAACGGCGCCGGCCTGCCGGCCGTCCCCTTCCGGTCGGAACACCCGATTCCGAAGAATCCATCACGGATATGAGAAAAGCGGCGCATCGCGCCGCATTTTCTCATCGCAGCATGCAAGGCCGCTTGTTGTCGAACTTCCAGCCCGGAATCAGGAACTGCATGGCCGCCGCGTCATCGCGCGCGCCCAGGCCCATGTTCCTGTAGGCCTGGTGCGCGGCCGCCAAGGCATCTTCGTCCAGCTCGATGCCCAGGCCCGGCCGTGCCGGCACCTTGACTTCGCCGCCTTCGATCCTGAGCGGTTCCCTGGTCAGCCGCTGGCCGTCCTGCCAGATCCAGTGGGTGTCGATCGCCGTCACCCTGCCCGGCGCCGCCGCGCCGACGTGGGTGAACATCGCCAGCGAGATGTCGAAGTGGTTGTTCGAGTGCGAACCCCAGGTCAGGCCGAACATCTCGCACAGCTGGGCCACGCGCACCGAGCCCTGCATGGTCCAGAAGTGCGGGTCGGCCAGCGGGATGTCCACCGACTGCAGCTGGATCGAGTGCGCCATCTGGCGCCAGTCGGTGGCGACCATGTTGGTGGCCGTCTTCAAGCCGGTGGCGCGGCGGAACTCGGCCATCACTTCACGGCCCGAGAAGCCGTTCTCGGCGCCGCAGGGGTCTTCGGCATAGGCCAGCACATCGTGCTTGTCGCGGCACAGGCGCACCGCTTCCTCCAGCGACCAGGCGCCGTTCGGGTCGAGCGTGACGCGCGCCTGCGGGAAGCGCTCGTGCAGCGCCACGGCCGCTTCCATTTCCTCGTCGCCGCAGAAGACGCCGCCCTTGAGCTTGAAGTCCTGGAAGCCGTAGCGCGCCTGCGCCGCTTCGGCCAGGGCCACCACCGCCTCCGGGGTCAGTGCCGCTTCGTTGCGCAACCTGAACCAGGCATCGTCCGCGCCCTCTTCGCTGCGGTAGGGCAGCCCGGTGCGCTGGCGCTCGCCGACGTAGAACAGGTAGCCCAGCATCGGCACCGCGGCGCGCTGCTGGCCCTCGCCCAGCAGGGCTGCCACCGGCACGTTCATGAACCGGCCCAGCAGGTCCAGAAAAGCGGACTCCACCGCGGCGACCGCATGGATGGTGGTGCGCAGGTCGAAGGTCTGCAGGCCGCGCCCGCCCGCGTCGCGCTTGGCGAACTCCCTGCGGATGGCGTTCAGGACGGCGTTATAGTCGCCCAGCGACTTGCCGACGATGAGCCCACGCGCGTCTTCCAGGGTCTGGCGGATCGATTCGCCGCCCGGCACTTCGCCCAGGCCGACGTTGCCGGCGCTGTCCGTCAGCACCACGACGTTGCGGGTGAACCAGGGGCCGTGGGCGCCGCTCAAGTTCATGAGCATGCTGTCCTGGCCGGCGACGGGGACGACCCGCATCGCGGTGATGACCGGGGCGCCGCTGATGTTCGAATTCATGGATGACTCCAGGTATGTGATGAAATTATTTGCCGCGGCTTATTTGTTACGGTAATAGTCGGCCAGCACGCCGAAGGCCTGCTTGCGCACCCCGGTCTCGGACACGATGCCCTTGCGGTTCCAGCCGTTCTGGAACACCGGGTGCTCGCGGCGCGGAGAACGGAAGTCCTTCAGGATCCAGGGCGACATGCCGCGCAGGGTCGGGATCTGATCGGCCATCGCCAGGGTCTGGCGGTAATACTCGGCCTGATATTCCTCGGTGAACTTCTTCATGCTGTCGTTGCGGTAGCCGGCCAGCGCGTCGGCGCCGAACTCGGACAGGATCAGCGGGCGGTCGCTCGGCACTTTCCATTTGAGCTTGGCGACGGCGTCGAGCGTGTCGGAACCGTACCAGCCGGCATAGATGTTCACCGCCAGCACGTCGAGCTTGCCGGCCAGCGGGTCGTCGATCGCCAGCGCGTCGCCGTCGTGCTTCACCAGCAAGGCCGCGCTCACCAGGCGCGACGGGTCCAGCTTGCGCACGTTGTCCGCCATGGCGCTGTGGAAGCGCGTGCGCGCGTCCGCTACCGGGGTCTCGTTCCCGACGCTCCACATGATCACCGAGGCGCGGTTGCGGTCGCGGTAGATGGTCTCGGCCTGCATGGCCAGGGCCTTGCGCAGCACCGCCGGGTTGTCCCAGTCCACCGTCCAGTACACCGGGATCTCGCTCCACACCAGCAGGCCCATCTCGTCGGCCAGGCGCACCGTGGTTTCCGAGTGCGGATAGTGCGACAGGCGCACGTAGTTCGCACCGAGGCCATGCTTGATCTCGTGCAGCAGCGCGCGCGAGCTCGACTCGGTCATGTTGCGCGCCGGGTTGGGGCCGAACTCTTCTTCGTGCAGCGAGATCCCACGCAACCAGACCGGTTTTCCGTTCAGGAGAATCTGGTTTCCCTTCACGGCGATGGTGCGGAAACCGACGCGGTCGCGTACTGCGTCGCCCGCGGCGGAAAAGCGCACCTCGTACAGGGTCGGCTTCTCGGGCGACCAGCGCTCCAGGCCTTTGGGCGCGGCCAGCTCGAAGCTGGCGCGGCCACTCGCGTCGGTGGTGGCGCGCACGGTGGCGAGCGCGCCGATCGCCACGCTCACCTCCTGGTTGGCGGCCTGCGGCCCCTGCAGGCGCACTTCGCCGGCAATGCGGCCGTCCGCGCGCAGCTGGACCATGGCGTCGTCGATGAAGGTGCTCGGCGTGGTGATCAGGGCTACTTTGCGGGTGATGCCGCCGTACAGGTCCCAGTCGGTGATCGAGGTCGGGATCGACTGGGCATCGTGGGTCGAGTCGACGCCGACCACCAGGCGGTTGTCGCCGGCGCGGAGAAGCTCGGTCACTTCCAGCACGAAGGGCGTGAAGCCGCCTTCGTGGCGCCCCACCTCCTTGCCGTTCAGGTAGACGTAGGCGCGGTAGTTGACCGCCTCGAAACGCAGGAAGGCGCGCTTGCCGCTCAAGGCCTGCGCATTGAACTTGCGCTGGAACCAGATCAGGCCATCGTAGTAGCGCAGTTCGGGGGCGGCGGAGTTCCAGGCGCCCGGCACGTTGACGATCGGGCCGCGGTCGAGGTCGAACTCGAAGAAGTCCACCCCGCCCTTGGCCTCGATGGCGGCGACGTCGAGGTCGCGGTAGCGCTGCATGCGCGACTTGGCCACCCAGCCGTTGATGTCGGTGAGGCCGGTGCGATACAGATCCTTCGAATAGGTCCACTGGCCCGACAGGTCCTGGCCGTCGCGGTGCAGTGCGCCGGTGAGCAGGAAGGCGGGCCGCAGGTCGTCCGCCAGGGCCGGCAGGCAGGCGAGCGTGCCGATGAGGATCCAGAATGCTGCGAAAAGTTTTTTCATGGGTTCAGGGTAGTCGGTTGACGGGCGCTGATATATTAGTATGCCACATAAGTCTACAGGGCGTACTGCCGTCGATGCACTCAATCTTGTGATCGGATGGCCTGACCGCGTTCAGTCAAGCACTTGAGTGATTCAGCACGGCATGTCGACCACGGGCTAGAGTCGATCTACTATTCGCTTCGTCAACTAATATATCAGCAGCGACCACGCCCCTTCCACTTCAATACAGACCGGCGCGCCGCCCAGCGGCAGTGCCGGCACGGAGACCGACAGTGCCCACTTCATCGCGCAGACATTTCCTTCGCTCGGCCAGCGCCCTTCCCTTCCTTGCTTCCTTCCCTGGCCTGGCCGGCGCGGTAACGGCCAACACCGGCGCCAAGCCGGTCCCCGTGTCCGAGACCGCGCTGCGCTGGCTGGACGGCCAGGCCCCGGCCCGCTTCGAGGGCTGCACCCTGGGCGTGCCCTGGCCGCGCGGCACGCTGCGCCTGCCCGCCAACAAACGACTCGACTTCACGCTGGGCGCGAGCGGCCCCGCCATGCAGTCCTGGCCGCTGGCTTACTGGCCGGACGGCTCGCTGAAGTGGACCGCGCACGCGGTCGCGGGCGGGGTCGCGGGCAAGGTCGCGTCCGAAGGCTACAGCTTGGGCCGCGGCGCCGAGGCGCGCGGCACGGTCTCGGTGAAGGAGAACGCGGACGACATCCTGGTCACCGCGGGCGAGCTGGCATGGGTGCTGCCGCGCGGCGGCGAGGTGCTGGTGCGCAGCGCGACCCGCGCCGGCCGCGTGACGATGCAAAACATGAAGCTGGTGGCCCTGCGCCAGGACGGCGCCCAGCTGGAGAGAAGCGGCAGCGTCGCGCGCCAGCCCTTCACCAGCAAGCTGCTTGCCGTCACGGTGGAACAAAGCGGCCCGGTGCGTGCGGTGGTCAAGTTCGACGGCATGCACAGCGACGGCAGCCGCGACTGGCTGCCCTTCTCGGTGCGCCTGTACTTCTATACCGGCTCGGACAGCGTGCGCATCGTGCACTCCTTCATCTACGACGGCAATCCGGAGCAGGACTTCATCGCCGGCCTGGGCGTGAGCGCCCAGGTGCCCATGAGCGACCAGAGCTACGACCGCCACGTGCGCTTCTCGGGCGAAGGCGTGGGCGTCTGGGGCGAGGCGGTGCGGCCGGTGACCGGCCTGCGCCGCGACCCGGGCGACGCCTACCGCGCGGCCCAGGTGGCGGGCAAGGCCCTGCCGCCGCTCGCCGGCATGGCCAAGCCGGTGCAGGACGGCCTGCAGTGGATCCCCGAATGGGGCGACTTCACGCTGGCGCAGCTCTCGCCGGACGGCTTCACCCTGCAGAAGCGCCTGCGCGCGGGCCGTGCGTGGATCGACTCGAACGCCGGCACCCGCAGCAAGGGCCTGCTGTACGCCGGCGGGGCCGCGGGCGGCGTGGCCCTGGGCCTGAAGGATTTCTGGCAGCGCGCCCCGGTGCAGCTGGACGTGCGCAATGCGGCCAGCCCGATGGCGGAGGTGACGGCCTGGATGTGGGCGCCCTCGGCCCCAAGCATGGACGTGCGCTCCTACCGCGGCGAAGACGGCATGGACACGCACGAGAAGCAGATCGCCGGCCTGAACATCACCTACGAAGACTACGAGGCGGGCTGGGACTCGGCTACGGGCGTGGCCCGCAGCTCCGAGCTGCAGCTGTGGGTGCTGGGCGGAACGCCCTCGCACCAGGCCTTGTCCGACATGGCCGAGCAGGTGGCGCGTCCGGCGCGCCTGGTGCTGACGCCGCAGCGCATCCATCAATGCGGCGTGTTCGGCGACTGGGACCCGGTCGATGCCGGAACGCCGGCGCGCAAGCTGATCGAGGAGCGCCTGGACCTGCAGCTGGACCAGTACCTGGTTGAGACCGAGCAGCACCGCTGGTACGGCTTCTGGTCCTACGGCGACGTGATGCACAGCTACGACCCCGACCGCCACATGTGGCGCTACGACATCGGCGGCTACGCCTGGGACAATTCGGAACTCTCGACCGACCTGTGGCTGTGGTACAGCTACCTGCGCACCGGGCGCGCCGACCTGTTCCGCTATGCCGAAGCGATGACCCGCCATACCGGCGAGGTCGACGTCTACCACCTCGGTCCCTTCAAAGGCTTCGGCACCCGCCACGCGGTGCAGCACTGGGCCGATTCGTCGAAGCAGCCGCGCGTCTCGAACGCGGCCTACCGGCGCATCTATTACTTCCTGACGGCGGACGAGCGCGTCGGCGACCTGATGCGCGAGCTGCTCGATTCGGACAAGGACCTGCACAAGGTCGACATCTCGCGCAAGCTGAAGGTGGCGGGCGCGCGCCCGGACGCCTTCATCGGCGCCTCTTTCGGCACCGTCTGGGGCTCCTTGATCTCGGCCTGGCTGGCCGAGTGGGAACGCAGCGGCGACGTACGCTGGCGCGACAAGATCGTCAACGGCATGAAGAGCATCGCGGCCCTCAAGTATGGCTGGTTCGCCGCCGGCGCGCCCTACGACCACACTACCGGGCGCTTCCACGGCCCCGGCGACAAGCCCTCGTTCTCGAACCTGAACGGCGTGTTCGGCGTGGTCGAGATGAATTCCGAGCTCCTGACCCTGGTCGACGTGCCGGAGTACCGCAAGACCTGGCTGCAGTACTGCCGCACCTACAATGCGCCGAAAGAAGAGGTAGTGGCGCTGCTGGGACAGGTTCCGGGCGGGCGCGGCATGAGCGACACCAATTCGCGCATGACCGCCTACGCCGCCTACCAGTTGCGCGACCGGGCGCTGGCGCTGCGGGCCTGGCGCGAGTTCTTCGCCTCGGACTGGCTCAAGCGCGGCAGCCCGCGCCACACGGTGCGCCGCATCGACGGCCCGGCAGTGCTGCGTCCGGTCGACGAGATGAGCGGCATCAGCACCAACGGCTCGGCGCAGTGGGGCTTGGCCGCGATCCAGCACATGGCGCTTGGCGGCGACACGCTGGACGAGGCGGCGCGCGCGGCCGGACTGCTGACCTGAACGGGAATTCAGTTCTCCGGCTCAACAATCAAGGGGGCGATTCATGCGCAGCGCTCATCAATACCGCAGCTTGCGGTATTGATGCTGCCTCCTCCCCCCTGCCTAGCGGTGCACCAGCACGGGAATCGCGCTGTGCACCAGCACCTTGTGCGTCACGCTGCCCAACAGCAAGCCCTTGAGGCCGCGCCGTCCGTGCGAGGCCATGATGATCAGGTCGCACATGCGCTCGCGCGCGGTGGCGATGATGGCCTCGTCGGGATCATCGGACATGACCTGCACCGCCGTGCAGGGCACGCCGGCGTCGCGCGCCAGATTGACGATCTCGTCCAGGCGGCGCTGGGCGTGCTGGCGGCTGCTGGCTTCGTACTGCTCGGCGGTCAGTTCCAGCATCTCGGCATCGGCGGTGATGGCCCGGAACGGGGTCGTGGCCGTCATGGCGACGAGCTCCGCCCCGCTCTCCCTGGCGAATTCAACGCCGGCGTCGATGGCGCGTCGGGATGCATCCGAGCCATCGGTAGGTAACAATATGCGCTTGTACATGTCCGGCTCCAGAACAGAAGCGACGCACGCTTCGCGCGCGCCGCCGATACGCTTTGGAGCATGCTGCCGTCGGCAGGTTCTGGGCCGTTGCCCGTGTTTTCTGATGCAGATCAAGCGCGGCCCGCCCGTAGCGCCGCTCAGTCCGCTCCCGGCATCCAGTAGTTCGGGTATCGCTCGCGCAGCGCATCCAGCTCCGAAAGCGTGCCCGACAGGTGGCGCCGCACCGCCGCCTCGGCCGCGGCGGCATCGCCCTGTGCGACCGCGTCGGCGATGGCGCCATGGTCCTTCAGGATCTGGTCGGCCTTGCCGTTGAGCGGCAGGTGCAGGCGGCGCAGGCGGTCCATGTTGCCGCTGCGATGGCGCATCAGGCGCCACAATTCCTCGACGTCGGCCGCGACGTAGAGCTGGCGGTGGAAGGCATGGTCGACCCGGTAGAAGGATTCCAGGTCGTTCGCCTTGAGCGCCGCGCGCTGCTGCAGCACCAGGCTTTGCAGAGACTGGCCGAGCGCCGCGTCGTTCTTCCGGGCCAGCGTGCGCACCACCTCGAGCTCGATCGACAGCCGCAGGAAATGGGCCTGCCGCGCCGAGGCGATGCTGATGCCGCGCACGCGCGTCGCGTGCTGCGGGTAGATGTCGACCAATCCTTCTTCCTCGAGGCGCATCAGGGCATCCCGGATGGGAGTGACGGACAGCTCGAAATGCGCCGACAATTCGTTGCGCGACAGGAGGGTTCCGGGCTTGAGCGTGAGGTTGACGATTTCCTCGCGCAGGTATTCGTACACCTGGACCGCGGCCTGGCGCGATCGGTCGAGGGTGAACGGGCCGCTGAATGCGATTGTTTCCATTGTTGAAGCCATCAAAGGCTGCATGATTGTTATTCGAAGCTCCACGCGGCGCGTGGCGGCGAAGTACCAGTCTGGCTCCTGCCGAATTGACAAGATGCTAGCACATTAGTGCCAGTCGAACGAGGGCGGCCTGGGGTCTTCGGTGGAGGCAGGCCCGGGAAGCCCATCGCGTCCCACTCAGCGACGTGAGCGTTTCTGATCGATGCATATTCTCCCATGCAAACTCGATATAATGCACTAATACATTAGCGCAATGTGCCCAACATGACACCACGCCTTCTCGCTCTGAGCCTTCTGCTCGCACACGGCTTCGCCCATTCCGCGCCTTTCTCCATGGACGCCGATGGGCGCCTGCCGGTCATCGTCACCGACGCGCAGGCTACCTATCGCCTTGCCGGCGAGCTGCTCGGCCGCGACCTGCAGCAACTGACCGGGTTTTCCGCGACCCGCACCGACAGCCTGGACGACTGCCGCGAGCGCTGCATCGTGATCGGCGCCATCGGCTCGCCCCTGGTAACGCAGGTCGCGCGGGCGATGGGCGTCGACCTGGCGCCGCTCGCCGGCCATCAGGAGCGCTACATCCGCGCCGCCGGCACGGTTGGCGGCCGCAGCGTGCTGCTGGTCGCGGGGGCCGACCGCCGCGGCGCCGTCTACGGCGTGGTGGACGCCTCGCGCGAACTGGGCATCTCGCCCTGGGAATGGTGGGCCGACGTCACGCCGCGCCGCCGCGCCGGCCTCTCCCTGGATGGGGAGCGCCGCCTGTCGCCCGCGCCTTCCGTGGCCTGGCGCGGCATCTTCATCAACGACGAGGACTGGGGCCTGCAGCCCTGGGCCGCGAAGACCTTCGATCCGGCCAGGGACATCGGCCCGCGTACCTACGCGCGCGTGTTCGAACTGATGTGGCGCCTCAAGGCCAACCTGGTCTGGCCGGCCATGCACGATTCCACCCGCGCCTTCTACACCGTGCCGGGCAATGCCCAGGTGGCGGACGACTACGCGATCCTGGTCGGCAGCTCGCATGCCGAGCCGATGATGCGCAACAACGTCGGCGAATGGAAGAAATCCGACGGCCCCTTCAACTTCTTCAGCAACCGCGATCGCCTGCTCGGCTACTGGCAGGAACGCGTCGACGAGGTCAAGGGTTTCGAGAACGTCTACACGCTCGGCCTGCGCGGCGTGCACGACTCGGCCATGGAAGGCGCCACCAGCCCGGAACATGCGCGCGACACCGTGCAGCAGGTGGTTAAGCTGCAGCGCGACATGCTCGCCCGCAGCCTGGGCAAGCCGGCGTCAAGCATCCCCACCGTGTTCACGATGTACAAGGAGGTGCTGGACTACTACAACGCCGGTTTGAAGGTGCCCGGCGACGTCAGCCTGGTGTGGCCGGACGATAACTACGGCTACCTGCACCAGCTGGGCACGGCGAAGGAACGCGCCCGTCCAGGCGGCAACGGCATCTACTACCACATCTCCTACTGGGGCCGCCCGCACGACTACCTGTGGCTGGGCACGACCCACCCGGCCCTGATCCGCGACCAGCTCGATCGGGCCTGGAGCACGGGCGCGCGCCGCATGTGGGTAGTGAACGTGGGCGACATCAAGCCGAACGAATACCTGACCCAGTACTTCCTCGACGCCGCTTTCGATGCGAGCGTGCTGCGCCAGGACCCGGCGCGTCATCTGAGCGCCTGGGCCGCGCAGGCCTTCGGCGCCGAACACGGCGCAGAGATCGCCGCCATCCAGCAGGAGTACTACCGCCTGGTCTGGGAGCGCCGCCCCGAATTCATGGGCTGGAGCCAGACCGAACCGACGCGCCCCGTGCGCGGCACGGAGTATATGCGCAGCGGCGGCGAAGAGGCCGAGCGGCGCCTGGCGGCTTACGCCGCGCTGGTGGCGCGCGCCGAGGCCATTGAACAGCGCCTGCCGGCCGAGCTGCGCGACGCTTATTTCCAGCTGGTTCTCTACCCGGTACGCTCCAGCGCCAGGCTCAACGAGCGCATCCTGAAGCTCGACCTCGCCGCCGAGTACGCGCTGCAGCAACGCCCCTCCTCCGCCTTCTACACCCGCCAGGCGCAGGAGGCGCATGCGGCGCTGCTGCGCGATGCCGCCGCCTACAACGCGCTCGGCGGCGGCAAGTGGGCCCACATGATGGACATCGCGCCGCGCCGGCTTCCCGTGTTTGCGGAACCGCTTTATCCGTCCTGGACGGCGTCCGCGCGGCGCGGCTGCGGCCTGATCTATCCCGCGCCGCATTCGGTCGAGGCGAGCACCCTGGTGCTGCCGGCCGGCCGGGCCGCCAGCCGTACCGTGACCCTGGTCAGCTATGGCGGCGAAGCGGCGGCGTGGTCGGTCGCCCCCGGCGCCCAGGGCCTGCGCGCGCAGGTCCGGGGCGGCAGGCTGGACGCATCGAATGGCTACGAGCAGCGCATCACGCTGGACTACGACGGCTCGGCCAGGCCGCTGCTGGCGCTCGAATGCGGCGGCAAGCAAATCACGCTGAACGTGCAGGCGCACAGCGCGGGCGACCAGGCCTTGCCCGGCGAACGCGAGCGTATCGTGACCCTGCCCGCCGGGAGCGCGGCAGCCGGTGGCGACTGGGAAGCGCAGCCCGGCCTCGGCACCTCGGGCAAAGCCATGCGCGCCCGCCTCGACCTGCCGCAGCGCAGCGTCGCGTCGCTCACCAAGGCCAAGCCGCTCGAATACCGCTTCCAGACCCGCAGCGAAGGCGGCGCTACTCTCCGCTTCGTCGCCGTGCCCGTGCACGCCTTGACGTCCGAACACCGCCTGCGCATCGCCGTCCAGCTCGACGACGGGCCGCTCGAGACCTTCGACTACACCACCGTGGGGCGCAGCGACGAATGGAAGCAGAACGTCCTGTCCAACATGGCGGTGCGCAGCACCACGCTGGCCAGGCTCAAGCCGGGCGTGCACAGGCTGCGCGTGTACGCACTCGATCCCGGCGTCGTACTCGACCGCATCGACGTCGTCCTGGACGGCGCCCCCCACTACTACGGCATGCCGCCATCCGACCCATGAACCTTGCACCTATCTCTTCGAGCCCCACCATCACCGCCATGCGCGTCATCCCGGTGGCGGGCCGCGACAGCATGCTGCTCAACCTGTGCGGCGCCCATGGCCCCTACTTCATCCGCAACCTGGTGCTGCTGGAGTCGAGCGACGGGCGCCTGGGCATCGGCGAAGTGCCCGGCGGCGACGGCATCCTGAAGGCGCTGCAGAACGCCGTGCCGCTGGTGGAGGGCACGGAGGTCGCCCGCTACCAGCGCACCCTGAACGCGATCCGCGCCAGCCATGGCGCGCACGCGGGGACAATGCAGCACCAGGTCAGCTCGGCCGCGGAAGCCGCCGTGCTGCGCCAGCCGCACGAGATCAACCTGCGGCTCGACAACGTCATCACCGCGGTCGAGGCGGCGCTGCTCGACCTGCTGGGCCAGCACCTCGGCGTGCCGGTCTGCGAACTGCTGGGCGCCGGCCAGCAGCGCGAGCGCGTGCCGATGCTGGCCTACCTGTTCTATATCGGCGACAGCCGGCGCACCGACCTCGGCTACGCCGCCCAGCGCGGCGGCGACGACTGGTACGCGATGCGCGGGCGCGAGGCATTGAGCACCGAAGCGATTGCCGACCTGGCCGACGCGGCGGCCGAGCGCTACGGCTTCCAGGACTTCAAGCTCAAGGGCGGCGTCATGTCGGCGCAGGACGAGCTGGAGGCGATCGCCTCCATCAAGCGGCGCCGGCCGGAGGCCCGCTGCACGGTCGATCCGAACGGCGCCTGGCCGCTGTTTAATGCGATCGCGGTCTGCAAGGAATACGGCCATCTGCTGGCCTATGCCGAAGACCCCTGCGGCCCCGAGCAGGGCTATTCGGGGCGCGAGATCATGGCCGAGTTCAAACGCGCGACAGGCGTGCGCACCGCCACCAACATGGTCGCCACCGACTGGCGCCAGATGGGACATTCGCACTTGCTGGGCGCGGTCGACATTCCGCTGGCCGATCTGCACTTCTGGACCATGGGCGGCTCGGTGCGCCTGGCCCAGCTGTGCCACGACTGGGGCCTGACCTGGGGCTCGCACTCGAACAACCACTTCGACGTGTCGCTGGCCA
Source organism: Massilia sp. BHUDP2 (assembly GCF_046236355.1). Classification (NCBI taxonomy): domain Bacteria; kingdom Pseudomonadati; phylum Pseudomonadota; class Betaproteobacteria; order Burkholderiales; family Oxalobacteraceae; genus Massilia; species Massilia sp. BHUDP2. Next base: position 752,599 of record NZ_JBJUVW010000002.1, read on the forward strand.
TGTTCACCCATGCGGCGGCGGCCGCGCCGGGCCGCATCACGGCGATCGACACCCACTGGATCTGGCAGGAAGGCGAGGAGCGCCTGACCCGCGAGCCCCTGCAGATCGTCGACGGCGCGGTCGCGGTGCCGGATCGTCCCGGCCTGGGCATCGAACCGGACCTCGAACGCATCGAGGCGGCGCACGCCCTGTACCAGCAGGTCGCGCAGGGCGCGCGCGACGATGCGCTGGCGATGCGCTACCTGTTCCCCGGCTGGACCTACGATCCGAAACGGCCGAGCTACGCGCGCTGAGCGGATCGCGGTTCACATCTGGGACTGTTGCGCGGAAGCCCACGGACACCAATTGTTACGGCTTTGGGCTTGCATGACGCCCTGATTTGGCGGGATGATGGATTCGCCAGTGCAGGAATAAGGAGCGTGCCATGCAAGGCTTCATGTTTGCGACCGGGATCGAAGGCAGCTACCCGGTCGTTGCCGGACGCGACGGCGCCGGGCTGCGCGTCGACGAAATGGAAAAGACCGGCCATTACCGGCACTGGAAGGAAGACCTGTCCCTGGTCAGCGCGCTCGGGATCGACGCGCTGCGCTACGGCCCGCCCTACTACCGGGTGCACCAGGGGCCGGGACGCTACGACTGGGATTTCACCGACGAGGTCTTCGCCGAGATCCGCGAGCGCGGCATCAAGCCGATCGTCGACCTGTGCCACTTCGGCGTGCCCGACTGGCTGGGCAACTTCCAGAACCCCGAGTTCGTGCCCTACTTCACCGAGTACGCGGCCGCTTTTGCGAAGCGCTATCCCTGGGTCGACCTGTACACGCCGATCAACGAGATCTACATCACCGCCAAGTTCTCGGCCCACGAAGGCCTGTGGAACGAGCGCCTGCGCTCCGACCGGGCTTTTGTTACCGCCATGCGCAACCTGGCGCGGGCCAACATCCTGGCCACCGAAGCGATCATGATGGTGCGGCCGGACGCCAAGTTCATCCAGAGCGAATCGTCCGAGTATTACCACCCTTCGGGCCCCGAGGCCACCGAGATCGCGCGCCACATGAACGAGCTGCGCTTCCTGGCCCTCGACCTGACCTATGGCCACGACGTCAGCGGCAGGATGTACGAGTACCTGTTCGACCACGGCATGACGCGCAAGGACTACCACTTTTTCCTGAACCGCAGCGTCAAGCCGGTCTGCATCATGGGCAACGACTACTACGCCACCAACGAGCACGTCATCAAGCCGGACGGCAGCACCACCTCCTGCGAACTGTTCGGCTACTACGTGATCACCCAGCAGTACTACCACCGCTACCGCATTCCGGTGATGCACACCGAGACCAACAACCGCGACGCCGGCACCGGCGAAAAGGATGCGCGCGCCTGGCTCGACAAGCAGTGGTCGAACCTGGTGCGCCTGAAATCGGACGGCGTACCGATCCTGGGCTTTACCTGGTACAGCCTGATCGACCAGGTCGACTGGGACAGCGCGCTCACCCTGGATGCAGGCACGGTCAACCAGTACGGCCTGTGCGACCTGGAGCGGCGTGTGCGGCCGGTGGGCGAAGCCTACCGCGACCTGATCCGGACCTGGCGGCACCGGGTGGGGAACGATTTCATCTTCCTGCGCTAGCGGCAAGCGGCGGATATCACGACACCGCGAAACGCACCGCCAGCATCAGGGCGCCGATGAAGACGACCAGCGCCAGCAGGGCGGCGATGAAGACGTAGAGCGGGTTGAAGGCGCCTTCCGCATCGACGTCGAAATCGCGCTTGCGGCGCAGGCCGATGAAGGACCAGGCGATCGCGGCGAGCGTGCCGAGGAATGAACGTTTCTGTACCATGAATACCTCCTTGCGATGACGGACAGCACCAGCCCGACAGTGTAGCGCTTGACGTGGATTTCAACCACGGAAGTGCGCGCAGGCCTGCCCCTCCGGTTGCGGGCAATTACTTCGCATGCTAAACTTTTGCACCGCAACAATCAGCATCCAAAATAACCATGGAATTGTCGGACCAGACCCTGGGCAGCCTCACCTCCGCCCTGACCTATGCCTCGCGCGCCTATCGCGCCGCGGCGGACAAGGTGGCGGCCGACTATGGCCTGTCGCAGGCGACCGGCCTGCCGGTGCTCCTGATCAGCCGCTTCGGCGCGGACGGCGTGCGGCCCGGCGTGCTGGCCGTGGCGCTCGGCCTGGAGGCCTCGTCGCTGGTGCGCGTGGTCGACCAGCTGATCGCCTCCGGCCTGCTGGAGCGCCATGAAGACCCGAACGACCGCCGCGCCCGGATCCTGCGCCTGACCGACGACGGCCGCCAGGCCGCGGAACAGATGGACCAGGCCCTGCGCCCCTTCCGCCGCAAGCTGTTCGGCGCCTTCGCACCAAGCGACGTGGAAGCCTGCCTGCGCGTGCTGTCCGGCCTGCCTGCCGCGATCGCCAACATCACCTCCGACGGCGCCGACGCATCCAGGGACGCATGAAGCTGGCCAGCAGGTCGGAGATCCTGTTCTCCGTGAAGTCCTTCGCGGCAGCGATGCTCGCGGTATACATCTCGATGCGCATCGGCCTGCCGCGCCCGTTCTGGGCGATGATGACGGCCTACGTCGTCTCCGCCCCTTTTGCCGGGCCGACCCGCTCCAAGGGAATGTACCGCGCCGGCGGCACCGTCCTCGGCGCGGTCGCGGTCACCCTCCTGGTGCCGCACCTGGCGAATGCTCCTGAACTGCTGTCGCTCGCCCTCGCCCTGTGGATCGGCGGCTGCCTGTACTTCTCGCTGCTGGACCGCACCCCGCGCTCCTACCTCCTGATGCTGGCCGGTTATACGGCGGGCCTGATCGGCTTTCCGGCGGTGAGCGATCCGGGCGCCATCTTCGACATCGCGCTCGCACGGGTCGAGGAAATCGTGCTGGGCATGACCTGCGCGACGCTGGTGCACAGCCTGGTGCTGCCGCAGAGCTTCGCCCCGGTGCTGCTGGGACGCCTCGACGGCGCGGTGCGAGACGCCCACCACTGGATCCGCGATGCGCTCAAGCCGGCGGGCGACCCGCGCAGCGCGGGCGAGCGCCGCAGGCTCTCCGGCGACATCACCGAACTGCGCCTGATGAGCACCCACCTGCCCTTCGACACCTCGCACCTGCGCTGGACCGAAAAGGCCGTCAACGCGCTGCAGGAGCGCCTGGCGCAGTTCGTGCCTGTCGTCTCGGCCATCGAGGACCGGCTGGCGGCGCTGCGCGAACTCGACGCTGCTGACGTGTCGGCGCGCTGGAGCACGCTGCTGCAGGAAGTGACGGCGCTGACCGAGACCCCGAAGGAAGTCTCGCTCGCCGAACGGGGCGCCGCCCTGCATGCGCGCATCGACGCGCTGGCCCCGGCCCCGCACCGGGAACTCGGCTGGAGCGGGATGCTGGAGACGAACCTGGCGGCGCGCCTGCACATGCTGGTCGACCTGTGCGTCGAGACGCGCGCGCTGCGCCAGCACATCGACGCCGGCGTGCACGGGCGCCTGCCGCAGGCGCTGCGTCACCTGCCGGGCGTTCCGGCCAGCGCCCTGCACCAGGACCGCGGGATGGCGCTGCTGTCGGCCTTTGCCGCCGTCGTGGCCGTGCTGCTGTGCTGCGCGTTCTGGATCCTGACCGGCTGGCCGGCCGGCGCGGCGGCGCCGATGATGGCCGCGGTGCTGTGCTGCTTCTTCTCGACCCAGGACGATCCGGCGCCCTTCATCCAGAGCTTCCTGGCCTGGACGATCTACTCGATCCCGGTGGCGGCCCTGTACCTGCTGGCCATCCTGCCGGCCGTGCACGGTTTCGAGGCGCTGGTGCTGGCCTGCGCGCCGACCTTCCTGGTGCTGGGCGTGCTGGTGGCGCGGCCCTCGACCTTCGGGCGCGCCCTGCCCTTCGTGTTCGGCATCTGCGGCGCCCTGGCCCTGGTCGACACCCACAACGCGGATGTCGTGTCCTTCGCCAACGGCATGCTGGCGCAGGTCCTGGGCCTGGCCGCCGCCGTCCTGACCACCCGGGTGCTGCGCAGCGTCGGCGCCGCCTGGACCGCGCGCCGCGTGCTCAAGGCCGGCTGGCGCGAGCTGTCGCGCCTGGGCAGCGGCGAGCGCGTGGCCTCGCCGGCCGAGTTCTCGGCGCGCATGGTCGACCGCGTCGGCCTGCTCACGCCGCGCCTGGCGCTGGCCGGCGCGCGCCAGGACCTGCAGGCGGCCGACGCCCTGCGCGACCTGCGCATCGGCCTGAACATGACCCTGCTGCAGTCCGTGCGCGCCCGCCTCGGACGCGGCGAAGCCGCCGTCAAGCCCGTGATGACGCAGCTGGCGCGCCATTTCGCCGGCTTGCCGGCCCTTGCCAGGGAAGGCGAAGCGCGCCTGCTGGCCTCCCTCGACAACGCCCTGCGCGCGATCTGCGCGGGCCCGGCCGGCGCCGGCCAGCGCGAGGCGCTCGCCGCCCTCACCGGCATGCGCCGCGACCTGTTCCCGCACGCGCTGCCTTACCAGGCGCCTGTCCCAACCCCATCCAGCAAGGACGCCACATGATCGGCGAAGTCAGCATCTACGGCCTCTACCTTCCTCCGCTGCTGCTGCTGGCGCTGGCGGCGCTGGTGGTGTGCCGCATCCTCAACCTGGCGCTGGCCCGCACCGGCTTCTACCGCCGGGTGTGGCACCCGGCACTGTTCGATTTTTCCCTGTTCGTCATCGTGCTCGGCGCGCTGGCCTACCTCACACGCAACTGGTCCTGATATGGCAACGAAAAACTTCCTTCCGGCGGCCGGCCGCGTCGGGCTGACCTTGCTGGCGGCCGCCGGCGCAGCCTGGACGGGCTGGCAACTGTGGCGCCACTACGAGCTCGAACCCTGGACCCGCGACGGCCGCGTGAAGGCCTATGTGGTGCAGGTGGCGCCCGACGTGACCGGCCAGGTCACCCGGGTCTACGTGCACGACAACCAGCGTGTCGCCGCCGGCGCCCCGCTGTTCGAGATCGACCGCGCGCGCTTCGCGCTGGCGCTGCGCCAGGCCGAGGCCCGGGTGGGCGCCGCCGAAGCCGCCCTGGCCCAGGCGCTGCGCGAACACCGCCGCAATGCCGAGCTGGACGACCTGGTATCGCAGGAGACCCGCGAGCAGGGCCAGACCCGCAGCGACCAGGCACGGGCCGCGCTGGCCCAGGCGATCGTCGACCGCGACACGGCCAGGCTGAACCTGGATCGCTCGCACGTGGTGTCGGCGGTGGACGGCATCGTGACCAATCTCGACCTGCGCGAGGGTTCCTATGCCACCGCCGCCCGTCCGGTGATGGCGCTGATCGACCGCAGCAGCTTCTATGTGGAAGGCTATTTCGAAGAGACCAAGCTGCCCGCCATCGAGGTCGGCGACAAGGTCGAGGTGACCCTGATGGGCTCGCACCAGCCGATCGCCGGCCATGTCGAGAGCTTCGCCGAGGGCATCACCGACCGCGACCGCAGCACCGGCGCCAACATGCTGCCCAACGTGAACCCGACCTTCAACTGGGTGCGCCTGGCCCAGCGCATCCCGGTGCGCGTCGCGATCGACCGGGTGCCGGCCGGCGTACGCCTGGTAGCCGGCCAGACCGCAACCGTGAAGGTGCTGCCGGGGCAGCACACCGTGGGATGAAGATGCAGCGATACCGCTCCACTGCCACCAAGGCACTCACGCTGACGGCGCTCGCGCTGCTTGCCGCCTGCACCACGGTCGGCCCCGACTACCGCGTGCCGCAAGAGGCTGTGATCAAGCGCGAGGCCGCGAATGCGCCCTTGATGGGCGTGCGCGAGGCGCCGTTCACCTCCGACCCGCTGCCGGCCGACTGGTGGCACCTGTACCAGGACCCGGTGCTGGACCGCCTGATCGCGAAGGCGTTCAGCGCCAACGCCGAGCTGCGCGTGGCCGCCGCCAACCTGGAACGCGCCCATGCGGTGCTGGAAGAAGTCGAGGAGCACAAGCGCCCGGAAGTCGAGATGGGCGCCGCGCCCCTGTACGGCCGCATCGCCGGCGCCTCGATCGGCCTGCCGGAACAGCTGCCGCGCACCGGCATCTATGACGGCGACATCAAGGTCGCCTACCAGGTGGACATGTGGGGCCGGATCCGCCGCGCCATCGAGGCGGCGCACGCCGACCGGGAGGCGGCGCAGGCGGCCAGCGACCTGGCCCACGTGATGGTCGCGGCCGATACTACGCGCGCCTACGCCGACGCCTGCTCGGCCGGCTACCAGCTGAAGGTGGCCCGGCAGTCGGTCGCGCTGCAGCAGGAATTCGCCAGGCTGACCGCCGAGCGGGTGCGGCGCGGCCGCGGCATCGCCATCGACAACAGCCGCGCCCAGGCCCAGCTGGAGCAGCTGCGCGCCAAGCTGCCGCCGCTGGAGGCGCGCCGCCGCACGGCGCTGTACCGCCTGGCGGTCCTGAGTGGCGAGGTGCCGAGCCAGTTCCCACACGATGTCGCCCAGTGCGCCACGCCGCCGCGCGTGGCCTCGGCAGTCCCGGTCGGCGACGGCGCCGCCCTGCTGCGCCGCCGCCCCGACGTGCGCCAGGCCGAGCGCCGGCTGGCCGCCGCCACCGCGCGCATCGGCGTCGCCACCGCCGAGCTGTACCCGAACATCACCCTGGGCGCGTCCTTCGGGGGCGTCGGCTTCATGGAGCAGTTCGGCGACGCCAGCACCTGGAAGTTCACCCTCGGCCCGCTGGTCTCGTGGAGCCTGCCGGCGCTCAGCCCGGCGCGGGTGCACATCGCCCAGGCCAAGGCGGATACGGCCGGCGCGCTGGCGCGCTTCGACGCGGTGGTGCTGAACGCCCTGCGCGAGACCGAGAGTGCACTGACGGTCTACGCCCGCGAGCTCGACCGCAACGCCTCGCTGCGCGCGGCGCGCGACCAGAGCGCGCTGGCGGCCAGGCAGGCGGCCAGGCTGTACCAGGCCGGGCGTACCGACTTCCTGAGCGCGCTGGACGCGGAGCGGGGGCTGGCCAATGCCGAGAGCATGCTGGCGGCGTCGAGTGCGCAGCTGGCGGCGGATCAGGCGCAGGTGTTCCTGGCGCTGGGGGGAGGATGGGAGAATGCGGCGGCCCGGCACGCGCCGTGATGCCGCATCGGATTCGTGTACGCATGCTTTAAGCGAACAGGGCCCCGTTGAGGGGCCCTGTTCGCTGGTGGGATTCGCCCACGTTCCGCGGGCCGCCCTCGCGCAAGTATGCGCGAGGCTTCGAATCCCACACGGAAGCCCCGCAGGGGGCTTCCTCCTCTCCGCCAGTAAATAAAAAAGGCTCCCGAGGGAGCCTTTTTTATTTACTGGCGGAGAGGGTGGGATTCGAACCCACGGTACGGTCACCCGTACGCCTGATTTCGAGTCAGGTACATTCGACCACTCTGCCACCTCTCCTGATTCGGTGCTGCGTGGTCGCCGTAAGCGAGGCCGCATTATAGCGGCTGTTTTCCATTTGTGGAAGGTGAACTATTCCATTACATTAACCCACTACTTGCAACACGCAATAAAATTTCACCAAAGCAGATAAGGCGAAATAATATTTCACTTCTTGCCCGCGGACGGCGTGAGAACCGCATCAGCCCTGGCACGGTCTTGCGCCGAGAGCTTCGGCTCGATCTGGCTGAGAGCCAGTCCAGCGCGCTCAAGACCGCTGGCCTTGGCAAGGCTGAGCCAGGCATAGGCCATGCCCAGGTCCTTGTCCCCGCCTTCGCCGCCCACCAGCATGGCAGCCAGGTTGAACATGGCTTCCGAATCGCCACCCATGGCCGCCTGGTTGAACAGCTGGCGCGCGGTCGCCAGGTTCTTCGGCACCTGCTCGCCGGTGTAGAAATAGGTGGCCAGCGCGCTCTGCGCCTCCGGCAGCAGCTTCAGGGCGGCCTCCTTGTAGTAGACGATCGCCTTCGACTGGTCGGCCTTCACGCCCTCGCCCAGGTCGTACATGCGGGCCATGGCGTACAGCGACCTGGCGTGGCCGGACTTGCCGGCCTCGGCGAACCAGGCGCCCGCCTGCGCGTAGTCCTGCGCCACTCCCTCGCCGCCGGCGTAATACAGCCTGGCCAGGTTGAACTGGGCCGGCACATAGCCCTCTTCCGCCGCCTTCTGGAAATAGCCGCGTGCCTGCTTCAGGTCCTTCGGCCCGCCGGCGCCGGCCTGCGACGCAAGCCCCAGGGTATTCAGGGCCGGCACGAAACCGAAGTCGGCGGCCTTGGCGTACCACTTGCGCGCGGCGGCCTGGTCCGGCTTGATGCCGCCGATGCCGTGCTGGTGGATCCGCGCGAGCAGCAGCGCCGCTTCGATCATGCCGTTCAGGGCTTCCGGCTCCTTCGGGTTGAAACGCAGCGCGTCCTTCCTGGCATCGAAGCGCTGCCCCGCGGCGCGGTCGAGCCAGTACAAGGCCTTGTCGGTACTGCGCGGCACGCCCAGGCCGTCCAGGCTCAGTTTCGCCAGCAGGACGGCCGCTTCCGGATAGCCGATCTTGCTGTAGGCGGCCTCCAGCTGGGCCGCCGCCTTGTCGTACTCCTTGGCATCGAGGTGCTCCAGGGCCTGGGCGAAGGATTTGTCGTTGCGGATGATGCGCTCGCGGCCCGAGGCGAAGCGACGGTCGCCGACCTCGCACGGGCCCACGTTGTTGCTCGACGCCGCGCCGGTGATCGAGGAGGAGTCGACCGCGTTCGATGCGTCGCCATAGGGGGCGTTCGGATTGAATTTTTGCAGGGTGGCGGACGGCATGGGGGTGCCGGTCTCGCTGAGCTCGCCGGGTTCCTGCATCTGCTCGAGCTGCTCGATATAGGTTTCCTCGTCGTCCTGCTGAGAAAAGTAGACGCTGTCGAGGGCGCATTTCTGCGCCAGCGTTCCGCGCAGGACGCGCCGCTTGGCGGCGTAGACCTTGGCGCTCTCGCCGGTCGGCGTCGACTTGGAACCAGTGATCTTGACCACCTGGCCCGGGGCTGCCGGTTCGGCAGGGGCGGCCGGGGCCTGGGCGCCGGCGGGCGCCAGGGTGAGCAGGAGAGCGATGCCGAGGAGAGGTTTCAACATGGTTGGTCGCTGGCCGAGTGGGACTAGCGGTAAGTGTGCAACCAGGAATGAAAAATTTCCAACTATTTTCGGAATGGATGAGAAGTGCTCAGCAGTCTGATCGGTTCAGGGTCGATCTCCCCCACGCAAACGGTCCCGGGAAATAAAAAAGGCTCCCGATGGGAGCCTGTATATCTCTGCTGGAACGGTAGACAGGATTCGCCCACGTGCCGCGGGCCGCCCTCGCGCAAGTATGCGCGAGGCTTCGAATCCCACACGCAAGGCCCGCGTTGCAGGGCGCCCCACGCCCTGCAACCCTTGCTCCTCTCCGCCAGCAAATAAAAAAGGCTCCCGAGGGAGCCTTTTTCATTTACTGGCGGAGAGGGTGGGATTCGAACCCACGGTACGGTCACCCGTACGCCTGATTTCGAGTCAGGTACATTCGACCACTCTGCCACCTCTCCTAAATCGGTGCTGCGGTCGCTTGTAAGCGAGAGCACGCATTATAGCGATGGTCTTGTAAAAACGGAAGAGCAAATTCGTCCGCGGCAGAAAAACTTAGGCAGCAGGCGCCAGACGCTCCAGCCCACCCATGTACGGACGCAGCACTTCCGGAATGATCACGCTGCCGTCGGCCTGCTGGTAGTTCTCCAGCACCGCCACCAGCGTGCGGCCCACGGCCAGGCCGGATCCGTTCAGGGTGTGCAGCAGTTCCGGCTTGCCGGCGGCATTGCGGAAACGGGCCTGCATGCGGCGCGCCTGGAAGGCTTCGCAATTCGACAGCGAGGAAATCTCGCGGTAGGTGTTCTGCGCCGGCAGCCACACTTCGAGGTCATAGGTCTTGGCGGCCGAGAAGCCCATGTCGCCGGTGCACAGGGACATGACGCGGTACGGCAGGCCCAGCGAGGTCAGGATGAACTCGGCCTGGCCAACCATCTCTTCCAGCGCCGCGTAGGACTGCTCCGGATGTACCACCTGGACCAGCTCGACCTTGTCGAACTGGTGCTGGCGGATCATGCCGCGGGTGTCGCGGCCGTAGCTGCCCGCTTCCGAACGGAAGCATGGGGTGTGCGCGGTCATCTTCAGGGGCAGCTCGTCAAGCGCCACGATCTCGTCGCGCACCACGTTGGTCAGCGAGACTTCCGAGGTCGGGATCAGGTAGAAGTGCTCGCCCTCGCCTTCCGCGCCGCCCTTCTTCACCGAGAACAGGTCGGCTTCGAACTTGGGCAGCTGGCCGGTGCCGCGCAGCGAATCGGCATTGACCATGTACGGGGTATAGCACTCGGTGTAGCCGTGCTGGCCGGTGTGGGTGTCGAGCATGTACTGGGCCAGCGCGCGGTGCAGGCGTGCCATGCCGCCCTTCATCATCGAGAAGCGCGAGCCGGTCAGCTTGGTGGCGGTGTCGAAATCCAGGCCCAGCTTTTCGCCGATGTCGACGTGGTCCTTCACCTCGAACTCGAACGTGCGCGGAGTGCCCACCTTGCGCACTTCGACGTTGCCCGATTCGTCCGTGCCCTGCGGGGTGCTTTCGTGCGGCAGGTTCGGCACTGCTTCGATGAAGCGCGCCAGCTTTGCCTGCACTTCACCCAGGGCGACCTCGTTGGCCTTGAGCTCGTCGCCCAGGCCGGCCACTTCCGCCATCACGGCCGTGGTGTCTTCGCCCTTGCCCTTCATCATGCCGATCTGCTTGGACAGCGAATTGCGCTTGCCCTGCAGTTCCTCGGTTCGCGTCTGGATCGCCTTGCGTTCCGCCTCGATGGCGTTGAACCCGGCCACGTCGAGCTGGAACTTGCGGGTCGCCAGGCGCGCGGCGACGGTGTCGATGTCTTTGCGGAGAAGTTGGATGTCAATCATGTCGGGTTGGGCTTGCGTATGTCGAAAACACAATTGTACCAAGCCGACAGGGAATCCTAGCGAGATTCGACAACGGTATCCTCGACCGTCCTGCCGGGCCCTGCGCCAGCCCTTCCCTGCATTACTTCAGGCCGGCTTTTTCCGCGACGCTCAGGCGCGGCGCCTTGACGACGACCACGTGCACGGTGGAGTCGATCAGGATGGCCGATTCCTGCTTGACGACTTCGACCGGGCGGGCGGAGGCGGTGGCGTAGCTGGCGACCAGGCCCAGTGCGGCGGCGCTCAGGAAAATGGCTTCGAAGTTTTTACGGATGTTCATGGTGTTCTCCCTTGGTGTTGCAGCGTTGGTATGCTCGAACTTTACCGACGCATCACCGCCGCAGCCATCGACTTGCGATGAAGTGCTGAAACCGCGGCATAAAATGCAGGGAGGGCGGACCAGGCGCGATCGGAGTGGTGTCAGTGGCCCGGCGCGGGCCCGGCGGCAGGGACGACCACGGCATCGTCCGTCGGACTGCGCAGCGGCGCGGTGCGGCGCACGAAGGGTGTCATGGCAAACAGGATGAAGAGCCAGATCGGCGCTTCGTAGAAGAACATCTTCTCGTTGATGGGAATGAGCATCAGCAGCACGGAGAGGACCAGGCCGTTGGCGAGGAGCATGCGCCCCATCACCAGGGCAAACGCGAGCACGACGACGATGCCGCCGCGGGTCAGCAGGTTGAAGATCATGCCGATGTCCTGGTAGTAGCAGCGCACGCAGGGATCGTTCGCGAAGCCCACGCCGATCAGCTTCTCTTCCAGGGTCAGCGCCAGCCACGCGTTCACGCCGTCGATCCGGTGCGACAGGCTGCCGTCGTCCTGCTCGAAGAAGCGCGTCTCGAGGTGCTCGAGCACGCCGGACAGCAGCAGGTAGGCGCACAGCGACGCGACCAGCACGACAACATGGATGAGGCGCACCTTCGAATGCCACAGGTAGCCGAGGAGCAGGACCATGACCGGCACAAAATAGACGGAGGAGCCGGAGTTGGTGACGAACACCGACAGCACGGCCACGAAGCATAGCGAGACGAAACGGACGCTGAACTCGGAGGTCAGCATCAGGATCGCGGCCAGGCAGGCGATGTAGTTGGCGTAGGTGCCCGGCTCGACGTGCAGGCCGGAAAAGCGTGCGATGTTGAGGTAATCCTCGACGAAGCGGCTGTTGGAACCGAAGATCATTTTGTGGAAGTCGAAGATCGGCGCGCCCAGCAGGTGGAACATCAGTGCCTGCGCAGCGATGACCACGGCATTGAGCAGCAGCAGCCAGGACACCGCCGTCACGAATTCGGCGCGCCACGCGAAGCTCGCCTCGTAGATGAAGACGGCCAGCAGCACGTTCAGCAGGACCAGCAACAGGTAGTGAAAGGGCACGGGCTTCACGACGAGCGCATGGAACACGAACATCGCCAGCGTCACCAGCACCAGCTGGCTCTCCACCCGGAAGCGCAGCCTGGTGATGACGAACAGGGGCGCCAGCGCCAGTGCCGAGACGCCGGCCGAGAAATACTTCGGGAACATGCTCGGATTCGGCCCACCCTGTTCGAACGGGGTAAACAGCAGGAACAGCGGAATGAACAGCGCCAGGGCTGCCAGCATGCTTCTGCTACGTGCTTGTGGGTGCGCTGGCATGCCTGCTCCCGTGGGTACCCAAGGTTTCAGCCGACCACCCGGTCGCCGCCCTGCCCCGCCGGCACCGCTGTACTGGCCAACTGCGCGGCGCTGCCGGCCGGCGCACAGGGCAAGCCGGCGAGGATGCGCCCGAAGCGCTCGTAATTGACGGCCGCGTTGAAGCGCTCGTCCCAGAAGCGGCGGGCGGCGCGGCGCCAGGCGGCGGCGGCTTCGCGGTCCTTGAAGCGCGCGATGGCGGCCGCGACCGTCGCAGCGTCGGCGTCGGCCGGCACCAGCACGCCGTTGGCGCCGCCGATGATCTCCGGGCTGCCGCCGACGTCGGTGGCCACGATCGGAATGCCCACCGAAGCGGCCTCCATCAGGCTCACCGGGATGCCTTCGCTATCGCTCACGTTGACGATGAGGTCGAACGTGTCTTCGCGGTACAGGTCCATCAGCTCGGCCTGCGTCAGGTAGCCCTTGAACAGCGCCTGTGCGCGCGGGCCCAGGCGGCTCGCGGCATGGCTTTGCACCGCCTCGAGCAAGGGGCCGTTGCCGACATGCGTCCAGCGCACCTGCAGGGAGGGATCGGCCGCCAGCAGGTGCGCGATGGCGTCGACCAGCAGGTGCAGGCGTTTGCTGGGGATGACGAAGGAGCACGAGACGATGCTCAGCGCGCCGCCGCCGGGCTGGCGGTTGAGAAAGCCCGGATCGTTCACGCCGAGCCGCGCGAGGTGGAATTTCGCGGCCAGGTGCGCATAGTGCTGCTCCAGGTAATGCTTGCCGTGTTCCGAGATGCAGTAGATCTCGTCGACCTCGGCGATGATCTCGCGCCGCAGCCCGGCATAGCCGGCCGGCTTGACTTCCTCGTACAGGTCGCCGCGGTGGGCGCGGCAGATGACCCGGGTGCTCCCGCCGGAGGTTCTGGAGAAGCGCGCCGCCCCGAGGATCTCGGGGACCAGCCAGTAGAAATAGATGACATCGTAGCCGCCCTTGCCTGCGCGCTCCTGCTGTTTCAAGAAGCGCTCGAACATGTTGGCCCGGTAGAGCGCGCGGACCAGCTCCTTGAAGTTCGCCAGCTTGCCCGGCCGCTTCAGGATCAGCCTGAAGTCGGACAGCCAGCGGTACTTGAACAGGCTCATCGCGAGTGCGGCAAGCATCCGCGGCACCCGCAGCGCCCCCCAGCGGCCGTCCGCATAGGCCAGGTTGACCGGCTGCCGGGCCGGACGCGGCGCCTCGTCGCGGGAATAGAAGCCGGGCACGATCTCGATATGGCCGAGGTGCTGCGCGACGTGTTCGAGCTCGGCTGTAATAAAGGTCTCGCCATTCCCATACGGATACAGCGAAGTCACCATCAACATCGTCGTTGTCGTCATCCTTGGTCTCCTCCGGCTGGCGCCGCTGCTGCCCCGGCGCCTTCCTGCGCGATACGCCTGGCCATGATGCGCCGGTACATGAACACCGTATAAGCGGCCGTCGCCGTGAATGCCACGCTGGCAGCCAGCGCCGCCCCCCAGGTGCCGTAGGTGGGGATCGCCAGCATGCAGCCGACGCCGTTCAGTACCAGTGACAGCGTGGCCCCGACGATGTTGACGCCCTGCCGCCCCATGCCAGCCAGGGAATTGGCAATGACGTTCATGTAGCTCCAGGTAATAATTCCCGGTAACAGGACAATGAAGGGCAGCACGGCACTCGCGTAATCCTTCCCGAAGGCCCACGGAATCAATACGGTCGACAGCGCCGCCGCCAGCATGCCCACCACGAGCGTGATCTTGAATACGGCCAAGGCGATACGGCCGACCATCTGGCGCAGCGCCGCCGGGGTGCCGTTGGCGGCCGCCGACTCCGGGAACACGACCACCGAGGCCGCGCTCGCGATCAGCCATAGCGCCTCGGCCAGCTGCACCGAGAGCGCGTAGATGCCTGCCGAGGACGGATCGAGCAGCAGGCTCACCATATACAGGCCGACCCGGTAGTTGAGGAAGGTGATCACGTTGCTCAGGTGCGCCCGCAATCCATACCCGATCATCCGCGCCAGGACGAGCGCGCCGCCGGCGGGCGCGGCCGGGTAGCGCCGCACCCGCACTTCGCTGGCCAGCCACAGCGAGGCCTGGCTCAGGATATGGCAGGACAGCACCGAGACGACACTGATGGCGCCGCTGGCGCCCAGCACCAGCACACCCGCACAGAAGGTGAAGGGCTGGATCAGCGCGGTCTTGTTGAACGTGGCGTAGTCGCGCGCGCCCTGGATCAGCGATACGGTCCAGGCCGCCAGCAGCATGGCGGGAAACAGGAGACTGGCATACAAGGCCGTGTCCTTGCTCGTCCCGGGCAGGTAGCGACCGATCATGGCATCGCTGCTCAGCGCGAGCGCGAGCACGGCCATGCCCCATAGCGCACAAGCGAGTATCCAGTTGACGCGGCGCATGGCCGCGGCATCCGGGCTTCCGCTGCTCATGTGGTAGACGTGACTGGAAGCCAGGCCCAGGTTCAGGACGGCGTACAGGGTTTGCGGCAACAGCAGGGCCGTCACCAGCAGGCCATTGTGGTGCGGGCCGAGCTGGCGCGTGGTGACCCACAATGCGACGAAGTACAAGGCGCTCGAGAGCATCTGGCGCAGCATCGTCGAGCCGATGGCGGTCGAGAGGTTGCGCCGCGAATCCGGGCTGCGGCCGAGCGGCAGCGACGCAAGCAGGCTCTTCATTTGGGTCAGCATAGGCTGGTCGTCGCTGTATGTGCTCGCTGTCGGGTTCGAATGCGGATGGAGCCGGGACGCCACGCCAGGTGCCGGGTGCGCCGGCGCCTGCGGTCCGCCGTGGCGCCTCCAGTTCATTATCCGGACCCGTCATCGCGACATGCTGCGCACGATCAAGCCGGCAGCCGCGACGAATCAATTGCCGAAATTAAATAACGACGGAATGGCGCGCTAGTCGGGCAAACGCAAGGTGCGCAATCGTGCGCCGGTTTAAGCTCGGGATCCCGGCGGCCACGGCGCCGCGCTCATCCCGTCGTCAGAGACAATGAACCCGCGAAGCTTTCGATATCCGATGATCGTCTGCATCCTGCTGGTGGCCGGCCTCGGCCTCAAGGCATGCATCTCGCTCGAGCACCCGGTCGACCCGCGTGCCCTGTACGTCACCCCGCGCGGAAGCGACAACAACCCGGGCACCGAGGGCGCACCGCTGCAGACGATCGGGGCCGCCGCCAGGCGTGCGGTCCCGGGCAGTACCGTCCACGTCGCGCCCGGCACCTATCGCGAGAACATCAAGTCGATGAAGAGCGGCACGCCCACGGCGCCGATACGCTATGTCTCGACGGTCAAATGGGGCGCCAGGATCATCGGGGGCGGTGTCGAGGCGGTCTGGGAAAACCACGGCGAACACGTCGAGATCAAGGGCTTCGACGTGACCGGCAGCGGACGCAACGGGATCCTGAACTACGGCTCCTGGGTGCGCGTGCTCAACAACCACGTGCATGAGCTTGCGGTGACGGGCGGCTGCAGCAGCAATGGCGGCGGCGGCATCGTGTTCAGCAACTACCAGGCCTCGGACGGCGAAATCAGCGGCAACCTCGTGCACGACATCGGCGAGCCGGGCACCTGTTCGGGCGTGCAGGGAATCTATTACTCCAACCTGCGCGGCAAAATTTACAACAACATCGTTTACCGCGCCTCGGCGTGGGGAATCCACCTCTGGCACGCCGCCAACAAGGTCATCGTCGCCAATAACACGGTGTTTGCAAACGGCTCGGCCACGACCGGCGGCGGCATCGTGATGGGGACCGGCGATGCGCCGGGAAATGTGGTGATGACGGAAACCAAGGTGATCAACAATATTGTCGCCTATCATCCTCGCGCATCGATCAGGCAATACTGTTACCGCGGCGAGTCCTGCATCGGCGCCGACAATCTTGTTGCGCACAATGTGGTTTTTGGAAATGCTGCGAAGATTGAAATGTTAGTCGGAAAAGATATTGGGACAATTACCCAAGATCCTTTATTTGTCGATTTCCGCCCCGACGGCAAAGGCGACTATCGCCTACGCAAGGATTCGCCGGCCCGCAAGCGCGGCCTGGCTGCGCTTGCGCCCCCTAGCGATATCGAAGGAGCGGAGCGTCCGCGTGCTCCCGCAGTCGACATCGGTGCGTATCAACACTGAGCGCTTCGCCGTCCTCATCCATATAGCCTGGCTTGTCGTGCGCCTCCTGGCGCCAACAGAAGCTTCCCAAATGCTGATTTGCGGCAGCTTTCCTGCATGCTGAATGTGGCGCCGCACGCGACATTTAGCGAACGAGCATTTTTGAATATCTTTTTCCAAATAAATTAATCTTTCGCATCGATTTTGCTTTCCGATCTGAAAGAGTATTTACGGAATTGTTATCGCCAGAAAATTTTTCTCCAAAAAAATTGAACTCCTGCAGTTTCCTACTCTCAAAGGTTCGCTTTCACTTTTTTGAGAAGGAAACTCCCTAATGAAAAACATAGTCAACTTTGCTTCGAATGCCCGTGTCAACGCAATCCTCTGCTGCAGCGCCGCTGTCCTGCTGACCGCCATTGGCGGCAACGCCTACGCCGCTGACAAGGTCACGGCATCCGAAGCGACTGTTGCCGCGGCGACGAGCTCGGTCGACCAGGTCACCGAACTCTATCGTACCCTGCTCGGTCGCGAGCCGGACACCGCCGGCCTCGCCTACTGGGTGGGCCTCGTCAACAATGGCCTGCCGCTGGACAGCGTGCGCGTGGCCCTGATGAGCACCGAGGAATACACCAACCGCACGGTGTCCGCGGCCACCGCCTCGTCCTACCATCTGTATGTGGCCACCACCGGTTCGGACTCGAACCCGGGCACCCAGGCGCGTCCGTTCAAGACCATCAACAAGGCCGCCTCGGTCGCCAAGGCGAGCACCACCGTGCACGTGGCGCCGGGCACCTATAACGGCAACGTCTCAACCAAGCTCAGCGGCACCTCGACCGGCCTGATCCGCTTCGTGTCGGATACCAAGTGGGGCGCCAAGATCGTCGGCAGCGGCAGCGAAGTCATGTGGCTGAACAACGGCAGCTACGTCGAGATCAACGGTTTCGACATCAGCGGTCCGGGCCGCCTGGGCATCCAGAACATGGGCTCGAACACCCTGGTGACCAACAACCGCGTCCACCACATCACCGTGTCGGGCGGTTGCACGGGCTCCGGCGGCGCCGGCATCGTCAACGCCAGCTACACCAGCTCGGCCGGCGACATCATCGGCAACGTGGTGCACGACATCGGCAAGCCGGGCGGCTGCAACGGCGTTCAGGGGATCTACTCGTCCAACAAGGGCAGCAAGATCATGAACAACATCGTCTACCGCGCCTCGGCCTACGGCATCCACCTGTGGCACGCCGCGACCGACTCGACCATCGCCAACAACACCGTGTTCGCCAACGGTTCGAGCGGCATGGGCGGCGGCATCGTCACCGGCGTGGGCGACAAGCCGGGCAACATCCAGCTGAAGAACACGATGGTCGTCAACAACATCGTGTACAAGAACCCGCGCCAGGGCATTTCGCAGTACTGCTACTCGGGCCAGAGCTGCATCGGTTCGGGCAACGTCACCGCGAACAACCTGGTCTACGGCAACGGCTCGGCGATCTCGCTGCGCGTCGGCAGCGCGACCGGCACCATCAGCGCCGATCCGAAGTTCGTCAGCTACAACCCGACCGGCACCGGCGACTATCGCCTGCAGAGCAGCTCGCCGGCCGTGAACAAGGGCACCAAGAACTACGCCCCGACGGACGATATCGTCAATGCGCTGCGTCCGAAAGGCGGCGCATGGGATATCGGCGCCTACGAGAACTACTAATCTAGGCCAAGCGGAGCCGTTCCGGCCCCGCCGCATCCTGCACAGCCCCACGATGGTCAGCCAATCGTGGGGCTTTTTTATTTGCCTTCAGCATTGCGATTCGACTTGGGGTTTCAAATATGAAACAGCCTTTATAGAACAATTATTCTCAAATAATTTTTTTTCAAATCAATTAAATGTTCTTTAACTTTTATAATTCACTCGGGAAATATCTTTTATGGAATTATTACCACAGGAAAAATTTTCTGCAAAAACATTGAACTAATGCAGTTTCCTGCTCTCAAAGTTTCGCTTTCACTTTTTTGAGAAGGAAATACCCTGATGAAAAACGTAGTCAACTTTGCTTCGAATGCCCGCGTTAATGCCCTCCTCTGCTGCAGCGCCGCCGTCCTGCTGACCGCTATCGGCGGCAACGCCTACGCCGCTGACAACGCCACGGCATCCGAAGCGACTGTTGCCGCGGCGACGAGCTCGGTCGACCAGGTCACCGAACTCTATCGCACCCTGCTCGGCCGCGAGCCGGACACCGCCGGCCTCGCCTATTGGGTTGGTCTCGTCAACAACGGCCTGCCGCTGGATACCGTGCGCGTCGCCCTGATGAGCAGCCAGGAATACCAGAACCGCACCGCATCGACGGCCGATACCTCGTCCTACCACCTGTACGTGGCCACCACCGGTTCGGACTCGAACCCGGGTACCAAGGCACGTCCGTTCAAGACCATCAACAAGGCGGCCTCGGTCGCCAAGGCGAGCACCACCGTGCACGTGGCGCCGGGCACCTATAACGGCAACGTCACCACCAAGCTCAGCGGCACCTCGACCGCCCGCATCCGCTTCGTGTCCGATACCAAGTGGGGCGCCAAGATCGTCGGCAGCGGCACCGAAGTCATGTGGCTGAACAACGGCAGCTACGTCGAGATCAACGGTTTCGACATCAGCGGTCCGGGCCGCCTGGGCATCCAGAACATGGGCTCGAACACCCTGGTGACCAACAACCGCGTCCACCACATCACCGTGTCGGGCGGTTGCACGGGCTCCGGCGGCGCCGGCATCGTCAACGCCAGCTACACCAGCTCGGCCGGCGACATCATCGGCAACGTGGTGCACGACATCGGCAAGCCGGGCGGCTGCAACGGCGTTCAGGGGATCTACTCGTCCAACAAGGGCAGCAAGATCATGAACAACATCGTCTACCGCGCCTCGGCCTACGGCATCCACCTGTGGCACGCCGCGACCGACTCGACCATCGCCAACAACACCGTGTTCGCCAACGGTTCGAGCGGCATGGGCGGCGGCATCGTCACCGGCGTGGGCGACAAGCCGGGCAACATCCAGCTGAAGAACACGAAGGTCATCAACAACATCGTGTACAAGAACCCGCGCCAGGGCATTTCGCAGTACTGCTACTCGGGCCAGAGCTGCATCGGTTCGGGCAACGTCACCGCGAACAACCTGGTCTACGGCAACGGCTCGGCGATCTCGCTGCGCGTCGGCAGCGCGACCGGCACCATCAACGCCGATCCGAAGTTCGTCAGCTACAACCCGACCGGGACCGGCGACTATCGCCTGCAGAGCAGCTCGCCGGCCGTGAACAAGGGCACCAAGGCGTCCGCCCCGACGGTCGACATCGTCAACGCGCTGCGTCCGAAAGGCGGCGCATGGGATATCGGCGCCTACGAGAACTACTGATCTCGAAGGCCTGGCGGAGCCGAACAGCTCCGCCATATCCTGCACAGCCCCACGATGGCCAGTCCATCGTGGGGCTTTATCGTTCAGGTCCCGCCTGCCTCGTCGTCGAGACTGCGCAGGAAGGCGAGCTTCTCGGCGATCTTCGATTCCACCCCGCGCGGCACCGGACGGTACCAGCCCGGTTCGCGTATTCCCTCCGGCAGGTAGGTCTCGCCCGCCGCATAGGCATGCGGCTCGTCGTGGGCATAGCGGTAGGCGTGGCCGTAACCGAGTTCCTTCATCAACTTCGTCGGCGCGTTGCGCAGGTGGACCGGGACCTCGCGCGACTTGTCCTTCTTGACGAAGGCCATCGCTTCGTTGAAGGCGTTGTAGCCGGCATTGCTCTTGGCGGCGATCGCCAGGTAGATCACGGCCTGGCCGAGGGCCAGCTCGCCTTCGGGCGAACCGAGGCGCTCATAGGTCGTGGCGGCGTCGTTGGCGATCTGCAGCGCGCGCGGGTCGGCCAGGCCGATGTCTTCCCAGGCCATGCGCACGATGCGGCGCGACAGGTACTTGGCGTCGGCGCCGCCGTCCAGCATGCGGCACAGCCAGTACAGGGCCGCGTCCGGGTGCGAGCCGCGCACCGACTTGTGCAGGGCCGAGATCTGGTCGTAGAAGTTGTCGCCGCCCTTGTCGAAGCGGCGCGCATTCAGCGTCAGCGCGTTCTCGACGAACTCCGCGGTGATGCGGGTGACACCGGCCGTCTCGGCCGAGGTCTTGGTCTGCTCCAGCAGGTTGAGGAAGCGGCGCGCATCGCCGTCGGCATAGCCGACCAGGGTGTCGACCGCGACCTCGTCGAAGCTCAGGTGCTGCAGCACGCGCTCCTGGGCGCGCTTGAGAAGCTGGCGCATCTCCTCGTCACTCAGGGCCTTGAGCACGTAGACCTGCGAGCGCGACAGTAGCGCCGAGTTGACCTCGAACGATGGGTTCTCGGTGGTGGCGCCGATCAGGGTCACCAGGCCCGACTCCACGAAGGGCAGCAAGGCGTCCTGCTGCGACTTGTTGAAGCGGTGGATCTCGTCGATGAACAGGATGGTGTGCTTGCCCTGCTGCAGGTAGTGCTCGGCCTGTTCGACCGCGGCGCGGATATCCTTCACGCCCGAGAGCACCGCCGACAGCGCGATGAACTCGCAGTCGAAGGCGTAGGCGGTCAGGCGCGCCAGCGTGGTCTTGCCCACGCCGGGCGGGCCCCACAGGATCATCGAGTGCGGCTTGCCTGACTTGAACACCAGGTTCAGCGGCTTGCCCGGGCCGAGCAGGTGGCTCTGGCCGATGACTTCGTCGATGGTGCGCGGCCGCAGGGCTTCGGCCAGCGGCGGCGAGGGTTCGGTCTTGAAGAGGTCATCCATGATGCGCTCCCGGGACGCTCGAGGGACATGCGAAATGTTGCAGAGTGTTGTGCATGTGTCTAGTGTAGCCGATGCACGCGGCACAGGCAGTCTGCACGAGCCGGCCCAGCCCTATAATTCCCCGTTTCCACGCCGGAGCCGCCCCATGACACATCCCGCGCCCGTCCTCATGATCCAGGACGTCTGGTCCAGGTGGACCAAGGCCTCGCGCGCCGCCGCCGATGCCGGGACGCGGCTGGCCGTGCCGCGCGTGCACCGCCTGCCCATCCTGAGCGGCGAGGCCACGATCCGCCATGAGGTGGCGGTGCTGGAAGAGCATGGTTTCGAAGCGCGCCACCTGGTGCGCCGCATGGACGATCCGGCCTGGGCCCACGACCGTCCTGCCCGCCCGGACAATTTGAAGGCCTGGCGCGTGGGCGAGGGATTTGCCGTGTCCCTGTTCCGGCCGTGGGACAGCATGCTGACCACCAGGTGGCCGGGCTGGCTGGCTTCGCCCCTGTTCGAGGGCGGGCTGGGCGACGCGGTCCGGATCGACTGGAACGCGCGCTTTCGCGCCTCGGTCTCCGGTTCGAACCGTTCCTATTTTTATGAGGAACACACGGTCTGGGTGACCCTGCAGGCCGCGCCGACGGATTCCAGTTTCCTGGCGCTCGCACCGAGCAAGCACATCGACCTGCGCACCACGATCTACTGAATCAAGGCTTGCCGACGTAGAGCACGATCTTGCCGACCGCCCTGCCGCTTTCGCTCAGCGCATGGGCTTGCGCGATGTCTTCCAGCGCGAACTCGGCGCCGACGATCGGCCGCAGGCGGCCGCCGTCGACCATCCCGGCCAGCTTGTCGAGCACCGGCGCATTCGGACCGATGAAGACGAAGCCGCCGCGCACGCCCATCGCGGCCGCCCTGGCCTCGTCCGGCGGACTGATGATCGATACCTGGATGCCGCCCGGCTTCAAGAGCGACCACGAGGCTTCCTGCACCTCGCCGCCGATGGTGTCGAACACGGCGTCCACCGGCTCGACCGCATCCAGCAGCGTCGTTGTCGTGTAGTCGACGAACTGGTCGACGCCGAGCGACTCCACCAGCGCGCGGTTGCGGCCGGATGCGGTGGCGACGACGGTGGCCCCGGCCGCCTTCACCAGCTGGATCGCCAGCGAACCGACGCCGCCCGAGCCGGCGTGGACCAGCACGCGCTGCCCGGCACGGACCCGGGCGGTGTCCATCATCGCCTCCCAGGCGGTGATCCCGGCCAACGGCAATGAAGCTGCTTCGACGTGCGAGATGGTACGCGGCTTGCGCGCGCATTCGCCGGCGCGGATCGCGACGAACTCGGCGTAGGTGCCGTTGCGCGCCAGGTCGGGCCGCGAGTAGACCGCATCACCGACCTGCCACTGCGTGACCTGGCTGCCCACCGCCGCCACCACGCCGGAGACGTCCCAGCCGAGGGTCAGCGGCATCTGGTGCGGCATCATCTGGGCCAGGTAGCCGGCGCGGACCTTCCAGTCGACCGGGTTGATGGATGCGGCGACGACCCGCACCAGCACCTCATCCGGAGCGATGTCGGGGACGGGAATCTCGTCGAGGGAGAGGACCTCGCGTCCTCCGTACTGATGGATGCGTACTGCCTTCATGGGCGCTCCTTTGGCCTGCCGTTGGTCGTGAAGACCGATTGTACGGAAGGCGGCGGGGCGGAGCGCCCGGCAGCGCGATTTACTGGTTGACGACGTCGGCGCCCTTCGGCACGTCGAACTTGAACTGCTGGGCGCCCAGCGCCGGGTTGCGCTGGAAGTTGGTGAACTTCAGCAGCGAGACCTGGCCGAACTGGTCCTTCAGCTCCATCGCCACCGGCACGCCGCCCTTCAGGCCGATGCCGATCTGCTCGAAGGTGGTGTCCTTGGTCTTCGGCACCGCGGTCAGCCATTCGGCGCCGTCACGCTCGCCGGCCTCCGACAGGGTGAAGTTCTTTTCCAGGTCATTGCTGCCGAACAGGATGGCGGCCGGCGACGAACCCAGGGCGTTGCCCAGCTTGCGGGTGCTGACCTGATTCAGGTCCTTGTCGTAGATGTAGAGCGTTTCGCCGTCGGCCTGCAGCAGCTGTTCGTAGGGCTTCTGGTAGGTCCAGATGAACTTGCCGGGACGGGCGAACACAAACGTGCCGCTCGAGATCGGGGCGGCCTTGCCGCTCTTGGACTTGGTCAGCTGCTGCTGGGTGAATTCGCCCTTGGCGGACTTGGTGGTGGCGACGAAGCTCTTGAACTGGTCGAGGGCGGCGGCGCCGGCGTTGGCCGACAGGGCGAACGCGGTCGTTGCGATGAGTGCTGCGAAACGGGTGGTCGTGAATTTCATATGGATTCCTCTTGTTGTGGTCCGCCGCCCATCGTTGACCGCGTGGGCGGGAGGACCCGCCCACCCTACAACAGCGGATAGGCGCGGTTATTCGGCGGTCGTCGCCGGCACGAGGATGTCGCGGTTGCCGTTCGACTGCATCGGCGACACCAGGCCGCTCTGTTCCATTTGCTCGATCAGGCGGGCCGCGCGGTTGTAGCCGATGCGCAGGTGGCGCTGGACCAGCGAGATCGAGGCCTTGCGGTTCTTGAGCACCACCGCCACAGCCTGGTCGTAGAGCGCGTCGGATTCGCCGCCGCCCTCGCCCGCCGGGATGCCCTCGGCATTGCCCTCTTCCAGCGTGCCGCCTTCGAGAATGCCTTCAATATAGTTCGGTTCACCGAGCGACTGGAGATGTTTTACAACTCGATGCACTTCGTCGTCCGACACGAAGGCGCCGTGCACGCGGATCGGCAGGCCGGTCCCCGGCGGCATGTACAGCATGTCGCCCATGCCCAGCAGCGTTTCCGCGCCCATCTGGTCGAGAATGGTGCGCGAGTCGATCTTCGACGAGACCTGGAAGGCGATGCGGGTCGGGATGTTCGCCTTGATCAGGCCGGTGATCACGTCGACCGACGGACGCTGGGTGGCCAGAATCAGGTGGATGCCGGCCGCACGCGCCTTCTGGGCGATACGGGCGATCAGTTCTTCCACCTTCTTACCCACGACCATCATCAGGTCGGCCAGTTCGTCGATGATGATGACGATGGTCGGCAACTTCTCGAGCGGCTCGGGATTGTCCGGCATGATCGAGAACGGATTCGGGATGTGCTCCTCGCGCTTGGCCGCCTCCACAATCTTGCCGTTGTAGCCGGCCAGGTTACGCACGCCCAGCTTCGACATCAATTTGTAGCGGCGCTCCATCTCGTTCACCGCCCAGTTCAGGGCGTGGCCGGCCTGGCGCATGTCGGTCACGACCGGCGCCAGCAGGTGCGGGATGCCTTCGTACACCGACATCTCCAGCATCTTCGGGTCGATCAGGATCAGGCGCACATCAAGCGGGTCGGATTTGTAGAGCAAGGACAGGATGGTCGCGTTGATGCCCACCGATTTACCCGAACCGGTGGTACCCGCCACCAGGAGGTGCGGCATCTTGGCCAGGTCGGCGCAGACTGGTTTACCGGCGATGTCCTTGCCCAGGGCGACCGTCAGGCTTGATGCGCTGTCGCCATAGACCTTGGAACCGACGATCTCCGACAGGCGCACGATCTGGCGCTTCGGGTTCGGCAGCTCGAGCGCCATGTAGTTCTTGCCCGGGATGGTCTCGACCACGCGGATCGAGGTCAGCGAGAGCGAACGCGCCAGGTCGCGCGCCAGGTTGACGATCTGGCTGCCCTTCACGCCGGTGGCCGGCTCGATCTCGTAGCGGGTGACCACCGGGCCCGGATAGGCGGCCACGACCTTCGCTTCGACGCCGAAGTCGGACAGCTTCTTCTCGATCAGGCGGCTGGTGAATTCCAGGGTCTCGACCGCCACCGTCTCTTGCGCCGGCGGGGCTTCGTCCAGCAGCGCCAGCGGCGGCAGGCCGCCGTCGCCCGCCAGCTCGTGGAACAGCGGCGTCTGCATTTCCTTCTGGGCGCGCTCGGACTTCGGCACGCTGGTCATCTGCGGCTCGATCTTGATGGTCGAGGCCGCGCTGGCCACCGGCGACGGGGCCGCCGGCGGCATGGCGAGCGAGGACGGCGTCGACGGCGGCAGGATCTGGGGCACCTGAGCGGGCTCGGCGCGCGGCTCCAGCGCCGGCTCGGCCTTGACGATCGGCGGCGGGGCCGGATGCTTTTCGGTGTACTTCTGGCGCTCGTTGACCACCAGCTCGTCGCGCTTGACGGCGGCGGCTTCGCCCTGCTTGCGGTCTTCGTGGTCTTCCATGCGCATGCGGAACCAGTCGATCGTGTTCTCGACCGACTCGCCGATGCGCTCGGCCACGGCCAGCCAGGACACCTGGAAGAACAGCGAGAAGCCCAGGCCGAACAGCAGCAGGAGCAGCAGGGTCGCGCCAGTGAAGCCGAAGGCGACGTGGGCCGAATGGCCGATCAGCTGGCCCAGCACCCCGCCGGCGGCGCGCGGCAGCTCGACGTTCCAGGTCCACA
Organism: Massilia sp. BHUDP2; assembly: GCF_046236355.1. Lineage (NCBI taxonomy): Bacteria > Pseudomonadati > Pseudomonadota > Betaproteobacteria > Burkholderiales > Oxalobacteraceae > Massilia > Massilia sp. BHUDP2. The sequence continues at coordinate 778,483 of NZ_JBJUVW010000002.1, forward strand.
GGCGCAGGTACTCCAGGCCCAGGCTGCCGGCCAGCATGATGGCGAAGCCGGTCCAGCGCACGTACATCTCGCCGGCATGCAGCGGTTCGTCACTCACCGGGGCCAGCTTGTCGGTCAGGCGCCGCCAGCCCTTCCAGACGCCGCGCAGGAAGATCACGCCCCACCACCAGGCCGAGAAACCGAAGATGAACAGCAGCAGGTCGGACAGCCAGGCCCCGGCCTTGCCGCCCAGGTTGGCGATCCTGGGGACGGAGTTGGCGTGCGACCAGCCCGGATCGCCCTTGTTATAGCTTAATAAAATAAGCACGAAATACAGGAAGGCGACGGCCATGGCGATCCAGCGCGCTTCCGACAGGAGGCGCGACAGCCGGCCAGGCAGGGGCTGGCGGGCGCGTGTGGATTGCGCAGTGCGGGTGTATCCAGAAGTGCTGGCTTGGCTGTTCTTGCTCATTGCTTGTACTACGAAAGTGACATGGAAAGCGAAACAGAAGTGTTCGCTATCGACAATCCGCCCATTCTAAGCCATATACGGCTGGGCTGGCCTACGATTCATGCTCGTGTGCATCATCGTCTATAATCTTGTGTTGCAAACCGAGCCTTGATCTTTCTAAAGGCCGCCCCCAGTTTCCGCTTGTTCATCTCTTATTGAAGCCTCCCATGACTACTACCAAACACGCCAAAGTCCTGATTCTCGGTTCCGGTCCTGCCGGCTACAGCGCCGCGGTGTACGCCGCGCGCGCCAACCTGAGCCCGATGCTGGTCACCGGCGTCGAACAGGGCGGCCAGCTGATGACCACGACCGACGTCGAGAACTGGCCGGGCGACCCGCTGGGCGTGCAGGGTCCGGAGCTGATGCAGCGCCTGCTGCAGCATGCGGAGCGCTTCAACACCGAGATCGTGTTCGACCACATCCACACCACCTTCCTGAACGAGAAGCCGATCCGCCTGGTCGGCGACAGCAACGAATACACCTGCGACGCGCTGATCATCGCCACCGGCGCCTCGGCCCAGTACCTCGGCCTGCCGTCGGAACAGGCGTTCATGGGCAGGGGCGTGTCGGCCTGCGCCACCTGCGACGGTTTCTTCTATCGCAACCAGGAAGTCGCGGTGATCGGCGGCGGCAATACCGCGGTCGAGGAAGCCCTGTACCTGGCCGGCATCGCCTCCAAGGTCACCTTGATCCACCGCCGCGACAAGTTCCGCGCCGAACCGATCCTGGTCGATCGCCTGATGCACAAGGTCCAGGAAGGCAAGATCGTGCTCGAACTGAACCACACCCTGGATGAGGTACTGGGCGACAACAGCGGCGTGACCGGCCTGCGCATCAAGTCCACCGAGACCGGCGCAGCCAAGGACATCGCCGTGCACGGCCTGTTCGTGGCGATCGGCCACAAGCCGAACACCGGCATCTTCGAAGGCCAGCTGGACATGCAGAACGGCTACATCAAGACCCGCTCCGGTACCGAGGGCATGGCGACCGCCACCAGCGTGCCGGGCGTGTTCGCCGCCGGCGACGTGCAGGACCACGTGTACCGCCAGGCGATCACCAGCTCGGGCACCGGCTGCATGGCCGCGCTCGACGCGCAGCGTTATCTCGAAGCGCTTGAAGACGATCCTAAATAAGCAAGTAGCGGTACGATGGCGGGCATGAAGGATTTTTCCGAGTTAAAGGGCTTGCGCGACAAGCTCAAGGAAGACGAGCGCCTGCGCGCCATCGAGAAGGCCGAGCGCGAGAAGCGCGAGCGGATCGCGAAGGAACGCGCCGTGGAATTCCGCGGCGCGATGGAAGGCGTGACCAAGATTCCCGAATCGGACCGCTATGTATACCGTCCGGTGTACGTGGCCTCCGACCGCGCCTTCAAGGACCGCAGCCCGCTCACCGAGGAAGAGGAAATCGAAGCGGTGCTGCGCGAGTCGCTGTCCGACGAATTCGACGTCGACGGCCTGCTCGACGAAGACCCGTCGCTGAGCTACGCCCAACCGGGCGTCGGGCCGGACGTCGTGAAAAAGCTGCGCAAGCGCCACTGGCCCGTGCAGGACGAGCTCGACCTGCATGGCCTGAACCGCGACGGGGCACGCGACGCCCTCACCGACTTCCTCCACCGCGCCAACCGCCGCGGCGTGCGTTGCGTGCGCATCGTCCATGGCATCGGCTACGGCTCGCCGCAGGGCCAGCCGGTCCTGCGCGGGATCGTGCACAGCTGGCTGGTGCAAAAAAGCGAGGTGGTGGCCTTCTGCGTTGCAGGTAAGAAAGATGGCGGACACGGGGCCCTGATCGTCCTGCTGCGCCCCGCCTTGCTCGAGTGAGCGGCCGCACGGAATGCAACATGGACACAACAATAGAATGTGTCCTTGTATGTATTACCTGTAAAATGCGCTCACGGACATTTGACGAATTTGACGAGAAGGGAATGGTGGCGAATTGAAGGGTACTTCCGTGATTCCCATGGAGCACGGCCGCCAGGTCGACCTGCTGAACTGCGCCGACGAGCCGATCCACATCCCCGGCTCGATCCAGCCTCACGGCGCCCTCCTGTTCTTCACTGCCGACGGCGCGCTGGAAGGCTGGAGCGCCAACGCCCCTGCCCTGCTCGGCCTCGCGCCCGAACTCGGCGCCCCCTATGCCTCGCTCGACCTGCCGCCCGCCGCGCTGGAACTGCTGGTCGAGTACATCGGACCGGGCGAGCCTGAAGTCACTCCCTCGATGGTCCCGGTCAGTATCGGCGGCGCCGACTTCGATTGCGTCGTACATGCCGCCCTCGGGCGGGTGACGGCCGAATTCGAACAGCGCGAATCGAGCGCCGACGAAGTGGCCCTGTTCGCGGTGAAGGCGCATGCCTCGATCGACCGCCTGCGCCGCCAGAAGACCATCGAAGGCCTGCTGTCCATCGCGGTGGAGCAGATCCGCGAGATCACCGGATTCGACCGCGTGATGGCCTACCGCTTCCGCCCGGACGACAGCGGCGACGTGGTGGCCGAAGCCCGGCGCGAGGATATCGTGCCCTACCTCGGCCAGCGCTACCCGGCCTCGGACATCCCGGCCCAGGCACGCCGCCTGTATGTGCTGAACACGCTGCGTTCGATCATCGACGTCAACGACACCATGGTGCCGCTGCTGGGCGCGCCGGATGCGCTGCCGCTCGACATGAGCCATGCCGTGCTGCGCAGCGTCTCGCCGATCCACATCGAGTACCTGAAGAACATGGGCGTCGGCGCGTCGATGAGCGTGTCGATCGTCATCAACAACCGGCTGTGGGGGCTGATCGCCTGCCACCACATGTCGCGCAAGCTCGTGCCCTATTCGATCCGCATGGCCTGCGACGTGCTGGCCCAGGTGATGGCCTCGACCATCCACAGCATCGAGTCGCGTCTGGAAACCGGGTTGATCGAGCGCGCGGCCTCGACCCGCACCAAGCTGGTCGAAGACCTGCTGCTGGAAGACGATCCGCTCGAGACCTTCGGCCGCTTCGCCGACGCCATCCTGGAGGCGACCCTGGCGCAGGCCCAGCTCACCAGCTACTACCACAAGGTGCAGGTGCGCGGCGATGTGCCGCACGAACTGGCCGAGGCCATCGTCGCCTCGCTGCCCGAGGGCGCGCACGATTTGGTGGTGCGCGAAAAGCTGGACGACTGGCCGGAAGCGATCCGCGAGCGGCTCGGCAAATGGGTCGGCCTGCTGGCCCTGCCCTTCGATCCGGCCGCGAACGGCTGGAACGTGGTGCTGCGGGTCGAGCAGATCGAGCAGGTCGCCTGGGGTGGGCGTCCGGAGAAGACCACGGCCTTCGGCCCGCTCGGCGAGCGCCTGACGCCGCGCGGCTCGTTCGACGCCTGGTACCAGACGGTGCGCGGCCATGCGCATCCGTGGGAATCGACCGTCCTGTCCAATTCGCGCCTGACCCTGGCCGAACTGGTGCGCGTGATGACCGCGCGCCGCGCCCAAACCGAAGCGACGCGCGCCCAGCTGCTGGCCATGCTCGGCCACGACCTTCGCGACCCGCTCCATTCGATCAACATGGCCGGCATGGTGCTCGAGAAGGGCAACAGCCAGCCGACCCTGGGCAAGCGCATCCAGTCCTCCACCAGCCGCATGCAGCGCATGATCACGCAAGTGCTGGACATGAGCCGCATCGACGGCGGCCTGGGCCTGGGCGTGGCGCTCGAGCCGGTCAACCTGACGGCCCTGGTGGAAGACCTGATCGACGAAGCGCGCCTGGCCTACCCAACCATCCCCTTCCAGCTGGCCTGCGACGAGCAGGCGATGGTCAATGCCGACAGCGGAAGGATGGGACAGGTGCTGTCCAACCTGCTGAGCAATGCGCGCCACCATGGCGAGGTGGGCAAGCCGGTGCGCGTCTGCGTCAGGGTCGACGGCAAGGAGGCGGTGGTCGACGTCAGCAATGCGGGCGCCCCGATCCCGCCGGAACTGGTGGCGACCTTGTTCAACCCCTTCAAGCGCGCCTCGCTGAACAACCCGCGCAACCGCACGGGCATGGGGCTGGGACTGTACATCGCGCAGCAGATCGTACGCGAGCACCATGGCGACATCGCCTACCGCTACGATGGGAACGAAGTGGTCTTCTCGGTGCGTTTACCGCTTCTGTAGGGTGCACGGCTTCGCCGTGCGCGCGTTCAACTCTCGGATGTGCTGTGACCGTGCATGCCCGAGCTGAACGCGCGGTCGGCGTAGCCGACCACCCTACTGAAATGCAGAGCGGCATGGTAGTCTAGCAACACTGTCCGCTCTTCATTACCGCATGACCCTCATCAAGTTCATCGAAATCATGGCGATCCTGGTCGGCGCCTTCTCCGGCTTCATCGAAGCGCGGCGCAAGCGCATGGACCTGGTGGGCGTCTTCACGGTGGCTTTCATCACCGCCTTCGGCGGCGGCACCCTGCGCGACATCCTGCTCGACCGCCGGCCGCTGTTCTGGGTCATCCACCAGGAATACGCGATCCTGATCTTCGTGCTGGCCCTGGTGGCCTCCCCCCTGATCCGCACGCTGCGTCAGATCGTCTCGGAACGCCTGATCGTGATCGCCGACGCGGTCGGCCTGGGCCTGTTCTCGATAGCCGGGGTATCCGCCGCGCTGGCGGCCGACATGCCGATCTTCATCGCCTCGATGATGGGTGTGATCACCGGGATCTTCGGCGGGGTGCTGCGCGACATCGTCTGCAACGAAGTGCCGATGGTGTTCCGCGACGGGAAGCCCTACGCGATCTGCGCCTTCCTGGGGAACTGGCTGTACCTCATGATGCGCCACTATGGCGTGGAGCCGGATTTCGCCCTGTGGACCAGCGCGCTGTTCATCAGCGGGCTGCGCTTGATCACCTGGAAGTTCGATCTGCAGATGGGGCGCTAAGCGCTCCTTTCTCCTCGCGCCAGCAGGCGCGCCAGTGCCCTGCGCAATTCTTCCTGCGTATACGGCTTGGCTAATACGCTGACGTCCAGCCCGTGCAGGCGCTCGGGCGCGACCACATAGCCGCTGGCCAGCAGCACCGGCAGCTTCGGGTGCTGCGTGCGGAGGTGATGCGCCAGGCCGATGCCGTCCATGGCCCCCGGCATGACGACGTCGGAGAACACCAGGTCGAAGCGCTCCAGTGGATGCCGCAGCGCGTCCTGGGCGTCGCGTGCCAGCGTGGCTTCGCAGCCGAGGTTGGCGAGCAACTCCAGGGTCGCGTCGGCGACCGCCGCATCGTCCTCGACATATAGCACGCGGGCGCCCGCCACCAGGGGCGGCGAGGCGGCGCCGTCCTCCTTCTCCTGCCTCCTGGCGGCCCTGCTGCGCGGCAGCAGGATCGATACCGCCGTCCCTTGCGCCGAGCTGTCGATCCAGGCCGTGCCGCCCGATTGCCTGGCGAAACCGTACACCTGGCTCAGGCCCAGGCCGGTCCCGGCGCCGAGCGGCTTGGTCGTGAAGAAGGGATCGAAGGCCTGCCGCACCACCTCGGGCGGCATGCCGGTGCCGGTATCACGCACACTCAGCCAGACGAAGTCGCCGCTCAGTTCCAGCTGGGGCAAGCCCGGCGACGGCAGGCTGAGATTGCGGGCCTGGATGGTGACCGCGCCGCCGTCCGGCATCGCGTCCTTGGCGTTGACGGCCAGGTTGAGCAGCGCCACCTCGAGCTGGGTCAGGTCGGCATCGGCCAGCCACAGGCCGGGTTCGACCTCCAGGGTCAGCGCAATCCGTTCGCGCAGGGACTGCTGCAGCAAGTCCTGCATCTCCTCGAGCTGGCGCGCGATGTCGAGCGCGCCGCCGCTCAATGCCTGGCGCCGGCCGAAGGCCAGCAGCTGGTGGGTCAGCTTGGCGCCGCGCGAGGCCGCGCGCTGGATCGCATGCAGGGCGCGCTGCCAGCGTTCGCTGCCCGGCTCGACCAGCGGCAGCAGGGTCGTCGAACCCTGGATCACCTGCAGCAGGTTGTTGAAGTCATGGGCCACGCCGCCGGTGAGCCGCCCGATCGCTTCCAGCTTGCGCGCCTCGTTCAGGGCGCTTTCGACGCGCTTGCGGGTTTCAGTCTCGGCGACCAGTTCGGCGGTGCGTTCCAGCACCCGCTGCTCCAGCAGAGTGGCCGCGCCCGACAGGGTCTGCATCTGGTCGCGCACCGTGTACTGCCAGGCGCGTGCCCGGCAGGCGGCATCGAAGGCGGTGCGCAGGACGTTGGCGGAACCCGGCCGTCCCAGCACCGTGAGGTTCGCGAACTGGCGCAGGAAGCTCCATTGCAGGTGCGAGCCACCGCTGCCCGCTTGGGCGCTGAGCACGATCAGCGGCATGTCCGACCAGGCGGGCTGGCCCTGCAGGGCAGCGGCCAGCGGCGTCGCGTGCGTCTCCAGGGCGTCGTCGGTGAGCAGCAGCAGCCAGACGTCGGAGTCCTCCACCGCGGCGGCCAGCTGCGCCCCGTCGGCACAGGGCCGGGCCTGCGCGCCCCACTCCGCCAGCAGGCCGGCCAGCGCCTGTTCGTCGTAGCCGAAAGGCGCGCAGATCGCGGCGACCACGCTGGCGCCGGGCTTGCGCGGGTCAGTCATGTTGCACCGGCGGCGGGTCGGAATCCTCCTGCGCGGCGCGCGGCACGCCGGTCAGCACGCCTTCGAAGCCGCCCAGTTGAGGGCCGACCGCGACGCCGGCACTGGTCAGGGAAAACTCGCGGATGCTGCTCTCATGGCGGCCCGGCCGCTTCTTGACGATCGAGATCGCCTTGCGGACCTCGCCCTCGGCCTCGAAGTAGCGCATCAGGATCACGGTGTCGCTGATGAAGGCGATGTCGAGTGGGTCGCCCACGTTGTCCAGCAGGCCGCTCTGGCCCACGATCAGGATCGACAGCACGCCCTGGTGCGACAGGTAGCTGAGCAGCTCGTGCATCTGCAGCATCAGCGCCTTCTCCTCGTGCATGGTCTCGAGGTAGGAATTCAGGCTGTCGATGACGACCACGGCAGCGCCCTGGTCCTCGACCTGGCGCCGCACCTTCCAGATGAATTCCCCCGGCGAGATGCGCGAGGGATTGATGCGCTCCCAATAAATCGTGCCGTTGCGGATGGCATCGGCGGCGCGCATCGACAGGCCGTTGGCACGGTCGATCAGGGTTTCCCTGCTCTCGTCGAAGGCGAAGTAGGCGACGTGTTCCTGGCGCTCGGCCGCCACGTTGGCGTATTGCAGGGCCAGCGAGGACTTGCCGACCCCGGTCGGCCCGAGGATCATCACCGAGGTGCCGCGCATCAGGCCGCCGCCCAGCATCGTGTCCAGGGCCGGGATCTCGCTGGTGATGGTGTCGCGGGTGCGCTCGCCCTTGTGCTCGTCCGCGATCAGGCTGGGAAACACGTACACTTCGCGCTCGGTGATGGCGAAGTCATGCCAGCCGCTCTGGAACTCGGCGCCGCGCATCTTGACCACCCGCAGTCGCCGGCGCGCCGCGCCGAACTCGCGCTCGCGCTGTTCCAGCGTGATCACGCCGTGCACCGTGCCCTGCAGGTCGTACTGGCGCGGCTCGTCGGTCAGGTCGTCCATCAAGAGCGTGGTGCAGTTCTGCTGCAGCAGGAAGCGCTTCAGGGCGACGATCTGGCGCCGGTAGCGCATCGGGTCATCGGCGACCATGCGCAGTTCCGACATCGAATCGATCACCACCCGCCTTGGCCCCTCTTCCTGCACCGCCTCGGTGATCGCCGAGATGGTCTGGCCGAGTTCGACTTCCGACGGAAACAGCACGCTTTGCTGGCGCCCGAGCTGGGCTTCGGCCGGCACGACTTCGCGCAGCCCGATGCCGTCCAGCGACCAGCCATGGCTGGCCGCGGTGGCGCGCAGTTCCTCCACCGTCTCGGACAGCGAGATATACAGGCACTTCTCGCCCTTTTCCGCGCCGTCGATCAGGAAGCGCAGGCCGATGGTGGTCTTGCCGGAGCCGGGACGGCCCTCGATCAGGTGGATACGCTGTTTCGGCAAGCCGCCGCGCAAGACCATGTCGAGCTCGGGGATGCCGGTATGAATTTTTTCCAGGTCGCTCATGTTGTTCTCTCTAGGCTTGTTGGAAGAGCGAGATACACGTACTCATGTCAATTAGACAATTTTTATGCATGATAGCTCAGCTCAGCCTGCACTCGAATAGCAGGCTGGCTTCTCATGAAGCAAGAATAGGACTACAACTGATGAGCTTGGGAAACGCGGGATGCCAGCCGCAACGCTGGAAGCGCCGGCTTAGACGGCGTCGGGGCCGGTTTCGCCGGTACGGATGCGGATCACCTGCTCCACGTTCTGCACGAAGATCTTGCCGTCGCCGATCTTGCCGGTGCGGGCCGCCTTGATGATGGCGTCAACGACCTGGTCGGCCATGCCGTCGTCGACCACCACCTCGATCTTCACCTTCGGCAGGAAGTCCACCACGTACTCGGCGCCGCGATACAGCTCGGTGTGGCCCTTCTGGCGGCCGAAGCCCTTCACTTCGGTCACGGTCAGGCCGGTGACGTTCACTTCGGCCAGCGCCTCGCGCACTTCGTCCAGCTTGAAGGGTTTGATCACGCAGGTAATCTGTTTCATTTTCTTTTCTCTCTAAAAAACAGGAATCAATCAGGGATATTCTTGAGGTCGTCCATCCACACGGTGGCCTCGGAATCCGACGGTGCGCGCCAGTCGCCGCGCGGGGACAGCGAGCCGCCGTTACCGACCTTCGGCCCGTTCGGCACGCAGGTGCGCTTGAACTGGCTGGTCTTGAAGAAGCGCCACAGGAAAATGCCGAGGTTCTTCTTGATCGCAGCCAGCCCGTACTCGTTGCGCACGTTGGCCGCGCTCGGCCACCTGCCCTGCTCGCGGTCGTGCCAGGCGCTCCAGGAAAGGAAGGCCACCTTGCTCGGCTTGAGGCCGTAGCGCAGTGTGTAGTACAGGTTGAAGTCCTGCAGCTCGTAGGGGCCGATGGTGTCCTCGGTGATCTGGGCCGGTTTGCCATCCTTGTCCCCTCCGGGCACCAGCTCGGGGCTGATCTCGGTGTCGAGGATCTTCAGCAGCACGTCGGCGCCATTGTCCACCACCGCGCCGGTCTCGGCTACCCAGCGCACCAGGTAGGAGATCAGGGTCTTGGGCACGCTGGCATTGACGTTGTAGTGCGACATGTGGTCGCCCACGCCGTAGGTGCACCAGCCCAGCGCCAGTTCGGACAGGTCGCCGGTGCCGATCACGATCCCGTTGTGGAAGTTCGCCAGGCGGAACAGGTGGTTGGTGCGCTCGCCGGCCTGCACGTTCTCGAAGGTGATGTCGTATTCCGCCTTGCCCTCCACGTAGGGGTGGCCGAGGTCCTTGAGCATCTGGATGCAGCTCGGGCGGATGTCGATCAGCTGGGCGCTGCAGCCCACCGCCGCCATCAGGTCGTTGGCCTGCTTGAGCGTACGCTCGCTGGTGGCGAAGCCCGGCATCGTATAGGCGAGGATGTTGGTGCGCGGCAGGCCAAGGCGGTCCATGGCCTTGGCGCAGACCAGCAGCGCATGGGTCGAGTCCAGCCCGCCGGAGACGCCGATGACCACCTTCTTGATGCCGGTGCTCGACAGGCGCTGGATCAGGGCCTGCACCTGGATGTTGTAGACTTCAAGGCAGCGCTCGTCGCGGCGCGCCACGTCGGCCGGCACATAGGGGAAGCGTTCGATCGTACGGCTTAGGGGCATGTCGCGCTCCAGGGGCAGCGCGAGCGTGAACTGTACCAGGCGGAACTTCGACACCTCTTCCGCATGGCGGCGCACCGATTGCGCGAAGGTGGTGGCATGCATGCGCTCGTTCGACAGGCGGTCGAGGTCGACGTCGGCGAAGATCACGTGCGAATCGTCGCTGAAGCGTTCCGACTCGGCCAGCAGCTCGCCCTTCTCGTAGATGAGCGACTGGCCGTCCCAGGCCATGTCGTTGGTCGACTCGCCGCGCCCGGCCGAGGTGTACAGGTAGGCGGCCAGGCAGCGCGCCGACTGCTGGCTCACCAGCTGGTGGCGGTAGCCGCTCTTGCCCACCACGACGTTCGAGGCCGACAGGTTGACCAGCACCGTGGCGCCGGCCATTGCGGCGAACGAGGACGGGGGAATCGGCACCCACACGTCTTCGCAGATCTCGACGTGGAAGCGGAACAGGGGCAGGTTCTCGATCTCGAACAGCAGGTTCGCACCGAAAGGCACGGTTGCGCCGAACAGGTCGATTTGCTCCACCGCCGCGCAATCGGCCGCACTGAACTGCCGGGATTCGTAAAACTCGCCATAATTAGGCAGGAAACTCTTGGGCACCACGCCCAGCACCCGGCCACCCGCAACGACGGCGGCGCAATTGAAGAGCTGGTGGTTGACCTTGAGCGGCAGGCCGACGACCAGCGCCACCGGCAGCGCCTTCGAAGCTTCGATGATCTTCGCCAGGCCCTCGAGGCAGCCATCGAGCAGGGCGCGCTGGTGGAACAGGTCTTCGCAGCTGTAGGCCGACAGTCCCAGCTCGGGGAAGGCCACCAGCACGGCGCCTTCGTCGGCGGCCTGGCGGGCCAGCGTCAAGGTCTGCTCGACGTTGAAGGCCGGGTCGGCGATGCGGCAGCGCGGGATGGCCACGGCGACGCGGGCGAAGTGGTGCGTGTAGAGATTGAAGAATTGCTTGTTCATTGGTGAGACTTTCGCTGAGTCGTCGCTCATCAATTCGTTAGGGATGTCATTTTGAATTATCGCACGCATATCGTTTCTTCCTTGTCCGAGATTGGCCAGGAACGGTGGGACGCGCTGGTCTCGGCACAGGAAGACTCCAATCCTTTCCTGTCCTATGCCTTCCTGCACGCGCTGCACGAATCGGGCAGCGCGGCGCCCGAGACCGGCTGGCAGCCGCAGTACATCGTCCTCTACGACGGCGAGCAGCTGGCGGCCGCCCTGCCCCTGTACGTCAAGGGCCACTCCTACGGCGAGTATGTGTTCGACTGGGCCTGGGCCGATGCCTACCACCGGCACGGGGTCGAGTACTATCCGAAGCTGCTCTCCGCAATTCCGTTCACGCCGGTGGCGGGTCCGCGCCTGATGGCGGTGGACGACGCGGCAAGGGCCGCGCTGGTCGAGGTGCTGGTGGCCACGCAGGGCGCGGCCGAGGTCTCGTCGACCCATGTGCTATTCCCGCCCGAGGAGCAGGCGCGCCAGTTGCAGGAGGCCGGCTTCATGCTGCGCAGCGGGGTCCAGTTCCATTGGCTGAACGGGGGGTACGGCACGTTCGACGACTTCCTGTCCACGCTCGAACAGAAGAAGCGCAAGAACATCCGCGCCGAGCGGCGGAAGGTGCGCGAGGCTGGCGTGACGATGCGCCGCGTGCGCGGGCGCGATGCGACGGACGCGGACTGGGTCCTGTTCAACCGCTGCTACCGCCACACCTACAAGGCCCACTATTCGACGCCCTACCTGAACCTGGACTTCTTCCGGCGTATCGGCGCGAGCATGCCCGACAACATCCTGCTCGTCATCGCCTCGCGCGAGGGGCGCGACATCGCGGCTTCGCTGGTGATCCACAACGAGAGCACGCTGTTCGGGCGCTACTGGGGCGAACTGGAACACGTGCCCTGCCTGCACTTCGAGGCGGCCTATTATCAGCCGCTCGAGTTCTGCATCGAACAGGGGATCCAGGCCTTCGAGGGCGGCGCCCAGGGCGAGCACAAGATGGCGCGCGGCTTTCTGCCGACCCGCACCTGGTCAGCGCACTGGCTGGCCCATCCCTCGTTCGCGGACGCGATCGAGCGCTTCCTGGAGCGCGAGCGGGGTGGGATCGACGACTACCTGGACGAGCTCAACGAGCGCAATCCGTTCCGCGAGGGACGCTGAGCGGCAGTGTGAGAATGCATGCATTTCTGGCGGTCCGGCGCGTGCTATCGTCGCCGCCTCTCATCCACCAACGCCAACCTGCATGAAGCGCCTCGCCCTGCTGCTCTGTTTTCCCTTCGCCGCCATGGCTGCGCCGGACGCGCCGGCGTCCCTTGTCCAGTCCCTCGACCGCATCGTCGCCGCACGCTTCAAGCCGGAACTGCCCGGCGTGGCCGCCCTCGTCGTCAAGGACGGCCACCCGGTCCTGCGCAAGGCCTATGGCATGGCCAACGTGGAACTCGGGGTGCCGGTCCAGCCCGGCCACGTGTTCCGGATCGGTTCGACGACCAAGCTGTTCACCGCAAGCGCCGTCATGCTGCTGGTCGACGAAGGCAGGCTCACCCTCAACGCTCCCCTCAAGCGCTACCTGCCGGATGCACCGCCCCATTGGGACAAGGTCACGATCGAGCATCTCTTGAGGCACACCAGCGGTATTCCCAACCTGTCGATGGATTCGGGTTACTGGCGCACGAGCGCTCGCCTGGACCACACGCTGGAAGAACTGATCGCGCCGGTGCGCGAGCGCCCGCTCGACTTCGCGCCAGGTTCGACATTCGCCTACAACAATACCGGCTACAACCTGCTCGCCATGGTGATCGAGAAGGTGTCGGGCGAAGGCTTTTTCGCCTTCCTGGATCGCCGCATCATCCAGCCGCTCGGCCTGAAGCATACGCGCGAAGGCAGCGACAAGGAGCTCATTCCGGGCCTGGTCACCGGCTACCGCAGCGGTCCCGCCCCTGCCATGCTGCTCGCCTCCAGCAACCTGCATGCAGCCGGCGGCCTGGTCAGCACCGTCGACGACCTCGCCGCCTTCATGCTCGCGCTGCAGTCGGGGAAGCTGGTGTCGCCGGCCGGCGTCAAGCGCATGAATACCGACACCATCCTCCCGGACGGCAAGGCGACCGGATATGGGCTCGGTACCTGGGTGCGCACGGTCAACGGCAAGCGCCTGGTCGGGCACGGCGGCTACATCCTCAACTTCTACAGCCAGCTCGAGATGGACATCGATTCGGGCATCGTCGCGATCACGCTGCATAACGGCGACCGCTTCGGCGGCGATAACGAAGTGCTGAGCAAACAGCTGATTTCGGCAGTGCAGGCCTGGAACGGCACGCTCCCGTGAGGGCACGTATAGTGGAAATGTGTGCATCTTCCACAGGCAGCAGTCAACACCAAGTGGATGTACAGCTGCAGCACCGTCGGACCGATGCAGCGGTGTAGACGAACAAAGGGCCGGACCCGCTCGTCGCGAATCCGACCCTGTTTGCCAGTACCTGGCGCCTCAGGCGCCTGCGCTCATCAGTTCCAGCCGCCAGCGTTCGAGCGGAACTCGACGTGAAAAGGCTTGCTGAGTTCGGCCTGCTTGCGCAGGACATGCATTGCGCGCGAGTTGGCGGCGGCCAGCAGCACGCGGGTAGCGGTGTTCAGAAATTTATTCACTTGCGACTCCTTACCTACGATAAGCGATTCGATCGCAACAGCGATCCCATATCACCGTTATAGGGGCGAGTCGGGTGAAATTCCAATTCCCATTAGCAATACCAGACATTAGTCTGGTGAATGTTATTCGAGCTGCCCCCCTAGCCAGGAGCGTATCCCGTCCAGCGAACGGAATTCCGTAACGGAACGGCAAGCGATTTTGGGGTGGCGTACCTGCAACATGCGCGAGAGCGCCGCGCCCGGCCCCAGTTCGAGCGCGACCGTCGCGCCCGCCTCGGCGCAGGCGTCCATGCAGTCCTTCCAGCGGATCGGTTCCGCGATCTGTCGTGGCAGCTCGGCCATCGCTTTCGCCGCATCCTCCACCCCTTCGGCCGAGATACCGGATAACACCGGACAGGTGAAGGCAGACCAGCGCTGCCCTGCCAGCAGCGCGGCGAACGGCGCCACCGCGCCCTGCAGGTAGGGCGTGTGCGATGCAAGCTCGACCGGCAACAGGGTGACCTTGCCGCCGGCTGCCGCCGCCGCCTCCGCGAGCCGCTCACGCCCCTCGGCAGGTCCGCCGGCAACCAGGCTGTCCTCGCCGTTGACGATGGCGGGATGGAAGCCGAAGCGCTGCAGCAGCGGTTCGACCGTCTCGGCCGGCATGCCGGACAGCGCCACCATGCCCTGGCGCTGCCCGTCCGCAAGACAGGCGTTCATCAGCAGGGCACGCTCGGCAGCGAGTCTGACGGCGTCGAGAGGGTCGAGCGCGCCGGCAACGCCGTAGGCGGACAGCTCGCCGATGCTGTAGCCGGCCACCAGTGCGGGCGGCGCCGGCAGTTCGCCCAGCGCGGTCCACATGGCCAGCGTCGCGGCCACGATCGACGGCTGCGCCACGGCGTTGGCAAAGCGCGCTTCTCCTTCCACCGCCGCGCGCAGCAAGGGGCCAAGGGCCGGGTCGGCAAACCACGCGTCGAGCAGGCTGCTCGCCGCCGGATCGCTGCGCGCCATGTCGAACATGCCCGGGTGCTGGCCGCCCTGGCCGGGACACAGGAGGACGAGCCGGCCGGCCATGCTAGTCCATCCCGCCGCACACGGACTGCAGCAGGCATACGGCGCCCAGCAGGTCGGCGGCGCCGCCCGGCGACAGGCGCGCCGCGACAAAGCTGTGGTGGCAGGCCAGCGCGCGCGCTTCCCAGTCCGGTGCCGCCGTGCCGCCGCGCGCGATGAAGGCGCGCGCCTCGCGCTGCACCGTTTGCGCGCCTTCGAGGCCGCCGCGATGGTAGACGTTGGTGTCGCTCATGTGCGCCATCAGGGCGAACAGCGCATCGACCCGGGCCCGGCGAAGTCCGCCGCCTGCCGCCAGGGTGCGCCGCAGGGCCGGCAGGCCGACCGCGAACACGGAGGGAAAGCCGCGCGCCCCCTCCTCGCGCGCGCCGCTGGCCGCGTAGCGCAGGCGCGCCTCCAGGCCGTGCGAGAGCGTATCCGCCTCGCCGCTGTGCGCGCCGAGTTCACGGCCCCACTGGATCAGGAGCGTGGCCTGGATGGCGGCAGCCCTGAGCGGCGTACCCTTGGCGCGGCAGCGGCCGATGGCGGCGCACAGCAGGCCGAGGCAGAAGATCGCGCCGCGGTGGGTATTGATGCCGCCGGTGGCGCGCATCATCCGCGCCTCCGCCGCGATGCCCAGGCGCTTGAGCACGTGGAAAGGGGCATCCTCCATGCCGGCCCGGGCAATCTCGAAAAAGTAACGCCGCAGCGCGAACATGCTGCGCATGAAGGTGGCGGCGTTCATGTCCTCGTGGCTGCCGTTGTCGACCAGCGAGACCAGGCCCGGTTTCGGATACAGCACCAGTTCCGCATACAGGCTGCGCACCGCCAGGCGCGCAAGCTGGCGGCAGAACGGCAGGTCGGCGCCGGTCTGCGGCGGGATCCGGCGTGTGCCGGGCCGCAGCGCGATCAGTTCAGCCATGTGGTGGTCTCCTCCAGCGTCGCGATCAGTTCGTCGGGCGGCACCAGCGCAATCCGCTCGAGGCCTTTTGCCAGTACCCGGGTTCCCGGTGCGCTCGCGAAGGCCGCCTGCAGCTCTTTCCAGGCCACCGCGCGGCCGTCCGCGAACACCACTTCGCCGTCGAGCGGCAGCGTGAGCGCGTGCCGGGCCAGCAGCGCCAGGCCCGCCATCAGCTGCGCACGGCTCAGGGGGCGCAGCAGCAGGTCGATGTCCGACCTGGGCGTCAGGTAGCGCTGTCCGGTGAGCGCCTCCAGCGCCACCGAGCCGTACACGGCCAGCCCGATGCCGGCGTCCGCCGCCTCGCGCTCCAGCGCCGCCAGGCCCTGCTGCCACTGAGGCGGCACCGCGTCGAGGGCGCCCACCAGCGGCAGCGCGCGGGTGCGCCGCCCGATATCCGCCAGGTCCACCCGGCAGCCGACACGCAGCTTGCCGCCCTTGCCGCCCTTCGGGTCGCCGGCGCGGCGCGGCGGCAGGGCGAAGCCGATGGCGACTTCGTTGGGTGGCAAATCGATTTCCGCGCGCCGCACCACGGCCGGCCAGCCGCCGCCCTGCCACAAGTCGAGCGCCTCGAGCGCGTCGAGCGGTGCGGCTTCGCGCACGCGCTCCCAGCCGCGGCCGGTCAGCCAGACCAGGTCATGCCGGGCGAACATGGCTGCCCGTCCTGACCGCTTCCGCCACCGGCTGCGCCAGCAGGCGCCCGCCGCGTTCGCGGCCCAGCGCCATGCGGGTGTCCTCGGCCGGGCCGGCCGCCAGCGCACGCGCCAGCTCGCCTGCGAGGTCCCCCTCCCAGACGCCGTGCAGGCCACCCATGCGCAGGTAGTTCTCCGGGCCCGGCGCGAACACCGGGTTGTCCTTCGCCAGCTCGGTCAGGCGCTCTTCCGGCACCTTGGTGATGCGCGCCATCGCCGGCAGGCCCATCACGCGGATGGTCGCCTGCGGCAGCGCATAGCAGGCGCTGGCGATCAGCCCGCTGGTGATGAAGCCGCCGGACAGCGCCTGGTCGTACACCAGGCCGACCACGACATGTCCCTTGCGGCGAGCGAAGTCCACGCACTTGCCCAGGTGGGCCATGTAGCTGTTGATGCCCAACATCTCGTCGCGGTGGCGCAGGCGCTGGCCGACCGTATCGACCAGGATCAGGATCGGGCGCCCGGGATGCTGCTGCACCGTCTTCAGGATCGCGCGCGCCTGGGCCAGCGCGATTTCGATGCCGATCGGGACGTGCCCGGTGGTGCCGATCACGTCGAGCGCCCTGCCCTCGACCTGCGCCGAGCCGGACAGGAAGTGATCGCGCTCGATGATGTCGTGCCCGCCCGGGAACAGCTGCGTTGCCAGTGTTTGCCAGTCCATTATCGTCCTCCCACGCGGTGCTGCGCCGCCAGTTCCATGAACGCATCCGCATCGAGCATCGGCACGCTGGCCGGATCGGGAACGCCGAGCGTCCTCCATACTTCCATCGGTTCGGACAGTCCCTCGGACAGGTCGATGCGGCGCGCCAGCATGTCCTGTTCGGCCAGCAAATCTTCCAGTGTCAGCTGCGCGCCCCGATTGCGGACATCTTCGATCGCCCGAATGGCGGCGGCGCGGAAGGCCGTCGTATCGTCGGGCACCAGCACCTGGCAGTCGCCCATCAGGTAGCGGTGCTTGCCGCCGGTGGTGCGCCACACCAGGGCGCGGTCGCGCGAATCGAACTCCTCGACGCCGGCCGCGGTCTCGATCACCTCGGGACCGGACATGGCGAGCCGCCCTTCTTCCGACATGATCACCGTGTTGGCGCAGCGCGCCGAGATCCCCATGCCGCCGAAGCAGCCGTTCGAACCGCCCACCAGGGCTACCACCGGGATGCCGGCTTCGCGCGCGTCCAGCATGGCGCGCATCACTTCCGACACCGCGATCAGGCCGGCATTCGCCTCGTGCAGGCGCACCCCGCCCGATTCGAGCAGGAGCAGCACCGCATCGGCCTGTTCCTCGACCGCACGGCGCAGCATCCCGACCAGCTTGGCGCCATGGACCTCGCCCACCGCGCCGCCCATGAAGCCGCCCTCCTGGGCCGCGCCGAACACCAGCCGGCCCTGAATGCGAGCACGCCCGACCACCACACCGTCGTCGAACGAGACCGGCGCATCGAGCTGGGCCAGGTGGGGACTGGCCACGCGCGCGCTGGGCGGCAGGAATTCCTCGAAGCTGCCGGGATCGAAGATCGCCGGGATGCGCTGGCGCGCCGTCAGTTCCAGATAGCTGCTCATGGTGCTCCTCCGGTGAGCGATTCCACCGCCTGGTCCAGGCGCAGGCCGACCACGGCCGGCGTCGCGCCCATGTCGTTGATGCAGATGCGCGCGTCCGCCAGGCTCCAGCGCTGGTGGAAGTCGCTCATCACCGCCTGCCATGTGGCGCCGAAGCCGACCGCCGCGGTGCGCACCTCGATCTCGCAGGCGCCATTGAGCTGCGCCGGCTCGATCAGGACTTCCAGATTGCCCGAGCCGACCACGCCCACCAGCTGCGGCATGCCGCTCAGTGGCCGCGTGCCCTGTTCAAACCTGTATTGAAGGGTTTCCATAAGAGTCCTTACCAGTTCCTGAAGCGTTTCGGCGGATCGTACAGTCCGCCGGATGCGCGCACCAGGCCTTTCATGTTCTTGGCGGCCAGCAGGTCGCGGGTCGCCGTGCGCTTGTCGATGCCGAGGTCTTCGGCGCGGCGGATCACGCCGCGGTCGCGCAGGTTCTCCACCATGCGCTTGTCGCGGCCCATGCCCACCGGCGTATACCCGGCCACGCCGCGGATCGCCTGCTCGCGCTCTTCAATACTGCGGCACAGCAGCAGGTTGGCGATGCCCTCCTCGGTGAGGATGTGGGTGACGTCATCGCCGTAGATCATTACGGGCGGGATCGCCATCCCGGTCTGCTCGGCGAGCTGCCAGGCATCCAGGCGTTCGACAAAGGCCGGCGCCATGTGCTCGCGGAAGGTCTCGACCATCTGCACCACCAGCTTCTGCCCGCGCGGGATGGTGTTGCGGCCCTCGCGCGCCTGCTGACCGGCCTTGAGCCAGGCCGCGCTCGGATGCCTGCGGCCGCGCGCGTCGGCGCCCATGTTGGGCGCGCCGCCGAAGCCGGAGATGCGGCCCAGGGTCGCCGTGGACGAATTGCCCTGCAGGTCGATCTGCAGGGTCGAGCCGATGAACATGTCGCAGGCATAGTGGCCGGCCGCCTGGGAAAAGGCGCGGTTGCTGCGCATCGAGCCGTCCGGGCCGACGAAGAACACGTCGGGCCGGGCGCGGATGTAGTTCTCCATGCCCAGTTCGGAGCCGAAGGAGTGTACCGACTCGACGAAGCCGGCTTCGATCGCCGGGATCAGGGCCGGGTGCGGGTTCAGGGCCCAGTGCCGCGCAATTTTGCCCTTCAACCCGAGCTGCGCCGCATAGGTCGGCAAGAGCAGTTCGATGGCCGCGGTGTCGAAGCCGATGCCGTGGTTCAGGCGCTCGACCTGGTACTCGGCATAGATGCCCTTGATCGCCATCATCGCCATCAGGACCTGGATTTCCGAGATCTGGGCCGGGTCGCGCGTGAACAGCGGCTCGATGTAGTACGGCGTCGGCGACTGCACCACGTATTCCACCCAGCCGGACGGGATGTCCACCCGCGGCAGCTTGTCGACCACCTTGTTCACCTGGGCGATCACGATGCCGCTCTTGAAGGCGGTGGCCTCGACGATGGCCGGCGTGTCCTCGGTGTTCGGGCCGGTGTACAGGTTGCCTTCGCGGTCGGCCATCTCGGCCGCCACCAGCGCCACCCGCGGGGTCAGGTCCACGAAGTAGCGGGAGAACAGCTCCAGGTAAGTGTGGATCGCTCCGATGTTGAGCTTGCCCGATTGCGCCAGCTTGGCCAGGCGCCCGGCCTGCGGCCCGGAGAATGAGAAGTCCAGGCGCGACCCCAGGCCCTTTTCGAACACGTCGAGGTGCTCGGGCAGCGACAGCACCGACAGCAGCATGTGCAGATTGTTGACGCGGGCCGGGTCGACTTTTGTGAGCGCCTTGCCGAGGAAATCGGCCTGCTTCTGGTTGTTCCCTTCCAGGCAGACGCGGTCGCCCGGCTCCAGTACCGCGTGCAGCAGCTCGACGATGTGCGAGGACGCAACGATCTTGCCGTCCAGCGCCCCGCCGAGCGCCGCCTGGGCGCGTGCCAGGCGTGCGCTGCGGTTGTGTTGCTGGGTAGTCCAGCGGCCTTCCACTGCATTCATGTCTTCTCCTTGGTCAAGCTTACAGGACCACGAACAGCAGCCACACCACGACCGGCGCGACCAGGGTCACGATCCCGCCGTAGATCATCAGCTGGCGCAGGAACACGTCGCGGTCGATGTGCTGGGCACTGGCCAGCACCAGCGCGCCGTTGGTCGAGAACGGGCTGACGTCGACGATGGTGGAGGCCACCGCCATCGCTGCGATGAAGCCGATCGGGTCCACGCCGGTGCCGGACGCCAGGAAAGGCACGGCCAGCGGGATCAGGGAACCCAGCACCGCCGTCGAGGACGCGAAGGCGGACACGATGGCGCCCACGAACAGCAGCAGCAAGGCCACCATCATCGGCGACGTGAGGGTGGCGACGGTGTCGCCGACCCAGGTGATGGTGCCCATCTTCTGCATCACGCCCACATAGGTGCTGACGCCGACGATCAGCATGATCTCGGGCCACGAGACCTGGCCGATGGCGCGCTTCTGCACCTGCGGCGACAGGATCGAGATCAGGAGGCCGATGGTGATGGCGACGAAGCCGATGTCGAGCTTGTACATCAGGGTCAGCACGGCCAGCGCGATCAGGCCGGCCACGGTGACGATCTGGTGCAGGGTCGGGCCTACGTGCCGTTCGGCGCCCACGGCGCCGGCCGCTCCGCCCGCACCCACCGGGCCCACACCGGCCGCCGCGCTGCTCGAGCGCTGCGCCGTCAGGCGTTCCTCGCTGGCCGCTTCGTTCTCGGCGTCGCCGTAGATTTGCGGTCCCTGCGCCGCCACTGCCACCGGCTGGCCGAACGGCATCATCCCGATGCCGGCGCCGGGCGCCGACTTCGGCACCTGCTGGCGCATCAGCTTCATCCCGCCGAAGACGAAGAACAGCACCGCCGACACCGCCAGGTTGACGCCCAGGCTGGTGAGCGCGGTGGTCATTTCGGACAACGGCAAGCCCGCCTCGTGCACCACCTTGTTGGTGATGCCGCCATAGATGCTGATGGGAGAAAAGCCGCCGCCCTGGGCGCCGTGGACCACCATCATGCCCATCATCAGGGGATTGATGTTGTACTTGGCGGCGAAGCCGAGCGCGATCGGGGCGATGATCGCCACCGCCGCCGGGCTCACGGCGCCCACCGAGGTGAGCACCGCGGTGATGGCGAACATCACCCAGGGAATGGCGGCGATGCGCCCGCCCACAGCCCGCACCGCGAGCCGGACCAGCCAGTCGATGGTGCCGTTGTTCTGGGCCTGGGCGAACAGGAAGGTGATCCCGACCAGGGTCAGGAACAGTTCGGCGGGAAAGCCCGCCATGATGGCCTTGGCCTGCATGCCGGCCACGACCGAGCCGACCAGGAAAGCGCCCACGAAGGCGATGACGCCCATGTTGATGGGCAGTGCGGTGGCCAGCACGAACATCAGCGCCAGCACGAGGATTGCGATCATATGAGAGGACACGGTAGTGCTCCTTCAAGGCGCGGCGCCGGGCGGACTGGGCCCGGCGCCGCAGGTGATACGTCTCCAATGCATGCCTGGCCGCCGCTTGGACCGCCGTGCCGGACATGCTCTTTTGTTATGGTGTTAGAGACGTAAGGTAGCCCTGAATTCCTGTCCGATCAATTACGCTCGCCGTGGGACGTTTACGTTCAGCGAAACGGTCGGGACGAAATCTCAGGCGGGCCCATGCTTGAGCATGCGGCAAACCGCCGCCAGGGCCAGCAGGTTGGGATCGCGTTCGCGCACCCGCAGGAAGCTCAGGCCGATGGTCTGGCGCATGCGGTAGTCGGCCTTCAGGGGGATCAGCTGCACCTTGTCGCCGAAGGCATCGCGCACCCGGCCCGGCAGCAGGGTATAGCCGATGCCCGCCGCCACCAGGTTCATCAGCGAGAAGATGTCGCCCACGCGGGTGACGATGGCCGGCGCGAAGCCGGCGATGCGGAAGGCTTCCTGGAAGCCGCTGAAGGTGACGAAGCCGTCGCGCAGGCACACGAACTTCTCGCCGGCGCACTCGCGCAGGTCGACCTCCTTCATGCCGGCATACGGCGAGCCGGCGGGGGCAGCGAAAAAGACCTCGTCCTCGAACAGGGCGATCGATTCGACCTCCGGATCGGGATCGGGCACCGCGATCAGGGCGGCGTCGATCGCGTTCTGCTTGAGCTTGTGCAGCAGGTCGTCGTTGGAGCCGAGCACCAGCTCGGTCTCGAGCTCCTGCTTGCGCAGCTTGATGCCGATGATGACGTTGGGGACGATCCCGGTGGTGAGCGAGTACAGCGAGCCGATCTTGAGGTGGTCGGCCGAATAGCCGGCCGCCGAGCGGGTGGCGGCGATGCCGTCGGCCATCAGCTTGAGCACGTCGGCGCTGACCTCGGCCAGCACCTGGGCCGCCTCGTTCGGGATCAGGTTGCGGCCCTGCAGGCTGAACAGCTGGCAGCTCATCGCCTCTTCCAGCGAATGCAGGGCCCGGTGCACGCTCACCGCGCTGATGTCGAGCATGCGCGCCGCGGCGTTCAGGTTGCCGCCTTCCATGTAGGCGAGCAGGATCTCGAGCTTGCGGAAAGTGATGTCTTCGCTGATCCGGTTGCGCATGGATTGCCTGGGAAGTGGTCGAGAATGGCGAGGATACGCCCTGCTCAGGATGCGGGCAAGCCCGCGTCTGTGTCCGCCTTGTCCGCCACGAACAGGTCCGGATGGCTCTCCGCGCATTCGCGCAGCAGGTTCCACACCACCTTCACCCGGCGCAGGCGGTACAGGTCGGTCGGCGCCGCCAGCCAGAATGCACGTTCGGCGTGGAAATCCGGCAGCACCCGCACCAGGCGGCCGTTGTCGGGCACCGCATAGGGCGGCGCCATCATCAGGCCCATGCCGAGCGACGCGGCTTCCAGCTGCGCCGTCATGCCCGAGCAGCACATGCGCCGCCGCGGCGTGAAACCCAGCTCGTTCAGGTAGGACAGTTCGCGGCTGGCCAGCCGGTCCTGCACGTAGTCGACGAAGTCGTGGCCGGCCAGGTCGGCCTGGGTGCGGATCGGCGGATGCTTGGCCAGGTAGATCGGCGAGGCATACAGGTAGAAGTGAAAGGAAGCCAGCCGCGTCACCATGTAGCGTCCGGTGGTGGGAGCATCCATCGTGACCCCGAGGTCGGCCTCGCGGTTGGCCAGGTTGGCGAAGCTGGGCAGCGCCAGCAGGTCGATCGACAGGTCGGGATGCTGGGCCAAGAGCCTGGCCAGCAGCGGCGCCACCACCCGCACCCCGAAGACCTCGGGCACGCCGAGCCGCACCACGCCGTGCGCCGCCACTTCGGCCCCGCCGATCTGTTCGGCCGCCGCCAGCGCCGCCCCCTCCATCGCCTCGGCATGCGGCAGCAGCGCGCGCCCGACCTCGGTCAGCTCGTAGCCTTCGCGCGAGCGGTCGAACAGGGTGGAGCCGAGCTGGGCTTCCAGCCGGTCGATGCGGCGCGCCACGGTCGTGTGCTCCACTTCCAGCCGGCGCGAGGCGCCCGAGAGGGTGCCGGCGCGCGCCAGCTCCAGGAAGAATCGCAGGTCGGTCCACTCAGGCAGCGTATTCATCAGACGGGTTGTTTGATATCAAGATGACATATTGTGCACTAGTGCACATTCCCCCTGCAATCGTTTGGCGCTTTTCGCATGCGGCAGCGCACAAACGGTGCACCGCCGGAATCCTCCCTCGTCAACACGCGCACAAGCCTGGTGCAGCGGCCTGTGCATTTTTGCACAAAGGGGTGGGCGATTGTTGACTATCTAACCAAACCGGAGCAAGGCACACTGCTGACCATGCGAAAACCTGAACGCATGCCGCTATCAAAAATTAGGAGACATGAATGCGTCTGACCAAGAACAAACTGAAGCTGCTGAACCCCGCCATCCAGTCGGCCGTCGCCCTGCTCGTCCTCTCGGGCGGCAACGTGGCCTACGCGCAGGAAGCCACCACCGCCCCGCCGGTGGCCAGTGCCGAAGAAGGCGGCGTCAACAAGGTGGTCGTGACCGCCCGCCGCCGCGAAGAAACCCTGCAGGACGTGCCGGTCTCGGTCACCGCCTTCAGCGCCGACCAGCTCTCCAAGGTAGCGACGCCGGACATCACCGCCCTCGCCACCGCGCTGCCGAACACCACCCTGAAAGCCTCGCGCGCCACCAACTCGACCCTGACCGCCTTCATCCGCGGCGTCGGCCAGGCCGACCCGCTGGCCGGCTTCGAGTCCGGCGTCGGCATCTACATCGACGACATCTACCTGGCCAGGCCGCAGGCTGCCGTGGCCGACATCTACGACGTCGAGCGCATCGAAGTGCTGCGCGGCCCGCAGGGCACGCTGTACGGCCGCAACACCATCGGCGGCGCCGTCAAGTACGTCACCCGCAAGCTGGCGCCGCAGACCGATGCGCGCCTGCGCGCCACCATCGGCCAGTACGGCCAGAAGGAAATCGTCGCCACCGCCAGCACCCCGATCTCGGAAACCGCACGCATCGGCGGCACCTTCGCCCGCTTCAAGCGCGACGGCTTCGGCAAGAACCTGACCACCGGCGGCGAGAACTACGACAAGGATGTGACGGCGGCCCGCCTGTCGGCCGAGTTCACCCCGAACCAGGACCTGTTCATCCGCATCGCCGGCGACGTCACCCAGGACGACTCCAGCCCGAAGAACGGCCATCGCCTGATCGTCGGCCGCACCAGCGGCGCCCCGATCCTCTCGAACGTCTTCGACACCCGCGCCAACCTGATGAAGGCGCTCGGCCACGACCAGGAAGTCAAGGCGCACGGCGTCTCGGCCACCGTCGAATACACCCTGAATAACGAGTGGACCCTCAAATCGATCACGGCTTCGCGCAAGGACAAGTCCTATGCGCCGATCGACTTCGACTCGCTGGCGGTGGTCGACATGGAAGTCCCGGCCCTGTACACCAACAAGCAGTTCAGCCAGGAGTTCAACCTCACCTACAACGGCGACCGCCTGCAGGGCGTGGCCGGCATCTACTACATCGACGCCAACGCCTTCAACCACTTCGACACCATCCTCGGCGGCGCGGTCCCGACCTCGACCTACACGATGGGCGACATCGACACCAAGGCCTGGGCCATCTACGCCGACGGCAGCTACAACGTCACCGACGCCTTCAGCGTCTCGCTGGGCGGTCGCTACACCGTCGACAAGCGTGAAGCCGAAGTGCTGCGCCAGATCTACCTGGGCGCGGGCGGTTCCCCGGCCCTGGGCAATGCCGGCGCCATCCTGTTCCGCACCGACACCGACCTGCGTGGCGGCATCCTGAAGCGCGAAGACAAGAAATTCACCCCACGCGTGGCCCTCAACTACAAGCTGAACCAGGACCACAACGTCTACGCGTCCTACTCGGAAGGCTTCAAGGGCGGCGGCTTCGAGCCGCGCCTGAACGTGGTCGGCACCCGCATCCCGATCGCGGTGGCGCAGCGCGGCTACGAGCCGGAAACCATCGAGACCTACGAACTGGGCCTGAAGTCGGCCTTCAACGGCGGCCGCATCACCACCAACGCGGCGGTGTTCTACAGCGACTACCAGGACGTGCAGATCCCGGGTTCGGTGGCGATCGACACCAACGGCGACGGCAAGGACGACAGCTTCGCCGGCGTGACCACCAATGCCGGCAAGGCCAAGATCAAGGGCGCGGAACTGGAAGCGGTGGCCAACCTCACCCCGAACTTCATGATCGCGGGCATGTACAGCTACATCGATGCCGAGTACAAGGAATACATCGCGGCCGGCGTCAACGTGGCGAGCCAGCGCACCTTCCAGAACACCCCGAAGAACTCGGCCAACCTGCGCTTCAACTACGACATCCCGATGCCGGTGATGGGTTACGGCGGCAAGCTGTCGCTGATCGGCAGCGCTGCGTACAAGGGCGCCACCGCCCAGTTCGAGACCGCATCGTTGCTGGACCAGGAGTCGTACAAGCTGTATGACGCGAGCATCGTCTGGACCCGCACCGACGGCAAGGTCCGCGTCGGCCTGCACGGCAAGAACCTGAGCGACAAGCACTACAAGACCGGCGGCTACCTGTTCCCGACCCTGGGCAACGAAGGTACCCTGACCGCGTTCTACGGCAACCCACGCCAGGTCTCGGCAACGCTCGAGTACCGCTTCTAAACCTTCCACCGAAGTACCCGCAGCATCTCCAGGCAGGCGCCCTCCCGGCGCCGGCCCGGAGGCTTGCCGCCCGAACAAACGCTGCAAAGCGCCCCGAACGAACACAGGATACAAGCCAGCGTGTCTACCTACACACCAATCAGCTACACCAGCAGCGACGGGCTGGCGCTGTACGCGCGCGATTATCCGCCAACAAGCGCGGCCACCGACGCCGGCGCCGGCGCGCGGCTGCCGGTCATCTGCATCCACGGCCTGACACGCAACTCCGCCGACTTCGACGAACTCGCGCCCATCCTTTCCGCCATGGGCCGGCGCGTGATCGCGGTCGACGTGCGCGGCCGCGGCCACTCGGCGCACGATCCCAATCCCGACAACTACAACCCGAACGTCTACGCCGCCGACGTCGCCCGGCTGATGGAGCACCTGGGCCTGGGGCGCGCCATCTTCGTGGGCACCTCGATGGGGGGCCTGATCACCATGACCCTGGCGGCGCGCCGCCTCGATCTGATTGCCGCCGCCGTCCTCAACGACGTCGGCCCGGTGTTGTCCGTGCGCGGCCTGCAGCGCATCGCGGGCTATGCGGGCCGCTGCAATGCGCTCGCGAGCTGGGACGACGCTGCCGCCTACCTGCGCGACATCAACGCCTGCGCCTTCCCCGCCAACTCCGACGAGGAATGGGGCAAGTGGGCGCGCCGCGCCTTCGAACAGAAGGATGACGGCCAGCTGGCGCTGCGTTACGATCCGAATATCGCACAAGCGATACAGACGGGTAAACTGCGTCCGACCTCGCTGGCCGCGCGCATGGCCTTCCGCCGGCTGGCGCGGCGCCGCCCCACCCTCCTGGTGCGCGGTGCGCTGTCCGACCTGGTCGAGCAGGAACAGGCCGACTGGATGCGCAAGGCCGCCCCGGAACTGCATTACGCGGAAGTGCCGAACGTCGGCCATGCGCCCATGCTCACCGAGCCGGAAGCGCTGGAGGCGATCCGCGCTTTCCTGTCCAAGCTACCGTAAGAATCACAAGGAGACTGACATGCACCACCTGATCAAACCCCTGTCCATCGCCATCGTGGCCGCCTTCGCGGCGAGCGCTGCGCCTGGCGCGTATGCACAGGGCAAGGACCTGAAGATCGCCCTCATCGCCGGCAAGACCGGCCCGCTCGAAGCCTATGCCAAGGAAACCGAGACCGGCTTCATGATGGGCCTCGAATACCTCACCGGCGGCACCATGCAGATCAATGGCCGGAGAATCAAGGTCATCGTCAAGGACGACCAGTCCAACCCGTCGCTGGGCCGCACCCTGCTGGCCGAAGCCTACGGCGACGACAAGGTCGACATCGCGGTCGGCACCACCTCGTCCGGCTCGGCCATCGCCATGCTGCCGGTCGCCAAGGAATACAAGAAGGTGCTGATCGTCGAACCGGCCGTGGCCGACGCGATCACCCAGGAAAAGTGGAACAAGTACATCTTCCGCACCGCGCGCAGCTCGATGCAGGATGCGCTGGCCGCGGCCAGCACCTTCAAGAGCGGCAGCGTCGGTTTCCTGGCGCAGGACTACGCCTTCGGGCGCGACGCCATCGAGGCCGGCAAGGAAGCGCTCAAGACCACCGGTAGCAAGGCCGTCGTCGTGCACGAGGAATACGCGCCGGCCACCGCCACCGACTTCACCGCGCCGGCCCAGCGCCTGTTCGACAAGCTCAAGGACAAGCCGCAGCCGCGCGTGCTGCAGATCGTCTGGGCCGGCCCGAATCCGCTGAACAAGATCGCCGACATGAAGCCGGAGCGCTTCGGCATCGCGCTGGCCCCGGGCGGCAACATCCTGCCGGTGATGAAGACCTGGAAGAACTTCGCCGGCACCGAAGGCACCATCAATTACTACTACGGCTTCCCGAAGAACAAGATGAACGACTGGCTGGTGGCGGAGCATACCAAGCGCTTCAAGATGCCGCCCGATATGTTCACGGCCGGTGGCATGGCCGCGGCCGGCGCGGTGGTTGCGGCCCTGTCGAAGGCGCCCAACGCCAAGAACGGCGACGAGATGGTGGCGGCGATGGAAGGCCTGTCCTTCGAAACGCCCAAGGGCCGGATGAGCTTCCGCAAGGAAGACCACCAGGCGATCCAGCCGATGTACCACTTCCGCATCAAGAAGGACCAGAAGAACGAGTGGGACCTGCTGGAACTGGTGCGCGAGATCCCGGCATCCGAACTGCCGCTGCCGGTGCGGAACAAGCGCTGACATGACGGCTCCCGCATCGCTGCAGTCCGCTGCACCTTCCCTGTCCACCCGCGACCTGACGATCCGCTTCGGCGGCCACGTCGCGGTGAACGCGGTCACGGCGGACTTCCATCCCGGCACCCTGACGGTCATCGTCGGGCCCAACGGCGCCGGCAAGACCACCTATTTCAACCTGGTGTCGGGGCAGTTGCCGGCCACCTCGGGCAGCGTGTTGGTGAACGGCCGGGACATCACCCGCGCCGGCGCCGCCAAGCGCACCCGCCTGGGGATAGGCCGGGCCTTCCAGCTCACCAACCTGTTTCCCAACCTGACGGTGGCGGAAAACGTGCGCCTGGCGGTGCAGAGCCGCGCCGGCCTGGGCCTGAATTTCTTCTCGATCTGGTCGAGCCACCGGGAACTGATCGCGCGCGCCGAGCATTACCTGGAGCGTGTGGGCCTGGTCAAGCGCCGCGACGCCTGGGTGGCGACGCTCTCGCACGGCGACCAGCGCAAGCTGGAAGTGGCGATCCTGCTGGCGCTGGAACCCAGCATCATGATGTTCGACGAACCCACCGCCGGCATGAGCGTGGACGAAGTGCCGGTGGTGCTCGACCTGATCCATGCCGTCAAGCAGGAGCGCAACAAGACCGTGCTGCTGGTCGAGCACAAGATGGACGTGGTGCGCGCCCTGGCCGACCGCATCATCGTGCTGCACAACGGCACCCTGGTCGCGGACGGCAAGCCGGCTGAAGTCATGCAATCGAAGATCGTACAGGAAGCCTATCTTGGAACACCTGAATCAACAAACCTCGCCCATGCATAACGCGCCTGGCGAGCCGCTGCTCGTCCTGAAGGGCGTGCACACCCACATCGGCCAGTACCACATCCTGCAGGGCGTCGACCTGGTGGTCCCGCGCGGCGGCCTGTCGATCCTGCTGGGCCGCAACGGCGCCGGCAAGACGACGACCCTGCGCACCATCATGGGCCTGTGGAAGGCCAGCGCCGGCTCCATCACGTTCGAGGGCCGCGACATCACGAAGATGGCCACGCCCGACATCTCGCGCTCAGGAATAGCCTACGTCCCGGAAAGCATGGCCGTGTTCTCCGACCTGACCGTGCGCGAAAACCTGTACCTCGCCGCCCGGAATGGTCCTTTGGACGGGGCACGCGTGGACTGGATCTGCGGCTTCTTCCCGGCCCTGAAGAAATTCTGGAACTACCCGGCCGGGAACCTCTCGGGCGGCCAGAAGCAGATGGTGGCGATCGCGCGCGCGATCGTCGAGCCCCGCAAGCTCCTGCTGGTCGACGAACCGACCAAGGGCCTGGCCCCGGCCATCATCCAGAGCCTGATGGCCGCCTTCCGCGAGCTGAAGGACACCAGCACCAGCATCCTGCTGGTCGAGCAGAACTTCAACTTCGTTCGTTCGCTGGGCGACACGGTCAGCGTGATGGACGACGGCCGCGTCGTGCATGCGGGCTCGATGGCGGCGCTGGCGGACGACGACGAGCTGCAACAGCGCCTGCTCGGCCTGTCTTTGGATTCACATCAATAGGAATCACCATGAGTGCAAGCCTTCCCATTGCCAGCAAGGACACACCTTTGCCAAGCGCGCCGCGCGACATCGCGCCGCTGCTCCTGGTTCCCGTCCTGATGCTGGCCATGCTGCCCCTGGTCGGCAGCTTCCCCACCTGGGTCACCCTGACCGTCGCCGGCCTGGCGATGGGCATGATGATCTTCATCATGGCGAGCGGCCTGACCCTCGTGTTCGGCCTGATGAGCGTGCTGAACTTCGGCCACGGCGCCTTCGTGTCGGTCGGCGCCTTCGCGGCGACCATGGTGCTGCTGCCGATGCGCGGCTGGCTCGAGATGGACTCGCTCCTGATCAACCTGGGCGTGCTGGCGCTGGCCATCACGGTGGCGATGGTCGTTACCGCACTATTGGGGTGGGCGTTCGAGCGCGTGATCATCATGCCGGTCTATGGCCAGCACCTGAAGCAGATCCTGATCACCATGGGCGGCATGATCGTGGCCGAGCAGCTGATCCACGTGATCTGGGGCGCCGAGACCATCGCCCTGCCGCTGCCGACCGCGCTGCGCGGCGCCATCTTCCTGGGCGACGCGGCGATCGAGAAATACCGCCTGGTAGCGGTGGTGATCGGCCTGCTGGTTTTTGTGGGCATGTTCCTGACCCTGAACCGCAGCAAGATCGGCCTCCTGATCCGCGCCGGCGTCGAGAACGGCGAGATGGTCGAAGCGCTCGGCTACCGCATCAAGCGCCTGTTCGTGATCGTGTTCGCGGCCGGTTCGGCGCTGGCCGGGATGGGCGGCGTGCTGTGGGGCCTGTACAAGGAAACGCTGACCGCCGCGATGGGCGGCGAGATGATGGTGCTGATCTTCATCGTCATCATCATCGGCGGCCTCGGTTCCGTGGGCGGCTGCTTCATCGGCGCCCTGCTCATGGCGCTGGTTACCAACTATGCCGGTTTCCTGGCCCCAAAAGTAGCGCTGGTCTCGAACATCATCCTGATGATCGCGATCCTGCTGTGGCGTCCGGCCGGCCTGTACTCGAAGATGCGGGGTTGATGAACATGCTGCACCGACTTTTATCCGCCGACATGCCGCGCAGCCGCCTGCTGGCAGCAAGCCTGCTCCTGATCCTGCTGGGACTGGCCTTCGCGCCCTTCCTGTTCTCGGGCGCGCGTCCGCTCAACACCGCCGCCACGATCTGCGTCTACATCGTGCTGGTGGCGTCCTATGACCTGCTGCTGGGCTACACGGGCATCGTCTCTTTCGCCCACACCATGTTCTACGGCATCGGCGCCTACGGCATCGGCCTAGGGCTGGCGCGCGTGGACGAGCCGACCTGGAGCGCGGCGCTGACCGGCCTCGGCATCGCCCTGCTGCTGGCCCTGGCCCTGGCCCTGGTGGTCGGCCTGTTCGCCCTGCGCGTGCGCGCCATCTTCTACGCCATGATCACGCTGGCGGTCGCTTCCTCGTTCGCGGTGCTGGCCTCGCAGCTGTCGGACTTCACCGGTGGCGAGGATGGCATCACCTTCAGCGTGCCGGAAGTGCTCACGCCCGGCTTCACGCTGATGGAAAACGAGGTCTTCGGGCGCTCGATCGACGGCAAGCTGCTCACCTATTATCTGGTGTTCTTCGGCTGCCTGATGCTATTCCTGTTCCTGCTGCGATTGGTGAATTCGCCGTTCGGCCGGGTGTTGCAGGCGATCCGCGAGAACGAGTTCCGCGCCGAGGCGCTGGGCTACCGCACCATGACCTACCGCATCTGGGCCAACTGCCTGGCGGCGCTGGTGGCGGCGCTGGCCGGCGCGCTGATGGCCCTGTGGCTGCGCTACGTAGGCCCGGATACCTCGCTCGGCTTCAAGGTGATGACCGACATCCTGCTGATCGTCGTCATTGGCGGCATGGGCACGATGTACGGCGCGGTGGTGGGCGCGGCCCTGTTCATCATCGCGCAGAACTACCTGCAGGGACTGATGGGAGCGGGTTCGGAAGCGCTGGCCGGCGTGCCGATGCTGGCGGCGCTGCTGCATCCGGACCGCTGGATGCTATGGTTGGGCGTGCTGTTCATCCTGTCGATCTATTTCTTCCCGATCGGGATCGTCGGCAAGCTCAGGTTGCGCAGTTTCCTGGCGCGGCAAGCCCGGTAGTCTTTACCGCCATTTCCCAGCAGCAGCTCACGGCCTCCCTTGCGGAGGCCGTTTTCTTTTCCGTGATTTAGTTCCCCTCTCGCCCTTGAGCCGGGCCGTGTCCTGGTCTACCCGCATTGAATGAACATCAAGCTTGCTCGTCGGCCTGCCCATACCATAAAGACAACCATGGGCTCGCCGTCAGCCAGCGCGAGTGGACCACCATTTTCTTTCTGGCTCAGCACGAAAGGGGAATCATGAAGCGACTTACCTCACTCGCCGGCGCGGCGCTCGTCGCGGCGGCCACGTGGGCGCCACTGCCGGGCCATGCCGCCGGCCTTGTCGTCCTCGACGAAGGCTTCGGCAGCGTGGCCGGCCTGTCCGACTGGGCGCAAATCAACCGCAGCACGCCACCCGGGAACGCATGGTTCCAGGGCAATACCAGCATTTTCTCCGCACAGTCGGGCGCAGCCGGCTCGTATGCCGGCGTCAACTACCTGAGCGCCGCCAACGGCCTCGGCATGGTGGACAACTGGCTGATCACCCCTACCTTGTCGCTGAACGGCCTGACCACCCTGTCCTTCTTCACCAACCGCGCACCCGATCCCGGCTTCTTCGACCAGCTCGAGGTGCGCTTCAGCTACGGCGGCAATACCAGCGCCGACGGCTTCGACACTCTGCTCCTGACCATCGGCGGCGAGAACAGTTTTCCCACACAGTGGGCGCAATGGACGACGAGCCTCGATGTCCAAGGAGAAGGACGCTTCGCTTTCCGCTACCTCGGTAATGCCGAGACGCTTTCCTACATCGGGCTCGACACCGTCAAGGTGGTCACCGCCGTGCCGGAGCCGTCGACCTACCTGATGCTGCTGGCGGGCCTCGGCGCCGTCGGGGCGCATGCCCGGCGGCTGCGCAGGCGGGCGCCGGCGCCATCCATCAAAGAGGCGCCCCCCACCGTTTGAGGAGAATGCCATGTTCATCCATAAATTGATGTGCTTCCTGCCGCTTGCCGCGCTGGCCCTCCCCGCCTGCGCCCAGCAAACCGAATCCCAGGCGGCGCCAGCCCAGCAGGGAATGGTGGTCGTGCGCGACGCCGACACCGGCGAACTGCGCGCCCCCACCGCGGACGAGGCGCGCGCCCTGCACCCGCGCACCAAGGCCTCGGCGGCGGGCGTGGCCGCGCCCGCACCGAAGATGGTCACCGGACCCGGCGGACGCCGCTCGGTCCAGCTCGGCGAACGCGGCATGGTGTATTCGGTCGTCACCCGCGGCGCCGACGGCAAGCTCGAGGAGCAATGCGTGCACGGCGCGCATGCCGCCGACCAGGCGGTCCAGGGCGCGCAGGAGCACGGCGCCGCCAAGCAAGAGGAGCATCGCCAATGAAAGCTGCCACCTTCACCGCCCACCTGCGCAGTCGCGCCGCCACGCTGGCCTGCGCGCTTGCCGCCACCTTTGCCGTCATGCTCGGCGGCATCGGCGCCGCGCAGGCGGCCGCCACCATCGTCATCGTCAACCTGAACGCGCCCGGCGAAGGCTTCAATGACCCGACGCCTGCCGCACCCGTCGGGGGCAACACCGGCACCACGCTGGGCGCCCAGCGCCTGATCGCCTTCCAGCGCGCAGCAAGCATCTGGGGCGCCACGCTCGACAGCCTCGTGACGATCCGCATCGGCGCCGCCTTCGTGCCCCTGTCCTGCACGGCCAGCGGCGCGGTGCTCGGTTCCGCCGGCGCCGCCGAGATCTGGACCGATTTCCCGAACGCGCCGCGCGCCAACACCTGGTATCCGGCGGCGCTGGCCAGCAAGCTGGCCGGCGCCGACCTGACCGCGCCGGAAGATCCGCACATCATCGCGCGCTTCAACTCGCGCCTCGGCCTGTTCCCCGATTGCCTGCCGGGCTCGCCCTTCTACCTGGGCCTGGACCGGCGCGCCAACGGCCAGATCGACCTGGTTACGGTGCTGCTGCACGAAATGGCGCACGGGCTCGGCTTCCAGACCTTCACCGACGACGAAACGGGCGAACTGTTCTTCGGCATCCCCTCGATCTGGGACTACTTCCTGGTGAACAACCGCAATAACATGCCCTGGGTGGCCATGACCGACGAGCAGCGCCGCATCTCCGCCATCACCTGGCGCGGCCTGTCCTGGAACGGCCCGAACGTCACCGCCGCGGTGCCGCGCGTGCTGGCGCCACGCAGCAACCTGAACATCGGCGGCGCGAACGCCGGGGCCGCCAGGGGCGATTACTACGTCGGCGATGCGTCCTTCGGTCCGCCGGTCGGCGCCCGCGCCGTCAGCGGCCAGTTGATGCCGGTGGTCGACCAGCCGAACGGCACCGGGCTGGCCTGCACGCCGCTCAGCTTCAACAATGCCCTGGCGGTGCGCAACAACATCGCCCTGGTGGACCGCGGCAGCTGCGATTTCGTCACCAAGGCGCGCAACGTGCAGGCGGCCGGCGCGATCGGCATGCTGGTGGTGGACAATGTCCCGGGCGACGTCATCGGCCTGAGCGGCGCCGATCCGAGCATCAGGATCCCCTCGCTGCGCATCACCTTGTCCGACGGCGTCGCCATCAAGGCGGCGCTGCAGCAGCGCTCGCGGACGATGTCAGGCGTGATCGCCACCTTCGGCATCGACCCCACCCGGCTGGCAGGCACCGACCGGCAACGGCGCATCCTGATGTACAGCCCCAGCATCAACCAGCCGGGCTCCTCGGTGTCGCACTACACCACCGAAGCCAAGCCGAACCAGCTGATGGAGCCGTCGATCAACGCCGACCTGCGGCACGTGGTCAGGCCGCCGTGCGACCTGACCTTCCCGCTGCTGCGCGATATTGGCTGGTAATGCGCGGCTGGTAATAAAAAAAGCCGGCATCCCGATGAGGGACGCCGGCTTTTATCGCTTGCAAGGCGCGCTGCGTGCGTTCACGCGGCGCGTCATGCAGCGGTGCTTATTCCTGGCCCTTGCGCTTGAACGCTTCGACGCCGCCCGTGATCTCGGCCTTGGCGGCTTCCGCATCGGCCCAGCCTTCAATCTTGACCCACTTGCCCGGCTCGAGGTCCTTGTAGTGCTCGAAGAAATGCTGGATCTGCTGCAGGCGCAGTTCTTCCAGGTCTTCCAGCTTCTGGATCTTCTTGTACATCGGCAGGACTTTTTCGACCGGCACGGCGATGACCTTGGCGTCGCCGCCGCCGTCATCGGTCATCTTCAGCACGCCCAGCGCGCGGCAGCGCACCACCACGCCCGGCGGCAGCGGGAACGGGGTGATCACGAGCACGTCGCATGGGTCGCCGTCGTCGGCGATGGTCTGCGGCACGTAGCCGTAGTTGCACGGATAGTGCATGGCGGTACCCATGAAGCGGTCGACGAAGATCGCGCCGCTGTCCTTGTCGACCTCGTACTTGACCGGGTCGGCGTTCATCGGGATCTCGATGATGACGTTGAAGTCGTTCGGCACGTCTTTGCCGGCTGGGACGTTATTCAGGCTCATGGAATTCCTTGCTTGCTGAAGTTTTAATAAGGTGCGTCATTATAGCGAAAGCGGCAAGCGGATGGCGCGTCCGGTGGCGGCGCGCATCCGCTGTCAACCCGGCATCAGAGGATGCTGGCCAGCGCACATTGCCGGTAATGGTGCGCCGCTTCCCCTTCCTGCCCCAGCGCCTCGTGCATCTGGGCCAGCTTGAGGTGCGCCTCGCGCACCATCGCCGCATCGAGGGCATCCGACAGCGCCTGCTCCAGGTAGCGCTGCGCCTTGCCCCACAGCTTCTGCTTCAGGCATAAGGCGCCGAGGGTCAGGGCCAGTTCGGCGTCCCGCGGACGTTCCTTGAGCCAGGCCTCGCAGTGCTCGATCTGGGCCAGCAGCGAGGGCGAGCCGCTGGGGCCGGCCGCCTCGCGGTAGGCGCGCACCACACAGTCGTCCCAGTTGGCCTTGAGCGCCTCTTCGGCAATCTGGCGCGCCTCGTCGTGCAGGCCGCAGGCATTGAAGACATTGGCGGCGCGCGCCGCGACCGTGGGCAGGGTGCGCTCCGCCACCGGTACGCCGGCCCAGAGGCGGCGGATCGTTTCCGCATCGACGTTGCGCTCGGATAGCAGGGCTTCGTAGGCCAACTCGCGCAGGCGCGTCGATAGCGCCGGATGCAGGGCCTTGCGCTTGTCGAGGATGCGCACCAGGCGCAACACTTCCGGCCAGTTGCGCGCCTGCTGGTGGGCCTTCATCGACCATTGCAGCGCGTGGATGTGGCGCTGGCCGCTGGCATTGAGTTCGGCGACCGCCTCGAGCGCGGCTTCCGGCTGGTGAT
This sequence comes from Massilia sp. BHUDP2, assembly GCF_046236355.1. NCBI lineage: Bacteria > Pseudomonadati > Pseudomonadota > Betaproteobacteria > Burkholderiales > Oxalobacteraceae > Massilia > Massilia sp. BHUDP2. Next base: position 814,738 of record NZ_JBJUVW010000002.1, read on the forward strand.
CGTCGACCAGCAGCTCGGTCACCGTCATCAGGCGCGCGGTCTTGAGCGTGTTGTCGTGCGCGATGCCGGCCAGCCAGGCGTCGCGCCGCGCCGGCTCGCGCATGCGGTGCGCGGCCCTGGCGCCGATCAGGGCCGCCAGGCCGGCGTTCTCCGGCAGCTCGGCGGCGCGCATGGCGGCTTTCTCGGCGTGGCCGAAGCGGCCTTCGAACAGGGCCTTGAGCGCGTCACGCAAGCCCTTGTTGCCTTCGCGCTCGCGCTTGCGCTGGCGATAGGCGGCCACGCGCTGCGGCATCTTGAGGGTGGATTTCAGCGCCCGCACCAGGCCGTAGAAGGTCAGGAACAGCAGCACCAGCAGCACGACGAACAGGTTGAGCGACATGTCGAGCCGGTGCGGCGGATAGAACAGCACCACGTTGCCCGGGTTGAAGCGTGCCGTCACGGCGATGCCGATGGCCGCGGCCATCAGGGCGACTAACCAGAGGAGGAGCCGCATCTTATTGCTTCGCCTTGTAGTTGCGCACCGCGTTCAGGCTCTCGGACAGCGTCGGCATCTCGATCGTCAGGTTGTTCGCCTGCACCTGGCGCAGCGCCGCCTGCGCCGACTGGGTGGCGCGGGAGCGGGTGTCGAAATACTTGAGCAGGATTTCCTGGCTGCTGGCCAGGTCGTCGCGGAAAGTCGCCTCGTTGCGCGACAGCAGGGCCAGGCGCGCGTTCAGCAGGCGCAGCTTGAGGTTCTCGCGCACGAAGAAGGACTCGGTGGGCGAGAGCATCAGCGCTTCCGGCGTGTCGACGCTGCGCACGCGCACCAGCTGGCGCACGTCGTCCCACATCTCCTGGCTCCAGTTGCGCCAGGTCTGGATCATGCGCTGGCCCAGGCTCAGCTTCTCCGGCGCGGCTTCGGCAGCGCCCTTGGCATCAAGCTTGCCATCTGGTTTCCGGGTGCTGCGCACCGGGGCCGCCGGCAGCAGCGGCCTTTCGTCGGACAGCATCGGCAGCGTGTCGACCTGGGCGATGACGTTGTCCAGGCGCAGCGCGACGCCGGCCAGGTCGACCGCCGGCATCGCCTTCAGGCGCTCGATGTCGGCGCCGATGGCGCGGCGGATGTTCAGGAACTGCGGCTTGTCCGAACGGCCCAGCGAACGGTCGGCGTTCTGCAGCGCGATCAGGGCGCCCTGCACGTTGCCGGCCAGCTGCAATTGCTGGCTGGCCGTGTTCAGCACCTGCTCGACCTCGGACAGCGCCCATTCGTCGCGGTTCTTCGACAGGTCCTGGTAGAGCTGTTCGAGCGCCAGCTGCTGGGTCTGGGCCTCGGACTGGCGGCTTTCCAGCACGCCGACCTTGATCTGCAGCTCCTTGGCCGTATCCGATACCTCGCGCGCCAGCGCCGCGGTCTCGGCGTTCACGGCGTTGCCCTTCTGCAGGCTTTGCGCCATGTCGCGGCGCAGGGTGTTGATGCGGTTGTGCGAGGTCCAGGTCTGCACCGCCAGCAACAGGGCCAGGATGGCGACCGCCGCCGGCAGGGGGCGCTGCAGCGCCTGGAGCAGCCCCTCCCCCCTCGACGCGGGCGCCGGCGCCTTCTGCAGCGTGACGCTGCCAGACGGGATGTGTTCTGGATTATTTTGTTGTTCGTTCATTCTTTAGATTGTATCGCGGCAAGTAAGCGTGCGTCGCCAGAACCCGTCAGGGTGATCCGATCGCACCCGAGCGCGCGCGCCGTCTCCGCTATCCGTGCATGGGGAACGATCAGGTGCTGCGCCTGCAAGCGGGCCAGCCCGGTCGCGGGATCGAGCTCCTGCACCAGCCCCGCCAGGCCGCGCAAGGCTTCCGAACTCGTGATTATCCAGTCGTTTGGCCCTGCCAGCAAGGCGTCCAGCTCGGCCGCCAGCGCCGCGCTCAAGGGCGGCACGCTGCGGCGATAGGCGGCGACCGGGGACACCTGGGCTCCGGCCGCGCGCAGGGTGTCGGCCATCAGTTCGCGCCCGCTTTCGCCGCGCACGATCAGCACGCGGCGCCCGGCGAAGGCCGACAGGTCGAGGCTGGCCAGCAGGTGTTCCGAATCGCTGTTGGCCGGATCCGGCGGGCAATGGATGGTGGCGTTCTCGTCCGTGATCCCGTGGCGGGCCAGCGCCGCGCGGCTGCCCTCGCCGACGACGCCGATCGGCACGCCGGCCGGCCAGCCGTCCAGGTGGGCAAAGGCGGCATCCACCGCATTCGGCGAGACGAACACGACCATCGCACAGGAATCCAGCCCGGCCAGCGCGGCGCGCAGCGGCGCGCTATCGTCGAGCGGCGCGATCTCGAGCAGCGGCAGCACCACGGCCCGGCGCCCGAGCGCGCGCACGGCCTGGGCCAGCGGCTGCGCCTGGGCGCGCGGCCGGGTGATGACGACTGCCCGATCAGGCATGGGTCAGCCGCCCTGGCTTGGCGCCGGCGACGCGTCGGCGGCCGTCTCCTGTGCCGCCTCCTGCTTGCATGCTTCCAGGATCGCATGCGCATCCTGGTCTTCCAGCAGGATCGCCACCTGCTCGCCCAGGAATTCCGGATGCTCCCAGGAGCCCGCCACCTCGGCCTGCGCGGTGCGCTGGCCGTCCGGGGTCGTCACCATCGCGCGCAGGCGCATGGCGGTGCCGGTGACGGTCGCAAAGGCCGCCAGCGGAATCTGGCAGCTGCCGCCGAAGATCTTCGAGACCTTGCGCTCGGCCGTCACGGCGCGCGCGGTGGCCTCGTGGTTCAGCGGCGCCAGGAGCGCGCGCAGGTCGACGCCGTCGCTGCGCGCGCTGCTGACGATCTCGATCGCCATCGCGCCCTGCCCGGCCGCCGGCAGGCTGTCTTCGGGTTCGAGCAAGGCGCGGATGCGCTGGGGCAGGCCGAGGCGCTTCAGGCCGGCCGCCGCCAGGATGATGGCGGCATATTCGCCGCGGTCCAGCTTGGCCAGGCGGGTGTCGAGGTTGCCGCGCAGCGGCTTGATGACGAGTTGCGGGTAGCGCGCGGCGATCAGGGCCTGGCGGCGCAGGCTGCTGGTGCCGACGATGCTGCCTGCCGGCAGTTCGGCCAGGCCGGCGTAATCGTTCGAGACGAAGGCGTCGCGCGGGTCTTCGCGCTCGAGCACGGCGGCCAGCTCGAAGCCTTCCGGCAATTCCATCGGCACGTCCTTGAGCGAGTGCACGGCCAGGTCGGCGCGGCCTTCGGCCATCGCCACTTCCAGCTCCTTGACGAACAGGCCCTTGCCGCCTACCTTGGAGAGCGTCCGGTCGAGGATCTGGTCGCCGCGTGTTGTCATTCCGAGAATTTCAACGCTGCACTGCGGATATAATGCAGCGAGTCGGGCACGCACATGTTCCGCCTGCCACATGGCCAGGCGGCTCTCGCGGGATGCGATAATGAGCTTTTGAGGCGTCAGCTTCACTGGCGCTTCCTGCGCCGATTCATTTGCTTTCAACATGGATTCTTTCACTGTCATCTAGCCTACCAGGACGATGCCGGTTAACGGCCCTTGCTCAAGATCACAAATTTTAGCATGGGGCCTCCTGCAGACGATGGCCAACCGCCATGGCACTAACAATTCATTTGTGGTCGATATGGAAAACCCTGCTGCACTAGACAACCCTGCCGTACAGCCCGCCCTGGACAAGGACGCGCCCTTGAAAGAAGACATCCGCCTGCTCGGCCGCCTGCTCGGCGACGTGCTGCGCGAACAGGAAGGCGAAGCCGTGTTCGAGGTGGTCGAGACCATCCGCCAGACGGCGGTGCGTTTCCGCCGCGATGCCGACCCGGTCGCCGGCGAGGAACTCACCACCCTGCTGCACCGGCTCACGCGCGACCAGACCATTTCGGTGGTGCGCGCCTTCTCCTATTTCTCGCACCTGGCCAACATCGCCGAGGACCAGCACCACATCCGCCGCCGCCGCGCCCACCTGATGCGCGGCGCCGCGCCGCGCCAGGGCAGCGTCGGCCATGCGCTCGGCAAGCTCGTCGATGCCGGCGTGCCGCGCGAGGTCGTCGAAGACTTCTTCAAGGACGCCCTGATCGCGCCGGTGCTCACCGCGCACCCGACCGAAGTGCAGCGCAAGAGCATCCTCGACGCCGAGCACGACATCGCGCGCCTGCTGGCCGAGCGCGACCGCGGCCTGACGCCCAAGGAACTCAATCGCAACACCCAACTGCTGCAGGCGCGCATCGCCACCCTGTGGCAGACCCGGATGCTGCGCTACTCCAAGCTGACCGTCGCCGACGAGATCGACAACGCGCTGTCCTACTACCGCATTACCTTCTTGCGTGAAGTGCCGGGCCTGTACGACGACATCGAGGACGAGATCGCGTCCTGCTACGGCGGCGAAGCGAAGCTGGGCGAATCGCAGTACCTGCAGATGGGCAGCTGGATCGGCGGCGACCGCGACGGCAACCCGAACGTGAATGCCGACACCATGCGCCATGCGCTGGTGCGCCAGTCGACCACCATCCTCGACTTCTACCTGGACGAGGTGCACGCCCTCGGCGCCGAGCTGTCCACCTCGACCCTGATGGTGCCGGTGACGCCGCAGATGCAGGCGCTGGCCGATGCCTCGGTCGACAACTCGCCGCACCGCAGCGACGAGCCCTACCGCCGCGCCCTGATCGGCATCTACGCGCGCCTGGCCGCCACCGCGCGCGAACTGGGCGTCGACCACATCCTGCGCAAGGAAGTCGGCGAAGCCCCGCCCTACCTCGACGCCGCCTTGTTCGCGGCCGACCTCGAGGTGCTGGCCGATTCGCTGCGCGCCAACCACGGCGCCGTGCTGGTCGAGCCGCGCCTGGCGGGCCTGAAGCGCGCCGCGCGCATCTTCGGCTTCCACCTGGCCTCGCTCGACATGCGCCAGAGTTCGGACGTGCACGAGCGCGTGCTGGCCGAGCTGTTCGCGCGCGCCGGCGCTCAAACGGACTACGCTGCCCTGGGCGAGGCGGACAAGGTCGCGCTGCTGCTGCGCGAACTGGCGCAGCCGCGCCCCCTGTACTCGCCCTACGAGAGCTATTCGGACGAGACCAATTCCGAGCTGGCGATCCTGCGCGCGGCGCGCGACATCCGCCAGCGCTACGGCAGCCGCGCGATCCGCAACTACATCATCTCGCACACCGAGACCGTGTCCGACCTGCTGGAAGTCCTGCTGCTGCAGAAGGAGACCGGCCTGATGCGGGTATCCAGCGGCACCAGCGACGTGATGGTGATCCCTCTGTTCGAGACCATCCCCGACCTGCAGCGCGCCAGCGGCATCATGGACGAGTGGATGTCGATCCCACTGGTGGCCGGCGTCATCGAGAAACAGGGCCGCCTGCAGGAAGTCATGCTCGGTTACTCGGACTCGAACAAGGACGGCGGCTTCCTGACCTCGAACTGGGAGCTGTACCAGGCCGAGCTCAAGCTGGTCGACGTGTTCGCCGCCAAGGGCGTCAAGCTGCGCCTGTTCCACGGCCGCGGCGGCACCGTGGGCCGCGGCGGCGGCCCGAGCTACGACGCGATCCGCGCCCAGCCGCCGGGCACCGTCAACGGCCAGATCAGGCTCACCGAACAGGGCGAGATCATCGCCTCGAAGTTCTCGAATCCCGAGATCGGCCGGCGCAACCTGGAACTGCTGGTGGCGGCGACCCTGGAGGCGAGCCTGGTGCCGCATCCGGCGGACGAGGTGAACAACGCCAGACTGGCGCGCTTTGAAGCCGTGATGGCCGAGCTGTCCGAACGCGCCTACCGCGCCTACCGCAACCTGGTGTACGAAACCCCGGGCTTCACCGACTACTTCTTCAGCGCCACGCCGATCGCCGAGATCGCGGAACTGAACCTCGGTTCGCGTCCCGCCTCGCGCAAGTCGACCCGCCGCATCGAAGACCTGCGCGCGATTCCGTGGGGCTTCTCATGGGGCCAGTGCCGCCTGCTGCTGCCGGGCTGGTACGGCTTCGGCACCGCGGTGAGCGGCTGGCTGGCGGACGGCGACCGCGAGGAGCGCCTGGCGCTGCTGCAGGAGATGCATGCAGGCTGGCCGTTCTTCGCGACCCTGCTGTCGAACATGGACATGGTGCTGGCCAAGACCGACCTGGCGATCGCCTCGCGCTATGCCGGGCTGGTGGCGGACGTGGAGCTGCGCGAGCGCATCTTCCGCCGCATCACCGCCGAGCATGGCGAGACCCTGCGCTGCCTCGAATCGGTGACGGGGGTGAGCGAACGGCTGGCTGGCAACCCGCTGCTGGCGCGCTCGATCCAGAACCGCTTCGCCTACCTCGACCCGCTGAACCACCTGCAGGTGGAGCTGATCCATCGCCGGCGCAAGCTGGGGGACAATGCGGATCCGCGGGTGCACCGGGGGATTCACTTGTCGATCAATGGGGTGGCGGCGGGCCTGCGCAACACAGGCTAAGCCGTTTTTGTAGGGTGGGCGGGTCTTCCCGCCCACGCGGTGATGGATAGCGACTCCGCTTTCGCACCGGATGATCTTGCTGCTAACGATCACCGCGTGGGCGGAGAATCCGCCCACCCTACGAACATCAGCTGGAGCAGGCTCCCAACACACTGCCCTTCTTCAGGAACGCCGGCACCGCATTCGGCGACACGCACACCTGCGCCCCCGGATTGCTCGCGCTGCCGGTCTTGTTACACACCATCACCTTGCCCTCGCCGCAGCGCGCATCGATCACGTTGACCGTGGTGCTGGCCTGCGCGAAGCAGCTTTCCGGGCTGCTTGCTTGCGCCGTGAAGCTGAAGCTGCCCGCAGCGCTCGGCGCGAAGCTGGTCACCGCGCCGCTGGCGGTCGACAGCCCGCCGGCCGGGCTCCAGGTGAAGGTCGACGATCCTGCCGCGTCGCTCGCAGTCAAGCTCACGCTCTGCGGACCGTAGCCCAGCGCGATCGTGTTCGCCGGCAGGCCGGTGGCTTCCCCTGGTCCCGGGCTCACGCTGATCGAGGGCTGCGGCACGTGGCCCAGCACCCGCACCAGGCCTTCCGCGCTGGCGCTGTTGCCGCCCTTGTCGACGGCGCTCAGCACCACCTTCTGCACGCCGATGTCCGAGCACGAGAAGCTGGTGCGCGAGGCCGTCAAGGACTCCACGCCCCAGTTGTCGCCCGTGCCGCCATCGAGCTCGCTCGCGGCGATCGAGGCGCTGCCGTTGGCCAGCGTGACCGAGACTTCCCGGGTGCGCACGGTCGGCGCCTCGAAGTCGTTGCTGACCGTGCCCGCGCGCGCGCTCTCGGTGCTCAGGCGGTTCAGCGCCGTCACCGTGTAGTAGTAATACTGGCCCGGCGCGACGCCGGCGTCCGCGAAGGCGCTGGTGGCGGTGTCGGTCACGCCCAGCAGGTTGGCCGGGTTCTCCAGGTCCATCTCGCGATCCGGCGCGCGGTAGATGGCGTACTTGCGGGTCTTCTCCAGTTCGTCGCTACTCTCCGCCGCCGGCGCCCAGGCCAGGTTCACCGCGTTGTTCTCGCCCACGCTGGCCGCCAAGCCTGACGGTGCGGCTGGAGCCGCCGTGCCTTTCCAGGCCATGGTCGGCAGCAGTGCCGGACGCGCATAGGTGCTGTTCATCAGCGAAGTACGGTAGCCCAGCGGGTCGTTCTGCAGGAACTGGTGGCGGAAGTGGACCTGGCCCGAGATGTTGGCCGAAGCGCGGTTCAGCGCGATCTGGTTGTTGATCTCGTTCGGGTTGCTCCAGCCTGCCGTGTCGCGCATCTTGTAGTCGGCCAGGCCGATGTACATGTGGCGCTCGTAGGCGTTGTCGTTCCACCACGGCACCAGGAGCTTGTAGTCCGAGCCGGCCTGGCCGATGTACCAGTAGACCTGCGGCGCTAGGTAGTCCACCCAGCCCTCGCGGATCCACTTGCGGGTGTCGGCGAACATGTGGGTGTAGTGCTGCAGGGCGCCGGCGCCGGTCGGGGAGCCCACGGCCGGGTCGGTGCTGCTGCGGTAGATGCCGGACGGCGAGATGCCGAACTTCACCCAGGGCTTGACCGCGCGGATGCTGTCGTTCACGCGCGCGATCAGGATGTCGATGTTGTCGCGGCGCCAGTCGGCCCGGCCGGCCGCGGTATCCGGGAAGCCGCGCGGATCGGCGTAGTACGCCGCGTCGTCGCCGGTGGTGCCGTTCGGGTAGAAGTAGTCGTCGAAGTGGATGCCGTCCACGTCGTAGCGGTTGACGATGTCCATGATGACGTTCACGACGTGGTCGCGCACCGCCGGCAGGCCCGGGTTCAGGATCTTCACGGTGCCGACCGTGAGCAGCCATTCCGGATGGGCGAGCGAGACGTGGTTCGGCGCGTACATCGCCGTGTTGTTCTGGTTGGCCGCCGTGGCCACCGCGCGGTAGGGATTGATCCAGGCATGGAATTCCATGCCGCGCTTGCGGGTCTCGTCGATCGCGAACTGCAGCGGGTCCCAGGCCGGGCTGGGCGCGCGGCCCTGCTGGTTGGTCAGGTAGTAGGACCAGGGCTCCAGCTCGCTCGGGTACATGGCATCGGACTGGCTGCGCACCTGCAGGAAGGCGGCGTTCATGCCGGTCGCCTTGTTATGGTCCAGGATGGCCTTGAGCTTGGCCTGCTGCTGGGCCGGCGTATCGAGACGGCTGGGCCAGTCCAGGCTGATGTGGGTGCTGATCCACACGCCGCGCATCTCGCGCTTGGGTGACACCGTCTGTGCATCGGCGTGGGAAATGGAAGCGACGAGCATGGCGGCTGCCGCTGCAAGCAAAAGTTTTTTCATGTTGTCTTTTTTTGCAGGTTGAGGTGAGCGCACCAGGGGAGCGCTGGTGGCGGTCCCCGGCGCCTCTCCACGCGCCGATGTGTTGCCATCCGCGAAACAGAGTACGCGCGAGCAATTTTGACAACCAATGAAATTCGGAACAGGCGGCATAACCCCGGCACATGACTGACCGGGCCGCCATGGCAGGCGGGGTGCTCAGCGCCGGATCGACAGCCCGATGGTGAAGGCGATGTCCGGCGTGCGGCTGTTCAAACCGCGCGACAGCATTGCGTCGACCTGCACGTCCTTCGACAGCAGATAGGCGGCGCCGACGTCGAAGCGCGCCTCGGTCCCGCCATGCTTGCCACGGGCGATGCGCGGCAGGGCGAGCTCGACCAGGCCCTTCAGGCGCTCGCCGAGTTCCTTCTCGAGCACGATGCCGAGGATGCCGTAGCGGTAGCGTCCCGCCTCGTCGCGGTCGACGCCAATGCCCGGCATCACGCCCAGCGTCAGCTCGTTCGGCAAGTCCCACTCCCCGGTCACCCGCAGCGACGGCCGCACGCCCTCGCCGCGGAAGGCGCGAGAGCCGCTGGCGAGTTCTGCCGCCAGGTGGACGCCGACCGAGGGACGGCTGCCCTCGGCATCGAGCGCGTGCCAGCTGAGGCCGAGCGCCGTGTCGCCATAGCCGGCTTCGCTCACGCGCGCGCCGTCCTCGCTATGGTGGCGGACCATGCGGCCGTCGGTCTCGACCCGCAACTCGAAAGCCTCGGCGATACCGATGCGCAGCAGGGTGGGCGTCGACAGGGTGCGCTCGCGCCCTTCGCCGTGATCGCGCTCGAGCAGCGCACTGGTCTCGAGTTGCACCCGCCCCTTGCCTACCACCTTGCTCGACTCGACGAAGTCGGGACGGTCGGCCTGGATGCTGTCCTGGGCGTGGGCGGCGCCCGTGCACAGGGCAAGGGCGGCGGCGAAGATGGCGGCGTGGTTCATGGGTGGCGCGAGCGTGGAATCTTATATAAAAGATAACGCAAAGCCGGCCATGGGGCCGCACGGGACGAAAAAAATGCCGCCCAGCTCAGCACTGGACGGCATGTCTATTTTTTACCGAATGGTAAAAATTACTGGTTGTGCAGGAAGGTCTTCAGCTTGTCCGAACGCGACGGCTGGCGCAGCTTGCTCATCGCCTTGGCTTCGATCTGGCGGATACGCTCGCGGGTGACGTCGAACTGCTTGCCCACTTCTTCCAGCGTGTGGTCGTTCGACATCTCGACGCCGTAGCGCATGCGCAGCACCTTGGCTTCGCGCGGGGTCAGCGAGTCCAGCACTTCCTTGATCACGTTGCGCATCGAGGCGTGCAGCGCGGCGTCCAGCGGCGCCAGGGTGGTGTTGTCCTCGATGAAGTCGCCCAGCTGCGAATCGCCGTCCTCGCCCATCGGGGTTTCCATCGAAATCGGTTCCTTCGCGATCTTCATGATCTCGCGAACCTTGTTCTCCGGCATTTCCATCTTGGCCGCCAGGGTCGGCAGGTCCGGCTCGCTGCCGGTTTCCTGCATGATCTGGCGCGAGATGCGGTTCATCTTGTTGATGGTCTCGATCATGTGCACCGGCACGCGGATGGTGCGGGCCATGTCCGCGATCGAACGCGTGATCGCCTGGCGGATCCACCAGGTCGCGTAGGTCGAGAATTTATAACCACGGCGGTACTCGAACTTGTCCACCGCCTTCAGCAGGCCGATATTGCCTTCCTGGATCAGGTCGAGGAATTGCAGGCCGCGGTTGATGTATTTCTTGGCGATCGAGATCACCAGGCGCAGGTTGGCCACGGTCATTTCGCGCTTGGCCTGGCGGGCGCGCTTCTCGCCTGCCGCCATCTGCTTGTTGATGCGGCGCAGGTCGGCCAGCGGCAGCGCTACGCGCGCCTGCAGGTCGATCATGCGCTGCTGCAGCTCCTTGATGGCCGGCAGGTTCCGGCTCAGCACCGCGCTGTACGGGTAGGCGCAGTCGACTTCGCGGTCGCCCCATGCCAGGTCGGTCTCGTTGCCCGGGAAGACCTTGATGAAGTGGGCGCGCGGCATGCCGCAGCGGTTCACGCAGATGTCCAGCACGGCGCGCTCGATCGAACGCACTTCGTCCATCTGGCCGCGCAGGGTGTCGCACAGCTTTTCCACGATCTTGGCGGTGAAGCGGATGCCCAGCAGCTCGTTCGAGATGATGGCCTGGGCCTCCTCATACTCGTCCGAACCATAGCCGCTGGTCTTGAAGGCGTGGCCCATGCGGTCGAACTGCTTCTCGATCAGGGCGAACTTCTCGAGCGCGCTCTTGCGCAGCTGCGCCAGCTGCTCGGTCGAGTAGCCGGCCGCGCCACCGCCGGCGGCGCCCTCTTCTTCCTCTTCCTCGACTTCCTCTTCTTCTTCCTCGTCGTCGCCGGCGCGTGCCGGCGCGGCGGCGGGCGCAGGCGCGGCATCGTTCAGGTCGACGAAGCCGTCCACCACGTCGTCGATCTTCATCTCGTCGGACGCGATCTTGTGCGACAGCGCGATGATCTCCGAGATCGTGGTCGGGCAAGCCGAGATCGCCTGCACCATGTCCTTCAGGCCGTCCTCGATGCGCTTGGCGATCTCGATCTCGCCTTCGCGCGTCAGCAGCGACACCGCGCCCATTTCACGCATGTACATGCGGACCGGGTCGGTGGTGCGGCCGAAGTCGGAATCGACGGTCGACAGCGCGGTCGCGGCGGCCGCTTCCACTTCGTCGTCGCTGGTGGCGGTCGGCACGTTATCCGACAGCAGCATCATTTCGGCTTCCGGGGCGCGCTCGTAGATCGCGATGCCCATGTCGTTGAAGGTCGCGATGATGCCTTCGATCGCTTCCGGATCGACGATGTTTTCCGGCAGCTGGTCGTTGATCTGGGCGTGGGTCAGGTAGCCGCGCTCCTTGCCCATGTTGATCAGGTTCTTGATCTGCTGGCGGCGCTTCTCCAGTTCCGCTTCCGAGAAGCCGCTTTCGCCGCCCAGCATGCCGGCCAGGCCCTTGGCCTTGCGCTCGCGCAGCTTGGAGGCGGCCTTCATTTCGGCGCGCTCGACCGCGTTCAGTGCCGCGACTTCGTCGTTCTCCGGCACGAATTCGCTCGGCTTGCGGCCGCGGCGGCCCGGGACCTTCACCTGCGGCAGCAGATAGCCCGAGGTGTCGATCGCGGCCAGTGCGGCGGCGTCGGTGGTGGCGCTGACGGCGCCCACGGCGCTGCTCGGGACTGCCGGCGCCGGCAGTGCGTTGGCGTCGGTGCGGCGGGTACGGGTGCGCACGACCTTCGGCGCGGCCGGGGCTTCTTCCGCGGCCGGCGCGGCGGGTGCAGCCGCTGCTGCGGGCGCGGCCTCGGCCTGCGGCGCTTCTTCGGCAGAGGCGGCTTTCAGGGCGGCCAGCTTCGAGCCGCGCTTGCGCACGACCACGGTCGCCGCGGCGTTCGGCACGGCGGCCGTATAGTCTTCGAACGGCGCCGGCTCGGCGGCCGGAGCAGCCTCGGCCTGTGCAACCGGTGCAACCGGCGCGGCTTCGACGACCGCTTCGACAACGTCCGCCACCGGCTCGGCGACGGCCGGGGTGTCCAGCACGGCTTCGTTCGCCGCGGCTTCCACCTCGCCAGGCGCCTGCTCCGCTTCCAGCGCGGCCTTGGCCGACGCCAGGCGCGAGCGGGTCTTCACCACCGTCACCTTGGCCGCCGCTTCCGTCTCGAGGAAGTAGGAGGTCGCGGTTTTCGGCACTGCCAGCTGTGCCGTAGCCTTGGCGGGCGTTTTCTTGGCGGTCAGTGTCAGTGTCTTGGCGGTGTTTTTCATAGTAAAGCTCTCTCCAGTCGAGGCATGCGGCTGCCTGCGAATCAATGTCAGCGGGACCCAAGGTCGGGTCCGGTGTGGGTTTGGAAGCGGGATGGCCCTAGCTGAGGGCGGACACGCGGACTTCAAGCACGCTTCCCCCGGGGCGGCCTGCACTCCTGGCGGGATGGCGGCGGGCTGGGGAAAAGTAAACGGTGTTTGAAATCACGGTGCGCATGTCGGAACGAAAAAAAGCCCGTCGGATGAAACGGGCTTGCATCTCATGTTCAGCGAAGAACAGGAGGAAGGCGATATTATGCCGCATTGCAAGAATTGGTGATAATTGAAATATCCGATAAGGGATATCACCAATCTGAATATGACACGGGCGCTTCGCCGGGTCCTCCGACCCATCTGCGCCGGCGCAAGCCGTGCGCAAGGCAAGAGGCGGATCATACACGATTTCGCGGCAGCACGCCTATCCGCCCGCATCGGATCTTCAATCAAATTCTCAAGATTAATGGAACAAGTACAATACGGCCCGCACCGGCGTACGGGCGCCGTGCTATCCTTCGTTTTCCCGTTCTTACAATGAAGTCAATGAATACCACTACCGCTGCCGAGACCGTCGACACCACCGCTCCTGCCACGCCCGACACGCCGCCATCCGTGGACACGTCCACCCCGGCGCCCGCACAGGACGGGGCGGCCGGCGACGCGCCTGCCGCAGAAGCGCCGGCCGCCGCCCCTGCCGGCGCCGCCCCGGCCCCGTCGGCCCGCGCGCTGCTCAAGCAGCTGCAACAGGAGTTCCCGGCCTTCCGCGACTGCCTGCCGCTGGCGATCGGCATCGACAAGCAGCTGCTGGCGCAGATGCCCGACCTGAACCGCAAGGCCATGCGCGCCGCGCTCGGCATCCATACCGGCTCGATGCGCTACCTGCGCGCCATGGAAAAGGCCAAGGTCCGCTACAACCTCGACGGCAGCCCGGGCGCCGAAGTCACCGACACCCACCGCCAGCACGCCAAGGAACAGCTGCAGGAGCGCTTCAAGAAGGAAGCCGAGCGCAAGAAGGCCGAGCGCGAAGCTGCCGCGGCCGAAGAGGCGAACCGCCAGCGCCAGGAAAAGCTCAACGCCCTCGCGGCCAAGTTCTCGCGCAACTGATGTCCGGGCCGAGCGTCGCAGAGTCCGACGAACTGCTGCCGCCCTACGAAGGCATCCGCCTGACGGACGTGCGCATCGTGCGCACGCCGGTCGAGGCGGCGGCCGCGCTGGCGGCGCTGTCGCAGGCCGATGTCATCGGCTTCGACACCGAATCCAAGCCCACCTTTTCCAAGGGCGAGGTCTCGACCGGACCGCACCTGGTGCAGCTTGCTACCGACGACATCGCCTACCTGTTCCAGATCGGCAGCGCCGCCAGCGCACAGACGGCGCTGGAAGTGCTCAAGCCCGTGCTCGAATCCGAGAGCATCCTGAAGGTCGGCTTCGGGCTGGGCGACGACCTGAAACGCCTGCGCAGCAAGCTCGGCATCGACGCGCGCAAGGTGCTGGACCTGGCCACGGCCATGCGCCGGCGCGGCGAACGCAACACGCTCGGCGCCAAGACCGCGGTGGCGCGCTTCTTCGGCCAGCGCCTGCAGAAGTCGCGCCGCATCACCACCACCAACTGGGCCCTGCCCCAGCTGAGCGACAAGCAGGTGCTGTACGCGGCCGACGACGCCCACGTGGCCCTGCGCCTGTACCGCCACTGGCTCGCCAATCCGCCCGCCGACGACACCAGCCTGCCGCCGCGCCGCGCTTCCTGACCTACGACAGCCCTAAGCGCGTTATCATGCCGGCATTGCTACTGCCGAGTTCATCCATGAATCGACGCCGCATGCTGTTCGCAGTCCTGATCCTGTCCGCCGGTGCGCTCCAGGCCGCGCCGCAGGCCAGCCCGCCCGCCCAGGTGCCGGACACCCTGGCCCAGCGCCTGCTGGCCTGCGCCTCCTGCCATGCGCGCATCGACGCGCGCGGCAATCCCGTGAACGACAGCTACTTCCCGCGCATCAGCGGCAAGCCGGCCGGCTACCTGTACAACCAGCTGCTCAACTTACGCGAAGGCCGGCGCCAGTATCCGCTCATGACCTACCTGGTTGACCACCTGCCCGACGCCTACCTGCGCGAGATCGCCGGCCATTTCGCCGCCCAGCCGCCCGCGGCGCACGCCGCCGAGGCGTCCAGCATGCCCACCCAGCTGCTCGAGCGCGGACGCCAGCTGGTCATGCAGGGCGACAGTACGCGCAAGCTGCCGGCCTGCGTGGCCTGCCACGGCCAGCGCCTGACCGGCGTCGAACCGACGATCCCTGGCCTGCTCGGCCTGCCGCGCGACTACGTGAACGCGCAATTCGGCGCCTGGCGCAACAAGGCGCGCCGCGCCCATGCGCCGGATTGCATGGCCGAGATCACGGCCCGTTTGTCGCTGGAGGACGTGAACGCCGTCTCGCACTGGCTCGCGGCCCAGCCCACACCCGCCGACCCGCGCCCGGCCGCCTCGATCGCGCGCCCCCTGCCGCTGGCCTGCGGCAGCGCCCCGGAGGCGCCATGAAACGCTATGCCCTGGTCCTGGCCCTGGTTGCCGTCGTCGTCGTGGCGCTGGCCTGGCCGCGCGAGGAATTCATCCCCTCGACCTCGCCCGCCGCCTGGGCGGCCACGCCCGAGAACATCGCGCGCGGCGCCTACCTGGCGCGCGCCGGCGACTGCGTGGCCTGCCACACCGCGCGTGGCGGTGCGCAGTATGCAGGCGGGCGCGCGCTCGACACGCCCTTCGGCCGCCTGTATGGTCCCAACCTCACGCCGGACCTGGAAACCGGCATCGGCCGTTGGTCCGCCGACGACTTCTGGAATGCCCTGCACAACGGGAAGTCGCGCAACGGCCGGCTGCTCTACCCGGCCTTCCCGTACACCAACTATACAAAGGTCTCGCGCACCGATTCGGATGCCATGTTTGCCTACTTCCGGAGCCTGGCGCCGCAGCGCCGCCCGAACCAGCCGCACGAACTGGACTTCCCCTACGACCAGCAGGCGCTGCTGGCGGGCTGGCGCCTGCTGTACTTCCGCCCGGCCGTGTTCACGCCCCAGCCCACCCGCGGCGCCGAATGGAACCGCGGCGCCTACCTGGTCGAGGGCCTGGGCCACTGCAGCGCATGCCACAGCACGCGCAACCGGCTGGGCGCCGCCGGCAACACACTCTCGGGCGGCCTGATCCCGACCATCGGCTGGTACGCCCCCTCGCTCACCGCGAGCAGCGAGGCGGGCCTGGGCGACTGGGACAAGGAACACATCGTCGCCCTGCTTGCCACCGGCATATCGCCGCGCGGCTCGGCCACCGGGCCGATGGCCGAAGTGGTGGCGCGCAGCCTGCAGCACCTGAACGGCTCCGACCTGGGCGCGATGGCGACCTACCTGAAATCTCTCCCCGCGACGCAGGACAAGCCGGCGGACAGCGGCGAACGCCCAAGCGAGCCGCTGCTGGCCGAGGGACGCCGCCTGTACGGCAAGTATTGCGTGGATTGCCATGGCGCCGACGGCAAGGGCAAGGCGCCGGCCTATCCGCCGCTGGCCGGCAACCGCGCGGTGACGCTCACCCCGGCCGTGAACGCGATCCGGATGGTGCTCCATGGCGGCTTCCCGCCCGGCACCGCCGGCAATCCGCGTCCTTACGGCATGCCGCCCTACAGCCACGAGTTGGACGATGCGCAGGTGGCGGCCGTCTTGACGTATGTGCGCGCCAGCTGGGGCAATGAGGCGGCGCCGGTGTCGGCGCCGGACGTCAACCGTTACCGTAGCGTGCCGCTGGATTAGCAGTGCGGGCGCTCGAATCGCCTGGCAGGTCTTTTGCACGTTAATTGCAACTGCGAACCGTCGGGCGCGATGAAAAATATGTGAAGGCAAAGATGAGAAGCAATTTACCTATCTGTTCAAGACTAGGGCTGGTAGCCGCGTTGGCGATGTCTCTTGTAGCCTGCTCGACACCAAAAGTTCAGCCAACGAAAGCTGGCGGGCGCTATTACCTCAACGATGGCCCACCAAAAGGCGTAACGCAGGCGCAGATTGATGCAGTCAAGGAGCCAGTACCTAGGGCAGAACGGTTTGTCTCCGGTACGCTCAAGCCTTATGTTGTCATGGGAAACAGCTACCGGCCGATGACCAAGTTAATGCCCTACCGTGCGCGTGGCGTGGCAAGCTGGTACGGAACCCGTTACCACCGATTACCGACGGCAAGTGGTGAACTCTACGACGTGATGAAGCTCACGGCTGCGCATCCGACGCTTCCCATCCCCTCTTACGTCAGGGTTACGAACGTTGAGAACGGTCGAACGCTAGTCGTTCGCGTGAACGACCGCGGTCCCTTCCTCTCTGACAGGATTATTGATCTATCGTACGTGGCCGCCGCCAAGCTCGGCTATGTGGCGAAAGGCAGGGCCCTGGTCGAGATTGACCTGATCCTGCCGTAGTGTCTCCAGCGCATTCCTGAGACAGACCCTGCATAGGTGAACTGAAAAACAGTCATTGACGTTTCGCTTGCTGTGAACGGCGTAGTTATCGCCGGAACATCAATTGACGCCGGAGTGGCTGGCTAAGTTTTTTGATGGACCGTTGGCCAGCTCTGCGATATCTGTACTGGGCTGTGCTGGGTTGTAAGCAGACTCTACTTTAGTTCCGCTATCGGGCCAGAAGCAGACCTTATCTTCGTCCTGGCAAGTGTGTAATGGCGAAAGGATCCAATGAAGCACTTGCCGTTCTTCGTTTCAAGAAGGGATTTACTGCCGATACTTGAGAGTTCCGAGCGGATCGGTGACGAGCAACAGGCGTTCAACTTGCGTGGCATTACCGGCACGGTCTATCACCTTGACCTTCAGCGAGGCATAGCCGGGGCGGCAGAAGACATGGCGTACGCTGACGTCGCCCTGGCCGCGCCGCTCGCGCAGGCTCGGAACCGGTTGCGGGCATCCGTCATTTACGCTCGCCCTCGCCTGGTGCGATTCGGCCAGATCACTATCCACGAAATCGACGGTAAAGTCGACCGAGGCACCCAGGGCAACGACACCGTCCTGTCCGGCACCGACGAGCGGTCCCAACACCGGCGCGGGCGTTCCTTCTCTTCCTGGGCGCAGCATGATCAGCCCAGCGTTGGACTCCGCCAAAATGGTGCCCCTGTCGTTGATCGCCTTCGCCGCGTACAGCACCAGGCTGGCCGGCGCCCGGTACAGCCGGGTGTTCAGGTCGACGGGAGCGGCGACACCGTTCCAGTAGACAGCACGTCTCTGACTGAGGTCGCTGTCGCCAGGCGCGCGATTGACAAGACCGACCATCTCGCGGCGGTTATTCAGAGCCAGCACTTCGCCGTGCGTCGCGCCACCTAAAGGCAGGGGACGCAAGCCTTGAGCCCTTGACCAGATAAAGGGATACTGAATGGCTGGCGCGCTGCCGCTGATAATCATGTTGTTTCCGGCAACTTCTCCAGCATCGTTGAGCGCGGTTACGCTGCGATAGCCGCCATCCGGGCCGATCGGTACCATACCGTGTTTGCGACTCCACAGGAAGCCGAGCTTGTTGTTATCCTTGTAGTAGTGTCCCAACACCTGTCCACTGGCATTGATGTGCGTGGCCGCCGAGAAAGTGCCGCCGAAAGTACCCAGGTCGATGACGGTGCCATCGGGATTCCACACCATGGCGTGGTTGTCGTACCGCTGTACCTCAGCCTCTCCGACTGCCATACCGCTATCGTTGATGGCAACCGCACGCGCGATCCTGGCAGTCTGCGGCGCCAAATGGAGAAGGGTGCCGTTCGGATTCCAGCGCGCAGCAAGCGGGTAGATCCCTATCGGCGACCGGATCTGACCCACTACCTGGTTGAAGTTATTGATATCAATAGCTCTGCCTCCGGCAGGACCGGATACAGCATCGTTGCGCGGCAGCACACGCAGGCCGCGCGCGGAAGTCCAGGTAAAAGCCCGATAGTCGCCGGAAGCCGTCCGGTATTCGCCTACCACGACCCCATTATCGTTCAGGGCGTTCACGTATTCGTACGATCCGCCTGAGGGCACGAGGGTATGCACCCGCTTGCCATCGAAGAAACCGTGGAATCCGTCGTCGAGCACCCAACTCGTGAAAGCCGCCTGTCCGCGCTGGTTCAAGACTGCGGACCCGGCATCGCGGCCGAGATTGATAACGCTATATTCAAGTAAGCGGGGCGTAGCTGCAATATTAGTCGAGGCGCCTGTAGCGGCGGTAGCGTAAAGCGCTAAAAAAACCGGCAGGAACTGGCCATGCAGCTGATGGCGAATTTTTACACCAAGAAAGGATGTCATAGGAGCCTCGGAAGGATTGAGGAGTGCAGACATCAAACTGTAGGCCCCGCTTCTAGACAGATATAAACCCACATCAAGTGAGTAGGAGGAACTAAATCCGCAATCGATGTTCTTGCCAAGACGGCGCATGCAGTCGTCGAACAGATCGTCAGGCGTTCTTCAGTCGAGCTGCGACTCCACGTCGCGCGGATCGGTCAATGTAATCAAGCCCTTCGCGATGTAAAGCACGACCAGGATGCCAACAATGTCCCCAACAATCATCGCGACCAGCGCGGTCCATTCCACCAGTCCAGTCTGGACCCACATGAACGCATGGTGAAAGGCCGGACTCACGACGCCGCACAAGACCCCGGTGAACAGCAGCCGCCGCGCCGTCAGGTTCTTCAGGCGCGGCCCCAGGTCGAACCAGTGCTTGGCGAAGAGATAGGCAAGATAGGGGCCGCCCGCCCCTGCCACCGCGCCATACACCGCACGGACCTCGTCCGTGAAAGCGAAATGGTAGAAGTTGAGGTAGAGGCTCACCAGGAGCAGGCCGACGAAGCCGGCGAACCCGAACAGCAGCGTCGCCAGCAGCCGGATGCCCGCAGGGAGAAATACCCAATTGATGCCACTGCTTTGCTCGAACTGGATGAACAGGAGCTCATTGATCCAGTTCAGGCAGAGAAACGCGATGATGGTGATTCCGACGTAGCCCAGCTGCTTGAGCGGGCTGTGTTTCAGGTGCGGCATGGTGATTGGCTGCAATAGCCCGTGTTGCATCGACGACATGCATTGTAGCGGCATGGGTAGGCATTCCGCTTACCCATGCGGCATGAACTATCGGCTCGGAACCACCCGCCACACCGTATTCGCCAGGTCGTCCGCGACGATCAGCGCCCCGCGCGGATCGACGGTGACGCCGACCGGCCGCCCGCGGGTCTTGCCGTCGGCGTCGCGGAAGCCGGAGACGAAGTCGATCGGCTCGCCCGCCGGACGTCCATTCCGGAACGGTACGAAGATCACCTTGTAGCCGACCGGATCGGCACGGTTCCAGCTGCCGTGCTCGCCGACGAAGACGCCGTCGGCATAGGCCTGGCCCATCGCCGGCAGCGAGAACGCCAGGCCGAGCGCGGCGACGTGCGCGCCCAGGCTGTAGTCCGGCTTGACGGCGGCGGCGACCTTTTTCGGGTCGCCCGGCTTGACGCGCGTGTCGACGTTCTGGCCCCAGTAGCTGTACGGCCAGCCGTAGAAGGCGCCCGGGCGCACCGAAGTCAGGTAGTCCGGCACCAGGTCCGGCCCGATCTCGTCGCGTTCGTTGACCACCGCCCACAGCTGCCCGCTGCCGGGCTGGATCGCCAAGGCCGTCGGGTTGCGCAGGCCGGTCGCATAGGGCTTGTGCGCACCCGTGGCGGCATCGACCTGCCACACCATGGCGCGGTCGACTTCGGCTTCCATGCCGCGTTCGGTGATGTTGCTGTTCGAGCCGATGCCGACGTACAGGAAGCGGCCGTCGGGGCTGATCGTGAGCGCCTTGGTCCAGTGGTGGTTGATCTCGGAAGGCAGCTTGGCGACGCTGACCGGCGGGCCGCCGGCCTGGGTCTGGCCTTCGGTGTAGTCGAAGCGCACCAGCTCGTCCTGGTTGGCGACGTAGAGCTTGTTATCGAAGAAGGCCAGGCCGTAGGGGGCGTTCAGCTTGTCGGCGAAGACGGTCTGCAGTTCGTACACGCCGTCGCCATCGGCATCGCGCAACAGGGTCAGGCGGTCGCCGCCCTTGACCTTGGTATTGCCCTTCGCCTTGATATAGCCGGCGATCACGTCCTTGGGCTTGAGCTTGGCCGCGTTGCCGCCACGCCCTTCCGCCACCAGGATGTCGCCGTTTGGCAGCACCAGGGTCTGACGCGGAATCTTCAGGCCGGTCGCGATCGCGCTGACGCTGTAACCCTGCGGGACCGTCGGCTTCTGCTTGCCCCATTCCACCGGCTCGGCGATCTTCATATCGGGCAACAAGCCGCGTTCCGGCGCGGGCAGCTGCGGATCCGGGCCGTGGGCCAGCTTGCCGCCTTCCTTGCTGCAGGCGCCCAGCAGCAGGGCCATGCCCAGGAATACGAGGGTCGATGACGGCTTCATTGCGCACCTCCATGGCGTGGGGCGGCTTGCGGAGCGAGTCCCAGCCAGGCCGCGGCAAGGATCAACACGCTGACGACGATCGACAGCACCAGGCCGGTCGGCATCGAGGCCCAGGCGTCTTTCGCATGTTCGAAGGCATTGACCAGTCCCAGCACCCAGGCTGCCAGCAGCACCAGGAAGTAGGTCAGTGGACGCCCTGCCTTGCGCTTTGCCCGCAGCAGGTTGACCAGCGCGAACAGGAGGGCGAGCCCACTGAACAGCTCGGCGCCGGCCAGGAGCCAGGAGGCGAAGTTGTTCCACTGGATCTGGTAGGTGTTGTGGTAGGCGATATCGCTCAGCAATGCGCCGAGGAACAGGGGGATGGACCCGGCAAGCAGGACCGTGTGTAGCAGTCCCGGCGGGCTCCGGTAGGTCGCGTTGACCGTGGTTTGAGAAGACATGACGTGGTCCTTCCTGGATTGGTTTGGCCCGATCTTATCGATAATGCAAAGAGCATGGCGCATTGTTGAGCCCAGTGACAATCCGCGACTTTCAAGGCCTGAGGTTCTGGTAACGTCGACATGAACAATTCAACCAAAGAAGGAGACCGGCTTCATGCTGACACACCTGATCCGCAGCGCTTTCTTATTGAGTATCGTCGCGGCGCCGATCGCGCCTGCCCAGGCCGACGCGCCGGCCGCCACGGGCGAGCACGATTTCAAGGCCGGTTCTCCTATCAAGTTGCAGGCCCTGAGTCCGCTGCAGGTGGAAAACCTCGCGGTCACCGGCAAGGTGTGGGGCTTCCTGAAGTATCACCATCCCGCCGTCACCGCGGGGCAGCACCGCTGGGACGGCGCGCTGCTGGACATCCTTCCCGCAATCCTGGCGGCAGAAAACCGTCAAGCCGCGGACGCCATCCTGCAGCGCTGGATCGTCAAGTTCGGCCCGGTCGCCGATTGCGATCCCTGCGCGAGCCTGGATCAGCAGGACTTCCAGCTGCTGCCGAACCTGAAGTGGCTGGACGACACGCGCCTCTTGAACCCCGAGCTGCGCAAGGAACTGAAGGAGGTCTACCGCAAGCGCAGCGCCGGCAAGCAGTACTACGTCTCGCTGGCGCCGGGCGTCGAGAATCCGGTCTTCGACAACGAGCCCGACTACAAGGACCTGCGCTTCCCGGACGCCGGCTTCCAGCTCCTGTCCCTGTTCCGGCTCTGGAACATCATCGAATACTGGGCGCCCTACCGCGACCAGCTCGACGAGGACTGGGACAAGGTGCTGCGCGAATCCATCGCGCCGGTGGCGCTGGCACAGGATCGCGCCAGTCATGAGCTGGCGATGATCGCGCTCATCGCGCGCATCCACGATACCCATACCAACCTGTGGAGCTCGCTGCAGGTGCGTCCGCCGGTGGGCCGCTGCCACCTTCCCGTGCGGGTGCGCTTCATCGAAGGGCGCGCCATGGTCAGCGCCCACCTGGGCGAGGACGCCGCGGCGGCGACGGGACTGAAGATCGGCGACACCATCGAAGCGATCGGCGGCGTCCCGGTCGATACCCTGTTGCAGTCCTGGAAACCGTATTTCGCGGCCTCCAACGAACCGACGCGGCTGCGCGACATGGGGGCGGTCCTGACCAAGGGCGACTGCGGCCCGGTGCAGCTCACGGTGCGCCAGGACAAGGGACCCATGGAGATGAGCCTCACGCGGGTGCCGCGCAAGGACCTGAAGATCCCCACCACCAACGACCGGGCCGGCGACACCTTCCAGTTGCTCGGCAAGGACGTCGCCTACATCAAGCTGTCGTCGATCAAGAGCGCCGACATTCCGGGCTATATGGAAAAAGCCGCGCATACCAAGGGCCTGGTGATCGACATCCGCAACTATCCCTCGGCCTTCGTCCCCTTCGCCCTTGGCCAGTACCTCGTCGACAAGCCGACCCCTTTTGCGCGCTTCACGGTGGGCGACCTGGGTAATCCGGGCGGCTTCAAATGGGGCAAGGTCGTCGCGCTCTACCCGCAGGCGGCGCGCTACGCCGGCAAGGTGATGATCCTGGTCGACGACATCTCCCAGAGCCAGTCCGAGTATACGGCGATGGCCTTGCGCGCCGCGCCGCGCGCCAGGGTGGTCGGCAGCACGACGGCGGGCGCCGACGGCAACGCGTCCTGGATTCCCCTGCCGGGCGGCCTGCGGACCATGATCAGCGGCATCGGCGTCTTCTACCCCGACAAGCGCCCGACCCAGCGTATCGGCATCGTTCCCGATATCGAGGTCAAGCCGACGATCGCAGGCATACGTGCCGGTCGCGACGAAGTGCTGGAAGCGGCCATCGCCGAAATTCAGCGCCAATAAATGGAGGCAAGCATGCAGTTCCGACTCAAGACCATCCTGGTTCCCACCCTCGCCTTCGCCGCCGGCGCTTTCGCCGCTGCGGCGGCCATCGACATCAAGAACGGCCGTGACTACGCCGAGACGCGCGAGCGGATCGAACGCGTGAAGCAGGCGCAAGCCCAGGGCATGGAGGAGGCCTTGCGCGTCAAGCGCTTCGCGGTATCGATCGACGAGGTCAGCAACAAATTCGTCTTTGCCGAGCGCTTCGAAGGCAGCTTCGAGAAAACGCTGACGATGTCCGACGGCAGCACGCGGAACATCCGGCTCACCCCGCTCATGCACAAGAACGAGCCGAGGATTGCCCTGGAAGACAGCGGCAAGCGCACCTATATGGGCCTGAACTCGACCACCACCAACGGCAAGCTCATGGTGCAGGTTCGTGAACTGGCCGACTGAGGCAAGCGCTCCCGTGCGCGCCGTCCTGCTCGGGTTCCTGTTGTGCGCGGCCACGACGGCACAGGCGAAGAGCCTGTTCACGTTCTCGAACCCGGCCGGCACGCACGGCGTCGGCGTCCGCTACCTCAAGCAGGTCGATCGCACGCGGCCGTTCACGCCGCAGCGCGGCATGCTGGCCCGTGCGTTCTCCATGCCTGCCAAACGCGGCCGGTGATTGTAGCAATCAGGAAATTACAATACCATCCGGAACGGATGGCCGCCTGGCCAACGTTCTCTATTGTAAGGATCCGATTGCATGAAGATGTCTCCCCTGCCCCTCTTGCTGGCCGCGTGCTTCACGTCGACCGCACTGGTCCCCGCACACGCCGCCAAGCCGGCAGTTGCCAGCCAGGCGGCCGGCCTGAAGGTGGACTACCAGAAGTTCACCCTGCCCAACGGGCTGGACGTGATCTTCCATATCGACCGCTCCGACCCGGTGGTGGCCGTGAACCTGACGGCGCACGTGGGCTCGGCCCGTGAAAAGGCCGGCCGCACCGGCTTCGCTCACCTGTTCGAGCACCTGCTGTTCCTGGAATCGGAAAACCTCGGCAAGGGCGGCCTGGACAAGATGAGCGCGCGCATCGGCGGCTCCGGCGCCAACGGCTCGACCTCGCAGGACCGCACCAACTACCTGCAAACGGTGCCCAAGGACGCGCTGGAAAAGATGATCTGGGCCGAGGCGGACAAGCTGGGCTGGTTCATCAATACCGTCACCGATCCGGTGCTGGCCAAGGAAAAGCAGGTCGTCAAGAACGAGAAGCGCCAGGGCGTGGACAACGCGCCCTACGGCCACACCCGCTACGTGATCAACAAGGCCTTGTATCCGCTTGATCACCCGTACAACTGGCAGGTGATCGGCTCGCTCGAGGACCTGCAAAACGCCACCCTCGACGACGTCAAGGAATTCTTCCGCCTGTGGTACGTGCCGAACAACGTGACCCTGGTGATCGCGGGCGACTTCGACCCGGCCCAGGCCCGCAAGTGGGTCGAGAAGTATTTTTCCGAGATCAAGCGCGGCGCGCCGATCGAGGCCATGGCCAAGCGCCCCGGTGTCGTGAAGCAGACCGTCAAGCTGGCCCATGAAGACAATTTTGCCAAGCTGCCCGAGCTGACCATGGCCTGGCCGACGGTCGAGGACCTGCATCCGGATTCATATGCGCTCGAAGTGCTGGCCGAATACCTGTCGCAGACCAAGCGCGCCCCCTTCTACCAGGTGCTGGTGGAAGACAGCAAGCTGGCGCCCAGCGTCCAGATCGGCAACCAGACGGGCGAACTGGCGGGCCAGTTCATGCTGCGCGTGCGCGCCTTCGAGGGCAAGCCGCTGGACGACGTTGCCGGCGCGATCGGGCAGGCCTTCGCCAAGTTCGAACGCGAAGGCATCTCGGAGCGCGACCTGAACCGCATCAAGGCCGGCCTCGAGACCCGCTTCTACAGCTCGGTATCCAGCGTGCTCGGCAAGTCCGCCCTGCTGGCCGAGTACAACTACCTGACCGGCAACCCGGGCTATGTCGAGGAAGGCGTCAGGAAGACCCTGGCCGTCACCACCGCCGACGTGCGCCGCGTGTACGACACCTACATCAAGGGCAAGCCCTATGTCGCCACCAGCTTCGTCCCGAAGGGCAGGCTGAACCTGGCCCTGAGCGGATCCAGCAAGGCCGACGTGGTCGAGGAAAAAGTTGTGCAAGGCGCCGAGGACAAGGTCGACCCGAGCGCGAATGCCGATTACACCCGCACCCCGTCCAGTTTTGACCGCAGCAAGGAACCGCCCTACGGCGCGGCCCCGAGCGTGAAGGTGCCGCAGGTATGGGACACGAAACTGGCGAACGGCATGCGCGTCTACGGCATCGAGAACAAGGAAGTGCCGCTGGTGCAGTTCGATATCGCGATCGACGGCGGCCTGCTGCTCGACAATCCGGACAAGGTGGGCGTGGCCAACCTGATGGCGCGCCTGATGACCCAGGGCACGGCGAAGAAGACCCCGCAGGAACTGGAAGAAGCCATCTTGCAGCTGGGCGCGAGCATCAATGTCTTCGCGCGGACCGAGGACGTGCGCATCAGCGTCACCACCCTGGCCCGCAACTACGCGGCCACGGTCGACCTGGTGCGCGAGATCCTGCTCGAACCACGCTGGGACGAGAAGGAGTTCGCCCTCGTCAAGCAGAGTGTGCTGAGCCAGATCCGCCAGCAGGAAGCCGACCCGAACGCGCTCGCGAGCAGCAATTTCAACAAACTCATCTACGGCAAGGGGGACATCCGTTCGCGCAACATCCTCGGCACCAGCGCGAGCGTGAACGCGATCACCATCGAGGACCTGAAGGCCTACTACCGCGCCAACCTGTCGCCGTCAAACGCGCGCATGCACGTGATCGGCGCGCTGCCGAAGGATGCCGTGGCGCGTCCCCTGGCCGCGCTCAGCCGCGCTTGGCAAGCCAAGCCGGTTGCCCTCCCCGCGGCCGGCGCGGCGCGCGGCGAAGCGCCCGGCAAGGTCTACTTCGTCGACGTGCCGGACGCCAAACAGTCGGTGCTGCACATCGGCTACCGTGCGCTGGCGGCGACCGATCCGGACTACTACCCGGCCACCGTCGCCAACTACATCCTGGGCGGCGGCGGTTTCGCCTCGCGCCTGACCCAGGAACTGCGTGAAGGCAAAGGCTACACCTACGGCATCCGCTCGAGCTTTGCCGGCAGCAAGAGCGCCGGTCCATTCATCATCGCCAGCGGCGTACGCAGCAACGTCACGCTCGAGTCGACCCAGCTGGTCAAGAAGATCCTGCAGGACTACGCCCCGACCTACTCGGCAGCGGACCTGGAGACCACCAGGAACTTCCTGGTCAAGAGCAATGCGCGCGCCTTCGAGACGGCCGAGGCCAAGCTGGGCATGCTGGACAACATCAGCAAGTACGGCTGGCGCGCCGACTACGTCAAGGACCGCGAGCGCATCGTCAAGTCGATGACGCTGCCGCAGGTGCAGGCCCTGTCGCAGAAGTACCTGGATCCGTCGAAGATGGTGTGGCTGGTGGTGGGCGACGCCAAGACCCAGCTGCCGCGCATGAAGGAGCTGGGCTTCGACGAGCCGGTGCTGATCGAGCGCTGACCGGGACCAGCCCGGCATCGCCAGCCCCTAGGGGCGGTGCCGGGTCCTAACGCTCGCGCACGAGATTGAACTGCGCAGCCTGCCGGTTGTACTCGGCAATCGACTGCTTGATGTGCCGCGCCAGCGCCTCGCCGGTGCGCGAGAACGGATAGAGCCCGGCTTCGGCCCGCATGCGGGCGAAACCGGGATCGTTTTCCATGTCCGCGAACGCGGCCACCCAGCGCCGGTAGTCGGTATCGCTTACGCCCGGCCCCATCCATACCCCGCGGATCACCGGCCACACCACGTCGTAGCCCTGCTCGCGAGCGGTCGGCACCCCCGCCAGCAAGCCGGGCAGGCGGTGCTCGGACAGCACCGCCAGCACCCGGACCGTGCCGCGCCCCGCGTACAGGAGCGCTTCCGAACTGTCGCCCGAGATGGCCTGCACGTGGCCGGCCTGCATCGCCACGAACTGCTCGCCGCCGCCCTCCAAGGCGACGAAGCGCATCTTGCGCGGGTCGACGCCGGCCTTGCTCACCAACAGCGCCATCTTCATCCAGTCCTGGCTGCCGATGGTGCCGGACATGCCCACCAGGACGCGGCGCGGATCGCGCCGCAGCGCCGCCAGGAGCTCGCCCAGGCTGTGGTAGGGCGAGTTCGCGGGCACCGCGACCATCCCGTAATCGGCGCCAAAGGCCGCGACCCAGCGCACGTCGTCGGCGCTGGCCTTGCCGAATTTGCCACGGGCCAGGTTGAGTACCGAACCACCCGAGAACGCCACTAGGGTATTCGGCTCGCTGCGGCGCTGCGAGCCCAGGGTATGCCATGCCACCGCGCCGACGCCGCCCGGCATGTAGCGCAGCTTCAGGCGCGGCGCACCGGGCCGGCCCTGCAGGCCATGTTGCACCAGCTTGCAGGTCAGGTCCATCGCGCCGCCTGGCTTGGACGGCACCAGGCATTCGGCATCAAGCGGCTGGCCGGCTGCGGGACCGGCCAGGGCCAGCCCGGCAGCACAGAGCAATAGGGACAAGTTGCGCAGCATGTTCATGCGCCCATGATAGCCCGCAGCGCTCAGAAGCGGTGCTGGATGCCGGCGGTAATGCCGGTTTGCGTGTCGCCGGCGCCGGCATCGTCGCGCGACAGGCTGATGCGCTGGCCGTGCGCGGCCCTGGCATGCGCCGCCGACAGGTACAAGGTGGTGCGCTTCGACAGCGAGTACATGGCGCGCGCCACCAGCATGGTCGGGTCGGCGTCGCGCGCGGCCGGCAGCTCCCTGGTATTGATGTGGTAGACGGCGCCGGTCAGCGTGACCGGGCCGTCCAGCCAGGTGAGGCCGCCCCACCAGGTATCGCCGCGCAGGTCGGCAACGCCCGCGCCGCCGGCGCGCAGCCGGTAGCTGCGCAGGCCCGCGCTGCTGCGCCACGGGCCCCACTGGTAGTTCGCCGCCAGGTGCAGCGCGGTGGTCCGGTCGCGCTCGCCGGCAGCTGTCACCGTGGCGCCGTTGACCTGCTCCCAGGCCGCCATCAGGCCGAGGCCGCCGCCGGACCAGGAGCCGCCGAGCGCGACTTTCCGTCCGTCGGCCGCGCTGCTGCTCCTTTCGCCCAGGCCGACCGAGGCGCCATAGGTGAAGCCGCCGCTGGTGCCGGTATATTTCACCATGTTGTCGAACGAGGTCGTCATGCCGTACTTCGACGGCCCGCTAGCACTGCCGCCCGTAGCCCAGGAATAGTTCGGGGCAAAGCCCATCGGGTCGAACTTGATCACCAGCTCGTAGGTGGTGGTGAACGAGCGCCCGATGACGACGCGACCGAAATCGCCTTCCAGGCCGACGTTGGCCTGGCGCTTGAACAGCGGGCCGTCGGATTCGCCGCTGTCCATCAGGATACCGCCCTCTAACTGGTAGACGGCTTTCAAGCCGCCGCCCAGTTCTTCGCTGCCGCGCAGGCCCCAGCGCGAGGTGTTCTTGCCGCCCGAGACCACGCGCGCCATGCTGCCGCCATCGTCGGCGGCATTGTTCACATACTCGACGCCCGCATCGATCAGGCCATAGACTTGCGTCTTGCCTTGGGCAAGGGCGGAATCATTCAGGGAAAGCGCTGCCAGGACGGCGAGCGCGAGGGCCGACTTCTTCATCTTGTCTCCGGTACTGTCATCGTTATGTACAGCTTCTGTTTGGCCCCACTATAGGCAGGCCGAGCTTTCAGTTCGCTTTCAGCGCACCCGGCCTTTTCGCGGCGCCGGGTTTGGGCTTACACTGGCGCGATGAGAATCCTGCTAGTCGAAGACCATGTCGAGCTGTCGCACTGGGTATCCAAGGCGCTGCGCGACGCCAACTTCACCGTCGAATGCGCGGCCACCGGCGCCGATGCCGACGCCCTGCTCCACACCCAGGATTACGCGCTCGTGATCCTCGACCTGACGCTGCCGCGGATGGACGGCCTCGAGGTGCTGCGCCGCCTGCGCGCGCGCGGCGGCGCCCGCGGCGGCACGCCGGTGCTGATCCTGACCGCGCGCGGCGGCCTGGAAGAGAAGGTGCAGGGCCTGAACCTGGGCGCCGACGACTACCTGGCCAAGCCCTTCGAGCTGGCCGAGCTGGAAGCGCGGGTGAAGGCGCTGCTGCGCCGCAGGTTCGGCAACGGCGGCGGCACCGAAGCCCTGGTGCACCGTTGCGGCCAGCTCAGCTTCGACACGGTGTCGCGCATGTTCCATTACTGCGGCGAACCGCTGGGCCTGACGCCGCGCGAACACGCGGTGCTGGAAGCGTTGATCGCGCGCCCGGGCCGCGCGCTCTCGAAAGAAAAACTGTTCGACGAAGTGTTCGCGCTGGTCGACGACGCCAACCTCGACGCCATCGAACTCTATATCCACCGCATCCGCAAGAAGCTCGAACGCCAGCCCGAAGGCAATACCGCAATCGTCACCCTGCGCGGCATCGGCTACCTGCTGCAGGAACGTCCCGCGTGAGCCTGGGGCCGCCATGGCGCTGAAGGCCGCGCGGCCGCGCGGCAGCCTGCGCAACCAGCTGCTGCGCTGGCTGATCCTGCCGCTGGTGGGGCTGGTCGCGCTCAATGCGGTGTCGCTGTACGGCGACGCGCTGGAGGCCGCCGACATCGCCTACGACCGCTCGCTGCTGGCCTCCACGCGCGCGCTCGCCGAGCGGGTCTCGGTGCGCGACGGCCAGGTGGCGGCCGAGGTGCCCTACGTGGCCCTGGACAGCTTCGAGACCGACACCCTGGGGCGCATCTACTACAAGGTGACGGGGCTGCGCGGCGAGACGGTGTCCGGCTTCGACGACCTGCCGCCGGTGCCGAAGGACGTGCCGCGCTCGGACCTGTATCCGGCCCTGGTGCGCTTCTACCACGCGCAGTACAACGGCGAGACGGTGCGCATCGCGGCGCTGCTGCAGCCGGTATTCGACGACAGCATGCGCGGCATCGCCCTGATCCAGGTCGGCGAGACCCTGGACGCGCGCCGTGCGCTGTCGCGCCGCATCCTGATCAACACCCTGCTGCGCCAGGCCTTGCTGGTGCTGGCGGTGGCGACCCTGGTGTGGTTCGCGGTGCGCCTCGTGCTGCGCCCCCTGATGGACCTGAAGAACGAGGTCGAGACGCGCTCGCTGTCGGACCTGGGCGACGTCGACCCCGACCTGGTGCACCGCGAAGTGCGGCCGCTGGTGCTGGCGATGAACGGCGCCATGACGCGCATGCACGACCTGGTCGCCAGCCAGCGTCGCTTCATCGCCGACGCCTCGCACCAGTTGCGCACCCCGCTCGCGGTGCTCAAGACCCAGGCCGAACTGGCCTTGAGGGAAAACGATCCGGAAGCCATGCGCGCCATCGTGCGCTCGGTGGCCGGCACCACCGATGCCGCCATCCACCTGGCCAACCGCCTGCTGACGCTGGCGCGCATCGAGCATGGCGGCGGCAAGCTGCAGAGCAGCCCCGTGTCTCTGGCCGCGGTAGCGGGCCAGGTCGGCCTGGAGCTGGCCGTGGCGGCGGTGCAGAAGGGAATCGACCTGGGCCTGGACGCCGGGGACGGCGCCGACACCACCGTGAACGGCGACGCGCTGCTGCTGCACGAACTGGTGTCCAACTTGGTCGACAATGCGATCCGCTACACGCCGGCGCACGGCAGCGTGCAGCTGCGCATCGCGCGGCAGGACGACGGCGTCCTGCTGGAGGTGCTCGACAGCGGCCCCGGCATCGCCCCGGCGGAACACGACAAGGTGTTCACGCCCTTCTACCGTGCCCAGGCCACGCTGGAAGCCAATCCCGGCGGCACCGGCCTGGGCCTGGCCATCGTGCGCGACATCGCCGCCATGCACGGTGCCGGCCTTGCCCTCGGCACGGGAGACGATGGCCGCGGACTGAAGGTGAGCGTGCTGTTCCCGCCGGCGCGCACCCTGAAAGCTAACTGAAAGCCGGCCCCGCATATAGTTGGCTTATAGGCTGTCATTCAGACGGCACATAACGCCCACAATATTCGGAGACAACCCATGCTGACCATCCTGGCCTACTCGATGATCATCGTTTTCATGTTCCTGATCATGACCAAGCGCCTGCCGGCCATGGTCGCCCTGATCGTGGTGCCGATCGCCTTCGGCCTGATCGGCGGCTTCGGCGCCGAGCTCGGGCCCATGATGCTCACCGGGATCAAGAACCTGGCCCCCACCGGGGTCATGCTGATGTTCGCGATCCTCTACTTCGGCATCATGATCGATGCCGGCCTGTTCGACCCCGTGATCCGCCGGCTCGTCACGCTGGTGCGCGGCGATCCCGTCAAGATCGTCGTCGGCACGGCGGCGCTGACCATGCTGGTCTCGCTCGACGGCGACGGGGCCACGACCTATATGATAACGGTGTCGGCGATGCTGCCGCTGTACGTGCGCCTGGGCATGAGCCGCCTGGTGCTGGCATGCGTCATCATGCTGGGAGGCGGCGTCTTCAACATCCTGCCCTGGGGCGGTCCCACCGCACGGGCCGCCAGCGCCCTGGGTGTCGACGTGGGCGACATCTTCGTCCCCATGATCGCCCCGATGCTGGCCGGCGTGGCCTGGGTGCTGTTCGTCGCCTATGTGCTGGGCAAGAAGGAACGCATGCGGATCGGCATGCTCCAGATGCCGGCCCAGGCCGCTACCCTGCAGGCCTCGAACGTCAGCGTGCTGCAGCCTGCCCACGCCAGGCTGGCGCTTGCCGGTGACATGGACGGGACCACCGGCCAGTGGCTTGCGCACGCTTCCACCGCAGGATCGGTCGGCAGCAGCGCGCACGGCGATGGCGGCGGCAGCGAGCCGGATTCCGGCGTCTCCTCGCCCGCCACGGCGCGCCCGAAGCTGATCTGGGTAAACTTCCTGCTGACCGCGTCGCTCCTCGGCCTGCTCGTCGCCGGCGTGCTGCCGCTGCCGGTACTGTTCATGGTCTTCTTCGCGGTCGCCGTCATGATCAACTACCCCGGCCTGGAAGAGCAGAAGGAGCGCATCGCCCACCACGCCGCCAACGTGCTGCCTGTGGTCTCGCTGATCTTCGCCGCCGGCATTTTCGTCGGCATCCTGCAGGGCACCAAGATGGTGGATGCGATCGCGCTCAGCGTCATCGCCGCCGTGCCCGAGTGGATGGGGCCGTATCTGGCGATCGTGACCGGCCTGCTGAGCATTCCCTTCACCTTCTTCATCTCGAACGACGCCTTCTACTTCGGCATCGTGCCGATCCTGGCCAAGGCGGCCGCCGTGTACGGCATCAGCCCGGCGGAGATCGGCCGCGCCGCGCTGATCGGCCAGCCGGTCCACCTGCTCAGCCCGCTGGTGGCCTCGACCTACCTGCTGGTCGGCATGGCGAAGGTGGAATTCGGCGACCACCAGCGCTACACCCTGAAATGGGCGATCTCGGCATCGCTGGTGCTGCTGGTGGCGGCGCTGGTCTTCGGCGTGATCCCGTTCGTGGGAAGTGCCGCCTGAGGGCAGTCGCGCTTATCCGCAGGTCTCGACGTAGGCGACCGCCGGCTGGCGACCGGCGCGAATTCTGGTAAGCTTCCCGCCCTCCTCTTCCAGCACGATGGCGGCACTGCCGTCGGCGCTGGGAACACTGATGGTATGGCCATTCTCCACGTACTTGTGGGGCGCTACCTGCGCGTCGGGATAGCGGGCCCGCAGCTGCGCGAGCGTGTCGCCGACCGCCAGGCCGAGTACGTTCGGGGTGCCGGGATCGGCGTCGGCGCGCGTGACGGTGCCGCTCTCGACCATGAAGCGCAGTCCGGGCAGCGTGGCGAAGCGCACCATGCTGCAGGCGGGATCGAAGGATTGGGGCAGGCTGGCCTTGCCGGCCACCGCTTCCGCTTGCGGCAGGCTCATGCCGAAGCGGATCGGGCCGAACCCGGCGTCGCTCAGGCGCGGCGGCGCCTCAGCGGCAGCTCGCGGGGTGGGAATCGATGCGCTGCCGGCATCCGTGCCCTTGACTGGCGCCGGCGCGCGCTCCGTACATGCGCTCAGCAGCGCCAGTGCTGCAAGCAGAAGAATGTGTCGCACCTGTGCTCCTTTCGGCCATCCGGATTGTCGCTGACTATACCGGAATCCGGCCGGGAGGCATGTCTGCCTGCGCCGACCTAGACCATGTCCGCAAACCCCACCCGGTCGGTGGTCGCGTTGCGCGCATCCTCCACCCGCACCTTGTGCGAGGCCAGCAGCCCTTCGAGCGAGGCGTTCATGGTGTGGCAGCCCGGATCGCGGCCCGCGTTCATGTGGGCGCGGATGGCGCCGACGTCGCCCGCCTCCAGCATGCGCATCACGGCCGCGCTGGGCGTCAGGCATTCGGTGGCCAGGTGGTAGCGGTTGCCTTCCACCGACGGCAGCAGCGCCTGGCACAGCACGCCGCGCAGGGCGTGCGCCAGGGCCTGGGACTGGGCTTCCGAATTGCCGAGCAGGCGCAGCATCTTCTGCAGTCCCAGTTCGGTCGAACGCGCGTGCAGGGTGGCCAGCACCAGCGGGCCGGATTCGGCCAGGGCCAGGGCTTCCTGCGCGGTCTCGGCATCGCGGATCTCGCCGATCACGATCACGTCCGGGCGCTCGCGCAGCGCGTCCAGCGCACCCAGGTAGTAGCTGGCCACGTCGGCGTCCTCGCCCACCTCGCGCTGGGTGATGATGCACTTGCGCTGCGGGATCAGGGTCTCGACCGGGTCTTCGATGGTGATGATGTGGCCCGAGCGCTGCTTGTTGATCTCGTCGATCATCGAGGCGATCGTGGTCGACTTGCCCTGGCAGGTATCGCCGATGATCAGCACCAGGCCGCTATTCAAGCGCGCGAATTCCTGCTCGTCCGGCCACAGGCCCAGTTCCACCAGCGCCAGCGGTTCCTTCGGGAAGCGGCGGATCACGCAGCCCAGGCGCTTCTTGCCCTGGAAGCTGAAGCAGTTGGCGCGGATACGCGCCGTGTGCAGGTCGATCGAGCGATCGAAGGCGCGCACCGCGATGCGCTCGGCCCAGTTCGGCTCGATGACGTCGAAGAATTCCTCCAGCTCTTCCTTGGTGATGGGCGAGTCCGTCACCGCCACCAGGCCCTTCGGCTGGCGCAGCATCAGGGGGCTGTTCTGGTGGATGATGATGTCCGAGAACACCAGGCGCGAATTCAGCAGGTGCAGGATCTGCTCGACCAGGGTACCGAATACCGGATGGTCTTCGTTCTCGATGTACGACAGGGTGGGGATCTGCGAGGACTGGTGGTATTCCATCTGGCCGGCACGTGGCAAAAAGTTAAACAGTGCCGGATATTATAGAACCATGCATATCAAAAAGATTGCAAATCTGAAATAAAATTGTTCGTGGCGCTACAAAGCCGCAACGCTTGGCGTCGCTATGCGAACAGGTGTTTGTACTGCGCCTGGTAATACCAGTCGACCAGCTTGTCCGGACGGACCGGCTTGCTGATGAAGAAACCCTGCCCCAGGTCGCAGCCGATGTCCGCCAGCAGCTTGATGCCGGCCTGCGATTCGATGCCTTCGGCGATCACGGTCATGCCCAGCTTCTTGCCGAGCGCGATCACGGTCTCGGCGATGGCCAGCGAGCGTGGGTCGGTATCGATGTTGTGGATGAAGGACTTGTCGATCTTGAGCTTGTTGATGGGGAACTGGGACAGGTAGCTCAGGCTGGAATAGCCGGTGCCGAAGTCGTCCAGTGCGATGCTGACGCCGTCGCCCTTGAGCCGCTCCAGCATCTTCGCCGCATCTTCGACGTCGCTCATCACGGCGCTCTCGGTCACCTCGAACTCGATGCAGGACGGAGGGATGCCGCTTCTACGGATGATGTAGGCGGCGCGCTCGCTGAAATTCTTCTCGCGGAACTGCACCGCCGAGACGTTCACCGCCATGCGGATGGCGGGCAAACCCAGTTCGCGCCATTTTTCATGCTGCCTGCAGGCTTCCTGCAGCACCCAGTCGCCCAGCACCGTGATCAGGCCGATGCGCTCGGCGGCGGCAATGAAGCGCTCCTGCGCGCCGGGCGCGGTAGGGCCGCCGCGCCAGCGCAGCAGCGCCTCCACGCCGACGAAGCGCTTGTGGCTCAGGTCGATGAAGGGCTGGTACACGAGCTCGAAGTCGCTCTCGGCGATGCTGTGGCGCAGCCGCTGTTCGAGGTCGAAGGTCTGCCGGGCATGCAGGTAGATCTCCTGGGTGAAGAACTGGCAGCGGTTGCGGCCGGCATTCTTGGCATGGTACATCGCCGCATCGGCATGGCGGATCAGCGTATCGAGCTCGTCGCCGTCTTCCGGGTAGATGCTGATGCCGATGCTGGGCGAGGTCTTCAGGTCGAGCGTGTCGATCCGGTAGGGTTCGCGCAGGGTATGCAGCAGCTGGGTGGCCATGTGCAGCACCGCGTCGTCGGTCCGGATATCGGCGAGGATGGCGACGAATTCGTCGCCGCCCAGGCGCCCGACCAGGTCGTTGCCGCGCAGCCCGTCCTTCAGGCGCTGCCCCACCTGCTGCAGCATCCGGTCGCCGATCGTGTGCCCATAGGTGTCGTTGATCGGCTTGAAGCGGTCGAGATCGAAGAACAGGATGGCGATGCGGTCGCCGTGGCGCTTGGCCGAGGCCAGCAGCTGCGCGCCCAGCTCGTAGACCAGGGCCCGGTTCGGCAGGCCGGTGAGCGGATCGTGGCGGGCCGCGTGCAGGACCCGCCGCTCCGCTTCGCGCCGTTCGCTGATGTCGGCGATATGGCTGACCACCAGGCGCCCGCCCGACACGTCGGCGAGCGCCAGGCTGGCTTCGGCCGGGAACAGGCTGCCGTCCTTGCGGCGGCATTCGATTTCCTGGGTGTCGCCGACCTGCCCCACCGCGCCGCTGTGGAACAGGTTGTCGAGGCCCCCGCCCCGCAGTTGCCGCAGGCCGTTCACGACCAGTACCTCGTAGGACTGGCCGATCAGTTCCTGCGGCGCGAAGTCGAACAGGCGCGCCACCGAGGCGCTGGCGAACTGGATCCGGCCGTCGTGGCCGATGCCGAGGATGGCGTGGACCGAGGCCCCCAGCAGGGCGCGCAAGGTATGCTCCCTGCCCTGCAGGTCGGCCAGGTAGGCGCGCGCCTTGTTCTCGGACCGTTCCAGCACCGCGGCCATGCCGCAGGTAAACAGGCAGACCATGAGCAGCACCAGGATGGCGCCGACATCCTGCGGCCGCGCGATGATGAAGGTGAATTGCGGCGCCACCAGCAGCGGCGACAGCAGCAGCGACAATACCGAGGCCAGCAGCGCCGGGCGCCAGCCGCCCAGGATCGCGCTGGCCATGACCGGCAGGTACAGCAGGCCGAGCGGGGCGCGCTGGCCGAACACGTGGCGCCCCTCGTACTGGCTGAACGCGCACAGCGCCACGAGCAGCAGCGTGATGGCATACGGATGCCCATGCTTCCGACCAGCGGCGACCTTGCTCGCGAACATGATGTTCCCCTGTACAGCGGCCAGGCGCCTATCTTACGCCCGCAACGTCAAGACAGCGTTAACGGGAATGCGACGCGTGCGCCGCGGCTCAGTGACGCAGGCCGGCCAGGATGCGGTCGCCGAACAGGGTGACGGCCACGCCCAGCGCGACGATGCAGGCGCCCAGCACCCGCACGCCCGACACCTTGCGCATCGCCATGTTGACCAGCCCGAAGTGGTCGATCGCCATCGAGGTGATCAGCTGGCCGGCGATCACCAGCACGATCAGGCTCAGCAGGCCGATGCGCGGCGCCAGGAATACCGTGCCGAAGACAAACGCCGCGCCCAGGAAGCCGCCCGCGAACTTCCACAGCGGCTGGCCGGCGAGCGCGGCGAAGGTCGGGCCCAGCCCGCCGCGCGAGAGCGCGACCCCGGCCAGCACGATGGTGCCGCAGGCAAAGGAGACCAGGGCGGCGACCACCGAGTTGGCGCCGATCGATGCGGCCAGCTGGGTATTCACGGCCGCCTGGATGGACATGGCCATGCCGACGCAGAAGGCCATCAGAAGGAAAATCAGGTTCATTGCTACCTCCGCCGGATGCATACCGGGGCAAAAAGCGCACGATTCTAGTGCAATCCGGGCGTTCGTGATAGCCATGCACGCCGCATGGAGCGCGACAGCCTGTCCTGCCTGGGTGCATTCTGGACAGTGGACTGTGCGCTTCGTCGCATCCGGGATGCGCCGGGCCCGGCCTTTGCCTAGGATGACAGCATCGACAAACGCTTCAACAGGAGACAAGCATGAACAAGACCTCTTCCCGCCCGGCCGGCATCCTGCGCGCCATTCTGCTTCCCACCCTGGTGGCCGGCGCCCTGGCCGCAGGTCTGGCCACGACGGCCACCCCGTCGCTGGCCGCCAGCTGGTCCTTCGGCGGCGAGCGCGTCGAGGGCAACGGCAGCATCAAGCGCCAGGCGCGCCAGGTATCGCACTTCACCGGGCTGGCCCTCGAAGTGCCGGGCAAGCTGGAGCTGCGCATGGGCGACAGCGAAGGCCTCACGATCGAAACCGACGACAACCTGCTGCCGCTGATCGAGACCGTGGTGGAGAACGGCACCCTGAAGATCCGCCCGGCCAAGCGCAACCTGAACCTGCGCACCAGGAACCTGAAGATCGTCGTCAACGCACGCCAGATCGAGCGCCTGGCGCTGGGCGGCTCGGGCTCGGTGGATGCCGACCTGCTGCGCGCACCGCGCCTGAACATCGACCTGGGAGGCTCGGGCGAAATCAATGTGCGCCAGCTGGACAGCGACGCGGTCTCGGTCACCCTGGGCGGCAGCGGTGACTTCAAGGCCGGGGCCGGCCAGGCGCGCAAGCTGTCGGTGTCGATCGGCGGCTCGGGCACCGTGGACATGGGCCGGGTGCAGGCGGACAACGCCAGCATCAGCGTGGCCGGTTCGGGAGAAGCGACGGTGTGGGCGCGCCACGAGCTGAGCATGACCATCGCCGGCTCGGGCGACGTCAACTACTACGGCGACCCGCGCGTCAGCAAGTCGGTCGTGGGTTCGGGAGATGCGCGCCGGATCGCGGCGGCGCCGCGCTGAGCGGGTCCAGGGGATGGCCGGCGCGGCCGGCCATCCGCAACATCAATGCCCGGCGTGGGCGCTGTGGCTCAGGGGACGCACCGCCGCCTTCACCTTCACGTCCTGGCGCTTGCCCGCCGCGTCCTCTACGCGCAGGGTCAGCTCGACGCTCTCCCCTTCCTTCACCTGGCGCTTCAGGTCCATCAGCATGATGTGGTAGCCGCCGCTGGCCAGGTTGACCGGCTTACCCGCGGGCAGCTCGATCGCGTCCACGCGGCGCATGCGCATGGTCTGGCCTTCCATCGCCATCTCGTGCAGCTCGGCGCGGCCGGCGACCTCGGTCTGCACGCCGACCAGGCGCGCGGGCGCCACGGACTGCACGCGCATGAAGGCGCCGGTCACCTTCTGGGCCGGCACGGTGGCGCGGATCCAGGGTTCGGACACGCTCACCTGGGCGAACGCGGAAACCGACAGCAGGCTGCCGGCGAGGAAAGCGAGGAAGCGATGTTTCATGGCGACGAATGTGAGGAAGTGGACTGGGAATTATAGCTTCACGGGCCGCCGCGCAGGTATTCGCGCTCGACCAGCACGGTATCGATGCCGTCGGTCAGCCACACCTGGCCGTCCTGGATCGTGCACTGCAGCTGCATGTTGCGCTTCGCCATCTTCTCGAGCTGGACGCTGGCCTCGTTCGGAATGTTAACCACCGCGACGTTCTTCGCCCGGTCGATCTTGTTGGCCAGGCCCCTGAACCAGATGTCGCTGGTAGCGCTGTAGCTGTACACGAGCACCTGCTCCGAGCGGCCCGCCGCCTTGAGAAGGCGCTTCTCGTCAGGCTGGCCGACCTCGATCCAGGTCTGGATGGCGCCGGTCAGGTCCTTCTGCCACATGGCCGGCTCCTCGACGTCGAACAGGTCCTTGGTGAACACGAGCGCCGGGTCCGCATGGAGTGCGAAAGCCAGCACCCGGATCATCACGCGCTCGTCGGTTTCGGACGGATGGCGCGCGATGGTCAGGGTGTGGTCGCCGTAGTAGTTGCGGTCCATGTCGGCGATCGACAGGTCGGCCTTGTAGATGGTTGCCTTGAGAGCCATAGGGGTGTGATCGGGTTGCGTGGGGGTGGAAAAGCCCGCTATTGTCGCACGCGCCGCACGGGACCGGTATAGGAGCGGCGCTCCGGAAGCGGTATAGTCACGTTGCCAATATTGTCCAACTTGTAGCGGAGACTCCCATGACCAATGCCTTCCCCCCGAACCAGCAGTTCCTGCTCGCCGCCCGTCCGCTCGGCATGCCGCGCAACGAGGACTGGCAGTTCCACGAAGAAGCCGTGCCCGAGCCGGAGGAAGGCGGCATCGTCGTCAAGGTGCTCTACCTGTCGCTCGACCCGGCCATGCGCGGCTGGATGAACGAGGGCAAATCCTATATCCGCCCGGTGGCGATCGGCGAGGTGATGCGCGCCGGCGGCCTGGGCGTGGTGGTGGCGTCGCGCTCGCCGCGCTTCGCGGTGGGCGATTACGTGGCCGGCGGCACCGGCGTGCAGCGCTACTGGTCCGGCCAGGCCGACGACAAGACCGCCGCGTTCACGAAGATCGACCCGCGCATCG
Organism: Massilia sp. BHUDP2; assembly: GCF_046236355.1. Taxonomy (NCBI): domain Bacteria; kingdom Pseudomonadati; phylum Pseudomonadota; class Betaproteobacteria; order Burkholderiales; family Oxalobacteraceae; genus Massilia; species Massilia sp. BHUDP2. Next base: position 854,635 of record NZ_JBJUVW010000002.1, read on the forward strand.
CCCCGCCGACGGCCTGGCTCAACGCCCTTGGCATGCCCGGCATGACGGCCTTCTTCGGCCTGCGCGAGGTGGGCCAGCCCAAGCCCGGCGAGACCGTGGTGGTCTCGGGCGCGGCCGGCGCGGTCGGCATGACGGTCGGCCAGGTGGCGAAGAAGATGGGCTGCCGCGTGGTCGGCATCGCCGGCGGCGAGGAGAAGTGCCGCTTCGTGGTCGAGCAGCTCGGCTTCGACGCCTGCATCGACTACAAGGCCGGTTCCGTGCATGCGGGCCTGAAGGAGCACTGCCCGCAGGGCGTGGACGTCTATTTCGACAACGTCGGCGGCGACATCCTGGACGCCGTCCTCACCCGCATCAACATGAAGGCGCGCATCGTGATCTGCGGCGCGATCTCGCAGTACAACGCCACCAGCCAGGTCAAGGGCCCGGCCAACTACCTGTCGCTGCTGGTGAACCGCGCGCGCATGGAAGGCATGGTCGTGTTCGACTATGCGCCACGCTACGCCGAAGGCGTGGCGACGCTGGCCGGCTGGATGCAGGAAGGCAGCGTCAAGAGCATCGAGTACGTGGTGGAAGGCTTCGAGCGCTTCCCCGAGGCCCTGCTGATGCTGTTCGAAGGCAGGAACCTCGGCAAGCTGGTGCTCAAGGTGGCGGAGGTCTGAACCATCCCGGGTGCTTCTTGATCCAGGCGAAAAGCACCCCATGATTGACTGAACTTCTCTCCTCGCGGCGCGTCTATATCTATTTGGTGCGCACATTGTCTTGCGAGGTGAACATGGCTCAGTTTCCACAAACGAGCGCAGAGCCGCCTGGCGGCATCCTGGCCCAGCTGCGCGCCGACCATGCGCACGTTCGCGCCCTGTTCCACGCCTTCGCCATGCTCGACCGCGAAGAAGAAGCGCAGCGCGAGCGCGTGGTCGACGAGCTGTGCGATGCGCTGACCATGCACGCGCAGCTCGAGGACGAACTCTTCTACCCGGCGCTGCGCGGCGCGGTCGACGACGGCCTGCTCGAAGACGCGGCGCTGGAACACGACAGCACGCGCGAGCTCGCCCTGCAGCTCGCCGCCCTGTTCCCGGACGACGAGTACTTCGACGTCTGCGTCGCGGTGCTGGCCGACGAAGTGGAGCGCCACGTCGCCTTTGAAGAGAACCTGCTGTTCCCGGCGCTGACGCGCGCCGGGGCCGACCAGCAGGCCCTGGGCCTGCGCCTGCGCACGCGCCGCGCCCAGCTCGAATCCGACCTCGCCGGCGCGCCGCCTGCGATCGACGGCATCGAGCCGCGCGGCCTGCTGCGCGGCGGGACCAAGCGCATGCGCGAGCGGCGTTCGCGTCCGCGCTAACGCGCGACCGGCCGGTGCGCCGATGCCGGTCCCGGCGCGAAGGAACTTACGCTTCAGCCTTCTCTCTAAACGGCACGAGCGCATCCATACGCGCTCGCGGTTCCCACATCGGACTTTGACACCTCAGGGCACACAAGGAGAGCGACATGGCGACAAGCAAAGAGAACGGCAAGGGCAATGCCCAGAAAGGCGGCGCGGGCAGCAGCCAGGCGCCGGCCAAGCGCGGTTTCGCGGCAATGGACCAGAACCAGCAGCGTGAAATCGCCAGCAAGGGCGGACAGGCGGCACACCAGAAAGGTACCGCGCACGAGTTCGATTCCGAAGAAGCACGCCGCGCCGGCCAGAAAGGCGGCGAGGCAGTCAGCCGCAACCGCGCCCACATGGCCGACATCGGGCGCAAGGGCGGCGAAAGCCGGCAGTCGGCCCAGCGCGCCGCCGCCGCGGCCAAGAACGCCGGCAACCGCCAGGGCGAAAAGGAGAGCTGACCAGCTTTCCGGCCACTAGACCAGTTCACCCATCCTGCTGAAACTTCCCCACGATGCATCCATACCACGGCGCCAGCCGGCGCCGTGGTCCTTCCGACACCGCGCGCCGGCGCCATGGTACATTGCCGGCCCTATGCACAAGCTTCCCTACCTCACGGCCTATCCCGACACCCTGCGCGCCCAGGTCGGCCAGCTGATCGATGCCGGCCAGCTCGGCGCGGTGCTCCTGCAGCGCTACCCCGAGGCCCATGGCATCCGCACCGACAAGGCGCTCTACGCCTATGTGCAGGAGCTGAAGGACGACTACCTGCGCCAGGCCGAGCCGGTGGTCAAGGTCGCCTTCGACAGCAAGATCCACGTGGTGCAGCACGCGCTCGGGCTGCACACCGCGATCTCGCGCGTCCAGGGAAACCGCCTGAAGGCCAAGCGCGAGATCCGCATCGCCAGCGTGTTCCGCGACGCTCCGCTGCCCTTCCTGCGCATGATCGCGGTGCACGAGCTGGCCCACCTGAAGGAAAAGGAGCACGATAAGGCTTTCTACAAGCTGTGCTGCTGGATGGAGCCGCACTACCACCAGCTCGAGTTCGACCTGCGGCTCTACCTGACCTGGCTCGACCTGGGCGGGCGGCGCCTGTGGGGCGCCGGCGCGGACCCCGTTGCCATTGAACAACAAAGCTTGTCAGATTAATTCGTTGCGTTGTGCAAACATCTCGACTTTGCCTGTCGCGTTGGGTAAAGTCTGTCGTCGTTTTCCCCCTCGCGGGGCCTGGTAGTTCCGCCCCGCCGCACAGCAACCCGAACCATGACGTACCAGTTTTCTTTCCCCTGCACCGCGCTGCCGGCTGCCCTGCGTGGCGGCGTGCTTGCCTTGGGCCTGATGGCCGCCGTGGGCCGCGCCTTCGCGGCGACCGGCGAAGCGGCAGCCGCCGATACCGCTGGCGCGCCGGCATGGAAGTTTTCCGGCTTCGGCACCCTCGGCGCCGTCTACGCGAGCGTGCGCGACGCGGACTTCAGTTCCACCGTCCTGCGCGCCAATGGCGCCGGCCGCAGCGAAGCCTGGAGCCCGGACGTCGACAGCCGCCTGGGCGCGCAGCTCGACCTGTCCTTGGGCCGCTGGTCGGGCGTGCTGCAGGTGGTGAGCGAGCAGAACCTGGAAGGCAACTACCGCCCGCGCGTCGAATGGGCCAACGTCAAGTACCAGGCCACCCCGGACCTGGCGCTGCGCATCGGGCGCATCGCGCTGCCCGTCTTCCTCGCGGCCGACTACCGCAAGGTCGGCTATACCATGGCCTGGGTGCGCCCGCCGGTCGAAGTGTACGGCGGGCTGCCGATCTCCAGCAGCGACGGCATCGATGCGACCTGGCGCTGGGGCGCGGGCGACACGCGCCATGCCACCCAGGCCTTCTTCGGCCGCACCGACACCCACTTGTACGAAGACCACCGCGTCGAGGCGCACGGCATTGCCGGACTGTCCCACAGCATCGAGCGCGGCCCGCTGAGCGCGCGCGTGTCGGCCCTGACCGCCCACCTGACTACCGGGATCGGCACCGAGGTGTTTACCGCCATGCGCGCCTTCGGTCCGCAAGGGGTGGCGCTGGCCGAGCGCTATGCGATCGAGCACAAGCGCGTCAGCATGGTCAATGCCGGCTTCAGCTACGATCCGGGGCGGTGGTTCCTGAACGCCGAAGCCGGGCACGCCCATACCCACTCGCTGCTCGGCCGGACCACCACCATGTACGCCGGCGGCGGCTACCGTTTCGACAGCCTGACACCCTACCTCGGCTTTGCCAAGGTGCGCGCGCACGGCGCCACCCGCGACCCGGGCCTGGCGCTGCCCGGACTGCCGGCGCGGGCGCAGGCGGTGGCCGCCGCGCTCAACGCCGGATTGAACATCTACCTGGGGACGATCCCGATCCAGACCACGCTCAGCACCGGCCTGCGCTGGGACATGGCCACGGGCGCCGCCCTCAAGTTCCAGTACGACCGCCTGCGGCCGACCGACGGTTCGCGCGGCACCCTGATCAACACGCGGTCCAGCTTCCGCTCGGGCGAGACCGTGCACGTGGCGAGCGTGGCCCTCGACTTCGTCTTCTGAGGCCGCGCATGGGTATCCGCTTCCGACACCTGATGGCTGCCGCCGCGCTCGCGCTGGCGGCGTGCGCCAATGCCTCGGCCGAACTGGTCGTGATCGTCTCGGCACGCAACCCGCTGCCGGCACTGTCGCCCGACCAGGTCGCCGCGATCTTCCTGGGCCAGGCCGGGCGCTTCCCCGGCGGGGGCGAAGTGGTGGCGCTCGACCAGCGCCTCGGCTCGAACGAACGCGAGCAGTTCTACGCCCAGGTCACCGGCAAGACCCCGGCCCTGCTCAAGGCGCACTGGTCGAAGATGGTCTTCACCGGCCGCGGCCAGCCGCCGCGCGAAGCCGACGACAGCGCCAGCGTGCGCCGTCAGGTGGCCGACAATCCTTCGATGATCGGCTACATCGACCGCGCCGAGCTGGACGCCAGCGTGCGTCCGGTGCTGGTGCTGCGCTGATTCCATGAACGACATGGTCCCGCCCGCCACCCCTACGGCGCCGCATGCGCGGCCGAACGGGCGCCGCGCGGCGCTGCTGGGCTGGCTCGGGCGCGGACTGGAAACCCACATCTCGCTGCCGCTGTTCGCGCTGCTGCTGGTGGCGGCCCTGTGGACCACCGCCGTCCACATGATCCGCGCCGAGGAGCGCACCGCGCACGCGGCGGCCCGGGAAGCCACGCGCGAACTGGTCGACACCTACGAGGCCCAGATGGCGCGCAGCCTGAGCGGCATCGACCAGACCCTGCGCGTGCTGCAGTACGCGGTCGAGACCAACGGCCCGGACGCCGCCCTGGGGGCGATGAGCGCCAAGGGCCTGCTGCCGCCGGGCCTGGTGTTCCAGGTCGCGATCATCAGCGACGGCGGCCGCGTACTGGCGAGCAATCCGCACAGCCGCCCCGGCGGCGACGTCTCGCGCGCGCCCTGGTTCGCCCGGCACCGCGACCAGGACAGCCCTGCACCTTACGTCAGCACGACCGTCGGCCGGCGCGAGCCGCACGTGGTGTTCTCGCGCCGCATCAACACGAGCGACGGCCGCTTCGCGGGCGTCGCCACCGTCGCCGTCGACCCGGCATTCTTCACCAGCTCCTACGAACACTCGCGCCTGGGCGGGCGCGGCCTGCTCGGCGTCGCCGGCAGCGACGGCATCGTGCGCGCGGTACGCGTCGGCGAACAGGTCTCATGGGGCCAGCGGGTGGCCATCGGCAAGGACGACGACATCGTGCTCGGCCAGGGCGGGATCGACCGCGAACGGCGCTACGCCAGCACCCGCGCCCTGGTCGGTTTCCCGCTGGTGGCCGTGGTCGGCCTGTCCGAAGCCGAGCAGATGGCCGCATTCCACGCCCGGCGCCGCGCCTGGCTGCTCGGCGCCGGCGCCGGCACCGCCCTGCTGCTGGTCGTCGTCACCCTGGTCAGCGCCTGGTCGTGGCAGTTGGCCAAGGCGCGCAGGCGCGAGCGGCTGGCCCAGGAAACCTATGCCGCCGCCTCCGAGGCCAGCCTGGACGCCTTCTTCGTGCTGCGCACCATTCCGGACGCGCACGGAGACGTCATGGACTTCCTGATCGAGACCACCAATACCCGCGCCGAGCAGCTCACCGGGCTGGCCAAGGAACGCATGCAGGGCAGGCGCATGTCGGTGCTGCTGCCGACCCATATGGGCTTGGGCATCTTCGACGACCTCGCGGCGGTGGCGACCGATGGCGTGGCGCGCGAGGCCGAATGGCTGGCCCACATGATTCCCGTGGAGGACCGCTGGCTGCACCGCCAGGTGGTGCCGGTGGAAGGCGGCGTGGTGGCAATCGTGCGCGACATCACCGAGCGCAAGCTCGCCGAGCAGCGCATCCGCCACCTGGCGCACCACGACGATCTCACCGGCCTGCCGAACCGCAGCCTGCTGCGCGACCGCCTCGGCCAGGCCATCCGCGACGCCGAGCGCAAGGGCCACGCGGTGGGCCTGGCCTTCATCGACCTGGACGGCTTCAAGCTGGTCAACGACGGGCTCGGCCACAACGCCGGCGACGAGCTGCTGAAGGTGGTGGGCGCACGCATGGGACAGTGCCTGCGCCGCAACGACACCCTGGCGCGCTTCGGCGGCGACGAATTCGTGATCCTGCTGCCCGACATCTCGGGCGACCCGATGGCGATCACGCCGCTGCTGGAAAAGGTGCGCGAGGCCGTCACCGAGCCGGTCGAGGTAGAGGGCCAGGAGGTGCAGGTCAGCTGCAGCATGGGCGTGGTGCTGTACCCGCGCGACGGCGAGGACGCCAACACCCTCATGATGAACGCCGATGCGGCGATGTACCGCGCCAAGGAACACAAGGACAGCTTCCAGTTCTACGCCAGCGAGATGAACGCCAGCGTGGAAGAGAAGCTGGTGCTGCTCGAAGGCATGCGCGCCGCGCTCGAGGCCTGTCTCGACCCCGGCTGCAAGGGCGATCGCTGCCAGTTCCAGCTGCTGTACCAGCCAAAGGTCGACCTGCGCACCGGCCGCCTGTTCGGGGTCGAGGCCCTGATCCGCTGGAAACACCCGGAACAGGGCATGATTTCGCCGCTGCGCTTCATCGGCCTGGCCGAAGAGAGCGGCCTGATCGTGCCGCTGGGCGAATGGGTGGTGCGCACCGCCTGCGCCCAGGGAGTGGCCTGGCGCGCGGCCGGCCTGCCGCCCCTGAGCATCTCGGTCAACGTGTCGGCCCGCCAGTTCGAGGAAAAGCGCCTGGTCGAGCGCATCGCCGGCGCCCTGCGCGACTCCAGGCTGCCGCCGGAAGCGCTGGAAGTCGAGGTGACCGAGAGCTCGATCATGCGCGATCTTGGACGCGCGGTGGACAAGATGCGCGAACTGAAGGCCATGGGCGTGTCGCTCTCGATCGACGACTTCGGCACCGGCTACTCAAGCCTGTCGGCGCTCAAATCCTTCCCGATCAGCCGCCTGAAGATCGACAAGAGCTTTGTCAGCGACCTGGCCGACAGCCTCGATGACCAGGCCATCGCGATGGCCGTGATCTCGCTGGGCCACAAGCTGAACCTGCGCGTCATCGCCGAGGGCGTGGAGACTGAGCAGCAGCGCGACTTCCTGCGCGCCAACGACTGCGACGAGATGCAGGGCTACCTGTTCAGCCGTCCGGTGCCGCCCGAGCGGATTACGGAACTGCTGGCCGAAAGCGCCGCCATGCCCTTGGTGCCGGCATGAACGCGCTGCGGCGTCTCGGGGTTCTGCTGTGCGGCAGCGATCCAAAACTGCGCCGCACGCTGCAATATTGGGCCGCGACCTGCGTGCTTTACGTGGCCTGCATTGCCCTCCTGTTGCTGCAGGTGAGCGAGGGCATGGCGGATCCGGCCGCTGCGGACAAGCTCGTCACCTTCGGCGGCAGCGGCGCGCTCCTGTTCTACGTCCTGATCCGCGTCAGCGGGCGCCTCCAGCTGGCGCCCGACCAGCTGGCGGTGTCGCAGGCGGTGTTCTCGCTGGCCTGCGGCATGGCCGCCTATGCGATCTCGGGGCCGCTGCGCGGCGCCATGCTGATCATGACCGTGGTCGTGATCGTGTTCTGCATGTTCGCCGCCAAGCCGCGCCAGACCCTCCTGCTCACCATTGCCGCGCTCGCCGGCATGGGCGCCACCATGTACTGGATGCAGGCCAGCGACCCGCAGCGCTACCCGCCGATGACCGAACTGATCACCTTCGGCTACCTGGCCGGCGCCCTGCTCTCCACCGCGGTGCTGAGCGGCGAGATGAGCAAGCTGCGCGCTCGCCTGAAGCGCCAGCGCCGCGAGCTGAGCGAGGCCCTGGACACCATCCGGGTGCTGGCCACCGTGGACGAGCTGACCTCGCTGGTCAACCGCCGCCGCATGCACGAGGTGCTGGAGGCCGAGGAGCGCCGCCAGTCCGACGGCGGGAGTACCTGCATCGCCCTGCTCGACATCGATTTCTTCAAGCAGGTCAACGACCGGTACGGCCACGCCACCGGCGACGCGGTGCTGCGCAGCTTTTCGAGCACGGCGCGCGCCTGCCTGCGCGGCGGCGACGTGCTGGCGCGCTGGGGCGGCGAGGAATTCCTGCTGCTGTTGCCGGATGCCGCGCCCGAGGACGCGCGCGTCGTGCTGGAGCGGATGGCCGAGCGCATCCACGGCATGCAGGTAGCCGGCCTGCCGGACCGCCGCATCAGCTTCTCGGCGGGACTAGCCACGCGCCGCGCCGGCGAGCCCTTTGCCGACGCCATCCATCGCGCCGACAAGGCGCTCTACCAGGCCAAGGAGGCCGGGCGCGACCGCATCGTGCTGGCCTGAGGCGCAGTCCGCCGGGCGCACGATCGGTGCGGCGCTCGTCCATGCCGTTTGCTAGCATGCGGGCATGACAATCAAGGTACTTTTGGTAGATGACCTGCTGCTGGACGTGGCCCTGACGCGCCGCGCCATGGAAGACTGCAAGCTCGCGCACCGCATCGTGGTGGCCAGCGATGGCGAAGAGGCGTACCGGCTGCTGGGCGAGGCCTCCTTCGACCTGCTGCTGCTCGACATCAAGATGCCGCGCGTCGACGGTTTCGAACTGATGGAACGCCTGCGCGGGCGCGCCGCCGGCCACCTGCCGGTCATCGTCCTGTCCGGCTCGGCGCTGGAGACCGACCGTACGCGTGCCGATGCGCTGGGCGCGATCGAGTACGTGCACAAGGCGCTCGACTATGGAGAATTCCGGCACGCGCTGAAAGCCGCCCTCGGGCGGCACGGTTTCTGCTGACGCCCCTCTCAGACACGGGCCAGCACCGCCGCCACGATGCGGTCGCAGCGGGCGCCGTCGAAGGCGAAGGCCGAGGCAGCCGCCTCGTCGAAGTCGCGCGCCAGCGCCGTGCGCAGCATGGCGCGTGCGCGGAAGAAGCAGCTGCGCACCGTCGCTTCCGGAATGCCGAGCACCGCCGCCGTCTCGCCGGCCGACATGTCCTCGACCGCACGCAGCACGAACACGGTGCGCAGCCGCTCGGGCAGCGCGTCGATGCGCGCCTCGATCAGCCGGCGCGCTTCCAGGCGGAGTGCGGCTTCCTCGGGCCGGTCGGTCGCGCCCCCCGGGGCATCGTCCATGGCGTCCTCCTCGCTGCCGGGCACCAACCGCAGGATGCCGTCGCGGCGCTGCTGCCTGCGCAGCCTTGCGTTAGCTTCGTTCACCACGATGCGCGTCAGCCAGGTCGAGACGCTGGCCTCGCCGCGGAAGGACGCGGCCTTGCGGTAGGCCAGCAGGTAGGCTTCCTGCACCACGTCCTCGGCCTCGGCATCGTCCCTGAGGATGCTGCGCGCGGTGCGGTACAGGCGCTGGTTGTGGGTGCGCATGAGCAGCTCGAACGCACCCGGCGCGCCGGCCGCCACCAGCGCCATCAGTTCCGGCCCGCTCGCCGCGGCCACGCCCGCCTTGCCCATCGTTCGCCTCCTCAACGGATCACCAGCGTTGCCCGCATCGTGCGGTGCAGCGTGCACAGGTAGGGATAGCGTCCGCGCTGCACCGCCTTGAAGCTCCAGCTCGCGCCGGCCGCGATGGCGGGCGAAGCCGGCCCGCCCTTGCTGCCCGCGGTGGCGGTATGCGGGAACGGATCGCGGTTGCGCCAGACCACAGTATCGCCCACCCGCAGCTCCAGCGTCTCGGGAATGAAGCGCATGCCTTCGATCACGACGGTATGCACCGCCGGGGCGCCGCGCGCCGCGTCCCCAGGCACGGCGATCGCCAGCGTCAGCGCCGCCATCCAGGCGGCCATCGAACGCGCGATCATGGCGCGCCCCTACCTGAGCGAAGCGTCGAGCTGCTTCGCATGCTCGAGGTGCGCCACGAAGGCCGGGCGCACCTTGACCAGCGTGTCCTTCAGCTCGGCGTTCCTGGCGTTCGGGATCAGGGTCTTGTCGAGCGCATCGATCACCGCCTGGTGGTAGCGCACTTCGTGCGCCACGTAGGCCTGGTCGAATGCCTTGCCCTCGAGCGCCTTGAGCCTGGCCAGGTTGTCGCTGCCGCCCTGCTTCAGGCTCTTGCCCAGTTCACTGTCGCGTGGCGTCAGCTTCAGTTTCTTCACCAGGGCCAGTGCCTGCTTGTTGACGCCGCTGTGGTCGGTGACCATCTGCCTGGCGAAGGCTTTCACTTCGGCGTTGCCGCTGATCTTCCCGGCCAGCTTGCCGGCGTCGATGTCGACCTGGTTGGCAGCGACGACGATGCCGGCAATCTGGGCGTCGTCCGGGACGGACTGGGCCAGGGCGGCGGCGCCGGCCAGCGCGAGCGCAGCAGCGGCCGCTCCGGCGATCAGCTTGTGTTGCAAGGTATGCATGGTGGTCTCCTCGATCAAGGTCCGTGTATTGCGTCCTTCCCGACATTAGATGCCACGTGATGCGCTGCCGTTGCATGTCGCGTTCCCGCCTGCGCTTGCCGATGCTGGCACCGGCATGCTGAAGAAATAAAACTACTTTATAAGCGCATTGAAGATTGTTTCTGGCAATTTATTCTGTTACTTTACTACATCGACAACTTCTTGATGGGGGTTTGGTGTACCGGTTCATCCTTGCGATTGCAGCCATCCTGCCGGCTGCCTGGGCCGGCGCGGCCCCTTACCAGATCCAGCACGTCGAGCCGCCCAACTGGTGGGCCGGCATGAAACAGCCGGATCTCCAGCTGATGGTGCATGGCGAAAAGATCGCCGAACTGGCGCCCGCCCTGGCCCGTCCCTACCCCGGCGTGCGCGTTACCGGGGTCGAGCGTACCGACAACCCGAACTACCTGTTCGTGAACCTGGCCATCGGCAAGGACGCCCGGCCGGGAGAACTCCAGCTGCAATTCCGGCGCGGCAAGGAACTAGTTAGCAGCCACGCTTACCGGCTGGAGCCGCGCCGCCCGGGTTCGGCCGAGCGCCGCAGCTTCGGCGCCGGCGATGCGATCTACCTGCTCATGCCGGACCGCTTCGCGAACGGCAACCCGGCGAACGACCAGGCCGGCATGCTCGAAGGGGCCGAGCGCGCCAATCCGGTGAAGCGCCATGGCGGCGACCTGGCCGGCATGCGCGCGCATCTCGACTACATCCGCGACCTGGGCTTTACCATGGTCTGGCCGACGCCGGTGCTGGAAAACAACCAGCCCTCCTATTCCTACCACGGCTATGCGCTGACCGATTATTACAAGATCGACCCGCGCTTCGGCAGCAACGAGGAGTTCCGCGACTACGTCGCCGCCGCGAAGGCAAAGGGCCTGGGCGTCATCCACGACATCGTGCTCAACCACATCGGCACCAGCCACTGGTGGATGCGCGACCTGCCGGCGCGCGACTGGATCAACCATGGCACCACGTTCACGCCCACCAACAACCAGCACACGGTGGCCCAGGACATCCACGTGGCGCCGGAAGAAAAGGCGCGCTTCTTCGACGGCTGGTTCGTCGAGACCATGCCCGACCTGAACCAGCGCAACCGCCTGGTGGCGCGCTACCTGATCCAGAATACGCTGTGGTGGATCGAGTACGCCGACCTGTCCGGCATTCGCGAGGACACTTATTCGTACTCCGACAAGGATTTCCTGAACGAGTGGAACCGCGCCGTGGCCGCCGAGTACCCGCACATGAACGTGGTCGGCGAAGAGATGGACGCGCGGCCCTACATGGTGGCCTACTGGCAGAAGGGCGTCGTCAACCGCGATGGCTATGCGTCCGAACTGCCGACCGTGATGGACTTCCCGCTGTCCGATACGGCTAGCGAGGCGTTGGCCGAGCCGGAGTCGTACAACAAGGGCCTGATCCGGATCTACGAGACCATCGCGGCCGACTACCTGTATGCCGACCCGATGCGCCTGATGGTCTTCCCCGACAACCACGACCGGCCGCGCATGCTGGCCACGGTCGACAACAAGGTCGAGCTGGCGAAGTCCAACCTGATCCTGATGGCGACCACGCGCGGCATCCCGCAGGTGTTCTACGGCACCGAGGTCCTGATCAGCAGCCCGAAGCAGCGCGACGACGGCGTGCTGCGCGCCGACATGCCGGGCGGCTGGGCGGGCGACCGGGTGAATGCCTTCACCGGCGCCGGCCTGTCGCCGGCCCAGCGCGACATGCAGGGCTTCGTGCGCACGCTGTTCAACTGGCGCAAGACCAGCTCGGCGGTCACGCAGGGCAAGCTGACCCACTACCTGCCTAAGGACGGCAGCTACGTCTACTTCCGCCATGACGGCAAACAGACCGTGATGGTGGTGCTGAACAAGAATGCCGGCGACACCCACCTCGATCTGGGGCGCTTCGCCGGCATGACCAAGGGCGCGCGCAGCGCCACCAATGTCCTGACCGGGGCCCGGGTAGACCTGGGCGCGCCGCTGGCGCTGCCGGCCATGACCTCGGTGGTGCTGGCGTGGTAAGCGCCGGCGGCAGGCGGGTGCTGGTGGCCGGCGGCGTCGGCATCGACACCATCGTGCAGGTGCCCGCGCTGCCGCTGGCGATGGCCGATTCGATCCACGTGCCGCCGGTGGTCGACTATGTGGCGCACACCGGCAACGGCGTCGCCCTCGGGCTGCTGGCGCTCGGCCATCACCCGGTGCTGATCGACTTCATCGGCGACGACCCGCAGGCGCAGCTGATCCACGCTCGTTACCGCGAGCGCGGCCTGCCCTTCGACTACCTGGTCCACCCGAGCGGGACGCGGCGCAGCGTCAACCTGGTCGCCCCCGACGGGCGCCGCCTGTCGCTGTACGACGGCCGCCACCCCGACAGCGTGCGCATGCCGCGCACCTTTTACCTGCCGCGCATGCAGGAGGCGGAACACGTCCACCTGAGCATCATGCCCTGGGCGGCCGCGCTGTTCGACGACGCCACCGCCCTCGGCCTGCCGGTATCGACCGACCTGCACGACTGGGACGGCGGCAATCCCCATCACCTGGGCTTCGCACGGCGCGCCGACCTGGTCTTCCTGAGCGCCGCGGCGCTGGGCGGGGGCGTATTCGACACGATGCGCGCCATCCTGCGCGAGGGCCGGGCGCGGCTGGTCGTGGCGACCGCCGGCGCGGCCGGCAGCCATGTGCTGGAACGGGGACAGGAGCGGATCCGGCATACCGCCTGCGCCATGCTGGACGGGCCGGTCGTGGACAGCAACGGCGCCGGCGACGCCTTCTCGTCCGCCTTCCTGCACGCCTGGTTCGAGGGCGCCACGGTGGACGAATGCATGCGCACCGGGGCCATCGGCGGCGCCTTCGCCTGCCGCTTCCACGGGACGGCCGAGCGCAGCCTTGGGCTGGACGAGCTGGCGCGGTATCGCGCCGGCTCAGGCCTTCAGGAGGCGCGCTAAGGCCTTGCCGCCGGGCGCATCCGGGAACAGGGTGCGCGCCATGCGCTGCGGATCGATTCCGAAGGCCTCGGCGCAGGCCTGGGAAATCAGGCTGTCGAGACCCAGCGTCGGGCGCAGGTCGCGTCCTTCGAACAGGTCCCCAGGGCCCAGGCCCGGCCAGTCCGCCACGACCCGGCCGCCCTGCACCGCGCCGCCCAGCAGCATGGCGGCCGCGCCGGTGCCGTGGTCGGTGCCGCCGGTGCCGTTGGCCGCCGCCGTGCGGCCGAACTCGGTCGCCACCAGCACCACGGTATGGTCCCAGGCGGCTCCCAGGCCCTGGCGCAGGCCGGCCACCAGGGTATCCAGGTTGCGCAGCTGGGCCGCCAGCCGGCCGGCCTGGCCGCTGTGGGTGTCCCAGCCGCCGGTCTCGATCATCGCGATGCGCGGGCCGTCCGCGCGCGCGAGAAAGGCGGCGGCCATGCGTCCCAGTTCGCCCGGCTCCTGGCGCCTGGCCTTGCCATCCATGGCGCCTGCCATGCCGCGCGCGTCCATGGCGGCGGACCACAGCGCATGCAGCTGGGGATCGTTCGCATACAGCTGCTGCACGCGCAGCATCAGGTCCTCGTTCGCGTCCGGCAGGCCGGACGGGGCATAGGACGGCACCGGCAGGCTTCCCCGCAGCGCCATCGGCACGGTCGGGGCGAAGGCGATGGCGCTCCTGCCGGGCTGCGACAGCAGGGCCACCAGGCGGTTCATCCAGCCGTCCTTGAGCGCGTAGGCGGCGCGCCCGCCGGTTTCGAGGATGTTCTGGCCGTCGAAGTGCGAGCGCTCGCGGTAGGGCGAGGCCACGGCGTGGAAGAAGCTGGCCTGGCCCGCGCCGTACAGCGCGTGCAGCGTGGCCAGCGACGAATGCAGCGCGAAGCTGCCGTCGAGCCGGAGCGCGCTTTCCGGCGCGATCGCCAGCGCGCCGCGCAGGCGCGCATAGCCCGGATCGGCGGTCGGGATCACGGTATGCAGGCCGTCGGCCGCGCCGCGCTGGATGATGAAGACGAAGCGCCGCTCGCCCGGGATGGCGGCGCCGGCGAAGCTGAGGCGCGGCCCCGCCAGCAGCGCGGCGGCGGCCAGGAAGGCGCGTCGGTCGAGACTCATCTCATCTCCTCAGGAAGTCGGGGGAAGCCAGCAGCAGCGCCAGCGCCGTGGCCGGGCTGTCGGCACGGGCGATCGCCTGGCGCGTGCCTTCGGCCAGGCCGGGCAGCACGCGCGGCGCCAGCGCGCGCGCATCGAGCCGGGCCCCGGCCTGCGCGCCGAAGCGCTGGGCGGCTTCGACGCGGCGCAGCAAGGCGTCCGGCGCGGCCCAGGCGGCGGCCGTGTCGCCGTAGCCGGCCGGCGAACCGGGACGCCATACCGGCTGCCCGAGCTGGTTCATCAGGCCGGCCGCCTGCTGGTCCGGAATCTCGCGCCGCTCCAGCGCGCGCAGGCTCGAGATGCCCCAGTCCCAGGGTGACTTGAACTTGCCGGGGCCCGGCGCCCAGGCTTCCGGCGCCATCGCCAGTTCGCGGTAGACGCTGGACAGCTCGCCGCCGCTCGTGCGGAAGACCGCGGCCAGGCGCAACACCAGGCTCGCCGGCGGCTCGTCGGCCACGAAGTGGCGCGCCAGCTTGAGGGCGATGTGGTCGGCGGTGGCCGGCGCCGCGGCCAGGTCGCGCAGGACGGCGCGCGCCTGCTCCTCGCCGCCGGGCGGATAGCTGCGTCCCGCCACCAGCCGGCCGCCCGGTTCGTGCAGGGCCTGGGCGAAGCGAAATGGCGCGCGCTCTTGCGCAGGCACGGCCCCGCCGCCGTCCTCGGGCAGGGTCCAGCCGGTGAGCGCGCGCGCGAATTCGCCGACGTCGCGCTGGGTGTAGCCGCCGCGCACCCCGAGCGTATGCAGTTCGAGGATCTCGCGCGCCAGGTTCTCGTTCAGGCCCGCGTTGTTGCGCTGCCTGAGCCGGGCGCGCCGGCCGGCCGGACTGTCCGGGCCGGTGGAGCGGGCCTGGTCCAGGTAGACCAGCATGGCCGGATGGCGCACCGCCGATACCAGGAGCTCGTCGAAGCGTCCCAGGACGTGCGGACGGATGGCGTCGCGCTCGAAGCTGCCGGCCAGTCCGGTCACGGGCCCCTTGTCGACCGACACGGCGAAGTGATTCGACCAGAAGTGCACCAGGCGTTCGATGAAGGGCGTGGGGGTCTGCAGGGCGCTGGCAACGCGCGCCCCGATGGCGGCGCGGTAGGCCTCGCCCTCCTTGCGGCGCCAGGCTTCGCGCAGGCCGGCGCGCTGGTCCGCCGGCGCCTGGCGCTGCGCGCGCTCTTGCGCGACCCAATCGGCCGCGACCTGTGCGCTGTGCGGCAAGCGGCGCCAGGGCGCCGGCAAGGGATCGTAGGCATCCACCTGGGACAGCAGCCAGCGGCGCGGATCCGCCGGCGCCCCCTCATCCGGGCGGGCGCCGAGGCCGAAGCGGTTGAGGGCGATCGATGCAGGCGTCATGGGGCGAAGGAAGGTGGACGATACTGGTATTCCGTCTGACGGGGCAAAAAGTTCCAGCTATTTTCTTCCGCCCCGCATGCGGGGCTCGCCTCAGGCGGCGGGAGCCGCGGCCGCGCGCAGGCTGCGGATCAAGGCGCCCGGGTCGGCATCGACCCGCATCAGGCCCACGTGTTCGGGCCGCACGAAGCCTTCCGCGCTCTGGTGCTGCACGAAGCCCACTAGGCCGTCCCAGAAGCCGTTCGC
The DNA here is from genome assembly GCF_046236355.1 of Massilia sp. BHUDP2. Classification (NCBI taxonomy): domain Bacteria; kingdom Pseudomonadati; phylum Pseudomonadota; class Betaproteobacteria; order Burkholderiales; family Oxalobacteraceae; genus Massilia; species Massilia sp. BHUDP2. The sequence continues at coordinate 870,551 of NZ_JBJUVW010000002.1, forward strand.
GTTGAGCAGGCCGATCGGCTTGGCGTGGATGCCCAGCTGGGCCCAGGTCAGCATCTCGAACAGCTCTTCCAGCGTGCCCATCCCGCCCGGCATGGCGATGAAGCCTTCGGACAGCTCGGCCATCATGGCCTTCCGTTCGTGCATGTCCTTGACCACGAACAGGCGGGTCAGGCCGGCGTGGCCGACTTCGCGCTCGACCAGGGCTTTCGGAATCACGCCGGTGGCTTCGCCGCCCAGGCGCAGTACCTCGTCGGCGATCACGCCCATCAGGCCGACCTTGCCGCCGCCGTAGACCAGGCCGATGTTGTGCTCGACCAGCGCGGCCGCCAGGCCGCGCGCGGCATCGGTGTAGATCGGATTGGCGCCGTGCGAGGCGCCGCAATAGACGGCCAGGGTTTTCATCGTCATGGAGCTAAAAAATTTACAGGAAATCGGCGCCAGGCCGGGCCTCGGCGGACAGCTTCTTGAGGTATTCCTCGGACAGCTTCTCGAACAGCAGGCGGGTGTCGCCGCGCAGGTAGGGGCCGAGCATCGCCAGCACCTGGTAGCAGCCGCGCGCGAGCGCGTCGGCGATCGCCTGCTGCTCGCTGTACTTGCGCGGGTTGCGCACGTACTCGTAGGACAGCCAGTAGGTCGCCACCACCACCATGTTGGTGGCCATCGCGCCGATCTGCTGGTCGCCCGCTTCCAGCGAGCCTTCGCTGCGCAGGTCTTCGCACAGCTGGCGCGCCACCTTGATCTTGTGGGCCAGGATCGCCTTGAAGTGCAGCTCGAGCTTGCGGTTACGCGACAGCAGGTCGTTCAGGTCGCGGTAGAAGAAGCGGTAGCGCCAGATCAGCTCGAACATCAGGTGCAGGTAGAGCCACACGTCTTCCATGTTCGAACGGCGGCCGGCCGGCACCGTGAGGATGCGTTCGATCTCCGCCTCGAACTGGACGAAGATCGAGTTGACGATGTCGTCCTTGTTTCGGAAGTGATAGTACAGGTTGCCGGGCGAGATGTTCATCTCCTCGGCAATGACCGTCGTCGTGATGTTCGGCTCGCCGAACTCGTTGAACAGCCTGAGCGAGAGCTCGAGGATGCGTTCGCGGGTCCGGCGCGGAGCTTTTTGTTGCATGAAGGGCGAAGTTTGTGATTCCAGCCGCGAGGATAACACCAAATGGTGTCAATGAAACAGCGTTGGAATACGTTCTCAGGCGCCTTCTTCTTCCTCGGGTTCGTCGAGCCCGGGCGCACGGCGCGTACGTTTTTTCGGGGCCGCAGCCGCCGGCAGGCGCGCGCTGAGCTCCGCCAGCATCATCTCGAGCTCGTCAACGCGGCGGCGCAGGGCCTCGACCTCGCTCGCGGCCGGCACGCCGATGGTGGCCAGGGCGCGCGCCACGCGCTCCTCGAACACCTGCTCCAGCTTGCCCCAGGAGCCGCTGCTGCGGCGGGTGGCCCGCTCGGCGGCGCGCGCCACGGTGCCGGAGGCTTGCTCGACCTCGCGCGCGCGCTTGGCCAACACGCTGCCGTCGCGCACCAGGCGCGTGAACGAGCGCCCGCCCTCGCCCGCTTCCTGGGCCTTGGCGAAGGCCCCGAGGCCCGCCTGCCAGATCTGCTGGGCCGATGCGCGGACGGCGCGCGCCAGCGCTTCGTCGTCGTCGGCCACGGGAAGTTTCTTGCTCATGATTTCCTTGCGAATCCTGTGCGGTCCATTCTAGGCACGCACGCTAGAAACAGGATTCTAAAGAGCGCGGCTGCGCTGCAGCGCCAGCGCCTCGCGCATGCGCTGGCGCAGGCTGCCTGCCGAAACCGGCTTGGCGTAGTGGGCATCGGCCACGCCGGAACGCAGCGCCGCGTCGATCTCGGCCAGGTGCTGCTGCCCGGTCAGCATCAGCCGCACGGTGCGCGGATGGCGCGCGGCGACCTGGGCCAGCACCTCGGTGCCGCGCATGCCGGGCATGGCCTGGTCGCACAGGATGACCTCGACCGGCTCGCGCTCGAGCAGGGCCAGGGCCTCGGGGCCGGAGCCTGCGCTCAGCACGCGTACCGGCTCGTCGCCGAGCATGTCGGCCAGCACGGCCAGCATGAAGGGGTCGTCGTCGACCAGCAGGATGGTCGGCTGGGCGGCCCGCGCCTGCGGGACGGCCGCCGGCGCCGGGACCGGCGCCTGGGTCGGAGCAACGGACCCGCCATGCGCGGGCGCGGCGGCAGGCAGGAAGGCTTCGAGCTCCGCCACGAAGCTCTCCGGTTCGATCGGCTTGCTGATGTAGCCGTCGAAGCCGGCGGCCAACACCTTCTCGCGGTCGCCGGCCATCGCCAGCGCCGTCACGGCCAGCACCGGCGCCCTGGCGAGGGCGGGTTCCGCCTTGAGCGCGGCCAGCACCGAAAAGCCGTCCATGCCGGGCAGGTTGACGTCGCAGGCCACCAGGTCGGGCGGCGCGGCGCGGGCGCAAGCAATGCCGCGCGGGCCGTCAGGGGCGCTGACGGCATGGTGTCCATAGGCGGTGAGCAGAAACGCCATCAGCTCGACGTTGGCGGGATTGTCTTCGATGATCAGGATGCGGGCCAAGTTCGGCGCTCCAGTTGCGGCGTTGCGCTTACTGTAACACGGCGCCCGTCAATACAGCCAGTCCCGGATGCGCTAGAGGCTTGCCCGTTGCGCCGCCAGGCCCTGGCAGGCGATCTCCTCCATTACGGCGTCGAGCACGCGTGGATTGCGGCCCAGCGCGACATGGCCGACGCCGCCGAAGGCCAGGTTGCGCGCGCCCGGCAGCTCGCTCGAGGTCTGGGGCGCGATGATGTTGTCGTGATGGGAGTAGATCGAGGTGACCAGGGCGCGCGCCGCCGCGTCCTCGTTTGCGGCGAGCATGCGCAGCCAGGCGCATTCGGGCGGCTCGGCGCGCGCGGCCCGTCGCATCTGGGCCGCGTTCAGGCCGAGGCCGAAGGCGGCCAGGCAGGTGCCGTGGTGCGGCGTGCCGAGCGTGATCAGGCGCGCCACCCGCCGGGTGCTGCAGGCGCGCATCCAGGCCCGCGCCACCAGCCCGCCCATGCTGTGCGCGACGATGATCACCTGGTCCGCGCCGGTCGCCGTTCTGAGTGCCTCGACCGCGCGCTCGACCAGCGGCGCGTAGCCGTCGATGTCGCCGGTAATCGGCTCGAGGTCGACCGAGGCGTGGCTGATGCCGGCGGCGTCGAGGCGCGGCGCCAGGTGCGCCCAGTAGCCGCTGTTGCAGCCATAGCCGTGCAGCAGCAGGACCGGCGGCGTGCGTGAACCCGGATGGATGCGGGTGCGGGCGCTGGCGCGCGGCATGGTCCACGAGGACTGCAGCATGCTGGCGCTGAACTCTTCCAGGAACATGCGCACGCGCGCCGTGAAGCCGAGCCGGTACTCGCCCGGCGTGGGGCTGGCAAAGCGCGCGCTCATGAAGAAGTTGTTGAGGTTGATGAAGAGACGCACCAGCACCACGCTGCCCAGCCCCAGGGCCAGGGCCTGCCAGCGGCTGGCGCCGAAGATCTCGACGGCGGCCAGGCCGATGCCCAGCGCGGCGAGCGCCTGGATCAGGAGCAGCAGCTGGAGCAGGCGGCGCGCGCTCATGGTCCTGCCCTCATGCGGCCAGCCGGGCCGCCGGCCTGCCGGTGAGCGACGCGGCAAGGCCGCTCGCCAGCCTAGCGGCGAGCCCGTAGATGGTCAGTTGCGGATTGGCGCCGAGCGAGGTCGGGAACAGCGAGCCGTCGTGCACCGACAGGTTGGCCAGGCCGCGATAGCGGCCCTCCGGCGTGGTGACGCCAAGGCACTCGTCGCCCGACATCGCGCAGCCGCCCATCACATGGGCCGAGGCCACGCGCGTGAGCTGCAGCCCCTGCGGCAGGGCCGCAATCGCCGCCTTCGCCTCACGCCAGGAGGTGTAGCGGCGCGCCATCTCGTGGGCCGGCTGCACGCCGCTGGCGCCGGCGGCGAACTGGATCTCGGCCATCGTGAGCAGCGCGCGGCGCGCGCCATCCCACAGATAACCGCTCATCGGATAGTCGAGTTCCGGGCTACCGTCGCCGCGCAGGCGCACGCTGCCGCCCGGCGCGCCCTCGTGGAAGCCGTCGCGCAGCAGGGCCAGCATGCCCGCCAGGTGCGGGAAGTCGCGCATCATGGCGGCGTGGCTCTCGCCGAAACCGTTCATGGTGGTGGCCAGCAGCAGCGGATGCAGCGGCGGCGCTTCCAGCTTGTAGCCGATCGGGCCGTCCATGGGGCCGGCCAGGTAGTGGTCCGAATACACGGTCTGCGGCGCGCCGGCCCAGGCTTCCACGCGCTGCGGGAAAAAGGCGGCCGAGATGATGGTCGGGTGCAGGAAGGTGCGCCGGCCCAGCTGGCCGCTGGGGTCGGGAGCTTTCGAGCGCAGCAGCAGCGCGGGCGAATTGATCGCACCGCCGGCCACCACGAAATGGCGTGCGCGCAGGCGCAGCAGCCGGCCGGTGGGCAGGACGCCGGGCACATCGAGGGCCTCGCACAGGAGCTCCTCGATCCGCTCGCCCTTGATCACGAGCTGCTGTGCGCGGGCGCGCGTGACGAGCAGCGCGCCCTGCTCCAGCGCGGCCGGGATGGTCGTCACCAGCATCGACTGCTTGGCATTGGTCGGGCAGCCCATGCCGCAGTAGCCGAGGTTCCAGCAGCCGTTGACGTTACGGCGGATCAGGCCTGTGGGAATACCGAGCTTCTCGGCGCCGCGGCGCAGGACCGCGTTGTTCTCGTTGGGCGCACCCGGCCAGTCGGCGATGTGCAGGCGCGCCTCCATCATCGCGAACCAGGGCGCCAGCGCTTCCGGCGTGCTGTCGGGCAGCGCGTAGTGGCGGCGCCACCAGTCGAGGGTGGCGGGCGGGGTGCGGAAGCTCGAGGTCCAGTTGACCACCGTGGAGCCGCCCACGGTGCGGCCCTGCAGGATGTTGATGCCCTTGTCGACGGTCTTGCGCGCGGCCGATTCCTGGTACAGCGCAGGGTAGGCCTCGGCTTCGCGCATCCTGAAGTCGCGCGAGGATGTCAGTGCGCCCTCTTCCACCACGATGACCGACAGGCCCGAACGCGCCAGGATCTCGGCCGTGACGCCGCCGCCGGCGCCGCTGCCGACGATGACGACGTCGGCCTCGAAGCTGCCGTCCTGCGCCAGCGTCGCGGCGTCGACGATCTTCCAGCCCTTGGCGATGCCGGCCGCGATCGGGTCCGGGACCATCGGCGTGTTCACGCCAGCTCCTTCAGCGGGCCGGGATAGCCGATGGCGGCCCAGCTGGACGGCTGCGCATACCAGGCGCCGAGCACCAGGTCGTGCAGCGCGTGGTAGGCGCTGCGCAGCAGGCCGAGGCGGTGCAGGCGCCAGTCTTCCAGGCAGGCGCTCACCTCGTCGACACGCGCTCCTTCCCAGCCGCCAGCGATGCCGGTCAGCAGGCTGCGCGCGGGCGCCAGCGCGAGCAGGCCGAACAGGTCCTGGACTTCCTTCTGGGTGCCGGGAGGCAGGCCGAGGATGGCCTGGTGGACGCCGTCGATGGTCCTGGTGAGCGCAGCCTCACGGCCGGCATCCTGCGGCAGCGCGCCGGCCAGGATCGCCGGCAGGATCGCATGCAGGGCCGCGCGCGCTTCGCCGTCCAGTGCGAAGCGGTGTGGCGTGCCGCTGTACCTGGCGCGGTAGAACGCGCCGCCGGCCGCCAGCGCGAGCGCGGCCAGGCCGCCGGCTTTCAGGAAAGTCCGCCGTGATGTCCCCATCTATCTGTCCCAGGAATGCCTCTTGTGTTTTGGCTAGTGTACGCCAAAGGGAACAGCCTTCGGAGCCGGAAACTAGAGGGTGAACTCCAGGACGCATCGAGCTGACAAGCCGGTCATGATGGTGCATCGTCCTTCTTCGCCATGAAGACGAAGTGCGAGCGCAACAGCGGCAGCAGCGTGGCGAGCGTCTCCGGCACCAGGTGCGGGGCCTTGGCCAGCATGCGCGCCAGCGGCGGCGCCAGCAGCAAGGTCCGGTAGTGGCGCTCGCGCGCCGGCCACAGGCGGTCGAGCTCGGCCCGGGTGAGCCTGCGCACATTGCGGTTACGTGGATTGTTATAGCGGAAGTCGAAGATCATGCACCAGCCGCCGGGCCGCAGGATACGCCACATGTGCGCGGCAAGTGCCTGGCGCGCGTCGTCGGCCAGGACCGACGAGAACACCGTGTGGGCGCTGATCAGGTCTGCACTGCCGTCCGGCATGGACTCGAGTCCGCCGAGATGCCAGTGCACGCCCTGCGCCGTGTTGCGGCGCGCCGCATCCAATCGTTCGGCCAACAGCTCGGTACCGGTCAGGTTGGCCCGGCTTGCCCCCCAGTCGATCAGCTGGCGCAGGAAAGCGCCGGTGCCGCAACCGACATCCAGCACCCTTAGCGCCGCCAGGTCACGCCCGACGGTTCTGCGCAGCATGGCGCCGAAGCCCGTCGAACAGTCCAGGCTCTGTCGCAGGATGTCGGGGCGCAGTCGTTCGTAGCGCGGCAGCGCGCCGCCGCCGCTCCACTGCCGATACGTTCGTACGATGCGTTCGTGCTCGAGCTCGTTTTTCATGCTGCCTCCCGACCGGTCGGTGCCTTTGTCCACGATTTTCAGCAATGGTGCGGCACGAAACTTGAGCAGTAGCAGCCTTGACGCCGATCGGACGGCGTCTTTACAAAGCTTTACACGACGAGCAGGGTGCAAAGGAAATTTGCATCCCTGACCCTGCAGGCAAATATTCTTTGCACGCTATTTCTTGGGCTTCTGCTCGATGATCGCACGGGCGATCCCGCGCAGGATGTTGACTTCCTCGGTCTCGAGCCCGGTGCGCGAGAACAGGCGCTTCAGGCGCGGCATCAGCTTCTTCGGGTTGTTCGCGTTGAGGAAGCCGATCGCCACCAGCGCTTCTTCCAGGTGGGCGTACATGCCGTCGATCTGCGCCATGCTGGCGGCGTCGCCGTGGAAGCCCACGCCGCGTTCCTCGACGGTGTCGCCGGTCGCCGCAAGCCGGCATTCGTAGGCCAGCACCTGGGCCGCCTGCGACAGGTTGAGCGAGGAATAGTCCGGGTTCGAGGGGATGTTGATCAAGACGTTGCACTGCTGGACGATCTCGTTCGGCAGGCCGACCCGCTCGTTGCCCAACACCAGTGCGGGCCGCAACTCGCCCTGCCCCGCCGCGTGGGCCGCGAAGGCGCGCGGCGTCCACACCGGCGGCGAGAATTCGCGCAGGCGTGCCGACACGGCGGCGGCGAAATTGCAGCCCTCCAGCGCTTCGCCGATGCTGCCGACGATGCGGGCATTGGCCAGCACGTCGCCCGCGCCGCTCGCGAACGCCACCGCCTCGGCATCGTTCAGCGGATCGTCGCAGCGCGGCGACACCAGCACCAGTTCGCTGAATCCCATCGTCTTCATGGCGCGCGCCACCGAGCCGACATTGCCCGCGCGGCTGGTCTCGACCAGCACGAAACGGAGCCTTTTGAACAGAGATGTGTTGATTTCGGTCGGGTTCATTTAAAATAGCGCCATCGCGCGGTGCGGGCTGTTGTCATCCGGGGCTGGAAAGTCGTGGATTGTAACGGGTTCGGCACCGCTTTGCTCTTTGTCATTCTCTATTCAGCTGACCGTTCACGGCGCTCGACAGCGTGGTGGGCGTTCGCGTTTTTTCCACGGAAAGCCCATGCACCCAATGCTCAATACGGCCGTCAAGGCCGCCCGCCGCGCCGCCACCGTCATCAACCGCGCGTCCTTCGACCTCGATCGCATCACCATTTCTGAAAAAAATCACAACGATTTCGTCACCGACATCGACCAGGCGTCGGAACAGGCGATCGTGGAAACGCTGCTGAAGGCCTACCCGGACCACGCCATCCTGGCGGAGGAATCGGGCGCGTCGAAGAACCTGAATGACGAGAGCGAAAACGTGTGGATCATCGACCCGATCGACGGCACCACCAACTTCCTGCACGGCTACCCCAACTTCTGCATCTCGATCGCCCTGCAACAGAAAGGCGTGATCACCAACGCCCTGGTCTACGACCCGGTGCGCAACGACCTGTTCACCGCCACCAAGGGCGCCGGCGCCTACCTGAACGACAAGCGCATCCGCGTGAGCAGCAAGGACCGCATCGGCAAGGCCTTGCTGGCCTCGGGCCACGGTCCGGATCCGCGCGCGCTGGCCGAATACCTGCGCATGTACGAAACGGTCGCCTCGCGCTGCCACGGCGTGCGCAGCGGCGGTTCGGCCGCGCTGGAACTGGCCAACGTGGCCGCCGGCCGCATCGACGGTTACTTCGAGAAGGGCCTGAAGGTGTGGGACATCGCGGCGGGCGCCCTGCTCGTGACCGAAGCCGGCGGCATCGTCGGCGAATTCAACGGCGAATCGGACTACCTGCACAAGGGCGACATCATCGCCGCCGGCCCGAAGGTGTTCGGCGCCATGGTTCCGCTGCTGGCGGCCTTCGCCTAAGCGTCCCCTAAGGCTGGCCAAGGCCGGCTTGCGCGATTTCGCGTAAAATACTCTCCGTGCTTCCGGGCGTGCCGGTTCATCAACCACACGCCCGCTTCACCGGCTGGAAAGTCCCGGTCAGAAACTTTCCATAGAGAAACAAACTCCTCTATAATCCCGGCTGTCCCGCCTGTGCTTGCGCGTGGCAACAGCGTCCGGCGTCCCCGCGGCACCACCGCGTCCGCCAGCAATGACTAATCCGATTTCCAGGACTGGCGCCACAGTGGCGGCGGGCCGACCTTTATTGAGAATTTATGTCCTTTTCTACTCTCGGTTTATCCGATGCGATCGTCCGCGCGGTAACTGAACAAGGCTATACCAATCCGACCCCGATCCAGGCCCAGGCCATCCCCGCCGTCCTGAACGGCGGCGACCTGCTGGCCGGCGCACAGACCGGCACCGGCAAGACCGCCGGCTTCACCCTGCCGATCCTGCAACTGCTCTCGTCGGACAAGACCGGCCAGGCGCTCAAGAACAAGACTGCCCCGCGCGCCATCCGCGCCCTGGTGCTGACCCCGACCCGCGAACTCGCGGCCCAGGTCGAGGAAAGCGTGCGCCTGTACGGCAAGTACACCAACCTGAACTCGGCCGTGATCTTCGGCGGCGTCGGCATCAACCCGCAGATCAAGCTGCTCAAGCAGGGCGTCGACGTGCTGGTCGCCACCCCGGGCCGCCTGCTCGACCACGCCGGCCAGGGCACCGTCGACCTGTCCAAGATCGAGATCCTGATTCTGGACGAAGCCGACCGCATGCTGGACATGGGCTTCATCCACGACATCAAGAAAGTGCTGGCGATCCTGCCGCCGAAGCGCCAGAACCTGCTGTTCTCGGCCACCTTCTCGGACGACATCAAGGCGCTGGCCGACAAGCTGCTGAACAACCCGCAGTCGATCGAAGTGGCGCGCCGCAACTCGACCGTGGAAGTGATCGCACAAAAAATCCACCCGGTCGACCGCGACAAGAAGCACCCGATGCTGTCGCACCTGATCAAGGAAAACAGCTGGCACCAGGTGCTGGTGTTCACCCGCACCAAGCACGGCGCCAACAAGCTGGTGGAACAGCTGGGCAAGGACGGCATCGGCGCGATGGCGATCCACGGCAACAAGAGCCAGTCGGCGCGCACCAAGGCGCTGGCCGAGTTCAAGGACGGCAGCCTGCAGGTGCTGGTGGCCACCGACATCGCCGCACGCGGCATCGACATCGACCAGCTGCCGCACGTGGTCAACTACGACCTGCCGAACGTGCCGGAAGATTATGTGCACCGGATCGGCCGTACCGGCCGTGCCGGCGCCACCGGTGAAGCGGTGTCGCTGGTGTGCGTGGACGAGCACCAGATGCTCAAGGACATCGAGAAGCTGATCAAGCAGACCCTGCCCCGCCACGTGATCCCGGGCTTCGAGCCGGACCCGACCGCGAAAGCACAGCCGATCCAGCTGCGCAGCGGCGCCCCGGGCCATGCGAACCGCGGTGGCGGTCGCCCAGGCGGCAACCGCGGCGGCCAGGGCCAGCCGCGCAGTGCCGGTGCCGGCAACGGTGGCGGTAATGGCGGCCGTCCGGCAGGCAACCGCCCTGCGGGCGCCAACGGCGGCAACCGCAATGGCAGCAGCGCCAGCCGCGGTCCGCGCAGCGGTTCCGCACCACGCCGCGAGCGCTGATCGCACGGGCAGCGCTCGCTGTCCTGCCCGCTTCGCATGAAGGCCGGCGTCGACGACATCGACGCCGGCCTTTTTTCTCGCCAGAACGTGATAGTTGATTACTCAAACACTTGCCAAGTGTCGCAAGGAGGTATATATTTGAGCAATCAACTTTATCTCAACAATTGGACCCCGCCATGACCGACACGAACCACACTCCCGCTACCGCTACTCCCCCTGACAGCCCCACCAGCGAGTTCTGCCTGCGCATGGCCCGTGCCTGGGCGGCGCTGTCGCGGCGCCTCGACAGTTCATTGGGCAGCCTGCACGGCATCAGTTTTGCCGACTACCAGTTGCTGCTGAGCCTGCAGCGTGCCCCGGGCGGGCGGCTGCGCCGGGTCGACCTGGCCGAGAAGCTGGGCCTGACGGCCTCCGGCGTCACCCGCTCGCTGCTGCCGCTGGAAAAGATCGGCCTGGTCGGCCGCCAGAGCGATCCGCGCGATGCCCGCGTCGGCTACGCCATCATCACGCCCACCGGCAGCGAACTAGTGCTCAATGCCGCCGTGGTGGTGCACAACGTCAGCCGCATGCTGCTCGGCGCGCCCTCGCGTGAGCAGATCGAGTCGACCTCGACCCTGCTGGCCCAGCTGGGCGGTAGTCAGTAAGCCGGGAAGCATGGGGCCGAATCGGCTAGGATAGCGGGATTCCCATCCACCGAAGCGCCGCATGCCGAGATTCGCCGCCAACCTGAGCCTGCTGTTCAACGAGCTCCCCTTCCTCGACCGCTTTGCCGCCGCACGCGCGGCCGGCTTCGATGCGGTCGAGTTCCTGTTTCCGTATGCCTTCGAGGCCGAGCAGATCGCCGCGCGCCTGCAGCGCTACGGACTGGAACTGGTGCTGCACAACCTGCCGGCCGGCGACTGGGCCGCCGGCGAGCGCGGCCTGGCCTGCGATCCGCGCCGCAGCGCGGAATTCCAGGACGGGGTCGACCTGGCCCTCGACTATGCGCTCGAGCTGGGCGTGCGCCGCCTGCACTGCCTGGCCGGCAGGATGCCGCCGAACCTCGGCCATGAACGGGCCCACGCCGCCTACGTCGCCAACCTGCGCCATGCGGCGGCGCGCTGCCGGGAACACGGCATCAGCCTCTTGATCGAGCCGATCAACGACCGCGACATGCCCGGCTATTTCCTCACCGGCACGCGCCAGGCGGTGGCGGTCATCGAGGAAGTCGGCGCCCCCAACCTGGGCCTGCAGTACGACATCTACCACATGCAGCGGATGGAGGGCGAGCTGGCCGAAACGATCCGCCGCCACCTCTCCCTGATCCGCCACGTCCAGCTGGCCGACGTGCCGGGCCGCCACCAGCCCGGCACCGGCGAGATCAATTTCCCCTTCCTGTTCGGCCTGCTGGACGAACTCGGCTACGAAGGATGGGTCGGCTGCGAATATCTGCCGCAGGGCGACACGCAGGCTTCGCTCGCCTGGCTGCACGAAGAACGCAAGCGTCATGCATCCTGGCTGGACAGGGCGTGAAGCTTCGGGCAGCATCGATGCTTTACCCGGCCGAAGGAGCCACGATGATCCAGGGATTGCGCACCGTAATTTACCCCGTCACCAACCTGGCCGAGGCCACCGCCTGGTATGAGCAGGTCCTCGGCAAGGCGCCCTATTTCAACGAAGTCTTCTACGTCGGCTTTGAAGTGGGCGGCTTCGAACTGGGCCTGATCCCCGACGGCCAGCCGGGCAGCGCCGGCGCCACCGCCTACTGGGGCACGCAAGACATCGAGGCCGAGGTCGCGCGCCTGGCGGGCCTGGGTGCGGAAGTGGACGCGCCCGTGACCGACGTCGGCGGCGGCATCCGCGTCGCGACGGTGCGCGATCCCTACGGCAACCTGTTCGGCGTGATCCAGAATCCGCATTTCGACCGCAGCAAAGTCGAATAAGGCGTGCATACCTGCTTGTGTAAGCTCAGGCACTTGACCGCCAGCAAGACTTTGCCGCGCGGAGTTTGAAACAATGGGGACTTTCGGGCCGCTCCCCTAGGCCAGAAAGGATCCCCATGTTGCGACATCTCTCGATCCGCCTGCTCGTCGTCCTTCCGATCCTGTGCGGCCTGCTGCTGGGCGGCTGCTTGACGACCACCGGCGGCCCGGTCAGCCTGCAGGAAGTGCGCGAATTCGCCGATGCCTCGGCGCGGCTGGGCGGCTACGCCGAACTGGCGCGCCGCTACCGCGACACCTACGAGCGCGAACAACCCTACCTGTCCCCCGCCGCCGACAAGCTGGCGCGCGAGAACGACGCCAAGCGCAAGGCGGTGCACGAGGACTTCATCGCCATCCAGAAGACCCTGGTGCTCTACATGCAGACCCTGAGCCTGCTCGCCGGCGATGCGCGCTACGACCTGTCCGAGCGCATCGACGACCTCGGCAACGGCCTGAAAGCCAATGCCGAGTCCGGCCTGCAGCAGCGCCACATCACGGCCTATACCGGCCTGACCCGCCTGCTGACGCGCGTGATCGCCTCCGGCTACCAGAACCGCAGCGTGGAAACCATGGTGCGCGATGGCGATGCCGACGTGCAGGTGCTGCTGGACGCCATGATCTCGCTCACCCGCCTCTACTACAAGACCAACGAGAATGAGAAGAAGACGATTCTCGGCATCTTCGACGTCGAGATCCCGTTTTCGACGCGCAATTCCGACCGCATGCTGGTAACGCTGGCCAAGGTGCACTACCTGAACAAGGCCACCGAGTACAAGCTGGTCGACCGCCGCTACGAGCTGGCCCTGCAGGGCCTGACCAAGGTGGCGCTCGGGCACCAGAAAATGCGCGAGAACCTCGGCAAGCTGTCGGACGCGGAAATCCGGCGCCTGCTGGCCAACTACGGACGTGACCTGCGCACCATCCGCGACGGGCTGTCCGGCGGCTGAGAACCTAGCGCGGTAAACAGGAGGACACATGGCTACCACCCCGACCCGTTCCGGCAGCGCATCCGCCGACCTTGCGTCCCCGGCCGAGGCCGACGTCGATGCCGCCGCCGTCCTCGACGCGGCGGATGCCGCGGCGCCCGCCGGACCGGCCGTCAAGGGCCCGGCCGCCACCGCCGGCCCCGCCCTGTCCAGCACCGAGAAGATCGTCGAGCTGGCCGACCACCTGTCGGCCTGCGCCGACCAGCTGCACGAGCGCGTGATGCAGGAGATCCGCAGCTACGGCGGCCGGCCGGTGCCCGAACACGTGCAGGACAAGGCCCGCGCCCTGTTCGAGGACGAAGTGCTGCTGCGCCAGCGCGCCAACGGCCTGCACGTCGACGCCGCCACCCTCATCGTCAAGGGCCTGGGCAAGCAGCAGGCCCAGCTCGTCAAGCTGACCGCCGACGCCGCCGAGAAGATCCGCAAGATCGGCGCCATCGGCGAGGCGGCCGGCCTGGTGGGCGGCCTGCTGGCCCTGGCCGGCGCCGCCGCGACCGGCCAGCCAGCGCTGATCCTGGCCGCCGTCGACAAGATCGACAAGCACGGCAAGGCCCTCGATGCGCTCAAGCCGAAGCCCCCGGCCAAGGCAAGCTGAGTCCGGCATGAAGGCGCGCGGCCTTGCGGCCGCCGTCAGCACATGTGCTGTCCGCCGTTGATCGCCAGGTTGGCGCCGGTGACGAAGCCCGCCGCGTCCGACACCAGCCAGGACACCATGGCCGCCACTTCGCCGGGCTGACCCACGCGGCCGACCGGGATCTGCGGCAGGATGCGTTCGTGCAGCACCTGCGGCGACACGTCGTGCGTCGAGCGGGTGTCGAGGTAGCCCGGCGACACCGTGTTGACGGTGACGCCGTGGTGCGCGGACTCCAGCGCCAGCGCCTTGGTCAGGCCGTGCAGACCGGCTTTGGCGGCACCAGTGTCGCCTGGTTCAGCGCTCCCTGCTGCCCGTTGACGGAGCCGATGTTGACGATGCGTCCCCAGCGCTGCGCGACCATCGTGTCGATGGTATGGCGCGCCATGTTGAAGGCGCCGTCGAGGTTGACGCCCATCACCGCATGCCAGTCGTCCAGGCCCATCCTGCAGATACTGCGGTCGCGCGCCAGGCCGGCATTATTGACGAGCACGTCGATCCGGCCGGCATGCCCGAGCAGGCGCTGGACCGCGCGGCCCGCGCACTCGAAGTCGGCCACGTCGGCCTCGAGCGCGATGAATTCCATGCCGTCGCGGCGCTGGCTGGCCAGCCATTCGCGACCGTAGTGCTTGGATGGCGAAAAGGTGGCGGCGACGGTGAAACCGTCGAGATGCAGGCGGCGGCACAAGGCCGTGCCGAGTCCGCTCATGCACCCGGTGACGAGGGCGACACGTTTGCTCATGAAGGATCCCTTGGACTTGGTATACGGCATCCTTCAAGGACAAGCCTGACGGGACTGTCCCGGGATGCGATCTACCGAATGTAGGGAAGCGGCTTGCGAGCCTTGTTGACCAAGATCAAGGCAAGACCGAAGCTCAAGCGATGAGCTCGGGGCGGCTACTGGGGTCGAAATCGGCCCAGTCGCCGTCGACGATGTTGCCCTCGGCACGCTCGATGTGGTGGGCGCCGAGCTGGCGCAGCACGTCGACCGCGCGATCCGCCATGCCGGCGTCGTCGAAAGCGACCGCGACCAGCATGCCGGCTTCGCGCGGCGGCACCCGGTTCTCGGCGCTGCCCTCTTCCGATTCGCCGCGTTCCTTCATCTTGGAAAAGCTGAACAGCGAGCCGACGTGACCGCCGACCAGGCCGCCGACGACCGGGCCCAGCGGTCCGGTAACGGGTGCGGTGGCGGCACCGATCACCGCGCCGACCGCGCCGCCGGTAGCGACACCCTGCACCACGCCTTCCGGCGTTTCCTTGGCGCCGGGAGACTGCAGATGATCGCCCCCGATCGGGGTCTGGTCGTGCTGGCCCGGCTGGCTCAGGTAGAACCCGCTGATGCGGCCGTTGTCGAAACCTGCGTCGGCCAGCGCGCGGCGCGCGCGGTCGACTTCATCCTGAAGCTGGAAACGCCCTGCAATAATGGTGGACATGACGATTTCTCCTGGATCGTTGGTAGCTCAACTATGCTCCGCCGCGCCTGTATTGCTCTGTACGGACACGCACGCAGCTCAGGCGCAGGACTAGCGCCATTGGCCGTAGACGACACCATGCTGGAACGGATCGTCGAACACCGGCTGCGGTTCGGCCACCCAGTCGCGCGGATCGACGCGGAAATACTTCAGGAATTCCTCGTACAGGTCCGGGTGGCGCGCCGACAGTTCCCATGGCTGCTCGAAAAAGCTTTCGGTCGCCACCGCGAAGAACTCGGCCGGGCTGCTCGCGCCGTAATGGTCGAGCACGCCGCGCTGCCCCCACATCGCATCGCGCCGCAAGGCCGCGTAGTTGCGCGACAGGACCTCGGACCAGCTACGGTAGCGCTCGGTGCTGCCCAGGTAGGGCGCGCCGTTGGTGCTGCCCGATTCGCTGTCGAGCTGGTGGGCGAACTCGTGCAGCACCACATTGTGACTCTCGGGTTCATCCGCCCCGGCGCGCCGCACATGGTCCCAGGACAGGATCACGCGGCCGTCGCCCCAGGATTCGCCCAGCAGGTCCTGGCGCTGCTCGGTGACGACGCCGGCGGCATCGACCTCGCGACGCGGCACCAGGAAGGCGCCCGGATAGACCAGCACCGCATGCAGCGACGGGTACAGGTTTGCCGGGCTGGCGTCGCCGGTCCGTCCCAGCACCAGCATGCAGGCCTGGGCGGCGATGGTCACGCGCATCTCGTCCGTCACCTCGAGGCCGGCGCAGCCGACAAAGGCTTTTTCGTGCAGGAATTGCTGGACCAGGCGCCGCAGGCGCCGCTGCTGCCCCTCGTCCATGCGGGCGTACTGGGCCAGGTTGCGCTCGAGGATGGCCACCAGCTCCGGCGCGAGCGGACGCGCCAGTGCGCGGCGCAGACGCAGCTTCGGCAACAGCCATGCCGCCAGCAGTCCGGCCCCGATGAGGCCGGCGATGATGCCTTCCATGTCAGGCTTCCCGTGAGGATGCAACCCATGCCAGCACGTCGTCGGCGCCGCCGATCAGCCTGCCGCCCACGAATACCTGCGGCCAGGTCAGGCGGCCGGTCAGGCCGCGCAGCACGCTCGTCGTGATCTTCTGGTCTTCCGAAATATCGGTGAACACGATGTCATTCTCGCGCAAGGCGGCCTTGGCGCGCGCACAATGCGGGCAGCCGGGGCGCGAGAACATCACCACCGGCTCGGGAATCTTCGCATTCGGGTTGATATAGCTCAGCATCGTATCGGCGTCCGAAACCTCGAAGGGGTCGCCTTCGCGCTGTGGCTCGATGAAGATTTTGTCGATTATGCCGTCCTTGACCAGCATCGCGTAGCGCCAGGAGCGCATGCCGAAACCCAGGTCGCGCTTGTCGACCAGCATGCCCATGCCCTCGGTGAAGTCGCCGTTGCCGTCCGGGATCAGGGTGATGTTGCCGGCATCCTGCCCCGACTTCCACTGGTTCATCACGAAAGCGTCGTTGACGGCGATGCAGACGATGTCGTCGACGCCGTTCTCGCGCAGGGTCGGGGCCAGCTCGTTGTAGCGCGGCAGATGGGTCGAGGAACAGGTGGGCGTGAAGGCGCCGGGCAGCGAGAACACGACCACGGTCTTGCCCTTGAAGAGCTCGTCCGTGCTGATGTCCTGCCATTGGTCGTCGGGGCGCGCCTTGAAGCTCACGCGCGGGACCGGCCTGCCCTGCAGGGACTCCGCGGTCGGTAAAGTGCTTGGCATCGGTCTTCCTTTCCTTGTGGCGGCAGCGCGGCCGCGATGGGAGGGAGGTAGGGCTTATTGACCGGATTTCAACACACAGTCGTTAAAAATTGTTCACTTGAAAAACAAAAAGCCGCGCGGTGCGCGGCTTGAATGACGACAGCGATCGTCTGGACCGGCGGCTGCCGCGGGTCTCTACCGCGGCCGGCCGGGTGCGCTTATTAAGCGCGTTCCTTGGCGGTCTGGCTCGGGGCCGGGCCGAACAGGGCTGCCACCAGCGGATCGCGGGTGACCGGGCTGCGATTCACGCGGATTGCGTAATGGGTGTCGTCCGCCAGGATGTGGAAGTGGCGGCCGCTGCCGGCCATGTTCTGCTCGCGCAGGCCCGGACGCTCCTTGCGCGGGGCGGCGCCTTCGCGCTTCGGCTGGCAGATCGCGGCCAGGAAGGCCTTGACGCGCTCCTGGTCCGGGCAGATCTGGTACACGGCCTTGCCCAGGTAGGTGGCGGTGCCTTCGATGTAGCGTGCCAGCTCGATGACGCCGGCTTCGCGCAGGTCACGGATGTACTTGCGTGCGCCCGAGGGCGAGAATTTGAGGAACCATGCGATTTCGTCGGCCAGCATTTCATGGGTCGACAGTTCGTTGATCAGTTTCTGCATGTTTTCGATCCGGCGCTGGGTGGCCGAGGTCGAACGGACGCGTTCGATCGGCGCCAGCGAAATCGGCGCGCGCTCGGTCGGTTGCGGGGGGACGCGTTCGATCAGCGCAGAGTTGCTGGAAGTGTGCACCGCGCCGATGTCGCCTTGCACCGCGTTGTGATGGGTCGTTGCATGCATGTTCTTGAGCTCCGTTTAGAGAGTGAGACTGTGTGGTCCGGGTCGCTGTGTGTCGTATGACACCCTGACAACACCTCGGTTCCGCTTAACTGGGCTCAAGATTGCCTGCGTCAGACATCCCGGTCTGTGCGCCATCCAACATTCAGAATTATTCCTGCAAGCATTTTTGATAAGGCCGCTTGTCGAAGGCCGGCAGCCGCGCTTGTTTCCACGTGAAAAAAATCGAGCACCAAAATGGTGCGCACGCCAGCGCCATGTGACATTTTTACCACTGTTGTAAAATTGCACAGGTCATCGCTGCTAGGTGCGCTACCGCACCGAGATTGCGGAACTTGCACTGTTAATCTTTATCCAACATCTGTGTCGAGGCATGCGATGTCAATAACCCTTCACCTTATGGGAGTCACCTGTGAATAATACGAAGAAGATCGCCCTGGCCGCCGCCCTCCTGTGCGCGGCCGGCAGCTCCATGGCCCAAGAAGTCATCAACCCGTCGTGGTACATCCAGCCGAGCGTCATCCTTGCGAAGCCGGACGCACGCATGGGCGTGGCGGACCGCGACTGGGGCGGCGGGTTGAAGTTCGGTAAGGCCGTGAACGAAATGTGGGACATCCAGTTCGGCGGCAGCCAGGTGCGTTTCGAAGACGGCCCGGCGCGTTACCGCCAGACCCTGCTGGGCGCCGACGCCCTGCTGATGTTCTCGCGCAAGAGCTTCCGTCCCTTCGTGCTCCTCGGTGTCGGTATCGAACGCGACAAGGTGCAGAACCCGCTGCGCAATGTCGGCAAGAATTCGCCTTACCTGACCGCCGGTATCGGTTATCAGGCAACGCTGAGCCCACAGTGGTCGATGCAGTTCGACGTGCGCGCCGTGCGCGGCTTCCTGCGCGACCACGAGCAGTTCGGCCCGCGCCGCATCAACAACAAGTACATGAGCATCGGCCTGAACTACGCCTTCAACCCGCCGCCGGCGCCGCTGGCACCGGCCCCGGCACCGGCACCGGTCGTGGAAGCCCCGGCTCCGGCTCCGGCACCGGTCGCTCCGCCGCCGCCGCCGCGCTTCGAGAAGGTCACCCTGGAAGCCACCAAGCTGTTCGAGTTCGACAAGTCCGACCTGATCATGCCGTCGCCGAAGCTGGACGAAATCGCCGCCGCCCTGCAGGCCGACCCGAGCGTCACCGACGTCGACATCACCGGCTACACCGACCGCCTGGGTTCGGAAAAATACAACCTGAAGCTGTCCGAGCGCCGCGCCAACACCGTGCGCGACTACCTGGTCAGCAAAGGCGTGGACGGCAACCGCCTGAAGGCCTACGGCAAGGGCGAAGCCAACCCGCTGGTCCAGTGCAACCAGCGCAAGCGCCAGGAACTGATCGATTGCCTGGAGCCGAACCGCCGCGTCGAGGTCGAGCAGATCACCGTCGAGAAGCGCGTTCAGTAACAGGCGGCAATGCCTGCCCGGCCGCGCTTACCGTCCCGCACGGCAAGACGGCCGGGCATCACCGCATGATCGAAGGGGGCTGCGGCCCCCTTTTCAATTGGAGGAGTCATGGCTATCAAAAAATGGCTGCCGTATTCGCGTGAGCTGGTCCACGTGATGCGCTGCGCGGTAATGGAATGGCTCGATCATCGCGCCTCCAGCAAAGGGGCGGCACTGGCCTTCTATACCTTGTTCTCGCTGGCGCCGGTGCTGGTGCTGGTGATCGCCATCGCCGGCTTCTTCTACGGCGCCGAAGCGGCCCAGGGACAACTGCTGGCCCAGCTGCGCGGCCTCGTCGGTCCGCAGGGGGCCGAAACCATCCAGGCGATCCTGGCCGGCGCGCAGAACAAGGAGAGCGGACTGTTCGCGACCATCGTCGCCTTCGTGCTGCTGCTCGTCGGTGCCACCACCGTATTCTCGGAACTGAAGGACAGCCTGGACGAAATCTGGGACGTTCCGCCGCCGAAGGAGTCCGGCTTCTGGAACCTGGTGCGCACCCGCCTGCTTTCCTTCGGCCTGATCCTGGTGCTGGGCTTCCTGCTGATGGTCTCGCTGGTTGTCAGCGCGGCACTGGCGGTGGTCGAGACCTACATCGGCGGCATGTGGAAGGAAGCCGCCGTGGTCATGGGCTGGGTCGCCTCGGCGGTGAGCTTCCTGGTGATCGCTACCCTGTTTGGCGTAATCTACAAGCTGCTGCCGCGCATCAAGCTGTCCTGGCACGACGTCACCATCGGTGCGCTGGGCACGGCAGCGATGTTCACGCTCGGCAAGTTCGGCATCGGCCTCTACATCGGCAACAGCGGCACCACGGACAGCTTCGGCGCGGCCGGCTCGCTGATCGCCCTGCTGCTCTGGGTGTATTACTCGGCGCAGATCTTCTTCCTGGGCGCCGAGTTCGCCCGCCAGTATGCGCTCAAGATGGGCAGCCTGAAGCACAAGCCGGCGCATGAGACCGGGGACAAGAAGAAGGAGGATGCGCCGCCTGAGCCGACTGTCACCTGGAAGAACGGGCGCGCGGGGTAATTCGCGCTGTTGGTCGGCGCCGTTGGTCGGCGCTATTGGTCTGCACACTGTGCTCCTAGCCAAGCGGCGGCGTTGGTTGGCGCTATCGGTCTGCACACTGTGTTTCTAGCCGGGCGGCACCGCCGCCCGAGCGTAATTTGGTCCACTGGACCAAATTACTCCCCCAGCAACTCCGCCAGCGCTTCCATCCCCTCGACCCGCTCGGCCACCACCTTCAGCACCACCACAACCGGCACGCCGAGCAGCAGGCCCCACATCCCCCACAGCCAGCCCCAGAACAGCAGGCTCACGAAGACGGCCGCCGGGTTCATCTTGGCGATCTTGCCGGTCATCCAGGTCGTCACGACCATGCCGACCAGGGTCGCGATCCCGAGCGAGGACCCGGCCACCAGGATTACCATGCGCAGCGACTCGAACTGGAAGAAGGCCACCGCCCCGGTGGCGATGGTGATCAGGAGCGGGCCGAAGTAAGGCACGATGTGGGCCACGCCGGCGAAGGCGGCCCAGGCGCCGGCGTTCTCGAGGCCGATCGCACGCAGTGCCGCCCAGGTGAGCAGCGCCAGCAGCACGTTGGTCACCAGCAGCATGAACATGTACATCTGGATCGCATTGTTCATGTCGTCCAGGATGTGGACGGTCACTTTTTTGCGCGTCAACGAGGGCCCGGTGAGCTTGACCAGCTTGCGCTTGAAGGTGTCGCCCGCGAGCAGCAGGAAGAACACCAGGAACACCACCATGGTGGCCTGCGACAGGAAGGTGGCCAGGCCGATCGAGCCGGCCAGCACCCAGTCCATCACGCGGATGCTGCTGCCGGCCGCGGGCGCCGGCGGGACCGACTGGGTGCGCTTCTGGATCGCACGGCGCTCTTCCCCGCCGGTGGCGCTGGAGGCGGCGCGCTCGATCTCGGCGGCGGCGGCCTGCACCTGCTGGATGGTCGAGCGCTGGCCGGTGCTGTCGGTCAGGATCCTGGTGACCTTGGTCGTCAGGGTCGGCAGCTCGTCGATGATGTTGAAGAATTCGTCCTGCAGCCGGTACAGGGTGCCGCCCAGCGCGCCCATGATGACGGCGGTGACCAGGGTCGCGCCGATGACGCGCTTGACGTGCCAGCGCTCGAGCCAGCGCACGACCGGATTGAGGGTATAGGCGATGAAGATGCCGAGCAGGAGCGGCACGAAGAATTTCTGCGCCCACTGGAGCGCGAACAGGCTGGCGATGGTGGCGAGGATGCCCAGCGAGAGCCCGCGGGCGTTGACGTGGATCGGCAGCCGCAGGCCGCCCACGTGCATCGTGAGCTCGTCGCCTGCAGGGCCGGGCTCGGCGCCTTGTCCCGCCGCCGGGGAAGCGGAGGCTGGCGCCGCCGGGGCGGCATTGTCGGGCGCGCTTGCAGCTGGTTCGACAGGTTCGGGTGGTGCGAGCTGCATGGATCGTGCCTTGACAATGGAGCCGGGCCGCCCCGGCGCTGGGGATTACTTGACGCGGATGTCGTTCTTCACAGAGGTTACACCTTGTACGCCGCGCGCGATTTCCACGGCGCGCTGTGCGTCGCGCGGCTCGGCCACGAAGCCCGACAGCTGGACGTCGCCCTTGTAGGTTTCCACGTTCACTTCGGTCGCCTTGACGGTCGGATCGGCGGCGAAGGCGGCCTTGACCTTGGTGGTGATCACGGCGTCATCGACGTACTCGCCGGCGCTCTTCGAGGTCGGGTTCGACGAGCAGCCCACGGCGGTAATGGCGACGGCGGCGGTAAAAGCGGCGGTGACGAGGCGTTGTGCGATTTTCATAATAGCTCCTTGATTAAAAACTGCGGTGGTCTAACTACAGTAAAGCCCATGCGGGCAAGTGGGATCATTTTCCGAACGCGGTCTTGGCAGTGTTGACACACTGGTCCTTGACGGCGCCGGCGTAGGCGTCGCATTTCTGGATCGCGACGCGGTATTCGGCGGCCAGCTTGTCTTCGCGCGCATCCTGGCGCGCTTCGATGGCCTTGCGGTCGGCCTTGGCATCGGCCTGGGCGGCGACCAGGGTCGCCTTGGCCTGCTCCATGCAGACGTCGCGGTCGTTGCCGGTGACGGCGGCGCAGCGTACCTTGTCGCGGTCGTAGTTGGCGGACGCGATGCGCATGCGGGCCTGGGTATAGGCCGACAGGGTATTCTTGTAGGCGGCCTCGGCTTCTTCCTCGACACGCACGCGTGCGGCCTTGGCCTCGGCCATGCACAGGTCGTGCGGGTTGCCGGCGATCTGGTCGCAGCGCGCCCGCGCCGACTTGTAGTTCGCTTCGGCGGTGGCCTTGGCCTGTTCGTAGGCCGTCTTCGCATCCGGCACGGCTTGTGCCCGTACCGCGCCAGCCCAGGCGAGCGCGGCGCCGACGAGCAGGAATGCATGGGATGTTTTCATTTTTTATTCTCCATTTGTCAACACGCTAATGACGTTTTACACGTCGGTTGGCGCAGTTTCTGTTCGGTGCCGAACACAGCAGGCTTCCTGCAACAAGTCATCTGTATATGAATCAAATTTGGCGTGGAAGCTCTCTGAAAAAGGAGCCAGATATGCTGGGCAAGGACGGTTAGGCAACGCACAGACCCCTTGCGCGGCCGTGGCTAAGCTGGAGCCATACACTTATCAGGAGAACAACATGAAAGCAACCCGTACCCTCGCTGTTGCCGTGCTGGCTTCCACCGCCCTCCTCACCGGCTGCGCCAGTACCTCGTCGAACCCCTACGCGTCGAACAACGGCTACAACAGCGGCTATAACAACGTCTCGATGGGCTATGGCACGATCGAGTCGATCCAGGTCGTCCAGGGCGAAAACCGCACCAGCGGCGCCGGTGCGATCCTGGGCGGCGTGGTCGGCGCCCTGGCCGGCAACCAGGTCGGCAGCGGCAGCGGCCGTACCGCTGCGACCGTCGCCGGCGGCGTTGCAGGCGCGGCGATCGGCAATAACGTCGAGCGCAACCGCCAGGCCGGCGGCGCCGAGATGTACCAGATCAACGTGCGCATGGATAACGGCGAATACCGCGCCGTGAACCAGGACAGCGTCTACGACCTGCGCGTGGGCAACCGCGTGCGCATCGTCGACGGCCGCGTCTATCGCTATTGATCGGCATCGGCGATCAGGAAAAGATCGCCACCGTTGGTCGTGACCGAGGGAAGCGGGCAGCGCCGCCTTTCCCCGGCCGGTGCGTCCCTGCACCGGCATCACCCGACCGGAACGACGGGCGCCGGTCCTCGTGCTGGCCGTGCTGTTCAGCGGCCCGGTGCCCTCCCTTGTGCTGCGGCAGGCCTCGCCGCGGCACTTCTTCCGACCCTGGAGGACACCATGCGAATCCTATCGACCGTGCTGCGCGGGGCTTGTGCCTGCCTGCTCGGCAGCACCATGCTCGCCCACGCCCAGACCCCTATCCAGCCCCAGACCCAGACCAGCAGCGACGCCCTCGTCGATCCCGCCGCCGCCAGCAAGCAGGCGCGTGAAATCGCCCAGGGCGACCCGGCGCGCTGGTACCGCGAAGACGCGACCAGCCAGGCGCGGATGCGCACGCTGCAGAAGGAAATCGGCGCGGCATTGCAGGAAGCACGGAACGCCTGCAAGAAAGCGCCGGGGGCCGAGCGCAACGCATGCATGCAGGAAGCGCGCGCGGTCTACCAGCGTGACATGGCGCAGGCCAAGGCGCGGGTGGCTGGGCAGGGAGAAACGCCCTGAACCCTCTGCAGCGCCGATGCAGCCTGGTGCAGGGCGGTCGGTAGAACCGAGCCCCCTGCTGCCACAAGCACGCGCTCCCTGACTCGTCCGTACGAGCGAAAAAAAAAACGGCGTGCAATCAATGATTGCGACGCCGCTCAAGCCCCACCATATTCGGATCGGTTTGACTTCCTTGCCGTGTCAGCTCAGCCCGTTCTGCTGGACACGGCGTTTGTTCATGTACCAGCCTGCCACACCCAGCAGGATGGCGGCAGCACCGGCAGGCTTGCCGAGCTTGCGCTGGCGGATGAAGTTGAACAGCGCCAGCCCGTAAGGCATCAGCACCGACACGCTGGTGCCGGTCGGTTTCAACAGGGCGTCGGCGCGTGCGCGCAGGGCCCAGGTGGCGTGGTCGATCGTGCTATGCAACATCACCTCGGGGCGCGCCGCGTGGCGAATCTGCGCCCGCGCATGCGCCACGTTGTTGCGGAAGAACTCGCCCTCGCGCAGCAGCTCCTGCTTGCGCGCCACCGGGTCCAGGCTGTGCTTGTGGCCGGCCAGTCCGGTCGTTCCATCTTGATTGTGCATGTTTCCCCTCCTTCGTGTCGCCGCTTAGAGCAGCATGTCGCGGTCGTTCTTCAGTTCCTTCATGGTCGCCGGGAACGAGAGCTTGTCCTGCTTGAGCAGGGCCAGGCCTTTCGCCACCAGGATGCCGGTGATGACCAGGAACACGACGAACAGGATCAGCAGGATCTTCCAGCCCATGTCGTCCCATGCCAGCGCGACGATGGTCGCGGTGCCGTAGGCGATGGCGAACCAGATCGCCAGGATGGCCGCGCCGAACAGGGCCACGAGTTCGATCAGGTGGTTGCGCACCTCGGACAGCTCGAGCGCGGCCAGTTCCACGCGCGATACCACCAGGCCGAACAGGCTTTTCATGAGGCTGGAGATCCCGCCCATGAGGCCGGGGGTATGCACGACGGTGTCGTCTTTTTGCATGGCGGTCCCCGGCGGCGCTTACGGCTTACGGCTCAGGAGGACGCCGAGCAGCACGCCGATACCGGCGGCAACCGCGAGCGTACGGTATGGGTTGTCCTTCACGTAGACATCGGCCTCGTGGGCCAGTTCCCTGCCCCTTTCCATCGCCTGGCCCTGGTAGTGGCTGGCGCGGCCCAGTGCGCGGTCGAGCAGCTCCATGCCGCGGCTGCGCAGTTCCTCGGCCTTGTCGCCGGTCAGGGCGGCGGCGGCGCTCAGCATCGACTGGGCGTCGCGCACCAGTGCCTGCATGTCCGACGATGCGTCGGCGGCTTTGCTGTCGAACTGGTAGCCGTGGGCGTGGGATTTCAGGTTGCTGCGGGTGGTGTCTAGCATGGTGTGCTCCATTGTTATCGATGGGTAATGAATGTAAAGCCGGCCTCAGGCCAGCAGGTCGCGCATGTCGTCGGCATGCTCCTCTTCGACGGCCATGATGTCGGTAAGCATCTTGGTCGTCGTCGGGTCGCGGTCGCCGATCGCCTGGATCATCTGGCGATAGGATTCGATCGCCACGCGCTCGGCGATCAGGTCGGCGCGGATCATCGCCTGCACGTCGTCGGAATCGTCGTACTCGGCATGGCTGCGCGCGGTCAGCGTGGCCGGGTTGAAGTTCGGCGATCCGTTCAGTTGCACGATGCGCTCGGCGATGCGGTCGGCATGGTCCTGCTCCTGCTGGGCGTGCTCGAGGAACTCGGCCTTGATGTGGCCGGTGTTCGGGCCGCTCACGGTGTAGTAGTGCCGCTTGTAGCGAAGCACGCACAGCAGCTCGGTGGCCAGCGCGTCATTCAGCATCGCGATGACCGCCTCGCGGTCGGCCTGGTAGCCCTCGGTGACGGCGCCGTCGTCGAGGTTGGCCGCCGCGCGGCGGATGGCTCCGACGTCGAAGCCATGCGCCAGGTGTTTCTTTTCTTCCATAGTCTTACCTCGTGAACCTTGTTGCAGGAATCAGCTCAACGTCCCGCCGTACGTGGCGGGATCTGTGCATTCTCGTTCGACAGCACGATCTCGACCCGGCGGTTGAGCTGGCGGTTGGACGCCGTATCGTTCGGGGCCACCGGGAAGGCCTCGCCGTAGGCGCGCATGGCGATGCGATCGCGCGGCACGCCCATCGAGCCCAGCGCCGAGGCCACGGCTTCGGCACGGCGCTGCGACAGTTCCTGGTTGTAAGAGGAGCTGCCGGTACTATCCGTAAACCCTTCGACCAGCACGGTACGGTTCGGGTTCTGCGCCATGACGTCGGCCAGTTTGCGCAAGGTCGACATGCCGTTCGGTGTCAGGGTCGCCTGGTTGGTGGCGAACAGCACGTCGCCGATCGTCACGACATAGCCGCGCTCGGTCTTGACCGCCTGCAGCTCGACCAGCAGCGCTTCCAGCACGGCGGCGCGCTGGGCCAGCGCGGCGTTCTGCTGCTGGGCGTCGGCGGCCTGCTGCTGGGCAGCCTGTGCCTGGGCCTGCGCCTGGGCGGCCTGGGCCTGGGCGGCCTCGGCCTCGCGCTTGGCGCGGTCGGCCTCCGCGGTGCGGGCCGCCAGGCGGACCTGGTCGCGTTCGCGCGATGCGTTCGCGATGTCGGCTTCGGCCGCCTTTGCCCTGGCCACCTCCACCGCGGTGGCGACGCGCTGCTTGGCCACGTAGGCCAGGCGGTCGACGTCGTTCAGGCTTTCGCGGCGCGCGGCAGCGGCATTGGCCTGGTCGAGGGCGTCGCTGGCCTGCTTGAATTCGAGCGGCGCATACTGGGCGACCTGTGGATTGTTGTTGGCGGAGACGAAATCGGCGCGCGCCTGGTCCAGCGTCGGCGTGGTCATCGGGGCGGTGGCGCAGGCCGTGGCCAGCACGGCGGCGGCCAGCAGCGACATCGTGGAACGGGTTTTCATGGCTTGTCCTTTTTCCTGGGCGCCGCATGGCGCGGCGGTCAATGAAGGGAACTTCTTCTTATTACGGCGTCGGCTTACTGCGTCGAGGTCGTGGCCGACGGCGCATTGGCACGCTCGACTTCCTCGCGCAGCACGCGCAGGTCGGCGTCGAGCGCGTTGGCCGCCGCGGTGGCCTTGGCCGAGTTGGCCTTGCTCTGCGCCAGCTTGGCGTCGGCCTGGGCCTGGATCGCCAGCTCGCGGGCCAGCTTGTAGTCCTTGGCCGCCAGGGCCGCGTTGGCGCGCACCATCTTGTCGCGCGCGGCGGTGATCTCGGCCGGAGCCAGCTCGGCGGCGCCGGCCGACACGGCGTTCTCGACGGCATTGCGCGACACCGCCACGTCGGCGGTGGCAGGCGCCTTCTGCGGGCTGGCACAGCCCACCAGCGCCAGCACGGCGCAAGCAGCCAGCGGCGTCAAGAGACGGCGCATCGCATGTTCTTGGTCCATCGCTTTTCTCCTTTTGATGAGGAAATGTCCTTGGTAACGTTATAAACCTGTTATCTCTTGCCTTCGGTTCGCTGCCGCACATTGCCCGGCTCGTAGCGATCTGCTCAACAGGAGAGCGTTAGGCAGCGCACATTGGGCGTAAAGGCCTTGCGCTAAGCTGGCCTGAACCTAGCTACCACCGAGAGTCCGCCATGGCCGAGACCGACAAACAGGCGGCGCAGGGCCGTCATCCGGCGCGCCGCAAGAGCAGCAAAATACTGTTGAGCATCCTTGGGGTCCTGGTCGCCATCCCGGTGATCGCCATCGTGTTCATCCTCACCTTCGACTGGAACCGCGCCCGCCCCTGGATCAATGCCAAGGTGAGCGAGGCCATCGAACGCCCCTTCGAAATCCGCGGCAACCTGAACGTCGAATGGGAACGCCCCGCCAAGACCATGGCGCCGGCGGAACGCACCTGGCGTGACCACATCCCGTGGCCGCACCTGATCGCCAACGACACCCACGTCGGCAACCCGGCCGGCCTGCCGGCGCAGGATTCCGGCAGCGCACGCCAGTTCTCGTTCTCGGTCAATCCCTTCGCCCTGCTGTCGAAGACCATCAACATTCCGCTGCTGCGTTTCGACGGCCCGCGGGTGGACCTGCTGCGCCTCGACGAGCAGCGCAACAACTGGACCTTCAAGCGCAAGGAAGAAAAGTCCAAATGGACACTCGACCTCGACCGCATCGTGCTGACCGACGGCATCGTGCACATCAAGGACGCGGTGACGAAGGCCGACGTGACGGCGAAGGTGCGCACGCTCGAGAACGGCGGGCGCTACGGGGTCGGCTGGACCCTCGACGGCACCTATAACGGCGCGCCGGTCACCGGCGGCGGCAAGGCCGGCGCGGTGCTCTCGCTCAAGCAGCAGAGCACGCCCTACCCGATCCAGGCCGAGATGCGCTCGGGCAAAACGCGGATCGCGATCGAGGGCACGGCGACCCGGCCCGCGAAACTGGCGGCGATCGACCTGAAGCTGGAGCTGGCCGGCCCCAGCATGGACCAGCTGTACAACTTCACCGGCGTGGTGCTGCCGACCACCGGCCCGTTCTCGACCTCGGGCCGGCTGACCGGCACCCTGGGCGAAGAGAACAAGGACGGCAAGCGCAGCATGCGCTGGGTCTACGACGGCTTCAAGGGCAAGGTCGGGTCCTCGGACATCGGCGGACGCCTCGAATACGCCACCGGCGGGGCCCGGCCCAAGCTGTCGGGCAAGGTCCACTCGCAAACCCTGGTGTTCGCCGACCTGGCGCCGCTGATCGGCGCCGACTCCAACGCCGCCAAGAAGGAGCGCAATGCCGACGCGGTGCAGCCCGGCGGCAAGGTATTGCCGGTCGAGGAATTCAAGACCGAGCGCTGGAACAAACTGGATGCCGACGTGCGCTTCGCCGCCGACCGCATCATCCGCGACACGGCCTTCCCGATCAGCAAGCTGTCGACCCACCTGAAGATGGATAACGCCGTGCTCAACCTCGAACCGCTCGAGTTCGCCATGGCCGGGGGCACGGTGCGCTCCAACATCCGTCTTGACGGCCGCGGCCGCCAGGGCCCGAAGGCGATCAAGGCCCAGGCCAAGGTCACGGCCCGCAAGATCGAGATCAAGAAGCTGTTCCCGAAGATCGAACAGCTGCAGGCCTCGGTGGGCAGCATCAGCGGCGACGCCAACCTCACCGCCCAAGGCAATTCCGTGTCCAGCCTGCTGGCCGGCTCGAACGGCGAACTGAAAACCCTGATCAGCCAGGGCCAGGTCAGCAAGATGCTGCTGGAGATGATGGGCCTGAACGTGGCCAATATCGTCATCACCAAGGTGTTCGGCGACAAGCAGGTGCAGCTCAACTGCATGGCCACCGATTTCGCCGTCACCAACGGCCTGGCGCGCACGCGCTACTTCGTGGTGGACACCAAGGAAGCGCTGATCAACATCGAGGGCAGCATCAACCTGGCCAACGAGCAGCTGGACCTGCGCATCGATCCGAAAACCAAGGGCCTGCGCCTGATTTCCTTGCGCTCGCCCTTCTACGTGCGCGGCCCCTTCAGCCAGCCGGACGTGTCGGTGGACAAGGGCGTGCTGGCGATGAAGGCCGGCAGCGCCATCGCGCTGGCCACCATCGCGGCGCCGGTCGCTGCCCTGCTACCCCTAATCAATACCGGTCCGGGCCAGGACAGCGACTGCGCCCGCCTGCTGTCCGACGCGCGCGAGAAGCCGAAGGCGCCGCCGCCGGGCAAGACCCAGCGCCGCTGAAACAATTTTTACATGGCATTGTGTGTTGTCGAACAGATCAGTACAAACGGAAAACGGTATCTTGCTCACATGGACTCGACGAACGTTGCCGCATGAAGCGATTTGGTATCACGACCGCCTTGGCGGTCATGCTGGCACTTGGCCAGGTCGCAGGATGCGCCACGTCGGGCGGCGGTGGACCGGTGGCGCAGTATGTGGACGATGCCACCATCACCGCCGGCGTCAAGGCTGCCATCGTGCGTGAACCGACGCTGAGCATCTTCGACATCGACGTCGAGACCGTGCAAGGCGTTGTGCAGCTGAGCGGATTCGTCAGCTCGGCGGACAGTGTGGCGGCCGCGGCATCGGTTGCCCGGACCGTGAAGGGCGTGAAGTCGGTCAAGAATGACCTGCGCTTGAAATAACCCACCGTAAAGGAGATCAACATGAAAACCATCAAACAACTGGTAGTGACCGCAACCCTGGCCACCGCTGCACTGGGCCTGACCGGCTGCGCCGGCATGTCGCAGCAAGACAAGAACACCGCGATCGGCGCAGGTGCCGGCGCCGTGATCGGTGGCGCCCTGACCGGCGGCAGCGCAGTCGGCACCGTCGGCGGCGCAGCCGTGGGCGGCGTGGTCGGCAACCAGGTTGGCAAGACCAACTGATCGATTGCTCGACAAGCGATACGAGAAAGCCTGGCGCTGCCAGGCTTTCTCGTATTCGGCGTCCGGGTTTACACGAACTCGCGGACCGGCTGGATACCAGCTTCCCTGACGATCTCGTAGCAGGTGCACGAGGCCGCCGCCAGTCCTTCCGGATCGAGGATCTCGATGTTGCCGCGGCTGTAGTCGATCAGTCCCTGCTGCTGCAGCGCGCTGGCGGCCTTGGTGACGCCGACGCGGCGCACGCCGAGCGCATGCGCCAGGAACTCGTGGGTCAGGTGGAATTTGTCCGACTGCAGGCGGTCGCGCGTGACCAGCAGCGAGCGCGCCAGGCGCGCCTCCAGCACGTGGAAGCGGCTGCATACGGCGATCTGGATCGCCTGGGCCAGCTGGGTGTCGGTGTAGCGGTACAGCACGCGCTGCAGCGCAGGATTGCGCGCCACCTCGGCGCGAAAGCGGGCGCTGTCCATGCGGCTGGCGCTGCCGGCCCGCTGGACGATGGCGCGCACCTGGGTGGTGTCGTGGCCGAGCGCCACTGTGGCGCCGACCATGCCCTCGCGCCCCACCAGGCCCACTTCGAGCGTCATGCGCCCTTCGGCTACGCCCATCAGGGAGATCAGGCAGTCGTGGGGAAAATAGATGTAGCGCAGCGGGTCGCCGGCTTCGCACAGCACGTCCCCGACCGCGACGGTGACCGGATCGAGCAGCGGCAAGACCTGCGCCAGTTCCTGCGGCGGCAGCGCGGCCAGCAGCAGATTGCTGTTGTGTTCGGCAATCGGCGGCGCTACGGCAAAATTCATCGGATTCTCGCGTGGGGGATGCATAAGCCAAGCCGTCTGTCGGATACATTTGCAAACAATTTAGGTCAGCGTAACCGTCCCGCTCCGATCTGGTATGTACGGTGACGCACGGAACCGCTTGTTGTTCCTGAGGACAATCTGACAATGCACAGGCCGCCGGACCCATCGCATCCCCGGCATGAATGGCCTCAACAAGAACTTTTCCGAAAAGGAACCAGCATGAATACCTCTCCCACCCCGTCCGCACGCGGACGCATGCATCCGCTGATGATCCTGGCCGCACTGGCGGTCCTGCTGTTCTGCCTGGTCGGTACCGCGGCGATCCTGGGCTGGATTCCCTCCTCCGTGGGCGGCAACAAGGAGCGCCAGCTGAGCGAAACCGAGCGCCTGGCGCTGGCCTCGACCCTGCCGCAGGGAAGCCCGCAGCCGGCGCCTGGCGTGGTCGGCAACGTGCCCGGCCAGCAGCTCGCGCCGGGCTACGTGCAGCCGCCGACCAGCGCCGTGCCGGCCGATTACCCGACCCAGCCGGCCCAGGCCTATGCGCCGGCAAGCAACTATGTCCCGGCGCCTGCCGCCGCGGCGCCGGCGCCGGAGCGTGTGGTCGAACGCGTGGTCGAGGAACCGGTCAGGGAGTCGGCCAAGAAATCGGTGCAGGTGGCGGCCGCCGACACCGGCCGCAACTGGTGCTCGAACTGCGGCAACGTCGAATCGGTCCGCACCATCAAGCAGCGCGCCGAAGGTAGCGGATTGGGCGCCGCCGGCGGCGCCGTCATCGGGGGCCTGCTCGGCAACCAGATCGGCGGCGGCACCGGCCGCACCATCGCGACTGCGGCGGGCGCCATCGGCGGCGCGGTGGTCGGCAACCAGGTCGAAGGCAATATGAAGGCCAGCACCAGCTACGAAATCCGCGTGCGCCTCGACGACGGCACCCTGCGCACCTTCCGCCAGAGCAGCCCGCCGGCATGGCGCAGCGGCGACCGCGTGCGCATCGTGAAGGGCCGCCTGCGCTCGGTTGCCTGAGCTCGTCTTTTTTCAGAAAAAGCCGGGATGGCGCAAGCCTCCCGGCTTTTATTTCGTAAGAATAATTTTCTAAAAGCAATGTGCGGCAGCGCACGGACCAATGGATGAGCTAACTCGACAATGGCAGGACGCTATCACTGCGTGCGGTGCAAAAAAATAACCAACCCAGGGGGGAAGCATCATGAACAGCATGGCATGGATCGGCATTATCATTTGGGGAATGATCGTGGCAGCGTTTGGCCTGTTCTCGGCACATCCGCCGGCCGAAGCGGCGGCGGGCGGACTGCAGCCGCAGGACGTGCTGTTCCTGGTGGCGGGCGGCCTGGTCACCTGCCTGATCGGGGTCACCGGCCTGCTCGGTTTCATGGGCTGGATCCCTGGCTTGCGCAAGGAGAATGGCCACGCCTGATTTCCCGGGAGTTGCGATTTTCGCAGTAAGTACGCCATCGTACAGAGGCCAGCAGTAAGCGGCGGCATACTGGATTCACGACGCCGAAGCGCGTGATTTCTGGAAGGAGCAACATCATGTTGTATACAATTGCCGTGATTCTGATTGTCCTGTGGCTGCTCGGACTGGTGACTTCGTACACCATCGGCGGCTTCATCCATATCCTGCTGGTCGTCGCCGTGATCATGATCCTGGTGCGCCTGATCAGTGGACGAGGTATATAGTTGTTAGTAGTTGATAAAAATTTTTGTAAGACCAATCCGCTTCTCAGTCATGCCTGCAGGCTTGCCTCGGCAAGCATGACCGCGAAGCGGATTTTTTGTTAAGGAGAACCACCATGCAAAACAAACTGACTAAATCCGTGATCGCCGCTTCCCTCGTGGCCTTTACCGCTACCGGCTGTGCCGACATGAGCGCGACCCAGCGCGGCACCGCGCAGGGCGCCGGCATCGGCGCTGCCCTGGGCGGCATCGTCGGCGCCAGCACCAGCGGCGGCGGCGGCAAGCGCGCCGCGGGCGGCGCGGCGATCGGCGCCGCTGCCGGCGCGGTGATCGGCAACATCTGGTCCAAGCGCATGGAAGCACAAAAGCAGGCCATGGAGCAGGCCACCCAGGGCACCGGCGTGCAGGTCAGCCAGACCGCCGACAACCGCCTGAAGCTCGACATCCCGAGCGACGTCTCGTTCGATACCGGCCGTTCCGACATCAAGTCGAACTTCCAGCCGGTGCTCGACCGCTTCGCCTCTACACTGCAGGAAAACCCGGGCACCACCGTGGTCATCATCGGCCACACCGACAACACCGGCACCGATGCGATCAACCAGCCGCTGTCGGTCGACCGCGCCGCCCGCACCCGCGACTACCTGGCTGGCCGCGGCGTCAACCCGGGCCGCATCACCATCGAAGGCCGCGGTTCGCGCGAGCCGATCGCGTCGAACAGCGATGCGTCGAGCCGCGCACGCAACCGCCGTGTCGAGATCTACGTCGCGGAGCGCGGTCAGGGTTAATTCTTACCCTGTCTAGACAAGGGCCGGCTCTGCCGGCCTTTTTCTTTGCCTTATGAATAAAGTTTTCTTATTCATGGCTACCCCGACCATAAAGTAATCCACGGTATGTCATGAGCCTTCCTTATGGCTGTCGCAATTTATAAACAAATTACCAAACAAATTTGACTTTTGTTTGCCCGGAATGTTTTGATGGCGGGCTCAGGTGAATGTTCACACATTGTCACGTTCGCCGGAGATGTCATCAACAAGCGTAAGACGCCGCCCCGCTCGCGGACCGCGGCTGTGTTTCAGAAGTTTCGGAGAAATTTTGTCTAAGCAGCAACTCGTAGTAAAGCGCAGCGTCATCGCTGTCGCTGTGGCCCTGGCTTCCACCAGCGCCGCGTTTGCCCAGCAAAACGCTGAGGCCTCGGTCCAGAAAGTCTACGTGACCGGTTCCAACATCAAGCGCGCCGACAAGGAAGGTTCCTCGCCGGTGGCCACCATCAATGCCAAGCAGATCGCCGCGACCGGCGCCAACACCGTGTCGGAACTGCTGCATTCCATCCCGGCCTTCGGCTCGGGTACCTCGAACGACATCACCGACGGCAGCTTCTCCAAAGGCGCCTCGACCGCGTCGCTGCGCGGCCTCGGCTCGTCGTCGACCCTCATCCTGCTCAACGGCCGCCGCATCACCGCGTCGGCCTACGCCGACCCGAACCAGGGCAAGTCGGCCGTGTATGACCTGAACACGATCCCGGTCTCGGCGATCGAGCGCGTCGAGATCTTCAAGGACGGTGCATCGGCCGTCTACGGCTCGGACGCGATCGCGGGCGTGATCAACTTCATCACCAAGTCGAACTACCAGGGTGGCGAAATCACCGCCGCGACCAGCGCCAACGACAACCTCGAATTCGCACGCCGCAACGTGGCAGGCGTGTTCGGCTTCGGCGACCTGCAGGAAGACCGCTACAACGCCTTCTTCACCTTCGACCTGGCTTCGCGCGACCGCACCGGCATCCGCGACGCCCGCGACGTGAAGCAGCACATGTACGCCGACATCAACGCGCGCCTGAACGAATACGGCAGCTACGTCTCCAGCCAACCGTTCTTCTTCCGCGAGCGTACCGCCGGCGCGCGCAACTTCGCCACCACCCTGGCCAACGGCGCCGACATCGTCAACCGCCTCGGCTGCGATCCGTCGCAGCAGGTCACCGGCAACCGCGACAAGCACAACCTCACCGCGACCTCGATGCTCAACGGCCGCACCTTCTGCAACTACGACACCTGGAGCAACCAGGAAGCGCAGTCGAAGGGCAACGACGCCAACCTGCTGGGCAAGCTGACCTACCAGGTGACCCCGGACATCACCGCCTTCGTCGAAGCCGGCTACACCCGCACCGAGCGCGAATACACCAGCAATTCCTCGACCATCGTGTCGACCTCGCCGACCACCGTGTTCCGCGCCGACGGCACCGCCAGCGACTACCAGCTGATCCTGCCTGCCGGCCATCCGGACAACCCGTGGAGCACCTCGCGCGCAGCCGTGGGCTACCGCTTCTCCGGCATCGACGGCGGCGCCAAGAACGTCAACCAGTCGGGCCGCCTGCTGGCCGGCCTGAAGGGCACCAGCGGCGCCTGGGACTGGGAAACCGCCCTGCTGCTGAACCGCAGCGAGCGTACCGAGACCATGAAGGGCATGCTGTACCGCCCGACCATCGACCGCATCGTCAGCGAAGGCCGCACCCTGGCCCAGACCGCAGCCGACAGCAATGCCTACCGCGACGTGGTGAACGAAGGCTACGCCCAGGTCAGCCAGTTCGACGCCAAGGCATCGACCACCCTGGGCACCCTGGCCGGCGGCGACATCGGCCTGGCCTTCGGCGGCGAGATCCGCCAGGAAAAGCTGGCGCTGACCCCGGACTACCAGACGCAGGTCGGCAACATCATCGGCCTGGCCAACTCGCTGGTCGACGGCCGCCGCATGGTGAAATCGGCCTTCGTCGAACTGCGTACCCCGTTCACGAAGAACTTCGAAATGGACTTCGCCGGCCGCTACGACAAGTACCCGCTTGAATCCAGCTTCGTGCCGAAGGTCGGCGCCAAGTTCATCGTCAACGACAAGCTGACCTTCCGCTCGTCCTACGCCGAAGGCTTCCGCGCTCCTGCCCTGTCGCAGATCGCCGAAGGCGGCGTGCAGTCGTTCTCGACCCTGGTCGACACCGTGCGCTGCCCGGACGGCAAGAACCCGCTGGACGGTGCCGACGCGTCGGACTGCCGCCGCAGCATCTCGTCGCGCTCGAAGGCCAACCCGGACCTGAAGCCGGAAACCTCGAAGAGCTTCTCGTTCGGCGCGATCATCGCCCCGACCAGGAACATCGACATCCTGGTGGACTACTACAAGATCCGCAAGGAAGACGAAACCGCCCTGCTGTCGGCCGGCTACGTGGTGGATCACCCGGACCTGTACCCGGGCCTGGCCATCCGTGACACCAACCCGGCAAACCAGCTGATCGGCGCCAACGGCCAGCCGATCCCGGGCACCGGTCCGCTGACCGCCGTAAACCGCTACTACGTGAACCAGGGCGCAACCGAGACTTCGGGCCTGGACCTCGAAGTGGCGCACCGCCTGAACTTGGGCGACAACGGCCGCCTGACCACCAAGTTCGACTGGTCCTACGCGCTGACCTTCAAGCGTTCGGAGCGTCCGGGCGAAGTGGAGGCCAACGTGGTCGGCACCGCCGGCGGCTACTCGGACTGGGCGATTACCGTGGGCGACATCCCGCGTCACCGTGCCCACCTGTCGACCAACTGGTCGAAGGGCGCGCACTCGCTGACCGGCTCGGTGGACTTCGTCTCGCCGATCTCGCTGCTGCGCCGTACCGACAACGACGTCACCTACCCGGTGCCGTATTGCCACTACGGCGCCGGCCAGCCGGCTGGCGCCACCAGCCTGGGCGGCCTGGAGAAGTTCAGCAACTGGGTGCACGATTGCCAGGTGCCGGAATGGACCACGTTCAACGTCGCCTACTCGTACAGCGGCTTCAAGAACTGGACCCTGTCGGCCAACATCAAGAACATCTTCGACACCGCGGCTCCGTACGATCCGCGTTACCCGACCGAAGGTTTCAACACCCAGCTGCACAATGCGATGGGCCGTTACTTCCGCGTGAGCGCAAGCTACAAGTTCTGATCGAGCGACTGGCCTGAACGAAAGCCGCCCGGCGAGAGCCCGGCGGCTTTTTTTACGTCGATACGCTATAGTCGTCTGCACCGCATTCGGAGCCTTCCATGCAAGACGACGACCCGATCCGCATCCTCAAACAGGAAACCCTGTCCGACGATTACTGCGCACTCAAGAAAGTCACCCTCAGGCAGCGCCGCCGCGACGGCAGCGAGCAGGAACAAAGCCGCGAGGTCTACGCGAACGCCGGCGGGGCCGCCGTGCTGCTCTACAACCCCGAGCGGCGCACCGTCCTGCTGACCCGCCAGTTCCGCCTCGGCGCGCACCTGGCCGGCCATGAGGGCTTCGTGATCGAAGTCCCCGCCGGCAACCTGGACGACACCGACCCGGGCGAGCGGGTACGCGCCGAACTGTGCGAGGAAACCGGCTTTCGCGGCCATGGACTGCGCAAGGTGATCGAATTCTTGCCGAACCCGTCCTCGCTGACCGAAACGGTGCACTGCTTCCTGGGCGAATACGGGGAGCGCGACCGCAAGGGTGCAGGGGGCGGCAAGAAAGAAGAAGGCGAGGACATCGAAGTCCTCGAGATGGACGTCGACGAGGCTTTTCGCCAGGTGAAGGAAGGCGGCATCAATGACGGCAAGACGGTGATCCTGCTGCAGTTCCTGCGCGAGGAACTGCAGTCATCAAACGGACCGCATTTGTAGGGTGGGGGGTCCTCCCGCCCACGCGGTGATAGCTGAAGGGCGATATGTCGCGGCAGTGCTGGCGACCGTTGACCGCGTGGGCGGGAGACCCGCCCACCCTACGAAAAGCACAATGCGGTGTCAGGTGGTTTCGGTAAACGCCAGGTACAGCTCGCGCGCACGGCGCGCCACCGGGCCGGCCTCGAGCGTGCGGTCCTCGTAGCGCGTGCACGGCGTCACCTTGCCGTAGTTGCCGGTACTGAAGATCTCGCGCGCCGTCATCAGCTCCTCCGGCGCCACGCTGCGCTCTTCCACGTGCACGCCCTCCGACGCCAACAGCGCGATCACGCGCGCGCGGGTGATGCCGGCCAGGAAGGTGCCGTTCAGCTTCGGCGTCACCACGGCGCCATCCTCGGCCACGATGAACAGGTTCGAGGACGCGAACTCGGCCACGTTGCCGTCGGCGTCGAGCATGATCGCCTGGTCGAAGCCGCGGGCCTTGGCCTCGCGCATGGCGCGGGTCGAGTTGGCATACAGGGCCGAGGCCTTGGCGTCGGTCGGCGCCATGTCCGGCTGCGGGCGGCGCAGGGTCGACAGGCAGCTCGAGAAGCCGGTGAACGGCGGCAGCGGTGCGTCGAAGATCGTCAGGGCGAACTGGCTGGCCTCGGCCACCGGGATCAGGAAGCCCTCGGTGCCGAACACCAGCGGGCGGATATACAGCTCGGCGTCGGGCGGAAACTTGGCCACGCCTTCGCGCACCAGGGTTTCCATCTCGTCCACGCTCAGCGGGCAGCGCAGGCCCAGCTTCTCGCTCGAGGCGATCACGCGCTCCAGGTGCGGGCGCAGGTCGGGCAGCTTGCCGCGCATGGCGCGCGCGCCGTCGAAGACCGAGGAGCCCAGCCACAGGCTGTGGTCCATCGCGCCGTACAGCGGCACATTGCCTTCAGTCCACTGTCCGTTGAAATAAGTCAGGTACATGCATCCCTCGTTTTACATTGATACAGCCCGTCAGTGTAACGCTTTCAGCAGGTTCATTGTTCGGTGGCGAACCATGAAGTGGCTTTGCCTCGCGTACACTATGGCTTTCCAGTATCAACATTGCCCATGCTTGCCATTCTCGAACGGATCAACCCCGACAGCGACCAGATCGACCTGCTGGTCGACCTGGTCGATTGCCTGCGCCCGCGTAATCGCTGGGTCTGGCAAAAGGCGGACGATCCGGCGCAAAACGTGCGTACGCTGACCCAGCTGCTCAAGGGCAATCCGTCGCAGGCCTGGGCGCTGCGGCGCTACCTCACGACCATGCTGGAACGGCGCCGCCATACCAGCCTGTACAGCGATATCGGCATCCTCTCGAACGACGGTTTCGTCACGGAGCTGAAGCGGCGCGTCACCTACCGCTTCCTGCCGCCGGCGCTCAACGACCTCTACCTGTCGGACGCGCTCGACCAGGTGCTGTACGACGAGGACGACCACCAGTGGATCTGCATGGTGCCGACCGCCGACTGGATGGAGCTGTTCGACGTCATCGCCAACG
The DNA here is from genome assembly GCF_046236355.1 of Massilia sp. BHUDP2. Lineage (NCBI taxonomy): Bacteria > Pseudomonadati > Pseudomonadota > Betaproteobacteria > Burkholderiales > Oxalobacteraceae > Massilia > Massilia sp. BHUDP2. The sequence goes on from NZ_JBJUVW010000002.1 coordinate 909,402, forward strand.
CCCCGCCGCCCCAGGACGCCACCCCCGACCGGGCGCGCTACGTCACCCTGATGGGCCTGCTGGATGCGATCCGCACCCTGTCCTGCCGCATCTGCGCCCTGGGCCTCGAGCCGCGCCTGATCCACAGCTACAGCGAGATCGAGGATTTCGACTCGCCCTTCCTGATGCAGAACATCGAGGTCAACCGCTACCTCGACGAGTACGCGCGCTACCTGGACGGCAAGATCGAACAGCCGGAAGACGCGCGCCACCTCCTGGTGATGCTCGACCAGTGCGAAGAGGTGGTGCTCAAGATCCGCCGTGGCGCCCAGTCCACCGGCACCAGCGTGGCGCTGACCTACCTGCTGGTGGCCTTGCACCAGAGTATAGACCGGCTGCACAAGCTGCTCTACCTGGTCGACCTCAGCGGCTCCTTGCCGAGCGCGCCGAGCGTGGACCTGGTGGCGGTGGCCAGCCGCGCCGCCAACCCGGAGCGGCCTGAAGCGAGCGGCCGCCGCCTGGCGGCCGTGGCGCTGGCGGAAGAGCTGATCGCGGCGCACAACGCCAAGTACCGCATTCGCGGCCTGCTGCGCGACAACGTCGACCTGCTGGCCCGCAACGTCACCGAAAACGCCAGCCGCACCGGCGAACACTACATCGCCGAAACCCGGCGCGACCTGCGCCACATGTTCGTGGCGGCCTCGGGCGCCGGCTTCATCGTCGGCTTCATGGCCATGTTCAAGATCATGCTGGGCTACCTGCACACCGCGCCCCTGGTCGAGGCCTTCCTGTTCAGCATGAACTACTCGCTGGGCTTCATCCTCATCTACGTCCTGCACTTCACGGTGGCGACCAAGCAGCCGGCCATGACCGCGCAACACATCGCCGCCTCGCTACAGCGCGCCGACAACGGACGCGGGCTGGACGTGGACAGCCTGGCGGACCTTGTCACCAAGGTCTTCCGTACCCAGATAGTAGCCGTGCTCGGCAACGTGCTGCTGGCCTTCCCGGTGGCCTGGGCGATCGCGATCGGCTACAAGGCGATCAACGGCAACCACATCGTCGACCCGGTCAAGGCGCACCACCTGCTCATGGACGTCGATCCGGTCCACAGCCTGGCCCTGTTCTATGCGGCGATCGCCGGCGTCTGGCTGTTCCTGGCGGGCCTGATCTCGGGCTACTACGACAACAAGGCGCTGTACACCCGCATGGGCCAGCGCGTGCGCCAGCTGCGGCGCCTGCGCCGCCTGCTGGGCGAAGAACGGCTCGGCCGCTTCGCCGGCTATATCGAGGATAACCTGGGAGGCCTGATGGGTAACTTCTTCTTCGGCTTGATGCTCGGGATGACCGGCACGATCGGCTTCCTGCTCGGCCTGCCCCTCGACATCCGCCACGTCACCTTCTCGACCGCCAACCTGGCCACCGCCCTCGTCGGCCTCGACTACCACGTGCCGCTCGAGGTGGTGGTCAATGCCGCCTCCGGCGTGCTCCTGATCGGCGCGGTCAACCTCCTGGTCAGCTTCGGCCTGGCGCTGTGGGTGGCGATGCGTGCCCGCAAGATCCGCTTCAAGCGCGGCATCCTGCTGATCCAGGCGCTGGGCCGCCACCTGATCGCCGCGCCCATCGATTTCTTCCTCGGCCCCAAGCAGCAGCCGATCAGCCGCGACTCCAGCAGTGAACTCATCATGAGGGACACGAAATGAACAACAAGCGCCTGACTTCCTTCCTGGCCTTCCTGGCCTTCGTCTGCGTGGTCGCCTCGTGCAAGTCGCTGCCCGACGCCGAGTCCCTGCCCGCGGATCCGGCCAAGGCGACGCCGGCGGTGGCCACGCCACGCGGCATGCTGGACAACAAGCAGGCAGCCCAGCTGCTGCGCAAGCGCTGGGCCAACGCCTCGCCCGACCTCAAGCAGCTGGCGGTGCTGGAAGAACAGGCCACCGGCGCGCCGCTCATCCCCGGCAACAAGGTGACGCTGCTGTTCGACGGCCCCGCCACCATGCGCGAAATGATGGCCGCGGCGCGCGACGCCACCTCCTCGATCAACCTGGAAACCTACATCTTCGATCGCGACCCGATCGGCATGCAGTTCGCCGAACTGTTGATGGAGAAGCGGCGCCAGGGCGTGATCGTCAACATCATCGCCGACGGCGTCGGCACCCTGGCCACCCCCAAGGAATTCTTCGAGCGCCTGCGCGGCGCCGGCATCAACGTGGTGATCTTCAATCCGGTCAATCCGCTGCAGCGTCCCGGCGCCTGGCAGCTGAACAACCGCGACCACCGCAAGATCATGGTGGTGGACGGCCGCATCGGCTTCACCGGCGGCATCAACATCAGCGAAACCTATGCCAACAGCTCGCTGTTCCGCTCGCGCAAGAAGCCCGAGACGGTCGACGCCGAGCAGGTCGGCTGGCGCGACACCCACATCCGCATCGAGGGCCCGGCGGTGGCCGCGCTGCAGTACGCCTTCATCGACAACTGGGTGCACCAGGATGCCGGCGAACTGCCGCCGGCCGAGTACTTCCCGCGCCTGGCCCCGGCCGGCGACAAGGTGATGCGGGTGCTGGCCACCTCGCCGGACCGCGATTCGGAGATCTACAAGTCGCTGATGGTGGCCATGAACGAGGCCAAGAAGTCGATCCACATCACCTCGGCCTATTTCGTGCCGGACCGGCAGATCGTCGATTCGCTGGTCGCGGCGGCCAAGCGCGGCGTGGACGTGAAGCTGGTGCTGCCGGGCGTGTCCGACCACGACCTGATCATGTATGCCGGCCAGGCCTTCTACGACGAGCTGCTGGCGGGCGGCGTCAAGATCTACCAGCTGCAGGTGGCGGTGCTGCACGCCAAGACGGCGGTGATCGACGGGATCTGGTCGACCATCGGCTCGGCCAACATCGACCGCCGCAGCTTCATCCACAACTACGAGCTGAACGTGGTGGTACTGGACCCGGCCTTCGGCAAGGACATGGAAGCGGCCTTCAACGAAGACCTGCGCAGCTCCAAGGAAGTGACGTTGGACCAGTGGCGCGACCGGCCGTGGAAGGACCGCCTGCGCGAATTCATCGGGCGGCTGGCCGAGTACTGGATCTGATGTTGCTTACAGCCCCGCCGCCATTAGGCCATCGATGTGCGGCGTCCACACACTGCCCGTGCGCATGAACTTCTCGGTGGCCATCACCTCGAAGTGGCCGTGCACCACGTCCCAGCCGTAGCGGTCGATCTCGACCTTCTGCGACTCCACCCGCAGCACGTTGAACGAGTTCACCTCGCCCCGCCCCCGGGTCGAGGTGGCCGTCCCGGCCTGCACCACCAGCGCCGCATACTCGCTCAACTGGTAGCGCGCCGCCGTGCTGCCCGCATGGCTGGCGTGCATGTGCCCGCCCATCAGGATGTCCACCCCGCACTCGGAGAAGGCCTGCATGGCGCGCGGCGCCCGGTTCACCAGGTCGCGTTCCTCGAAGTGATCGGGCAGGTCGAAGGGATGGTGGGCCACGATGATGCGCGTGACCTCAGGCGGGACGTTCGCCAGCTGCTGGCGCACCACGGCCAGCTGGTCGCGGCTGACCTTGCCGTCCTTGATGGTGAAGGAACGCGCCGTGTTGACGCCCACCACGGCGATCTCCTCGTCGAGGTAGAAGGGATCCAGGTCGTCGGTGATGTAGCGCCGGTAGCGCGCCAGCGGCTTCACGAAGCGGCGGAACACGTTGTACAGCGAGATGTCATGGTTGCCCGGCACGATGATCTGCGGGCCCGGCAGCGTGTCGAGGAAGGCGCGCGCCTCTTCGAACTGCTCCGGCCTGGCGCGCTGGGTCAGGTCGCCCGAGACCACCAGCACGTCCGGGGCGATCCGTTCGATCAGTTCACGCAATGGCGCCAGCAGGCTGTGGTCGACGCGGCCGAAATGCAGGTCCGACAGGTGTACGAGTGTGCGCATCCTTTTCCCCGGGTTGGTCTTTTATGCAGTTGTCCTGCGGCGCCGGTTGAAGGTGGCGGCGCCGGTGATGCAGATCGCCAGCCAGCCGCAACCCTCGGCCACCGCGGCCAGCACGTCGGACAAATAATGGACTCCAAGATACATCCTCGAGAACGCGACCGTCGCCACCATGGCCAGCGCCAGCACGAAGGGCAGCACCCTGCCCCACCAGGAGCGCGCCTGGCGCGCCACGTAGCAGGCGAGGAAGCCGTACAGCACCGTCGCGCCCATCGCGTGGCCGCTGGGGAAGCTGTAGGTGCTCAGCTCCAGCAGGGGCTCGACGAAATGCGGCCGCGCGCGCTCGAAGGTGTGCTTCAGCAGCACATTGAGGATCTGGCCGCCGGGCACGCTGGCGACCAAGGCCAGCGTCCAGTAGCGGTGCCCGCGCCGGTACAGCCAGATGCCGGCCAGCAGGGCCATGGCCAGGATGCCGGGCGTGCTGTGCATGTGGGTGACGAGCATCAGGAAGGCGCGCAGGCCTTCGTTGGCGCGCGCGTGCGCATGCAGCCAGTTGGCCACTTCCACATCGAGCTGGGTGATCGGGGCGCCGGCGACCACGGCGCCGGCCATGTGCGCAAAGACTGCGGTTGCCAGCAGGAGCATCGCCACGCCGGCGGTCAGGTGCAGGCCGTACTGCCCTTCGGCGGAAAAACGGGCGGCGGCGAAGCGGTGGAGTCGGGGAAGGATGTGGTTCGTCATGCCTGGGTCGGGTGGTTTCGCGGATGAGCCTCCATATGTGGGGTCTTGGCGAAAAAACCACAACAATAAAAATTTACTGTATATCCACCCAGTACCTGTAGATTTATACAGTGGTTGTGATATTCTTTACTCACTTCAATGATTTTAATAAAAGGAAACACCATGACCACTCTGAACAGCAACTTCGGCCTGGAATATGCACCTGTCCCTTTTATGGTCCGTCTCGGCCGTCGCGAACTCCTGATCACCCGTGATTTCCGCAAGCGTTTCTATGCGGTGAACCCGATCATCGAATGCGATACCGGCATCGAGGCGGGTCATCTGGAAATCCTGATCTTCAAGCGCTGGCTGCTCATCCTGTCGAAGGCGCACTAAAAAAACCGCATATTGTTAGGCGAATAAATTCGTTCCTTCAGGGGGAACTGAGCCGTAAGCTGAAGGCTCCAAACTGCCCTCTGAAAGAACAACATGCTTCGCAAAACCTTCCTGCATTCGCTGGCTGCCCTCACCCTGGTGGCGCCGCTCGTGACCCCGGCGACGGCTTTCGCTGCCGACGTCACCCTGCTCAACGTGTCCTACGACCCGACCCGCGAGCTCTACCAGGACATCGATGCCGCCTTCGCCCGCCAATGGAAGGCGAAGACCGGCGACAACGTCACGGTCAAGCAATCGCACGGCGGTTCGGGCAAGCAGGCCCGCGCCGTCATCGACGGCCTGTCGGCCGACGTCGTCACGCTGGCGCTGGCCTACGACATCGATGCTATCAGCGAAAAAGGTTTGATTGCGCCCGACTGGCAGAAGCGCCTGGCTTACCGCAGCTCGCCCTACACCTCGACCATCGTGTTCCTAGTGCGCAAGGGTAATCCGAAAAAGATCCGCGACTGGGGCGACCTCGTCAAGCCGGGCGTGGCGGTGATCACGCCGAATCCGAAGACCTCGGGCGGCGCGCGCTGGAACCACCTGGCGGCCTACGGCTACGCGCTGCGCCAGCCGGGCGGCTCGCCGGCGACCGCCAAGGATTACCTGGCCAAGCTGTACAAGAACGTGCCGGTGCTCGACTCGGGCGCGCGCGGCGCTACCACCACGTTTGTCGAACGCGGCATCGGCGACGTGCTGCTGGCCTGGGAAAACGAAGCCCTGCTGGCCCTGCGCGAGCTGGGTCCGGACAAGTTCGAGATCGTGGCGCCGTCGATCAGCATCCTGGCCGAACCGCCGGTGGCCGTGGTCGACAAGAACGTCGACAAGAAAGGCACCCGCAAGGTGGCCCAGGCCTACCTCGAGTTCCTGTACACCGACGAGGCGCAGGATATCGTCGCCAAGAACTACTACCGTCCGGCCGTGGACAAGTTCGCCAAGAAGTATGCCGCGCAGTTCCCGAACGTAAAGCTGTTCCCGATCACCGAGCTGGGTGGCTGGGCGCAGGCGCAGAAGGCGCACTTCGCGGATGGCGGGCTGTTCGACCAGATCTACGCGCCGGGCAAGTAAGCAGGGCCTGGCTCTACCGACGGGCGCCACGTGACGGCGCCCGTTTTCTTTGGCGCTGTCACCGTTAGGTGTTGGAGATCTTGAACTGTTGAGCTGAACCGATGTCAAACCACTGTCCGATCGACAGTGGAGGTGGCAATGCAGGCGGCAAGCTTCAAACCGTGGCTGGCGCGTGTCGCGCAGCTGACGCGGCGCCAGCGCGAACAATTGCTCGCGCTTTTGCGTCCGGCAGTTGGACTGGACCGTGTCTGTGCGACGATCGAGGAGGCCAGGAATCCATCGTCATGTCCGTTCTGTGAAGGTCGGCGGCTGCATCGCCATGGGCACGACCGCGGGGTACAGCGCTATCGCTGCTGCGCCTGCGGCAAGACCTTCAGTGCCTTGACGGGTACGCCGCTGGCACGGCTGCGCCACCGCGGCAAATGGCTGGACTACCTGGACGGCATGCTCGAGGGCCAGTCGGTGCGGAAAACGGCAGACCGGCTCGGCGTGCACCGCAACACCAGCTTCCGCTGGCGTCACCGTTTCCTGCACCTGGCCAAGGATGACCGCCCTGCGGCACTGGACGGCATCGCCGAGGCCGATGAACTGTTCCTGCTCGAATCCCGGAAGGGCTCGCGCACGCTCGACAGGCCGCCGCGCAAGCGCGGGGGCGTTGCCAGCCGGCGCGGCATCAACAGTGAACACGTCTGCGTGCTGGTCGCCCGCGACCGTACCGGCGCCACCTTCGATTTCATTACCGGCCGGGGCGCCGTCACCACGGCCCAGCTGCACCGCTACCTGCTTCCGGTGCTGGACAGGGATGTGCTGCTGGTTACCGATTCCCATCCTGCCTACAAGGCGTTCGCTCGCACGGCCGCCATCTCGCACGAAGCAGTGAACCTGCGGGCCGGCGAACGCGTGCGCGGCGCCGTCCATGTCCAGAACGTCAATGCCTACCACCGGCGCTTCCGCCAATGGCTGGCGCGCTTCAATGGCGTGGCCTCACGGTATCTGCCTAATTATCTCGGCTGGCAGTGGGCCGTCGACGGCGGGCGAGTCCGGTCAGCCGACAAGATGCTGCGAATAGCCTTAGGTATGTTCAACACCGAACGGTGACAGCGCCTTCTCTTTCAAGTCTGGGCGGTCGCCTTCCACATCGGACCCGATTCCTGCAGGCCGCAATAGGCGGCAATCTGCCTGGCCGTGACCCTGGCGATATCCTCGTCGAGCCCGGCGCCGAAGCGGTAAGTACCGTCAAGGGTCTCGATCTCGATCAGTCCGTTCCCGATTCCCATCGCGATGTTCTGACCCTCGGCAGAGTATGAGCCCAGCGCCGGCATTGGCGCGACGCGCACCGCGCGCACGCTGCCTGCGACCAGCGCCAGCACGTCCTCATCCTCCAGCGCCCAGGCTTCCGCCTTGTCGCGATAGACCAGTAGCTCGTCGCGCACGAACAGGTTGCGGTGCAGAATCGCATACAAGAAGGTCGCCATCAGCACTAACACCCACACCTTGAACCAGGAAAAACGTTCTGGTGGACCGTTGAACAGCTCGATCGCAATAAACGCGAGGACGGCCAGGCCGGCGCAGGAGACGGCAATCATCGGCGGCTTCCTCGACGGCGGGCAGACGATGTGCAGCGGTTCAAGGGTCGAAGGAGATGGATGGCCGGTCATGATCGTGGTTCGCGAAAGTCGCCCACACTCTAGGAAATAAATATCCGCAAGGCAAGCGAAAACGCCGAATTATCCAGCCGGGCTAGCATGGTGACCGTTCATCAACGGCCTGTCCCTGCGGCCGAGCGCCGCGGACAGTCCTCCTTCATCCACTTGAAAAGGACGTACGTCATGGCAATCAGACTCAGGAAACTCCACGATCAGGTCATGGTCATCACCGGCGCCACCAGCGGCATCGGCCTGACCACCGCCCGCATGGCCGCCGCACGCGGCGCCCGCCTCGTGCTGGCCGCGCGCAGCAAAGACGCCCTCGACGAACTGGCGGACGAGATGCGCAGCCGCGGCGCCATGGTCGAGACCGTGGCGGCCGACGTCGGCAACATCGCGGACGTCGAGAAGATCGGCGAGAAGGCCATTGCACGCTTCGGCCGCATCGACACCTGGGTCAACAATGCCGGCATCTCGGTGTTCGGGCGGCTGGAAGAAGTCAAGCCGGAAGACCACCACCGCCTGTTCCAGACCAACTTCTGGGGCACCGTCAACGGTTCGCTGGAAGCGGTGCGGCGCATGAAACACCGCGGCGGCGGCGCCATCATCAACGTCGGCAGCGAGGTGTCGGAACGCGCCATCCCGATGCAGGGCATGTACGCGGCCTCGAAGCATGCGGTGAAGGGCTTCACCGATGCGCTGCGCATGGAAGTGGAAAAGGAAGGCGCTCCGCTGGCGGTCACGCTGGTGCGCCCGGCCGCGATCGACACCATGTTCGCGGTCCACGCGCGCAACTACATGGACAAGGAACCGGCCCTGCCGCCGCCGATCTACGCGCCGGAAGTGGTGGCCGACGCCATCCTGTACTGCGCAGAAAATCCGAAGCGCGACGCCTACGCGGGCGGCGCCTCGAAGATGATCGCGGCCGGCTCCAAGCTGATGCCGGCGCTGTTCGACCGCTACATGAACGCCAGCATGTTCAAGCAGCAAAAATCGAACCGTCCGACCGCGCCGAACCGCCGCGACGCCCTCTACAAGCCGGATGAGTCGACCGAACTGCGCCAGCGCCAGGGCATGCCGCAGAACGTCCATGAACGCAGCCTGTACACCAAGACCAGCCTGCGCTCCTCGCCTTTGACCACCGCCCTGGTGGGCGGCGGTGCCCTGTTAGCCGCCTTCAGCCTCTCGCGGCGGTTTGGTCGTTAAGAAGTCGGTGTCCTCCTCGGTCAGCGGCAGGTCGGGGATGGACACGACCTGGTCGGTGTCGATGTCGGCGCCGTCCTTCCCGACGTTGTCGCGCCCGGCCGCGGCGCGCTCGCCGGTGCCGCCCATGTCGCTGTCGCCCGAGAAGTCGGCGTCGCCGACATCCGGACCGGCGGTGCCGCCGGCGTGGCTTTCTTCCATGTCCGAGGTGGTGCCGTGGTCGAATTCGAGCGTCTGGTCAGGGTCGAGCGCGTCGGCAAAGCCGGGGCCGCCGACCACGTCGCTGCCGGTGTCGGAAATGTCGCTCGGGCCGAGGGAGTCGATGCCGTGTCCCTTGCCCAGACTACGGTCCGGACGTTCCGGGAAGTTGTCCGGATCAAGTGTGCTTGCGCCTGTCATGTTGCCTCCAAAAGTGGTTTAGCCATGGAGACAGGCTAACGTTTTTTGCAACATCGCGTCGCCGCGTACACTCTTAAAATGCCCGCCGCATTCCCATGTTGATCGCCCCGCCGCCGCCATGGCGTACGTTGGCGTTGCGGATGCCGCTCTGCTGCTGGATGTGCGAATACGCGGCGTAGAAATCCAGCTTGCGCGAGATCGCATAGGTCGCCCCGACCGCGATCTGGCGCGCGTCGCGGTTGGCCGGGTCGCGGTCGTTCTTGCGGATGTAGGAAGCCAGCAGCGTGGTCGCATGGCTGACCGGCACCGCCACCCCGGCCAGCACGTCGCGGCTGTCGGTGGACGGGATGCCGGCGATGCCGGCGCCGTAGGGATTGTCCGGGTTGAACAGCGGCGAGCTGCCCCAGCCGCGGTTGGCGCTGTAGGCCGCGTAGGCGGTGCCCCAGTCGAAGCGCATGTTGGCGGCAATGATGGAATTCTTCGCGGCCATGCTGATGTCGACCGGATTGATGCGGGTGACCTTGGCCACGTTGCGGTTCTGGTGCGCCGCGCGGATCGTGAAGGGGCCGGCCTTGAAACCGACCGTCATGCCCCAGGCGCGGCCCGAGGGCGAGCCGTCGATGTCGCCTTTGCCCCAGGACGAGCCGGCCGTGAAGCCATTGAAGCGGCCCTGGTAGATGACGCTGTCGCTGCTGCGGCGCGCGTCCTCGGCGCCGCTGCCACTGCCGGCCAGGCCGCCGTGAAACGGATCGCCGACGTCGCTCAGCGTACGGAAATCGAGGTTGTACTGGCGGCCCGCGCTCAGCAGCTGGGCTTCGCTGGTACGCCGCTGCTGGGCCTCGTGTGCGGTTTCCAACGTGAAAATTGCCGGCCCTTCGCCGGTGCGGCCGGTGCCGGCTCCGCCCTGGGCGGGCACTGCCTTGCCGGCGCTGTCCGCGGACGGCGCCGCGCAGCCCTTGCCGCAGCCGGCTTCCCTGACCTCCTTCAGCGCCTCGCGCGCACCGGTGCTCCCGTCGGGAGCAGCCGCGTTCTCGGCCGAGGCGCACGCCGCGCTCGCTCCGAGCACGGCGCATGCGACGATTGACATCTTCATGGCGTCATTCCCTCTCTGATGCCATCATTGCCTTCTTTGACGAACTGATCTGTCTAATACCTCACATAAAACAGCGTCGTCCATACCTGTGCTTCTGAGCCGAACTTTCCCGCTTGCTTAAGGTTCTACACCGTAGAATGAGTGGGCACAAGAGGCTTTCACAAAACCGGAGGAGACCCATGTCATTTGTTGTCCGCACGCTGCCGATTCTTGCCGTGGCCTTCAGCGCCGCCTTCAGCCCGCTTCCCGTACAGGCCCAGCAGCCGGCCGCGGCGCCGATGAGCCATGTGACGTGGTCGCGCAGCGCCAACATCTATGAGGTGAATATCCGGCAGTACACGAAGGAAGGCACGTTCAATGCATTCGCGCAGCACCTGCCGCGACTGCGCAAGATGGGCGTGGACATCCTGTGGCTGATGCCGGTCCACCCCATCGGCGCCAAGAACCGCAAGGGCACGCTCGGAAGCTACTACGCGGTGCGCGACTACACCGCCGTGAACCCGGAATTCGGCAGCATGGACGACTTCAAGCGCCTCGTGAAGCAGGCGCAAGGGCTCGGCATGCGCGTCATCATCGACTGGGTGGCCAACCACACGGCCTTCGACAACCCGTGGACGGTGCAGCACAAGGACTGGTACCTGAAGGATGCCAAGGGCGAACTGTTCCCGGTGACCTACACCGAGGGTGCGGAACCCGAGTACTGGACCGACGTCACCGGCCTCGACTGGAAACAGCCTGGCCTGTGGAAAGGGATGACAGAGGCAATGGCGTTCTGGGTGCGCGAGACCGGCATCGACGGCTTCCGTTGCGACGTGGCGGCCAAGGTGCCGACCGCCTTCTGGGAACAATTGCGTGTCGAGCTGGAACGGATCAAGCCGGTGTTCATGCTGGCCGAGGCCTGGCAGCCGGAGCTGCACACGCGCGCATTCGACATGAGCTATGGCTGGGATACCCTGGGTGTCTTCAAGGACATCGCCAAGGGCAAGGCCGATGCGCGGGCGCTGCGCACCCTGTTCGAGCAGCCGCCGGTGGCCTACCCGGAGCACGCCTACCGCATGCGCTTCACCAGCAACCACGACGAGAATTCCTGGCACGGCAGCGACCCGGAACATTACGGACCGGCCTTCCAGGCGATGGCGGTGCTGGCGGCGACGCTGCCGGGCATGCCCCTGATCTACGGCGGGCAGGAAGCCGGGCTGGACAAGCGCCTGGAATTCTTCGAGAAGGACCCGATCGCGTGGCGCGAGCATCCCAACGGGGCACTGTACACCTGGCTGCTCAAGCTCAAGCATGACAACCCGGCGCTGTGGAACGGACAGTATGGCGGGACGATGCGGGTGCTGGAGACCGGGAACGACAAGGTGTTTGCGTTCAGGCGGCAAAAGGATGGGAATGCGGTGGCGGTGACGGTGAACCTGTCCGGGGCGCAGCAGCAGTATGCGCTCCCCGGCGCCACGCAGAAGGCGACGCTGGGCGCGTGGGAGTACCGGGTGTCGGCGCCCGCGCAGTAGGCGCCCCGGGTGCCGGTCGCGGCTAGCGCCGCAAGCCGGCGAACGCTGCCGGCTCCCACTCGCGCAAGGCCAGCAGCAAACCGGTGCCGCGGCGCTGCGGCAGCGGCGCCGCCAGGCTTTCCTCGTGCAGCTGCGCGAAGCGCGCCCGCAGCTGCCGCAGTTCGCCCTGCAGCTTGGCGCGTGCACTCTCGGTGAGCATGCCGTGCACGAAGTCGAGCGCGTCGCCCGGCTGCCCGAAGGCGCTGTCGATGAATTCAAGCATGCCCTGCTCGCGGAAGTACTGGCGGATCGGCCCGCCCGGCAGCCAGTCGAAGTCGCGCGCCACGTTCAGGCGGATGCGATTGCCCGGCAGGAGCGTGATCAGCGCCAGGCGGTCGAGGCGCAGCAGCAGCTGCACGCATTCGGCTTCGCTCAGGCGGTAGGCCTGCAGCATCTCGGCCATGGTCCAGTGGTTCAGCGCGCACACCGCCACCAGCAGCAGGCGCGCATCGGAGACCAGCTCGCGTTCCTGCGCCGGATTCAAGGTACGCAGCCGCTGATGGCCCTGCCCCGCTTCCTGCGCCAGCTCGGCCAGCGTCAGGCCCAGCAAGCCGCAGATCTCGACCAGGCGCTCGAGCGTGAACTGCTCGGTGGCGAACAGGCGCTTGACGCTCGGCTCGGACAGATCGAGGGCTTCGGCGACGTCGCGGTAGGTCTTGCCCTGCTGTTTGAGTTCGCGCTTGAGGGTGGCGATGAGTTGGGTGATTTCGGACATGCGGGCGATGGTAGCAGTATCAGACCTCGGCCGCGAGCGCGATGCCGTTCTTGCCGGTGCGCTTGACCGCGTACATCGCATGGTCGGCGCGCGCCAGCCAGGCGTCGACGTCCGCCGGGTCTTCCGGCAGGTGCAGCGCGATGCCGATGCTGGCGCCGACCGTCACGGTGGCGCTGCGCAGCACGTACGCTTCCTTGAGGCGTTCGAGCAGCTTGTGCGCGGTGTCTTCGGCGTGCAGCGCGTCGGTCAGCATCTCCAGCACCACGACGAATTCGTCGCCGGCCAGGCGCGCCACCATGTCGGTCTTGCGCACGCCCTGCGCCAGGCGCTCGCCGAACTGGCGCAGCAGCTCGTCGCCTTCTTCGTGTCCGTGGTTGTCGTTGACCGCCTTGAAGCCGTCCATGTCGAGGAACAGCAGCGCGCACGGACGGCCCACGCGGCGCGCGCGGCTCATCGCCTCGGGCAGCGCCGCCAGCAGCGCGCGCCGGTTCGGCAGGCCGGTGAGCACGTCGCGCAGCAGGAGCGCCTGCAGTTCGGCGGTGCGCTCGGCCACTGCCAGCTCGAGGCGCTCGTTCATGGCCAGCAGTGCCTTGCGGTGCGCGACCTCGCTGTGCACCAGTTCGCGCATCGTGCGCGACAGGATCTGGGTCTCGAGGAAGCCATCCACCGGCGGGATCGGCGGCGGCTCCTTGCCGCTTCGCGTGGCTGCGGTGATCCCTTCGATCGCCTCGCGCAGCTTTGCCATCGGCCGCACCAGGTGGCGCGCCATCAGCGCCGCGGCGCCGGCCAGCGCCAGCGCCAGCAGCGCGCTCCAGCCGAGCATGCGCTGCTTCAGGTCCTCCGCGCCGGCCAGCGCCCGGCCCTCGGTCTGGCGCACCAGCACGGTCCAGCGCGGCGCGGCCGGATCGCGCATGTCGCCGGTCTGGCTGTAGCCGGTGAGGTAGGCGCGCCCGTCCGGCCAGACCTCGCGCAGCGCTCCGGTCTGGCCCTGCTGCGCCAGGCGCAGGCTGGCGGTGTGCACTTTCGTTTCGACCAGCGGCGCCGGACCGAGCATGACGGTGCCGTCGTCACGGATCACGAAGATCTCGGCGCCGTACTCGCGCAGCGCCGGCGTGAGCAGCGTACGCGCATGGCTGCGCGCCCATTCCCAGCTCAGGTGCAGGCCGAGCACGGCGACCGGCTTGCCGCCGGCATCGACGATCGGGCCGGAGGCGTCGACGAAGCGCCAGGGGTCGGGCTTGCGCGGCAGGATCTTCTCGAGCAGCAAGGCAGGATGGTAGTCGGTGGCGACCACGCCGCGCATGCCGGCGGTGAACCAGGGACGCTTGCCGACGTTGGCGCCCTCCAGCATGCGGCCGGTTGAGGCCACCACCTTGCCGTCGAGGTCGGCGATGCCGATCCAGGCGTAGTCGGGGAAGCTGCGCTGCAGGCTTTCGAGTACCGCCCGGGTCGCGTCGGCATCGCTCGAATAGCGCACCTGCGGCAGTTCGGCCAGCAGGCGGGTGTCGCGGGTCGCCTGCTCGATCACGCGGTTGAGCGAATCGCGCATCTGCCAGGAGAGCTGCTGCAGGCGCAGCTGGGCCTCTTCGCGCGCCTGGCGCACTGCGAAATGGTTCACCAGCGCCAGTTGCAGCGCGACCGTCAGCGCGACCGTGGCACAGACGGCCAGGGTCATCAGGCTGGACAGGCGCATTTTTCCGAAGATGCCGCTCATGGACGAATGATTGCGATGGAATTCAAATAGCCGACTATTCTAACTAGTTTCCTAACAATAATTAAATAACTGTCGGCATCATTTATTGCTGACCCATCAATTTTTTGCGGCAACGCAACAAAAAAGCACGTTCAGTTCGAAATTGTGCCCTATCGGCCACAGTCGACCCTGCCGGTGTAGCATGACCACGCCATGACCATTTCCGGGACATCGATGAAAACAGCACTGTGCGTGTCGGCCTGCCTGCTCTCCGGATGCGCGGCTGCGCCTTCGATTTCTCCCATCTCCGACGACGAAGTACGCCGCCTGATGGCGCGCGAGAACGTGCAGGGACTGGCGCTGGCGACCATCGACCGCGGCCGGGTCGTCAGCGTGCAGGCCTACGGCAAGCGCAACGTGGAACGCGGCCTGCCGCTCACGCCGCAGACGGTGATGTATGGCGCCTCGCTCACCAAGGCTGCCTTTGCCTACATGCTGCTGCAGCTGGTGGACGAAGGAAAGCTCGACCTCGACGCGCCCTTGCCCACCCTGCTGCCGCAGCCCCTGCCCGCCTACGACAGGCAGCCATGGGATTTCTCCGATCTCGCGCACGACGAACGCTGGCGCAGGCTGACGCCGCGCATCCTGCTCACGCATTCGTCCGGCTTCGCCAACTTCCGCTGGCTGGAGCCGGACCGCAAGCTGCGCTTCCACTTCGATCCGGGCGAGCGCTACGCCTATTCGGGCGAAGGCTTCTACATCCTGCAGCTGGTGGTCGAGCGCGGCCTGGGCCTGGACACGGGCAGGGAAATGCAGCGCCGCGTGTTCGACCGCTTCGGCATGCGCAATACCAGCATGCAGTGGCGCGCGGATTTTGCCGACAACCTGGCCGACGGCTATACCCTGGACGGCAAGATGGAAGCGCACGACGAGCGCAGCCGACCGAGCGCGGCGGGCTCGATGGACACCACCATCGAGGACCAGGCGCGCCTGTGGGCAGGTATCGTACGGGGAGACGGGTTGAGCGCGGCGGCGCGCGCCATGCTGGTGCAGGCCTGGCTGCCGATCGGCTCCGCCGCCCAGTTCCCGACGCTCGCCGCGCCCCAGGCCAGCTGGCCGCAGTCGCTGGCGGCGGGCCTGGGCGTGGTGAGCTTCCGCGACCGCAGCGGGCCGGCGTGGTTCAAGGGTGGGCACAACGACAGCACCGGCAACATGGTGCTGTGCCTGGAGCGCGGCCAGCGCTGCGTGGTCATGCTGGCCAACGACGTGCGCGCCGAGCGGATCTATCCCGAGCTCGCCCGGCGGGTGCTGGGCGAGACGGACATGCCGTGGCGCTGGGAATACGGCTGATACCAGCCGTAGATGGTTTTAGTTGCCGAAATAACGGCCCGGGCGGTGCCATGCCATGACCATGCTGCTCATGGCGATCGCGCTCAGCGAGGACCAGCCCACCAGTTCGGGCGACACGATGGCCAGCGCCGCCAGCAGGATCACGGCGTCGATCGCCACCTGGGTGCGGCCGGCATTGATGCCGTAGCGCTTCTGCAGCCACAGCGTGACGATGCCGGTGCCGCCCACGCCGGCGCCATGGCGCGCCAGCGCCAGGATGCCCATGCCGCAGAAGGTGCCGCCGCCCAGGGCCGCGACCATAGGGTGGATGTGGCCGATCACCAGGCCGTTCGGCATCAGCTTGAGCATGGCCATGATCAGGATGCTGCCGGCCAGCGACTTGATGGTGAAGCGCGCGCCCATGAACAGGTAGCCGAACAGGAAGAACGGCAGGTTGATGAGCATGAACAGCAGGCCGACCGAGTAGCCGGACACGTAGGACGTCAGCAGCGAGATGCCGGCCACGCCGCCCGTGATCAGGCCGGCGGCCTGCAGCAGCAGGACGCCCATCGCGACGAACAGCACGCCAACCAGAATGCCGTAGACGTCGTCGAACAGGGTATGCGGCTTGATCGAGACCACGTTCTTGCCCTGGGCCGCCTGCGTTTGCAGGGCGCCCTGCATCATCGCGCCACCTCAGTACCCGACACATGCGCCGACGCATGCAGGGCGCATCCGTCAAATCGGTAGGAAGTCGAGCCGGGCAGGAGATGATGCTTCATTTTCCTCACTATGCGTGTACAAAGTCGGGGGAGTCAGCGCTGCCGGAAGATGGCACTTGTGGTGGCAAGATCCGGGAACGTGGAAGGTACGGCTGGGTAGAGGCCGCCATTATTACCGATGTTGCACCGCAATGAAACTTCGCGTTCCGCATGTCAGCCATTCATGCGACGCATAACTTAACGAAGGCGCAAGAGAAATTCCACATGAGGGGCGCGGCCTGCCGAACCGCGCCCTCTTGCCAGGCTTATTTGTACAGCACTTCCGGCAGCCACATGCCGATCGCCGGGAAGGTGTAGAGCAGGATAATCCCCAGCACCTGCAGTCCCATGAAGGGCAGCATCCCCAGGAAAATCTGGTTCAGCGTCACATGCGGCGGCGACACGCCCTTCAGATAAAACGCCGACATCGCCACCGGCGGCGACAGGAAGGCGGTCTGCAGGTTCATCGCCACCAGCAGGCCGAAGAACAGCGGATCGATGTTGAAATGCTGCAGCAGCGGCACGAAGATCGGCATGAAGATCACGATGATCTCGGTCCATTCCAGCGGCCAGCCGAGCAGGAAGATCACCACCTGGGCCAGGATCATGAACTGCACCGGCGTCAGGTCCATGCCCAGCACCCAGTTATTGATGATCTCCTGCCCGCCCAGCAGCGCGAACGCGGCCGAGAAGATGCTCGAACCCACGAACAGCCAGCACACCATGGCCGTGGTCTTGGTGGTGAGGTGGGCCGACTCGCGCAGCAGCTTGAAGTTGAAGCGGCGGTAGGCGATCGCCAGGATCAGCCCACCGAAGGCGCCCATCGCCGCCGCCTCGGTCGGCGTGGCCAGGCCGAACACGATGCTGCCCAGCACCGCCAGGATCAGGATCACCAGCGGGAACAAGGAGCCGAGCAGCATCTTGAAGATCTCGAGGCGCGCGAAGCTGAAGAACACGTAGAAGATGGCTAGCGCCGCAGCCACCACGGCAAACGTGATCCAGTAGGCCCTGGACGCCGGCTTGGCGACCGGCTCCGGCGCGGCCGCGGGGACCGCCACGTCGGCGGCCGCTGCGACAGGCGTTGCGCCGGCTGCCGGGAGCGGCGTCGCCTCCCCTTCCACCGGCGGCTCGGCCAGTTCTCCCTCGGCGGGCGGCTCCTGCAAGCCGCCCTCCTCGACGCTTGCCGCGCTGTCGAATTCCTGCTGGGCGCCCATCTCGACCAGCTCCGTTCGGGGAGCATCCGGCGCGGTGACGATCCGGTAGCTCAGGCCCATGACGGCGGCAAAGGCCAGTGCCGGCAGCAGTGCGACGGCTAGGTTCGACGCCAGGGTGCGGCCCGGGACATCGGCGCCGCGCCGGCCCTTGAAGGCACGCACCAGGGCCGGCACCGCGCTCTTGCCGTAGGCGCCGGGGATCGCCTGCGTATAGGCCGGCAGCGCGACGACGCGCTCGGATGCCGGCAGCGGCGGCGCCATGCTGGGCTTGAGCTTGGCGATGATCAGCACGTAGCCGACATACAGCGCCGCCAGCATGATCCCCGGGAAGAAGGCGCCCGCATACAGCTGGACCACCGAGACCCCGGCCGTCGCCCCGTAGACGATCAAGAGCACCGAAGGCGGAATCAGGATGCCCAGGCAGCCGCCCGCCGTGATGCAGCCTGCCGTCAGCTGGGTGCTGTAGCCCGCCTTGAGCATGGCCGGCATCGCCAGCAGGCCCATGAGGGTGACCACGGCGCCGACGATGCCGGTGGCGGTGGCGAACACCGCGCAGGTGACGATGGTGGCCACGGCCAGGGAGCCGGGCACGCGCGCCATCGCCAGGTGCAGGCTCTTGAACAGCCGCTCGATCAGGTTGGCGCGCTCCACCAGGTAGCCCATGAAGATGAACAGCGGGATCGAAATGAGCACGTCGTTGGCCATCACCGAATAGGCGCGCTGCACCATCAGGTCGAGCGTCTGCTGCACCGCCTGGTCGGGGTTCTGGCTGTGGTAGGCGAACCAGGCGAACATCACCCCCATGCCCATCAGGGTGAAGGCGGTGGGGAAGCCGAGCATGATGGCCACCACCACCAGCGCCAGCATCAGGAGGCCCAGGTGGCCGTTCGTCATGTCGGCGGGTGCCGGCATCAGGACGAACAGGGCGACGACGATCGCTACCAGGATCGACAGGCCGAACCAGATTTCCTTCCTCATGGCGTGCGCTCCCCTGGTGCGTTCACGGTGGCCTTGAGCTTGTCGACGTCGACCTCCTCGACGTCGGCCTCGCGGGCTGGCCATTCGCCCCTGCGCAGGCAGACGATGCAGCGCACGATCTCGACGAAGCCCTGCAGCAGGAGCAGGACGCCGGCGAAGGGAATCACCATCTTGAAGGGATACAGCGGCGGGCCGTTGGCGGTGAGGGTCGAGTGTTCGCGGATGGCGAGCGACTCGGCCGCGTAGGTATAGCCGGCCCAGACCAGGGCCACCACGCCGGGGATGAAGAAGACGAAGTACAGGACCAGGTCGAGGCTGGCCTGCAGGCGCGGCGGGAAGAAGCTGTACAGCACGTCGCCGCGCACGTGGCCGTTCTTGGCCAGCGTGTAGGCCCCGGCCATCATGAAGGCGGCGCCGTACATCATGATCATCAGGTCGAAGGCCCAGGGGTTGGGGGTGTTCAGGGCGTAGCGCGCGAAGACTTCCCAGCTGATGAGAAAGGTGAGCGCGACGATCAGCCAGGAGAAGGCCTGGCCGACCCAGCTGCTGACCCGGTCGACGAAAAACAAGACGTTTTGCATGGAGCTGCTCCGGTCGAACGAACAGGGCCCACCCCTCGTCATGAAGGGCGGGCACACGGTTGGCTAGGGTAGCGTTTACGCCTTCTTGGCCGGCGCCCTGCGGCCGAAGTAGTGGTTGTAGGCCATGCGGCGCGGGTTGTTGGTGTCCATGTCCCACTTCATCGCGCGCTCGGCAAACGCGCGCATCGAGGCCTCGACCTTCTTGAACAGCGGATTGTCGGCGCCCTTCTTGGCCACCACCTGGTCCCACACGGCCAGCTGCGCCTGCAGCACCGAGTCCGGCGTCTTGTAGAACTTGACTCCGTTCTGGGACTGCATGCCGGCGTAGTCCTTGGAATAGCGGTCGACCGCCTTCCAGGACATGTCGGCGGAGGCTGCCTCGACGGCGTTCTCGATGATCGCTTTCATCTTGGCCGGCAGCGCGTCGTACCTGGTCTTGTTGAAGGTAACCTCGAACTGCTCGGAGCTCTGGTGAAAGCTTTGCAGCATGCAGACCTTGGACACGTCCGGGAAGCCGAGCACCCGGTCGGAGCTGGCGTTGTTGAACTCGGCGCCGTCCAGCAGGCCGCGGTCCATGGCCGGCACGATCTCGCCGGCCGGCAGCGCGTTCACCGCCGCGCCCATGGCCGTGAACATGTCGATCGCCAGGCCGTTGGTGCGGAACTTCAAGCCCTTCAGGTCTTCGACCTTGCTGATCGGCTTCTTGAACCAGCCCAGCGGCTGGGTCGGCATCGGGCCGGTGAGGAAGGAGACGACGTTGGCACCGATGCTCTTGTACAGCTCGGCCAGCAGCGCCTTGCCGCCGCCGTACTTGTGCCAGGCCAGCACCATGTTGGCGTCCATGCCGAAGGCCGGGCCCGAGGTCCACAGCGCGATGGCGCTCTGCTTGCCGTAGTTGTAGCCCATGACGCCGTGGCCGCCGTCGAGGGTGCCCTTGGAGACGGCGTCGAGCAGGCCGAAGGCGGGAACGACGGCGCCGGCGGGCAGCACCTCGATCTTCAGCTCGCCGCCGGTCATGTCGTTGACCTTCTTGGCGAAGTCGAGCGCGTATTCGTGGAAGATGTCCTTGCTGGGCCAGGTACTCTGGAAGCGCATCTGCTTCGGCGTTTGGGCGGTGGCGATCATCGGGACCGCGAGGGTGGCGCCGGCGGTGCCGGCGGCTGCGGTGCCGAGGAACTTGCGGCGGGTGGATGCTGGCTTCTTTGAATCGTCGTTACGCTGCTTCATCGTCTGTCTCCTGGTTGGTTTTTTACACGATTGAATCGCTACACGTACAACAGCTGGCTTGGGGGGGTGGACTTCTCCTTCTGTAAATATCTGCATGCCGACTCGCAGCATGGGCTTGTTTCCTTACGGATTTCTTACATGTGGCTTACGAGGATCGGGCCGTTTTATTTTTCTGTCAAGCATCACTGTTTTCGGATCGCCGTCCGGATGCAACAGCGGCTTCCGGAACCGGCTGCCTGCAAAGCGCGTGCAAGGCGCGACGCGCCTGTGCACTCTCAAACCGAATAAGCAAATGAGGGGCTACGATCCAGACGTTTGGCTTACCACAGGAGGAGACGATGCATCCTGCATGCGCCATGCGCATATGCCTGCTGGACAGGACCAACCTGAACGAAAGCTACCAGCATTCCGTCCTGATATCGGCCCTGCGCAGTATTGCCGCCCTTCAAGTGGTCGCCGCCCATCTCCGCGGCGAACTGTTCCCGAGCCTGAAAACAGTGGCCGACCCATCGCTCTGGTACCAGGGCCTGGCTTTCTTCACCGGCTTCTCCCACATCGCCGTCGTGATCTTCTTCCTGCTGAGCTGCTGGCTCGTCGGCGGCAGTCTGCTGAACAAGCTGGGGGAGCCCAACTACATGATGTCGTATGCGATCGACCGGCTCACGCGCATGTGGATCGTGCTGGTGCCGGCCTTCGTGCTCACGCTGGCGATCGGCACGATCACGCAGACGGTCGACCCGGGCCAGATCAGCTATGCGCCGGACAATGAATATTCGTGGAGCACGTTCTGGGGCAATCTGTTCGGCTTACAAGGGATGGCAGTGCCTCGCTTCGGCGGCAATTTCTCCCTGTGGAGCCTGTCGAACGAGATGTGGTACTACGCCCTCTTCCCACTGCTGCTGTTGCCGGTCATCGGGCAGCGGGGCATAACGAAAGCGGCCGGCCTGGCCGCCTGTGCGCTCATCGGTTACCTGCTGCTGTTCGACCTGATGCCGTATTTCGTGATCTGGCTGCTGGGCGTGCTGTTCTCGCGGATCCGCATCGAACTGGGCCGCGTCGCGCGCTTCCTGTTGATCGTCGTGATCCTTGGGCTGGCCGTCCATTTCCGGCTGAGCGGCAGTATCGGCACCCTGGTTGCGGCAACCTTTGCCGAAGACCTGCTGTTCAGCGTGCTCTTTCTTTGCCTGCTGTCGAGCCTGCAGTTTCCCGCGGATCGCGCGCGCATCGGGAACCGGCTGGCGCACTTTGCCGGACTGCTGGCCCCGTTTTCGTTCACGCTGTATGTGATCCACTATCCCTTGATCTACCTGGCCGAGTTCCTGCATGACCCGATCGGGACGCAGACCCTGTCGACCAGCGATCCGGCGTCCCTGCTTGTTTACGCAGGGCTGTTCTTCGCCATCGTGGTGTTCGCCTACCTCTTCCACCTGCCGTTCGAGGCACGTACCTACCGGCTGCGGCGCTTCGTCAAACGGATGGTGCTGGCGCCTGTGCCCGAACCCTCCTACAGCCAGAGGTGACAAGGGCAAGCAGGAGCCGGCCGGTTAGCCTTGCGGACTCTCGGTCATTTGCTGGCAGTACTTGACGAGGTTTTCCGGCAGATCAGTCGGGCACACCCCGCATTGCTTATTGCCGGGAACCGCGTAATCGATAAATTTGGGATACGGCAGCTCGAGTTCCGCCATGATCTGCCGGAACTCTTCGACCGAGCGGTCCCCACCCAGACGGGGATTGCGCTGCTTTTCCTGCATCACCGAAGACACCCGCCTTTTCTGGTAGTCGTGCGCCGGGTAAACGAGTGTTTCGTCAGGCAGCGCGAACAGCTTTCCCCGCACGCTGTGGTAGAGCGCATCGGAATCGCCCTGCTGGAAGTCGGTGCGCCCGCATCCCTCAATCAGCAAGGCGTCGCCCGTGAATACACGGTCGCCCAGGACGTAGGCAAAATGTCCCGACGTGTGGCCCGGCGTATGCAGGGGCTCGAATTGCATCGATCCGATCCTGAATGGCACGCCGTCCTCCAGCTGGACGTCCGCACAATCGACGCGCTCCGCGGCCGGCGCCGCGATCCTGCTCCCAACCCGCTTCTTCAGTTCCAGCGCAGCCGTGATGTGGTCGGCATGGACGTGGGTGTCGATGCTGTACGCCAGCGTCAGGCCCAGGCGGCTCAACTCCTCCAGATCGCGTTCCACCGTCACGATCACGGGATCGACCAGGACCGCCTGCCCGGTTTCGGGACAGCCGATCAGATAGGTATAGGTGCTCGACAAGGGTTCGAAAAGCTGACGGAAGATCATGCGCTTCTCCTCGGCATGCAGGGCTGACAAAGTATAAGACGCCGACACGTTGTCCGGCGCAGCGCTGCGCTAGCGCGAAGCGCCGCCGGGTTCATTTTTCGTGTCCTTGAACAGCGTCTCGGCGCGCATGCCGGTGCGGCAAAAACCCAGGATCGGCTTGGGCGCGGCCGCGTACAGCGCGACGAAGGCCGCGCGATCGGCGTCCGTGATCCGCCCCGGCACCACCGGCAAGTGCACGACCTCTACGCCGTGACGGCGCGCCTCGGCGGCGATCGCTGCGAACGGCGGCTGGTCGCCGGCCTCGCCGTCCGGGCGGTTGCACACCAGGGTGGCGAAGCCCTGCTCCTTCAACCCTGCGACGTCGGCAGGCGCGATCTGCGCGGCAACGGCGTAGTCCTTGCAGAGATAACGGATATTCATGCTGTCCTCCAGGGAATCAAAAAAAGAAAACCATATTATATTGAAAGATAGATTGTCTGTCGATATAATGTAAAACAGTAGATTGAATGAGGTGCTTCCATGCCAGACACGCAACAACTCGATTTGCAGCAGATGCGCCATGCCGCCGCACAGGCGTGCGCGCTCCTGAAGGTTTTGGGCAATCCCGACCGCCTCCTGCTGCTGTGCCAGCTGAGCCAGGGCGAATATGCAGTCGGCGAGCTCGAGACCCTGCTGGGCATCACGCAGCCCACCCTATCCCAGCAGCTCGCCGTGCTGCGCGAAGAACAGCTGGTCAGCACCCGGCGCGAAGGAAAACAGGTTTTCTACCGGATCGACAGCGAGGCAGCGCTGGCGCTCATGCAGGTGCTCTACCAGCAGTTCTGCCTGCCAAACCAAGGAGTCAAACCATGAACATCGACTGGGTCCATTTCACCCCCTGGAGTTCGCTCGCCGGCGGCTTGACCATCGGCGCCGCCGCCGCGGCCTTCATCCTGCTCAACGGCAGGATTGCCGGCATCAGCGGCATCCTCGGCGGCCTGCTACGGCCATCCGCCGGCGACGTCGGCTGGCGCATCGCCTTCGTGCTCGGCCTGATCGCCGCGCCGCTCGCCTACGGCGCCGTGCACACCCTGCCGGTGCCGACCGTCGATGCCGGCGAACTCACCCTGGTGGCCGCCGGCCTGCTGGTCGGCCTAGGAACGCGCTACGGCGCCGGATGCACCAGCGGCCACGGCGTATGCGGCCTGTCGCGCCGCTCGCCGCGTTCGCTGGCCGCCACCGCGGCCTTCATGCTGGCCGGCTTCGCCACCGTCTTCGTGGTACGCCATCTGCTCGGATAAGGAGAATTACCATGCACATCCTGACAGCACTGCTCATCGGACTGCTCTTCGGCATCGGACTGATCGTAGGCGGCATGAGCGATCCCGCCAAGGTCCTCGGCTTCCTCGACCTCGCCGGCAACTGGGATCCCTCGCTCGCCTTCGTCATGGGCGGCGCCATCCTGGTGAGCGCGCCGGCGTTCTGGTTCGCGGCCAAGCGCGAGCGCGCGCTGCTGGGCGCGCCCATGCGCCTGCCCACCGCGACCCGGATCGACCGCCGTCTCGTGCTCGGCTCGCTCGCCTTCGGCGCCGGCTGGGGCCTGGCCGGCTATTGCCCGGGTCCGGCACTGGCCTCGCTCGCCACCGGCGGCGCGAAGCCGCTCGTGTTCACGATCGCCATGGTGGCCGGCATGGCGATCTTCGAGCTGGTCGAGTGGGCCCGCGCCAGCCGCATCGCCCGGAGCGCCTGAGCCATGCCTGCGCCAGCCCCCATCCGGCCAACAGGCGTTCGGCGGAGGACGTCATGCTGACCGCCGCCGCGCTCGGTCTGGTCGTCGGCCTGATCCTGGCGCTGACAGGCGCCGGCGGCGGCATCCTCGCGGTTCCGCTGCTGGTCTTCGGCACTGGCGCCAGCGTCGCCGAAGCCGGCCCGATCGGCCTGCTCGCGGTGGGCATGGCGGCCGCGCTCGGCGCCCTGCTGGGCCTGCGCGCCGGCATCGTACGCTACCGCGCCGCCCTGCTCATCGCCGCCGCCGGCATGCTGCTCGCGCCGGCCGGACTGTGGGCGGCGCGCGCGGCGGACGCCCGCTGGCTGGGGGTGCTGTTCGCCCTGACGCTGCTGTATGTGGCCTTCAGGACCTACCGCCAGGCTGCCGCGCCCGCATCCGGCGCCGGCGCCCGGGGCCACGCTCCGTGCCTGCGCAGCGCGGCGGACGGCCGCTTCGTCTGGACCCGCCCGTGCGTGCGCGCCCTCGGCCTGTCGGGCGCCGCCGCCGGCTTCCTGTCGGGCCTGCTGGGCGTCGGTGGCGGCTTCGTGATGGTTCCCGCCCTTCAGCGCTATACCGATCTGCCGATCAAGTCGGCGGTCGCCACCTCGCTGGCCGTGATCGCCATCATTTCCGGCGCCGGCGTGGCCACCGCGGCCGCCCAGGGCGCCATCGACTGGCCGACCGCGGCGCCCTTCGCGGCGGGCGCGCTGGCCGGCATGCTCGGCGGCCGCTCGCTGGCGGCGCGCATTGCCGGACCCCGGCTGCAAAAGGGCTTTGCCCTGCTCTCGGCCCTGGTCGCCCTCGGGATGATCGGCAAGGCTTTCATCTGATTCATTATCCGTAAGGAGAACGTCATGAACATCAACCCCATCCAGCTGTTCGATACCGAATCCTCGACCTTCACCTACATCCTGGTCGCGCCCGGCGAGTCCGACGCGGTGATCATCGATCCGGTCGAGCGCCATTGGGAACGCGACCTGCGCCACATCGACCGTCTGGGCCTGCGCCTGCGCTACGTGCTCGAAACCCACGCCCACGCCGACCACGTCACTTCCGCCGGCCGCTTGTGCGAGAAGACCGGCGCGCTGGCCGCTGCGCCGAGCGGCTGCGGCATCCTGCCGGCTGAACTGCAACTGAACGATGGTGAACTGATCCGCTTCGGCCAGGCAGAAGAGATCCGCGTCCTGCACACGCCGGGCCATACCGCCGGCAGCATGAGCTACGTCTGGCGCGGCAACGTGTTCACGGGCGACACCCTGCTGATCGACGGTTGCGGACGGACGGATTTCCAGAGCGGCAGCGCGGATGCGCTGTACGACAGCGTCCATGCCAAGCTGTTCGCGCTGCCGGACGACACCCGCATGTGGCCCGGTCACGACTACAAGGGCCAGTCGGTATCGACGATCCGCTGGGAAAAGCGGCATAACGCGCGCCTGGCGGGCCGCAGCCGCGAGGACTTCGTGCGCCTCATGGGCGAACTGAACCTGCCCAAGCCGACGCTGATCGACGTGGCGGTGCCGGCCAACCAGAACCTGGGATTGCCGCATGGGGCGTGAACGCCATGCGGTAAACGAAAAAGAGCTCCAGGATATGGAGCTCTGCCTCGGAATGCTTGGCGGAAGCGGTGAGATTCGAACTCACGAACGGGTTCCCCCGTCGGCAGTTTTCAAGACTGCTGCCTTCAACCACTCGGCCACGCTTCCTGTGAAGAACCGGCATTATACATAATTCATCAATGCCGGGCAGCGAATCTGCTTACTCGCTCAAGCCACCAGCAGCCAGTTCTCCCGCAAACAGCGCTCGAACTCCCCCGCCGGCAGCGGCTTGCTGTACAGGTAACCCTGCACCTCGTCACACCCCGACGCACGCAGGAAGGCCAGTTGCTCCAGCGTCTCCACACCCTCCGCGATCACGCGCAGGCCGAGCTGCTGCGCCATGCTGACGATGGTGCCCGCGATCGCGCAATCGCTCGGATCATCCGGGATCCCGAAGGTGAACGAGCGGTCGATCTTGAGGGTATCGATCGGGAAGCGCTTCAGGTAGGACAGGCTCGAATAGCCGGTGCCGAAATCGTCCAGCGACAGCGCTACGCCCAGCTGGTGGATGCGGTCCATGATCGCCGTCACGCGCTCGAAGTCGTGCATCAGCGTGCTCTCGGTGATCTCCAGCTCCAGCCACGAGGGATCGAGCTGGTAGCGCGCCAGGGTGTCGGCCACGCGCTCCGGGAGCGATGCCGTGAATTCGCGCGCCGACACGTTCACCGCCAGGCGCAGCGGCGCCACGCCCGCGCGCTGCCAGATCGCCGCCTGGGCACAGGCCTGCTCCAGCACCCACTCGCCCACCTGCACGATCAAGCCGGTGCTCTCGGCCAGCGGAATGAATTCGCCCGGGGGCACGATGCCGCGGGTCGGATGCACCCAGCGCACCAGCGCCTCGGCGCCGACGATGCGGTCGGTGCCGAGCTCGAACTTCGGCTGGTAGTACAGGGTCAGCTCGCCGTTGCCCAACGCCTGGCGCAGCCCGGATTCGATGCGCATGCGTTCCTGCATGCCCTGGTTCATGTCCTGGCTGTAGAAGGCGACGCTGCGGTCTGGATTGGCTTCCAGCTGCTTGGCACGCTCCATCGCGATGTCCGCCAGCCCGAGCAGGGTCTCGGCCTCGCTGCCATCCTGCGGATAGACGCTGATGCCTATGCTGGCGCCCACGCGCAGGTCGTGGCCGCCGATCAGGAAGGGTGCATCCAGGGCTGCCTGCAGCTTCTGCGCCACCGTGGTGGCTTCGAAGTGCTGGCGGATGTCGAACAGGCCCACGGCGAATTCGTCGCCGGACAGGCGCGCCACCACGTCTTCGTCGCGCAGGGTCGCGCGGAAGCGCTGGGCCGCCTGGCGCAGCAGTTCGTCGCCAATCTTGCGGCCCAGGGTATCGTTGATGCGCTTGAAGCGGTTCAGGTCGATGAACAGCACGCAGCCGGCGGCTTCGTTGCGCTGCGCGACCATCAGGGCCTGGTCGACCAGGCGCGCGAACAGGGTGCGGTTCGGCAGGCCGGTGAGTTCGTCGTAGTAGGCCAGGTGATGCAGCTGCTCCTCGGCCTGCTTGCGTTCCGTGATGTCGGTGAGGTAGGCGATCAGGCCGATCGGGCGCTCGGCCAGGTCGCGCAAGGGCGACAGCGACAGGCTGGCCCAGAACACCTCGCCCGATTTCTTGCGGCGCCGCACTTCCATCATGCGCCCGCCCTGCTCCGCGAAGCTGTCGTGGAAGCCTTCGTCCTCGTCGGCGTACAGGAACAGGATGTTGCGGCCGATCGCTTCCAGCGCGGTATAGCCGAACAGTTCCTCGGCGCCGCGGTTCCAGCTGGTGATGTAGCCCATCTGGTCCATGGTCAGCACCGACTCGTGGATCTGGTCCAGGATCTGCGACTGGTGCGCGAGCTGGGCTTCCATCTGCGCGTAGGCATGGGTCGAGCGCACCGCCAGCGAATGCACCTGCAGCAGCGAGGCGGTCAGGTGGGCCAGGCCGGCCAGCCGGCGCGTATCGTCGCTGGTGTAGGCGTCGCGGCCCGCCACTTCGTAGACGCCGAATTGTTCCGACGCCCCCGCTACCACCTGGCGTAGCACCTGGAAGTTGCCCTGCAGGCCGCCGACGCCGGCGCCGGGCAGGAAGCGCCCGACCGGGCTGCCCAGCAGCGCGCCCGCAATGCGGCCCAGTTCATCGTGGAGGGCGGCGCCGCGCAGGCGCAGGACGGCGTCGCTGGCGGCGGTCGTGGCGCCGACGAAATCGAGTGATGCGTCAATCGCGACGAGCGCCTGCATGTCAGACATTCCGTCCTACCTGGATCGCCCAGTGATAGGCGTTCAACTGGCTGTTCCACCAGCCGGCGGGGTCGATGCCCGCCGCGTCGAGGGCTTGCCGCGTGGGGTGGGTTTCCGTCAGGCGCAGCCAGGCGCCGAGTTCCCCGCTGCGCTCGAGCAAGGCGCCGGATACGTGTTCCGGCAGGTTCAGGTCGGCGACGATGTCCGCCATCGGCATGTGCAGCAGCCGGTCCAGCAGCGAGAACACACCGGTCATGAAGGCCAGGTCGCAGGCGTCGCGCTCTCCTCCGCCCTGCTTGCACAATGCCTCCAGTTGCGCAGCGCGGCGCGCCGCCAGCGGCAGCAGCAGGTTCGGCAAGCCGTCGGCCTGCTGGCGCGCGTACAGCAGCAGCTGGAGCCAGCGCTGCAGTTGGCGCCGGCCGAGCAGGTTGATGGCCTGGTTGAAGCTGGTGATCTGGGTGCTCACTGCAAACGCGGCCGAGTTGACCAGCTTGAGCAGGTGGTAGGACAGGGTCGGGTCCTGCTTGAGCTGCTGCTCGAGTTCGCGCGAATCGGCATCGCGCGACAACAGGCCGAGCAGGGTCAGGATGCGGCGGCGCGAACTGCCGTCCGGCCTGGCGTCGCCGGCGAGCAGCGGATCGTAGGGGTAGTCGCCGCTGAACCAGTCGAAGCCGGCCATCTCGCTCTGGGTGAAACTCGCGGCGCTGTCGACGCGGCGCGCCAGGTGCGGGCCGAACAGCGCGGCCAGCCGCCCTGCCGGCGCCGGGTCGCGGGCGCAGTCGCGTGCGATGGTGCGCAGCGCCGGCGGTGCCTTGACGCCTTCCGGCGGGGCGCCGTCGAGCCAGAGGCGGTAGCCGAGTTCGTGCAGTTCGGTGAGGCGGCGCGCGGCGCCATCCTCGAGCAGGGCCTGGGCGGCGATGACGAAGCCGATGCGGTTGGCCGGCATCGTGGCCAGCACGGGCGGGCTCAAGGCAGCCGGATGGTCGAGCATCAGGAGGCCGTCGAGCGGGGCGATCGCGGCCAGCAGGTCGGGCGTGCCGAACACGGCCTGCAGTCGCTGCGGCAAATCCGCGCCACCTTCGACCCGCAGGCAAAGCGCTACCCACTCGTTCTGCCCATTGGCGACCGGGTCGATTGCTACCAGCGGAAACGAGTTGGGGTCCGGCTCGGCCATCTTTATGCTTTCAATGCTCAGGCTCTGAGTGATATTCGGTCAATCTTATTCGACGGATTATCAGAAAGCAACATCTTTTATTTCTTTATGGATACTTAATGTTCCCACTTATGTGTAACCGCGGTTTTCGGCGCGCTGGACCGCGAAACGGATCAGTTCGGCCTGCCCTTCGATGCCGAGCTTGCGCTTGATATTCAGGCGATGGGTTTCGACGGTGCGCACCGACAGTTCGAGCGCGCGGGCGATCTGCTTGTTCGACTGGCCGCCGGCGATATGTTCCAGGACTTCCTGCTCGCGCGCGGTCAGGAGGTCGCTTGACGCCGCCGGGCTGGCCAGCTGGCGCGCCAGCGCGGCGCTGTAGTAGATGCCGCCGCCGATCACGGTGTCGATCGCCAGCACGATGTCCTTGCCCGGCGCATCCTTCAGCACGTAGCCGCGCGCGCCCGCCTGGATCGCCTGCGTGACGTATTCCGGCTTGTCGTGCATCGACAACACCAGCACCGCCACGCCGGGATAGTGCTGGAGCAGGCGCGCGGTGGCCTCGATGCCGCTGCCGCCCTTCATGTTGATGTCCATCAGCACCAGGTCGGGCTGGCAGGCGCCGGCCTGCTCGATGGCTTCCTGGCCTGATCCGGCCTCGCCCACCACGCGCAGGCGCGGCGCCGCTTCCAGGCGCGCGCGCAGGCCGTCGCGCACCAGGGGGTGGTCGTCCACCAGCAGGATCCTGATTTCCGAAGCGTCACTCATGTCTGCTCTTCCACATCGATGCTGGCCACCACACGGGTGCCGAGCGGCGAGGAATCGATCGCCAGCCGCCCGCCGATCGCTTCCATCCTTTCCATCATGTTGCGCAGGCCGATGCCGCGCTGCGGGTGCTGGGCGATGTCGTGGGCGTCGAAGCCCCCGCCATCGTCGGCGATCTCCAGGCTCAGGCAGCGGCCGCGCCGCACCAGGCGCATCTCCACCTGGCGCGCGCCGGCATGGCGCTCGACGTTGGTGAGCGCCTCCTGGGCGATGCGGAACAGCACCGTGCCGGCCATCTCGGGCAGCGCGTCCACCGGCCCTTCCGCGCGGAAGCGCACCGGCGTGCCGCTGTGGCGTCCGAACTCGCTGGCGAGATAGTCGAGCGCCGGCGCCAGGCCGAGGTCGTCCAGCAGCGTTGGACGCAGGTCGTGCGAGATGCGGCGCACTTCGCCCAGCACCGATTTCACCTGCTCCACGGTGCGCTCGAGCGCGCCGCGCGCCTGCTGCTGCTGGGCCGCGTCGCCGTCCAGGCGGATGATGCCCGCTTCCAGCTGCAGCTTGACCGAGACCAGTGCCTGGCTGATCCCGTCGTGCAGGTCGCGCGACAGGCGCGCCCGCTCTTCTTCCTGCGACTCGACCACGCGCTGGGCCAGCGCCTTGAGCTTGGCGTCGGCCACGCGCAGCTCGCGCAGGTTCAGCACCAGGCCGCCGCTGGCCACCGCCAGCGAGGCCAGCACGGCCAGGCCGGCGATCCACAGCAGCGTCTCGCCGATGTTGCGCGACTGCTGGGCATCGACCTGGGCCAGCGCGGCCTCGACGTCGTCCAGGTAGATGCCGGTGCCCATCATCCAGCCCCAGTGCGCCACCGGCACCACGTAGCCGAGCTTGGGCGCCTGCCGGCTTGAGGTTGGCTTGGCCCAGGTGTAGCGGTGGAAACCGCCGCCGGCGCGGGCGCGTTCGATCAGGCGCTGGATGGTGGGCACGCCGTTGGCGTCGACCCAGTTCCACATGTCGGTGCCGACCAGCTCGGGCTGGCGCGGGTGCATCAGGCTGCGGCCCTGCATGTCGTAGACGAAGAAATAGCCGTCGTCGCCGAAGCTCAGCGAACCAAGGATGCGCTTGGCTTCTTCCTGGATGGCCGGATCGGTGCGGCCGGAGCGCACCAGGTGGCCGATCGACTGCGTGGCCAGGGCCACGTAATGGCGCAACTCGGCTTCCTTGCTGGCCAGGTAGGCCTGCTGGATGGTGGCGCGCTGCTGCCGGGCCAGCTCGGCGGCCTGCTGGCGCACGAACAGGGCGATGGCGCACAGGGCCACGATCAGCGGCCCGATCGCCAGCACGATGACCTTCTGCCTTAATTTCATCGGAGTTTTTCGTAGGGTGGGCGGCTGTGCCGCCCACGCGGTCAACAGGTGGAATCATCATCCGCGGCATTTCTCCGCTAACTATCACCGCGTGGGCGGGGAACCCGCCCACCCTACGCTTGACTGATTTCCAGCACACATTTTAAGGGGGAAACGAAACGGCTGCCGGGGCCGCCTTCTACGTAGTACTACGCAGGCACTGCGTAATGGTGCGCTTGTGGCGCTGATATTCGTGCAACATACTCTCCGGTACGCTGTCCAAAAAACCGCCGGTCGACACAGTACGCCACCGGCCACAAGAAGTAGTCAATCCACCTCGGAGGAGCACCATGAAAAGCATGTCGAGCGCGCTCGGCTGGATCGCATTGTCGGTCCTGGGCGCATTTTCGCTCGGTTTCATCGCCGTCAAGCAAGGCGAGACCATCAACGCGATCTGGATCGTCGCAGCAGCAGTCTGCGTCTACCTGATCGCCTACCGTTTCTACAGCAAGTTCATCGCCTACAAGGCGCTGCAACTCGATCCCAAGCGCCAGACCCCCGCCTACAAGTACAACGACGGCCTGGACTATGTCCCGACCAACAAGTACGTCCTGTACGGCCACCACTTCGCCGCGATCGCCGGCGCCGGCCCGCTGGTGGGTCCGGTGCTGGCGGCCCAGATGGGCTACCTGCCGGGCATGATGTGGATCCTGGCAGGCGTCGTCTTCGCCGGCGCCGTCCAGGACTTCATCGTGCTGTTCATGTCCACCCGCCGCGACGGCCGCTCGCTCGGCGACCTGATCAAGTCCGAAATGGGCGAGATCCCGGGCCTGATCGCGCTGCTGGGCACCTTCATGATCATGGTGATCATCCTGGCGGTGCTGGCGCTGATCGTCGTGAAGGCGCTGACCCACTCGCCGTGGGGCAGCTTCACGGTGCTGGCCACCATCCCGATCGCGCTGTTCATGGGCCTGTATTCGCGCTACGTGCGCGTCGGCCGCATCGGCGAAGTGTCGATCATCGGCTTCGTGCTCCTGATGCTGGCCATCATCGGCGGCCAGTGGGTGCACGATTCGCCGACCCTGGGCCCGATGTTCGACTTCACCGGCACCCAGCTGACCTGGATGCTGATCGGCTACGGCTTCGTCGCCTCGGTCATTCCGGTGTGGCTGCTGCTGGCGCCGCGCGACTACCTGTCCACCTTCCTGAAGATCGGCACCATCGTGGCGCTGGCGATCGGCATCCTGATCGTCGCCCCGGACCTGCGCATGCCGGCCGTGACCAAGTTCATCGACGGCAGCGGCCCGGTCTGGTCGGGCAACCTGTTCCCCTTCCTGTTCATCACCATCGCCTGCGGCGCGGTGTCGGGCTTCCACGCGCTGATCTCCTCGGGCACCACCCCGAAGATGATCGAGAACGAGACCCACGCCCGCTTCATCGGCTACGGCGGCATGCTGATGGAATCGTTCGTGGCGATCATGGCGCTAGTGGCGGCCTCCACCATCGACCCGGGCGTGTATTTTGCGATGAACAGCCCGGCCGCGGTGCTGGGCACCACCGCGCAGTCGGCTGCGGCCGCCGTGTCGCAGATGGGCTTCGTGATCACCCCTGAGACGCTGGAGCAGATGGCGAAGGACGTCGGCGAGAACACCATCATCTCGCGCGCCGGCGGCGCCCCGACTCTCGCCGTGGGCATGGCGCACATCCTGTCGAACGTGGTCGGTGGCCAGGCCATGATGGCCTTCTGGTACCACTTCGCGATCCTGTTCGAGGCCCTGTTCATCCTGACCGCGGTGGACGCGGGCACCCGCGCCGGCCGCTTCATGCTGCAGGACCTGCTGGGCGCCTTTGCACCGTCGCTCAAGCGCACCGAGTCGCTGCCGGCCAACCTGCTGGCCACCGGCCTGTGCGTGGCCGCCTGGGGCTACTTCCTGTACCAGGGCGTGGTCGATCCGCTGGGCGGCATCAATACCCTGTGGCCGCTGTTCGGCATCGCCAACCAGATGCTGGCCGGTATCGCGCTGATGCTGGGCACCTGCGTGCTGTACAAGATGAAGCGCGCGCAGTACGCCTGGATCACGGTCGTGCCGACCCTGTGGCTGCTGGCCTGCACCCTGACCGCCGGATGGCAGAAGATTTTCGCCGCCGATCCGAAGGTCGGCTTCCTGGCCCACGCCGACAAGTTCCAGGCCGCGCACGACGCCGGCACGGTGCTGGCCCCGGCCAAGACCATCGAGCAGATGGAGCGCATCATCTTCAACGACTACGTCAACGCGACCCTGGCGGGCTTCTTCATGTTCGTGGTGCTGGCGGTGCTGGTCTACGGTGTGCGCACCGTCATGGCGGCGCGCGCAAGCAACACCCCGACCGCCAAGGAGACCCCGTACGTCGCGATGGCCAACCCGCAGGTGCAATGATGTTCGGCGCTCTGCTGGAGGCAGGCAAGGAAGCAGGCAAGTACCTCGGGCAGAGCATGCGCCTGATGGTCGGCCTGCCCGAGTACGACACCTACCTGGCGCACATGGAACGTACCCATCCGGACCAGACGCCGATGACCTACGAGGAGTTCTTCCGGGAGCGCCAGGAAGCGCGCTACGGCGGCAAGCGGGCCACCTGCTGCTGAAGGCTGCATGAATGGCGAAGGGACCCGACAGGGTCCCTTCGCTTTTATCGCCTGGCAGGAAGGCAGACTAGGTTGATGGGCGCCGTGATGTCGTCGAAGCGGTGGGCGTCGGCAGAACTCACCTTGTCGCCGGGGCTGCCGTCGGCGGTGAAGACCGTCATGGCATAGCCCAGTTGTTCCAGCATCGCCACGTAGCCGGGGCCGGAGATGCCGCCGATCTCGCGCAGCGAGCGCGGGAAGAACTCGGTCAGGATGACCGGCGTATGCTCGGCAAGCGTCCTGGCCGCGCCCCGGATGATGTGCGGCTCGAAGCCCTCGACGTCCATCTTGAGGAAGCGGATGCGGCGCTCGTAGTCGACCGAATCGAGCGGCCGTATGCGGATGCGTTCGCCGCGCGCATCGGCCGAGATGTAGGAACTGCCGGGATTGGTCGCATGGGAACTCAGGTGGAAGGAGCCCTTGCCCTCGCTTGCGCCCAGGCCTTCGTTGTGGAGGGAACAGCGCGTCTCGAAGCCATTGGCCCGCACGCTGCGCGCCAGCATGTCGAAGGTATTGCGCATCGGCTCGAAGGCATATACGCGGCCGCTCTCGCCCACCGCCCTGGCGGCCTGGATCGTGAACACGCCGATGTTCGCGCCGGCATCGATGACGCCGTCGCCTTCGCCCAGCCACGACAGCATGAAGTCGACTTCGGCGTTTTCCCAGTTGCCGTGCAGGACGCCGAACGACACGAAACCGTCGAACAGGTTCACCCATATCTGCAGGCCGCGGTAATCGGTCATGACCCATTTTTCATGGGGCCACAAACCGAGCTTGTCGCGGATATCCCAGCGAAACCGGGGCGAATCGAGCATCCTGAGCGCGACCTGGTGGACATTGTCGCAGGCCAGGTAGTCGTCGAGCGGCGTCAGCCCGTCGCACGGCCAGCCGAACAGGGCCGTATGAACGATATTGATCTGGTCGATCAAGGGCAGGGACGCCGGCGCCAGGGCCTGCGGCGCCGTGGCGGGACCGCCCTGCTCGTCGGCTTGCCGCTTGCGGGGAAGCTGCAGGTTGTCGAGGATGCGCGTGGTCAGGTTCATGCCGGTTCTCCTGGTCGTCGTGGCGGACCGGTCCTGCAGCGGTCCAAACGCACCGAGTCTAGGCGCGAAGACAGCGCCGGTTTTAGTGAAGATCAGAAGTGCACGATGAAAGCGTGGTCGGTCCGCGCACCCTGCGTGCGAATTTGCCCTACGTACATTGACGTCCGTCAACGCTACCCCACCCCCTTGAACGTATATTTTTTTCTTGCGGGAATTTGCATTCCGCAAAGGAAGCCCTGCGTCGTCCGGCGTCGGGCCGCTCCGACGTGCCTGCGGGATCAGAATGCCGAACTTCGAGCGCTCCAGCCTGAACCAGAAGCTGACCATCATCTCGCTGCTCTCGACCGCGACCGCACTGCTGTTCGTGTTCGCAGCCTTTGTCGCGACCTCGGTGGCGAACCATCGCAAGGACGAGGCGATGCAGCTGCAGACCTTCGCCCAGGTCATCGCGGCCAGCAGCGCCGACTACCTGCTGCTGCGCGACCGCGCCCGCGCCAGCAATGCGCTCGGCGCACTGGCGGCCAAGAGCGACATCGCCTCGGCCGTCCTGTACGACCGCAACGGCAAGCCCTTTGCGCTCTACCTGTCCGCGAGCGACAGCCCTACCGAAGACCTGGTCCCGCCCGAGGCGCTGGACGGCATCGATGCCGAGGCGCTGGGCACCGCCAATGCCGGGGGCCAGGTCCTGCTGTCGCGCCGCATGCGCCTGTACCTGCCGGTGATGGCGGGCGAACTGCAGGTGGGCGTGGTCATGATCGAGACCGACCTGGTCGAGACCTGGATCGACATCCTCGCCGGGCTGGCGGTGATGGGCCTGGCGATGCTGGTGTCGCTGGGGGTCGCGGTGGGCATGGCCGGCCGCTTCAAGCGCAGCATCGCCGAGCCGGTGACCAAGCTGATCCAGGCCGCGCAGAAAGTCTCCACCAGCCAGAACTACAGCCTGCGCATCGCCCACCAGCGCACCGACGAGCTGGGGCAGCTGATCGACAGCTTCAACACCATGATGGCCCAGATCGAGGACCGCGGCGCCGCCCTGCTGCACCACCGCGACGAGCTGGAACGCCAGGTCGGCGTGCGCACCGAGCAGCTGGAAAAGGCCAAGAATGCCGCCGAAGCCGCGAGCCGCGCCAAGAGCGCCTTCCTGGCCACCATGAGCCACGAGATCCGCACCCCGATGAACGGCGTGCTCGGGATGACCGAGATGCTGCTGGCGACCCCGCTCACCGAGGCCCAGCGCAACTACACCACCCTGGTCAAGCGCTCCGGCGAGCACCTCCTGGTGATCATCAACGACATCCTCGATTTTTCCAAGATCGAGGCCGGCAAGCTGACCATCGAGTACATCAATTTCAACCTGTGGGACCTGCTGGACGACATCCACAACGTGTATACCCCGCAGGCGGCCGGCAAGGGGATCGGCTTCGACTTCGACATCGCCAACGACATCCCGGTGGCGATCTGCGGCGACCCGAACCGGCTGCGCCAGATCATGGCCAACCTGCTCGGCAATGCCATCAAGTTCACCGATGAAGGCCGGATCCTGGCGCGGGTGCGCGTGGCCGGCGAGGACACCCAGTCGGTCATGCTGCGCTTCGAGGTGCACGACACCGGCATCGGCATCTCGCGCGAAGCGCGGGCGCGCCTGTTCGAGGCCTTCTCGCAGGCCGACGATTCGACCACGCGCCGCTACGGCGGCACCGGCCTCGGTTTGGCGATCTCGAAGCAGCTGGTGGAACTGATGGGCGGCGCCATCGGCGTCGACAACGCGCCCACGCGCGGCTCGATCTTCTGGTTCACCGTCAGCTTCGACAAGCGCCGCGTCGATCCCGATGCGCCCGGCCACCGCGAGCACACGCTGGAGGGCCTGCGCGTGCTGATCGTGGACGAACAGGAGGAGCCCCGCGAAGACCTGGCCCAGCAGCTGCGGGCCTGGCGTGCGTCCGCCGATTGCGCCGCCAGCGCGGCCGCCGGCTACGAGCGCCTGCTGAGCGCGGCCAGGAGCGGCCGCCCCTACGACGCCGCCGTCATCGACATGGAAATGACCCACACCAGCGGCCTGGCGCTGGCGGCATCGATCAAGGCCGATGCCGGCGCGCGCGCCACCCACCTGGTGCTGGTCAGTCCCGAGCGCCTGGCGGCCGATCCGGTCCAGCGGCGCGCCGCCGGGGTCGCCTACCAGCTGGTCAAGCCGGCGCGCGCGGCCGACATGTATGCCTGCCTGGCCGCCTGCGCGGCGCGACTGCATGCGCCCGGGGCCGCTGCGCCGGGCCCGGCGCCGGCCGCAGCAAGCCTTGCGCCGGCGCCGGCTGCCGGGTTCGCCGTACCGGCCCCCGCCACGCCGCGTCCGGCGCCGCGCGCGCGCGCGCGCCGGGTCCTGCTGGCGGAAGACAACCCGGTCAACGTCGAAGTCGCGAAGGCGATGCTGGAAAGCCTGGGCATCGAAGCCACCTGCGCGCGCAACGGCCAGGAAGCGCTGCAGGCGGTGCGCAGCGGCAGCTTCGATGCGGTGCTGATGGATTGCCAGATGCCGGTGATGGACGGCTTCGCGGCCACCGCCGCGATCCGCCGCCACGAACGCGAGGCCGGCCGCGCACGCACCCTGCCGGTCATCGCGATCACCGCCAACGCGCTGCAGGGCGACCGCGAGGCCTGCCTGGCCGCCGGCATGGACGACTACCTCTCGAAACCCTTTACCCAGCAGCAGCTGGCGGCGGTGATCGGCCGCTGGGTCGCGGTACCGCTGGCCGCCACCAGCCACCACCTGGACGCGCCGCCGCGCCTGCCGCCCGAGACGGTCGAGGTGATCCAGCGCGAGTCGGTCAACCGGGTCGCGCTCGACAACATCCGGGCGCTCAGCCGCGACGGCGGCGATGCGCTGGTGCACAAGGTCATCGCCGCCTACGTGGGCGACACGCCGCGCCATCTGGCGACGCTGCGCGAGGCGGTCGAGGGCATGGATGCCGGCAGCGTGCGGCGCGTCGCCCACAGCCTGAAATCGGCCAGCGCCAACATCGGCGCCGCGCGCCTGGCGACGCTGTGCAGGGAACTCGAACAGCTCGGGCGCGCCGACACGGTCGTTGGCGCGGACCGCATCCTCACCGACATGGAACACGAATTCCAGACCGTGCGCCATTCGCTCCACGCCATGCTTGAAAAGGAAACCTGAGATGCCTTCCTCTCCACCGAAGCGCGGAACGGTCCTGGTCGCCGACGACGACCCGGTCATGCGCATGCTGATGCTCGAGATGCTGGCCCAGGTCGGGCTGGACGCGATCGAGGCAGCCGACGGCGCGGCAGCGGTCGAGCTGGCGCGCTCGCGTTCGCCCGACCTGATCCTGATGGACGTCGAGATGCCGCGCATGGACGGCTTCGCCGCCTGCGAAGCGATCCGCGACGCGGAAGCCGACGGCGCCAGCGTGCCGATCGTGATGGTCACCGGCGGCGACGACCTGGAGGCGGTCACGCGCGCCTACGAGGCCGGTGCCACCGACTTCGTCTCCAAGCCGATCAACTGGCCGATCCTCGGGCACCGCGTGCTCTACGTGCTGCGCGCCAGCGACGCCATCGCGCGCCTGCGCATCGCCGACGCCCAGAACCGCGCGGTGCTGGCCGCCATCCCCGACACCTTCTTTCGCCTCGACCGCGACGGCTTCTACCTCGACTACGAGCCGGGCCACGAGCGTCCCGGCCGGGGCCGGCCGAACCGCAGGCACGCCACCGCCCAGCCCTGCATCGGCAAGCACATCACCGACGTGCTGCCGCCCGCCATCGCCGCGCGCATGCTGGAACAGATGCGCACCGTGCTGGCCATCCAGCAGGTGCGCTCGGTCGAGTACGAGCTCGAACACTGCGGCGAGTCCCAGCACTTCGAGGCGCGGCTGGTCGCCACCGGCGACTCGCAGGTGCTCGGCCTGGTGCGCGACATCAGCGAACGCAAGCGCGCCGAAGAGCAGATCCGGCGTCTCGCCTACTGCGACAGCCTGACCGGCATCCCGAACCGCCAGGCCTTCCTGGAGACGCTGGAACGCGAGCTGCAGCGCTCGAAGATCGGCAACAAGAAGTTCGCGGTGCTGTTCATGGACCTCGACGCCTTCAAGCGCATCAACGACACGCTGGGCCACAATGCTGGCGACCAGCTGCTCAAGATGGTGTCCGAGCGCCTGCGCGAGACCACCCGGCCGAGCGACCTGGTGTCGCGCGGGGATGGCTCGAGCAGCGGCGCGGCCGGCGAGAAGGCCGACCACACGACCAACCTGGCGCGCTTGGGCGGCGACGAGTTCACCATCCTGATCCCGGACCTGGAGCGGGTCGAGCATGCGCTGAACGTTGCTACGCGTGTGAAGGAGGCGATGCGGCGGCCCTTCCTGATCGAGGGCAACGAGATTTTCGTGACCGCCAGTATCGGCATCTCGCTGTTCCCGGAAGACGGCGACGATTGCGGCTCGCTGCTCAAGTTCGCCGACACCGCGATGTACCATGCCAAGAACTGCGGCAAGAACAACGCGAAGCTGTACAGCTCCTCGCTGACCATGCAGATCATGAGCCACGTGAAGCTCGAGGTCGGGCTGCGCAAGGCGCTGCAGAACGACGAGCTGTACCTGGTGTACCAGCCGCAGCGCGACGTGCGCACTTCCGAGATCGTCGGGGTCGAGGCGCTGGTGCGCTGGCGCCACCCGGAGCGTGGGCTGGTGCCGCCTACCGAGTTCATCCCCCTGGCCGAGGAGACCGGCCTGATCGTGCCGATCGGCGAATGGGTGCTGCGCACGGCCTGCCGCCAGGCCAGGTCCTGGCAGCGCCACGCCCAGCGCATGATCCGCATGGCGGTCAACCTCTCGGCCAAGCAGTTCAAGGACGAGAACCTGTCGCAGATGGTGCACTCGGCCCTGCTGGATGCCGGGCTAGAGCCGCGCCTGCTGGAGCTCGAGCTCACCGAGGGCACGCTGATGGACGACGCGCGCGCTACCCTGGTCACGCTGGAGCAGCTGCGCGGCATCGGGGTGTACCTGTCGATCGACGACTTCGGCACCGGCTACTCGTCGATGAACTACCTGAAGCGTTTCGACGTGCGCGCGCTGAAGATCGACCGCAGCTTCATCAACGGCCTGCCGCAGGATTCGGAGAACGCGGCCATCACCCGCGCCATCATCGCGATGGCGCACGGGCTCAAGATGGTGGTGGTGGCCGAGGGCGTCGAGACCGGCGAACAGCTGCTGCTGCTCGAGCAGTATGGCTGCGACATGGTGCAGGGATACTACCTGGGACATCCGTCAAGCGCGGAAACGATTACCGGGATGCTGCAGGCGCCGCTGCTGCTGCCCGCAAAGTAAGCGATGGTGCCGTTGTAGGGTGGGCGGGTCTCCCGCCCACGCGTTCAACCAGCAGCGAGATCATCTTCCACGGCTGTTCACACCCAAACTATCACCGCGTGGGCGGGGAACCCGCCCACCCTACGAACCCCGATCATCGCAAGCTCTTTACGGCACGAAACGCAGCGTGTACTTGGCCGGCCCCGGCAACAGCGGCACCGGCTTGGCTTCCACCCACTCCTTGTGCCCCGCCAGGAAGAACGGCGACAGCGGATGTCCGCTCTGCCCGCCCGGCATGTTGTACAGCCCCTCCTCTTCGCGCCCGGGCGACACCGTCATGCGCTCCGACTGCCCGAATTTCGGTCCCGCCACGCGCGGCATGTTGGAGTCGCCCGGCAGCTGGTCGGGCGGCGCCCCCAGCAGCGGCGCCAGGGCCGGCACCGCGATGCTGATCGGATGCGCGATCGCCGCCGTATTGCGCTTGCCCCAGCTGGCCTGCGCCAGCGCCTGCCCGTCTTGCGTCAGGTCCTGGATCACGCGGTCGACCGCGGCCAGCTCCACGGCGCGCCAGTCGCGGTAGCCCGGCGGCAGCCAGCCGGCGGGACGGGCATCGAGCAGGCGCGCGAGCACGTCGGGCCAGCGGGTGGTGGCGCTGGCCAGCGTGGCTTTCGGGTCGAGCGCGGCCAGCTCCTTGTTGACGCGCCCGAACAGCAGCTCGTTCAGGGCCCACATATAGTTGCGCGCCAGCCGGTAGCCGACCGAACCGACGCTGGCATGGCCGTCCCAGCTGGTCTCGAGCAGGTGGCGGAACTCGGCGCGCTGCGGCTGGCCCCTGAGCGCCTGGGGGTCGAGCGCCCTTAGTGCGCGTTCGCGCCAGCGCCCGATGAAGAGGGCGCGGTCGTCCAGCGCCGCACTGGCGGCCCGGCGCACGTCGAGCTGCGGCCCGAGGGCGCGCAGGCCGTCGGCCAGTTGACGGTTGCGGGCGCCGAGGTCGAAGCCGCCGTCCCCGATCAGGTCGGCGCCCTCGCCCATCAGCTGGCGGCTGTTGGCCGTGGTGATCTGGCCGTCGGCCGGATTGAGCACGCGCGGATAGCGCTGCGGCGCCAGCGGCGCGCTCCAGGTGGGCACGCCCTCCTCCAGCGGGAAGGTGGTCGCCAGCGCCGCCGTCGTGCGCTGCGGCAGCAGGCCGGCGATGGTCCAGCCGATGTTGCCGGCGGCGTCGCCCGCCACGAAGTTCTGGGCCGGAATGCCGTCGATGGCGGCAATGGCCAGCGCCTCGTCCACGCTGCCCGCCGTCTCCAGCTTCAGATGGTTGAGGTTGATCGCGGCCGGGTCGTGCGCGATCCAGTGCACCGCGTACTGGCGCCCGCCCGCTTCGCGGATCGGGCCCAGGGAGGTCTCGCGCACCACGACGCGCTCGGCATCCGCGCCCTTCACGGCAATCATCTCGACGTGGCTGGCCGGGGTCTCCCAGCCGCCGGGCAGGCGCACCTGGCCGGGGCGCGCCGCATCCAGGCCGAGCGGCACCAGGTCGACCAGGTCGGCGTAGCTGTTGGTGAAGGCCCAGGCCACCTCCCCGTTGCTGCCGGCGATGATGGTCGGCGGCGCGCCGGGCAGGCTGACGCCGGCCAGGCGCCGCTGCGCGCCCTTCGGGTCGGGGAAGCGCAGCGCCACGCGGTACCAGATGTTCGGCAGTTGCAGGCCCAGGTGCATGTCGTCGGCGACGATGGCCGCGCCACTGGCGCTGCGGCTGCCCGCCACCGCGTAGTTGTTGCTGCCGACCGAATCGACGAAGGCGGCGCCGGCCAGCTGCGCCGGCGGCTTTGGCTCCGCGCCCCACCAGGCCGGCGCCCTGGGCGGCAGCGGCGCCTCGCCAGGGGGCGCCGCGCCCGCGCCAGCATCCAGCGTCGCATCCCAGCGGCTCGCCTCCGGTAGCAGGAAGGCCAGCTGCGCCGGGTCGCTGTTGGCGCGCAGCCAGCCGCGCGCCAGCTCGCGCGGCTCCTGGCTGCCCTGCAGGTCGATGTACATCGCCCAGATGACCAGCAGCGAATCGGCGGCGCTCCACGGGCGCGCCTCGGTCCCGGTCAAGGCGTATTCGAATGGCTTGGCGCGCAGTGCGCCAAGGCCGTCGTTGACGCCGGCCACGTAGCGCTCCAGCAGTGCGCGCTCGCTGGCCGGCAGGCGCGCCAGCGCCAGCTGCGCACGGGCGCGGAAGCGGTGCAGGCGGCGCGAGCGGTCGAGCGGCAGTGCGCGCGGGCCGAACAGCTCGGCCAGTTCGCCCGCGGCAGTGCGGCGCAGCAGATCCATCTGGAAGAAGCGTTCCTGGGCGTGCACGAAGCCGGTCGCATAGGCCACGTCGGCGCGGCTGGCGCCGCTGATGAAGGGCACGCCGGCGGCATCGCGCGCCACCGTCACCGCGGCTTGCACGCCGGGCGCCCTGCGCTCGCCGTCGAGCTGCGCCAGGCTGGCGCGCAAGTACAGCCAGCCGGCGGCCAGCGCCAGCACGATGAGCGCCACCAGTCCGGCTACCCCGCGCAGGGTCCAGGTCTTCCAACGGCGCTGACGCATGCTGTGTTTCTCCTTGTTTTTTGGGGCGTATCTTGCCAGAAAACAGGGTTCTCCGGCGAACCGGATTTGTTCCATGCATGCGGGGAGTCGCACGATTGATTTACGCACGACGTATCCCCATCTATACTGAAACGGCACCGCCAGGACGGCGGACGAAGGAGGCGATCATGCAAATGGCAAAGTATGCGGTACTGGCAATGACCCTGGGACTGGCTGCCTGCTCCACGCCGCAGCAGCGCGCCGAGCGCATGCAGGCGGAAATGACCGAGCTGATGACCATCTACGGTCCGGCCTGCTCGCGCCTCGGCTATGCACAGAACAGCGACCAGTGGCGCCAGTGCGTGCTGCAGCTCAGCACGCGCGAGGAACTGCGCCAGGCTCCCTCGTATTATGGGGGCTGGGGTGCGCGCCACTGGCGGGGTGGAGGCTACTGGGGACCGTACTGGTAAGCCTGTGCGCGAACGCGGCCTTGGTCATGGCCGTGTGGGTCGCCAGCAAGCGCTCGACCGTGGCCTGCGCATGGCGCAGCAGCCGCGGATGGCGCACGTCCGGCGGATGCAGGCTCAGCCGGATGAGCGGACGGCGCGCCAGCGCCAGCGTCAAGGCGTCCGCCATTAGCGGCGATGCCAGCCGGCCGGTCCGGTTGCGCGCCGCATAGACCAGCGAGGGCGACAGCACCGCCCCGCCGCTGCCTGGCTTGCCTGCGCCTTCCGCGCCGGCGCCGAGCAGGTGAAAGCGCAGGAAAGTCGTGGTGTAGTCGAAATCGAAGGCGCGCAGGGCCTGCCAGGCGCCCTCGCCCATCAGCCAGGCCGGCGGCACGAAGCCGCGCACCGGCCAGCCACGCTCGGCGAACCAGTCGAGTCCGCACTGGATGCGCCGCGCCGCCTCGTCGGCCGGCAGGGCCGCGAACTCGCCTTCGTGGCTATATTTCGTACGCAAGAAACGCTCGCTCAAGCCAGGACCGTGCGGTGCGGTATCCAGATGGGTATAGCCGTGCAGCGCGAGCTCGTCCGCTTGCGCCAGGGCCCGTTCGAGCCCTGCTTCCATGCGCGCCGGTTCGCCGCCGGCACGGTGGTACTGGGGCACCACCAGCCAGGTCAGCGGCAACTGCGCCACCTCGCGCATGGCCCGCGCCAGACGGCTGCACTCGTCCCAGGTGGCCGGGGCAACGTCGTGGATCGACACGCACAGGACCGGCCGCTGCGCCCCGGCTGTTTTCGTGGAATCGCCGTCCGCTTGCCGGTCCATCTCAGTCGGGGACAAAGACCCGCTCCAGCACGCGCGAGGCTCCCGGGCGCGCCGCCAGCAGGCTGCCGTAGCGGTGCATCAGCTGCGGGAAGACCTGGCTCCAGTCATAGTGCTCGTGCGCCTTGCGCCGTGCATTGGTGGAGAGGCGCACCAGGTCGCGCGCATAGATGGCTTCGATGGCGCCGGCCAGGCTGTCGGCATCGTTCGGGCGCGCCAGGATGCCGGTCTGCTCGTCGACCAGCTCGGCCACCCCGCCCCCGCTGGTGCCCACCACCGGCAGGCCGCAGGCCATCGCCTCCAGCACGATCAGGCCGAAGGTTTCGCAATCTCCCGGATGCACCAGCACGTCGCAGCTGGCCAGCAGGCCGGCCAGTGCGCACTGGTCGCGCTGGAAGGGCAGGAAGCTCAGCTGCGCATGCTGCGGCAGCGGCGCCCCGCCCCCGACCAGCAGCAGGTGGTAGGGCTTGCCGAGCTTGCGCACGGCCTCGACCAG
Source organism: Massilia sp. BHUDP2 (assembly GCF_046236355.1). Taxonomy (NCBI): domain Bacteria; kingdom Pseudomonadati; phylum Pseudomonadota; class Betaproteobacteria; order Burkholderiales; family Oxalobacteraceae; genus Massilia; species Massilia sp. BHUDP2. The sequence goes on from NZ_JBJUVW010000002.1 coordinate 954,355, forward strand.
ATAGCTCAGCTTCTTGTCGGCCGTGAAGCGGCCGGCATAGACCAGCAGGCGCGTGTCTTCCGGCAGGCCGAGCTCGGCCCTCAGGCTGTCGCGCCGGCGGCGCGGGTGGAAGATGTCGCTGTCGATGCCGAGCGGCTGGTGCAGGGCATGGGTGACGCCCATGTCGGCCAGCTGGTGCACCATCAGCCGGCTTGGCGCCAGCACGGTATCGAACTCGCCGTACAGGTGGGCGAGGTACTTGCAGGTGCCGTGGGAAATGGTTTCGCCAAAACGGTTCTGCACCAGGCGCGGCAGGTCGGAATGGTAGAAGGCGAGCGCCGGGATGCCGAGCTGCTGGCGCAGGCGCAATGCCGCCCAGGCACTGTGACCGGCATCGCCCGCCTCGATCAGGTCGGGCCGGGCCGCACGCAGGCGCCGCGCCGCGGCCGTCACCGAGACCGGCATGCGGTAGCCGTGGATGCCGGGCAGCGCCACCGCCGGCACCCGCACCAGGCTGGGCGCTTCGTCCGCGCCGACATTGGGACTGAAAATGGTATGCCGCGCCCAGCCGTAACGCGCAAGCCAGCGCGACTTGGCGTTCAGGTAGGTGCTGACGCCGCCGCCCTCGGCAGCGTAGAACATCGTGATGTCGACAAGATGCATGTGGGGTCCGCTGAAAGTACCAAGGTAGCAGCGGTCCGCCAACGAGGCTTGCGCACACGCACAGGCATCCGCGGAACTCGCTACCGGTCGCCTTTAGTCTTTACAGTGGATTATGCGCTGCGGCGATCCAGCATGGCGCGCGCAATCGTGCCGGCATCGACATACTCGAGCTCGCCACCGACGGGCACGCCGCGCGCCAGCCGGCTGACCTTCAGCCCGCGCGCCTTCAGCATCTCGCTGATGTAATGGGCGGTCGCTTCGCCCTCGTTGGTGAAATTGGTTGCGAGCACCACTTCGTCGACCACGCCGTCGGCGGCGCGTCCGACCAGCTTGTCGAGGTGCAGGTCGCGCGGCCCGATGCCGTCCAGCGGCGAAAGCCGCCCCATCAGCACGAAGTACAGGCCCTTGTAGGTCATGGTCTGCTCGATCATCATCTGGTCGGCAGGGGTTTCGACGACGCACAGCAACGCGCGGTCGCGCGCCTCGTCGGCGCACAGATCGCACACTTCGGTGTCGGCGAAGGTATTGCACATGGCGCAGTGGTGGACCGTGTCCACCGCCTGGTACAGCGCGCGCGACAGCATGGCCGCGCCTTCGCGGTCATGCTGCAGCAGGTGGAAGGCCATGCGTTGCGCCGACTTCGGACCAATGCCGGGCAGGCGCCGCAGCGCCTCGGTCAGGAAGTCGAGCGACCTGGACATGAGGTTTTTTCTTTCTCTTTAGAACGGCATCTTGAAGCCCGGCGGCAGCGGCATGCCGGCGGTCAGGCCGCTCATCTTCTCGGCGGAGGTGGCTTCGGCCTTGCGCACGGCGTCGTTGAACGCGGCCGCGACCAGGTCTTCCAGCATGTCGCGGTCGTCACCCAGCAGCGACGGATCGATGGTGACGCGCTTGACGTCGTTCTTGCAGGTCATGACGACCTTGACCAGGCCGGCGCCCGACTGGCCCTCGACTTCGATCTGAGCCAGCTGCTCCTGCGCCTTCTTCATGTTGTCCTGCATGGCTTGCGCCTGTTTCATCAGGCCTGCGAGCTGGTTTTTCATCATGGTCGGTATCTCCAAAAAGTGCCAAGTGGTTGATTCAATAGGTCAGGCCGCGGCCGGCTTCACCGAGCCGGGCACGACGAAGGCGCCGAAGGTCCGCTCCATCGCCTGCACGAAGGGATCGGCGGCGACCAGGGCTTCGGCCTGGCGCTGGCGCTCCTCGCGCGCCGCCTTGGCTTCGGCCGCGGCGGTGTACCAGGTCGGGCCGATCTCGGTATCGAGGCTGATGCGCACCGAGGGGAAGTGCTCCTGCAGCGCGGCCGTCAGCTTCTCGCTGTTGCCGCTGGCGCGCAGGGTGTCGACCGGCACGCGCAGGCGGAAGGTCGCGGCCTGTTCGTGCGCCACGCATTCGATCAGTTCGGTCTGCAGGGCCAGTTGCTGGGACACGCCGCGCAGCGGCAGGCTGGCGGCCAGCGCCGGCCAGTTGCCGTCCCAGCCGATGGCCGGGACTGGCGTAATGACGTAGGGATGCGGCGGCGCGGCCGGCGCGCGCGCCAGGGCCGGCGCCGTCACGGCGGCCGGCGCTTCGGCGGCGACCGCGGTGTCGTCGGAAAATTCGGTGACCCAGGAAGGCGGCTCGTCATCGCTTGCCGCGGCCTGCATGCGCGCCTGGGGCTGCTGCATCTGCTGGACGGCTTGCGGCGGCTGCTGCGGCTGGGCGGTCTGCGGCTGTTCCCACGGCGGCGCCGATGCCGGACCCGGACGGCCTGCCGGAGCGCCCCCCATGGCGGCCGACGGCCCGGGCGCCGGTGGCGGCGCGGCGGGAGCCGGCGCCTGCGGCGCGGGGGCCGGCGCCGGTGCGGCCTCGGGACGCGGCCTGGCGCCGCTGCCGCCGTTGCGGCCGGAGGCGGCGCGTGCCGCTTCCAGTGCCGCATTGATCGCGGCGCGCGCGGAAGTCATGGCCGGCGCTGGGCTGCCAGGCCCCGGCACTGCCGGGGCGGCCGCCGCAGGCGCGGCGTGTGCCGCCGGGGGCGGTGCGGCCGGACGCGCTGGCGCCACCGCCGCATGGCTGGCGGCGGCCACCGCGGCGGCGCGCGCGGCCGGCGCGTGACCGGGCGCCGAGGCGGCGGGTGCGCTTGGTGGCAATTCGGCGCCGCCCTGCCCCGGACGGAAGGCCAGCATGCGCAGCAGGGTCATGGTGAAGCCCGCGTATTCGTCCGGCGCCAGGCCGATCTCGTTGCGGCCGTGCACGGCGATCTGGTAATACAGCTGCACTTCCTGCGCGTCGAACGCCTGGGCCAGGCGCAGGATGTCGTTCAGTTCCGGCAGGTCCTGCGGCACCGCCGAGGGCACCGATTGCGCCAGCGCGATCCGGTGCAGCAAGGTGCCGAGGTCCTGCAGCGCACCGTTATACGACAGGCTACGGCTGGCCATCTCGTCGGCCACCGCCATCAGGTCGGCACCGTCCTGCGCCAGCAGCGCGTCCAGCAGGCGCACCAGGTAGGACTGGTCGAGCGCGCCCAGCATGCCCTGCACCGCATCCAAGGTAACCTGGCCGGCGGCATAGGCGATCGCCTGGTCGGTCAGCGACAGCGCGTCGCGCATCGAGCCGTGGGCGCCTTGCGCCAGCAGGCGCAGGGCCGGCTGCTCGAAGGCCACGCCTTCCTGGCCGAGGATGTTTTCCAGGTGGCCGACGATGTGGCCGGGCGGCATCTGCTTGAGGTTGAACTGCAGGCAGCGCGACAGCACCGTGACCGGGATCTTCTGCGGGTCGGTGGTCGCGAGGATGAATTTCACGTGCGGCGGCGGTTCCTCGAGCGTTTTCAGCATCGCGTTGAACGCGTGGTTGGTGAGCATGTGCACCTCGTCGATCATGTAGACCTTGAAGCGCGCGTTGCTCGGCGCATACACCGCCTGCTCCAGCAGCTGGGCCATCTCGTCCACGCCGCGGTTGGACGCCGCATCCATCTCGATGTAGTCGACGAAACGCCCGGCATCGATCGCACGGCAGGCTTCGCACACGCCGCAGGGCTCGGCCGTGATCCCGCCCTGCCCGTCCGGGCCGACACAGTTGAGCGACTTGGCCAGGATGCGCGACAGCGTCGTCTTGCCGACCCCGCGCGTCCCCGTGAACAGGTAGGCGTGGTGCAGGCGGCCGGTCCTGAGCGCATGGGTCAGGGCACGGACGACGTGTTCCTGGCCGACCAGCGTTTCGAAGTTCTTGGGACGGTATTTGCGGGCGAGGACTTGATAGGACATGCCGGGATTTTACCGCAGTTGGCGCTTGGGGCGAACATTCCCTGGCCGGCCCGGCAACAATATGATTCCGCCAGGCATGACAAAGCCGCGTGCGCCTGGCATGTGCGTTTGGTACAGGGTGAATGGATACGGCAGGAAGAGAAAGGAAAGAGGCGAGCCTGATCTGCGGCACTTGCGGTGAACGGCTTTGGCTGCTTCGTTCCCGACCTGACCAGGTAAACCATGCCACAATGCGCAGGGGCCCGCCAGCAAGCATTATACCCGACCCCACCGTTTTTGGGGCCGGATCTTGCGAAGCCTATGCGCGATCCTTCAACAAGGCCAGCAAGGCATGCGCGCCCGCTTCGGAGGACGCCGGGTTCTGCCCCGTGACGAGCAAGCCGTCGGTCACGACGTAGGGCTGCCAGTCATCCGTCTTGCTGTACTGGCCACCATTTTTCACCAGCATGTCCTCGACCAGGAAAGGCACCACCTCGGTGAGGCCGACAGCCTCCTCTTCCGTATTGGTGAAACCGGTCACGCGCTTGCCCTTGACCAGGAGGTCGCCGTCCACGCCCCTGACCTGCGCCAGCACGCCCGGGGCATGGCACACTGCGGCCACCGGCTTGCCGGCGGCGATCATGGCCTCGATCAGGCGGATCGAATCGGCATCCTGGGCCAGGTCCCATAGCGGGCCGTGGCCGCCGGGAAAGAACACGGCGTCGAAGTCCTGCGCGCGTACGCCCGACAGGGTGACGGTATTCGCCAGCGCCTCCTGGGCCTGGGGATCGGCCCGGAAGCGCCGGGTCGCCTCGGTCTGGGCATCGGGCTCGTCGCTCTTCGGGTCGAGCGGCGGTTGTCCGCCCCGCGGCGAGGCCAGCGTCAGGGTTGCGCCGGCATCCTTGAATACATAATAGGGAGCGGCGAACTCCTCCAGCCAGAAACCGGTTTTCTTGCCGGTGTCGCCGAGGCGGTCGTGCGAGGTCAGCACCATCAGGATGTTCATCGGGCCTCCATGTGCGTGGTGGTCAAAACGGCAGTCTAGCCGCCCCTCGCCCCACGCGCCGCACGGGAGTCCGCCGCCCTACAGTCCCAGCGTCCCCCAGACATCGTCCACGCGCGCCTTGACTTCCGGCGTCATGGCGATCGGCGTGCCCCACTCGCGATTGGTCTCGCCCGGCCACTTGTTGGTGGCGTCGATGCCCATCTTGCTGCCCAGGCCACTGATCGGCGAGGCGAAGTCGAGGTAGTCGATCGGGGTATTGTCGACCATGACCGTGTCGCGGGTCGGATCGACCCGGGTGGTGATGGCCCAGATGACTTCCTTCCAGTCGCGCACGTTCACATCCTCGTCGACCACCACGATGAACTTGGTATACATGAACTGGCGCAGGAAACTCCAGACCCCGAACATCACGCGCTTGGCGTGACCCGCGTACTGCTTCTTCATCTGCACCACCGCCATCCGGTAGCTGCAGCCTTCCGGCGGCAGATAGAAGTCGGTGATCTCGCTGAACTGCTTCTGCAGCAGCGGGATGAAGACCTCGTTCAGGGCCACGCCCAACACCGCCGGCTCGTCGGGCGGTTTGCCGGTATAGGTGGAATGGTAAACGGGATCGCGCCGCATCGTGATGCGGTCGATGGTGAACACCGGGAAGCTGTCCTGCTCGTTGTAATAGCCGGTGTGGTCGCCATACGGACCTTCAAGCGCATGCTCAAAGCCGGACGGGTGGCTCGCGTCCGGGTAGATATGCCCTTCCAGCACGATCTCGGCGGACGCCGGCACCCGCAATTCGCTGCCGATGGCTTTGGCCAGCACGGTGCGCTGACCGCGCAGCAGGCCGGCGAACTGGTATTCGGACAAGCTGTCCGGCACCGGGGTGACGGCGCCCAGGATGGTGGCCGGATCCGCGCCCAGCGCCACCGCCACCGGATACGGCTTGCCCGGGTTGGCCAGGGCGTGTTCGCGGAAGTCGAGGGCGCCGCCGCGGTGCGCCAGCCAGCGCATGATCACCTTGTTCCGGCCCAGCACCTGCTGGCGGTAGATGCCCAGGTTCTGGCGCTTCTTGTGCGGCCCCTTGGTAATCACCAGTCCCCAGGTGATCAGGGGTGCGACATCCCCCGGCCAGCAGTGCTGGATCGGCAACCTGGCCAGGTCGACGTCCTGCCCTTCCCAGACGACTTCGTGGCACGCGGCACCCTTCACCTCCTTCGGCGCCATGTCCCAGACCGCCTTGACCAGCGAACCCAGGCCCATGACGTCCTTGAAGCCCTTGGGCGGCTCAGGTTCCTTCAGGCGCGACAGCACGTGTCCGATGTTGCGCAGTTCGGCGAGGCTCTCGGCGCCCATGCCCAGCGCCACACGGCGCGGGGTGCCGAACAGGTTGCCCAGTACTGGAATAGTGTGTCCAGTCGGTTTCTGGAACAGCAGCGCGGGGCCTTCGGCGCGCAGGGTACGGTCGCAGATCTCCGTCATCTCGAGGTGGGGCGACACCGGCGCGCCAACGTGTTTCAGCTCGCCCATGCGTTCGAGCTGCGCCATAAAGTCCCGCAAATCTGAATATTTCATCAAGTTTTGATCGTAATCTCGTCAATAGAAGCTGGTTCAAGGCACCATGCCAAGTAGCTGATTTAGCAAGACTTTTCAAAATTTCGTCTTGGAAATCAGAACTAAAAGTAATAAGAGCGGTTCGTGCTAGGGTTGACTTGGTATAAGTGAGCCACTAGAATCCGTCCTACTTGATGAGGCAGGCAGTCTTTCTGACATGATTTTAGCTGTTCTCATGCATTCACGGGGTCGGGGCCCCACATGACATTTTGAGGAGTGTTTTCACTGGGCGTCTGCCCAATCCCCCGAGACAGTTGTTGAGCCACTGGTTCCACCCGCACGGGTTTCAAAGCAGCCAGCTGTAGCAAAGCAATGACGGCGTTAGTCGGCCGCAAGGCGGCGACCTACGATATTTCTGATGCACGGCATTCAGTAACCCGACGCAGCGCACATCTCCCTAGAGACGCTGTGACAGGGCTGCTTTTCGCCGCGACAAGGGGAATTCGATGATCAATCGTTTCATCACGAGCGCAAGGCTCGTGCAAACCATGGCCAGCCAGCCAGTCACGTGGTCTTCCGTGAGCAAAACGGCACGCGGTGTACTGAATACCGCACGCAACACCCTGACCGTTTTTGGTCTTTCGGCAATCGCAATGCTTGCGCTGCTCTATACCAACGAAGACGTCGCCAAGCGCGTCTCGGACATGCTGCATCCGGAACCTGAAGTCGTGGTCGTGGCCAAGGCCGCACCGGCGCCGGTTGTCGCCGACGTCGCCGAAGCCGTCGAAACCACCCATGCCAGTGCCCAGCACCTCGGCAACAGCAAGCAGCAGCAATGGGTCACCTCCTGGCTGAGCAAGCGCTACCGCGTCGCCAGCGACGCCGCCAACATGCTGGTCTCGACCGCCTACATGACGGCGCACGAGGTCAAGCTGGATCCGCTCCTGATCCTGGCCGTGATGGCGATCGAATCGGGCCTGAACCCGTTCGCCGAGAGCCCGATGGGCGCCAAGGGCCTGATGCAGGTCATGGCCAAGGTCCATCACGACAAGTTCGAACAAGTGGGCGGCCAGCAGGCGGCCCTGAATCCGGTCGCCAACATCAAGGTGGGCGCCCTGATCCTGAAGGATTACGTCAAGCGTACCGGTTCGGTCGAAGGCGGCCTGAAGACCTACGTCGGCGCGGCCGACCTGGAAACCGATTCCGGCTATGGCGCCAAGGTGCTGGCCGAATACAAGAAGCTCAAGCAGGTTGCCAAGGGCCACAAGGTCCCGACCACCAATCCGCGTCCGCTGCCGGCTACCACGCTGGTCAAGCAGGCTCCCGCCGCCACCCCGACCGAAACGCCGGCCGCGGCGCCGGCGAAGGCCGAGAACCATGGTTCGGAAGCGCTGGCGACCCTGTAATCCTGCGCAAGACACTCCTCACCGGCCACCGCTCGCGGTGGCTTTTTTGTGCGTCGTAGCGCACATCGGCCAGGATCGTGCGCGCTTGAATGGGATTGTGCTTATCCCGAAACAGCGCAAATAGAAAAAGCCACCGGGCATCGCCACGGTGGCTTTCTCTTTCTATATATAGAAGACCTGCGATCAGCGGCGCGCGTCCGCTCCCACCTCGTCAGGACGCAGGGTCGAGGCCAGCTTGTCCAGCACGCCGTTGACGTACTTGTGGCCATCGATGCCGCCGAAGGACTTGGTCAGCTCGACCGCTTCGTTGATGACGACGCGGTACGGGATTTCCGGATGGTTCTTCAGCTCGTAGGCGCCCAGCAGCAGCACGCCGTGCTCGATCGGCGACAGCTCGGCCACGCCGCGGTCGATCAGCGGTGCGATGACTTCGCGCAGCTCGACCGAGGTGGCGATGGTGCCGTTCAGCAGTTCGCTGAAGAATTCGCCGTCGGCCTTGTCGAAGCCGTGGGCGCCGCGGATGTTGGTGACGACCGTGCGGGCCGGTTCATTGTTGAGCAGCCATTGGTACAGGCCCTGCAGCGCGAACTCGCGCGCGCGGTGGCGCGGCGTGCGGTTCTTGCTCGGGTTGGCGTGCGTGGTCTTGTCGGTCATATACTTCCTTCCTTATTCTTACTCTTCCTCGGCCTGCAACTCTTCGAGTGCGAACAGCAGGTTCGACATCTCGACCGCGACGCGCGCCGCATCGGCGCCCTTCTCGGCCATGCGGGCTTCGGCCTGCTCGTCGTTTTCGGTGGTGAGGATGGCGTTGGCGATCGGCATGCCGTAGTCCAGGCCGATGCGGGTGATGCCCGCGCCCGATTCGTTCGATACCAGTTCGAAGTGGTAGGTCTCGCCGCGGATCACCGCGCCCAGCGCGATCAGCGCGTCGAACTGCTGGGTCTCGGCCATCTTCTGCAGCGCCAGCGGCACTTCCAGCGCACCCGGCACCGTGATGTGGAGGATATCCTCGTCGGCCACGCCCAGGCGCTTCAGTTCGGCCAGGCAGGACGACAGCAGGCCGTGGCCGATGTCGGCGTTGAATCGTGCCTGCACGATGCCGATGCGCAGGCCTTCACCCGCCAGATTGCTTTCAAAAGTTCCTACCGTCATGGCTGACCTCTTCTTCTCGATTGGTATGTATATAGTAGTGTGATTTTATGTCCGGACGCGCCGCATCACGCGCTGGGCTGCGGCAGGTAGCCGGTGACTTCCAGGTCGAAGCCGGTCATCGACGGCATCTTGCGCGGGTTGGCCAGCAGCTGCATCTTGCCGACGCCGAGGTTGCGCAGGATCTGGGCGCCGATGCCGTAGGTGCGCAGGTCCATCGAGGCCGCGCGGGCGCTGCGGGCGCTGGTGTCGCGCGGGGCGAACTGGGCGAACAGCTGGTCCGCGGTCTCGCCGCAGTTCAGCAGCACGATGGCGCCCGAATCGCCGCCCTTGATCGCCTTCATGGCCGAGGCCAGGTCCCAGGAGTGGGTCGAGGCGCAGTCGCCCAGTACGTCGAGGATCGACACCGGCTGGTGCACGCGCACCAGCGCTTCCTTGTCGCGCGCTAGTATCCCGTGCACCAGCGCCAGGTGGGCCGCGCCGCTCGGCTTGTCGCGGTAGGCGACCAGCTTGAACTCGCCGTACGGGGTGCTCAAGGGGCGCTCGGCCACGCGCTCGACCAGGCTTTCGTTCTGGCTACGGTAATGGATCAGGTCGGCGATGGTGCCGATCTTCAGCTTGTGCTCCCGGGCGAACTCGATCAGGTCCGGCAGGCGCGCCATGGTGCCGTCTTCCTTGATGATCTCGCAGATCACCGAGGCCGGGGTCAGGCCGGCCATCTCGGTCAGGTCGCAGCCGGCCTCGGTATGGCCGGCGCGCATCAGGACGCCGCCCTTCTGGGCGCGCAGCGGGAAGATGTGGCCCGGCTGGACCAGGTCGTCCGGCGTCGTGCCCTTGTTCACGGCCACCTGGATGGTGCGCGCGCGGTCGGCCGCGGAAATGCCGGTGGTCACGCCCTCGGCCGCTTCGATCGACACCGTGAAATTGGTGCCGAAGGAGGTCCCGTTCTTCGACGTCATCATCGGCAGCGCCAGTTCGTCGCAGCGCTCTTCGGTCAGGGTCAGGCAGACCAGGCCGCGCGCATGGCGGATCATGAAATTGATCGCTTCCGGAGTGACGAAATCGGCGGCAAGCACCAGGTCGCCCTCGTTCTCGCGGTCTTCTTCGTCGACAAGAATGACCATGCGCCCGGCGCGCAATTCGGCAACGATTTCCTCGGTGCTGGAGATAGACATACGGATTCCTTGAAACGGATTTTGCACAATCCGCTATTTTAAAGGATTTACCGCCTTTCAACCGAAGCACTGGCGATCCTCTTCAACACAACACTGTGAGTTCGTCAACTTACGTTGCCATCAAGCAACATGCAACAATGTGTGTATTTTCATGCGGTGAGAATTGCTAAGCTAATTTTCCGACACGCAACAAAGAGCGTGTTCAAGCACGACTCGATTATGATAAAAACATTGCGGCCGCATGTGCCGCCGAGGCCTTTCCCCGGCGCCACACGGCCATCTCCTGGAGTAGACATGGCGGTCGTTCCGCATTCGTTCAGTTGCAGCCTGCTTTCGCAAGAAAGGCAGGACTGAATGGCTACGATCCTGATCGTCGACGACCGGCCGAGCAACCGCGCCTTCCTGAATGCCCTGCTCGGCTTCACCGGCCACCGCCTGCTGGAGGCGGAAGACGGCGCCGAGGCGCTGGCGCTGGCGCGCACCCAGTGTCCCGACCTGATCATTACCGACATCCTGATGCCGGTCATGGACGGCTATGAGCTGGTCCAGCAATTGCGCCAGGATCCCGACCTGCGCGGCATCCGCGTGATCTTCTTCTCCGCGGTGTATGCCGAGCGCGAGACCAAGGCGATGGCGGCGCGCAGCGGCGTCGCCACCGTCCTGCCCAAGCCGGCCGACCCGCAGCAGATCCTCGACGCCATCAACCTCGAGCTGGGCGTGGTCGAAGGCGCCCCGCCGCTGCCGCTGCCGGAACCGGCGCCGGAGCGCGAGCGCGCCCTGCCCTTCGACCTGGGCGCGCGCCTGGCCGAGCTGGAGCGCATGTGCCTGGCCCTGATCGGCGAACGCCGCGTCGAGACCCTGGCCGCATCCTTCCTGGACGCCGCACGGCGCGTGCTGCATGCCGATTTTGCCGCGCTGTGCCTGCTCGACCGGGGCGAACGCGGCGTGCGCCACCTCGACACCTGGTCGCTGGCGCCCGAACTGCTCGCCTCGCACGCGCTGGACGAGGGCCGGCTGCCCGGCATGCTGCTGCGTGCCAGGGCGCCGCTACGACTGGCGCAAGGCGATCCCCTGCTGGGCGGCATGCCGTCCTGCCATCCTCCCATGGGCAGCTTCCTCGGCTTGCAGGTGCACGACCTGCAGCATCCGCACGGCTGGCTGTACTGCGCACGCCGCCCGGGCGCCCCAAGCTTCACCGACGAGGAGGAGCGCTGGGCGACCGCGCTGGCCGCCCAGCTCGCGGTGGCCTATGAAAACCTGAACCTGTACGACGTGGTGCAGCGCCACGCCACCCAGCTGCAGCTGGAAGCCCTGGCGCGCGCCGACGCCGACAAGGCCCTGCGCGAGAGCGAGCACCGGCTCGAGCTGGCGCGCCAGGTCTTCGACAGCACCCAGGAAGGAATCCTGATGACCGATGCCGAGGCACGCATCGTCGCCATCAACCCGGCTTTCGAGCAGATCACCGGTTACCGCGAATCCGAGATACTGGACCGGAACCCGCGCATCCTGCGCTCGGGCCGGCACGACGCCTCCTTCTACCGCGACATGTGGCACTGCCTGGAACAGGAAGGCCAGTGGCGCGGCGAAATCTGGAACCGCCGCAAGAACGGCGAGATCTACCCGGAACGCCTCAGCATCAGCGCCGTGCGCGATGAATCCGGCAAGCTGACCGCCTACGTCTCGGTCTCCACCGACCTGTCGGCGCTGAAGGCGGCGCACCACCAGCTCGACTTCCTGTCCAACCACGACGCCCTCACGCTGCTGCCGAACCGCTCGCTGTTCAATGACCGCCTGCAGCAGGCAATGGCCGCCGCGCGCCTGGGCGACGGCCAGCTCGCAGTGCTGCTATTTAACGTCGACCGCCTCTCGCGCATCAACGACAGCCTGGGCCATGCGGCGGGCGACGCCGTGCTGCGCGAGGTGGCGCGCCGGGTCGGCCAGATCGCCGGCCCGACCGACACCCTGGCGCGCCTGTCCGGCGACGAATTCGTCCTGCTGCTCACCAACTGCAAGGACAACGACGACATCATCCTGGCCGCGCGCCGCCTGATCGAGGCCATCGCCCAGCCGCACGCGGTGGGCGAGCACGACGTGGTGGTCACCGGCAGCGTCGGCATCAGCATCTTCCCGCGCGACGGCAACGCGCCGGGCGACCTGCTCAAGGCCGCCGACGCCGCGCTCACCGAGATGAAGGGCGCGGGACGCAACGGCTTCCGTTTCTTCAAGGGCGAAATGAACGCCCAGGCGCTGCGCTGGCTGGCGCTGGAGACGCGCCTGCGGCGCGCGATCGAGCGCGACGAACTGGCCCTGCACTACCAGCCCCAGGTCTCGCGCATCGACGGCAGCGTGGTCGGCATGGAAGCCCTGCTGCGCTGGCGCAGCGAGGAGATCGGCACGGTCTCCCCGGCCGACTTCATCCCGCTGGCCGAGGACACGGGCCTGATCCACCCGATCGGCGAATGGGTGATCCGCCAGGCCTGCCTCCAGAACAAGGCCTGGCAAAACGCCGGCCTGCCGCCGGTGCGGGTGGCCGTCAACGTCTCGGCCAACCAGTTCAAGTCCGGCTCGGTGAGCACGGTCGTGCGCAAGGCCCTGGCAGAGAGCGGCCTGGCGCCGCGCTACCTGGAGGTAGAGCTGACCGAAAGCGTGATGCTCGGGGACAGCAGCGTGGCCGAGACCGAGATGGCCGAGCTGCGCGCCCTGGGCGTGTCGCTGTCGCTGGACGATTTCGGCACCGGCTACTCCTCGCTCGGCTACCTGTCGCGCTTCCCGCTCGACAAGCTGAAGATCGACCAGACGTTTGTGCGCAACATCACCAGCGAGCAGCGCAGCGCGGCCATCGCCCAGGCCACCATCGCGCTGGCCCAGGGCCTGTCGCTGTCGGTCGTGGCCGAGGGCGTGGAGACGATCGGGCAGCGCGACTTCCTGGGCCTGATCGGCTGCGACGTGATGCAGGGCTACCTGTACAGCCGCCCGGTGCCGGCGCACGAGATGGCCGCGCTGCTGGCCAAGGGGCGCGTGGCGGTGTGAGATGCCCGGTTTGATATGCATATACGACTGTGCAACAGTTTCCGGGGGTGTGCGCGGTAGAATGCGTGCTCATCCCTAGAACTGGATCCCCGATGAGCAAGAATTTCATGCGCGGTCTGTGCGTGGCCGCGCTGCTCTGTGCGCAGGCGCTGGCCGGCCATGCCGCCGCGGCTTCCGCGAAGCCCGCCGCCAAGGCCAGTGCCGGTGCAGCGGCGCCGCTGCGCCTGGACGCCCCGATCCCGGTCGGCCCGCAGGTCAAGGTGGGCAAGCTCGCCAACGGCCTGAGCTATTACATCCAGCGCAATGCCCGCCCCGAGCGCAAGCTCGAGCTGCGCCTGGTGGTCAAGGCCGGCTCCATCCTCGAAGACGAGGACCAGCGCGGCATGGCCCATTTCGTGGAGCACATGGCCTTCAACGGCTCGACCAACTTCCACAAGCATGAGCTGGTGTCCTACCTGCAGTCGATCGGCGTCGGCTACGGGGCCGACCTGAACGCCTATACCTCGTTCGACGAGACTGTCTACATCCTGCCGATCCCCACCGACAAGCCCGAGCACGTGGCGAAAGCCTTCCAGGTGCTGGAAGACTGGGCCCATGGCCTGCGCTTCGACCTTGATGCGATCGAGAAGGAACGCGGCATCGTGCTGGAAGAGCTGCGCCTCGGCAAAGGCGCCTCGGACCGGATGAGCAAGCAGATCATGCCGGCGATCTTCAACGGTTCGAAGTATGCCGAGCGCCTGCCGATCGGCACCGAAGAGGTGCTGCGCAGCTTCAAGCCGGACGCCCTGACCCGTTTCTACCGCGACTGGTACCGCCCCGACCTGATGGCGGTGGTGGCGGTCGGCGATATCGATCCGCTGCAGGCCGAACAGCTGGTGAAGAAGCATTTCGCCCACTTGAAGAACCCGGTGCCGGCGCGTCCGCGCGCCTATGCCGAGATCCCGGCGCGCCAGGCCACCCAGGCCCTGGTGGTCACCGACAATGAGGCCACCGGCAATGCGGTGCTGATCCGCTACCCGGTCCAGCCGGTGGTCGAAGCCGGCACCATCCGCGCCTACCGCGACGACCTGGTGCAATCGCTGTTCTCCGCCATGCTCAACCAGCGCCTGCAGGAACTGTCGCAGCTGCCGGAGCCGCCCTTCATGGGCGCCAGCAGCTCGCTCGGCAAGCTGACGCCGCGCTACCGCTCGTACAACGCCTCGGCCGCACTGGGACCGCGCGGCGCCGAAGCCGCGCTCACCGCCCTGGTCGAGGAAAACGAGCGCGCACGCCGCTACGGTTTCGGCGCGGCGGAACTGGAGCGGGTCAAGAAGAGCCTGATGCGCAACTACGAGCAGGCCTGGAACGAGCGCGCCAAGAGCGATTCCGGCACCTATGCCGCCGAATACATTCGCAACTTCCTGCAGCAGGAAGCGATCCCCGGCATCGACGCCGAATACCGCTACGTCAAGGAGCTGCTGCCCGGGATCACCCTCGACGAGGTCAATGCCTACGCGCGGCGCACCATTCCGGCCGACTCGGGCAAGCTGGTGCTGTACACCGGCGTGACCCGTCCCGACACCCCGAAAGGCGCGCAGCTGCTGGCGGCGGTGGCCGGCGCCGAGCGCGCCGAGCTCCTTCCGCACGACGAGAAGGCGGTGGCGGCGCGCCTGATGGAGCGCCCGCCCAAGCCCGGCAGCATCGTGGCCGAGTCGCATGACAAGGCGCTCGGCCTGACCCGCTTGAGCCTGTCGAACGGGGTCAAGGTGATCCTCAAGCCGACCGATTTCCGCAACGACCAGGTCTTGATGAGCGCCGCCCGCTTCGGCGGCCAGAGCCTGTTCGGCGACCAGGACATCCTGAATGCGCGTTTCGCGAATGCGATCGTGGCCAGCATGGGCGTGAAGGACTTCACCCCGCTCGACATGCGCAAGATCCTGGCGGGCAAGGCGGCCCAGGTGAACGTCGGCCTGGCCAACTACACCGACGTGGTGGTGGGCGCCTCGGGCGCGACCGACATCGAGACCATGCTGCAGCTGACCTGGCTGAAGTTCCAGGGGGTGCGGCGCGACGAAGACCTGTTCCGCTCCTACGTCGGCAAGCAGGTCGAGCAGGCGCGCAACCAGACCGCGCAGCCCGGCGCGCGCTTCGGCGACGCGGTGATGGCGGCGCTGTACAACATGCACCCGCGCGCGCCGCGCACCCTGAAGGCCGAGGAATACGAGCAGATCGACCTGGATCGCAGCATCGACATCTTCCGCCAGCGCTTTTCCAGCGCCCGCGACCTGACCTTCATCCTGGTCGGCAGCTTCGACGTGGCCGCCCTCAAGCCGCTGCTGGCGACCTATCTCGGCAGCCTGCCGACACCCGAGCTCACGGTGGCCTACCGCGACGTCGGCCTGCGTCCGGCGACGGGCGTGGTCAAGCGCGAGGTGCGCAGCGGCTCCGAGCCGAAGAGCACGGTGTCGCTGACCTTCACCGGCAAGGCCGAGTTCAGCGAAGATGAACAGCTGCGCCTGGCGGCGCTGCTCGAGGTGCTCAACCTGCGCATCATCGACGTGCTGCGCGAAAAGATGGCGCTGATCTACGGCGGCGGCGCTTCAGGCGTGCTGAGCAAGATCCCGTACGGGAATTACTCGATCGGCGTCACGCTGCCGACCGGGCCCGAGAATGTGGACAAGGTGATCGCGACGACCTTCGCCGAAATCGCGCGCCTGCAGGCCGAGGGGCCGGACATGGCCGACCTCGACAAGGTGAAGCGCAACTGGATCCAGAACCACCGCGGCTCGCTGCGCGAGAACGGCTACTGGCTGTCGCACCTGCAGTCGGCGCTGAGCGAAGGCACCGACCCGGGCGCGATCCTGGAGGTCGAGAAGCAGGTGCAGGCGATTACAGGCGAGGAGATCCGCGCTGCGGCGCGGCGCTACTTCAACCAGCAGAACTACGTGCAGGTGGTGCTCAATCCCGAACAACAGGCCGCGACGGCGGTGGCGGCCTCCGGCGCCAACAGCGCGGCGCCGGGCGGCTGAATCAGCCCCTGGCCGACAGCATGCGCTCCACGTAGCGCGCGATCAGGTCGATCTCGAGGTTCACCTTCGACCCGGCCTTCAGGTGCTTGAGGGTGGTGACCTCGATCGTGTGGGGGATCAGGTTGATCGAGAAGCGGCACATCTTGCCCGCCTCGCCTTCGACATCCTCGACCCGGTTGACGGTCAGCGAGACGCCGTTGACCACCACCGAACCCTTGTAGGCCAGGAATTTGGCCAGCTCGGCCGGGGCGTCGATCACCAGTTCGCGCGACTCGCCCACGGGCTCGAAGCTGTGCACCGTGCCCAGCCCGTCCACGTGGCCGGAAACCAGGTGGCCGCCCAGGCGCTCGGCCAGGGTCAGCGCCTTTTCCAGGTTGACTTCGCCGGGTGCTTCGAGGCCCACGGTCTTGCTCAGGCTTTCGCGCGAGACGTCCACGGTGAAGGCCTGGTCGGTCTTGGCGACCACGGTCATGCAGGCGCCATTGATGGCGATCGAGTCGCCCAGCGCGACGTCCGCCAGGCCCAGCGGGCCGGCATCGACTTCCAGGCGCACGCCCGCGAACGAGCCGCCCTCCAACGGGGTGACCGACGTGATGTTGCCGACGGCGGCGACGATTCCAGTAAACATACGGTTTATTCCTTCGTAGTGATGTCAGGTTGGGCGAAGCGGGCCAGGATGCGGATGTCCTCGCCGACCCGCGCCAGGTCGTGGAAGCGCAGCCGGCGCTGGTCGCTAAGCTTCGCCAGCGGCGACAGCGCGAACATGCCCTGCCCCGGCCCGATCAGGCTCGGGGCCAGGTAAACCAGCAGTTCGTCGACGCAGCCTTCGCGCACCATCGACGCATTCAATTTCGAACCGGCTTCCACGTGCACTTCGTTGATCTCGCGCCGGCCGAGCTCGCGCATCAGGGCCGGCAGGTCGACCTTGCCCGTCGCATTCGGCAGCAGGATGACTTCATGGCCGGCCGCGCGCAGCAGCGCCGCCTTTTCTGGTGCCTCGAGGGCTGCGACGATCCAGCACGGCTCTCCCTGCAGGATGCGCGCGCCGAGGTCGATCTCGAGCCGGCTGTCGACGATCACGCGGCGCGGCGGCAAGGGGGTGTCGATGCCGCGCACGGTCAGCTGCGGGTCGTCGGCCTTGACCGTGCCGATGCCGGTCAGGATCGCCTGCGCGCGGGCGCGCCAGGCGTGGCCGTCGGCGCGGGCTTCCGGGCCGGTGATCCACTGGCTTTCGCCATCGGCCAGCGCGGTGGCGCCGTCCAGGCTGGCGGCGACCTTCAGGCGCACCCAGGGCAGGCCGCGCCGCATGCGCGAGAAGAAGCCGATGTTCAGCTCATGGGCCTGTTCGGCCAGGATACCCGAGGTGACGGCGATGCCGGCCGCCTCCAGCTGGGCCAGGCCGCGGCCGGCGACCAGCGGATTCGGGTCGAGCATGGCGGCCACCACGCGCTTGATTCCTGCCTGCACCAGCGCGTTCGAGCACGGCGGCGTGCGCCCGTAATGGCTGCAGGGCTCCAGCGTGACGTAGGCGGTGGCGCCGGCCACGTCGTGGCCGCGCTGGCGCGCGTCGCGCATCGCCTCGATCTCGGCATGCGCCTGCCCGGCGGGCTGGGTGTGGCCGGCGCCGATCACGACGCCGTCGCGCACGATCACGCAGCCGACCCGGGGATTCGGCGCCGTAATCAACATGCCTTTCGCCGCCCAGGCCAGGGCCAGCGCCATGCCGTCGGTATCGTTGTGAATCTGTGCCGTATCGTTTGCCAAGGTATTCCGTTCCGCTATCAAGCCCGCAGCCGGGAGTTAGGGCGGCGCCTGGGCGCCGTCGCAGCCATCGTCGCGCGCCGGGTTGCACTGCCGTACGCGTCCGAGCATGTTGATTTTAATACGCCGGGTGTGCCCACCGTGGAACATGGACAGCGTGCCGAGCCGCGACGCGCCGCCGTTGCTGTCGCTGCAGCTGCGTCCGGCGCCATTGTAGGCGATGTACTGGGGCGGCGCTGACTGGGTGAAGGAAAAGTCGATCCTCAGCCCTTGCGGCAGCGGCCCGTGGACCGCCAGTATCTCGTCGCCGATTCCCGGCTGGCGGTCGCCGTCGCGGTCGATGAAGACGGTCCAGCCGCGCGTCCAGTCGGCCCCGGCCGGGTCGCGCGGCACCAGCTTGACCTGTTCGTTGCGGGCGATCGCCTGCGCCCGCGTATGCAGGATGGCGTCATGCAGTTCGCCGGCCGCCGCCCTGATCTGCTGGGAAGCCAGCAAGGCGTGCAAGTCCGGCGCGGCGACCGCGAAGGCCACGGCGGCGATGGCCAGCACCACGGCGAGCTCGGCCAGGGTGGCGCCCTCGGCGGCGCGGCTCTGGACGGGGCCGCTCATGGCCAGCAGCGCGGCCCGCTGCCGCTCGCGCCCTGTGCACCGGTGCTGTCCAGACGCAGCTCACCGCAGTCGGGATCGCTGAAGCCGGTGTCGACGTTCGCGGTGCCCGGCCGGGCGCGCAGCGCGATGCACTGACTGATCGCCTGCCCTTCGCAGGCGCGCCCGTCGAGCTCGTAGGCGCTGTCCTGCGGACGCGAACCCAGCCACCAGCGGAACTGGCGGCTGTCCGCATCCGTGGAGGCGACCGAGAACGCCACATAGGTATGGTGCAGGGCGCGATACTGTTCCTGGCGCTGCATGGCATCGACCAGCGCCAGCTGGGCCTCGACCCGGCGCGCCTTGACCACGTGGCGCGCATACCCCGGGTAGGCGATCGCGGCGAGGATCGAGACGATCGCCAGCACGACCAGCAGCTCCACCAGCGTGAACCCACGACAGCGCTTCATCACCCCTCCGTTCCCGCCGCCACGGCCTCGTGCCAGTTGCCGATCTCGCGCCAGCCAACCCGGATGCCGGGTCCGCCCGCCGTGCCCGGCAAGGCGGGCGGCGCGGGCGCCGGCGCTTGCGGGTCTGATTCTTCTGCCGGACCGGCCGGCAGCTTGCGGTAATAGGCCTGCAGCGCCACCTGGGTGGTCGCCACGCTGCCGAAGCCGAGCGCACTCACCCGGTACAGCAGCGCGCCGCCCGCTGCCGGCATCCGTTCGATCAGGTAGCGCGGCGCCTGGCTTGGCAGCGCTCCCTCTCCCACGGGAAGCAGCGCGCCGGTGAAGGTCCCGAGCGGGACCGCCGGGCCGTCGTCGTCCGCCAGCAGGGCGAATACCGCGCGCGCGTCCGGCGCGTGCTCGCACAGGCCGTCATAGGGCCTGCCGCCGCCGCAGCCGGGGGCGAACACGGCCGGGGTGGCCTGCGCCAGCGCGGCGGCGCGCGCCGAGCCCGGATCCGCGCCGCCTTCGATGTCGTGCTCGGCATCCGCCAGCGCGGCCATCGCGGCCTGCAGCGCCAGCAGCCGGTCGCGCTCATGGCCGGCGGCGCGCGCGCCGCTGATCGCCGTGCGCGCCGCCGCAATGCTGCTCAACAGCACGGCGAGCATCAGCAGCAGCGCCGTGAGCAGCGCGACGCCATGCTGGGCGGCGCGGCATGGCGGGTGGACGGAGGTGCGCATCGGCCTCAGCGCACCCGCGCAGGCAAGGCGATCGTGGTGCCGAACACCTTGCGGTAGCGCGGCCCGTCGTCTTCGGACAGGGCGGTCTCGTGCAGGCGCGTGCCGGCATCCATGCCGGCGAGCGCGCCATAGTCGCGCCCGAACAAGTCGTACACCAGCTCGCGTGCCGAGGCGAGCCGGCTGGCCGGCCCGCGCAGCAACAGGGCCACGCGCACGCTGGCGATCTTCTTCCAGTGGGTGCGCCGGCGCAGGTCGGCGTCGCGCTCGGCGGGGGTGCTGCCCACCAATACCAGGCCCGCGTCCAGCCCGGCCAGCGCGCTGGCGTTCAGGTAGCGCTCGGGCGTGCCGTCGGCGTCGCCATCGAGCCCGTACAGCACCTGGAAGCTGTCGACGGCGCCCACCACCGCATCCGCCGACCAGGCGCTGGCGCCGCGGTACTTGCAGCGCAGCTCGGTGTCGCCCTGGGCATTGCGGGCGACGTAGAAGATGCTCCAGCCTTCCTCGTTGCGGTGCACGGCGAAGCCGGCGCAATCGAGGCTGGTGCCGTCGCCGTTGGGCGGCGCACCGGTGCCGGGGAAGCGGATCGCCAGCACGTCGCTGCCGTTGATGGCGTCGACCGGCGCATTGTCGATGCCGAAGCCAGTCTGGCTGACCCGGCGGGCATCGAGCCCGGACAGGCGTGCCGGCGCGTCCGGCTCCGGTCCGCTGCTGTGCTCCTCCCAGTCGGCCGCCGCCGACTGGCGCACGGCGCGCGCGACCGCCTCCAGCGCGTAGCGTCCGGCATCGTCCATCGCAGCCGTCTCCACCTGCGCGGCGAAGGCGCGGTTGGCCCAGATGAACAGGCTGGCGGCGGCCAGCAGCACGCCCAGGCCGACGACCATGGCGACCAGCAGTTCGGGCATCGTCATCCCCCGCTCCCGGTGTGCGCGGCGCATCATCGGAGCACCCCCACGTAGCCGGGCGCATCGCCGCTACCCTGCCAGCCCAGCTTGACGACCGGCAGGGCGTCCGCATTGCCGTCGCAGCTCCAGCGCGGGCGTCCATCGGCGCTGTCCCAGGGCGAGCTGTCGCGGCACACCGCGATGCGGCCGCGCGGGAATTGCGCATGCACCGCCTGGCGGATTTCATGCAGGTCGAACTCGGCCAGCTGGGCCGGCGTGCAGGCGGCGTCGAAGCAGCTGGCGCCGGCCACGGGCGGGCCGCTCCCTGCGTCGTAGGACAAGGCCAGGTAGGGATTGGCGCCGTCGGGCAGGCTTGCCAGCGCGGGATTGACCTGCATGCGCGCCGACAGCGAGGCTGCCAGCTGGGCCGCCTCTGACATCAGCGCCGACTGCTGGCGGGTGCGTTCGGCGCTGAGCTGGGTGGCGCCCGCGCCGACGATGCCGACCGCCAGCACGAACAATGCGACCAGCACCTCGGCCAGCGTGAAACCATGAGCCTTCCCCTGCACGGCGCCCTCCCCTCGTTAGCCTGCGCAAGCAGCCAGCGCTTGCGAGCTGCGAAGTTATCAGGCGTGGCGGGGCCAGCCGTGAGCTGGCGCAATCGGGTTTGGGGAACTGCCGGGCTTAGGTGGCGGCGTTTGCTACAGCGCTTATTTGCGGGGCTGGCCGACTTCGGCGATCGCCTCCTGGAACTCGGCCAGGTCTTCGAAATTCTTGTACACCGAGGCGAAGCGGATGTAGGCGATCTTGTCGAGGCGCTTGAGTTCCTGCATCACCAGCTCGCCGACGTAGCCGGTGTCCACCTCGCGCAAGCCGCTGGTCAGGAGCTTTTCCTCGATGGTGGCGACCGCGGTGTCGATGGCCTCGGCCGCGACCGGGCGCTTGCGTAGCGCCAGCATCAGGCTGCCGCGCAGCTTGTTCGACGAGAACTCGGTGCGGCTGCCGTTCTTCTTGACGATGATCGGCATCGACAATTCGATGCGCTCGTAGGTGGTGAAGCGCTTGTCGCACTTCGCGCAGCGCCGGCGCCGGCGGATGGCGTCCCCCTCCTCGGACACGCGGGTGTCGAGGACCTGGGTATCTTCATGCTGGCAGAACGGACATTTCATGGGCGCCGGGGATTCAAAAAGGGCCGCAGCGAGCGGCCCTGGGTTGCTTACTTCGCGTAGACCGGATACTTGTCGGTCAGCTGCTTCACTTCCGCCTTGACGCGCTCGATGGTAGCCGCGTCGTGCGGGTTGTCCAGCACGTCGGCGATCAGGTGGCCGACCTTGACCGCGTCTTCTTCCTTGAAGCCGCGGGTGGTGAAAGCCGGGCTGCCCAGGCGGATGCCCGAGGTGACGAAAGGCTTCTGCGGGTCGTTCGGGATGCCGTTCTTGTTGCAGGTCATGTGTGCCTGGCCCAGGATCGCTTCCGCTTCCTTGCCGGTCAGGCCTTTCGAACGCAGGTCGACCAGCATCACGTGCGACTCGGTGCGGCCCGAGACGATGCGCAGGCCGCGCTCGGTCAGGGTATTGGCCAGGGCGCTGGCGTTCTTGACCACCTGCTTCTGGTATTCCTTGAACTCCGGCGACAGCGCTTCCTTGAAGGCGACCGCTTTACCGGCGATGACGTGCATCAGCGGACCACCCTGGATGCCCGGGAAAATCGCCGAGTTGATCTGCTTTTCGTACTCGGCCTTCATCAGGATGATGCCGCCGCGCGGGCCGCGCAGCGATTTGTGGGTGGTCGAGGTGACGAAGTCGGCGTGCGGCACCGGGTTCGGGTACTCGCCCGCGGCGATCAGGCCGGCGTAGTGGGCCATGTCGACCATGAAGTAGGCGCCGACTTCCTTGGCGATGCGGGCGAAGCGCTCGAAGTCGATGCGCAGGGCGAAAGCGGAAGCGCCGGCGATGATCATCTTCGGCTTGTGCTCGCGGGCCAGGCGTTCCATGGCCTCGTAGTCGATGTCTTCCTGCTCGGTCAGGCCGTAGGAAACGACGTTGAACCATTTGCCCGACATGTTCAGGGCCATGCCGTGGGTCAGGTGGCCGCCTTCGGCCAGCGACATGCCCATGATGGTGTCGCCTGGCTTGAGCATGGCGAAGAACACGCCCTGGTTGGCCTGCGAGCCCGAGTTCGGCTGCACGTTAGCGGCTTCGGCGCCGAACAGCTGCTTCAGGCGGTCGATTGCCAGCTGCTCGGCGACGTCGACGTATTCGCAGCCGCCGTAGTAGCGCTTGCCTGGATAGCCTTCGGCGTATTTATTGGTCAGCTGCGAGCCCTGCGCTTCCATCACCGCCGGCGAGGTGTAGTTCTCCGAAGCGATCAGTTCGATGTGGTCTTGCTGGCGAAGGTTTTCCTTCTGGATGGCATCCCACAGTTCCGGGTCGACATTGGCAAGCGTATGATCTTTTGCAAACATGTAAAACTCCAATCGAGAGAAATACCAGACAACGGCAGCGCAGTGCGGGCAGCGGGACCAGCGGCGCAAGGCAGCCCGATACGACACGTACCAGTTGTGGCTGCCCAGGCGAACGGCGAGTTGGCGTCTCAGGTTCCCCGGTGGGTCTCCACCTTTGCCGTGGCCGCTTCAGGATGCGGGCGCACGGTGTTTCGCCAGTTACGTGAGACGTGAATTCAGCTGATTGTATGTGATCCGGGCCTCTTAGGGCAAGGAAACTGCTGTCGTCTTAACAAGCTCGGGGCGGCCAGCGGGATGCTGGCCATTTCGGCTACAATTTTCAGCTCCTTTGCCCTCAGGACCTACCATGATCGTCTTTATCACCGGCGCTTCGGCCGGCTTCGGCGCCGCGATGGCGCGCATTTTCGTCCAGAACGGCCACCGCGCCATCCTCGCCGCGCGCCGCACCGAGCGCGTCGAAGAGCTGGCGCGCGAACTGGGCGACAGCGCCCTGGCGGTCACGCTGGACGTCACCAGCCGCGCCTCGATCGAGGCCGCTTTGAGCAGCCTGCCGGAAGGCTGGCGCGACATCGACGTGCTCATCAACAATGCGGGCCTGGCGCTGAACACCAAGCCGGCGCACGAGGTGCCGCTGGAAGACTGGGACACCATGATCGCCACCAACTGCCAGGGCCTGGTGACCATGACCCGCGCCGTGCTCCCCAGCATGGTGGCGCGCGGCAGCGGCCTGGTCATCAACCTGGGCTCGGTGGCGGGCCACTACCCCTACCCGGGCGGCAACGTGTACGGCGCCACCAAGGCCTTCGTGGAACAGTTCACCCTGAACCTGCGGGCCGACCTGGTCGGCACCGGCGTGCGCGCCACCAACCTGGCGCCGGGACTGTGCGGCGGCACCGAGTTCTCGAACGTGCGCTTCAAGGGCGACGACGCGGCCGCGGCCAAGGTGTACGAAGGCACGACGCCCCTGAGCGCCGAGGACATCGCCGCCACGGCCTACTGGATCGCGACCCTGCCGCCGCACATGAACGTGAACAGCATCGAACTGATGCCGACCTGCCAGGGCTTCTCGCCCTTCGCCATCAAGCGCACTTAAGTAGCGTCTCGTTTTCGTAGGGTGGGCAAGTTTCTTGCCCACGCGGACCACCACCCTTCCACACCGATTGGCGACGGCGCCGCCGACAATCACCGCGTGGGCGGGAGACCCGCCCACGCTACGATCGATACGCTCGATATTGCTCGTATGTATCGGGCGCTCGGCAATTGTGAGAAAGTGTTACAGTTATTGGCCTTTCGGCTATGTTTCACGTCTACTATTACGCGCCGACATTGCCTTACCGATAGGCACGCCCGACCATTTCCTTCCTATATGTTCGCAAACGTACATAAGGAGGGTAAAAATCGCGTAAAATGTTTCCTATTTTCATTTAAATGGCAGGGGAAATGCCTTCAGCTTTTGACTGGACAGTCAGGGTCTATTACGAAGATACCGACGCCGGTGGCATCGTGTTTTACGCCAATTACCTGAAGTTCTTTGAACGTGCGCGCACCGAATGGCTGCGCGCGGCAGGCGTCGGCCAGCAGGAATTGCTGGAGGCCGAGGGCGCCGCCTTCGTCGTCAAAAGCGCTTCCCTAGACTACCATGCGCCGGCGCGCCTGGACGACGTGCTGACCATTCGCACCACGGTCGAAAAGCTCGGCCGCGCATCGGTCCAGTTCGCCCAGCAGGCCTGGAAGGGCGAGCTGCTGCTCACCAGCGCCAGCGTCAAGGTCGGCTGCGTCGACACCGCCACCATGCGCCCGCGTTCGCTTCCCGAGCAGGCTGCTGATAAAATGCGCGCCGCGTAGGCGCATGTTCATTTGACAAGATATTAGACAACAGACTTCCACCCGATGACCGAGACTCCAGACCTTTCGTTGACCGCCCTGATCTCCAATGCCCACGTGCTGGTGCAGCTGATCATGGCCCTGTTGCTGATCCTCTCGATCGTCAGCTGGACTTATATCTTCCGCAAGACTTTCGCCCTGCGCGCCGCGCGCAGCCAGACCGAGCAGTTCGAGCGCAGCTTCTGGGCCGGCGGCAACCTGCACACCCTGCACCAGAGCGCCAGCGCCCAGCGCGACCAGAGCGGTCCGCTGGCCCGCATCTTCGAGTCGGGCATGGGCGAATTCATCAAGGGCAAGCAGGCCGCGCGCGACATGAACGACATGGGTCCGGTACTGGACGGCTCGCGCCGCGCCATGCGCGCCGCCTTCCAGCGCGAACTCGACGCCCTCGACATCCACCTGAACTTCCTGGCCTCGGTCGGCTCGGTCTCCCCCTACATCGGCCTGCTCGGCACCGTGTGGGGCATCATGAACGCCTTCCGCGGCCTGGCCAACGTGCAGCAGGCCACCCTGGCCGTGGTCGCCCCCGGCATCGCCGAAGCGCTGATCGCCACCGCGATCGGCCTGTTCGCCGCGATTCCGGCGGTGGTGGCGTACAACCGCTTCACCCACGACATCGATCGCCTGGCGATCCGCTTCGAGAGCTTCGTCGAAGAATTCTCGAACATCCTGCAGCGCCAGGCGCGCTGATCGACGGAGGACCGGGATGGCCTTTAACAGCAGCCTGCGCAGCGGACGCAAACGCGCTTTCAAATCCGAGATCAACGTCGTGCCCTACATCGACGTGATGCTGGTGCTGCTCATCATCTTCATGGCGGTGCCGGCCAACGAGGCGCCGAGCGTGGTGAACCTGCCAGCCGCCGAGAAGTCGGCGCTGCCGCCGGACACCTATATCCGCGTCGCGGTCCAGACCGACAACAAGCTGTCGATCGGCGTCGGCGGCAAGCAGAAGCTCGCCATGGAAGACGTGGCCGACCGCACCGCCCTGCTCGCCCGCCTGCGCGCCCTGCACGAAGAAAATCCGGACTACCCGGTCCTGATCGAAGGCGACCGCGAGAGCAAGTACGACGACGTGATCCAGCTGATTTCCGAAGCGAAGAAGATGGGCATCAACCGGGTGGGATTGGCCACCAAGTGACATGTCTGCAATGAAGCCTGCCACCGCCGGCGCGCCCTACCGCGTGCCGCCAGAACCGAGCCGCCTGCCAGCCTTCCTGCTGGCAGTGGCGGTGCATGCCATCCTGCTCGGTTTCCTGTATTTCGGCATCAGCTGGCAGAGCAACGAGCCGGTCGCCGTCGAGGCCGAAGTCTGGGACATGTCGGTCCAGAGCGCCGCCGCGCCGGAGCTCCCGCCTCCGCCCGCCCCTGAGCCGGAGCCCGAACCCGAGCCCGCGCCGGTTCCCGCGCCGCCGCCACGCCCGGTAGAACCGCCGCCGGTGGAACGTCCCGCGCCGGTCGAGCCGGACATCAAGCTGCAGCGCGAGAAGGAACGCAAGGAGAAGGAACAGCGCGAGCTGGCCGAGAAGAAGGAGCGTGAGCGCAAGGAAGAACTGCGCAAGGAAGCGGAACGCAAGGAACTCGCCAAGAAGGAAGAGGCCGAGAAGAAAAAGAAGGAAGAAGCCGAGCGCCAGAAGAAGGAACTCGCGAAGAAGGAAGAAGCCGAGAAGAAGAAGAAAGAGGAAGCCGCCAAGCTGGCCGAGGCCAAGAAGCAGAAGGCCGCCGCCGAGAAGGCCGAAGCCGCCAAGCTCGAGAAGCTGCGCCAGGAAGACCTGAAACGCATGGCCGGCGCCATGGGCAGCACCGGCACGGCCGAGAAGTCGACCGCGCCGAAGGCCGACTCGGGCTACGTGGCCGCGATCACCGCCGCCATCAAGAGCGCCACCGCCTACGGCGGCAGCACCACGATGCCGGGCAATCCGAAAGCCGTGTTCAAGGTCGAGCAGCTGCCGACCGGCGAAATCATGTCGGTGCGCCTGGTGAAAAGCAGCGGTGTGCCTGAGTTTGACAGAGCAGTGGAAAATGGTATCAAAAAGGCATCCCCGCTTCCGAAAAAGAAGGACGGAACGGTGGAACGCATACTTGATGTCAATTTCTCGATGAAAGACTACGACTGATTCGGTTTCAACGACAGACTATGAAAAAACTCCATTACCTGCTGTTTAGCGCCACCCTCCTGATGGGGACGGCGACCCATGCCCAGATCAAGGTCGAGATCGCCGGTGTCGGCAGCAACCAGATCCCGGTCGCGGTCGCGGCCTTTGCCGACGAAAATCTGGCGCAGGACGACGTCTCCGACATCATCCGCGCCGACCTCGAGCGCAGCGGCATTTTCAAGGTCATCGATGCGCGCCAGACCATCAGCGACAGCGCCAGCGTCGACCTGGCCGCTTTCCGCGCCAGCGGCGCCGACGCGCTGGTGGTCGGCAGCGTCAGCCGCAGCCCGGACGGCCGCTTCGCGATCCGCTACAAGCTGCACGACACCGTCAAGGGCGCGCCGATCTCGCAGCTGGGCGGCGAAGTGCAGCCGAAGTACGTCCGCCTGCAGGCCCACCGCATCGCCGACGACATCTACGAAAAGCTGACCGGCGTGCGCGGTATCTTCTCGACCCGCATCGCCTACGTCAAGAACACCGGCCGCGGCAGCGCCCTGGTGGTGGCCGACGCCGACGGCGAGAACGAGATCGTCGCCGCCCACGGCCGCGAATCGATCATCTCGCCGGCCTGGTCGCCGGACGGCACCAAGGTTGCCTACGTCTCGCTGGAAGACCGCAAGCCGGTGGTCTACCTGCAGGACCTGATGACGGGCCGGCGCAACGTGATCTCCAACGTCAAGGGCAACAACTCGGCGCCGGCCTGGTCGCCAGACGGCAGCCTGCTGGCCGTGGCCCTGTCGAAGGACGGCAACACCGAGATCTACACCGTGCGCCCGGATGGCACCGGCCATCGCCGCCTGACCAATAATCCGGCCATCGACAGCGAACCGCAGTTCTCGGCCGACGGCCAGACCATTTACTTCATGAGCGACCGCAGCGGCGGTCCGCAGATCTACAAGATGAGCGTCTCGGGCGGCAACGCCACCCGTGTCACGTTCAACGGCAACTACAACATCAGCCCGCGCGTGTCTGCCGACGGCAAGACCCTCGCCTGGATTTCCCAGCGCAACGGCAATTTCTCCCTTTATGCGATGGACCTGGCCTCGGGCCAGGAACTGCGCCTGGCCGATGGGGCCACCGAACCGAGTTTTTCGCCTAACGGCAAGTACATCATGTATGCGACCAAGGGCGGCGGGCGTGCCTCGCTGGCCGTGGTCTCGGTGGATGGACGGGTCAAGCAGCGCCTGACCACCAATGCGGGAAACATTCGGGAGCCCAGCTGGGGTCCCTTCATGAAGTAAAAAAGCAGTAAAACTTTAATAGACAAGGAGAAAAACCATGCGCAACTTCCAGAAATTGGCCCTCATCGCCTCGGCTGTCCTGCTGACCGCCTGCTCGTCGACCAAGCTGCAGGAAACCCCGGTCGTCGAAAAGACCCCGACCCCGGCAGCACCGGCGCCGGCCGAACCGACCCGTGAAATCCGTCCGGTCGAAACCGGCAGCGTCGACCCGCTGAACGATCCGAAAGGCGTGCTGGCCAACCGCAGCATCTACTTCGACTACGACAGCTTCGTCGTGCGTGAAGACGGCAAGCCGGTGGTTGCCAACCACTCGCAATACCTGACCAAGAACACCGGTCGCAAGATCCTGATCCAAGGCAACACCGACGAACGCGGCGGCACCGAGTACAACCTGGCCCTGGGCCAGAAGCGTGCCGAAGCCGTCCGTCGCGCGATGGCCGCACTGGGCGTGTCGGACAACCAGATGGAAGCCGTCTCGCTGGGCGAAGAGAAGCCGAAGGCAACCGGCAGCAACGAAGAGGCATGGGCTGAAAACCGCCGCGCCGACATCGTCTACCAGTAATAGTTGATCGAATCGGCTGATACGGCTTAAGCCTGAGCCGATTGACAGCGGGGCGGACAGCAGTGCAGACTGCATCCGCCCCGTTTTTATTCTGCTACCCGAAAGAACTCCGCCATGATGAAACTGTCCCCGTCCCGCCTGGTCCTGCTGGCCGTGATGGCCTGGATGCCACTGCAGGCGTCCGCCGGCCTGCTCGACGACAACGAAGCGCGCAAGGCCATCCTCGAGCTGCGCGCCAAGGTCGATGCCGTGGCCCGCGAGCTGAAGGCCCAGATCGACAACAAGTCGGACAGGACCGCGCAGCTCGACATGCTGAACCAGCACGAGCAGACCATGCAGGAAATCGCGCGCCTGCGCGGCCAGATCGAAGTGCTGGCCAACCAGATCACCCGCGCCCAGGAAAGCCAGAAGCAGCTGTACGCCGACCTCGACGCGCGCCTGAAGAAGGTCGAGCCGCAGCAGGAAACCGTCGACGGCCAGGTGGCCTCGGTGCTGCCGTCCGAAAAGTCCGCCTACGACAGCGCGACCGCCATGTTCCAGTCCGGCGACTACCAGGGCGCCACCACCGCCCTGCAGGACTTCGTGCGCCGCTACCCGGATTCGGCCTACGCCGCCAACGCGCAGTACTGGCTGGGCAACGCCTACTACGCGCTGGGCGACTACAAGAAGGCCATCGCGGCCCAGGAAGTCGTCACCACCACCTATGCCGGCAGCCCCAAGGCGCCGGACGCGATGCTGAACATCGGCAGCAGCTATGCCCTGCTGAAGGACAGCAAGAACGCGAAGAAGGCGCTGCAGCAGCTGGTGTCGAAGTATCCGGAGTCGAGCGCGGCCCGCACCGCCAAGGACCGCTTGGCATCGCTGAAGTGATGCGTGCGCCCGTCATGATGCTGTGCGGCATTTGACAGCGGGCGCGACGCACCCTATAATCTTGCTTCTTCGGGTCGTTAGCTCAGTTGGTAGAGCAGCGGACTTTTAATCCGTTGGTCGCTGGTTCGAGCCCAGCACGGCCTACCAGAATCAGCAGAAACGCCAGCCTTCGGGCTGGCGTTTTTGTTTTTCTAAAAGCAATGGGATGGAAGCCTCTCTCGACATGGCGGACCCGTGACGCACTCGGGAAGCCAACGGACTTCGGATTGATTTCTCAACGTTGGGCTAGCGTTGCTTTCACCACAATAACCTGAGCCAGACGTCGATCCGGCACGTAGCTCATCACCATGTCGTCGCCGCTGCTACCACGGTTGAATTCCATGGTCACGTTACCGTCGCGCGTAGCGTACTTGTCTGGCGATAGTGCAACCAGGCGCATTGGTCGGTCCCGGCCGATCTTTGCAGAGACGCCTCCAGGTGCTGGAGTGACCTGCAGGCGCCAGCCATTCGACATGGCATATGTTCCGCTAACTGCGTCGAGGTCTTTCTGGTAGATCCGGACGCTGCGTGCAGGGGCCGTTACCTCCACACTGGAAATCGGTTCGCTACCCGGCGGAAGCGGCCGGGACTGGGCAGCAGCATCGGCAACGAACAAGGTCATGGAGACGGCAACTGCCACACCAAGAGTATGTGGGGAGCGCATGATTATTCCTTCACAAATCGGGATGGGACCCTCGCTTTGCAGGGGCTGAATCCAGTCTAGGGCAGCGTTCGTCTCCTGCAAGGCGCAAAGGATCGACATCACGAAACGGTCTGGGTAGAGGAAAAATCAGATCGCACGAAAATGATACAAAAAATACAATGAAACGCTGTTTTTTGTATCACTTCCCGAACTCTCGATGACCTCGCCGGTCATATGATTCCCGAGCCTGCAGCCCCTACTGTTGGTTACTTCCTACGCTTGATTGCAATTGCTTGACATTGCTGAGGGATAGGAAGATATTGTTCTTTCGAAGCAACACCTTGAAGTCGTAAGCAATTGTGTGCGCTCTTGTATTCGCCGGGCGCACATGTAAAATAAACAACATCAGATGCACCTGCCCGTCAGGCGCATCGCGGACTGGATTTTATTGTGAAGCGTTACTGGCATTGCATGTCGACCACTTCTCATCTGCACGCTTCGGACACGCGTACGCGCTACGCCTGCACTCCCCTGCTTGCCTGAACGGCCGGCGCGCGAAGCGCGCCAACCGAATTCTCCTGTCAGCAAACGCTCCAGCACCTACTGTCAACCTATTGCATGCCTGTCTCCGGCGGAGACGGCAAAAGGAATAACAATGAACACCGAACACTCGCATCCACGCATCCACCCAGGCACCGTCGACCGCAGCAACCCGCGCGCACCGAAGCGCACCTTTGCAAAAGGCATCGTGTCGAACAGCCGCCGCCTGCGCCAGCGCATCGGCGTGGCGGTCGGCCTGTGCCTCGGCATGGCAGCCCTTTTCATCACGCTCGAGTAAGCGCGCATCAGCTCGGGAGCACGGCACGCCCCAGGCGTGCGCATGCGCCCACGCCATAAAAGAACAGCGGGCCGTCGGCCCGCTGTTCGATTGACGAGGCGCGGCTGATCGCCGTCAGAACTCTTCCCAGCCTTCGGTCGCTTCCACGGCCTTGGCGGCCTTGCGGGCCGGCTGCGCTGTGGCCGCCTTCGCCTCGCCGCGTACCGGGGCGGTGACCCTGGCCGGACGCACGGCCGGCGCCCGCGCCACGACTGCCGCCGCTGCTGCCGACCGTGCCGGCGCCGCCTGCGCGTCGAGCCGGAAGATGCCGACCGCCTGCGCCAGCTCGGCCGCCTCCTGCTGCAGCGACTGGGCCGCCGCCGAGGCTTCCTCGACCAGCGCGGCGTTCTGCTGCGTCACCTGGTCCATCTGGGTCACGGCGCTGTTGATCTGCTCGATGCCGGCGGTCTGCTCCTGGCTGGCGGCGGTGATCTCCGCCATGATGTCGGTCACGCGGCCGACGCTCTGCACGATCTCCGCCATCGTCGCCCCGGCCTGGTCGACCAGCTCGGAGCCGATGTGCACCTTCTCGACCGAGTCGTCGATCAGCGCCTTGATTTCCTTGGCTGCGGCCGCGCTGCGCTGCGCCAGGTTGCGCACCTCCCCCGCCACCACGGCGAAACCGCGGCCCTGCTCGCCGGCGCGCGCCGCTTCCACCGCCGCGTTCAGGGCCAGGATATTGGTCTGGAAGGCGATGCCGTCGATGACCGTGATGATGTCCACGATGCGCGTGGCCGAACTGTTGATCGCACCCATGGTGCGCACCACCTGCTCCACCACTTCGCCGCCCTTGCCCGCCACCTGCTGGGCCGAGGCCGCCAGCGCATTGGCCTGGCGCGCGTTGTCGGCGTTCTGCTGGACGGTCGAGGTCAGCTCTTCCATCGACGAGGCGGTTTCTTCCAGCGAGCCTGCCTGCTGCTCGGTGCGCGCGGACAGGTCGAGGTTGCCGGCGGCGATCTCGCCGGAAGCGGTGGCGATGGTGTCGGTGCCGGCGCGCACGCGCGTGACGATCCCCACCAGGGATGCGTTCATGTCCTTCAGGGCCTGCAGCAGGCGTCCGGTTTCGTCGTTCGCGTTCACCTCGATCTTCTGGCTCAGGTCGCCTGCGGCCACCGCGCCGGCGATCCGCACCGCCTGCTCGAGCGGGCGCACGATCGCGCGCACCAGCATCCAGCCCACCACGGCCGCCATCAGGAGGCCGAACACCAGGCCGGCCAGGCACACCAGGCGCACGGTCTCGTAGGTCTGCTGCGAGGCTTCATACTCGGCCTTGGCCACGCGCTGCTGCAGCGCGAGCAGCTGGCCGCCGCTGGCGCCCACCGGCTGGAACAGGCGCGCCATCTCGCCCGCCACCAGGCCGTTGGCCAATGCCGTGTCGCCGGCGCGCACCGCGGCGACGGCCGGCAGCAGGCCGCGGGCCAGGAAGGCCTTGCGGGCTTCGACGAAGGTTGCGGCCAGCGCGGCTTCCTCGTCCGTCAGCCTGGTCTGCTCGTAGGCTTTCCAGCTTGCCGTCGCCGCCGCAATATTGGCGTCGACCTCGGCCAGCAACGCGTCGCGCTGGGCGCTGTCGGTAGTGGCTGCCGCCTTGCCGACCAGTAGCTGGTTGGTGGTGATCAGCTGCATGACGCGGCTGAGCTGGCCGATCGGGACGACCCGGTCGTCATGCAGGCTCTTCAGTTCTGCGTTGGCGACAGCGAGGTTATAGATACCGATGACGGCGCCGGCCACGAGTT
Organism: Massilia sp. BHUDP2; assembly: GCF_046236355.1. Taxonomy (NCBI): domain Bacteria; kingdom Pseudomonadati; phylum Pseudomonadota; class Betaproteobacteria; order Burkholderiales; family Oxalobacteraceae; genus Massilia; species Massilia sp. BHUDP2. The sequence goes on from NZ_JBJUVW010000002.1 coordinate 987,413, forward strand.
CGGCGGCCAAGAAGGCGATCACGAAGACGAGGCGGCTCTTGATGCTGAGATGTTTGAACATGGTGGGCTCGAAAATGGGGTGGGCCGGTTGAAATTGCCGTAAGGCATTGACGTTCATATTGAATTATAGAAACAACTTCCCATCCATCGGGCATATCGGCGCCGCCCATTGCGCCAATCCGCGCGGAGCGTCGCGGTCCAGCCACAGAATTTTGACAAGCTGGCATCCTTCATGGCCAGCTCGACAAGAACAGACGGCATGACGCCCTCGGCGGCGATGCCGGTTTGCCTATAAAATGCTGCGATTGATTTCCGCAGCGCATGAGCTGCCCCGCAAAGGCTCCAATGAACTTTCCCGTCCTGATCAACCTGGTCCTCGCACTGCTCGTGTGCGTGCTGCTCTATCGCCTGCAGGCAAAGCACGTGTCCTTTACCAAGCGCGTCTTCACCGGCCTCGGGCTCGGCGTGGTGCTGGGTGCGGCCCTGCAGGCCGTCTACGGCGCCGGCTCGCCCGAGGTCACCGCCACCAATGCCTGGCTGGACGTGCTCGGCAGCGGCTACGTGAAGCTGCTCCAGATGATCGTCATCCCCCTGATCATGGTCTCGATCGTGCAGGCCATCCTCAAGCTGCGCAATGCCGCCTCGCTCGGCGCCATCAGCACGCTGACGATCGGCATCCTGCTCGCCACGACCATCGTGGCGGCGGCGATCGGCATCCTGATGGCCAAGCTGTTCGGCCTGAGCGCAGTCGGCCTGACCAGCTCCGCCGCCGAAGTGGCGCGCGGCGAATACCTGCAGGGCAAGCTGGCGGCGGCGCAGGAAATCTCGCTGCCCTCCATGCTGCTCTCCTTCATCCCGGCCAATCCCTTCCTCGACATGACCGGGGCGCGCACCACCTCGACCATCGCGGTGGTGGTGTTCTCGATCTTCATCGGCATCTCGGCCACCGGTATCGCCGGCAAGAAGCCCGAAGTGTTCGAGTCCTTCAGCGGCTTCGTGCACGTGGCCCACGTGATCGTGATGCGCATGGTCACGCTGGTGCTGCGCCTGACGCCCTTCGGCGTGTTCGCCCTGATGACCAAGATGGTGGCGGGATCGAGCCTGCAGGACATCCTCAGCCTGGCCAGCTTCGTTGCCGCCTCCTACTGCGCGCTGGCGCTGATGTTCCTGGTGCACCTGATGCTGGTCGCCGGCAGCGGCCTGAACCCGCTGCGCTACGTGGCCAAGATCTTCCCGGTGCTGGCCTTCGCCTTCACCTCGCGCACCAGCGCGGGCTCGATCCCGATGAGCGTGGCGACCCAGACCGCGCGCCTCGGCACGCCCGAAGGCATCGCCAACTTCGCCGCCTCGTTTGGCGCCACCATGGGCCAGAACGGCTGCGCCGGCATCTATCCGGCCATGCTGGCGGTGATGATCGCGCCGACCGTCGGCATCGATCCCTTCACCGCCTCCTTCCTGCTGCCGCTGCTGGCGATCGTCGCCTTCGGTTCGATCGGCGTGGCCGGCGTGGGCGGCGGCGCCACCTTCGCGGCGCTGATCGTGCTGTCGGCGATGGACCTGCCGGTGGCGCTGGCCGGCCTCTTGATTTCTGTAGAACCCTTGATCGACATGGGCCGCACGGCGCTCAACGTCAGCGGTTCGATCACCGCCGGCACCTTGACCAGCCGCATCCTCGGCGAGACGGACATGCGGGTGTTTCATAGCGATGCGGAAATCAATTTAGATAGCGAATCGCAAGCCGTGTAAGAGGGCTCCGACGCTACGGCGAGCCTGTCCGGAAAGCCCGCAATCGTGCGCTTTCGGCCCGTAGAATCCGTCTATGATGATGTCATGTCAATATCAAAGACGGGCAGGTAATGGAACAAAAGTGGCCACAGGAAGTCTGGCTGGTCAGGCATGGACAGAGCGCCGGCAACGTCGCGCGTGACCTTGCCGAAGCCGCCGCCGGACACCACATCGACATTGCGGACCGCGACGTCGACGTGCCCCTGTCGGAACTGGGCGAGCGCCAGTCGCAGGCGCTCGGTTCCTGGTTTGCCTCGTTGCCGCCGGAGCAGCAGCCGACCGTGGTGCTGCACTCGCCCTACGTGCGCGCTGCCGAGACCGCCAACATCCTGATGCAGCGCCTCGACCGTTCGCGCCTGGTCGTCGAATCCGACGAGCGCCTGCGCGAAAAGGAATTCGGCATCCTCGACCGCCTCACCATCTACGGCATCGCGCACCACCATCCCGCGCTGTACGAACAACGCCAGCACGTCGGCAAGTTCTACTTCCGCCCGCCCGGCGGCGAGAGCTGGTGCGACGTGATCCTGCGCCTGCGCAGCGTGGTCGACACCCTGAACCGGGAGTTCTGCCGCGAGCGTGTGCTGATCGTCGCGCACCAGGTCACGGTCAATTGCTTCCGCTACCTGTTCGAGCGCCTCGACGAGAAAACCATCCTCGAGTTCGACCGCGCCGGCGATGTGCCGAACTGCTCGGTCACCTCCTACGAATACGACCCCGATCTCGGCAAGGGCGGCCATCTGGCCCTGCGCCTCGTGAACTTCGTGGCGCCGCTCGAATCGACCGGCACCCCCGTCACCGCCAGCAAGGACCTGCCTGCCGCACCGAAGGCCTAAGCCCATCCCATGGAAACGCTCATCGACACGCTTGATCGCGCCACTGCCGTGCACGACGTCGACACAGCCCTGCTGCAGGGCTGGCCGGTGCCGATGCCGGCCGTCGAAGGCGACAAGGAAATCCGCGGCCACGTGCTGGTGCTGGGCGGTTCCTGCGAAATGCCGGGCGCGGTCATCCTGGCCGCCACCGCGGCCCTGCGCGCGGGCGCCGGCAAGCTCACCATCGCCACCGGCCAGAGCGTGGCCCAGCTGGTGGCCCTGGCCATGCCCGAGGCGCGCGTGATCGGCCTGGCCGAACAGGCCAGCGCGGGTTTCAGCATGGACGCCGTCGCCTGCCTCGACCCGCTGGCCGAACGCGTCGACGCGGTGCTGATCGGGCCGGGCATGCGCGACGAACCGGCCACCGCCGCGCTGGTGCATGCGCTGCTGCCGCGCCTGGACGCTGCCGGCACCCAGGTGGTGCTGGACGCCTGCGCCATGGGCACGCTGCTGCATCCGCCCGCCGGCTGGCCACCCGGCATGCCCTGGCGTTTCGAGCGTCCGGTGATCCTCACTCCGCACGCGGGCGAAATGGCGCACCTGACCGGTACGCCCAAGCAGGACATCAATGCGGCGCCCGACCCGCGCGCACTCGAGGCGGCGCGGGCCTGGAACGCGGTGGTCGCATTAAAAGGTGCGCGCACTGTCATCGCAACGCCCGATGGAACGTTGTACCAGCATGAAGGCGGCAATGTTGGCCTGGCCATCTCCGGATCCGGCGATGTGCTGGCCGGGGTCATCGCCGGCCTGGCTGCCCGCGGTGCGCCGCTGGACCAGGCCACCTGCTGGGGCGTGGCGCTGCATGCGCGCGCCGGCGAACGCCTCGCCGAGCGCATGGGCACATTAGGATATCTAGCGCGGGAAATATCACAGGAGATACCCGCGCTCCTGGAACAGATCGCGGGCAAGGATGCGCGCGACAGCGAGACCATCCGGCCCACGCCGGTGGGGTGGGGAGCGGAGTTCTAGTACGTCCGCTCTCCAGCAAGTACGACAGTGTACGATCCGAACCGGCGGCCGGGCTGCCAGTCTAACGGAGTCGGATCGTGCACTGACCGGGGCCGCGTATTGCGTCGGTTCCCTGATGGTTCCACTGCTGGGTTCCCGAACCCTCAGAGGACCTAACCTGGCGTCGTAGTGTTCCAAGGCCTCACCTGGACGCTGCGGCACAAGATAGACGTGAACGAGGAGTTTAAACAATGAAAGCACTGACCAAAGCACCAAAAATCCTGCTGACTGCTGCTGTGTTGGCCTCCCTGCTGGGCGCTTGCCGCAAGAACGAGCCGGCGACCGACACCACGACCACCACGCCGGACACCTCGGCCACCACCCCGAGCAGCACCTCGGGCGCCACCGGCACCACGGGTGACACCGGCACCGGCGCAACCGGCACCGGCACCACCGGCACCACCGGCACCACCGGCACCGACATGGGCACTGGGGCCACCGGCACCGGCGCAACCGGCACCACCGGCACCATGACCGATCCGGCAGCCACCGGCACCGGCGCGACCGGCACCACCGGCACCGGCACCTCGGGCACCTCGGGCACCACCGGTACCACCGGCACCGGCGGCACTGGCGGCACCACCGGCGGCACCACCGGCGGCTGATCGACCATCCGCCTGGCAACGAACGGGGCCCGCGGCGCGGGCTCCGGGACTTCCGGTTAGCACCGGAAGCGGGTTTCGTGCCGTAATTGCGGCGACGATTGCCAGCCCGGCAGGGCTGGCTGAGTCGTTGGTTTGTCGTGCCTTACCGCGCCGACTGCAGGCTGAGTCCGTTACTGGGCAATCATGCCCGGCTCGCCCGCGCCATCTCTTCGACACGCGTCCATCATGGCCGGCGTGTTCCGCCACTTGTACTGCCGGGCTGTCGTCCTGCCCTTGCGCGTACCGGTTTTCCCGCGTCCCATGCCTTTCCCACGTGACGATCAGTCGCGCATGGAACGCGCCTGTATCGCCTGCTCGAGCAGGCGATTGACCGCATCGAATTCTGCAGGCTTCGTCAGGTGATGGTCGAAACCGGCCTCGCGGGCGCGTTGCCGGTCCTGTTCCGTGCCCCAGCCGGTCAGCGCGACCAGCATGCTGCCCTCCATGCCGGCGATGCCGCGCAATGCGCCGGCCGCCTCGTAGCCGCTCATGTCCGGCAGGCCGATGTCGAGAAAGGCCACTTCCGGCAACAGCTCGCCTGCAACCGCGATGGCGCCCGCGCCATCGTGGGCCATGCGGACACGGTGGCCGCCGATCTCGAGCAGGGTAGCGAGCATCTCGGCGGCATCCAGGTTGTCATCCACCACCAGTACCCGCAGCGATCCGGCCGGCGCCGGCGCTTCGTCCGCCGGCGCCGGCACAGGCGCGGGCAGCGCATCCGGCAGCGGCAGGCGCACCGTGAAGCGGCTGCCCATGCCTTCGCCTGCGCTCTCCGCGGCCACGCTGCCGCCATGCAGCCGCACCAGGCGCTGGACGAGGTGCAGTCCCACGCCCAGCCCGCCCTCCCCCATCGCCGCGCTCGACCGCTCCTGCGCGTACATGTCGAACACCCGCTCCAGCGCATCGGCGGCAATGCCGATGCCGGTGTCGGAAACCTCCATCACCGCCTCGCGGCCTTCGACCCGGGCCTCCACCGCGATATCGCCACCGGCCGGCGTGTACTTGGCCGCGTTGTTCACCAGGTTGCTGACGATCTGGGACAGGCGGTGGCGGTCCGCATGCAGGACGACCTGGGCCTGCGGCAGCCGCAGCGTCAGCCGGTGGGCGCGCGACGTCACCAGCGGCATGGCCATCTCGACGGCGTCGCGCACCACGTCGCCGAGCAGCACGGCATCGAGGCGCAGCGTGACCTTGCCTTCGGCAAGGCGGGCCATGTCGAGCAGGTCGTCGACCAGGTGCACCATATGGTCGACCTGGCGCCGCATTATGGCCTGCACATCGCGCGTGCCCGATGCCTTGCCGCCGCGGCCGCTGCTGCCCAGTTGCGCCTGCATCAGGTCGATACCGGCGCGGATCGGCGCCAGCGGATTGCGCAGCTCATGCGCCAGCGTCGACAGGAACTCGCTTTGCTGGCGGTTCTTCGCCGCCAGTTCGTCGGCGAGTTCGCGCAGCTCCTGTTCCGCGTGCTTGTGGCGGCTGACGTCGAAGGTGACGCCGTCGAAACGCAGCGGCTGGCCGTCTGCGCCGGCATCGCACCAGCCCACCGCGCGCATCCAGCGCGCACCCGCTGTCCCATGGCCGGCGCGGAATTCGATATCGAGCATACTGCCGTGTCGCAGGGCGTGCCGCAGGCGCACCTCGAAGTGGCTGCGGTCGGCGGCATCGACCGCAGCCGCCAGCTGCGTCACCGAGGCCTGCTCCTGCCCCTCCAGCCCGAACTGCGCGGCCATCTCCCGGTTCAGGCGGAAATGCTCGAAGGGCAGGTCCGCATACCAGACGCCGATGTTGCCGGCCTGCGCCACCCGTTCGAAACGCTTCTGCAAGGTCTTGCGCTCGTGGACGTCGATCACGGTGCCGACGTAGCCGTTCGGCCGCCCCTGTTCGTCCACGCGCGGTACGCCCGAGTCGATCACCCAGCGGTATACGCCGTCGCGGCGGCGCAGCCGGAAGTCGAGCGCGAACGGCACCCGCGCCTGCGCCGCCTCGATATAGGCACTCACGGTGCGCTGCAGGTCGTCGGGATGCACGTTCTCGAGCCACCCGCGTCCCAGGTCCTGCTCGACCCGGCGTCCGGTGAAGTCATACCAGCGCTGGCTCAGGTAGGTACACTGCTCGCTGGCGTCGGTGGTCCAGAGCATGGCCGGCGAGGCATCCACCAATGCGCGGAAATAAGCATCGCGCTGGGCCGCCTCCGCATGCAGGCGGCGGCGCTCGCGCGCCAGCGCCACCTGCCCGCGCACCCGCGCCAGCAGTTCGTTCGCGGCGAAGGGCTTGACCAGGTAGTCGTCGGCGCCGGCCTGCAGGCCCTCGACCTTGGCTTCCTCGCCGGCGCGCGCCGACAGCAGCATCACCGGCAGGTGGCTCAGCTGCTCGCTGGCGCGAATGCGCGCGATCAGCCCGAAGCCGTCCAGGCGCGGCATCATCACGTCGCTCAGCAGCAGGTCTGGCGGGTCGCGCTCCAACAGCGCGAAGGCGGCCTCGCCGTCGGCGCATACGGTGACGTCCGCGTGCGGCGCGAGCAGCGACTTGAGGTAGGCGCGCATGTCGCTGTTGTCGTCGGCGACGAGGATGCGCGGGCGCGCTTCCGGATGCGCATCGACGGATGCCGCGCCGGCGGCGGCTGCAGCCCGCTCATCGGCAAGGGCGCGATCGGGGCCGCCGTCATCGCCTTCGCCGTCGGGCAGCCAGCGCAGCGCCTCTTCGACGAAGGCGGCGCCGATACGCCCCGCATCGCCGCTCACCGGTGTCGGCGCCATCAGGACGCGGTCGCCCGGCAGGTGGCCGCGCCCGAACGGGATGTCGACGTCGAAGCGCGTGCCTTCGCCTTCCCTGCTCTGCACCGCGATGCTGCCGCCGTGCAGCCAGACCAGCTCCTGCATCAGGGCCAGCCCGATGCCGGTACCTTCGTAGGTGCGGCCGGCCGAGCCTTCGACCCGGTGGAAGCGCTCGAACACGCGCGGCAACTCCTGCTCAGGGATGCCGATGCCGGTATCCTGCACCGACAGGCGCGCAACTTGCGACGCACCCGAGCCATGCCGCGCCAGGCGCACCGTCACGCCGCCCGCGAGAGTGAACTTGAAGGCGTTCGACAGCAGGTTGAAGACGATCTTTTCCCACATGTCGCGGTCGACGTAGACCGGCTCGCCCAGGTCTTCGGTGGCGACCTCGAAGGCAAGCCCGCCGCGTGCCATGGCCGACTCAAACACTGACGCGAGGTCGGTCGTCAGGCGCGCCAGGTCCACCGGCTGGTAGCTGGCCCGGACCCTCCCCGCCTCGATGCGCGAGAAGTCGAGCAAGGAATTGACCAGCTTGAGCAGGCGCAGTGCATTGCGCAGGGTCAGGTCGATGCGGCGGCGCTGGTCCGGCGGGAGCGGCTCTGCGTCATCACGGAGCGCATCCTCGAGCGGTCCCAGGATCAGGGTCAGCGGCGTGCGGAATTCATGCGACACGTTGGAGAAAAAGGCGGTCTTGGCGCGGTCGATCTTGGCCAGTTCCTCGGCACGGCGCTGTTCCTGCTCGTGGGCAGTGACGTTGCCCACGGCGGTGCCCACCGCGGCGCCGAGCAGCTCGAAGAAGTTCAGGTAGTCGGCATCGAGGGCACGCCGGATGCTGGCGCCGGCCACCAGGTAAGCATAGGGCTCCTGCTGGCCCGGCACCAGCACCGGCAGCACCATTGCCGACCCCGGCGGCTCGTCATAGGTACCGCAGCGCCCCTCGAAGCGCGCCGCCAGCCCGTCGACGCGCTGGGCGGCGCGGGCCGAGGCAGCGGCTGCGAACGGCCAGAGCGCATCATCCGGCGCCGCCGAGAGCGGCGCCAGCGCGCAATCCCCTTCGATGCCGGCGCGGCCGCGCAGCAGCAGCTGGCCGCTGGCGGCATCGCGCTGGTAGAACAGAACGAAAGGCAGGTCATGGGCCAGGGATTGGTGGTGCCCCTCGAGCTGCCGGCCGATGTCGCCGGCCGTACGGGCTGCGGCTAACCCTTCGCTCAACTCGCGCAATCCCTGCGTGCGGCGCGCACCGAGCACCTGGGCCGTGGTCTCGGTAATCGGGTGGAACACGCCTCCCACCGCGCCCGACTCGTCGCGGATCGGCGAGAACGAGAAGGTCATGAAAGCTTCTTCCAGGTAGCCGAGCCGGTCGAGGAACATGCGCTGGTCGCGGATGTAGGCGCCCTCCCCCTGATGGGCGCGGTCGAAGGCCTCGCCCACCACGGGCAGCGCGCTGGCCCAGACCTTCTTGAACGGCGCGCCCATCGAGGCGGGGTGCAGGTCGCCGCAGATCGGCCGGTAGGCATCGTTGTAGATCTGGATATCCTGCTCGCCCCAGCACACCAGGATCGGGAAGGTCGACGACAGACACAGGCTCACCGTGGTGCGCAGGCTTTGCGGCCAGCTTTCCAGCGGCCCCAGCGGCGTAGCCGACCAGTCCATCGCCCGAATCAGAGCACCCATGTCGCCGCCCCCAGCAAGCCAGTTGAGGTCAGGCTGGAGGCCGCTGGCCGGCTCGGTGCTCATTTCACGCATGGGGGCTTTCGGAGGAACTGGGAGTAGACACAATTCCTCTATTTTAAGGCAACAAACCCGGCACCAATTGTTAGACGCACAACAATATTTGATTAATTTGCGTATCCACCACGTTTGCCGGGCAATAAAAAAGCCAGCCCGAAGGCTGGCTCTTGCGGCGGGCGAACCCGTCGGGGTGCTTATGCGGGCTGCGCCGTGCCGCGGCCGCGGCCGCTCACGAAGCGGCCGATGCGCACGATGCCGCGGAAGATCAGGCGCACGAAGACCAGCGTCAGGATGGCCTCGACAAAGGTCATCAGGAAGGCCAGGGCCACGTTGTGGCGCTTGGCGCGGCGGTTGAACTTCGCGAACATGCGGTCACGGGCGATCTCGATGCTGTCGTAGAAGGTCGGCACGACCAGCAGGGTCAGCAGCGTGGAGGTGATCACGCCGCCGATGATCGCGATGGCCAGCGGCTGGTAGAACTGGCCGGCATCGCCGAAGGCCATCGCCACCGGGAACATACCCGCGATCAGTGCGAAGGTCGTCATCAGGATCGGACGCAGGCGCTTGCGGCCGGCCTGCATCAGCGCTTCCTCGCGGTCCACGCCTTCCTTTTCCAGGGCGCGGGCGGCGTCGATCAGCAGGATCGCATTCTTCGCCACCAGGCCCATCAGCATCAGGACGCCGATCATGCTCATCAGGTTGAGCGTGTTCTTGGTCAGGATCAGGGCCAGCACCACGCCGATCAGCGACAGCGGCAGCGACAGCATCACGCCGATCGGTGCGGTGAAGGAACCGAACTGCATCACCAGGATCAGGTACATCAGCAGGATGCCCGAGAACAGCGCGATCATCATTTCACGGAACAGCTCCTGCTGGTCCTCGCCCTGGCCGCCCAGCGCCAGGCCGTAGCCTGGCGGGAAGTCGAAGCTCTTGGCCAGTTTCATGGCGTCGGCGGTCACTTCACCGGCCGAACGGCCCTGGGCGTTGGCGGACACGGTGATCAGGCGCTCGCCATCCTTGTGGCGGATGCCGGCCGGGCCCTTGCCCATGGTGATGCTGGCGATCTGCTCGAGCGGGACCATCATGCCGGTGCCGCTCACCGCGATCGGCAGGCGCTCGATGCTGTCGGTGTTGACGCGGTCCTCCGGATGCAGGCGCACGGCGACGTCGCGGGTCTCGTTGGTCGGGTCGACCCAGTCGCCCACTTCGATGCCGGCGAAGGCCACGCGCAGGGACTGGGCGGCGTCGTTGACCGAGATGCCCATGGCGTTCGCCAGGCCGCGGTCGAGCACGATCTGCAGTTCGTTCTTCGGATCCTGCTCCGACAGGGTGACGTCGACGGCGCCCGGCACCTGGCGCAGTTTTTCCATGTAGGCCGAGGTCAGTTCCATCAGCTTGCGCGAATCCGGACCGGTGAACTCGATCTGGACCGGCTTGCCGCCGCCGCCCAGGTCGTCGATGACGGTGTACTCGGCGCCGACCAGCGGGGCGATCTTGGCGCGCAGTTCGGCGCCGATCTCGGAACCGCTGCGCTCGCGCTTGCTGCGCTTGCCGATATCGACGTAGACGCGGCCGCCGCTCAGGTCGACGTAGCTGTTGGTATCCTCGGTTTCCGGGATCGAACGGGCGATCTCGGCCGCGGCCTCGACCTTGCGGCGCGAATATTCCAGGCTCGACGAGGCCGGGGTGCGGATCTCGACCATGATGGTGCCCCAGTCCGATTTCGGCATGAAGCTCGAGCCGCCGAAGAAGCTGTGCAGGAGGATGGCGCCGGCGAAGCTGGCAAAGGCGATGAAACCCATCCACTTGCGGTGGTGCAGCGCCCAGGCGATCACGCGGCCGTAGCGGTCGGCCTGGTGGTCGAACCAGGTGTTGAAGCGCTGCAGCACCAGGCTCAGGCCCTTCTTCGGCGCATGCGCGTGGTCAGGCGGGTCGCCCCAGTAGGCCGACAGCATCGGGTCGAGCGTGAAGGAGATCAAGAGCGAGACGATCACCGAGCAGGTCACGGTCAGTGCGAACGGACGGAACCATTCGCCGGACACGCCCGGCATGAAGGCCACCGGCACGAACACGGCCATGATCGAGAAGGTGGTCGCGGCCACGGCCAGGCCGATCTCGGCCGTGCCTTCGAGCGCGGCGGTACGGCGGTCCGAGCCCATTTCCATGTGGCGCACGATGTTTTCCCGCACCACGATCGCATCGTCGATCAGCACGCCGATCGCCAGGGACAGGCCCAGCAGGGTCATGAAGTTCAGGGTGAAGCCGCACAGCCACACGGCGATGAAGGCGGCCAGCACCGAGGTCGGCAGCGCCAGCGCGGTGATCAGGGTCGAACGCCAGGAATTCAGGAAAGCGTACACCACGAAGATGGTCAGGATCGCGCCCAGCACCAGGGCTTCGATCACGTTGTCCAGGCTGCTCTGCGCGTCTTCGCCGCCATCCTGCACGACTTCGATAGCGGTGCCTTTCGGCATTTCCTTGTTGGCTTCCTTGACGACCTCGTGCACCTTCTTGGCCAGCGAGACGGTCGAGGCGTCGGGCGAACGGGCGATCTGCAGGCCGACGTTCGGCTTGCCGCTGCGAATCGACAGGCTGTTGATGTCGGCGAAGCCGTCCTTGATCTCGGCCACCTGGTTCAGGCGCACGATCTGGTCGCCGTTGCGCTTGACCACGATCTGCGAGAAGTCTTCCGGACGCTCGATGCGGCCGACCAGGCGGATGCCCTTCTCGTCCAGCTCGCTACGCAGCTTGCCCACCGGGGCATTGGTATTCTGGGTGCGCAGGGCATTGGTGACTTCCGACACCGAGACATTGTATTCACGCAGTTTCTCGGCGCGCAGCAGGACCGACAGTTCGCGGCGCAGGGCGCCGTTCACGGTCACGGTCGAGACGCCCGGGATGGCGCGGAACTTGTCGGCCAGCACGTCCTCGGCATAGCGCGAGATCTCGGCGTGCGACTGGGTGCTCGAGGACAGCGACAGCTGCATCACCGGCTGGGCATTGATGTCCCAGCGGCGCAGCACCGGCTCGCGCATCTCGACCGGCAGCTTGTAGCGCACCGCGGCGATCGCGTTGCGCACGTCGTCCGAGGCTTCGATGACGTTGCGGCCGAAATTGAAGTCCATGAAGAAGGACACGCCGCCTTCGTAGGAGTTGGAGGTGATCTCGTTGACGCCCTGGATCGCCAGCAGCTGCTTTTCGATGCGGTTGGTGATCTCGCGCTCGACGGTCTCGGGCGAGGCGCCCGGATACGGGATGCTGACCGAGAGGGCCGGACGCTCGACGTCCGGGTTCTGGTTGACCTTGAGCTTGGACAGCGCGAGCAGGCCGATCAGCATCATCGCCACGATCATGACGACCGTCGCGACGGGTCTCTTGACACTAAAATTGGAGAGGAACATTTTTAATTATCCTTGGTTGTCCTGTGTTCCTTACTTGCCCTGCGCCGCGACCTGGTTGGCGGCGCTGGCCGCGCTGGCCACCACGGCGGCCGGCATCTCGACCTTCTGGCCATCCTTCAGGTTCGAGGTCGGCGAGCGCAGCACGATGTCGCCGGCGACCAGGCCCTGCTTGACTTCGATGTTGCCGGTGCGCGGATCGCGCGCGCCGACCACCAGCGGGACCTTGTTCAGGGTCTTGTCCTTGATGCGCCAGGTAAAGGCGCTGTCGCCGGCCTTGACCAGCGCGGCTTCCGGCAGCATCAGGGCGTTGGTGCTCTGGGCGTCGATGCGGCCTTCGGCGTACAGGCCGGCCACGCGCGGCTGGGCCTTGTCGGCGAACTCCACCACCACCTCGACCTGGCGGGTGATGGCATTGGCGGCCGGGTCGATGCGCTTGACGATGCCGGCGAACTGCTGCTCGCCGTAGCCGTTGACGCGGAAATTGACCTTCTGGCCGAGCTTCACGTTGGCGATCTCGTCGGCCGAGACACGCGCCTGGAAGCGCATGCTGTTCGGGTCGATGACCTTGACCAGTTCCTTGCCGATGGTCGCGGTGTCGCCGGCCGAGACCTTGCGCTCGGAAACGATGCCATCAAAAGGAGCACGCACCACGGTGCGCGACAGCTGCTGGCGCGCGGTGGCGGCGCGGCTCCTGGCGGCCGACAGCTCGCTTTGGGCGCTGTTGCGGCGCACTTCGGCTTCGTCCAGGCCAACGGCCGAGGTCATGCCCGAGGCGCGCAGGGTCTTCATGCGCTCCAGCTGGCGGTTGGCCTGGTCCAGGGCCTGGCTGGAGGCGCGCACCGCTTCGTCGGCGGAGGCGACGGTGTCGCGGATCGCGGTTTCATCCAGGCGCACCAGCACGTCGCCGCGCTTGACCGGCTCGCCGTTCTCCTTCAGGACCTGCAGGACCACGGCCGAGACTTCGGCGCGCAGGTCGGCCTTGCGCTCCGGCTGGATCGAGCCGGTGACAACCGGGCCGCTGGACAGGGTGTCGTTCTGGATGGTCAGCACGTCTTCCGACGCGACCTTCAGCTGCGAGGGACGCTTGTCCTTGGGATCGGACTTGCCGCCGGCCTGGGCGGTTTCCGTGCCCGGCTTGGCAGGCTCCTTGGACTCCTTGCTGCAGGCGGCGAGCGCCGAAGCGATGGCAAGGACGAGTAGTGTTTTGCGCAGCATTGTGGTTCTCCAGAGAAGGACTCAGTATGTGTTCTTGTAAAAATGCGTATATGAACAGCCAGCGCGCAGTATCGAGTAGTGCCCTGCCAACTTCAAGTGAGGACTCTGCATACTGCGGAATTCGAGGGATGAAATGCGATATTTCGCGACGAGCTGCATTCCAGGCGGACTGGAATGTGGCCGATTCCGGACACCATGCGGACAAATCCGCGGACAGGCGGACGTCCGGAACCGTCCGCCTGTCCATATTCATACGCTCAAGCGCCGAAGAGCGCGTGGATCAGGAAACCCATCCCGATGCCGGTGGCGATGCCGCCGCCGATCTCCACCAGGGTGTGGCCCATGCGCTCGCGCAGCACCACGTGTCCCACGGTGTCGCAGGCCAGCTTGTTGATCGCCGCGGCCTGGCGGCCCACGTGCTGGCGCAGGCTGTTGGCGTCGATCATCACGATGAAGGCCAGGGTCACCGCCACCCCGAAGGCCGGATGGCCGATCCCCTCGCGCAATGCGATCAGGGTAGCCATGCTTGTGACGACGGAGCTATGGTTGCTGGGGAAGCCGCCGTTGCCCACCAGGTTGAAGGCCCAGCGGCGCTGGCGCGCGCTGGTAATCAGGAACTTGATCGGGCCGACCACCATCCAGGTCAGCACGGGTGTTACGAGGTATGCGAGATCCATGTCCAAATCCAGGTACGACGAGGTAGATAAATGATGCTGAGTAATGCCGGGCGGAATTATCTCAGAAGCAAGCTCTTACCGATATAAAAACGATGCCGAATCAAGGACATCCGTAGCGCCGCCGCACCATCCGGGACGGTAATATTCTCCCAACTAGACTAGACAGGCAAGGGGGCGGTATGCGGCATTTCCGGTTGTCGATCGCGGTGACGGTCATCCTGATGGGCCTGGCCGGCTGGTGGGGCTACGAGCACCGCGGCATCCCGGGACTGTTGCAGGCGCTCTGGATCACGGCCGTGCTGGGCGTGCTCGAAGTGTCGCTTTCCTTCGACAATGCGGTCGTCAACGCCTCCGTCCTGCGCGGCTGGAACGAGTTCTGGCGCAAGTTGTTCCTCACGGTCGGCATCCTGGTGGCGGTGTTCGGCATGCGCTTGCTGTTCCCCCTCGTCATTGTGTCGGCGGCAACCGGGCTCGGCCTCGTCGAGGTCTGGCACATGGCGATCGACAATCCGACCGAATACTCGCGCCACCTGACCGAGAAGCACGCCGAGGTGGCGGCTTTCGGGGGCGCCTTCCTGATGCTGGTCTTCCTGAATTTCCTGTTCGACGAGCAGAAGGAACTGCACTGGCTCGGCTGGATCGAGGAAAAGGTCGGCAAATACGGCACCGAGGGCCTGGCCATCGCCCTCACCCTGCTGGCGGTATGCGGCGCCATGTACCTGATCGAGCCGGCGCGCAAGCTGCCGGTCCTGGTCGCCGGCGTCACGGGCGTTCTGATCTACATCGGCGTGCAATGGCTGAGCGGCCTGCTGGAGAAGGAAGAAGAAGACCCGACGGTGGGCAAGATGATCGCCCAGGGCAGCATCGGCGGCTTCCTCTACCTCGAGGTGCTGGACGCCTCGTTCAGCTTCGACGGCGTGATCGGAGCCTTCGCGATCACCAACGACGTCGTCATCATCATGCTGGGCCTGGCCATCGGCGCCATGTTCGTGCGCTCGATGACGGTGTTCCTGGTCTACAAGGGCACGCTGGAAGAGTTCGTGTTCCTGGAGCACGGCGCCCACTATGCGATCGGCATCCTGGCATTGATCATGTTCGCCAGCGTCCACTACCACATTCCCGAGTGGTTCACGGGGCTGTCGGGGCTGGCCTTCATCCTGGTGTCGCTGTGGTCCTCGGTGCGCTACCGAAAGCGCATGGAGCATGAAGGCGCCAAGGACGCGGCCTGAGGGGGGCCGCCGCAGGCAGTTTGTGATTTTGTCCATCCGTGGCAGAATGTGCCCGGCCGCGTTGCTGCCAACCTGACAACTCACCTATCCTATGCCGAAGACCATGCCGAAACGCGCTACCGCCCTCCTCCTGTCCGCCCTTGCCGCGATCATCGTGCTGTTCGCGCTGTATACCTGGTTCACCCTGAGCTGGTCGTATTCGGAAGGCGAACGCGCGGGCTACCTGCAGAAGTTCTCCAAGAAGGGCTGGCTGTGCAAGACCTGGGAAGGCGAGATCCTGCTGTCGAGCATGCCGGGCGCGATTCCGGAGCGCTTCGCCTTCACCGTGCGCGACGACGCGGTGGTGGAGCAGCTGCAGAATGCGATGGGACAGCGGGTGCAGATCACCTATGAACAGCACGTGGGCGTGCCGACCTCGTGCTTCGGCGAGACCGGGTATTTCGCGACCAGGGCCAGCACCGGGCCGGTGAATCCGGTGGCGCCGAGCGAGACCGCTGCGCAGTAATACGTTCCCCGTATCAATCGGGTGCCAGTGATATGCGTTGCATATCACCCACCCAGATTCACTCTTCGTTCTTCCGCTGATTCAGGATCACGTCCGCCAGCCGCGTTGCCGCCTGCGAGGCCGAGGCCGGCGGTGTGCTCTTGAAGCGTCCCAGCACCTCGCGCGTGATGTTCACCGAGGCGACCCGGTGCTCGGCCTCGGCCTTGCGCTCGCCGAGGGCGCGATCGAGGGCCGCCAGTTCCCCCGTCTGCTCCTCATGGCGCTGCGCTTCCAGCTCGGCCAGCTGCCGGCGCGCGTCCGCCATGCGCCGGGTCGCCTCGGCCGCCTTGCGCTGCATCTCGGCGTGGCGCTGGGCGTGTTCCAGGAGCGCGCGCTGGGCGTCGCGCTTCTCGACCGCGGCCTGCAGCGCGGCCTGCTCCGCTACTTCGCGCTCGCGCGCCAGCCTGGCTTGCTCTTCCTCGGCCGCGGCGCGCGCCTGGGCGGCCTGGGCCGCCGCCTGCTCGGAGGCCAGCCGCGCGCTGGCCGCCTCGTTGGCGCGCGTGTCGGAGGCCGCCTGCTGGCGCTGCGCGGCCAGCTTGCGCTCGACCAGGGCCAGCGATTCGCGCGCGGCCTCGGTGGCTGCGCGTTCTTCAAACAGTGCTGCTTCGGCCAGTTCCAGCTGGCGGCGCTCGAGCTCGGCACGCTCGGCCTGCGCCTGGGCCAGCTCGGCCGCCCGGCGCGCCTGCGCCTGCTGGGCCCTGGCCGCCGCCTCGGCATGCTCGGCTTCCTCGATCGCGGCGCGCGCCTGCGCCCGCTGCGCGTCCAGGGCCGCCTGCTGCGCGCTTTCCGCGCGCCGCTCGGCGTCACCCTGTTCTCTTAGTTGTGCGGCTGCCGCCTGCTCTGCCGCGGCGCGCGCCTCGGCGGCCCGCGTCAGTTCCTGTTCGGCCTGCAGGCGTTCCCCCTCGCGCGCCAGCGCCGCTTCCTCGGCGGCGACGCGCTCGCGCTCGGCCTGGGCCAGCCGCTCGGCCTGCTCGGCGCGAGCCTGGGCCGCTGCCAGCGCCTGTTGTTGCGCCTCGGCCTGCCGGCGCGCGGCGGCCAGCGCCGCATCCTCGAGCGCGTTTTCCTGTGCCTGGGCCTCGGCAGCGCCCAGCGCCAGGGCCGCGCGTTCTTCCGCCAGCGCGCGCTGGCGCTGCTCTTCTTCGAGCTGGCGCGCCGCCGCCTGGCTTGCCGCCTCGTCGGCCGCGGCACGCTCGCGCGCGTGGCCGGCGGCGAGGGCTTCGGCTTCCAGCCGCGCCTGCACCTGCTGGCTCGCCTCTTCCTCGGCCCGCGCACGTTCCTCGGCCACGTCGCGCAGCCTGCGGTCGGCCTCGATGCGCGCCTCGGTCGCCGCCAGGATGCGGGTTTCGGCGTCGCGGCGCGCCTGCGCGGCGGCCGCAGCCATCTGCTCCAGGCGTTCGCGGTGGGTGGCGGCGTCGCGCAATTCCTTTTCGGTCTGCAGGCGCATGCGCAGCGACTGGGCCGCGACGCGCTCGGACTCGGCCTGGGCCAGCGCGATCGCCTCGCGTTCCTGTTCGATGTGGGCCAGCGCGCGCGCCTCTTCCAGCGCACGCGCCTCGGCCGCGGCGCGCGCAAAGCTCGATGCGAGGGCCACCTGGTCGGCGCGCTCGCGCTGCTGGGTCAGCTCCAGGGCTTCGGCTTCGGCCTGGGCCAGCTTCTCGGCGGTCTGGCGGGCGCCGCGCTCGGCGCGCTCGCGCTCGCGCGCCAGGATCGCCACGCGCGCGTCGGCGCTGGCGTTGTGCAGCACTTCTTCCTTGGCCGCTTCCACCGCCGCCATGCGCTCGGCCGCCTGCAGGCGCGCCTGTTCGGTCTGGGCCAGCAATTCCTCGGCGGCGCGCGCGGCCTGGGCGGCCATCTCGGCCTGGGCTTCGACCTGGGCGGCGTGGCGCCGGCGCGCTTCTTCTTCAAGACGGGCGCGGGCCTCGGCCGCCATGCGGGTCTCGGTTTCCTGCTGCACGCGGGCGCGCAGCTCGGCGGTCTCCTGGCGGATCGCCTCCAGCCGCTCGCTGGACGCCTGGGCGGCGGCGCGCAGCGACTCCAGGCGGTCGCGGTCGGCGGCGATCGCCTCTTCGGAGGCCTGGGCATTGGCCAGCGCGGCGGCGGTCGCGGCCGCGTCCAGCGCGGCGCGCTCCTCGGCCAGCGAACGGGCGCGCGCCTCGGCATGGGCGCGGCTCTCGGCGGCGACATTGGCCTTGGCTTCGGCCTCGACGCGGGCGATGGCCTCATGGATCTCGCGCATGTCCATCGGGCCGCGGGCGGCAGCCGGGGCCGGCGCGGGCTCGGGCTCGGCCGGCGCCTGCGGAACGACGCTGCCGGCATGCGACAGGTCGATCGTGAAGTCGCTATCGTCGTACTTCTCGTGCTCGGGCTTGATGGGTTCCATGGTCGTTTTCGGTGAGGACGCAGCTTGCGTCCATCTGATTATCCGGGAAATCGCGCGCGCGTGTCACGCCGAACTGGACGGCAAAACCACGGCACCGGGCTATACCGGCCACAACGGCGGCTCATCCATCAGCGCCACCTGCTCGCGCAGCTCGAGGATGCGGTCCTGCCAGTAGCGCTGGGTGTTAAACCAAGGGAAAGCCGCCGGGAAGGCCGGGTCGTCCCAGCGCATCGCCAGCCAGCTTGAGTAATGAATGAGGCGCAAGGTGCGCAAGGCCTCCACCAGGTAGAGCTGGCGCGGGTGGAAGTCGCAGAAGTCCTCGTAGCCGGCCAGCACGTCGGCCATCTGGCCTACCATCTCCTGGCGCTCGCCCGAGAGCAGCATCCACAGGTCCTGCACCGCCGGTCCCATGCGGCTGTCGTCGAAGTCGACGAAGTGCGGGCCATCCGGAGTCCACAGCACGTTGCCGCCGTGGCAATCGCCGTGCAGGCGCAGGAGAGGCAGCGCGCCGGCCCGGTCGTAGCAGCGCGCCACGCCATCGAGCGCCTGCTCTACCACGCTGGCATAGGTGGCGGCCAGCTCGGGCGGGATGAAGCCCTTGGCGCGCAGGAACTCGAAAGGTTCGCGCCCGAAGGTCTGCGGGTTGATCTCGGGCCGGTGCTGGTAGGGCCGCGCCGCGCCGACCGCATGGATGCGGCCGATGAAGCGGCCGATCCATTCCAGGGTGGCGGGGTCGCCCAGTTCCGGCGCGCGTCCGCCGCGGCGCGGGAACACGGAAAAGCGGTAGCCGGCGAAGCTGTGCAGCGTGCGCCCGTCGATGCCGGTCGACGGCACGACAGGAATCTCCTGCTGCGCCAGCTCTTCCACGAAGGCGTGTTCCTCGAGGATGGCGGCGTCGCTCCATCGCCCCGGCCGGTAGAACTTGACGACCACCGGCGCCCCCTCTTCCAGGCCGACCTGATAGACGCGGTTCTCGTAGCTGTTGAGCGCCAGCAGGCGGCCGTCGCCGTACAGGCCGACGCTTTGGACGGCCTCCAGCACCGTTTGCGGATCGAGCCGGGCGAACGGATGGGCCTGGGCGCTTGTTTCAGTCGTCGAATTCTCCATCCACGCATTGTAAGCGGCAGCTGCCGTCCCGCCTAAACCTCCTTTCAAATTTGACGAATTTGGTTAAATTCGGAACAGAACGCGCATACCCGCCTGAGCAATTATCGGATTCGGCACGTACCTGAGCGCACTCGCGTGGCATACGGCCTTTACCGAGGAAAAAAATATGAAGAAAGCGATTCCCCTGGCGCTGACGGCCGTAGCCGCCGCCCTCGTCTGGAACGCGGCCAAGGCCCAGTCGCCGCAGCCGCCGAAGGCGGATGCCGACATGCAGAAGGTGCTGGACGCCCACGCATCCCTGGGCCCGAAGCCGATCGACACCCTGACCCCGGCCGAGGCGCGCAAGCAGCCGACTCCGGCCGATGCGGTCAAGAAGGTATTGACCGACATGGGCAAGAGCAGCGCGCCGGAACCGGGTGTGACAAAGAAGACGATGACGGTCCCGGTCAAGGGAGGCAGCATCCCGGTCCACATCTTCACGCCCGAAGGCAGCGGCCCCTTCCCGGTCATGGTGTACTACCACGGCGGCGGCTTCGTGATCGCCGACACCGAGGTCTATGAAGCATCGCCGCGCGCGCTGGCAAAGTTGGCCAAGGCCATCATGGTGTCGGTCGACTACCGCCAGGCCCCCGAGCACCGCTTCCCGACCGCGCCGGAAGACGCCTATGCGGCCTACCTGTGGACGATCGAGCATGCGCGCGAGTTGGGCGGCGATCCGGCCCGCGTCGCGGTCGGCGGCGAATCGGCGGGCGGCAACCTGGCCACCGTGGTCTCCATGATGGCGCGCGACCGCAAGGCGCAGTTGCCGCTGCACCAGCTGCTGGTCTATCCGGTGGTGAACGACGACATGAACAACGCCTCCTACAAGCGCAACGCACATGCCAAGCCGCTCAACAAGGCGATGATGGGCTGGTTCTTCAAGCACTACGGGGGCGACCCGAAGAATCCGTACGCGCTGCCGATGAAGGCGGCCTCACTCAAGGGCCTGCCGCCGGCCACCATCGTGGCGGCCGAGATCGACCCGCTGCTCACCGAGGGCAAGCAGTATGCGGACAGGCTGAAGAAGGATGGGGTGCAGGTCGATTACCGTGCATGGAGCGGCGTGACGCACGAATTTTTCGGCATGGGAGCGGTGCTGCCCAAGGCGAAGCAAGCTGAGCAGTATGCAGCGGATGCCTTGATGAAGGCATTCGCTGCCAGGAAGTAAGCCGCATCTGCCGTGGCGGTCGTGCGCCGCGAGCGCACGATTTTTACGCCCTTGTCCCGCGCAGGCGTTACACTGGCGCCTTCAAAACGCAACAAGAGCACCCCATGCATCTCGACGAGCCCCTTACCGATAAAGAATTCGACGAACTCGACCAGTTCCTGCTGTCCGACCGCTCCCCCGAGGACGCGATGACGATGGACACCCTGCACGGCTACCTGACCGCGATCGCGATCGGCCCGGAAACCATCATGCCGGCCGAATGGCTCCCGCGCGTCTGGGGCGAGGATGGCAAGCAGGCGCCGAACTGGAAGAACCCGAAGGAGGAACAGCGCATCATCAACCTGATCATGCGCTTCATGAACGAAGTCCTGATCACCTTCGAAGCCGCACCAAAGGAGTTCGAGCCGCTGTTCGTCGAGCATGAATTCGAGGGCGAGGCCCTGATCGACGCCGAGGCCTGGTGCTGGGGCTTCTGGGAAGGCATGGAACTGCGCCCCGGCTCCTGGGAAGCCATCTGGGATTCGGAAGTGGCCGAACTGATGCGCCCGATCTACCTGCTCGGCGCCGACGAGATCGAGGAATCCGAACTGCCGGAAGTCGAAGACCCGCGCAAGGCCCACCAACTGGCGCTGGAGATCGAAGCCAACATCCCGGCCATCTACCGCTACTGGGCGCCGCGCCGCAATGGCGCGGTCGAGACCGTGAAGCGCGAGGAGCCGAAGGTCGGCCGCAACGACGACTGCCCTTGCAACAGCGGCAAGAAGTACAAGAAGTGCTGCGGCGCCGAGTAAGCGCCTAACAATTCCCCCGATGGCTGCGTTGCATTGTCTCGCCGTACTAGCGTACTGTCTTCGACAATGCGCCTTGCCCTCGGGGTTTTGTTAGGCGCTGAGGCAAGCTAGGCAGCTTCCGTCAAGCCAAGATCCAGTCCCACCAGCAGGTCGCCGGGCTGCACCATCCCGGCCAGCCTGCCCTCATCGTCCACCACGAACACCTGCTTCGCTCCCTCATGGAAGCGGGTGAGCAGCGCCGTCACCGGCGCCGTGTTGCGCACGGCGACGAAATCCGCCTCGACCAGCTGGCCGACCGTCGGCGCCGTATCGCGCCCGAACAGCAGCGCCGTGGCCCGCCGCGCGCGCGCCGGCAAGGGGCGGCTGGCGCTGCCGCCGGCCGCCACCAGACCCGCCATGCTGAGCACCCCGATCGGACAGCCCGCCGCGTCCACCACCGGCAGCGCCGGCACGCCATGCCGCACCAGCAGCGCGCGCGCCGCCGCCAGCGGCATGTCCGGGCTCAGGCTGGCCGGCACGGGATGGGCCAGCTCGCCGCAGCTGTGCCGGCGCGCGCGGCGCTCGGCGGCGCGCTGCTCGGTCTCGGCGAAGATCGTGGCCAGGTCGTCGCGGCTGACGTCGAGCGTCTCGCCATAGCTGTCCAGCGCCGCATCCAGGTCTTCTTTCGCAAAGCCCGCCTTTTCCTCGGGCGGGCGCGCGGCCAGCTGCACGTGCGGATAATGGTGTCCGGACAGCCGGTTCCAGGCCACTGCGCCGAGCACCATCAGGACCGAATTCAGGCCCACCGGCGCCAGCACGAACCAGAAGCCGGCCTTGCTCACCGCTGCCCCGCCCAGCACGGCGGTCACGGCCACCGCGCCGCCGGGCGGATGCAGGCAGCGCAGCGTGGCCATCGCGGCGATCGCCAGGCCGCCGGCCAGCGGCGCCGCCACCAGCGGGTCGGCGGCCTGCGCGCAGGCCACGCCGACCAGGGCCGAGACGACGTTGCCGCCGATGACGGGCCAGGGCTGGGCCAGCGGCGCCGCCGGCAGGCAGAACAGCAGCACCGCGGACGCGGCCATCGGGGCGATCAGGAAGGGCAGCGAATGCACCGCCGCGGCGCCGAGCGCGGCGCGGCTGGCCAGGGCGGTGAGGAGCAGGGTCAGCAGGGCGCCGAGGGCGGCGGGCACCTGCCGGGTGAAGGAAGTCGGTCCGGCGGGGCGCAGGCGCCCCAGCCTCGACAGCAACTGCGACAACATCGAGAACATGGATACGTTTTGCAACATTGGGAGCCTGCCATTACACCACAGCTTGCGCGAACACGTATTCCCCCACGCGGACGGTGAGCATTCCGACAAGCAATCATGTAGGATAAGCAACGCACTGCGGCCGGCTTGCCGCAGCAACCAACAACGAGGACTTCACGATGAAAACCTTCCCACGACCTACCCTGTCCACGCTGGCCGCCGCCGCACTGGCGATCTGCATTGCCACCCCTGCCCTGGCCGCCGCCCCGATGGCGAAGACCCCGGCCCCGGGCTGGTCGCGCATGATGCTGGGCCAGTTCGAGATCACCCCGCTGTCGGACGGCACCGTGGACCTGCCGGTCGACCAGCTGCTGGCCCAGGATCCCAAGAAGACCCAGGAGACCCTGGCCAGGGTGCACCTGAAGCCGATGCTGGAAACCTCCGACAATGCCTACCTCATCAACACCGGCAACAAGCTGGTCCTGATCGACACCGGCGCCGGCTCCTTCTTCGGCCCGACCCTGGGCAAGCTGGTGGCGAACATGAAGGCAGCCGGCTACACGCCGGACCAGGTCGACGAGATCTACCTGACCCATTTCCACGGCGACCACGCCGGTGGACTGGTGAAGGACTCGGCGGCCGTGTTCAGCAAGGCCATCGTGCGCGCCAACAAGCTGGAATCGGACCACTGGCTGAGCCAGGCGAACATGGACAAGGCCAAGGACAAGGACACCTTCAAGGGCGCGCAGGCCGCGCTCGGCCCCTACGTGAAGGCCGGCCGCTTCAAGCCTTTCGAAGGCAGCGCTGAGCTGGTGCCGGGCATCCGCGCGAATCCGACCGGCGGCCATACCCCGGGCCATACCAGCTACCTGGTCGAAAGCGGCGGCCAGAAGCTGCTCGTGATCGGCGACCTGATCCACGTGGCGGCGGTGCAGATGGAAAACCCGGCCGTGACGATCCAGTTCGACGGCGACCAGAAGGCCGCCGCCGCCACCCGCAAGAAGGAATTCGACGCCGCGGCCGAGGGCGGCTACATGATCGGCGGCGCCCACCTGCAGTTCCCGGGCCTGGGCTACCTTGCCACCTCCGGCAAGGGCTACCGCTTCACCCCGGTCAACTACACCCAGATGCGCTGAGAAAGGGGGCAAGGATGCTGAATCACGTCATGGTCGGCTCGAACGATATCGAGCGCTCGAAACGTTTTTACGATGCTGTCCTGGGCGTCCTGGGTGCGGGCGAGGCTTTCCGCACCGAGGCGCCGAGCGGCCACAAGCGGCTGTTCTACCGCCACGATGGCAGCAGCTTCGGCATCAGCGAGCCGATCAATGGAGAAGCGGCGACGCCGGCCAACGGCGGCACCATCGGCTTCAAGTGCAGTTCGCCCGAGCAGGTCAAGGAGTTCCACGACGTCGCGGTGGCGCACGGCGGTACCTCGATCGAGGAGCCGCCGGGCCTGCGCAACGGCAGCCTGGGTGCGCTGCACCTGGCCTACGTGCGCGACCCGGACGGCAACAAGCTGTGCGCAGCCTACCGGGTAAAGTAAGCGACTAGCCGTCGTGCGGCGGCGCCTGCACGCTATCCAGCAGGCGCACCAGCGCGTCGACATCGACCGGCTTGACCAGGTGATGGCGGAAGCCCGCGGCGAAGGCCTCGTCGCGGTCCTGCTGCTGGCCGTAGCCGGTAATGGCCACCAGCACGCTCGCCGCGGTTTCCGGCTGGGCGCGCAGGCGGCGCGCCAGTTCGTGGCCGTCGATCCCGGGCAGGCCGATGTCGAGCAGGCAGACATCGGGCGCCACCTTCCTGGCGCGCTCCAGCGCCCGCAGCGGCTCGTGCTCGACCACCACCTCGTGTCCGTGGGCCGCCAGCAGCAGGCCGAGCGTCTCGGCGGCATCCACGTTGTCGTCCACCACCAGCACTTTCAATGCGCCGGCCTTCCCCGCCGGCACCGGCGCTTGCGGCAGCGGCGCGGGTACGGCCTCGCGCAACAGCGGCAGCGTGATGACGAAGGTGCTGCCCTTGCCCGGTCCCGGGCTCGAACAGCCGACCATTCCGCCATGCAGCTCGACCAGGTTGCGCACCAGCGCCAGGCCGAGACCGAGGCCGCCCTGCGAACGGTCCGACGAGCGCTCGCCCTGCGCAAACAGGTCGAACACCCTGGCGCTCAGCTCGCGGTCCATGCCGATGCCTTCGTCGCGCACGCTGATCACCAGCGCGCCTTTGGCGCCATCCCCGCGCACCTCGGCGCGCAGGTCGATCTCGCGGCCTTCCGGCGTGTACTTGGTGGCGTTGCCGAGCACGTTGGCCACCACCTGCACCAGGCGCGCCTTGTCCCCTTCCACCAGCGCCCACGAGGGCGGCAGGTGCACCGACAAGCGCTGGCGCCTGGCGTCGATGGCGGGCCTGACCTGCTCCACCGCCTCCTGCACCACGCCGCGCATGCCGACCTCGGCCCGCTCGAGCGTGATCAGGCCGCGCGTCACGCGCGAAACGTCCAGCAGGTCGTCGACCAGGCGCGTCATGTGGCGCACCTGGCGCCCGATGATGTTGCTGCTCTGGCGCACCCGCTCCTCGCCCAGCGTGCCGATGCGCAGCAGCTCGGCGGCGGCGCTGATCGGCGCCAGCGGGTTGCGCAGCTCGTGCGCGAGCATGGCCAGGAATTCGTCCTTGCGGCGGTCGGCCTCGACCAGCTTTTCCTCGGCCAGCTTGCGGTCGGTGATGTCGCGGAAGAAGGAGGCGATGCTGCCGTCCGGCATCGGGTAGGCGCGCACCTCGGTCCAGATGCGCTCGCCGTCCGGGAAGGGATACGAATAGATCGCGGCCGATGCCACCCGGGTGCGCATGACTTCACGGTACATGCGGCCAAGCTCCATGTCGACCGTGTGCGGGAACACGTCCCAGTGGCTGCGCCCGATGGTCTCTTCCGCCTTCACTCGGCACAGCCGCAGGCCCTCGGCGTTCATCTCGACGATGTTCCAGTCGGCGTCGAACACGGCGAAGCCCTCGGCGATGGTGTCGAAGATGTTGCGGCTGCGGTCGCGTTCGGCGCGCAGCGCGGCCTGGGCGCGCGCGGTCTCGGCCGCCGCCCAGGTGCGCTCGGCAACGTCGCGCGCCAGCTGCAGGTCGTCGTCGCTCCAGTGGCGCGCAAGCAGGCAATCGATGCCGAGGCAGGCCGTCAGCCGGCCGGATTTGACCAGCGGCACCACCAGCAGCGCACCGATGCGGTCGGCGATGTAGGCGCTGCGGTAGCCCATGGTGCGCACGTCGCGCGCGCTGTCGTGGATGCGCACCACGTCGCCCGCGCGCAGCGCCGCGCCCACCGCGGGACCGAATTCCTCGAGGCTGAAACTGGGCTGTGTCCATTTGCGGTCGTCGCGCGCCCACCAGCGCGGCACCGAGAAGCGTCCCGTCGCCTCGTTCATCTCGGCGTACACCACCCGGTCCGCGTGCAGCTCGCCGCCCAGCAGCGCGCTGGCGGTGGCGATCACTTCCTCGCTCGAGGCGAGCGGACGCAGCGCGTCCGACACGGTCAGCTCGAAGGCCGCGCGGCGCTCGCTGGCGACGCGGCGCGTGGTTTCCATCACGGTGCAGAACAGGCCCGCCACCTGGCCGTCGTCGCCGATCAGGGGCGCATGCGAGAAAGTGAAGGTGGCGCGCTCCGGATAGCCGCGCCGCATCACCGTCATCGGCATGTCTTCGAAGTAGACCGGCTTGCCCGACAGGGCGCGGTCGATCAGCGGCACCATGTCCTTCCAGACCTCGGCCCACAGGTCGCAGAAGCGTTCGCCGAGCGCGCGCCCGTGCTTCTGCCCGAGCAGCGGCACATAGGCGTCGTTGTAGAGGAAGATCAGGTCCGGGCCCCAGGCCAGGAACATGGGGAAGGCCGAGTGCAGCACCATGTCCACGGCCGTGCGCAGGGCTGGCGGCCATTCCTCCGGCGGACCGAGCGGGGTCTGGCGCCAGTCATGACGGCGGATGCGCATGCGCATGCCGTCGTCCATGGTGTGCGAGGGAGAGGACATGGGCCGATTGTCGCACAGCTTTTCTTGCCTGCGATACATTTCTGCAAAACAGGCAAGGCATGCATCACATGTTGCGCTTACAGCTTGATGAAATGCTCGCGGTAGTAGCGCAGCTCCTCGATCGACTCGACGATGTCGGCCAGCGCGGTATGCTTCTGGTGCTTCTTGAAGCCGGAGGCGAGTTCGGGCTTCCAGCGGCGGCACAGCTCCTTCAGGGTCGACACGTCCAGGTTACGGTAGTGGAAGAAGGCTTCCAGCTTGGGCATGCCGCGCGCCATGAAGCGGCGGTCCTGGCAGATCGAGTTGCCGCACATCGGCGACTTGTTGGCCGGGACGTACTGCTTCAGGAAGGCGATCAGCTCCAGCTCGGCCTGGGCTTCGGTCACGGTCGAAGCCTTGACGCGGTCGATCAGGCCCGAGCGGCCGTGGGTGCCCTTGTTCCAGTTGTCCATCTTGTCCAGGGTTTCGTCGGACTGGTGGATGGCGAACACCGGGCCTTCGGCAATGATGTTCAGGTCGGCATCGGTGACGACCACCGCCACCTCGATGATGCGGTCGTTGTCCGGGTCCAGGCCGGTCATTTCCATGTCGAGCCAGACCAGGTTGAATTCGTTCGGGCGCACAGGCGCGGCAGCGCCTTCGGTTTGTGTAGCTTGTGACATAATTCTCTCTTCGATTAGCGATACTGCATTCGTTTTTCGCGCAATCCTGCATTTTCTCACAGGCACAGCATGTCTTCACTCGGGTTTTCGGTTTTGTTCGTCGTTTTCTTTGCGCTGACCTTGGGCGTGCGCTTCTGGCTGGCCAACCGGCACATCCGGCATGTGCTGCGTCACCGCGCCAGCGTACCGGCCGAGTTTGCGCCAAAGGTGCCGCTCGCGGCGCACCAGAAGGCGGCCGACTATACGGTGGCCAGGACCCGGCTCGGCATCGCCTCGATGCTGTGGGGCGGCGTGGTGCTGATCGGCTTCACCCTGCTGGGCGGATTGCAGGCCTTGTCGGTTTCGCTGCTGGGCCTCACCGGTCCCGGCATGACGCACCAGACGGCCCTGGTGGTGGCGTTCGCGATCGCGTCAAGCCTGCTTGACCTGCCCTTCGACTGGTACCGCCAGTTCGTGCTGGAACAGCGCTTCGGCTTCAACAAGATGACGCCCGGCCTGTGGATCGCCGACATGTTCAAGGGCCTGCTGGTCGGCGCCGTGATCGGCCTGCCGCTGCTGTGGGTGATCCTGGCGCTGATGGAGCGTAGCGGCGACCTGTGGTGGCTGTGGGCCTGGTGCGTGTGGAGCGGCTTCCAGCTCCTGATGATGGTGCTCTACCCGACCGTAATCGCGCCGATGTTCAACAAGTTCACCCCGCTCGAGGATGCCAGTCTGAAGGAGCGCATCGAAGGCCTAATGGCGCGCGTCGGCTTCGCCTCGAACGGCCTGTTCGTCATGGACGGCAGCAAGCGCAGCGCGCACGGCAACGCCTATTTTTCCGGCTTTGGCAGCAACAAGCGCATCGTCTTCTTCGACACCCTGCTGTCGCGCCTCGATCCGCACGAGATCGAAGCCGTGCTGGCGCACGAACTGGGCCACTTCAAGCTGCGCCACATCGTCAAGCGCATCGTGGTGATGTTCGCGCTGTCGCTGGCATTCCTGGCGCTGCTGGGCTACCTGAAGAACCAGGCCTGGTTCTACACCGGCCTGGGCGTGCTGCCGATGATGAACGCGTCGAACGACGGCATGGCCCTGATCCTGTTCGCGCTGGTGCTGCCGGTGTTCACCTTCGTGCTCTCGCCGCTCAGCTCCATCACCTCGCGCAAGCACGAGTTCGAGGCGGACGCCTTCGCCGCCAAGCACACCGATAGCAGCCACCTGGTGTCGGCCCTGGTCAAGATGTACGAGGACAACGCCTCGACCCTGACGCCGGACCCGCTGTATTCAAGCTTCTACGATTCTCACCCGCCGGCATCGGTGCGGGTGAAACACCTGAACATGGCGGCCGCATGAAGCTCATTGACCAACACTGCACTCACGGCGCGCCGGCGCTGGACCCGGCCACGATTCAGACGCGCCTGCGCGATGTGCCCGAATGGCAGGCCATCGACGGCACGATTGCGCGCGCGTTCACGTTTGCGAACTACCGCGCCACCATCGATTTCGTGAACGCGATAGCAGCCATGGCCGAAGCGCAGAACCATCACCCCGAAATGACGGTCGGCTACCGCCGCTGCACGGTGGCGTACAGCACCCACTCGGCCGGCGGCGCGCTGAGCGACAACGATTTTATTTGCGCCGCCCGGGCGGACGCGATCTACGTGCAAGGCCCGAGCGCATGAGCGAGTTGACCGGCACCATCATCGCGGCCCACGGCCGCCATTACCTGGCCGATGCGAACGGCGAGAAGCTGCAGTGCGTCACGCGCGGCAAGAAGACCAATGTGGCGGTGGGCGACGTCGTGCACCTCAAGCGCACCTCGAACGACCAGGCCGTGATCGAGAAGATCGCCGACCGCACTACCCTGCTCTACCGCTCGGACCAGTACAAGTCGAAGTTGCTGGCGGCGAACATTTCGCGCCTGTTCATCGTCGTCGCCACCGAGCCGAGTTTCGCCGACGACCTGGTCTCGCGCTCGCTGGTGGCGGCCGAGGCGGCCGGGATCGAGGCCCACATCATCCTGAACAAGGTCGACGTGGAGCCGCCGCTGGCCCGCGCCCGCGAGCGCGCCGGCCTGTATGCCTCGCTCGGCTATCCGGTGCACGAATTGTCGGCCCGCGAACGGCCCGAGCACGCGGTCGAGACCCTGATGCCCCTGCTGAGCGGCCAGTCGTCGATTTTCATCGGCCAGTCGGGCATGGGCAAGTCGTCCCTGATCAACCTCCTGGTGCCGGACGCCGACATCGCCGTGCGCGAGATCTCGGAAGCCCTGGACACCGGCAAGCACACCACCACCTTCACGCGCCTGTACTGGCTGCCGGGCGGCGCCTCGATCATCGATTCGCCGGGCTTCCAGGAATTCGGGCTGTACCACCTGACCGAAGGCATGCTGGAACGCGCCTTCGTCGAGTTCAAGCCTTATCTCGGCGGTTGCAAGTACTACAATTGCCGCCACCTGGCCGAGCCGCAATGCGCGGTGCTGGGCGCGGTCGAGGAAGGCAGGATAGCGAAGATGCGCCACGAGCTGTATGCGCAGCTGCTGCACGAATCATCGCAGACCCTCTATTGACTTTTTCATCCGCTTTCCCTAAGGGAAAGCAAAAACCCTTATAATTCAAGGGATAACAGTTAAGTAAAGACGCACAGACGATATGCCAGTCGCAAAGCCCATCAAGCACTTCCTGCAGTTTTCCGACTTCAGCGCGGACGAATTCGAATACGTCATCGAGCGCGCGAAGGTCATCAAGCGCAAGTTCAAGGCCTACGAGGTTTACCACCCGCTGGTCGACCGCACCCTGGTGATGGTGTTCGAGAAGAGCTCGACCCGTACCCGGCTTTCCTTTGAAGCCGGCATGCACCAGCTGGGCGGCGCCGCGATCTACCTGAACACCCGCGATAGCCAGCTGGGCCGCGGCGAGCCAGTGGAAGACGCGGGCCAGGTCATGTCGCGCATGTGCGACATCATCATGGTGCGCACCTTCGGCCAGGAGATCATCGAACGCTTCGCCGCCAACTCGCGCGTCCCGGTCATCAACGGCCTGACCAACGAACACCACCCCTGCCAGGTGCTGGCCGACATCTTCACCTTCTACGAGCACCGCGGCCCGATCGCCGGCAAGACGGTGGCCTGGATCGGCGACGCCAACAACATGCTGTACTCGTGGCTGCAGGCGGCCGAGGTGTTCGGCTTCCACCTGAACGTCTCCACGCCGAAGGGCTACGACCTGGACCCGAAGCTGGTGTCCACCCAGCGCTACACCCTGTTCGACAACCCCTCGGACGCCTGCGAAGGCGCGCACCTGGTCAACACCGACGTCTGGACCAGCATGGGCTACGAAAAGGAAAACGCCGAGCGCATGAAGGCCTTCGACGGCTTCATCGTGGACGAAGCCAAGATGGCGCGCGCCGCCTCCGACGCCCTGTTCATGCACTGCCTGCCGGCGCACCGCGGCGAAGAAGTATCGGCCGGCGTCATCGACGGCCCGCAGTCGGTGGTCTGGGACGAGGCGGAAAACCGCCTGCACGTGCAGAAAGCCCTGATCGAGTACCTGCTGCTCGGCCGTATTGAAGACAAGTAATTTCATCACCCACAACCTTTAGTTTGATCGTCGGCCCGCAAGGGCCGGCTGACCATCCCGACCCCACCTCCCCCTCCACACTGGAATCTTCCATGAGCGACATTAAAAAAGTAGTCCTCGCCTACTCCGGCGGCCTCGACACCTCGGTCATCCTGAAATGGCTGCAGGATCACTACAACTGCGAAATCGTCACCTTCACCGCCGACCTCGGCCAGGGCGAAGAACTGGAGCCTGCGCGCGCCAAGGCGATCAAGTTCGGCATCAAGCCGGAGAACATCTACATCGACGACGTGCGCGAAGAATTCGTGCGCGACTTCGTGTTCCCGATGTTCCGCGCGAACACCGTGTACGAAGGCGAATACCTGCTGGGCACCTCGATCGCGCGTCCGCTGATCGCCAAGCGCCTGATCGAGATCGCCAACGAGACCGGCGCCGACGCCATCTCGCACGGCGCGACCGGCAAGGGCAACGACCAGGTGCGTTTCGAACTGGGCGCCTACGCGCTGAAACCCGACGTCAAGATCATCGCCCCGTGGCGCGAGTGGGACCTGCTGTCGCGCGAGAAGCTGCTGAAGTACGCGGAAGATGCCGGCATCGAGATCGACATGAAGCACAAGAACGGCGGCGCGCCCTACTCGATGGACGCCAACCTGCTGCACATCAGTTTTGAAGGCCGCCACCTGGAGAACCCGAGCGCGGAAGCCGAGGAATCGATGTGGCGCTGGTCGGTGTCGCCGGAACAGGCGCCGAACGAAGCCGAGTACCTCGACATCGAATACGAAAAGGGCGACATCGTGGCCCTGAACGGCAAGCGCATGAGCGCCGCCGAAGTCCTGACCGAGCTGAACCGCCTGGGCGGCAAGCACGGCATCGGCCGCCTCGACCTGGTGGAAAATCGCTACGTCGGCATGAAGTCGCGCGGCTGCTACGAGACCCCGGGCGGCACCATCATGCTCAAGGCCCACCGTGCGATCGAATCGATCACCCTGGACCGCGAAGTGGCGCACCTGAAGGACGACCTGATGCCGCGCTATGCGTCGCTGATCTATAACGGCTACTGGTGGGCCCCGGAG
Source organism: Massilia sp. BHUDP2 (assembly GCF_046236355.1). Taxonomy (NCBI): domain Bacteria; kingdom Pseudomonadati; phylum Pseudomonadota; class Betaproteobacteria; order Burkholderiales; family Oxalobacteraceae; genus Massilia; species Massilia sp. BHUDP2. The sequence goes on from NZ_JBJUVW010000002.1 coordinate 1,019,318, forward strand.
CGCGTCGCGCTGCAGACCCTGATCGACCACACCCAGCAGACCGTGAACGGCTGGGTGCGCGTAAAGCTCTACAAGGGCAACGTGATCGTGGTGTCCCGCGATTCGAAGACCGATTCGCTGTTCGACATGAACATCGCTACGTTTGATGAGGACGGCGGCGCCTACAACCAGGCGGACGCGGGCGGCTTCATCAAGCTGAACGCACTGCGCATGCGCATCGCCGCCAAGGCACGCGCGGCCCGCGGCAAGTAAGCTTTATTTCCCCCTCGAAAGCCGCCTCATCAGGCGGCTTTTTTCATGGTGCGGGGCTATGTGAACGCGTGGAAATTGGGTTCCCGCCTACGCGGGAACGACGTGCATGAGCTAGCAATTTGATCGGATGCCGTCGTCCTACGAACCACCAGCCCAAAGACCGTCGCTCCCGCGCAGGCGGGAGCCCAATTAGTTTGCGTACCATCAGCGGCAAATACAGTGGTCGGCCGACAATACGCCGATGGAAAAGCACTCCTTCGTCTACATCCTCGCCAGCGGTCGATACGGCACACTCTACATCGGCGTCACGTCCGACCTCATCCGCCGCGTATGGGAGCACAAAGAAGGCTTTATCGAGGGCTTCACGAAGACCCATCACGTACACCAGCTGGTCTGGTACGAAATCCATACCGACATCATCGCCGCCATTACCCGCGAGAAACAGATCAAGAAATGGCGCCGCAACTGCAAAATCAACCTCATCCAATCCACCAACCCCACCTGGCAGGATCTCTACCCCACTATTTCCGCCTGAACACCAGAACAGCCCGTTCCTCTCCTTCGCGCTAGAATATCCGGTCCTGCCCACCATCGAGCGCCCATGTCCCCCGACGACGACACCGACAGCTTCCAGGCGCATGTCAGCGGCGGCCCAAGGACAAGCCCGCCCGCCGCGCGGCCGGCCACGCCCCAGGCCGACGCGATCGCCATCATCTACCGCAACATCGAGGACGTCGTCTACCAGTACGCGGTCGAGGGAAGGGATACCTTTCGCTTTACCTACGTCAACCCGGCCTTCTATAAGGCCACCCAGCTCACGCCCGAACAGGTCATCGGCAAGACCGTCGACGAAGTCATCCCCGAACCTTCGCTGTCGATGGTGCTCGAACATTACCGCGCCGCGATCCGCACCGGCCAGACCCAGCGCTGGGAAGAGCACAGCGACTACCCGGCCGGCCGCAAGGTGGGACGGGTCTCGATCACGCCGGTGTTCGACGCGGCGGGCGGCTGCACTGACCTGGTCGGCACCGTGCACGACATTTCCGACGTTATCAACCGCGAGGAAAAGCTGCAGCAGGCCCACCGTGCGCTGGAGGAAGCTTTCGCCACCCAGGGGCGGCTGGCCGAATCGCTGCGGCGCGAGGAAGAGCGACTGGTGCTGGCCCTGAACGGGACCGGCGAAGGCGTCTGGGACTGGCGGATGGACGAGAATTCCGTCACCTTCTCGGCCAAGTGGAAAGAGATCATGGGCGCCAGCGGCAATCCGGACGGCGCCACGCCGAAGATCTGGACCAGCCGCATCCACCCCGACGACAATGCCCACGTGCGGCGCTGCATCGAGCGCTACCTGGCCGGCAACGAACCGCTCTACACCTGCGAATACCGGATCCGCCGCTTCACCGGCGACTGGATCCGGGTGCGCTCGCGCGGCAGCATCGTCGCGCGCGATGCGCAGGGGCAGCCGCTGCGCATGATCGGCACCATCACCGACATCACCGAGGCCTACCGCATGCGCCAGGCGCTGGAGAAGAGCCACGAGCGGCTCGCCCAGCTGGCGCAGCAGGTCCCCGGCGCGCTGTTCGAACTGGAGCACCGGGCCGACGGCAGCTTCGCCTGTCCCTTCATCAGCGACATGGCGCACACCCTGTTCGAACTGGCGCCGAGCGCCATCCAGGCTGACCTCGGCTGCCTGGCGGAGCGCATCGTGCCGCAGCACCGGGTCCGCCTGCGCCGCGCCCTGGAGCGCTCGGCCGCCGGGATGCAGCCGCTGCGGGCCGAGTTCCAGGTCGAGCTGCCCGACGACGGGCACTGCTGGCGCGAAGTGATCGCCACGCCGTCCCCGGGCCTGGATGGCGGCACCATCTGGTATGGCTTCATCGACGACATCAGCAGCCGCAAGCACAGCGAAGAAACCATTCGCCAGTTCACCGAAAAGCTCGAACGGCGCGCCCACTACGATACCCTGACCGGCCTGCCGAACCGGGCCTTGTTCCGCGACCGCCTCGAGCAGGCGATCCGGCGCGCCGAGGACGAGCTCGGCGAAGTCGCCCTCCTGTTCATCGACCTCGACCGCTTCAAGGAGGTCAACGACCTGCTCGGCCACGACGCCGGCGACCTGCTGCTGGTCGAGGCGGCGCAGCGCATCCAGGCCTGCGTGCGCAAGGGCGACACGGTGGCGCGCCTCGGCGGCGATGAATTCACGGTGATCCTGAGCGAAACGCGCGAACTGGCCCATGTCGAGGCGGTCGCGCAGGCGATCCTGGATGCGCTCGCCCAACCCTTTCCGATCCAGCAGGAGCTGCTGTACATCGCCGGCAGCATCGGCATCGCCCGCTACCCTGAGGACGCACGCGACCCCGAAGAACTGATGCGCAACGCCGACCACGCGATGTACCGCTCCAAGTCCGCCGGGCGCAACCAGCTGACCTTCTTCGAGGCGAACATGCAGGCGGCCGCGATCCGGCGCCTCAAGCTGCTCGCCGAACTGCGCAATGCCGTCCCCGGCAAGCAGCTGGAACTGTATTTCCAGCCGATCGTCGACCTGTCGTCGAACCGGATCGTCAAGGCCGAAGCCCTGCTGCGCTGGCGCCATGCTTCCGGCGCCCTGCTGTCGCCGGATACCTTCATCGGCGTGGCCGAGGAATCCGGCCTGATCCACGAGATCGGCGACTGGGTGTTCCGCACCGCGGCCCACTATTCGAAGCGCTGGTCGGACATGCTGGCGCGCGACTTCCAGGTCAGCATCAACAAGTCGCCGGTGCAGTTCCAGTCCCAGCTTGATGCCGCCGACTGGGTGGCCCACCTGGACGAGATCCGCCTGGGCCCGCGCTGCATCAACGTCGAGATCACCGAAGGCTTGCTGCTGAACCTGTCGGACACGGTGCTGGCCAAGCTGGCGGCGCTGCAGTCGAGCGGCATGCAGGTGTCGATCGACGACTTCGGCACCGGCTACTCCTCGATGAGCTACCTGAAGCGCCTCGACATCGACTACCTGAAGATCGACCAGTCTTTTGTGAAGGAACTGGTGCACGACAACTTCAGCCGCACGATCACCGAGACCATCATCGTGATGGCCCACAAGCTGGGACTGAAGGTCATCGCCGAGGGCGTGGAGACGCCGGAGCAGTGCCTCGCCCTGAGCCGCGCCGGCTGCGACTATGCCCAGGGCTATCTGTTCTCGCGGCCGGTGCCGGCCGACCTGTTCGAAACGATGCTGGCCTGGCAGTAACTAAGTGCTGTTGCGCAGGTCGTCGACCGGCTCGTGCCCGAAGCGTTTGGCCAGCAGGCAATCCACCAGCTTCGCGGCGCATTCGCCCGGCGAGACCAGCACCCCGCCCTCCTTCATGTCGACGAAGCGCTGCTTGAGCGGGAATTTTTCATCCGGCGTGGCGCGGATCTCGGCCTGCATGTCGGTGTCGATCACGCCCGGCGCCAGGCTGACGCAGCGCACCCGCGGGTCGCCGTCGAGCGCGACCGCGCGCGCATGCTGGTCGAGCGCGGCCTTGGTGGCGCAGTAGACGCTCCAGCCCGGATAGGCGCTGCGCCCGGCCCCGCTCGAGATGTGCAGGATGCGCCGCTCGGCCTGCGGCGCGGCCTGCACGAAGGCCGCGGACAAGGCCAGCGGCGCGCCGACGTTCAGGATGGCCGCGCGCAGCGCCGCCGCCGGGTCCTGCTCGGCCAGCGGGCCCACCGGCGTCACCACGCCGGCATTGTTGACCAGCAACGCCGTGTCGCAGCCGGCCAGGAAGGAGCGCAGCGTGTGCCCGCCCAGCCAGGCGGCCAGCGCCTGGGCGTCGCCCAGGTCGACCACGGCCTGCTCCATGCCTTCACCGATTTCCGCATGTCCGCGCGCCAGCCCCAGTACGGGGATGCCGCGCGCCACCAGTTCCGCCGCCACCGCGGCGCCCAGGCCACGGCTGTGGCCCGTCACGACTGCCTTGATCATGCCCGCCTCCGCTAGATGCTCCCTAGATGAATACCGGTTCCGGCTCCAGTTCCACGCCGTATTTCGCCTTGACGTCCTCCTGGATCGCGCGCGCCAGCCGCACCACGTCCTCGCCCTGGGCGCCGCCCAGGTTGACCAGCACCAGCGCCTGTTTCGGGTACACGCCCGCCGCGCCCAGCGCCCGGCCCTTCCAGCCGCACTGGTCGATCAGCCAGCCGGCCGCCAGCTTTTCGCTGCCGTCCGCCTGCGCATGGTGCACCAACTGCGGAAATTCGGCCAGCAGCCGCGCGCAATGCTCGCCGCTCACCACCGGGTTCTTGAAGAAGCTGCCCGCATTGCCGATCTCGGCAGGGTCAGGCAGCTTGCGCCGCCGGATCGCCTCGACCGTGCGTCCGATGTCCTGCGGCGTCGGCTCGGTCAATCCGGCCTCTTCCACCGCCCTGGCCAGCTCGGCATAGCGCAGGTTCGGCGTCCAGGCCGCCGGCAGGGCGAAGGTGACGTCCAGCACCACCAGTTCACGCCCTTCCGGATGCTTGAAAATGCTGTCGCGGTAGGCGAAGCGGCAGGCGGCCGCGTCCAGCGTGCGCAGTTCGCCGCTGGCCATGTCGTAGGCGCTCAGGGAATGGAAGACGTCCTTGGTTTCCGTCCCGTACGCCCCCACGTTCTGGATCGGCGCCGCCCCGACCGTGCCGGGGATCAGGGACAGGTTTTCCAGTCCGCCCAGGCCCTGGGCCAGGGTCCACTGGACGAAAGCGTGCCAATTCTCGCCCGCCTGGGCCCGCACCAGGATGCGGCCGTCCTGCTCGCCCAGCAGCTCCTTGCCCTGGCCCGCCATGTGCAGGACGATCCCGTCGAAGTCGCGGGTGAACAGCAGGTTGCTGCCGCCGCCCAGCACCAGGCGCGGCAAGCCGGCAAGCAGCGGATCGCGCCGCACGGCCTCGAGCTGCGCCGCGCCGTTCACCCGCAGGTAATGACGGGCGCGCGCCGGGATGCGGAAGGTGTTCAGGGAAGCGAGGGAAAAATCGTCGAGGATGGGCAGGTCGGCTTGCATGGCATCAGGGTGTTTTTTGGACATTATAGGGGCAAGCCCGCCCGGAACCCTTGCCGTGCGGGCAAATCTGGTGGCCTGCGGGAGGCGTTGTCCGTTAAAATAGAGGGATTCATCTATTTAGCAGTACCAAGAAAAAAGGAAACCGCCATGCCATCGTTTGATGTTGTCTGCGAAGCAGACATGGTCGAAGTGAAGAATGCCGTCGAACAATCGAACAAGGAAATCACCACCCGCTTCGACTTCAAGGGCAGCTCGGCCAATGTCGAGCAAAAGGAAAAGGAACTGACCCTGTTCGCCGATTCCGATTTCCAGCTCGGCCAGGTGAAGGACGTCCTGATCAACAAGATGGCCAAGCGCAAGGTCGACGTGCGCTTCCTCGACGAAGGCAAGGTCGAGAAGATCGGCGGCGACAAGGTCAAGCAGGTCATCAAGGTGCGCAACGGCATCGAGACCGAAGACGCGAAGAAGATTACCAAGCTCATCAAGGAAAGCAAGATGAAGGTGCAGGCCAGCATCCAGGGCGAATCGGTGCGCGTCACCGGCGCCAAGCGCGACGACCTGCAGGCCGCCATGGCGCTGCTGCGCAAGGACGTGCAGGACTTGCCGCTCGCGTTCAACAACTTCCGCGATTGACGCGAGCTTCTTCGCAGCCATATTGGCTGCGCAAACCCCGCCCCGCCTTGGGGTAGAATGACGGCCGCGCACGGGCGCGGCTTGTCGATGCATATGTACGCGTAGGGAACTACGGCGGTTTAAGGATTGCAATGAAACGTGTTGATGATTTCCGCCTGAAGCTGGGCAACAAGGAATATGTGCCCATCATGATCGGCGGGATGGGCGTGGACATCTCGACCTCCGAACTGGCCCTCGAGGCCGCCCGCCTCGGCGGTATCGGTCACATCTCGGATGCGATGGTGCAGGACGTGTCGGACCGCAAGTTCGACACTACCTTCGTCAAGGACAAGACCAAGCTCTACAAGTTCAACATCAACAACATGAACAAGGCGGTGGTCCAGTTCGACCTCGACCGCCTGGCCGAAGCGACCCGCCTGCACGTGGGCTCGACCATGGAAGCGAAGCGAGGCGATGGCCTGATCTTCGTGAACTGCATGGAAAAGCTGACCATGAACGCGCCCAAGGAAACCCTGCGCACCCGCCTGTCGGCGGCGATGGACGCCGGCATCGACGGCATCACCATGTCGGCCGGCCTGCACCTGGGTTCCTTCGAGCTGATCAAGGACCACCCGCGCTTCCGCTCTACCTACCTGGGCATCATCGTGTCCTCGGTGCGCGCGCTGCAGCTGTTCCTGAAAAAGGTCTCGCGCCTGAACCGCCTGCCCGACTACGTCATCGTCGAAGGCCCGCTGGCCGGCGGCCACCTGGGCTTCGGCATCGACGACTGGAAGCAGTACGACCTGCACACCATCATGGACGAAGTCCATGCCTACATGCGCGCCGAGCAGCTGGACATCCCGGTGATCGCCGCGGGCGGCATCTTCACCGGTTCGGACGCGGTCGGCTTCCTGGAAAAAGGCGCCGGCGGCGTGCAGGTGGCAACCCGCTTCACCGTCACCCACGAGTGCGGCATGCCGGATGCGGTCAAGCAGGAATACTTCCGCGCCAGCGAGGAAGACATCATCGTCAACGGCGTGTCGCCGACCGGCTACCCGATGCGTATGCTCAAGAGCACGCCGGCGATCGGCTCCGGCATCCGCCCGGGCTGCGAGTCCTACGGCTACCTGCTGGACGCCACCGGCAACTGCGCCTACATCAACTCGTACAACCGCGAAGTGCAGGCCAGCCCGGACGGCAAGAACATCACGGTGTTCGACAAGACCTGCCTGTGCACCCACATGCGCAACTTCAACTGCTGGACCTGCGGCCACACCACCTACCGCCTGAAGGACACCACCCACCGCCTGGCGGACGGCAGCTACCAGATCCTGTCGGCCCAGCACGTCTTCGAGGATTACCAGTTCAGCGTCGACAACCAGATCGCGCTGCCGCCGAAGCAGGAAACCGTCGCGGCCTGACGGCGCCGAGCGCCGTTCCGTATCCCACAAGCCACGGCCCGCCGTGGCTTGTTTGTTATGCGCCCTCCCCTTGCGAAGGCGTGTAAGCTGGACCTCCCATCAGCGCTTTTCGCGAAGGGCCCGGCATGTCCACCATCGAAGCATCCGCGCAGGTCTGTTTCCTGACCGATGACGAGGGCAAGGTCGTGACCTGGAACCCCGCCTGCGCGGCGCTGTTCGGCTGGACCTCGGCGCAGGCGCGGGGGCGCGAGCTCCTCGAGCTCCTTGCCGGCGGCGACGGCAAACCCGGCTGGCCGGCCCTGGCGGCCGCCGGCGGGGCCAAGCTGCGGATGCGCTTCGCAGCCGGACGCGAGGGCCTGGCCACCCTGGGCCTGCTGCGCCAGTACGACGCGCACGACCAGCCGCAAGGCTGGAGCGCCACCGTCCTCATCGCCCCTTCCGACGCGCTCTCCGAATCCGAGCGGGTCGGCAATACTCCCCTGTCCGAGGTGGTCGACCTGCTGCCCGGCACCTTCTACGCGATCAATCGCGCGGGCCGCTTCATCCTCTGGAACCACAACCTGGAGCGCATGACCGAAATGACGCCGGACGAGCTCGCCGCCGCCCATGTGTTCGAGATGTTCGAGCCGCGCGAACGCAGGCAGGCCATGGAAAACTTCCACCGCGTGTTCGACGAAGGCGCCGAGGTGTCGATGGAGATGAACTACGTGTCGCGCAGCGGGCGCGAGACGCCGGTCATCGTCGGCGGCGCGCGCGTGGGCTGCAACGGCGACAGCTACCTGTTCGGGATGGGCCTCAGCATCGCCAAGCGGCGCGAGAAGGAGCGCCAGCTGCTGCTGCGCGAGCGCGCGCTGCACGCGGCCAGCAACGGCATCGTCATCACCCGCTGCGTCGGGCGCGACAACATCATCGAATACGTCAACCCGGCCTTCGAGCGCATCGCCGGCTATTCCGCCATTGAAGCGATCGGGCGCGATGCCCGCTTCATGCAGGCGCCCAACTTCGACACCCACGAGCGCAGCCAGGTGCGCCTGGCGCTGGCCGAGCGGCGCCCGGTCAACGTGGTCTTCCGCAACATGCGCAAGAACGGCGATATTTTCTGGAACGACCTGAGCATCACCCCAGTGCGCGACGAGCACGGCGAGGTCACCCACTTCATCGGCATCCTGCAGGACGTCACCGCCACCAAGCAGCGCACCGAACTCCTCGAGCACGAGATCAACCACGACCACCTCACTGGCCTCGCCAACCGCAACCTGCTGTGGGACCGCCTCGACCACGCGGTGCACCTGGCCCAGCGCCACAAGACCATGGTGGCGACCATCCTGGTCGACCTGGACAACTTCAAGACCATCAACGACACTTTCGGCCACGAGGCCGGCGACGTGGTGCTCAAGGTGGTCGGGCGCCGCTTGCTGTCGGCGGTGCGCGACAGCGACACGGTGGCGCGCATGTCGGGCGACGAGTTCGTGCTGGTGCTGGTCGACCAGCCCTCGGTGCGCTTCACGCTGCGCATGGCCGAGCGTCTGCGGCGCGCGATGACGATGCCGGTGGCCTTCGGCGGCAACGAAATCCCGGTCGGCGCCAGCCTGGGCGTGGCGCTGTTCCCGCAGGACGGCGCCACGCCCGCCGAACTGGTGCGCGCGGCCGACATGGCGATGTACCACGTCAAGGGCAATGGCGGCGGCGTGCACTTCTACTCGCCCGAGATGCGTGTGGCAAGCCAGAAGCGCGCCGCGCTGGCCGACAGCATCCGCAGCGCCCTCGAGCACGACGAGCTGTTCCTGCTGTTCCAGCCCCGCATGGACGCCAGGAGCGGCAAGGTGCGCGGCTTCGAGGCGCTGCTGCGCTGGCGCCACCCGAAGAACGGCATCATGCTGCCGGCCGCCTTCCTGGCGGAGGCCGAGGAATCGGGCAAGATGATCGAGATCGGCAGCTGGGTGCTGGACCAGGCCTGCGCCTTCCTGCAGGAACTGCGCCAGCTCGGCTATACGGGCCTGCCGGTGTCGGTGAACGTCTCGCACCGCGAGTACAGCCAGCACGGCTTCATCGCCGGCCTGGCGCAGCGCATGGAGCGCTACGCGCTGCCGCCCGGCAGCCTGGAAATCGAGATCCCCGAGGCCGACCTGATCCGCAATCCGGGCCTGGGGCGCGACCTGTCGGCCCAGCTGCGCGAGGTCGGCGTGGCGCTCTCGCTCGACGAGTTCGGCAAGGGGATTTCCGACCTGTCCTTCCTGCGCCAGCTGGCGGTGCGCCAGGTCAAGCTGTCGAAGGCGGCGGTGCACGAGATCGCCCGTGAGGGCGACAGCGGCGGCAGCCGGCTGGCCAAGACCCTGATCGACATCGGCCACAACCTCGACCTGGCGGTAGTGGGCGAAGCGGTCGAGACCGAGGCCCAGGTGGAATTCCTGCGCTCGCACGGCTGCGACCAGTTGCAAGGGCAATGGTTCAGCGAGCCATTGCTGCCCGAGGCGGTGCGCGAGATGCTCGGCCAGCGCCACCAGGCCTGAGGCCTACCCTTTCCGCATAGTCGGCGCACGGCCGCATCAAAACTTCTTGCAATAGTTCGATATTTAGCTAACAATCTATCATGACTTCCGTTTTCAAAGCCCTGTCCGATCCGACCCGCCGCGCTGTCCTCGAGCACCTCCAGAAGGGGCCGATGGGCGCCGGCGAACTGGCCGACCTGTTCGACGTGTCGAAACCGACGATGTCGGCCCACTTTGCCGTGCTGGTCGCGGCCGGGCTGATCGCGCCGGAAAAACACGGCCGCACCATCACCTACCGCCTCAGGCTGTCGGTGCTGGAAGACGCCCTGCTGGGATTCGCGCAAGCCTTCGGGCTGAACCTCACCCGGCCGGAGCCTCCCGCTGTTCCACCAGAAAAGGAGTAAGCATGAAGCCCTCGTCCCGCCTTTCCCACCTGTGCCGCGCCGTGCTGGCGGCTGCCTGCATCCTTGGTGCATCCGCCCTGCTGGCCTGGGCCGCGCCGGCCTACCTCGATCCGGAATGGGCACGGCGCCTTGCCGGCGTCCTGCTGGGCGCAACCGTGGTGGTGTATGCGAACGCCATTCCGAAGGCGCTGGCGGCGCGCATGCGCTGCGCCTCCCCTAGCGCCGACCAGGCCGCGCGCCGCTTCGCCGGCTGGGCGCTGGTGCTGGGCGGACTCGGCTACATGCTGGCCTGGCTCGCCGCCCCGATCGGCGTGGCCGGGATGGTCGGCGGCCTGGCGCTCGGCGCCGCGGTGACCTGCGCCGCCCTCGGTTGCATCCGGATCGGCGCACGCCGCGCCGGCCATTAAGGGCGCCCGGGCGTTCCGCTCAACCGTCCTTGTTGATGCGGTTGACGAGGGCGCCGAGCACGTCCTCGGCCATCTCGTTGTCCACCTGGCAGGTGCCGGCGTTCTCGTGCCCGCCCCCGCCGTATTCCAGCATCAGGGCGCCGATGTTGGTGTTCGAGGTCCGGTTCAGGATCGACTTCCCGGTGGCGAATACGGTGTTCTGCTGCCTGACGCCCCACAGCACGTGGATCGAGATATTCGTCTCGGGGTACAGGGCGTAGATGATGAAGCGGTTCCCGGCATAGATCACCTCTTCGCTGCGCAGGTCGAGCACCACCAGGTTCCGGTGGACGCGGGCGCAGCGCCGGATCTGCTCCTTGCAGCGTTCGCTGTGCTCGAAGTACAGCGTGGTGCGCTCGCGTACGTCGGGCAGCTCCATGATTTTCTCGATCGGATGCTCCGCGCAGTAATCGATCAGGGCCATCATCAGCTGGTAATTGGAGATGCGGAAGTCGTGGAAGCGTCCCAGGCCGGTGCGCGCGTCCATCAGGAAGTTCAGCAGGTTCCAGCCCTGCGGGAACAGCACCTCCTCGCGCGAGAAGCGGGCCGAGTCGCCCTTGTCGACCGCCGCCATCATCTCGTTCCAGGCGGCCGGGAAGGTCCGGGCGCCGCCGTAGTGGTCGTAGACCACCCGCGCCGCCGAGGGCGCCTCGGGATGGATGACGTGGTTCTCGCGCCTGCCCGTGTTGCGGATGGTCTCGGACAGGTGGTGGTCGAATACCAGGTGGGCCGCCGGCACATACGGCAGGTTGGTCGTGATGTCGCGTCCGCTGATCGCGATCTTGCCGTCCTGCATGTCTTTCGGATGCACGAACAGGATGTCGTCGATCAGGTCGAGGTGCTTGAGCAGCACCGCGCACACCAGGCCATCGAAGTCGCTGCGGGTTACGAGTCGGAATTTTTTCTGGTCGGCTGACATCGGCACTTCCTTTCTGGAGTCGGAAAGCGAAACTGCGGTCCGAAAGATCATACCTTGCAACGTTTCCGCCTGTCAGCATTTGCGATGGCGCATTCTGGCTCGGCTGGAAGCAATCCATTCCCCGGATCGTGCAGGCTGTCGCACGGCGCTGGCCGTCAGGGACGACAAGGGGTAAAGTTGCATCATCCCAACAGTCGTAGATGCCGAAGATGTTGTATTTCCGGCACGCGCAGGTGGCGGCGAGGTACACTCGCCGCTTGCACCAATAGCGAAGATCGATATGCAAGCCAGGAACACCAATCCGCATTATTTCTCGAGCGTCCTGTCGTGGCTCTACCGCGGCTTCGACGCCGTGGCGACCTGGGTTACCCAGCTATCGTGGTGGAAGTTTTTCCTGTTTGCGATCCTGACCCTGACCGCCGGGGCCATCCTGCAGGAAGAACTGTTCTCCGGGCCGGCCGAAGAATACGTGTCGCGCGCCGAACGCGAGCGGCGCGGCGGCGACGCCGCCATCCTGATCGACGAGAGCGGCATCCGCTTCCATCCGCGTAACCGGCCGCGCAACGCGACGCCGCCGGAGCCGCCCGCGCCGCCGGAGCCCGAAGGCGCACCCGACGCGCCCGATGCGCCACCGGCCCCGTCGGCACCGCCGGCGCCGAGCGCGCCGCCCGCCGCGGCCGCGGGCAGCAGTGGCGAATCGGTCCACATCGAACTGCCGCCGCAGATCAGCGAAGAACTGTCGAACGCGATCGACGCCGCCGTGGAAGACGCGGCCGAGCAGAAGGTGTCGCGCTACCACAAGCAGGCGTCGACCTGGTTCATGAACTTCGTGCTGCTGTTCGTGCTGGCCCTGTTCGGCACCAAAGCCCTGGTCGGCGGCAAGAAGCGCGCCGAAGCGCAATCCCAGCTGGCCAACGCGGCGGCCGAGCGCGAAGCCATGCAGCGCCAGCTGTCGGAAACCAAGATGCAGATGATGCAGGCCCAGGTCGAGCCGCACTTCCTGTTCAATACCCTGGCCTCGGTCGAGCACCTGATCCAGGTCGACCCGCCGCGCGCCTCGGCCATGCAGCGCAGCCTGATCCAGTACCTGCGCGCGGTGCTGCCGCAAATGCGCGACAACGCCGTCGTCACCGGCCTCGGGCGCGAGGTGGACATGGTCACGGCCTACCTGGCCCTGCTCAAGATGCGCATGGAAGAACGCCTGACGGTGGTGATGCAGGTGCCGGAGGGCCTGCGCAGCGCGGCCTTCCCGCCGATGATGCTGCAGTCGATGGTCGAGAACGCGATCAAGCACGGCCTCGAATGCAAGCCGGAAGGCGGCACCCTCAAGATCCAGGCCGAAGTGGTCGACAGCAAGCTGCTCGTCACCGTGACCGACGACGGTGTCGGCTTCGGGGTGGTGCCGAGCGACGGCACCGGCCTCGGGCTGCAGACCATCCGCGACCGCCTCAAGCTGCTGCACGGCGACGCCGGCCAGCTGCACATCGCGGCCAACAGCCCGAGCGGCGTGATCGCCATGATCGAGGTGCCTTACCAGCTCGCCAGGGCGGGCTGACCCGCCGTGCATGGCTGCGGGCCGGCGCCTGCCCAGGAGCTTGCCTGCCGCGCTGTTTCATTGAATAATCAATAAATAATCACATAGCTACAGGGACAAGCATGCCTACCGCACCTACCGCGATCATCGCCGATGACGAACGACTCATGCGCGACCAGCTGCGCCTGCGCCTGTCCGAGGCCTGGCCGGAGCTCGACATCATTGGCGAAGCCAAGAACGGCGAGGAAGCGGTGGAACTGGTCGAGCAGCTCAAGCCGGACCTGACCTTCCTCGACATCCGCATGCCGGGCAAGACCGGCATGGAAGCGGCGCGCGACATCGGCGACCGCAGCCAGATCGTGTTCGTCACCGCCTACGACCAGTATGCGGTGGAAGCCTTCGAGCGCGGCGCCATCGACTACGTGCTCAAGCCCACCGAGCCGGAGCGCCTGAAGGTCACCGTCGACCGCCTGAAGCAGCGCCTGGAGCGTCCGAACGAAAAAGCCAGCGTCAACGACAGCGTGCAGGCCATGCTGTCGCAGCTGGCCGAGAAGATCGCCGCCCCGAAGCCCAAGCACTTGCAGTGGATCCAGGCCAGCATCGGCCAGGACCTGCGCATGATTCCGGTGGAGGATATCCTGTTCTTCCGCTCGGACGAAAAATACACCTGCGTGCAGACCGCCGGCTTCGAGGCCCTGATCCGCAAGCCGGTGCGCGACCTGGCCGAAGAGCTCGACCCCTCGCTGTTCTGGCAGATCCACCGCGCCACCCTGGTCAACGTCAATGCGATCGAAGGCGTGACGCGCGACATCCGCGGACGGCACCTGGTGCTGGTCAAGGGGCGTCCGGAGAAGCTGGAAGTGAGCCGCAGCTTCCTGCACCTGTTCAAGCAGATGTAATTCAGGCGGCGCCCGTGCGCGCCCGTCCTGTCGAATGTCGTACAGTCAAGTTTTACGAACTCGACAGGATGAACCATGAGGAATTCGCGCAAGGACACCCTGCTGCTGGCCGCCGGCGTGCTCGGCGCCTTCGGCGCCGGACTGGCCGCAGGCCGGCGCATCGCACGGACCGCTCCCGCTACCCACGCCAATCGCGATGAGGGCTTGCCGCGCGCCAGCCTGCTCGACACGCTCGCCCTCGGGCTCGAGGTGTTCGCCCCGGTGGTGGCGCAGGGCGTGATCATCCGCCGTCCGCCGATGATGGCCCTGGCCGAGCGCTTCGACACCCACCGCCGCGCCATCCGGCGCATGCAGAAGCTGCGCGACAAGTACGGCCCCGGTCCCCTGATGCTGCCGCTGCCGATCCGCAAGCAGGCGGTGGTGCTGGATCCGGCCCACGCCCAGCGCGTGCTGGACGAGTCGCCGGTTCCGTTCTCCGCCGCCAGCACCGAAAAGCGCGCCGCGCTCTCGCACTTCGAACCGAAGGGCGTGCTGCTGTCGACCGGTCGCGAGCGCGCCGACCGGCGCCGCTTCAACGAGGCCGCGCTCGACACCGCGCATCCGATGCACCGGATGGCCGCCAGCTTCCTGCCCATCGTCGAGGAAGAAGCGGCGCGCATGCTGGCGCAGGCCGGCGGCACGCTCGACTGGACAACCTGGTCCGAAGGCTGGTACCGCCTGATCCGGCGCGTGGTACTGGGCAACAGCGCCGCCGATGACCAGGAACTGCAGGCCCTGATCGTGCGCCTGCGCGGGGCCGCCAACTGGGCCGGCTTCCACCCGAAAATGCCTGCCAAGCGCGAGCGTTTCCTGGCGCGCATCCAGATCTACCTCGAACGCGCCGAGCCGGGCAGCCTGGCCGGCTACATGGCCGGGATCGCGCGCAGCGCCACGACCGCGCCGCGCCAGCAGGTGCCGCAATGGCTGTTTGCCTTCGACGCCGCCGTGATGGCGAGTTTCCGCGCCCTGGCCCTGCTGGCCAGCCATCCCGGACAGCTGGCGCGCGCCCGCGAGGAGATCGCGGCGCGCCAGGCCGGACAGCCCCTGCCCTTCCTGCGCGCCTGCATGCTGGAAGCGCTGCGCCTGTGGCCGACCACGCCCATGGTGCTGCGCCAGAGCACGTCCGAGACGCGCTGGGAGCACGGCAGCATGCCGGCCGACACCGGCGTCCTGATCCACGCGCCCTTCTTCCACCGCGACGATACCCGCCTGGAGCATGCCGACCGCTTCACGCCGGAGCTGTGGCTGGACGGCCGGACCGCCGGTCAGGACTGGCCGCTGATCCCCTTCAGCGACGGCCCGGTGATGTGCCCGGGGCGCCACCTGGTGCTGATGCTGAGCAGCGCCATGCTGGCCACCCTGCTCGGCGCTCGCCCGCTGGCGCAGACCGGGGGGCTGGCGCCCGATCCGCGGCGGCTGCCGGGAACGCTGGACAATTTTGCGCTGCGCTTCCGGCTAGGCTAGAACGGCCTTGTGTGGCCTCAATTCGCTGTGCGCCGCCGCACCGTAATGTAGAGCTCCCGGCCTCCAGGCCTTTCCTTTCAGCTTCTGCATGAGCATTCAGCTGCCACCACAGCGGCGCCTGCGCCGGCGCGGTCCGGGCACGGCGGTTCTCGTGTTCTCGTTCCTGGGCGGGTATTGCGCCGGCCGGGCCGTCGCGGCGCTGCGCCGTGCGCGCGAGGTGCATCGGCCCGTGCGCGCCTTCGACGGCCGCCGCATCGTGCACAGCGCCAGCGACGCCATCCTCTCGATCGACGAAGAGGCCATGATCCTGTTCGCCAACCCGGCCGCGGCCCAGATGTTCGCCAGCAGCGTCGGCGCCATGCAGGGCAGCTCGCTGGCACGCTTCATCCAGGCGCCGGTGCGCAATGCCAAAGCCCCCTGCGACTACTTTCCGGCCGGCGGCGGGCGCGCGGGGCGGCGCGCCACCGACTACGCCGTCACCGGCATCCGCGCCAACGGCCAGCTGTTCCCGATCGAGGGCTCGATCTCCACCACCCTGCACGACGGGCACGAAGTCTGCACCGTGATCCTGCGCGACGTCTCCGAGCGCCACCTGGTGCAACAGAAGCTGGCGCGCTCGCACGACCAGCTGCGCCAGCTTTCCTCCGCGCTGCAGACCATCCGCGAAGAAGAACGCACCCACATCGCGCGCGAACTGCACGACGACCTCGGACAACTGCTGGCCTCGCTGCGCATGGACCTGACCCTGCTGCAGGGAAACGCCAGGCTGCCCGAGCCGAGCCAGCGCCTGATCGAGGGCATGGAAACCAACCTGATGATGGCGATCGCCTCGCTGCGCCGCATCGCCACCAACCTGCGCCCGCGCGCACTCGACGAAGGCGGCCTGTATTTCGCGCTGCAGGGCTTGCGCGACGACTTCGTCGAACGCCACGGGATCGCCTGCGCCCTGCTGGCCGATGAAGCCGAACTGCGCCTGGACGATACCGCCAGCACCGCCGTGTTCCGCATCGTGCAAGAGGCGCTCACCAACATCGCGCGCCACGCGGGAGCGACCCAGGTCGTGCTCAAGCTCGACCGCCTTGATGGCGAACTGCTCCTGACCATCCGCGACGACGGCCGCGGCATCCGCTCCGAAGACATGGAAAAGAAGGAATCGCTGGGCCTGGTGGGCATGCGCGAACGGGTCTGGGCCATGCACGGCGAGATCACCATCAGCAGCGAAGGCATGTCCGGCACCACCATCGAGATCGCGCTGCCGCTGGCCGGCCGCATCATCGGGGAGAACGCCGCCAGCTAGCGCCAGCCGCCTTGCCCCTTTGGCATAACAAGATGTCACATAGCAACATGTCATTAAGTCGACATATTCGCTAGGTAAGATCCGCGTCGATCTGAGTTTATTGAGAACTCGACATCCTGTCCAAACCAAAGGAGCTCTTCATGAAGTTCAAGTACCTGGCAGCTGCGCTGCTGTCTTCCCTGCCGCTGTTCGCCAACGCCCAGACCAACGTCCAGATCTACGGCGTGATGGATGCGGCAATCGGCGTGGAAGACACCGACGCACCGGGTGAAGACAGCCGCACCGTGATCAACTCGGGCAACCAGTCGAGCAGCCGGATCGGCTTCCGTGGCACCGAAGATCTGGGCAATGGCCTGAAAGCACTGTTCAACATCGAAGCGGGCGTTGCCCTCGATACCGGCGCCGCCGATTCGACCATGTTCGGCCGCCGCGCCGTGGTCGGCCTGCAGGGCAGCTTCGGCACCCTGACCGTGGGCCGCGAATACAGCCCGATCGCCGCCGTGGCCGCCGCCACCGACGCCCTGGGCCAGGGCCTGTACGGCAGCAACCTGTCGGCCTTCACCAGCGGCCGCCTGACCCGCCGCCTGGCCAACTCGGTCAACTACAAGAGCAACGCAGCGGGCGGCTTCACCGTCAACGCCGCCTACTCGACCGGCGAAAAGAGCGTCGATCCGTCGGGCGACCTGATGGGCGTGTCGCTGGAATACAAGAACGGCGGCCTGTACCTGGGCGCCGGCTACCACCAGCTCGAGCGCCTGGCGACCGGCGACGACAAGGAATACGCCTTCGGCGCGGGCTACAGCTTCGGCGCCTTCGAAGTGAAGGGCAACTACCTGGTCGCGAACCCGACCGGCGCCAACAACGAGTACAAGAACGCCAACCTGGGCGGCACCTACACCGCCGGCCCGGGCAAGTTCCTCGTCAATTTCCAGCAGCAAAAGCTTGAAAACGGCGCCAAGGGCAATACCGTGTCGGTGGGTTACACCTACGCGCTGTCGAAGCGCACCAACATCTACACGACCTATGCCCAGCTGCGCAACAACGGCCGCGCCGCCTTCGGCATCACCTCGTCGTCGGTGACCGTGGCGCCGCCGGCGACCGCGCTGGGCGCCGACCCGCGCGTGTTCAACGTGGGTATCCGCCACTCGTTCTAAGCCAGGCTTGCGGCGCAGCGCCGCATGCCTCGGGAAGGCCGGCCTTGCCGGCCTTTTCTCATGTTTGTCCCGGCGCTGAGCCCGAGCGCACCGCTCCTCGTCCCGTGCTTGACCCGCTGACCATGCGTGGCGCAAGCGAATCTGGCCTAATTTTCAAGTTTAATACGTTTGCTACATCGATGCGGTGGTTCGCAGGCTGCAGCACGCATGCACCTCAAGACCCCTGCACACAATTGAAAAATTATCGAATTCCCAACATTGCTTCCGGTATGATCGTCGGCAAATTTCGCAAATCTTGTTCTGGCTCTCGACGATAAGGGGGTAGCAAATGACACGAAAGTCACAGCGGTTCAACGGAGCCATGAACGCTTCCATCAATGGCTTCGCCCTGGCCCCAGGCGCGCAAGCCGATCCACACGGCGTGCTCGCGCTGCGCGAGCGCGTCGAAGAGCGGCTGGCCTTCCTGCTGGCCGAGTCCGGCGACCAGGCCGACCTGCTGGGCGCGGCCATGCGCGCGGGCGCCCTGGGCGCGGGCAAGCGCATGCGTCCGCTGCTGGTGATGCTGGTGGCGCGCGACCTCGGCTGCAATTCGCCGGCACTGGCCGACGTCGCCTGCGCCGTCGAAATGGTGCATGCGGCATCGCTGGTGCTCGACGACCTGCCCTGCATGGACAATGCCCAGCTACGGCGCGGCAAGCCGGCCGTCCATGTCCAGTACGGTGAAGACGTCGCCATCCTGGCATCGGTCGCCTTGCTGAGCCGCGCCTTCGGCGTGCTGGCGGGCGCCGCCGACATCCCGCCGGTCACGCGGGCCCGCCTGGTCGCCAAGCTGGCCGAGACCGTCGGCACCCAGGGACTGGTGCGCGGCCAGTTCCAGGACCTGCACGGCGGCGCGCGCACCCTCGACGCGATCGCCACCACCAATGAACTCAAGACCGGGGTGCTGCTTGGCGTGGCCGTCGACATGGCGGCCATCATCTGCCAGGCCGACGAGCGCGTGGCGGCCTCGCTGCGCGCCTTCGCGCTGGCGGCGGGCCATGCCTTCCAGATCCGCGACGACCTGATCGACCTGCCGGGCAAGGACCTGGCCCTCACCGGCATGGAGAGCGGCAAGGACACCGGCAAGGACCTCGGCAAGGCCACCGTGCTGGCCTCGCTCGGCGTCGAGGAAACGCAGCGCCGCCTGGCCAGGCACCTGCACGAGGCGCAACAGCACCTGGTGGCCGCCCTCGGTCCCAAGGCGGCGACCTGCCTGTTCGTCGACAGCCTGTTCGCACCGGGCCGTTCTCGCATGCATTTTGGCGCCGAAGCTCCCGCGGCCGGCGTCGATGCCGCACGCAGCCGCGAAGCCGTGGTGAACTGAAGACGAAAGACATCACATGGCGCACTTCGGGGTCGTCGCACCCGCGTTCTACAGCCATTTCAACGCCCTGGGCGCGCTTGCCGGCGAGCTGGTGCAACGTGGCCACCGCGTCACCTTCGTGCACCGCCCGGATGCACGCGCCTATGTCGCCGATCCGCGCATCGGCTTCCATGCGGTGGGCGCCGCCACCCATCCGCCCGGCTCGCTGGACGCCGTGCTGCGCCGCGCCGCCAACCCCGGCAGTCCCCTGGGCCTGCGCCGCGTCATCCTCGACATGGCGGGCAGCACCGACATGCTGTGCCGCGAACTGCCGCGCGCCATCGACGCGCTCGGGATCGACGCCCTCATCGCCGACCAGATGGAAGCGGCCGGCGCACTGGTGGCCGAGGGACTCGGCCTGCCCTTCGTCTCGGTGGCCTGCGCGCTGCCGGTCAACCGCGAGCCCGGCATCCCGCTGCCCGTCATGCCCTTCGACTATGCCGAGGACGAGCGCGCACGCGCCATCTACGAGGGCAGCACCCGCGTCTACGACTGGATGATGACGCCGCACCGCCGCAGCATCGAAGCCAATGCGCGCCGCCTCGGCCTGCCGGCCCGCGATGCGCTGCACGACTGCCTGTCGCCCCTGGCCCAGGTCAGCCAGACGGTGGCCGCCTTCGACTTCCCGCGCCGTGCCTTGCCGCCGCATTTCCACCATGTCGGGCCGCTGCGGCCCACCGGCACGCACGCCGGCAGCGCGAACCGGCACTTCATGCCCGCGATCGCGGCCGGCAAGCCCTTCGTATTCGCTTCGCTCGGCACCATGCAGGGCGGACGCCTGGCGCTGTTCAAGCGTATTGCGCGGGCCTGCCGCGCGCTCGACGCGCAGCTGCTGGTCGCCCACTGCGGCGGCCTCGATGCGCACCAGGAGCGCGCCCTGGAGGCGGCCGGCGCGACCTGGGTCTGCGGCTTCGCCAACCAGCAGGCGGTCCTCGAACGCGCCGACGCCGTGGTCTCGCACGCGGGTTCGAACACCATCATGGACGCGATCGCCGCACGCACCCCGATCCTGGCCCTGCCGATCGCCTTCGACCAGCCCGGCACCGCGGCGCGCGTGGTCCACACCGGCATCGGCCTGAAAGCCTCGGCGCGCCTGACCGGCAGTGCGCAACTGGCGCGCCTGCTGCGCCGCCTGCTCGACGAAGACGGCTTCCGCACCCGCCTGGACGCCATGGCCGAGAGCGTGGCCAGTGCCGGCGGTACGGTGCGCGCGGCCGACATCATCGAGGCCGCGCTGCAGGGTGCGCGCCGGCCGCTTGCCATGGATGCGGCAAGCCTTGGATAAGCCCATGCCCGACTACGACCTGGTGCTGGCCGGCGGCGGACTCGCCAACGGCCTGCTGGCCTGGCGCCTGCGCAGCCTGCGCCCGGAGCTGCGCATCCTGCTGCTGGAAAGCGGCGAGCACATCGGCGGCAACCACACTTGGTCCTTCCACGACAGTGACCTTCAGCCCGCCCAGCGCGCCTGGATCGCCCCGCTCGTCACGCAGCGCTGGCCGCGCTACGACGTCGCCTTCCCCGAGCTGGCGCGCACGCTCGAAGGCGGCTACGCCAGCATCGCCTCCAGCGATTTCGCGCGCGTCATCGAGCCGGCGCTGGGCGCCGCCCTGCTCACCCGCGTGCGCATCGCGTCGCTCACGCCGACCAGCGTGCGCCTGGCGGACGGCCAGACCATCCAGGCGCGCGCCGTCATCGACGGGCGCGGCATGCGTCCCAGCGGCCATCTGTCGCTCGGCTACCAGACCTTCCTGGGCCAGGAGCTGCGCCTGGCCGCGCCGCATGGCCTGGCCCATCCGGTCATCATGGACGCGGCGGTCGAGCAGCAAGGCGGCTACCGCTTCGTCTACCTGCTGCCCTTCGGCCCGGACCGGCTGCTGGTCGAGGACACCCACTACGTCGACAGCGCCGCCTGGCAGCCCGAGCGGCTGCGCGCCAACATCGCGGCCTACGTGGCCGCGCGCGGCTGGCAGGTGCTTGACGTGCTGCGCGAGGAACAGGGCTCGCTGCCGATCGTGCTGGCCGGCGACTTCGACGCCTTCTGGGACGAGCTGGCCGGGCAGCCCAGCAGCGGCCTGCGCGCCGGCCTGTTCCATCCGACCACCGGCTACTCGCTGCCGCACGCGGTGCGCCTGGCGGAGCACATCGCCGCCCTGCCCGTGCTCGAAGCGCCGCAACTGTTCGCGGCGATCCGCATGGAAGCGCGGCGCGAATGGCAGGGCCAGCGCTTCTTCCGCCTGCTCAACCGCATGCTCTTCCTCGCCGGCCGCCCGGAGCAGCGCTGGCGTGTGATGCAGCGCTTCTACCGCCTGCCGGCGCCGCTGATCGCGCGCTTCTATGCCGGCCGGCCGCGCCTGGCCGACAAGGCGCGGGTCCTCAGCGGCAAACCGCCGGTGCCGGTGGCGCAAGCCCTGGTAGCGGCATGCAAGATTCACCCCGACCAGATCAGGAAACCCGCATGACTCAGTTCACAAGCGATCGCATCGAACAAGGAAAACAGGCCGTGGTGATCGGCGCCGGCTTCGGCGGCCTCGCGCTCGCCATCCGCCTGCAGGCCAGCGGCGTGCAGGTCACGCTGCTGGAAAAGCGCGACAAGCCGGGCGGCCGCGCCTATGTCTACGAGGACGAAGGCTTCGTGTTCGACGCCGGGCCGACCGTGATCACCGATCCCTCCTGCATCGAGGAGCTGTTCACGCTGGCCGGCAAGCGCCTGTCCGACTACGTCGAACTGTTGCCGGTAACGCCCTTCTACCGCCTGTGCTGGGAAGACGGCAGCCACTTCGACTACGCCAACGACCAGGAGGCGCTCGACCGCCAGATCCACGCGCGCAACCCGCAAGACGTGGAAGGCTACCGCCGCTTCCTGGCCTATTCGAAGGCCGTGTTCGACGAGGGCTACCTGAAGCTCGGCGCCGTGCCCTTCCTCTCCTTCCGCGACATGATCGCGGCCGGCCCGCAGCTGGCGCGTCTGCAGGCCTGGCGCAGCGTGTACAGCCTGGTGGCGAAGTTCATCCAGGACGAGCAGCTGCGCCAGGCCTTCTCCTTCCACTCGCTGCTGGTGGGCGGCAACCCGTTCGCCACGAGTTCGATCTACACGCTCATCCACGCCCTGGAGCGGCAATGGGGCGTGTGGTTCCCGCGCGGCGGCACCGGCGCCCTGGTGCGCGGCATGGTCAAGCTGTTCCAGGATATCGGCGGGCGCATCGAGCTGAATGCGCCGGTGGCGCAGATCGAAGCCTCCGGCAACCGGGTCACCGGGGTGCGGGTGGAGGACGGCCGCCTGTTTGGCGCCGACGCGGTGGCCTCGAACGCCGACGTGGTGCACACCTATGCCGGGCTGCTCGGCCAGCACCCACGCGGCAAGGCCGAAGGCGCGGCGCTGCAGAAGAAGCGCTTCAGCAATTCGCTGTTCGTGCTCTACTTCGGCCTGGACAAGCACCACGAGCAGCTGCAGCACCATACGGTCTGCTTCGGCCCGCGCTACCGCGAGCTGATCAAGGACATCTTCCAGGGACAGGAACTGGCCGAGGACTTCTCGCTCTACCTGCACGCGCCCTGCGTCACCGACCCTTCCTTGGCGCCGCCCGGCTGCGGCAGCCACTACGTGCTGGCGCCGGTGCCGCACCTGGGCAATGCGCCGATCGACTGGTCAGTGGAAGGCCCGCGCTACCGCGACCGCATCTTCGACTACCTCGAACAGCGCTACATGCCGGGCCTGCGCAGCCAGCTCGTCACCAGCCGCTTCTTCACCCCGCTCGACTTCCGCGACCAGCTCAATGCCCATCTGGGCTCGGCCTTCTCGCTCGAGCCGATCCTGACCCAGAGCGCCTGGTTCCGCCCGCACAACCGCGACAGTGAACTCTCCAATCTCTACCTGGTGGGCGCCGGCACCCATCCGGGCGCCGGCGTGCCGGGCGTGATCGGCTCGGCCAAGGCGACGGCCGGCCTGATGCTCGGCGAAGCCGCGCAGTCCCCGGTCGCCGCGCCGCGCGTGCAGGAGCTGCGGGCATGAGCGAAGCGCTGATGGACCACGCCACCCGCAGCATCGAAGTCGGGTCCAAGAGTTTTGCGGCGGCTGCGCGCCTGTTCGACCCGGCGACGCGGCGCAGCGTGCTGATGCTGTATGCCTGGTGCCGCCACTGCGACGACGTCGTCGACGGCCAGGAACTCGGTTTCAACCTGCCGGGCGGCGCGCCGCGCGATGCCGCCGCCAAGCTGGCCGTGCTGGAAGACCAGACCCGGCGTGCCTACCTTGGCGAACCGATGCGCGACCCGGCCTTTGCCGCCTTCCAGGAAGTGGCGCTGCGCCACCGCATCGACCCGCGCTTCGCGCTCGACCACCTGGCCGGCTTCGCGATGGACGTCCAGGAGACGCACTACGAAACCATCGAGGACACGCTGCGCTATTGCTACCACGTGGCCGGCGTGGTCGGCCTGATGATGGCCTCGATCATGGGCGCGCAGGAGCCGCGCGTGCTGGACCGCGCCTGCGACCTGGGCCTCGCCTTCCAGCTGACAAATATTGCGCGCGACATCGTCGAGGATGCCCGCATGGGGCGCTGCTACCTGCCGGCGCAGTGGCTGCGCGAAGCCGGCATTCCGCCCCGCGAGCTGGCCGATCCACGTTACCGCGCGCAGCTGGCCAAGGTGGCGGCGCGCCTGGTGGACCACGCCGAACCCTACTACCACTCGGCCGGCGCGGGCATCGCCGCCCTGCCCCTGCGCTCGGCCTGGGCCATCGCCAGCGCGCGCAATGTCTACCGGCAGATCGGCATCGAGGTCAAGCGGCGCGGCGCGCATGCCTGGGACGAGCGCGCCGGCACGGGCAAGGCGACCAAGCTGTGGCTGCTGGCCAAGGGCGCGGGGAGCGCCCTTGGTTCGCGCTTCAGTGGTCCTGCGGCGCTGCCGCGCGATCCGGCGCTGTGGCAGCGTCCTGGCGCCGCGGTGGACGCCCCCCGTGCCGCGCATGCAAGGCCTGCTTGAGCTTGTGGACCGGGGGCGCGTACAGGAAGCCGAAGGAGACGGCGCCGTCCTTGCCCTCGACCGCATGGTGCATGCGGTGGGCCTGGTACAGGCGCTTGAGGTAGCCGCGTCTAGGCGTGTAGCGGAACGGCCAGCGCTGGTGCACCAGGCCGTCGTGGGCGACGAAGTACAGGGCGCCGTAGGCGGTCATGCCGGCCCCGATCCACTGCAGCGGCCAGGCGCCTTCGGTGCCGAACCAGATCAGGGCGATCGCCACGCCCGCGAACACCACGGCATACAGGTCGTTCTTCTCGAACCACCCGCTGCGCGGCTCGTGGTGCGAGCGGTGCCAGCCCCAGCCGAAGCCATGCATCACATACTTGTGTGCGACGATGGAAAACACTTCCATCAGCACGACGGTGAGCACGACGATGAGGGCATTGAGCAGCATGGCGAAAAAATGAGTTAACCGGAATACATCGAGCCTACCACAGGCGCCGCGCCGCACAAGCGCCGCACACACCCCGCTGCGGTTCAGCGACGGTACAAGCATTCTTCATCAATGAAAGGACATCCATGCGTCACCTACTGCTTTCCTGCGCCCTGCTGCTGGCGCTGCCCGCATCCGCCGCCACGGTCGAAGTGCGGGTGACCAAGGTCGCCGGCGGCAAGGGCAAGGTCAATGTCGCCGTGTGCGACCGCGAGCGCTTCCTCAAGCAGTGCGCCCACCACGCCTCGGTGCCGGCCCAGGCCGGTGAGACCGTGGTCGCCTTCCGCGACATCCCGCCCGGCACCTGGGCAGTGCTGGCCTACCAGGACGAGAACGGAAACAATCAGCTCGATCGCAACTTCCTCGGCATCCCCACGGAAAACTACGGCTTCAGCCGCGACGCGGTCGGCCGCTTCGGCCCGCCGGATTTCGGCGACGCCGCCATCGAGGTGCGCGAAGGGACGACGGTGGCGCCGATCAAGCTGCACTGACGCACCGAAAGCGTGCCCGCGTGCCCCGCGGCGTCGCCCGCGGCTGCCTGCCGCGCACGATTCTGAGGCATGTCCGGCGAGCTCAAAAATAACGATAGGAATCGATTAACTCTTCAGGTATCTTTGCTATCCACGAGAGGCCGGGCAGCGTTTCCGGCCGTGTCCATCACACGAAGACGGGCCCACAAAGCCCGTATTTCCTTGCCACCGGGAAACAAAGTAAATGAATGAGTTGGTCAACACCCTGAACGAATATGTCTGGAGCACGGCGCTGATCGCGCTGTGCCTGGGCACCGGGCTGTATTTCTCCGTCCGATCGCGCTTCCTGCAATTGCGTCATTTGCGGGAAATGACCCGCCTGATGATGGACGGGAAAAGCTCCGACCAGGGTGTTTCCTCCTTCCAGGCGCTGACAATGACCCTGGCAGGCCGCGTCGGCACCGGCAACATCGCCGGCGTCGCCACCGCCATCACCTTCGGTGGTCCCGGCGCCGTGTTCTGGATGTGGATGATGGCCTTCCTGGGCGCCAGCTCGGCCTTCGTCGAGTCCACCCTCGGCCAGGTGTACAAGGAATCGATCAACAAGCAGTACCGCGGCGGCCCCGCCTTCTACATCGAGAAGGGCCTGGGCGTGAAGTGGTACGCCCTGCTGTTCGCGTTCGTGACCATCCTCGCCACCGGCGTGCTGCTGCCGGGCGTGCAGGCCAACTCGATCGCCGAAAGCCTGAAGACCGCTGCCGGCGTCGATACCACCGTCACCGGCGTGCTGCTGGCGATCGCGCTGGCCTTCATCATCTTCGGCGGCGTCAAGCGCATCGCGACCTTCGCCGAATACGTGGTGCCCTTCATGGCGCTCGGCTACATCGTGGTGGCCTGCATCATCGTGGCCCTGCACATCGAACAGCTGCCTGGAGTGCTGAGCCTGATCTTCAGTTCGGCCTTCGGCCTGGACGCCGGCTTCGGCGCCATCATCGGCATGGCGATCCAGTGGGGCGTCAAGCGCGGCGTGTACTCGAACGAAGCCGGCCAGGGCACCGGCCCGCACGCCTCGTCGGCGGCGGAAGTGAGCCACCCGGCCAAGCAGGGCCTGGTGCAGGGCTTCTCGGTCTACGTCGACACCCTGTTCGTGTGCTCGGCCACCGCCTTCATGCTCCTGATTACCGGCCAGTACAACGTGCAGGCGCCGGACGGCACCCCGATGTTCACCGGCGTGCAGGGCGTGGCGGCCGGACCGGGCTATGTCCAGACCGCGCTGGAGAACATCATGCCGGGCTTCGGTGCGCTGTTCGTCGCCATCGCCCTGCTGTTCTTCGCCTTCACGACGATCGTGGCCTACTACTACATCGCCGAAACCAACATCGCCTACATCAACCGCGCCACCAGCCGTCCCTGGATGGCCTTCGTGCTGAAGCTGTGCATGATCGCAGCGACCTTCTACGGCGCGATCAAGACCGCCGATGCGGCATGGGCGCTGGGCGACCTGGGCGTGGGCCTGATGGCCTGGCTGAACATCATCGCCATCCTCCTGATGCGCAACGTGGCCTTCAAGTGCCTGCGCGACTACGAGGCGCAGAAGGCGCAGGGCAAGGACCCGGTCTTCGATCCGGTGGCGCTGGGCATCAAGAACGCCGACTACTGGGTGCAGCGTAACAGCCAGGCGGCAGCGCAGGACAAGGCCGCCGAAACCGTCCGCTAAGCGCGGCAAGTCACGCCCGGCAGCCCGGGCGTGGTATCATGGTCGCGGGTGATCGTGCCGGGCAAGGCACGACAGGATGCGCGATGGTCGGGCCGCCACGCGGCTTATTCGCGACCATCCCATGCACAGCATCCATCCCGTTTCCATCTCCACGTCCGTTTCCCGTCATGCCGCCATGGAGGCCGCATGATCCGCATCGAACGTCCCCTCTCGCTGAGCTTCAAGGAATTCTTCGAGTCGAGCAAGGCCGGCGGCATCGTCCTGATCCTCTGCACGATCCTCTCGCTGGCGATCGCCAACTCCACGCTCGGTCCCGCCTGGCTCGGCTTCTGGCACCAGGTCGTCGCCGGCCTGAGCATCGAGCACTGGGTCAACGACGCCTTGATGGCGATCTTCTTCCTGCTGATCGGCCTCGAGCTCAAGCGCGAACTGGTCAACGGCGAATTGTCCGACCTGAAGAACGCCATGCTGCCGATGCTGGCCGCCGCGGGCGGCATCGCGGTGCCGGCCCTGATCCACTTCGGCCTGAACGCCGGCACGCCCACCCAGGCCGGCGTCGGCATCCCGATGGCAACCGACATCGCTTTTGCGCTCGGCGTGCTGGCCCTGCTGGGCAGCCGGGTGCCGGCTTCGCTCAAGATCTTCCTCACCGCCCTGGCCGTGATGGACGACCTGGGGGCGATCATCGTCATCGCCCTGTTCTATACCGCCGAGCTGTCCTTCCTCTACCTGCTGGGTGCACTGGCCGTGTTCGCCGGCCTGCTGGCGCTGAACCGCGTGCTGCGCGTGATGGCGCTGCTGCCCTACCTGGCAGGTGGCGCGCTGATGTGGTTCCTGATGCTCAAGTCCGGCGTGCACGCGACCATCGCGGGTGTCCTGCTGGCCTTCACGATTCCGTATTCAAGCAGGGAAGACGATGCCGAGTCGCCCTCGCACCGGCTGGAACACGTCCTGCACAAGCCGGTGACCTTCCTGATCCTGCCGATCTTCGCGCTGGCCAATACCGGCATCATCATCGGGGCCGGCTGGGAAACCGAACTCCTCAGCAGCAACAGCCTGGGCATCATCGCCGGCCTGGTGGTCGGCAAGCCGGTCGGCATCTTCCTGTTCAGCTTTGCGGCGGTCGCGCTCGGGTTGTGCCGGCTGCCGCTGGACCTGGCCTGGCGCCACATCCTGGGCGCCGGCCTGCTGGGCGGGATCGGTTTCACGATGTCGATCTTCATCACCAACCTGGCATTCGTCGGCGCGGGCGACACCATCAATGCATCCAAGATGGCGATCCTGGTCGCCTCGCTGGTGGCCGGCATTGCCGGCTTCACCTGGCTCAAGCTGCTGGGCGGTCCGCTGGCCACGGACCGCGATACCGATACGCTGGATTTCGAGGCGGACGAGGCGCCCCGCTAAGAGCAGCGCCGCTCAGCGGGCGTAGGCGCGCTGCAGCGGCGTACGCCCATGCTCGTGCTGCCCGCGAGTCGACAAGGCCACGATGGCGCTGCCGGCGGCAACGATGAGCGCGTCTTCGATCAGGCCGCTGCGGGTCTGGCCGATGCGCGCCATGGCCTGCTTGCGGCCGGCCAGCGTCAGGTAGGCAAGCGGCACGGCGGTGGCAACCGCGGCCGCCGCGCCGGCCTTTTCCCGGCCCTTGGGCGCCAGCGCGGCGCCGGCGATGCCGGCGCTCATGACCCGCGCCAGCAGGCCCAGGAACACGGTGCGGTCGGGCGCGGTTTTCATCTTGTCGCCGATCAGCTCACCCGCGCCCATCGCCAGTGCGCCGTACTTGAACAGCGGGCGGTCGAGCAGGAACAGCTCGCCGGGGGTGTCGCGCTTGGCCATGCGGGCGGTGGCGATGGTGGCCATCGGGGTCATCGAGCGTGCGCTGGCGACGGCGCCGATCAGTACGGAGGAAAGCAGGCTGCGAAAGTTCATTGGGACGGGCTCCTGTGCAAGTCGTTTAACGGTCACTCAAATGTAGTCAATATTGCAAGATGATGTCGCCGGCCTGGCGCGCCGTCTCGCATGGCTGTCCCGTAGTACTATCGACCACACCCGATTCGCCGCAGCGCGGCCAAGGAGCAAGCAACATGTCGACCAGCGGCTCTCGCATGCCCGCCGTGTTCATCGGCCACGGTTCGCCCATGAACACGCTCGAAATCAACGAGTTTACGGAGACCTGGCGCTCGCTCGGTCGCCTGCTGCCGCGCCCGCGCGCCGTGCTGGCCATCTCGGCGCACTGGTTCATCCAGGGGACCGCAGTCACCGCGATGCCGCGCCCCAAGGTGATCCACGACTTCTACGGGTTTCCGAAGGAGCTGTTTGCCTTCGACTATCCCGCGCCAGGCAGTCCCGATGTCGCGCATGAAGTCGCCGAACTGCTGAAACCCACCTATATCGGCATGGACATGGACAGCTGGGGCCTCGACCACGGCACCTGGTCGGTCCTTGCGCATGTCTTCCCCGGGGCGGACATCCCGGTAGTGCAACTGTCGATCCATGCCGCCGCCCCGCTCGCCTATCACATGGACCTCGGTGCGCGCCTGGCGCCGCTGCGCGATCGCGGCGTCCTGATCCTGGGAAGCGGCAACGTCGTCCACAATCTGCGGCTGGTCGACTGGGCGCGCGCAAGCCAGGGCTTCGACTGGGCAGACCGCTTCGACGCGCGCGTGCGCGCGCTGATGACGACCGCGCCGGGCGATCTGGCCGAGGTCGAGTCCTCGCCGGATTACGCGCTCGCCGTGCCGACGCCAGAGCATTTCCTGCCCCTCGCCTACCTTGCCGGCCTGTGCCGGGCCAGCGGCGAGCCAGCCGTCCCGTTTGCCGAGGCAAGGGCGCTCGGTTCGCTCAGCATGACGAGCTATGTGGTCGGCATGCAGACGCCGTCCCAGCTCGGGGACGCAGCCGACTCGCAGACGTTGCCGGAGCGGGTGCCGCCGGAGCAGACGAATATTTGATCCGGATCGGCTTCAGTGCGAACCCACGGCCAGTGCGGCCCCCGCAACATTTGCTTACAGATGAGCAACCGCGCTTAACGCTCAGGCAACAGAGAATGGCTTTCCCTTCCCTTCCCCATGCATCCATGAAGCTCGCTACCTTCGCCCTCGCCGCCGCCTTCCTGTGCACCCAGACGCTGGCCTACGCGGTCCCCGTCACCGACTGGCGCGCCGACGACCTGCTCATGCAGGCGCCGGACATCAAGAAGGAACTCGGCCTGACCGACAACCAGAACCTGCTGTGGGAACAGAGCATGCGCAAGACGCGCGCCATCCTGCGGCTGCGCAAGGAGCGGCGCGACGAACTCGATGCCGCCGCCAAGAAGCTCGCCAACGAGCCGTCCGCCGAACTGCGCGGCCTGGCCGGCGCGCTCGCCGACGATGCAGCCATGATTCACGACGAGGACAAGGAGCTGCGCGAAATCTGGTTCACGATGAACGATGCGCTCGACGACCGTCAACGAGGCCTGGTGCTGGCGCGCGTCAGGAGCATCCTGGAACGCCAGCCGCCGGGACCGGGCGCTGGCGAAGGCCGCAGGGAAGGTGGCGGCAAGCCGGAGGGCGGCGGCCGCGGCGGCCGCGGGCCGGGCGGCATGCCTGGCGGCGGCGCACCGGGCGGCGGCAACATGAGTATCGGGATGGGCCGCGGTTTTTAAGCCGGCAGGACTTATTTCAGGCGGCAGGTCAGCGCCCAGCAGCTGTCCCAGCGGCCGATCTTGATCTCGCGCACCGCCGTGCCGAGGCGCTTGCGCAGCGCGCTGTCGGTCGGGTAGTTCTTGGGCAGCTCGTGGCGCTTGCCGTCGGCATCGACGAACTGGGCCCAGGTATTGCCCTGGGCGTCGGTGCGCGCGACCGTCGGGCTGGCGCCTTCGACGTACTCGTCGTCGATCAGCACCAGCAGCGCATTCGAGCCGATGCGGGCGCGCAGTCCGGCGATGAAGGCGTCCTGCTCTTCCTTCTTGAAATGCGACCACAGGAAGCCGGCGAATACCGCCGTGAACTTGCCGAGGTCGGTGGGCAAATTCAGTGCGTCGACCACGCGGTACTGCACGTTCTCCAGCCCTTCGCCGTGCTCGCGCGCCACGTTCAGCATCGCTTCGCTGATGTCGGTGGCCAGCACCGATTGCGCCGTTTCGGCGATCACGTCGGTGAAGTAGCCGGTGCCGCAACCGAGTTCCAGCACGGTGTGGCCGCGCAACAGCTCGCCGACCTGCTCGGCGACGTCGTCGAGGTCGTCCTGGCGGTCTTCGTCGCTCTCGTCGTGGAACTGGGCGTCGTAGTGGTCCGCGATCGCGGTATAGAAGTCGGCGACTGGGTTGGTGCTCATGGTGTTTCCTTGTAATTACAGTTCGTAGTTCTCGCCGCCGCGCATCGCGGACTCGACCATCTTGCGGTTGAGGGTCGGGGCGAGCAGTTCGATGAAGGTATAGATATAGCTGCGCAGGTAGGCGCCCTGCTTGATCGCCACGCGCGAGGTGTTCATGCCGAACAGGTGGCCGACGGGGATGGCGCGCAGGTTGCGGTCGCGTTCCGGGTCGAAGGCCATGCCGGCGATGATGCCCACGCCCATGCCCAGCTCGACGTAGGTCTTGATGACGTCGGCGTCGATCGCTTCCAGCAGCACGTCCGGCTTCAGGTGGCGCAGGCCGAAGGCGTGGTCGATCTTGCTGCGGCCGGCAAAGGCGGCGTCATAGGTGATGACCGGGTAGCCGGCGATTTCCTCCAGCGACACCGCTTTCGAGCGCAGCAGCGGATGTTCTTGCGGCACCACCAGCACGTGCTCCCACTGGTAGCACGGCAGCGTGATCAGGCCGTCGATGGCGGCGATCGACTCGGTGGCGATGGCCAGGTCGGCCTGGTCGTTCTTGACCATGTCGGCGATCTGCTTCGGGTTCCCTTGCAATAATGACAAGCGCACCTTGGGGTACTTCTGCATGAAGCCCTGCACCACCTTGGGCAGCATGTAACGCGCCTGGGTATGGGTGGTGGCGATGGTGAAGCTGCCGCTGTCGTGGGCCGCGTATTCCTTGCCGATGCGCTTGAGGCTGTCGATCTCCTGCATGATCAGCTCGACCGACTGCAGGACCAGCCGGCCCGGCTCGGTCAGCCCGCGGATGCGCTTGCCGTGGCGGGTAAAGATGTCGACGCCGAGCTCTTCCTCGAGCTCGATGATCGCTTTCGACACTCCCGGCTGGGAGGTGAACAGCGCCTTGGCGGCATCGGTCAGGTTGTAGTTCTGGCGCACGGCTTCGCGCACGAAGCGCAGCTGGTGAAGGTTCATGTGGTGGTCGGTTGTTCTATTGGTCTTGTTAAAGCGTCAGCAGATGACATTTTAAGATGCTTATTCAAGTTACGCATATAAGCAAATGAATTCTCCGTAGTTTGGAATATAAGCACCCATCCGTACACTTGGCCATACATTTAACGGGTGGACAATGTTTGCAAGGTCTGCCCTCACTGGACGAGACCATGTACCGCTACGACCACTACGACCATCTCATCGTGCGCGAACGCATCGCGCAGTACCGCAGCCAGGTGGAACGCCGCCTGAACGATGAGCTGACCGAAGAAGAATTCATCCCCCTGCGCCTCCAGAACGGCCTGTATATGCAACGCCACGCCTACATGCTTCGCGTGGCCGTGCCCTATGGCCTGCTGGCGTCGAAGCAGATGCGCATGTTCGCTCATATTGCCCGTAAGTATGACCGCGGTTACGGCCACTTCACCACCCGCCAGAACATCCAGTACAACTGGATCGAGCTGGAGCAGACTCCGCAGATCCTGGAAGACCTGGCCTCGGTCGAGATGCACGCCATCCAGACCTCGGGCAATTGCATCCGCAACATCACCACCGACGAATTTGCCGGCGTCGCCGCCGACGAGATCATCGATCCGCGTCCGTTCGCCGAGATCCTGCGCCAGTGGAGCACCTTCCACCCCGAGTTCATCGCCCTGCCGCGCAAGTTCAAGGTGGCGATCAACGGCGCCGTCGAAGACCGCGCCGCGATCGCCATCCACGACATCGGCCTGACCCTGGTGAGGAACGATGCTGGCGAAGTCGGCTTCAAGTTCATGGCCGGCGGCGGCATGGGCCGTACCCCGATCCTGGGCTCGGTCATCCGCGAATTCCTGCCCTGGCAGCACCTGCTGACCTATACCGAAGCCGTGATGCGCGTGTACAACCAGCACGGCCGCCGCGACAACAAGTACAAGGCCCGCATCAAGATCCTGCTGAAGGCCCTCGGCGTCGAGGAATTCACCCGCCAGGTCGAGGCCGAATGGGTCGACCTGAAGGACGGTCCGGAAACCCTGACCCAGGAAGAATTCGACCGCGTCGCCCAGTGGTTCCAGCCGCACGGCTACGCCACGCTCGAAGACACCGATCCGACCGCCCAGCATCCGGACAACCGCGCCTTTGCCAACTGGCTCAACCGCAACGTCAAGCCGCACAAGGTGCCGGGCTATGCCGCCGTGGTGCTGTCGCTCAAGAAAACCGGCGTGCCGCCGGGCGACGCGACCGCCGAGCAGATGGACTTCGTGGCCGACCTGGCCGACAAGTACAGCTTCGGCGAACTGCGCGTGACCCACGAGCAGAACCTGGTGCTGGCCGACGTCGAGCAATCGAAGCTGTTCGAACTGTGGCAGCTGGCCAAGGCCAAGGGCCTGGCGACGCCGAACATCGGCCTGCTGACCGACATCATCGCCTGCCCGGGCGGCGACTTCTGCTCGCTGGCGAATGCCAAGTCGATCCCGATCGCGGCGGCGATTGCCGAGCGTTTCGACAACCTCGACTTCCAGCACGACATCGGCGACATCGAACTGAACATCTCGGGTTGCATCAACGCCTGCGGCCACCACCACGTGGGCGCCATCGGCATCCTCGGCGTCGACAAGGACGGCAGCGAATGGTACCAGGTGTCGATCGGCGGCTCGCAGGGTAACAACTCGGCGATCGGCAAGATCATCGGCCCGTCCTTCTCGGCGCTGCAGATGCCGGAAGTGGTCGGCCGCCTGCTGGAAGTCTATGTGCGCGAGCGCTATGAAGGCGAACGTTTCGTCGACACCGTGCAGCGCCTCGGCATCGCGCCGTTCAAGGAACATGTCTATGCCACGCCGATCGCGGCGGGCGAACTGGTTGGGGAAGACCACTATGCCTAATTTCGTCCTGCACAAGCAGATCATCAAACATCGCGAAGTGGTCGAGGACGACTGGAGCGTGCTGCGCCTACTGGAGGGCGAAACGCCGGAAACCGTCGAGGTCCCGGAAGGCAAGTTCATCGTGCCGCTGGGCGTGTGGCAGGCGCAGCGCGCTCTGCTTTCCGGCCGCAGCGAGATCGGCGTCTGGCTGGCGCCGGACGAGCAGGCGGCCGCCATCAAGGACGACCTGGACCGCTTTGGCGTCATCGCCGTCGACTTCCCGAAGTTCTCGGACGGCCGCGGCTACTCGACCGCCTTCAACCTGCGCAAGCGCCTGGCCTATACCGGCGAGCTGCGCGCGATCGGCGACGTGCTGCGCGACCAGTTGTGGCCCCTGTCGCGCGTCGGCTTCGATGCCTTCGCCACCCGCCAGGACCGTAGCATCCATGACGCGCTCAAGGGCCTGAGCGTGTTCTCGGAAACCTACCAGGCCTCGGTCGACCAGCCGCTGCCGCTGTTCCGCCGCGCGCCGCGCGGCACGCCGCCGGAACTGACCGACGTCGGCGCCGGTATCTAAGGAAGCATTCAAGGAACCACCATGAGCGACCTCCATCGCCGCGTCGAAGAAACGAACGCCATCCTGGC
This sequence comes from Massilia sp. BHUDP2, assembly GCF_046236355.1. Taxonomy (NCBI): domain Bacteria; kingdom Pseudomonadati; phylum Pseudomonadota; class Betaproteobacteria; order Burkholderiales; family Oxalobacteraceae; genus Massilia; species Massilia sp. BHUDP2. The sequence continues at coordinate 1,054,052 of NZ_JBJUVW010000002.1, forward strand.
GCGCATCGCCCGCGATTACTCGCCCGCCGTGTTCGCATCGAGCCTGGCGGCCGAGGACATGGTCCTGACCGACCTGATCCTCAAAGCGAAGCTGCCGATCGGGATCTTCTCGCTCGAGACCGGCCGCCTGCATGCCGAGACCCTCGACATGCTCAATCGCGTACGCGAGACCTACGGCATTGATATCGCCCTGTTCAAGCCGCAGCCGGAAGCGGTCGAAGCCTACGTGGCGCAGAACGGCCTGAACGCCTTCTACGACAGCGTCGAGATGCGCAAGGAATGCTGCCGCGTGCGCAAGGTCGAGCCTTTGGGCCGTGCCCTGGCCGGCAAGCAGGCCTGGATCACCGGCCAGCGCCGCGCCCAGTCGACCACCCGCGCCGAACTGGCCGTACAGGAAGACGATGCCGCCCACGGCATGCAGAAGTTCAACCCGCTGGCCGACTGGTCCGAGGAAAACGTGTGGGACTACCTGCGTTCCAACGACGTGCCCTACAACGCCCTGCACGACCGCGGCTATCCGTCGATCGGCTGCGAGCCCTGCACCCGCGCGATCCAGCCGGGCGAGGACGTGCGCGCCGGCCGCTGGTGGTGGGAAAACCCCGAATCGAAGGAATGCGGCCTGCACGTGGTCGACGGCAAACTCATTCGCATCAAATCCGTGGCCGCGTAAAGCAGCTCACCCAAAGGCAAAACAACATGACGACAGTATTCGACAACCCGGGCGTGCTCACCGACGTGAATGCGCGCCACCTCGACGCCCTCGAATCCGAGGCCATCCACATCCTGCGCGAGGTGGCCGCCGAATGCAGCAACCCTGCCCTGCTGTTCTCGGGCGGCAAGGATTCGGTTGTCCTGCTGCGCCTGGCCGAAAAGGCCTTCCGCCCGGGTAAATTCCCCTTCCCGCTGGTGCACATCGACACCGGCCACAACTTCGACGAAGTGATCGAATTCCGCGACGCTAGAGTCGCGGAACTGGGCGAGCGCCTGATCGTCGGCTCGGTCGAGGAGTCGATCCGGCGCGGCACCGTGCGCCTGCGTAATCCGCAGACCGATTCGCGCAACGCGGCCCAGGCCGTGACCCTGCTGGAGACCATCGCCGAACACGGTTTCGACGCCTGCATCGGCGGCGCCCGCCGCGACGAGGAAAAGGCGCGCGCCAAGGAGCGCATCTTCTCCTTCCGCGACGAATTCGGCCAATGGGACCCGAAGGCCCAGCGCCCGGAACTGTGGGACCTGTATAACACCCGCGTCCACCCGGGCGAGAACATGCGCGTATTCCCGATCTCGAACTGGACCGAGCTGGATGTGTGGCAGTACATCGCCCGCGAAAAGCTGGCCCTGCCCCCGATCTACTTCGCGCACGAGCGCCAGGTCATCCCGCGCAACGGCCTGCTGGTGCCGCTCACCCCGCTGACCCCGGCCCGCGAAGGCGAGCAGGTCGAGACCCGCACCGTGCGCTTCCGCACCGTGGGCGACATCTCCTGCACCTGCCCGGTGGCGTCCACCGCCAGCACGGTGGAGAACATCATCGCCGAAACCGCCGTCACCGAGGTGACCGAACGCGGCGCGACCCGGATGGACGACCAGACCTCCGAAGCCTCGATGGAAAAGCGCAAGAAGCAAGGATATTTCTGATGAACGCCATGACCGATAACCTCAATCAAAGCGGCATGCTCCGCTTCATCACCGCCGGCTCCGTCGACGACGGCAAAAGCACCCTGATCGGGCGCCTGCTGTACGACAGCAAGGGCATCTTCGCCGACCAGCTGGCCGCCGTCTCGCGCTCGAAGCACAAGCGCACCGTGGGCGACACCATCGACCTGTCGCTGCTGACCGACGGCCTGGAAGCCGAGCGCGAACAGGGCATCACCATCGACGTGGCCTACCGCTACTTCGCCACGCCGAAGCGCAAGTTCATCATTGCCGACACCCCGGGCCACGAGCAGTACACCCGTAACATGGTCACCGGCGCCTCGACCGCCGACGCCGTGATCATCCTGGTGGACGTCTCGAAAGTGAAGCTGGGCGACGACGGCAGCGTGACCCTGCTCACGCAAACCAAGCGCCACTCGACCATCGCCAAGCTGCTGCAGATCGAGCACGTGATCGTGGCCGTCAACAAGATGGACCTGGTGAACTACGACCAGACCGTGTACGAGCGCATCGTCGCCGCCTACGGCGAGTTCGCCCGGTCGCTGGGCCTGAAGGACGTGACCGCGATCCCGCTGTCGGCACTCAGCGGCGACAACGTGGTGCTCGCCTCCGAGCGCATGCCCTGGTACCAGGGCCCGACCCTGATCGAGCTGCTCGAAGGCCTGTCGGTCTACGACGAATCGCACGCCGCCCCGTTCCGCTTCCCGGTACAGCTGGTGGCGCGCCACAACGGCCACGAAGCCAACGACTTCCGCGGCTACATGGGCCGCATCGAATCGGGCAAGGTCTCGGTCGGCGACAAGCTGGTGGTGCAGCCTTCGGGCCAGCAGGCGACCGTCAAGGAGATCGTCACCTTCGACGCTTCCCTGCAATCGGCCGTGGCCGGCCAGTCGGTCACCCTGCTGCTGAACGAATACCTGGACATCTCGCGCGGCGACCTGCTCGCCAGCGCCGAGCAGCCGGCAACCCAGCTCAAGCAGGTAGTGGCGGACGTGTGCTGGATGTCGGACGAGCCGCTCGATGCGCGCCGCAAGTACTGGATCAAGCACGGCACGCGCCAGACCGCCGCCAAGGTCAAGCAGTTGGACAGCATCCTGGACGTCAACACCCAGCAACGTCATGCGGCAGAAGGCCTGAAGCTGAACGACATCGCCACCGTGCAGCTCTCGGTCCAGCAGCCGCTGGCGGCCGACGCCTATTGCGACAACCGCGCAACGGGCGCCTTCATCCTGATCGACGAAGTCACCCACCAGACCGTCGCAGCGGGTATGATCCGTCTGGATCAATAAGCGAAGGAAGCGTATGGCGGCACTGGGGAAAGTCTATCTGGTAGGAGCCGGACCCGGTGCCGCCGACCTCATCACCGTACGCGGCGCGCGCCTGCTGGAGCAGGCCGACGTCGTGCTCTACGACGCCCTCGTCACGCCCGAGATGCTGGCTTTGTGCCGCCAGGCGGAGCTGATTTCCGTCGGCAAGCGCTCGGGCCAGCGCTCCACCGCGCAAACCATCATCAACCAGCAGCTGGTCGAATGCGCCGGCAAGTTCCGGCAGGTGGTGCGCTTGAAAGGCGGCGATCCGATGCTGTTCGGGCGCGCCGACGAAGAACTGCGCGCGCTGGAAGCGGCCGGCATCGAGGTCGAAGTCGTCCCCGGCATCACCACCGCGGTTGCCGCCGCGGCTGCGACGAAGCAGCCGCTCACCAAGCGCGGCGTGGCGCGCAGCGTCGCCTTCTTCACGTCCAGCACCGCGCCGGACCAGCCCGATCACCCGGCCCTGCCCGAGACCGACACCCTGGTGCAGTACATGGGCGGGCGCGAAGCCGCGGCCACCGCCGAGCGCCTGCTGGCGGAAGGGCGGCGGCCGGACCTGCCGGTGGTGGTGGTGGAGAATTGCAGCCGTTCGGACGAACGGATTTTGCGCCTGACTTTATCTGACCTGGCCCGCGGCCTGGAGCCGGGGCATGGGCCGGTGCTGGTGATGCTCGGCGAGGCGCTCGCCAAACGCGAACATCAGACGTAGGGCGTGAACTCGATCCCGTTCTGGATCGCCCCGATCACCTGCGCCTGGTTCTCGGCGCTCTCGCTGAAGAAGGCCAGCACCTGCTCGCGCGGGGTGTGCAGCTCGGTCAGCGCCTTCATCCAGTAATCGTAGCCCGCGCCTTCGGCGCTCCGGTGCAGCACGTTGTTGTACAGGAGTCCCACGAACTGCGCGTCGCTCGCGTTGGCGCCGTACAGGCTCTTGAATTCGTCGCTGCCGGCGAAGCCTGCCGCCACCTGCTCCAGCGTCACGCCCGCATCCATCATCTTGATCCAGTAGCCCACGCCCTCCTTGTCCGGCGCGCGGTCGAAGGCTGCCCGGTACAGGCGGTAGGCCTGGCCGGCGGTGCCCTCGATGTCCAGCGCCACCGAGACGTCGGCGAACTTCAGGCGCTCGACGTTCACCAGCGTGTCGGTGCCGCCGGCGCCGAAGCGATCGACGACGGTCGTGCCGGTCGCGGTGCGCGTGATGTCGAACAGGCTCTTGTAGCTGCCATACTCGATCGTGTCGATGCCGCCCAGGCCGTCGATTCTCTGGTTGCCCGCCATTGCCTTGATCAGGTTGGCGCCATCGCTGCCGCTCACCGTGGGAACGATGGAGGAGCCGCTGCCGGTGGTGGTGCCGGTGCTGCCCGAACCCGTGGATGGCGTGGGGGCCGGAGCCGGAGCCGGAGCTGGAGCCGGGGCCGGGGCCGGGGCCGGGGCCGGGGCCGGCGCTGGAACTGGGGCCGGCGCTGGAGCCGGGACTGGCTCCGGCGCCGTGCCCGTCGCTGGCGCGGAGACCATCGGCGGCGACTCGATCCCGGCCAGCACGCGGGCCTCGACCTGCACCGTCCCATCGGCCTGGGTATCGATCCAGGCGGCGGCGAATCCGCCACCCGCGAGTGCGCTCAGGACCGGGTTGGCCTGGTCTCCCTGGCGCATTTCGTTGATCCCGAATTCGCGCGCATCGAGTGCGCTGCCGTCGGCGGCGAAGCGCCGGCCGAAGACGCCGTTGCCGTCGAAGTCGCCGCTCCCGCTCTGCCATGCGACCAGGAAGCCGCCGTCGGCCAGCGCGACCGTGCTGGCCTCGAAGCGGCCGCCGCCGGCGTCCAGGTTGGCCTGCGTCATGTCGCCCAGGCGATTGCCGGCGGCGTCGAAGCGCTGGAAGAAGATGTCGCTGCTCGCGAACCCCCACGGAGAGTTTGCATAGCTGTCCCAGGTCACCACGAAGCCGCCCCCGGCCAGCACGGTGACGCTCGGCTGCGGCGCCGCCGTGGCGATGCTGGCGGCCAGCCCGTCGCCGCTCACCAGGATCGTCGCGCCGCCGGCCTGCGCGGCGTAGACGTTGCCGTCGCCCAGCTCGCCCCAGGCGACGACGTAGCCGCCGGCGCCGGCGGCGATGCTCGGGCTGAAGGCCGTCCCCAGCGTGCCGTAGACCTGCTCCGCGCCAATCGGGTTGCCGTTGGCATCGGCGCTGCGCACGTGCACCTGGCCGCCGCTGCGCCAGGCGATCGCAAAGGAGCCGTCGCGCAATGCGGTCACGTCGGGCATGGCCGTGTCAAGGCCGGCGGCGCCGACGACGACTTCGGCGCCCGGATTGCCTCCGGCGTCGAGGACGCGGTAGGCGATGCGGGTGCCCAGGCCGTCGGTGCTGGTGTAGGCCACCACCGAACGGCCGTCCGCCAGCGCGGCCACCGCGGGCGCGCCTTCCACGGCGCCGTCGCCGGTCGAACTGATGGCGATGACCTGCCCTTGTGCGGCGCCGCTGGCGCTGCGCAGCTGCCCGACCACGCTGCCGTTCGGCGCCTGCCAGACCGCGATGAACGCGCCGGTCGACAGCGTCGCCAGTTCGGGATTGGCGGAAGGCGCCGCCGCACCGAGGGCGAACTCGCTGCCGAACCCGGCCAGGTCGCGCGAGCTGCCGGCTTCGACGCTGTACACCAGGGTCTCGGCGATGCCCTTGCCCGGCAGCGGATTGCCGTAGCCATCGATCTGGTAGCGGTCGTAGTAATGCACGGTGACCGCCACGCCGCTGCCGGCGGCCGGCAGCAGCGCCGCGTCATTGAGGATCAGGCGCGCCGTGGTGTCGGTCGCCGGGTTGTAGGAAATCGAGAACAAGCCAGGCACCGACTGGCCATCGATGACCCAGCGCCCGCCGGTCGGCAGGCCCCAGTCGATCGGGGTCAGCGTGGCGGCGAGCTCGCCGCTGCGCAGGGTGGTGAACAGGACATCGCGGTCGTCGAGGATGCCGACTGGGGCGTAATCGGTGGTATCGGTGCTCATGGGCGGCAGGTTTCTGAAAGCTGGCCGCGCGGGCGTGCGCGGCACTGAACAGAAACGATGATGCCCTACGGCAACCAGTATTTAAAGACGGAAATTAAATTCCATGCGGCAATGCGACTAAAAACCAACGTAATATTGCCGGTTTTGCCAAGTCTCTTAGTGCTTTGCCAGCACCGAACTGGACAGGACGACAAAAATGCTTTAGCCAAGCGCGCGGATGCAATAGTCGGTCATGGCCGCCTGCACCTGCGGATCTTCGCCGATCGCGCCGGCCACCTCCAGGCGCAGGCCCGGATGCGCGGCGCGAATGCCGTCCGCCAGCTGCGGCAGGTCGCGCAGCAGGTGGCCGCCCTGGCCCAGGAACACCGGCACCACCGTGATCTCGTCGACGCCCTCGCCCACCAGCGCGTCGATGGCGGCGGGCAGGCGCGGTTCCATCAGTTCGAGGAAGGCCAGGCGCACGGGTACGCCAGGCAGCCGGGCCTGCGACTGCTCGCGCAGGCGCTCGAAGGGCGCGGCCCAGGATTGGGCACGCGCGCCATGTGCAAACAGGACGAGTGCGCGTTTCATCAATGTCTTTCCACCCACATCAGGGCGCCGATCGCCAGCAACAGGAACAGCAGGCTCGGTGCGGCCGCCGTGAAGAAGGCCGGCAGCGCGGTCAGGACGCCCAGGTTCGAGAACAAGGCGTTCAGCAGCAGGAAGCCGACGCCGATCATGATGCCGACAAAGATCTTGAGGCTCACGCCGCCGCTGCGCGTGTGCAGGTAGGCGAAGGGCAGCGCCAGCGCCATCAGCACCAGGATCGACAGCGGATCGATGAGCTTCTTCCAGAACGCCACCTTGAAGCGACCGGTCTCCTGGCGGTTTTCCGCCAGGTGGCGCGTGTAGACGGCCAGTTCGTTGGCCGACATGCGCTCGGGGTCGGAACGCGACACCGACAGGATCTTGGGGGTGATTTCCGAGGCCAGGTCGAGGCTGTCGAGCTTGCGGGTGGCGACGGCGGAGGTGTCCTGGCCGAAGGTGGCGGCAATCGACTGCCCCTGCGGCACCGGCGTACCCGGCGCGGGCAGCACGCGGCTGTTGGAGAACATGGTCTCGGTGACACCAAGCAGGCGCCAGGTATTGTTGCCGCGGTAGCTGCCGCTGCTGGCGGTGATCAGGGCGCGCATGCGCATGTTGGCGTCGAATTCGTACAGGCGCACGTCGACCAGCTGGCCGTCGGAACGGACCTGGCGCACGTTGAAGAAGCGCGTGCCGATCACCGGGCCCTTGACGCCCTCGGCATGGATGCTGTCCTTGGTCCACATGCCCGAGCGGAACTCGGCCGACATGGTCGAGCCCTTCGCCGCCAGGCGCACGCGCTCGGCCATCGGCGCCGTGCGCGGCGTGATCAGCTCGCCGAAGATGAAGGTGATCAAGACCAGCACGAGGCCGACCTTGAACAGCATCCAGCCCGCCATGCGCGTCGACATCGAGGAGGCGCGCATGATGGTGAACTCGGAGCTCGAGGCGAACTGCGCCATCGTGTAGATGGTGCCGATCAGGGCCGCCACCGGCATCACCTGGTAGACGTTGCCCGGCACCAGCAGCAGCACGTACATCACCGCATGCTCGAATTCGTAGCCGCCCTTGCCCACCGAAGGCAGCTCGGCGGTCAGGTCCATGAAGGAGATCAGGGCGAGGAAGGCGACCGCCACGAAGGCGACCGCCTGCAGGATGTTGACCGCGAAATAGCGTTGCAGGATGCTCATTCGGCCTCCGCCTTCGCCAGCGGCTGGGGAGCCGGGGCCTTGCCCTGCCCGCGTCGGCGGCGCTTCCAGGCGCCCAGCAGCGCCAGCGGATGCCAGCGGTGGTTGACGTTCAGGCGCCAGGCGAACAGCACCGCCACGGTGAGCGCGGCGGCCAGGTGCAGCGGCCACCAGGCCATGTCGAATTCGAGCCTGCCGCGCTGGACGCTCTTTTCCATCATCTTGTTCAGGTTCAGGTAAGTGAAGAAAATCAGCAGCGCCAGGATCATGTTGGCCGAACTGCCGGCGCGCGGGTTGACGAAGCCGAGCGGAATCGCCAGCAGCATCAGCACCAGGCAGATGACCGGCGCCGAGATGCGCGCCAGCAGTTCGGCGCGGGTGTACTGGTTCTCGACCTGCAGCAGCACCGCGGTGGGCAAGGCGTTGGTGGGCGTGTCGGTGCCGAGCACCGGCACCCGGGTGGCGACGCGCATCTTGTAGCGGTCGAACTCCATCGACTGGAAGTCGGCCTGCCCCGGGGTGCCGGAATAGCGCCGGCCATTGCTCAGCACCAGGTACTGGCCGCCCTTGGAATCCGACTCGATCACGCCTTCCTTGGCGACGACGACCGAGGTATTGCCGTTCTTGTCCTGCGAATTGACGAACACATTCTGCACCACGGTGGCGCCGGTGGTGGAGCGTTCGACGAAGAACACGCGGTCGGCGGACGAGGATTCGCGGAACTGGCCGGGCGCCACGCGCTTGAGGTCTTCGCGCTTCTGGAAGCGCTCCACGAACTCGGCGCGCTTCAGCGCGGCCCATGGCGCCGCCACCAGCGACAGCGCGGCCACCACGGCCACGATCGGCAGGCCGAAGGTGAGCACGGGGCGGATCCAGCGCATCAGCGAGGTGCCGGAAGCGAACCAGACGACCATCTCGGAATCGCGGTAGCTGCGCGTGACCGCCGCCAGCACCGAAATGAAGACGGTGAGGGTCAGGATGGTGGGAAGGTAATTGAGGATGGCGAAACCGATGAGGGCCAGGACATCGCTTGGATCGACCTTGCCGCCGGCGGCCGTGCCGAGGACTTTGATGAGCGTCCAGGTGACAAGGATCGTGAACAGCACCGTAAAGGTGGCGCCGGCCGAACTGGCCAATTCACGTTGCAGGGCGCGTCGAAAGATCATTCAATAATAGCTATAATTGCAGGTTAGGCACATGAGTATGCAAATGCGCCGCGAAATCAAACCGGAGAACCAAAAATGGACTTTAGCATAAAAGCATTCGACACCAAGACCACCCTGGCCGCCGCGAAAGCCGGCGTGGTGGCGGTTGCCGTGTTCGAAAACAAGACCCTGTCGCAGGCTGCCAAGGCCCTGGATGCCGGCGGCGACATCACCGCGGCGCTCAAGTCCGGCGACATCAGCGGCAAGGCCGGTTCGACCCTGCTGCTGCGCGGCGTGAAAGGCGTCGGCGCGGCACGCGTGCTGCTGGTGGGCATGGGCACGGCCGATGCCTTGAGCGAAAAGAACTACAGCACCGCGATCGGCGCGGCCCTGAAGGTATTCGCCACCCTGGGCAGCCAGGATGCCATTATCGCATTCCCGCTGGCGGATGTGAAAGACCGCGACGTCAACTGGGCGGTGCGTGCACTGGTGATCGCCGCCAATGAGACCGAACACAGAACTGATACCCAGAAGAGCAAGAAGGATCCGGCCCTGGCAGGCGTGCGCAAGATCGTCATCGCCGCCGACGCCGCCAACGCCGCCACCCAGCTCAAGGGCACCCTGGCCCAGGCCGTCGCCATCTCGAACGGCATGGCCCTGACCAAGGAACTGGGCAACCTGTCGCCGAACGTCTGCACCCCAACCTACCTGGCCAACACTGCGCGCCAGCTGGCGGACGAGTATGGCTTCGAGATCGAAGTCCTGGAGCGCAAGCAGCTCGAGGCGCTGAAGATGGGCAGCTTCCTGTCGGTGGCCAAGGGCAGCGACGAAGCGCCGAAGTTCATCGTGCTCAAGCACATGGGCGGCAACAAGAAGGATGCCCCGACCGTGCTGGTCGGCAAGGGCATCACCTTCGACACCGGCGGCATCTCGCTCAAGCCGGGTCCGGGCATGGACGAGATGAAGTACGACATGTGCGGCGCCGGCTCGGTGCTGGGCACCTTCCGCGCGATCGGCGAGATGAATCTCAAGCTGAACGTGATCGGCATCGTGGCGGCCTGCGAAAACATGCCGTCGGGCCGCGCAAGCAAGCCGGGCGACATCGTGACCTCGATGAACGGCCTCACCATCGAGATCCTGAACACCGACGCCGAAGGCCGCCTGATCCTGTGCGACGCCCTCACCTACGCCGAGCGCTTCAAGCCGGCCGCCGTGGTCGACGTCGCGACGCTGACCGGCGCCTGCATCGTGGCCCTGGGCCACCACACCAGCGGCCTGTTCACCCGCCACGACGACGCGCACGACGCGCTGGCCCAGGAACTGCTGGACGCCGGCAAGCAGGCCGGCGACGTGGCATGGCGCTTCCCGCTGGGCGAGAACTACAACGAGCAGCTGAAGTCGAACTTCGCCGACCTGGCCAACATCGGCACCCCGGGCGCGGCCTCGATCACCGCGGCCTGCTTCCTGGAGAACTTCACCCGCAAGTACACCTGGGCCCACCTGGACATCGCCGGCACCGCCTGGAAGTCGGGTGCGAACAAGGGCGCGACCGGCCGTCCGGTGCCGCTGCTGACCACCTTCCTGATGAACCGCGTGTAAAACGCAGGGCGCTCCGATGAAATATTCTTTCATCAGGGCGCCAGGGTGAAATATTATTTCACCAAGAAAAACAGCCCCGCATGCGGGGCTGTTGCATTTTATACCTTAAAAAACGGCGCTCTGGACCCGCTCGGCCGCCGCCAGTTCCTCGGGCGGCTGCGCCGGTGTCATCAACACGGTGAGGTTGGCGGGATACGACCAGCTGGCGCCCGAATACTTGTCCACCACGAATCCCATGCCGGCAGTGATCACCACATTGCCCATCAGGCTCATCGCATCGGGGCGCGATCCGAACGCTTCCTGCCCCATCCCCAGGCCCGCCTTCTTGCAGCTGACGACCAGGGGTTCGGCGCTGCGTGAGATGGTGACGCGGCCGGGCGCCACTACGAACCAGCGCCCGAGATTATTGCTTAGGAGGCAGCCCACCCCGCCGACTTCCTGGTAATCGAGCACGGCGTGCAGTTCGACCTGTTGCTGCAGGGGCGCATCGGACACGGTGGCACAGCCTCCCAGGACGAGCGGTGCGAACAGGAATGGGAGGGAAAAGCGGGAAAAACGCGACATGGGGGGCCTGCCAGAAATACTGTATGCCCCATTAACGGCAGGCAAGAGCGTATCCTGAAGGGCAGGACGCTATTCGTCCCCGATGACGGAAAAGCGCGGCACGGCTACGCCCTCGACGCTGACGGTCTCGAAGAAGGCGGCGCGCGGACGCACCCAGACGGCGCCGTCCTTGCCGCGGTAGACCATCACGGGCGTGTGGTCCGCTTCCATGACGGCTTCGCAGACCAGCTCGTAGATGCCGCCCTTGTAATGGCGGTAGCGCCGTGCCGCCGCCAATTCAGGCCTTGGTCTCTTCCAGCGTCTTCTGCTTCTTCTTGAGGCCCTGGATGACCTTCAGCACGCCTTCCATGCCGGCGGCTTCATCCAGCTCGCTGAAGGCGTCGAGCACTTCGTTGAGCACGCGGTTGCGCACCGCGGCTTCGTCCTGCGTGACCGCAGGCTTTTGCTCGCCTTCCTTGGCGAACTTCGACGGCGCCTCGGCCGCCGCCTTGGCGCCGTGCGTCAGGGCAGCCTGCCAGATCACCCAGCGGCGCTGGGTTTCATAGACGAGGTATTCCTCGGGCTTGTCTTCGCGGCGGCGCGTGATGTGGCCTTCGCGTTGGGCCCACGCTTCGAATGCATTGCGCATTTCAGTCCTTTGTAAATCGGCGTTCGGGTTCATTTGCTATCGAAAAAACAAGGTTTCGAATAGTACCATTTTGCACCTTGCCAACATGCCCGCACGATTGAGCGTGCATGTAGCAACCGAACTTGTTTTCCAGGTGTGCAAATAGTACAGCGTTAGTTGCTGTAACGCAATTATTATATTCCACACAGAAACAGTGTTAAATGCTTTGGCGCTAGTTTAATTCTTTTGCGAACATTTTTACAGCCCGCACGGCATGTATTTGCCAACTTCTTTATTATTATATTAAGTTATTCTAGCATAGCGCCTTGCACGACACACAATATTAGTGGCTCTTTTATAATAATTGCTGCGTGACCAGCATAAATACAACTGTCATATCATCGGCTTGTCTTGACCCTTGCGAGGGCGACGGCACCGCTCCGCCGGAAATTCACCTTTAGCTGCTTGCGGCTAGCCGAAGAGCTTGTCGTCGTAAGTTCCAACGCATGTTTTCAACGGGTCTTTGCGCTCGAGAAAATGTGATGCGTAAGCAGCCTTCACCCGGTTTAGAGCACTGGCACTCAACTTCGCAATCTGATCCTTCGCGGTTGCGCTACCCAGCTGCGCGGCGGCCATATAGCACGCCAGTGCATTGGCGGGAATGACACCACTCTGATTCCTGCTGCCATATATGTAAGCAAGATTCTCCATGGCGTCAGCATTTCCAGCAAGGGCCGACGTCCTGAACCACCTATACGCCTGGCCCAGGTTTGCCTCAACACCAAACCCATTCAACAGAGCGAAGCCCAGTTCATTTTGAGAGTACGCATCATCGCTTTCGGCAGCAGCCGTGAACCACTTGGCAGCCTCTTTCCGATCCTGGCCTACGCCATCGCCGTCACGGTAGCGCTGACCCAGGGCCCGGTTAGCGCTGACGTCTCCACTCAAGGCGCGCCGCTTCAGGTCGCGCAGTTCATTCGACTCTTTCATGGGACCAGCGGCAACTTTGCCAGCGTGTCTCGGGAAGGAACCGGGGTCGGCAGCCACATTGAAGGAAGCCATAGAAAGTGGCAAGAGGAGCGTAGCAGAGAGCAAGAATTTCATATCGGGTCAAAGGCTGAGAAAGATAAGCAATTTACCAATTAAATTTCTTTGGCGCAATATATTCAACTTCCTTGGCTTGCGTCGTGCGAGCCTTCTCGCTGCGGGCGGTCGACGGCGGCCGCAGGGTGAGCTGATCAGGTATGATGCGGCCCGATGTTCGTCGCTTCCTGGCTCAACAGCAGCTTGTCGCCATGACTATGGGTAGAGCAATCCCAGCTACCTGCGACCTTCCGAAACCCGCCTGCATACTGACTTGTAATCAAAATGAAAATAGCCACCTGGAATGTCAATTCGCTGAAAGTCCGCCTCCAGCACCTGCTCACCTGGCTGGAAGCCAATCCGGTCGACGTCCTGTGCATCCAGGAGACCAAGCTCACCGACGACAAATTCCCGCTGGCCGAGATCAATGCCGCCGGCTACCAGGTCGTTTTTGCCGGGCAGAAAACCTATAACGGCGTGGCGATCCTGTCGAAGCATCCGATCGAGGACGTCCAGAAGGGCAATCCCCATTTCGAGGACGAGCAACAGCGCCTGATCGCCGCGACCATCGCCGGCATGCGCATCATCTGCGCCTATGTGGTGAACGGACAGGAAATTGGCAGCGACAAATTCGCCTACAAGATGGCCTGGCTGGAAGGCCTGCGCACCTGGGTGGCCGAGGAAATGCGCAGCCATTCGCAGTTGGCCGTGCTGGGCGACTACAACATCGCCCCGGAAGCGCGCGACGTGCACGATCCGAGCGAATGGGAAAATCACATCCACTTCACCCCGCCGGAACGCGCGGCGCTGCAGGAACTCATGGCGCTCGGCCTGACGGATGCCTTCCGCCTGTTCGAACAGCCGGAGAAGCAGTACAGCTGGTGGGACTACCGCAACCTGGCCTTCCGCCGCAACCGCGGGCTGCGCATCGACCATATCCTCCTCACCGAGGCACTGGCGAAACGCTGCACCGCCTGCCACATCGACCGCGAGACGCGCAAGTGGGAGCAGCCGTCGGACCATGCCCCCGTCGTGGCGACCCTAGGCGACTGAACCGTCCAGCAGCCGCGCCGCCTCCAGGGCCGGCAGCGGCCGCGCGAACAGGTAGCCCTGCGCGAACTGGCAGCCGTAGCCAGCCAGCAGCGCGAGCTGCCCTTCGGTCTCGACGCCTTCGGCCACCACCGACAGCCCCAGGCTGTTGGCCAGCGCCATCACCGCTGCCACGATGGCGCGGTCTTCCGCACTGGCTTCGAGCTCGCGCACGAAGGCGCGGTCGATCTTGATCTTGCGGACCGGGAAGCGCTTCAGGTAGGCCAGGCTCGAATAGCCGGTGCCGAAATCGTCGATCGACAGGCGCATGCCCATGCCGTTGATCTGGCGGAGGATGTCGAGCGTCTGTCCGCCATGCTGCATCAGCGCGGTCTCCGTCAGTTCGAATTCGACCAGCGCGGGGTCGATGCCGGTCTCGCCGACGATGCGGCGGATCGAGGACACCAGAGCGTCGTGCATGAACTGGCGCGCCGACAGGTTGATCGCCAGCGGCACCGCAAGCAAGCCCTGGCGCTGCCAGGCGATGCACTGCTCGCAGGCGCTCTGGACCACCCACTCCCCCACCGGCACGATCATTCCGTTCTCTTCCAGGATCGGGATGAATTCGTCAGGCCCCACCACATTCTCTCCGTTGCGGCGCCAGCGCAGCAGCACTTCCAGCGCGTGCAGGCGGCGCGTGCCGGTGTCGACGATCGGTTGGTAGTGCAGCTCGAATTCCTCGCGCGCGAGCGCCCCGCGCAGCTGCGATTCCAGCTCGAAGCGGCGCGCCGCCGCCTGGTTCATGCGCTGGTCGAAGAACTGGTAATTGTTGCGGCCGGCCGCCTTGGCGTGGTACATCGCCGCGTCGGCATGGCGCATCAGGGTGTCGACGTCCTTGCCGTCGTCGGGGCACAGGCAGATGCCGATCGAGGGCGTGATGTGCAGGCTGCGACCTTCGAGCGGGAACGGCGCTGCCAGCAGGTCGATGATCTTGTCTGCCACCTGGGCGCAGTCGCGCGCGCCGCCGACCTCCGGCAGCAGCACCACGAACTCGTCGCCGCCCAGGCGCGCCACGGTGTCGCTGTCGCGCACCGCCGTGCCCAGGCGCCGCGCGACCTCGCGCAGCAACTGGTCGCCAGTGGCGTGGCCGAGCGAGTCGTTGATGGTCTTGAAGCGGTCGAGGTCGAGGAACATCACGGCCAGCCGCCCTTTGCCATCCTTGGCGTTGCGCTGGGCCGCGCGCAGCGCGCACTCGAGCCGGTCGGACAGCAGCGCGCGGTTCGGCAGGCCGGTCAGGCTGTCGTGGTAGGCCATGTGGTGCACCCGCGCCTCGGCCTGGCGCCGTTCGGCGATTTCTTCCTGCAGCAAGGCGTTGGCCCCGGCCAGTTCGGCGGTGCGCTCGGCTACCCTGATCTCGAGCTCGTCGCGCGCGCGCCGGATCGCGTCGGCCGCCTCGCGCCGCGCGGTGACGTCGTCGATCAGCCAGACGCTGCGCCCGCTCTTCTGTTCGGCATCGAACAGGCGGCCCGACAGGCGCGCCCAGAACCGCGTGCCGTCGCGCCGGGCCATCAGGTATTCCGCCGTGTGCACCTGCCCTGCGCCGAAGCTGCGCGCGGTGTCGAGGCGCGCCAGCTTCCAGCTGGCCTCGTCCGGGTACAGGGCGCGCACCGGGGCGCCGTCCATGCCGCCGGCGGGGCTGCCGAACAGCTCTTCCATCTTGCTGTTGCAATGCAGGGTGACGCCGTCCTCGACCACCGCGATGCCCAGCACCGCGTTGTCGAGGATGGCGCGGTTCTCCATCAGTGCATTGCGCAGCTGGATCTCGTCGTGACGCTCGCGGGTGCGGTCCTCGAACAGCCAGATCGTGCCCAGTCCCGGGTCTTCCGGATTGAACAGGTAGCCGTTGAGCTGGCCCCAGATACGCGAGCCGTCCTTGCGCACCAACTCGGTCTCGGCGCGGTAGGGAATGCCGCGCGCCAGCTGCGGGTAGGCGGTCGCGCCGAAGTCGTGCCAGGACTGGTCGTCCGGGTAGACGATGCGGGTCGAGCGGCCCAGCGCCTCGCCGTCGCGGTAGCCGAACATCCTGGCGAAAGCCGGGTTGTAGCGCTGGATGATGCGGTTGCGCGTGTACATGATGCCGATCGTGGCGTTCTGCATGATCGCCTGCACCTCGAACAGCGTCTGGCGCACCTCGGTCACATCCTCGGCGATCCAGATGGTACCGGCCTCGCGCGCGCCGGGGTCGACCGCGCGGCCGCGCAGGCGCGCCCACATGATCGAGCCGTCGCGCCGGCGGAAGGCTTGCTCGCCCTTTTCGTACAGGCCGCCGGCGGCCAGCACCGGATAGGCTTCCGCCACCAGCGCCTGGTAATCGTCGGGGGTGAGGAAGATGTCGGCCGGACGCAGGCCGCACATGTCGGAGTAGGAATAGTCGAGCATCTCGCAGATGCGCGGATTGCAGGACTTGAACTGGCCGGGCAGCGTGAAGACGATGCCGACCGGCGCGTTTTCCAGGATGGCGTGCTGGTCGCGCAGGGCGATGCGCAGCATCTCGTGTTCAAGATCGCGGGCGTCAGGCGGCAGGGCCTGGTCAGCAGGGGCGTCGCCTGCTCCGAGCTGGAGCTCGCCGGAGTGTCGGTCCATGGTTCGTGATTGTCTCTCGGCTAACTTGCCAGTTAGAAATCATAAACCACAAAGCCTTCTTGTTCCAAAACTAAGAGACACAAAAGATGGGCCGTGTTGTTACGGCCCATCAATCATGTAGGCGATTTACTTCAAGCTTCTTCGAAATAATCGCCCGGGACGCGCACCCAGCCTTCCATCAGCACGCGTGCGCTGCGGCTCATGATCGCTTTGGCGACGCTCCATTCGCCCTTCGATTGCACCGCCTCCGCCCCCACCCGCAGGGTTCCGGACGGATGACCGAAGCGCACCGCGCTGCGCTCGCCGCCGCCGGCTGCCAGGTTGACCAGGGTGCCGGGGATCGCGGCCGCGGTGCCGATCGCCACCGCGGCCGTGCCCATCATCGCGTGGTGCAGCTTGCCCATCGAGAGCGCGCGCACCAGGAGATCGACGTCGCCCGCGTTCACTTGTTTGCCGCTCGAGGAGACGTAGTTCGCCGGTTTCGCCACGAAGGCCACCTTGGGCGTGTGCTGGCGCTTGGCCGCTTCCTCGATGCTGTCGATCAGCCCCATGCGCAGGGCGCCATGGGCACGGATGGTCTCGAACATGGCCAGCGCGCGCGGGTCGCCGTTGATGGCGTCCTGCAGCTCGGTACCGGTGTAGCCGATCGCTTCGGCATTGACGAAGATGGTCGGGATGCCGGCGTTGATCATGGTCGCCTGCAGCCGTCCGACACCCGGGACGTCCAGCTCGTCGACCAGGTTCCCGGTCGGGAACATCGACCCGCCGGCGCCCTCCTCCTCGGCCGCCGGGTCGAGGAACTCCAGTTGCACCTCGGCCGCCGGGAAGGTCACGCCGTCGAGTTCGAAGTCGCCGGTTTCCTGCACCTCGCCCTTGGTGACCGGGACGTGGGCGATGATGGTCTTGCCGATGTTGGCCTGCCAGATGCGCACAGTCGCCATGCCGTCCTGCGGCACGCGTTCCGGGTCGACCAGGCCGCTGGCGATGGCGAACGAGCCGACCGCCGAGGACAAGTTGCCGCAGTTGCCACTCCAGTCCACAAAAGGCTTGTCGATCGAGACCTGGCCGAACAGGTAGTCGACGTCATGGTCGGCCTTGTCGCTCTTGGCGACGATCACGGCCTTGCTGGTGCTGGAGGTGGCGCCGCCCATGCCGTCGATCTGCTTGCCGTAGGGGTCGGGGCTGCCGATCACGCGCAACAGCAGCGCGTCGCGCGCCGGACCGGGCACGCGCGCGGCTTCGGGAAGGTCTTGCAGGCGGAAGAACACGCCTTTGCTGGTGCCGCCACGCATATAAGTGGCGGGGATTTTGATTTGGGGGGTGTGTGGCATAGGTACCCTTAACGGATGCTCAAATGATCGTCGACCGCGTGGGCGGGAAACCCGCCCACCCTACGAGAATCGATACCCGTAGGGTGGGCAGGTTCCCTGCCCACGCGGTCAAATCATGTTTGCGGTTATGCGGCTGCTTTTGGAGCAGACGATTCCAGGAAATCCTGCGCGAAGCGCTGCAGCACCCCGCCCGCCTCGTAGATCGCCACTTCCTCGGCGGTGTCGAGGCGGCAGGTCACCGGGACCTCGACGCGCTCGCCGTTCTTGCGGTGGATCACCAAGGTCAGGTCGGTGCGCGGGGTACGCGCACCTAGCACGTCGAAGGTCTCGGTGCCGTCGATGCCGAGCGTCAGGCGGTTCACGCCCGGCTTGAACTCGAGCGGCAGCACGCCCATGCCGACCAGGTTGGTGCGGTGGATGCGCTCGAAGCCTTCGGCCACGATCGCTTCCACGCCCGCCAGGCGCACGCCCTTGGCCGCCCAGTCGCGCGACGAGCCCTGGCCGTAGTCGGCGCCGGCGATCACGATCAGGGGCTGCTTGCGCTCCATGTAGGTCTCGATCGCTTCCCACATACGCGTCACGGTGCCTTCCGGCTCGATGCGCGCCAGCGAACCGGCCTTCACGTTGCCCATTGCGTCACGGACCATCTCGTTCTTCAGCGTCGGGTTGGCGAAGGTGGCGCGCTGCGCGGTCAGGTGGTCGCCGCGGTGGGTGGCGTAGGAATTGAAGTCTTCTTCCGGCAGGCCCATCTTCGCCAGGTATTCGCCGGCGGCCGAATCCAGCAGGATCGCGTTCGACGGCGACAGGTGGTCGGTGGTGATGTTGTCGCCCAGGACCGCCAGCGGACGCATGCCGGCCAAGCTGCGCTCGCCGGCCAATGCGCCTTCCCAGTACGGCGGACGGCGGATGTAGGTGCTCTGCGGGCGCCAGTCGTACAGCGGGCTCACCTTTTCGCCGTCGTCCACGACGCGCGCGAACATCGGCGTGTAGACCTTGCGGAACTGCTCCGGCTTGACGGCCTGCGCCACCACGGCGTCGATCTCGTCGTCCGACGGCCACAAATCGGCCAGGCGGATTTCCTTGCCGGAAGCGTCCACGCCCAGCACGTCCTTCTCGATGTCGAAGCGGATGCTGCCGGCGATCGCATAAGCCACCACCAGCGCCGGCGAAGCCAGGAAGGCCTGCTTGGCGTAGGGGTGGATACGGCCGTCGAAGTTGCGGTTACCCGACAGGACGGCGGTCGCATACAGGTCGCGTTCGATGATCTCCTGCTGAATTAGCGGATCCAGCGCGCCGCTCATGCCGTTGCAGGTGGTGCAGGCAAAGGCGACCACGCCGAAGCCCAGCTTTTCCAGCTCCGGCATCAGGCCGGCCTCTTCCAGGTACAGGGCCACGGCCTTGGAACCCGGCGCCAGCGAGCTCTTGACCCAAGGCTTGCGCATCAATCCCGCGCGGTTGGCGTTGCGGGCGATCAGGCCGGCCGCGATCATGTTGCGCGGGTTGTTGGTGTTGGTGCAGCTGGTGATCGCCGCGATGATCACGGCGCCGTCCGGCATCAGGCCCGGCTCGTTCTCGACCTTGGCGGCGATGCCGCGCTCGGCCAGTTCCGAGGTCGGCACGCGCTTGTGCGGGTTCGACGGACCGGCGATGTTGCGCACCACGGACGACAAATCGAAGGACAGCACGCGCTCGTACTGGGCGGTCTTGAGGCTGTCGGCCCACAGGCCGGCTTCCTTCGCATAGGCCTCGACCAGCTGCACGGTCTCTTCCTCGCGGCCGGTCAGGCGCAGGTACTTGATGGTCTGCTCGTCGATGTAGAACATCGCGGCGGTGGCGCCGAATTCCGGCGCCATGTTCGAGATGGTGGCGCGGTCGCCCAGGGTCAGGCTGGACGCGCCTTCGCCATAGAACTCGAGGTAGGCCGAGACCACTTTCGACTTGCGCAGGAACTCGGTCAGCGCCAGCACGATGTCGGTGGCGGTGATGCCGGGCTGCGGCTTGCCGGTCAGCTCGACGCCGACGATGTCGGGCAGGCGCATGTACGAGGCGCGGCCCAGCATGACGCTCTCGGCTTCCAGGCCGCCCACGCCGATGGCGATCACGCCCAGGGCGTCGACCATCGGGGTGTGCGAGTCGGTGCCGACCAGGGTGTCCGGATAGGCCACGCCGGCTTCGCTCTGGATCACCGGCGACATGCGCTCGAGGTTGATCTGGTGCAGGATGCCGTTACCCGGCGGGATCACGTCGACGTTCTGGAAGGCCTTCTTGGTCCACTCGATGAAGTGGAAGCGGTCTTCGTTGCGGCGGTCCTCGATGGCGCGGTTCTTGGCGAAGGCGTCCGGGTCGAAGCCGCCGCACTCGACGGCCAGCGAATGGTCCACGACCAGCTGGGTCGGGACCACCGGATTGACCATGGCGGGGTCGCCGCCCTGCTCCGCGATGGCGTCGCGCAGGCCGGCCAGGTCGACCAGCGCAGTCTGGCCCAGGATGTCGTGGCAGACCACGCGCGCCGGGAACCAGGGGAAGTCGAGGTCGCGCTTGCGTTCGATGATCTGCTTGAGGGCATCTAGCATGCTGGCCGGGTCGCAGCGGCGGACCAGGTTTTCGGCCAGCACGCGCGAGGTGTAGGGCAGCGTGTCATAGGCGCCGGGCTGGATGGCCTCGACCGCGGCGCGCGTGTCGAAGTAGTCCAGCGAGGTGCCCGGGAGGGGTTTGCGGTGATTGGTGTTCATGATCCAGCTTACTTTCGATCCGCGATCGGCACGAACTGCAGGTCTTCCGGACCCACGTAATTCGCGCTCGGGCGGATGATCTTGTTGTCGATGCGCTGCTCGATGATGTGCGCGGCCCAGCCGGAGGTGCGCGAGATGACGAACAGCGGCGTGAACATGGCGGTCGGCACGCCCATCATGTGGTACGAGACAGCCGAGAACCAGTCCAGGTTCGGGAACATCTTCTTGACTTCCCACATCACCGATTCCAGGCGCTCGGCGATATCGAACATCTTCATCGAGCCGGCTTCCTGCGACAGCGTACGCGCCACTTCCTTGATCACCACGTTGCGCGGGTCGCTGATGGTGTAGACCGGGTGGCCGAAGCCGATCACGACTTCCTTGTTGGCCACGCGGTTGCGGATGTCGGCCTCGGCTTCGTCGGCGTTCTCGTAGCGCTTCTGGATCTCCAGCGCGACTTCGTTGGCGCCGCCGTGCTTCGGGCCGCGCAGGGCGCCGATCGCACCGGTGATGGCCGAGTGGATGTCGGAACCGGTGCCGGCGATCACGCGCGAGGTGAAGGTCGAGGCGTTGAACTCGTGCTCGGCGTACAGGATCAGCGAGGTGTGCATCGCGCGCACCCAGGAGTCACGCGGCTTTTCGCCGTGCAGCAGGTGCAGGAAGTGGCCGCCGATCGAATCGTCGTCGGTTTCCACGTCGATGCGCTTGCCGCTATGGCTGAAGTGGTACCAGTACAGCAGCATCGAGCCGAAGGAGGCCATCAGGCGGTCGGCGATGTCGCGCGCGCCCGGGACGTTGTGGTCGTCCTTTTCCGGCAGCGTGCAGCCCAGCACCGACACGCCGGTACGCATCACGTCCATCGGATGGGCGCCGGCCGGCAGCGCTTCCAGCGCGCTCTTGACCGCCTGCGGCAGGCCGCGCAACGACTTCAGCTTGGCCTTGTAGCCCTTCAGTTCCGCCTGGGTCGGCAGCTTGCCGTGCACCAGCAGGTAGGCAATCTCTTCGAATTCGCAGGTGGTGGCGACGTCCAGGATGTCGTAGCCGCGGTAGTGGAGGTCGTTGCCGGTCTTGCCGACCGAGCACAGCGCGGTATTGCCGGCGGCAACGCCGGACAGGGCCACCGATTTCTTCGGCTTGAACGTTGGGGTCTCGTTGTTCTGGGTGCTCATGCGTGGAATCTCCTGAGGCTGAATTATTTGGTCTTCTTCTGGGCGAACAGCGCGTCCAGTTTCTGTTCGTAGCTGTGGTAGTCGATGCGGTCGTACAGTTCGGCGCGGGTCTGCATCGTGTCCAGCACGTTCTGCTGGGTGCCGTCGCGGCGGATCGCGTTGTAGACATTCTCGGCCGCCTTGTTCATGGCGCGGAAAGCCGACAGCGGGTACAGGGCGATGCTGACATTCGCGCTGCGCAGTTCGTCCAGCGTGAACAGCGGGGTCGCGCCGAACTCGGTGATGTTGGCCAGCACCGGCACCTTCACGGCATCGGCGAACTGTTTATACATCTCCAGGCTGGTCATGGCTTCGGGGAAGATCATGTCGGCGCCGGCTTCCACGCAGGCAATAGCGCGCTCGATGGCGGCGTCCAGGCCTTCCACGGCCAGCGCATCGGTACGCGCCATGATCACGAAGTCCTCATCGGTACGCGCGTCGGCGGCGGCCTTGACGCGGTCGACCATCTCGTCCTTGCTGACGATTTCCTTGCCCGGACGGTGGCCGCAGCGCTTGGCGCCGACCTGGTCCTCGATGTGGCAGGCGGCGGCGCCGGCCTTGATGAGCGAGCGCACGGTGCGCGCGACGTTGAAGGCCGAGGCGCCGAAACCGGTGTCGATGTCGACCAGCAGCGGCAGGTCGCATACGTCGGTGATGCGGCGCACGTCGATCAGGACGTCTTCCAGGCCCGAGATACCGAGGTCCGGCAGGCCCAGGGAGCCGGCGGCGACGCCGCCGCCCGACAGGTAGATGGCGCGGTAGCCGGCGCGCTTGGCCAGCAGCGCGTGGTTGGCGTTGATGGCGCCGATGACCTGCAGCGGGGATTCTTCCTGGACGGCCTTGCGGAACGCGGCGCCGGCGGAGTGGTGGCTCATGCCTTTAAACCTTTCGAATGATGCGTTGATCGAATACCCACTTGCCAATGCAAGTGGCGTGCCAGTCCGACATTCCTTATGGATCAAGGACTTGGCGCAGCTTCCACAGCTCATTTGTTTCAACGAAACGAAACATGAAACGCAAAATGAAACATTGTAGCAACAAAAAAACCCCGCCGCAGCGGGGTTTGGTCCAGGCGCAGGCGCTTAGTGTGCGCTTGCCGCCGCCGCACCAATCCCGGTTTCCGAACGCACTTCCTGCGCTTCGAAGCCGGCCTTGTCGATCGCGGCGCGCGGGCTCTTGTCGGTCACCGAGAAGAACCAGATGCCGAAGAAGCCGACCGCCATCGAGAAGATCGCCGGTGAGGTGTAGGGGAAGATCGCGGTGGCGTTGCCGAGCACGTCGACCCACACCGACTTCGACACCAGGGTCAGCACGACCGCGGTGGCCAGGCCCAGGAAGCCGCCCACGGTGGCGCCGCGGGTGGTGCAATCCTTCCATAGCACCGACATGAACAGCACCGGGAAGTTGGCCGAGGCCGCGATGGCGAAGGCCAGCGACACCATGAAGGCGACGTTCTGCTTTTCGAACGCGATCCCGAGCAGCACCGCGATCACGCCGAGCGCAATGGTGGTGATCTTCGAGACCTTCAGTTCGTCGGCGCTGTTGGCCTTGCCCTTCTTGAACACGGTGGCGTACAGATCGTGCGACACCGCCGAGGCGCCCGACAGGGTCAGGCCGGCCACCACCGCCAGGATGGTCGCGAAGGCCACCGCCGAGATGAAGCCCAGGAAGATGTCGCCGCCCACGGCATTGGCCAGGTGCACCGCCGCCATGTTGTTGCCGCCCAGGAGCTTGCCGGCCGCATCCTTGAAGGCCGGGTTGGTGCCGACCAGCACAATCGCGCCGAAACCGATGATGAAGGTGAGGATGTAGAAGTAGCCGATCCAGGTGGTGGCCCACAGCACCGACTTGCGCGCCTCTTTCGCGCTCGGGACGGTAAAGAAGCGCATCAGGATGTGCGGCAGGCCGGCGGTGCCGAACATCAGCGCCATGCCGAAGGAGATCGCCGAGATCGGGTCTTTCAGGAAGGTGCCCGGGCCCATGATGGAATCGCCCTTGGCGTGCACCTCGGTGGCGGCCGAGAACAGCTGTTCCGGGCTGAAGTTGTACTGCGCCAGCACCGCGAAGGCCATGTAGGAAGCGCCCGACAGCAGCAGCACCGCCTTGATGATCTGCACCCAGGTGGTCGCGGTCATGCCGCCGAACAGCACGTAGACCATCATCAGGACGCCGACGATGACGACGGCGATCCAGTATTCCAGGCCGAACAGCAGCTTGATCAGCTGGCCGGCGCCGACCATCTGCGCGATCAGGTAGAAAGCTACCACCACCAGGGTGCCGGAAGCCGCGAACACGCGGATCGGCTTCTGATGGAAGCGGTAGGCGGCCACGTCGGCGAAGGTGTAGCGGCCCAGGTTGCGCAGGCGCTCGGCCATCAGGAAGGTGATGACCGGCCAGCCGACCAGGAAGCCGATCGCGTAGATCAGGCCGTCGAAGCCGTCCAGGAACACGGCGGCAGAAATGCCGAGGAAGCTTGCCGCCGACATGAAGTCGCCGGCGATCGCCAGGCCGTTCTGGAAGCCGGAAATGCCGCCGCCGGCGGTGTAGAAGTCGGAGGCCGAGCGGGTCTTGGCGGCGGCCCACTTGGTGATGAACAGGGTCGCCACCACGAACAGCGCGAACATGCTGATCGCGGTCCAGTTGGTGGCCTGCTTGGTGGCCTGGCCGAGGTCGGGCGCGGCCAGGGCGGCGCCGCTGGCGAGCAGCAGCGCAGCTGCGACGGAAGAACGGTTCAGGGCCTTCATGCCGCCACCTTCTTTCCGCTGCCGCTGCCGTTGCCGCCGGCCACGTTAGCCTTGATGGCGTCGGTCAGCTGGTCGTACTCGCTGTTGGCGCGGCGCACGTAGATGGCGGTGACCACGATGGTGAACAGGATCACGAACAGGCCCAGGGGAATGCCCCAGGTCATGACGCCGTCGCCGATGCGGCTACCCATGAATTCCTTGTCGAAGGCGCAGAGCAGGGTGAAGCCGTAGTACACGACCATCATGCTCCAGGTGAGGATCCAGCCGAAGCGCGAACGCTTCGTGACCAGCTTGCGATAGTTGGGGTCGGCTTTGACCCGCCGAACGATGTCTTGATCCACTTGTGTCTCCTGTTATCTATTCTGGTGATGCCTGGTATTCAGGGCTGGATCCAATCCTACGGGTGCGCCCTTACCTCATTCTTACGCTGGCTTACGCGTAACTGACAGCGGCTGCCCCTGCAAGTTCAAGACAGGCGCATGGAATCGGCTACACTTGCCGCATGAGTCCATCCACACGCAGCCACAGCGACGGCGGCGACAAGCCGGTCATCTGGACCGTATCGGTATCGCGCCTGTCCGACCTGTTCCGCGACATTACCCTCGAGTACGACCACCTGGCGACGATCGAACCGGTCCACCTCGGCTTCGACGAAGCCGCGCGCACGCTGCGCGAGCGCCTCGCGACCGAGCGTTGCGACGTGGTGATCGCCGCCGGTTCGAACGCCGCCTACCTCAAGGGCCGGATCTCGGTGCCGGTGGTGGTGGCCAAGGCCAGCGGCTTCGACGTGATGCAGGCCCTGGCGCGCGCCCGCCGCGTGTCCCGGCGCATCGGCGTGATCACCTACCAGGCGCCGCTGCGCGAACTGGCCGAGTTCGCCGACACCTTCGGCATCGCGATCGCGCAGCGCACCTACGTGACCGAAGAGGATGCGCGCGCCTCCCTCAACGAACTGAAGGCGCTTGGGGTCGAGGTGATCGTCGGCGCCGGCCTGATCACCGACCTGGCCGAGGAAGCGGGCCTGACCGGGGTGTTCCTGTACTCGGCCGCCTCGATCCGCCAGGCCTTCGACGACGCACTCGAGATGGCGCGCCTGACCCACCTGGAAGCGAGCCGCGGACGCCGCATCGCGGGCGCCGATGCGCGCCGTGCACGGCGCGGCCTGCACGACCTGCGCGGAGAGTCGAACGCGATGGAACGCCTGCGCCAGACCGTGGTGCTGTACGCGCGCTCGCCGGCCACGGTGCTGATCCAGGGCGAGACCGGCAGCGGCAAGGAACTGGTGGCGCAGGCCATCCACCGCGAGGGCCCGGCGCGCGCCGCCAACCGTCCTTTCGTGGCGGTGAACTGCGGCGCGATCGCCGAATCGCTGCTGGAATCCGAACTGTTCGGCCACGAGGAAGGCGCTTTTACCGGCGCGCGCCGCGGCGGCCACGCCGGCCTGTTCGAGGCGGCCAACGGCGGCACCCTCTTCCTCGACGAGATCGGCGAGATGCCGCTTGGCCTGCAGACGCGCCTGCTGCGCGTGCTGGAAGAGCGCGAAGTGATGCGCGTGGGCGGTACGCGGCCGGTGCCGATCGAGGTGCGCGTGATCAGCGCCACCCACTGCGACCTGGAAGCGCGCGTGCGCGAGGGACGCTTCCGCGCCGACCTGTTCTACCGGCTGGCGGTGCTGCGACTTAGCCTGCCGCCGCTGCGCGAACGGGTCGCGGATATCGTGCCTCTGGGGGAATGGTCGCTCAAGAACGCACTGGCGGCGCTGGGCGCCAGACCGCACCCGAACCTGCACGCCGAGATGCGGGCCTGCGCCTCCGTGCTGGAAGCCTACGGCTGGCCCGGCAACGTGCGCGAACTGCGCAACCTGATGGAGCGGCTGGCGCTGTTCCTGGCGGCCGAGCCGCTGCAGGCGCTGACGCCGAGTTTCCTGGTATCGATTGCCCCTGAACTAAACAAAGCGGCGACGGTGCCTGCGCCCACGCCGGAGGCCGATACCGAGAGCATTGCGGCGGTGCTGGCGCGCTTCAACGGCCAGCGCGATGCGGCAGCGAAGCATCTGGGCATCAGCCGTACGACCCTGTGGCGGCGCTTGAGAAGTGAGAACCCGTAGGGTGGACGGCTTCGCCGTCCGCGCGTTCAAATTTCTCATGAACAGTGACGAAGCAGCTATACCAGGGGGAGTTGAACGCGCGGACGGGAAACCCGTCCACCCTACAAGACCCACCCCGCGCTGGATCAACACCGTGTTAAATTATCGCCGTATCATGACTTTTTTACATGGCCTGGCGCCCATTGATACGAGCAAGCGCCAGCTCTTCGACTAGCGTCCGCCCATGAAGCGGCGCACCGCCCGGGCCCTGCCCGGCCTGACGGAGGCACTATGCAACATGCGTCGCAAGCGGCTTTGTTTTCCCTGATCGGCGATACCCCCCTGATCGAAGTGACCCGGATCGACACCGGTCCCTGCCAGCTGTTCCTGAAACTCGAATCCCAGAATCCCGGCGGCTCCATCAAGGACCGCATCGGCCGCGCCATGATCGAGCAGGCCGAGCACGACGGGCTGCTGGAGCCAGGCGGCACCGTGGTCGAGGCCACCGCCGGCAATACCGGCCTGGGGCTGGCCCTGGTGGCGCGCATTAAGGGCTACCGCGTGGTGCTGGTCGTCCCCGACAAGATGGCGGCCGAGAAGATCCTGCACCTGAAGGCGCTCGGCGCCGAGATCCACCTGACCCGCTCCGACGTCGGCAAGGGCCATCCCGAGTACTACCAGGATGTTGCGGCGCGCCTGGCCAGGGAGATCCCCGGCGCCTGGTTCGCCGACCAGTTCAACAACCCGGCCAACCCGCGCGCCCACGAAACCACGACCGGTCCCGAGATCTGGGACCAGGTCAACCACAAGCTCGATGCCATCGTGGTCGGGGTCGGCTCCTCCGGCACCCTCACCGGCCTGTCGCGCTATTTCAAGAAGACCCAGCCGAACCTCGAATTCGTGCTGGCCGACCCGCAGGGCTCGATCCTGGCCGACTACGTCAACACGGGCGTGCTGCGCACTGATGCCGGTTCCTGGGCGGTCGAGGGGATCGGCGAAGACTTCATCCCCGGCATCGCCGACCTGTCGCGGGTGAAGAAGGCCTACACCATCCCCGACGAGGAAAGCTTCGGCACCGCGCGCCTGTTGCTGCAGCAGGAAGGCATCCTGGCCGGCTCGTCCACCGGCACCCTGCTGGCCACCGCCCTGCGCTACTGCCGCGAGCAGACCCGCCCGAAACGCGTCGTTACATTCGTGTGCGACACCGGCACCCGCTACCTGAGCAAGGTGTACAGCGACGGCTGGATGGTCGACCAGGGCTTGATCACGCGCCCCAAGACGGGCGACCTGCGCGACCTGATCGGCCGCCGCTACGACGAGGGCGAAGTGGTCACGGTATCGCCCTCCGACACCTTGCTTACCGCCTTCAACCGCATGCGCAACGCCGACCTGCAGCAGCTGCCCGTGATCGACGACAAGGGCCGGCTGGCCGGCCTGATCGACGAATCCGACCTGCTGCTGCACGTCAGCGCCGAACCCAAGCATTTCAGCGCACCGGTGTCGAGCACGATGACCTCCTCGCTCCAGACCCTGCTGCCGACAGCCAGCATGGGCCACCTGCGCGAGATCCTCGACCGCGGGCTGACCGCCGTGATCCACGACGGCGAACGCTTCTACGGCCTGGTCACGCGCTACGACCTGCTCAACCACCTTCGTAGGACTCTTTCATGACGGACCAGAAAAAACACATTGCCACCCGCGTGATCCACGGCGGCCAGGCGCCGGAGCCTGCTACCGGCGCCGTGATGCCGCCGATCTTCGCCACCTCGACCTTCCGCCAGGAGAGCCCGGGCGTGCACAAGGGCCTGGACTACGGCCGCTCGCACAACCCGACGCGCTGGGCCCTGGAGCGCTGCGTGGCCGACATCGAAAGCGGCAGCGCGGCCTTCGCCTTCGCCTCCGGCCTGGCCGCGATCGCGGCGGTGCTGGAACTGCTGCCGGCGAACTCGCACATCGTGGCCGGCGACGACATGTACGGCGGCACCTTCCGCCTGTTCGAGCGCGTGCGCAGGAAGAGCGCCGGCCACAGCTTCGCCTACGCCGACCTGACCGATCCGGACGCGCTCGGCAAGGCGCTCACGCCCGAAACCAGGCTGGTGTGGGTGGAGACGCCGACCAACCCGATGCTCAAGCTGGCCGACCTGGCGGCCATCGCGGCCCTGTGCCGCGCGCGCGGCATCATCACCGTGTGCGACAACACCTTCGCCAGCCCGATTGTCCAGCGGCCGCTGGAACTCGGCTTCGACATCGTGGTGCACTCGACCACCAAGTACATGAACGGCCATTCCGACGTGATCGGCGGCGTGGCGGTGGTCGGCAGGGAGGAGCGCCATGCGGCCCTGGCCGAGGGGCTCGGCTTCATCCAGAACGCCGTGGGCGCCATCCAGGGTCCGTTCGACAGCTTCCTGGTACTGCGCGGGATCAAGACCCTGGCCCTGCGGGTGGAGCGCAGCAGCGCCAACGCGCTGGCGCTGGCCCAGTGGCTCGAGCACGAGCCGAAGGTCCGCAAGGTGTTCTATCCGGGCCTGGAATCGCACCCGCAGCACGCGCTGGCGCGGCGCCAGATGAACGGCTTCGGGGGCATCGTGTCGATCGACCTGGCCACCGACCTGGCCGGCAGCCGGCGCTTCCTGGAAGCCTGCGAGGTGTTCACCCTGGCCGAGAGCCTGGGCGGCGTCGAGAGCCTGATCGAGCACCCTGCCCTGATGACCCACGCCAGCATCCCGGCCGAGCAGCGCGCCGAGCTTGGCATCGGCGACGGCTTGATCCGCCTGTCGGTCGGCATCGAGCACCTGGAAGACCAGCGCGAGGACCTGCGCCGGGCACTGGCCGCGATCTGACGCGGTGCGGACTGGCTACAGGCGGCACAGGCGCCCGCCGTCCACCAGCAGCGAGGCGCCCTGGATGAAGGCGGCGTCGCCGGACGCCAGGAAGGCGATCGCCGCGGCAATGTCGGCGGGCTTGCCCACCTCGGCCGCATCGATGTGTTCGACCCCGGACTGAACCTCCGGGTTATTCCACAGCATCGGCGTGTCGACCGCCCCGGGGAGCACGGCATTGACCCGTATGCCCCTGGGGCCGCCTTCCAGCGCCGCCGAGCGCGTCAGCGACAGCAGGGCGGCCTTGGCGGCCGCATAGGGCGCCACCTTGACTTCGGTCTCCAGGGCATGCACGCTCGCGACGTTGACGACCGCGCCGCCCTGCCCCATGTGCAGGAAGGCCTGCTTGATGAAGAAGAAGGCCCCGAGCAGGTCGACCTGCAGCACCTTCGTCCAGTCGGCCGCGCCGAGTTCCACGATGGGCTTGAAGACCATCAGGCCGGCGTTGTTGACCACCACGTCGAGCCGCCCGAAGCGCTGCATCACCTGCCCGACGGCGGCGCCGACTTCCTGCTCCGCGCCCACGTCGCACACCACCTCCATGAACTCGCCGGGGCCGCACCCGCCCACCGCGGCGGCGGCCGCCGGCAGGGCGTGCGCGTCGCGGTCGACCAGGGCCAGGCTGGCGCCCTCGGCGGCAAAGCGCTTGGCCGCCGCGAGGCCGATGCCGCCGGCGGCGCCGGTGACGAGAACGAGCTTGCCGTCGAAGCGCATACGCCCTCCTATTCCGTGTTCCTGGGTGCGCCGGTCGCCGCCTCGGCCGGCGCCGTGTGCGGCGCCGCAAAGTCGAAGCCGGGGTAGTCGCTGTCCAGCGCCAGCGGCACCTGCAGGCACACGCTCTGGGTGGGCAGCACTTCGGTCCAGTCCCGGATCAGGTCGCGGTAGGCCAGCCCGACCGGGCGCAGCTGGCGGTCGAGGTCGGCGAGGCCGAGGGCATTCACGTGGCCGTTGTTCTCGCGCAGGCCGGTGTCCCAGTCGACCTGGTCGGTCAGGGAGTACCAGGTGAAGCCGACCAGGGGCACGCCGTTGTTACGTACCCGCAGCACGTTGGCCCATTCCTTGCGCAGCCACTTCACGGCCTCGTCCCCGCACGCTCCCTGGCACAGATTGGTCTCGGTATGCATCACCGGCAGGCGGTAGCGGTTGTAGTACTGGTGCGTGATCACGGCGTAGCCGAAGATCTCCCCCGACGCCATGGTCGAGCCGTCCGCCGACACATGGTGCTCGTTGGTCTGGTAATAATCATTCCCCATGATGCAATGATGCTTGAGGTTGTTGTTCAGGAAGAAGTGGTACTCGTCGCGCGTCATGCCGTTGTCGAGCAGGTACTCGTACATGGTGGAGTCGACGCGGCGGCCGTAGTTCAGGTCCAGCGACAGGAAGCGGCGCGCGTTCCTGGTCTCGGCCGGGCCGATCGCGGCGGGCGAGCGCGCATGGAAGTACTCGGTCGATTCGCTCTGGACGAACAGCGCATCCGGGCGCACCTCGAGGATGGCGCGCATGGCCAGCAGGTTGGCCTTCACGATGTGCTTGAGCGCGGTGACGAAGGCCCGGTCGTCGCGCATCTGCTCGTTCCACCAGCCGTACAGGGCGGAGAACAGCGCGCAGATCGACATCTCGTTGACCGGCGTGTACAGCTGGACCCAGGGATAGCGCTGGGCAAAGGCGCGCGCATAGTCGGCGAAGACCGCGGAGAAATCCGGGTTCTGGAAGTCGCCCAGGAAATCGGGCAGGCCGAAATGGCACAGGTCGACGATCGGCACCAGGCCGCGGCGCCGCAGGTCGGGAAACACCTCGTCGGCGAACGACCAGTCATAACGGCGCGCACCGAGCAGCGTCGTATGCAAGGGAGGGCCATAGCGCAGGAAGCGGATGCCGATTTCCTGCACCAGGTCGAAGTCGCGCCGCCAATGGCGGTAGTGCCCGCATTTGTCCATCTCGTCCATGCGGACCCGGCCGCCATCGATGGTCGGAATGCTGTTCTCGATGCCGGTGGCAAAGAGGAATCCGGGTTGGTTCGATACCATATGCGGTCCGTACGTGGGCCACGCCGTGTCAATCGGATCGGCGCGCTGCGCGGCGCCTCTTCAAACTGTAGACCATGAAAGCGACAATGGCCAGGTTAACGGCCAGCAGGCCGGCGCTCAGCAGGCCGGGACGGCGCGCCAGTTCGTCCAGCTCGAACGGCAGGTAGATGGCGCCGCTGGCCGCCGCCAGGCCTTCCGCCCATGCACGGCCATGCCACAGGCCGTAGGCCTCGACCATGCGCATGCCTGAATACGCCAGGGCCGCCGCCGCAAGCTGCAGCAGGCGCGCATCGTCGAGCCGCCCTGCCAGCTCGACGAACACCCGGGGCGTGTGGGATGCGGGGTTCAGGTGCGCGTGCGCCACCAGCAGCTCGGCAAGGCGCTGGACGTCACGGTGCAGCAGTGCGAACAGGCCGAAGCCGGTCAACAGCACCACCATGCCCTTGGCCGCCTCGAGCGCGGCCACGGCGCGAAGTCCCTGCGACAGGCGCATGCGTTCTCCCGTGGGGCGATCGCATGTATACTGCCGCTGCCTTCGCCCTTGTCCCTTTTACGAAAGAATACCTTGAAACAGCTGATCTCCTACTGCATCCTTGGCTTGAGCATGACGCTGGCCGTCACCGGCTGCAAGCGCGCCGAAAACCCTCCCGCGGCAGCCGCCGACAGCGTGGCGCTGCAAAAGATCGACACCGTGGCCGGTACCGGCAAGGAAGCGACCGACGGTACGACCGTGGTCGTCCACTACACCGGCTGGCTGTACGAGCCGAATACCGAATCGAAGCGCGGCACCCAGTTCGACTCCTCGAGCGGACGCGAGCCGTTCAGCTTCCACCTCGGCGGCGGCCAGGTCATTCCCGGCTGGGATGCCGGCGTGGCCGGCATGAAGGTCGGCGGCAAGCGCACCCTCATCATCCCCGCCAGCATGGGTTACGGAAGCTCGGGCGCAGGTCCGATCCCGCCGAATGCCAACCTGATCTTCGACGTCGAACTGCTCGACGTGCGCTGAGCGCTGGTCCTCATGGCGCCGGCAACTCCCCCGGCGCCTGTTCCTCTCCAGCCTTCCCGGCTGTCCCCGCGTAGCACGCCCTCCCCCTCTGAAGTCCTGCCTGCAGGCAACGCCCTCTCCCATATTGCCGCGTCCTAGTGCAGGACCGCGCGCCCGTCAATACCTTATTTCGGCCTAGTGTGCCTTGCGCACAAAAAACAACGCGCGATAAGATTGTATTTACATCAGCCTTTTGAGAGAGAAAACCGAATTTTATATGCACATCGGCTACAATAAAGATATAAAATTTTTAATAGTTTCGTGCAATTCCATTATTTCCAAAGCTATAGTTGTTGACAACCGGCTCTAGAGGCGGGGAAAGAAAAGTTGTACCGATTGACGTATATTTTTCTGAGAGAAAACACAACATGCAAATCCGTGTATCCATGCTGCGTAGCGCTGTCGCCATTGCGGCGCTGGCGTTCGCCGGATCGGCGCTCGCTGCCGGACAGGAAGGCCAGACCGTTGCCAAGGACCCGCGCACCGGCAAGCTGCGTAATGCGACTGCCGCTGAGGTACAGAAACTGAACGAGCTGCGCAAAGCGGAGCGCGAAGCCCAGAAGGCCGCCCGCGCAGCCTCCGGCGCCCCGGTCGCCGGCGTCGCCAGCCTGCAGCAGAACGGCGTCCTCGCCGCCCACGTCGACGAGGAGTCGATGATGCACACGGTGGTCCGCCGCACCGCGGACGGCAAGCTCGAAGCCGAGTGCGCCCACGGCTCGCATGCAGCCCACTCCGCCCTGTCCACCCCAGTGTCCACGCACGCCAAGGAGCACCAGAATGAAGTCGAATAAGCGTCCAAGCCTCACTCTGGTAGCCGCGGCCCTGGCCCTGGCCTGCGGCAGCATGGGCACTGCCCAGGCAGCAGCAAAGATCGTCATCAACAACCTGAACGCCCCCGGCGTCGGCTTCAACGAGACCACCCCGGCGACGCCCGTCGGCGGCAATACCGGCACCACCATCGGCCAGCAGCGCCTGATCGCGTTCACGCACGCGGCCAATATCTGGGGCAAGACCCTGACCAGCGACGTCCCGATCGTCATCAATGCGACCTTCGAGCCGCTGTCGTGCACCGCGACCAGCGCGGTGCTGGGCAGCGCCGGCGCCACCCAGGTGTTCGCCAACTTCCCGGGCGCGCCGAAGACCGACGTCTGGTATTCGTATGCCCTGGCCAACAAGCTGTACGGCAGCGAGATCTCGACCTCGCCGGGCGGCCAGATCACGGCTCGCTTCAATTCCAATCTCGGCAAGTCGAACTGCCTGGCAGGCAGCGCGTTCTACCTGGGCCTGGATGCGAACGAAGGCAATGACATCGACTTCGTCGCCACCCTGCTGCACGAAATGGGCCACGGTCTGGGCTTCCAGACCTTCACCAGCGGCGCGACCGGTGCTCCGTTTGCCGGACGCGCGTCGGTCTGGGATACCTTCCTGCTCGATAACACGACCGGCAAGCTGTGGATCGACATGAGCAACGCCGAGCGTGCCGCATCGGCGCTCAAGCCGGGCGGCCTGTCCTGGACCGGCGCCCGCGTCACCGCGGCCGCACCATCGGTGTTGACTCCGACCGCCCAGCTGCGCGTGATCGGCGTCGGCGCCAACTCGCCGTCCGGCGACCTGTACGCAGTCGGCGAAGCCGATTTCGGTCCGAAGATCGACAAGTCGCCGCTGACCGGCCAGATCGCCGCGGTGGCCCTGCAGCCTGACAGCCCGGGTTCGGCCTGCACGCCATTCAACGCGGCCAATGCCGAAGCGGTGCGCCGCAAGATCGCCCTGGTCAGCCGCGGCACCTGCGGCTTCACGGTCAAGGTCAAGAACGCCCAGGACGCCGGCGCGATCGGCGTGATCGTGGCCGACAACGCACCGGGCGTAGTCACCGGCCTGGGCGGCGCCGATCCGTCGATCACCATCCCGGCCGTGCGCGTGTCGCAGGCCGACGGCGCGACGATCCTGGCCAGCCTGACCAAGCCGAACGGCAACGCGAACGGCACCGTGGGCAAGCTCGAACGTTCCAAGACCCAGCTCTCGGGCGCCGATGCACAGGGCCGCGTCACGATGTTCACGCCGAACCCGTTCCAGCAGGGCTCGTCGGTGTCGCACTACAACACCGCGACCACCCGCAACCAGCTGATGGAACCGTCGATCAATGCCGACCTCACCCACTCGGTGACGGCGCCGACCGACCTGACGATGGAACTGTTCAAGGACATCGGCTGGTAATCACCCCGCCGTTTCCAGCGAAAGCCGCCTGCCTGCAGGCGGCTTTTTTTCGTCTATATGCGTGCCATGGCGCAGCTTGAAGGTCGCCACCAGTTCCGACAGCTCGGCCGCCTGCCGGCGCATCGCCCCGGCCGCGCTGGCTGCCTGCTCGACCATCGCGGCATTCTGCCGGGTCGACTCGTCCATCTCGGCGATCGCCTGGCTGGCCTGGGCCACGCCGCTGGCCTGCTCGCCGCTGGCGGTGGAGATGGTATCGAGCAGGCCGGCCACGTCGTGCACGTGGGCCAGCACAGCGCGCATGGTCTCGCCCGCGGCGCCGGCGATGCCGGTGCCGGCGGCGATCTCCGCGCTCGAATCCTTGATGAGCTTCTTGATCTCCTTCGCCGCCGAGGCCGAATGCTGGGCCAGGCTGCGTACCTCGGCCGCCACCACGGCGAAGCCGCGTCCCTCGGCGCCGGCGCGCGCCGCCTCCACCGCCGCGTTCAGCGCCAGGATATTGGTCTGGAAGGCGATGCTGTCGATCATGCCGGTGATGTCGGTGATCCTGTCGGCCGAGGCCTTGATCGCGCCCATGCGCGCCACCACCTCCTCGACCGCCTGGGCGCTGCGGGTGGCGACGTTCGAGGCCGACTGGGCCAACGCATTCGCCGAGCGGGCGCTGGCATTGTTGCGGTCGATGGCTTCGCGCAGTTCTTCCATCGCGCCGACGGTCTGGCGCAGGCTCGCTGCCTGGCGCTCGGTGCGGCGCGACAGGTCCTGGTTGCCGTCCGCGATCTCGCCGGACGCCGAATCGATCGCCCGGGCGCCGGCCAGCACCTGGGATACGGTGGCCGCGACGCCGCCGGTCATGCCGTTGAGGGCGTCGAACAGGCGGCCGATTTCGTCCGCACGCGCGTGGCGGATGACCGGACGCAGGTCGCCCTTCGCCACCTGCTCGGCCAGGCTGACGGCCTGCTGCAGCGGACCGACGATGTTCCGGGTCAGCATCCAGGCCAGCAGCGCGCCGATGCCGAGCGCGCCGAGGCCGAGCGCCAGCACCAGCGATTTCCCGAACAGCGAGGCCGAGGCCGATTCGCTGGCGAGGCGGTGCGCCGCGTCGGTTTCGTGGGCCAGCAGGGCTTCCAGCGCACCCGTGTAGGCCTGGTAGCCCTTTTCCCAGTCGCCGCCGACGAGCTGCTCGACGACGCCGGTCTGGCCGAGCTCCTTGGCCTGGAACAGCGCGGCCTGCACCTTGTCCAGCGCCGCCTTGTGGCCGCCGGCTTGCGCCATCAGCGCGGCTTCAGCCTGCGTACGCGGCAGCTTGCCGAGTTTCGCTTCGAGCTCGGCGGCCGCCTTCCTGCCCTGGGCCAGCTGGGCGCCGAAGTAGTCCGCCAGCTCCAGGCTGTCGCTGCGCGCGATGGCGACCGTGCGCGAGCCGTTCAGGCGTTCGACGCCGAGCAGGTCGGAGGCCAGCTGCTGCCTGGCCAGCTTGTCGTAGACCAGGTCGGTGGTGAGGGCATCGTTGGACTGCATGCGCCACAGCGCCACGGCCGAGATGATCAGGAGGAGGAAGGAGACGATGCCGAAGGCGCCGAGGATCTTGGTGCCGGTGTGAAGCTTCGCGAGGTGCATGGCAGGTATCGAGTTGATCGGATACCTGCAGTCTAAAAATGCAATGTGACAGGGCGATGAAAATCCGTGACATCCGCGCCTGCGAATGTCACGGGATGAGGCGCTTACTTGTTGGTCGGCGGCGCCTTGCCGGCGGCCTCGCCGGCTTCCCACTGGCGCTTGAGCGCCGGGATCGCGGCCGGCTTCCACGGCATGACCGGCTGCTCCTTCATCTTCTTCTCGAGCAGTCCGATCGCCACTTCCAGCTGGCGGTCGCGGCCTTCGAAGGTCTCGTGCGGCAAGTTGTCGACCTCGACGTCGGGCGTCACGCCCACGCCTTCGATCAGCCATTCGCCGTCGGCTGCGAACTGGCCGAACTCGGCCACGCGCGCCCTGCCGTTGTCGGCCAGGCTGTTGCCGTCGCTGAGCCAGACGCCGGCGCCGGCGGTGCGCTTGCCCACCAGCGGGCCCAGTTTCAGGGCCTTGACGCCGGCGGCGAAGGTCTCGCCATCCGAGTAGGTCAGCTCGTCCATCAGCACCACCAGGTGGCCGCGGAAGGTGTTCTGCATGTTCGACTGCGGCAGGGTGCCGTTCGAGGTCCAGAATGCCCACGAGCGGCGCAGCAGCTTCTCGATGATCCAGCTGTCGATGTTGCCGCCGTTATTGCGGCGCACGTCGATGATCAGGCCTTCCTTGTTGATGTTGGCGTAGAAGTCGCGGGCGAAGGCGTTGATGTCGCGCGCCACCATGGCGCGCAGGTGCAGGTAGCCGATCCTGCCTTTCGAGGCCTGGTCGACCTGCTGCGCCCTGCCCTGTTCCCAGTCGGCGTAGCGCAGGCTGGCGTGCTGCGCCATCGACACCGGCGTCACGATCACGGGACGCGGCTTGGCTGCCCCGCTCTTCACGTGCAGCAGCACCTGCTTGTCGGCCTGGTCGAGCAGCAGGTCGGCGATGTCCCGGCTTTCCGCCAGCGACTTGCCGTTGACGGCAGTGATGATGTCGCCTTCCTTG
Organism: Massilia sp. BHUDP2; assembly: GCF_046236355.1. Lineage (NCBI taxonomy): Bacteria > Pseudomonadati > Pseudomonadota > Betaproteobacteria > Burkholderiales > Oxalobacteraceae > Massilia > Massilia sp. BHUDP2. The sequence continues at coordinate 1,091,294 of NZ_JBJUVW010000002.1, forward strand.
ACGCCGACGTCCGGCGCCGCCAGCGGCCCGGCTTCAAGCGGCAGCTCGGGCTCGCTGCGGTAGACGCGGTCGACGCGGAAGCCCTCGGGCGTGCGCGACAGCACGGCGCCCAGGCTCGAGGGAACGCCCTCGCCGGCGGCGCGGCGCACGTCGCCCGGGATGATCTGCGAGTGCAGCGCACCGAGCTCGCCCACCATCATGCCCAGCACGTCATTGAGCTCGGCGCGGTCGGTCACGCGCTCGACCAGCGGCGCGTAGCGCTTGCGCACGGCCGCCCAGTCGATGCCGCGCATGTTGGCGTCGTACAGGAAGTCACGGTGCATGCGCCAGGCGTCGTTGAACATCTGCTTCCACTCCAGGCGCGGGTTGGTGCTCACCGCCCAGTCGTCGATCTTGATGCGCGCCTTCGACACGTCGGCCGGGGCCTTGGCGCCGGCCGCGACGATCAGCATCTCGCCCGGTCCGCTGGCATGGAAGGTGCGGTAGAACACGTGCTTGCGGTCGGTGCTCAGGCCGAACTCGCGCACGTTGTTCACGAAGGTTTCCAGCTGCGGGCTGCTGCGCGAGATCTCGAGGGTCTTGAGCGCGCCGCTGCGGCCGTTGTCCGACTCGAGGATGTACAGGCGCTTCTCGTCGATGGCCAGGGCGCGGTAGTTGCCTGGCGCGACCGGCACTTCGTACAGGCGCTCGCGCAGGCCGGCGTAGTCGATCGCCGGGGTCGGCGCCGCCTTGGCCTTCGCGCCTGTGGCAGCATCCGCGGCATTCGCCGCCGCGGTGGCGGCCGCGGCCGCAGCGACGGCGGCGGTCTTGTCTGCCTCTTCCTTGCCCGGGGTCTGGACCGCGGCGCGCGCGGCGGCCTCGGGCGATGCCACTTCCGGCGTGGTCAGCTCGTCCTCGGGCTTGAAGGGGAAGCGTACGCCCGGCTGCAATGCCAGCGCATAGATGCCGACGCGGCGGTCGAACACCGGGCCCATGTTGCGGTCGCCCCAGGGACCGGCGTTACCCACATTGAAGTGGCGCGCGGACAGGAAGTACAGCCACTTCCCGTCCGGCGAGAACACCGGCGAGTTGGCCGTGTAGCGGTCGGTAGTGACGAAGGCCATGCTCTTGCCGGCGAGGTTGTACATGCCGATCTGGTTGCGCTGCTCGCTGCTGCCGACCCGGACAAAGGCCAGGTTGCGGCTGTCCGGCGACCACACGACCTGGTCCGGACGCTCGGCGCCGACCTGCTGCGCATCATCGATGATGACGTTGGTCCTGGACTGCAGGTCGAGCAGCCAGGTGCGGCCCTTCTTGTCGGTGTGGGCCAGGTACCGGCCGTCCGGCGACGGATAGATGCCGGAACGGTGGCTGGCGCCGTCGATGGTCAGGCGCTCGCCCTTGCCGGAGCCGTCGGCGGCGTAGCGCCAGATCTCGTTCTCGCCTGTGGTGTCGACGAATGCATAGACCCACTTGTCGTCGTGGCTGAACACGGCGCCGCGGGCGCGCGCCCCGTCCGGCACCGCGATCTCGACGCGGCGGTAGCTGCCGGTGCCGGCGATGGTCACCTTGCCGCGCGCCGTCAGCACGATGCGCTGGGCCTTGTTGGCGACGTCGATACTGGTCAGTGCGTCGAGCGGCGAGCGCACGCGGCGGGTGCGCTGCTGGTCGAAGTCCGAGACCAGGCTGGCCTCTACCCGCGTGTCGGTGCCGGCGGCGATGTCGAACACGCGCAGGTCGGCGCCCAGCTGGTAGGCGATGCGGCCGTCGCCCAGCGAGGCGGTGCGCACGTCCCATTCGGTGTGCCCCGTGTGCTGCTTGCGGTCGCTGCCGTCGGGCAGCGCGGACCAGATGTTGTCGGCGCCGCCCGTGTCGCTGATGAAGTAGATGCGGCCCTGCCACCACATGGCGCGGCGGTTGTTGGCGTCGTCGTCCTTGAACAGGCGCGTCGCTTCGCCCTTGGCGCCGAGTTCGTAGCGCCACAGCTGGGCATGGGCGCCGCCGCGGTAGGCCTTGACGTTATCGTTGGTCATCGACAGGCCCATGCGCGTGAAGAACACGGTGCGGCCGTCGTCGCTCAGCACGGCGTCGTTGGCGTCGGCCAGCGGCAGCACGCGGCGCGTCATCTTGACGGGGTCGAGGGCGGCGACGATACGGTGTTTCGACGGTCCCACCGAATTTTCGGTACTGACCAGGACTTCGCCCTGCGCGGTCCAGCCCAGCACGTTCACGCCGCCGTTTTCGAACGTGATGCGCTTGGGCAGGCCGCCCTCGATCGGCATCACGTAGGCTTCCTGGGCGCCTTCATACGAGGCGGCGAAGGCAACCAGCTTGCCGTCGTGCGAGATCGCGGCCTGGGTTTCGCTGGAAGGATGCGTGGTCAGGCGGGTGGCCTTGCCGCCCTGGGTCGTCGTGCGCCACAGGTCACCCTCGGCGGTGAAGACGATGCTGTCGCCGCGGATCGCGGGAAAACGGAAGTAGGGATCGGCGGCGGCGGCCTGGCTGCCGATCAGGGCCAGCGAAAGGGCGAGGATGGTGCGGGACAGTTGCATGTTCACAATGGCAAGGGTTACTCAAGCGGAAGAGTTTGCCACATGCCGATGGGCGCGCGATGTGCATACGTGCAAAAAAAAACCGCGCTCGATGCGCGGTTTTCATTGCGAGACCGGGGATTACTCGATCTCGACCGTCTCGGCCGGAGCCGGCGGCGGCAGTGCGTCGCCTTCCGGGAACTCGAGGACGACGTCGTCCTTCTCGTTCAGGTCCACCGTCACGCGGCCACCGTTGACCAGGCGGCCGAACAGCAGCTCGTCGGCCAGCGCCTTGCGGATCATGTCCTGGATCAGGCGCGACATCGGACGGGCGCCCATCAGCGGATCGAAGCCCTTCTTGCCGAGGAACTTGCGCAGCTTCTCGGTGAAGACGGCTTCCACCTTCTTCTCGTGCAGCTGCTCTTCCAGCTGCATCAGGAACTTGTCCACGACGCGCAGGATGATGTCCTCGTCCAGCGCGCGGAAGCTGATGATGGCGTCCAGGCGGTTGCGGAACTCCGGCGTGAACATGCGCTTGATGTCGGCCATCTCGTCGCCTGCCGCCTTCGAATCCACGAAGCCCACCGAGCGCTTGGTCAGGCTCTCGGCGCCCGCGTTGGTGGTCATGATGATGATCACGTTGCGGAAGTCGGCCTTGCGTCCGTTGTTGTCGGTCAGCGTGCCGTGGTCCATCACCTGCAGCAGGATGTTGAAGATGTCCGGATGGGCCTTCTCGATCTCGTCCAGCAGCAGCACGGTGTGCGGCTTCTTGGTGATGGCCTCGGTGAGGAGACCACCCTGGTCGAAGCCGACGTAGCCTGGCGGCGCGCCGATCAGGCGCGACACCGCGTGACGCTCCATGTACTCGGACATGTCGAAGCGCACCAGGTCGATGCCCAGGATGAAGGCCAGCTGCTTGGCGACCTCGGTCTTGCCGACGCCGGTCGGGCCCGAGAACAGGAAGGAGCCGATCGGCTTGTCGGTCTTGCCCAGGCCGGCACGCGCCATCTTGATCGCGGCCGACAGGGCTTCGATCGCCGGGTCCTGGCCGAACACCACGTTGCGCAGGTCGCGGTCGATGGTCTGCAGCTTGCTGCGGTCGTCCTGGTTGACGGTCTGCGGAGGGATCCGCGCGATCTTCGCGATGATGTCCTCGATCTCGGTCTTGCCGATGGTCTTCTTCTGCTTCGACTTCGGCAGGATGCGCTGTGCCGCGCCCGCTTCGTCGATCACGTCGATGGCCTTGTCCGGCAGGTGGCGGTCGTTGATGAAGCGCGCCGCCAGCTCGGCCGCGGTCGACAGCGCCGAGGCCGAATACTTCACGCCATGGTGCTCTTCGAAGCGCGACTTCAGGCCGCGCAGGATCGCCACGGTCTGCTCGACCGACGGTTCGTTGACGTCGACCTTCTGGAAGCGGCGGCTCAGGGCATGGTCCTTCTCGAACACGCCGCGGAACTCCGTGAACGTGGTCGCGCCGATGCACTTGAGCTGGCCGTTGGCCAGGGCCGGCTTGAGCAGGTTGGATGCGTCGAGCGTGCCGCCCGAAGCGGAACCGGCGCCGATGATGGTGTGGATCTCGTCGATGAACAGGATGCCGTTCGGGGTGTCCTTGAGCTGCTTGAGCACGGCCTTGAGGCGCTGCTCGAAGTCGCCGCGGTACTTGGTGCCGGCCAGCAGCGCGCCCATGTCGAGCGAATACACGACGGCGTTCTGCAGGATCTCGGGCACGTCTTCCTGGACGATGCGCCATGCCAGGCCTTCCGCGATGGCGGTCTTGCCGACACCGGCCTCGCCCACCAGCAGCGGATTGTTCTTGCGGCGGCGGCACAGAATCTGGATCACGCGGTCGACTTCTTCCTCGCGGCCGATCAGCGGATCGATCTTGCCGTCGGCGGCCGACTTGTTCAGGTTCTGGGTGAACTGGTCGAGCGGGCTTTCCTTGGCCTGGCCTTCGACCTGCGCTTCTTCCACGCCTTCCGACGCCTTGCTGGTGTCGAGCTGCTGGTCCTTGCGCACGCCGTGCGAGATGAAGTTGACCACGTCGAGACGGGTCACGCCCTGCTGGTGCAGGTAGTAGACGGCGTGCGAGTCCTTCTCGCCGAAGATCGCCACCAGCACATTCGCGCCGGTGACTTCCTTCTTGCCGTTCGAGGCCGACTGGACGTGCATGATCGCGCGCTGGATCACGCGCTGGAATCCGAGCGTCGGCTGGGTGTCGACCTCGCCCGTGCCCGGCACGGTCGGGGTGTTATCACCGATAAAATTAGTCAAGGTCTTGCGCAGGTCTTCGATATTGACCGCGCACGCACGCAGGACTTCGGCGGCTGATGGGTTGTCGAGCAGGGCCAGCAGCAGGTGTTCCACGGTAATGAACTCGTGGCGGGCCTGACGGGCTTCGACAAAGGCCATGTGTAGTGATACTTCAAGTTCCTGCGCAATCATACTTCCTCCATCACGCACTGCAGGGGGTGCCCTGCCTTACGCGCATGCGTTAAGACAAACTCCACTTTGGTACACGCTATATCTTTGGAAAACACCCCACAGACGCCCTTGCCGTGCCGATGCACGGAAAGCATGATCTGGGTCGCCGTTTCGCGATCCTTGTTGAAATACTCCTGGATGATCGCAACCACGAATTCCATCGGCGTGTAGTCGTCGTTCAGCAACGCCACCTGATATAAGGGTGGCGGTTTTACAGTTTGCCGCTCCAGCAGCTGTTCGGTGTCATGCTTCGTAGCCATGGGCGTATTTTAATGCTTTCAATGTCTGTGCCAAGCGTAAACATCAGCTCGTTCTCATGTGCTTCCATGTTACTGGTTTTCCGATGAATGCGCAGATGGCGATCCAATTGACGAAATCAAGAGTCGTGTTACCTCTGCCGTGAAAAATTTGGCAACAGCCCCCCAAAACCGCTTGACTTCAGTGATTATTCCACCAACAATGCAGTCATTGACATTGTACTTATGTACTTGTTGATAAGAAGTGAGCAGGCTGAGGAGGGGGCAAGAAGCTTCTTGCTTTTATGGCTCGTGTGATTAGTTAAAATTTGAAAGTTCTTTTATGGCAACTGGTACTGTTAAGTGGTTCAATGATTCCAAAGGCTTTGGCTTCATCACTCCTGATGACGGCGGCGAGGATCTGTTCGCACACTTCTCCGCGATCAATATGAACGGTTTTAAGACCCTCAAAGAAGGTCAAAAAGTCCAATTCGAAGTCACGCAAGGCCCGAAAGGCAAGCAAGCTTCCAACATCCAGGGCATGTAATCATTCCCCTCCCGGAAGCGAAGAACCCCGCCACGGCGGGGTTTTTTTTCACCCCTGGCATTCCCCCCCTCGCCTGCCGTCCCGCATTTCATGCACCCTGGGTACGAGCATAAGCCAGTTCCGCCGAGAAGTCGCGGGTGTCTTTCAACAGTGCGGCGATGCGCTCGTCGCTGACGGAGTCGCCGCGTTCGAGCCGGGCGTCCTCCTGCCAGTCGGCCAGCACGGCATCGAAGCGCTCCGCCAGCGCGGCGCCGCGGTCGGCCAGCCCGGACGGCAGCGGGCCCGACGCGAGCAAGTCGCGCAGCGTTTCCGGATTGGCGATGCGGTGGAAACCATAAATGAAACGGCCGATGCGCTCGTAGTCTGCCATTACTGTCTCCGACATTAAAAAAGCCCCGGCGCGCACACGCACGGGGCTTTTATCCCATCCGAGCCGGCGCCGATGCGATTACATCTGCTCGATCATGACCTCGCCGAAGCCCGAGCAGGACACCTGGGTGGCGCCTTCCATCAGGCGCGCGAAGTCATACGTGACCTTTTTCGAGGTGATCGCGCGTTCCATCGCGCTGATGATGAGATCGGCCGCTTCCGTCCATCCCATATGGCGGAGCATCATCTCCGCCGAAAGGATGAGCGAACCCGGATTCACGTAGTCCTTGCCGGCGTACTTCGGCGCGGTGCCGTGGGTGGCCTCGAACATGGCCACCGAATCCGACATGTTGGCGCCCGGTGCGATGCCGATGCCGCCAACCTGGGCCGCCAGCGCGTCGGAGATGTAGTCGCCGTTCAGGTTCAGGGTTGCGATCACGCTGTACTCGGCCGGGCGCAGCAGGATCTGCTGCAGGAAGGCGTCGGCAATCGAATCCTTGATGGTGATCTCGCGGCCGCTCTTCGGGTTCTTGAACTTGCACCATGGGCCGCCGTCGATCAGCTCGGCGCCGAACTCCTTCTGGGCCAGCGCATAGCCCCAGTCGCGGAAACCGCCTTCGGTGTACTTCATGATGTTGCCCTTGTGGACCAGGGTCACCGAGGGCTTGTCGTTGTCGATGGCGTACTGGATCGCCTTGCGCACCAGGCGCTCGGTGCCTTCGCGCGAGACCGGCTTGATGCCCAGGCCCGAGGTGTCGGGGAAGCGGATCTTCTTGACGCCCATCTCTTCGGTCAGGAACTTGATGACTTTCTTGACGCCTTCGGAGCCTTCGGCCCATTCGATGCCCGCGTAGATATCCTCCGAGTTCTCGCGGAAGATCACCATGTCGGTCTTTTCCGGCTGCTTCAGCGGCGAAGGCACGCCGGCAAAATAGCGCACCGGGCGCAGGCAGACGTAGAGGTCGAGTTCCTGGCGCAGCGCGACGTTGAGCGAACGGATGCCGCCGCCGACCGGGGTGGTCAGCGGGCCCTTGATCGAGACCACGTAGTCCTTCACCACGTCCAGGGTTTCGGTGGGCAGCCACACGTCGGGACCATAGACCTGGGTCGACTTTTCGCCGGCGTAGATTTCCATCCAGCTGATCTTGCGCGCGCCGCCATAGGCCTTGGCCACGGCCGCGTCGACCACCTTGAGCATGACCGGGGTGATGTCGACGCCGGTGCCGTCACCCTCGATGTATGGAATGACCGGATTGTCCGGCACGTTCAGCGAGAAGTCGGCGTTGACGGTGATTTTCTGGCCGTCGGCCGGGACCTTGATATGTTGGTACATCATGCTCTCCCATGTGGTCGCGTGGCAGGCCGCGTCGCGGCGTCGGGCCCGGCCCGCATTTCATCTACAATGTGGAATACGGCTGCAAGTCTTGTATAAGACACCTTCCCAGCATCTTGCATTATGCACCAGTATTTTCCGAGGCGCTACGCAGCACCTTTTATGTACCGATTCGCACTCCATGCCTCTGATCCTCTTCAATAAACCATTCCAGGTCCTGTGCCAGTTCTCCAGCCAGGACGGCCGCGAGACCCTGGCCAACTACCTGGACATCCCGAACATCTACCCTGCCGGCCGCCTGGACGCCGACAGCGAAGGCCTGATGCTGCTGACCGACGACGGCAAGCTGCAGCACAAGATCGCCCATCCGGACCACAAGGAAGCCAAGACCTACCTGGTGCAGGTGGACGGGGTGGCGGACAGTGCCGCCCTGGCGCGGCTGCAGGCGCCGCTGGACCTGGGCGACTTCGTCACCAAGCCGTGCAAGGCGGTGCGCATCGCGGAGCCGGCCTGGCTGTGGCCGCGCAATCCGCCGATCCGCGCGCGCCAGGACAAGCCGACCAGCTGGATCGCGATCACGCTGGAAGAAGGGAAGAACCGGCAGGTGCGCAGGATGACCGCGGCGGTGGGATTGCCGACCCTGCGGCTGGTGCGCTCGAGTATCGGGCCGTTTTCGCTGGCGACGCATCCCTTGATGCCGGGGGAGTTTATTGAGGTGCCAGCGTCGGCGCTTCGATAAAAGGGATATGGCCTACTAGCTTATGAGTCGTCATCCCGGCGTAGGCCGGGATCCAATTCCTATGCGTCCTACAAACGCTTGCGTGCACCTGCCAACATGATGCGACGAAATTGGGTTCCGGCCTACGCCGGAACGACGGTTTTAAAGGTAGGTGAATAAAAAACGCCGGCGTGAAAGCCGGCGTTTTCATTTAAAGCAAACTACGCTCAAGCCGCGAACGACTCCAGCGCAGCGTTGAAGGTTGCGCTTGGACGCATCACGGCTTTCACCTTGGCGTCGTCGGCCTTGTAGTAGCCGCCGATGTCCGCCGGCTTGCCCTGCACTTCCAGCAGTTCCTGAACAATCTTCTGTTCATTTTCTGCCAGCTGCTTGGCCAGCGGCGCGAACTTAGCAGCCAGTTCGGCATCCTCGGTCTGCGCGGCCAGTTCCTGGGCCCAGTACATCGACAGGTAGAACTGGCTGCCGCGGTTGTCGAGTTCACCGGTCTTCGGCGACGGCGATTTGCGGTTGTCCAGCAGCTTGCCGGTGGCGGCGTCGAGGGTCTTGGCCAGCACCTTCGCCTTGTCGTTGCCGGTCTTGATACCCAGGTCTTCCAGCGACACGGCCAGGGCCAGGAACTCGCCCAGCGAATCCCAGCGCAGGTGATTCTCTTCGGTCAGCTGCTGCACGTGTTTCGGCGCCGAGCCGCCCGCGCCGGTTTCGTACATGCCGCCGCCGGCCATCAGCGGGACGATCGACAGCATCTTGGCCGAGGTGCCCAGTTCCAGGATCGGGAACAGGTCGGTCAGGTAGTCACGCAGGATGTTGCCGGTCACCGAGATGGTGTCCAGGCCGCGCGAGACGCGCTCCAGGGTGTAGCGCATCGCACGGACCTGCGACATGATCTGGATGTCCAGGCCGGTGGTGTCGTGATCCTTCAGGTAGGTCTTGACCTTCTTGATCAGTTCATTCTCGTGCGGACGGTACGGGTCCAGCCAGAACACGGCCGGCATGCCCGAGTTGCGCGCGCGGGTGACCGCCAGCTTGACCCAGTCGCGGATCGGGGCGTCCTTGGTCTGGCACATGCGCCAGATGTCGCCGGTTTCCACGTTCTGGCTCATCAGGACTTCGCCGGTAGCCAGGTCGGTGATGTTGGCCACGCCGTCTTCCGGGATCTCGAAGGTCTTGTCGTGCGAGCCGTATTCCTCGGCCTGCTGCGCCATCAGGCCCACGTTCGGGACGGTGCCCATGGTCTTCGGATCGAAGGCGCCGTGCCATTTGCAGAAGTTGATGATCTCCTGGTAGATGCGGGCAAAGGTCGATTCCGGGATCACCGCCTTGACTTCCTTCAGGGAGCCGGTGGCGTCATACATCTTGCCGCCGGCGCGGATCATGGCCGGCATCGACGCATCGACGATCACGTCGTTCGGCGAGTGGAAGTTGGTGATGCCCTTGGTCGAGTCGACCATGGCCAGCGCCGGGCGGTTTTCCTGGCAGGCATGCAGGTCGCGCTCGACCTCTTCGCGTTGCGAGGCCGGCAGCGCGGCGATCTTGTTGTACAGGTCGGCCATGCCGTTGTTGACGTTGATGCCGAGGCTGTCGAACAGGGCGCCATGCTTCTCGAAGGCTTCCTTGTAGAACATGCGTACGCAGTGGCCGAACACAATCGGGTGCGAGACCTTCATCATGGTCGCCTTGACGTGCAGCGAGAACAGCACGCCGGTGTCCTTGGCGTCGTTGATCTGCTGCTCGTAGAAGGCCAGCAGGGCCTTGCGGCTCATGAACATCGAATCGATGATCTCGCCGGCCTGCAGCGCGACCTTCGGCTTGAGCACGATGGTCTGGCCCGACTTGGTGACCAGTTCCATCTTGACGTCGCGGGCGGCGTCCAGGGTCATCGATTTTTCGCCGTGGTAGAAGTCGCCATGGGTCATGTGCGACACGTGGGTGCGCGATGCCTGCGACCACGGAGCCATCGAGTGCGGGTTCTTGCGGGCGTATTCCTTGACGGCCTTCGGTGCGCGGCGGTCGGAGTTACCTTCGCGCAGGACCGGGTTCACCGACGAGCCGATGCACTTGCCGTACTTGGCCTTGATGGCCTTCTCTTCGTCGGTCTTCGGATCAGCTGGGTAGTCGGGGAGATTGTAGCCCTTGGCCTGCAGTTCCTTGATGGCGGCGGTCAGCTGGCCCACCGAGGCCGAGATGTTCGGCAGCTTGATGATGTTCGCGTCCGGTTCCAGGGTCTTCTTGCCCAGTTCGGTCAGCACGTCCGGGACGCGCTGTTCCGGAGTCAGGTTTTCCGGGAACTGCGCCAGGATACGGGCGGCAACCGAGATGTCGGCCTGCTCGACCTTGATGCCGGCCGGCTTGGTGAAGGTGCTGACGACTGGCAGGAAGGCGTGGGTCGCCAGCAGCGGGGCCTCGTCGGTCAGGGTGTAGATGATGGTCGGATCACTGCTCATACGCTTTTTCCTCGATGATCATGCGGGTCGCACGATGTCAAAAAACAGGTGGTAACGCTCAGGTCTTGAAGGCGGGACTTCGTGAAGTCTTCTATAAGACATAAGACGGCGTTTCACATTATGCACCAGTATTTTACTGTGCGCCATGGGTTTTAAACTTAAGACCCTCCGCCGGCCCACCTGGATTTCGTAGCGAGCCCAGGCATAAGCAGCAAACGACAAAACCCGCCAGGACCGAAGTCGGGCGGGTCTTGCTCTGCACAGAACTGCCTGCGCGGCCTAGGCCGCACGCACCTCGCTAATTAAGCGGACAGTGCCTTCAGGGCAGCAGCCAGGCGGCTCTTGTGGCGGGCTGCCTTGTTCTTGTGGATGATCTTCTTGTCAGCGATGCTGTCGATGGTCGACACGGACTGCTGGAAGATGGTGGTTGCAGCGGCCTTGTCGCCAGCCTGGATGGCCTTGCGAACTGCCTTGATTGCGGTACGCAGGGTCGAACGCTGTGCCGAGTTGTGTGCGTTTTGCTTAACTGCTTGACGAGCGCGTTTGCGCGCTTGTGCGGTATTTGCCATGAAATTTCCTAAATCGGGGTCAAGTTGCGTTTGCAAACATTCGCGAGTGAAACTGGCGCCTCATTTATGTCCGACGAGTGCCTGCCCAACGATTCGTGTCTGCTAACAGAATTCAGTACAGCCCACGATTATAGCGAACGAAAGCACTTAGGGCAATTCATAATTCAATAATTGTCGCCTGAGAGCACGTGCGCCGCCACTTACGGGACTATTGCCCAAGTATAATCCCGGGCCATGAACCTGCTCCGTACCCTCGCCGCTATTTCCAGCATGACCATGGTGTCCCGCGTCACCGGTCTGCTGCGCGACAGCCTGTTTGCCGCCACCTTCGGCGCCTCGAATTTCACCGACGCCTTCAACATCGCCTTCCGCCTGCCCAATCTGCTGCGCCGGCTGTTCGCGGAAGGCGCGTTCTCGCAGGCCTTCGTGCCGATCCTGACCGAGTACAAGACCAAGCACGGGCAGGAAGCCACGAAATCCCTGGTCGACCACGTGGCCACCGTGCTGGTCTGGGCCACGGTCTTGACCAGCATCGTCGGCATCCTCGCCGCGCCGGTGCTGATCTACCTGATCGGCGGCGGCCTGCAGCGCGAACCGGAAGCCTTCGACGCCGCCGTGCTCATGACGCGCATGATGTTCCCCTACATCGCCTGCATGGCCTTCGTAGCCCTGGCCAGCGGCGTGCTCAATACCTGGCGCCACTTCAAGATCCCGGCCATCACGCCGGTGCTGCTGAACATCTCCTTCATCGTCTCGGCGCTGGTGCTGGCCGATTATTTCGAGCAGCCGATCTATGCGATGGCGGTGGGCGTGTGCCTGGGCGGCGTGGCCCAGGTGGCGATCCAGATTCCTTCGCTGGTAAAGCTGGGCATGCTGCCGCGCCTCTCGCTCAATCCCATGACCGGACTGCGCGACAGCGGCGTGCGCCGCATGCTCGGCAAGATGGGGCCGGCCGTGTTCGCGGTGTCGGCGGCCCAGATCAGCCTCCTGATCAACACTACCATCGCCGCCAGCCTGGCCGCGGGCGCGGTGACGGCCCTGCAGTACGCCGACCGCCTGATGGAGTTCCCCACCGCCCTGCTGGGCGTGGCGCTGGGCACCATCCTGCTGCCCAGCCTGGCCAAGGCGAACACCGAAGGCGACACCCAGGAATACTCCTCGCTGCTGGACTGGGGCCTGCGCCTGACCTTCCTGCTGGCGGTCCCCTCCTCGGTCGGCATGGCGACGCTGGCGGTGCCGATGATCGCCACCCTGTTCCACTACGGCGTGTTCACCGCCCAGGACGTGGCCCACTCCTCGCTGCCGCTGATGGCCTACAGCGCCGGCCTGCTCGGCTTCATCCTGGTCAAGACCCTGGCGCCGGCCTTCTATGCGCGCCAGGAGGTGCGCACCCCGGTCAAGATCGCGGTCGGCGTGATGGTGGCGACCCAGCTCCTCAACCTCGTGTTCGTGCCGCTGTTCGGCGTGGCCGGTTTGGCCCTGTCGATCGGCGTGGGCGCCTGCATCAACGCGGCCTTCCTGTACACCGGCCTGCGCCGGCGCCACATCTACGTGCCGCAGCCGGGCTGGGGCAAGTTCTTCCTCAAGCTCCTGGTCGCCGTGAGCGTGATGGGCGCCGTGTCCTGGTTCGGCCAGGCGCAGTTCGACTGGATCGCGCTGCGCGCCACGCCGCTGCTGCGTGCCGGCGCGCTGGCGGCGATCATCGCGGTGGCGGCTTGTGCCTACTTCGCGGTGCTGCTGGCGCTGGGCTTCCGCCCGCGCGACTTCAAGCGCCGCGCCAAGTAGAGACAAGCGCCCCCTAGCGCCCCCTAGCGCCCGGAATTCGTGGCCGGGGGCGGCGGCTCCCGGGGGCCGTCCTTGTCCTTGCCCTCGTCCTTGTCTTGTTCCTGGTCGTCGTCGGCAGCCGGCTCCGGCGCTTCCTCGCGCGGCGCCTCGGGCTCCGGCTCGTTGCGCGGGGGCGGGGCCACCTCGCGCATCGGCGCCTGCGCCTCCACCGGTGCGGCGGCCGGCCCGGCCGGCTGCTCCGGCGGCGGCGCCATCGTGATCGGCGGCTCCATGGAGGCGCCCGGCACGCGGCGCGGCGGCGGGGCGGCGCCCTGCCCGAGCGCCATGAATTTCCAGTCCGCGTGGTGCTCGCGGTTCTCGAAATTGGGGAAGCGTTCGTCGAAGCCGGCGAGCTTGAGCGGCTTCGCCTGCGACAGGCTGTACACCCCCAGGATGCGGCCGCCCTGGGTCGCCGACACGATCCCCCACTCCGGCCGTCCGGTGATGGGGTCGACGAACATCTTGCGCAGGTGCCGGCGCGGGGTCGGGAAGCGGGTATCGCGCAGCAGCTCCTGCAGCGTCAGGGGCTGGGTCGGCTGGCCGCGCGGGGTGGCGTCGGCATAGCTCTTGAGCGCGGCGCTGAACTGGGCGCCGGTCTCCAGCAGTTCGGTTTCCAGCTGGGCGCGCTGCAGCAGCGCGCCGACCTTCAGCGTGGCGGCGCCGACCAGGCCGACAATGAAAACGAGGATGATCAGGCCCAGGTAGGTGAAGCCGGCCTGGCGTCGGGCACGCATGCTACCACTCCGCGTAGGGCTTGCCCTTGCGGCCCTTGCCCGGCGCGCCGCTCTTGATGTTGCCGACCTCGCCCTGTTCTTCTTCCTGCGGCGGCTCCACGATCCAGGTCTCGCGGCTTTCGGTGATCGGGTCCATCGGCAGCTCGCGCAGGTACTTCTTCTCCACCAGCTGCTCGAGCGAATCCGGATAGCGCCCGGTGTCGGCCTTGTACTGGTCGATGATCGCGCGCGTATTGCGCAGGTTCTCCTCGAGGATGGTTTCGCGGGTAGCGTCGATGCTCGGGAAGAAGCGCGGCACTGCCAGCGTCAACAGCAGGGCCACGATGCCCAGCACCACCAGCAGTTCGATCAGGGTGAAGGCGCGCAGGCGCGTGAGCTTGGACATCGGGTTCACCACTTGTTGTAGGGGATGCCGTTCAGTCCCGGCTTCTCGGACATGGAATACACGTCGTAGACGTCGTCGCCCTCCCTGGGCTCGTCCGGTTCGCTGGCATAGCTGCGCTTGCCCCAGGTCTCGGCATCCGAGGAATCGGGATTGGCATGGAAGGGATCGCGCGGCAGCCGGCGCATGAAATAGACCTGCGCCCCCTTCGGACTCTTCTGGTCGCGCACGCCCTCGACCAGCATCTCCAGGCGCGGCGGATACCCAGTGGCGCCCGCGGCCTTGGCCACGCGGCCTTCGTCGCTCGCCTTCTTGTAGGCATCGATACCGGCGCGGATCTCGCGCAAGGCGCGGCGCAGCTCGGCTTCATCGCGGCGCTGCGCCGTCACCTGGGCCACCGGCACTGCGAGCGTTCCCAGCAGGGCCAGGATCGCCAGCGTGACCAGGAGCTCGATGAGCGTGAAGCCGCGTGTGGACATCAGCGTTGCGTGGCCGGGTCCGCGGGTGGCGGCGGCGCGACCGGGACCACCTGCAGGTTGGTAGCGGGGCTCGATGGCGGCTGGCCGGATTGCGGCGAGCCGGTCTGCGGCGTCACCGGCAGCTGCGACGGCGGTACGGATATCGGACGCTCCGGCGATCCGGCGGCCGGGGTGCCGACCGGCGCCGTGCCCTGCACCGTGCCTGCCGCACGCGCGGCAGCGGCCGCGGCGGCGCCGGCACTGACCGGCAGTTGCACCGGCGCGCGCGCCGTGCTGTCCGGACGGCGGCGGAAGCTGGCCTCGGTGCCGGCGCCGAACTCGGAGCTGGCTGCCGCCGGACGCTGCACCGTGCGCACCAGGCGCGGGGTGATCGACAGCACGATCTCGGTGCGGTCGCTGGTGTCGCGCGTGCTGCCGAACAGGCGGCCGACGATCGGCAGGTCGCCGATGCCGGGCAGCTTGCTGCCGCTGGAGCGGTCTTCATTGCTGATCAGGCCGGCCAGCACCTGGTTCTCGCCGTCCTTGAGCTGCAGGAAGGTCGTCGCCGAGCGGGTGCCGATGCGGTAGGCCACGGTGCCGGAACGGGTCGTGACCGAGTCGCCCAGGGTGCTGACCTCGAGCGAGATGCGGATGCCGACCTCGTTGTTCAGGTAGATGGTCGGCTCCACGTTCAGGGTCAGGCCGACATCGATGTAGTTCACCGATTCGGAAGCGAAGCCGCCCACGCCCGACGAGATCGTGGTCGAGATGTTCGGGATCTTGTCGCCGATGACGACCTTGGCCTTTTCCTTGTTGCGCACGCGGATGCGCGGGTTGGCGAGGATGTTGGAGTCGCCGTCGGTCTTGTTGGCGTTGACGGTGGCGGAGAGGTCGCTGATGACGCCGACGTTGCCGCGGTTCAGGCCGCGCAGCTGGTCGATGCTGACCGGGCCGTCGAGCGAGGCCAGGGGCGCGAAGGACACCGAGCCCGGCCAGGAGATCCCGAGGTCGACCAGGCGGCTGCGCTTGATCTCCAGCACCTCGACTTCCAGCATGACTTCCGGCTCGGGCACGTCCTGCAGCGCCACCAGCTGGGTCGCCACGCGCACCGCTTCCGGGCTGTCGCGCAGGATCACCAGGTTGAGCTTCTCGTCCACCACCACGTCGCGCGACTTGAGGATGGTCTTGAAGGTGTTGGCGATGTTCTTGGCTTCGGCATTGGCCAGGAAGAAGGTCTTGACCGTCATCTCCTGGTATTCCTTCAGCTTGGCCGCCACGTTCGGGTAGATCAGGATGGTGTTGCCGTCCATGACCTGGCGCTCGAGCTGGTTGGTCATCAGGAGGTAGTAGACCGCCGCCTCGACCGTGCTGTTCTTCAGGAAGATCGAGCTGCGCTGGTCGGCCTTGACGTCCTTGTCGAACACGAAGTTCAGGCCCGCGTGGCGCGAGATGACTTCAAAAATCTGCTTCAGCGGCGCGTCGCGGAATTCCAGGCTGATCGGCTTGCGGAAGGACGCCGCCAGCGCCGCCTCGGCGGCAGGGCTTGCCGCCGCCTTCTCGTCCACGTCCAGCATCAGGAGGCGCGCCGGCTCGTGCGCCGGGCGCTCCGTCAGGATCGCGGCCAGCTTCTGGCGCGCGCCATCGAGTTCCCCCTTCTCAAAAGCGGCGCGCGCCTCCTGCAGCATGGCGGCGTGGCGGCGGTCGGCCTCGACCTGGCGCAGGCCGGCTCTGGCGCGCTCGTTGGCCGGGTCGAAGGCCAGCACCCGGCGGTAATCCTGCAGCGCCGCTTCCGTCTGGTTGCTGGCAAGCGCGCTTTCCGCCTGCTTGACCAGGCGGTCGGCCGCCGTGTCGCGCGCGCGCAGGTAGGCGCTGCGGTAGTGGGGATTGCCCGGATCGGCGGCGACCGCCTCCTGGTATTTCGCCAGCCCGGCCGCCACCTGGTCCTGCGCCACCAGCGCATTGCCTTCCTGGAAGGCGCGCTGGCCGGCGCAGCCGCCGATCAGCACGGCCGCCAGCGCCATACCCAGCACACGTGTCTTCGTGGGCGAAACTAAGCGAAGCATCAGTCGAACACTCCAATATTGAGCTGCTGAACCTGGTTCAGCGGCAGGTAAGTCAGGGTCAGCACCGGCGGCTTGATCGCGTCGACCCGGTACATGCCGTCGATGACCGTGTTCTCGCGCACGAGATGGGTGCGCTCGCCCCGGGCAAGGTAGATCTCCCAGACGCCGTCCTGCAGCGACTTGCCGATGAAGGTGAAGGGCAGTGGCGGCGCGCTCGGCGGCGGAGGCGGCGGCGCGGGCGCCGGCGGCGGTGGCGGCGGGGTCCAGTCCTGGCGCGCGAACACGCCATTCTCGCCCCCGTTGAAGCGATCGTCGCTGTCGCCGATCAGCACTTCGCGCGGGACCAGGCGCAGGATGGCCACGTTCTTGTCCTTGTCCGAGGCGGCCCGGGTTTCCGTGGCCGGCGCGGCCGCCGGCGCCTGCGCCCGCTCGACCGGCTCGGCCACCACGTCCTCGGGCGTGTTGTCGCCGAAGACCGCCAGACAAGCGGCCGCCACCAGGGCCACGGCCATCGCGACATGGCGCGGCTTCATCGCGGCACTCCCGGGGCGGCGGACAGGTAGAGCGTCAGGCGCAGGCGTGCTTCGACGGACTCGCTGCCGATCGTGTCGCGCCGGAACGCCACGTCGTCGAGCGAGGCGTGCGGCAGTGCGCGCAGCGCGTCGAAGGCGAACTGCCAGATCGCGCCGTAGCGGCCCGTCACCGGCAGCGTGATCTGGTAGGTGAGGAAGCGCCCTGCCCGGTCCTGGCTGCTGCGGTACTCGCCCTGGCGCAGGGCCAGGCCGTTCTTCTCGGCCAGCCCGAACAGGGTCTTGAGCTGGCGCTCGACCTTGCCGCGCTCACCCAGCGAGGCATAGAAATGCGCCAGGTTCTGGTCCGCGCTCGGCGGGGGCGGCGCGATCGCGCCGGGCGCCGGCGGCGGCAAGGCGGCCTGGCGCCGCGCCTCGGCATATTGCTGGTCGAGGTCGACCTGGGCCCGCAGCACCAGGAAGAAAGCCACCACGAGCGCCAGCGACAGCGCGACGGCGCCGGCCACCACCGGATTCATGCGGCGCAGGACCAGCACCAGGCGCAGCCACAAGGAGGACAGGCTCATGTCCTTCATTGGCCGCCCCCGCTTCCACCCCATTGAGCGCTGATCTGGAAGCGCAGCGGCCGGTTCGGCTCCTGCTCCGCGATCTCGTGGCGCACCAGGGCGCTGGAGGCGAACCAGCCCTGCTCTTCCATCCTGGTCACGTAGGCCAGCATGTCGTTGCTGTTCTTCGCCTCGGCCGTGATGCGCAGGGTGCGGCGCTTGGCGTCCGGCTCCAGCGCCAGCAAGGCGACGTTGCCCGGCGTGGCCGCGCGCACCGCCTCGACCAGGTCGCGCCACGGCAGGTTGAGCTGCATGACGGCGTCGTTGACGGCCTGGGCCTGCGCATCGGACACCGTGAACGTCGGCTGCGCGGCCACCGGCAGCGGACGCACGGCCTGCGAACGCGCCGCAATGGCAGCCTGCAATGCTTCCAGCGCTTCGCGCTCTTCCTGGTACTGGCGCAGCTGCGATACCAGCACGAAGCACAGTATGGCGGTGGGGAGCAGGAAAGCGGCAAAACGCGGCGGTATGCGGAACAGGGCGCGCCGCAGGCCGCGCGGTGCGAAATCGATATGGGTGCGCTTCATGATGCGATCCCGGTGCGCGCCAGGCGCACATGCAGCGGCCAGTCGGCGCTGTCGTCTTCCAGCAGGGTGCAGGCGAATTTCAGGCGGCCGGCCGAGCTGGCCCAGCTGCCTGGCGCCGCCCCGCACAGCTGCAGGCGTTCCGGCCGCCCCACCCCGACCCGCAGCGCTTCGCGCGCGACGTGGGCTTCCAGCCAGTCGCGGTCGGCGCCTTGCGGGATCACGGCGGTACGCACCGCCGCCAGGGAACCGCCTTCGTAGGCGGCGATGGACAGCACGCCGCCATGCACCAGCCCGAACCAGGCGCCAGGGCGGCGCTGGCGGCGCCAGGCGTTCATGGCGGCCACGAACTGCGGCGCCACCTCGACCAGGTGGAAGCGGTGTTCGCGCGCGAGCAGCTCCAGCAGCGCCAGCAGCGCTTCAGGCGCGGCAGCCGCCAGGAAGGGACGGGCCGCGTCCCAGTCGGCGCTGATGCGCCACTCGAGCGGCGGCGCGCCGAACAGGTGCTGGTGGCGCAGGGCGCAAGCGGCCTGCAGGTCGGCCAGGCGCGTCGCGCCCGGCGGCGGCGGCACCTGCCACAGGCGCACCAGGTCGTCGGCCAGCACCACGGTCAGCGGCCAGCCGCGCGGATCGCATGCATCCAGCAGCGCACGCAGGCCCTTGCCCAGCGCATCCGGGGCGCCGGCTTCGACCGCCTGCAAGGCCAGCACCTCGGCGCCCGCGCGCGGCCAGCCGCCCACGCGCAGCAGCGCCAGGCCGTCGGCGGCCACCCCCAGGCGCAGGGACTGTCCGAACTTCCTACGCATGGAGGGTCACCCGCTTGATCTCGTCGATGGTGGTGGCGCCGCGCTTGACCAGGTCGAGTGCGGCCAGGCGCAGGCTGCGGGTGCCGTTGGCGTGGGCCGCGGCCTTGATCCGGCGGATCGGCTGCTTGTCGACGATCAGCTCGCGGATCTCGTCGTTCAGGGTCAGGATCTCGGCGATCGAACGGCGCCCGCGGTAGCCGGTGCCGCGGCAGTCGCCGCAGCCCTTGCCGCGCATGAAGACATAATCCTGGGCGTCCTCGCGCGCCAGGTGCACCGAGGCCAGTTCCGCCGCGTCGGGTTCGTAGCGCGCCGCGCAGTGCGGGCAGTTCATGCGGATCAGGCGCTGGGCCCAGATGCCGTTCAGCGCCGACACGAAGGCGTAAGGATCGATGCCCATGTGGGTAAAACGGCCGAACACGTCGAACACATTGTTGGCGTGGACGGTCGTGAGCACCAGGTGGCCGGTCAGCGCCGACTGCACCGCGATCTCGGCGGTCTCGCGGTCGCGGATCTCGCCGACCATGATCTTGTCCGGGTCGTGGCGCAGGATCGAGCGCAGGCCCTTGGCAAAGCTCAGGCCCTTCTTTTCGTTGACCGGGATCTGCAGGATGCCCGGCAACTGGTACTCGACCGGGTCCTCGATGGTGATGATCTTTTCGCGGCCGTTGTGGATTTCGGTGAGCGCCGCGTACAGGGTCGTGGTCTTGCCCGAGCCGGTCGGCCCGGTCACCAGGAGCATGCCGTAGGCTTCCCTGGCAAGCGTGCGCAGGGTCGCCAGCGAGGGCGCGTCGAAGCCCAGGGCTTCGAGCGTGAGCGCGCCATAGGACTCGACCATGGCGCGCTTGTCGAGGATACGGATCACCGCGTCCTCCCCGTGGATGCTGGGCATGATCGACACACGCAGGTCGATGTCGCGTCCGCCGGATTCGACCCGGAAGCTGCCGTCCTGCGGGATGCGGCGTTCGGCGATGTCGAGTTCGGCCAGCACCTTCAGGCGCGAGATGATGTGCTCGGCCAGCTCGATGCCGCCCACCGTGGCCGCATGGTCGAGCACCCCGTCCACCCGGTACTTCACCGCCAGCCCCCCGGCCGTGCTCTCGAGGTGGATGTCGGAGGCGCCGGCTTTCAGGGCGTCGTACAGGGTCGAATTGACCAGCTTGACGGCCGGGCTGCCGCTTTCCGATACCGAGGCAAACGAGAGCACCTGGTTGGCCTTGCCGTCGCGCCGCCCTTCCCCGTCGGCGCCCACCAGGCTGTCCACCGCGCGCGCCGATTCCTCCTGCTTGGACAGGTAGGCCTGGATGTCGGACTGCAGCGCCAGGCACAGGTCGAGCGGGTGCCTGGCGGTGGCGCGCGCCTGCGCGCCCAGCCAGGTCTGCAGGTCGAGGTCGAAGGGATCGGACAATACGCCGGTCAGCCGGCCGGAGGCATCGCGCAGCAGCACGCAATGGCGCGACATGGCGCCGGCCAGCGGCAGCAGGTCGAATGCGGGTGCCTGCGCGAGCATGGCGGCGGTTTCCATCACCGGCAAGCCGAAGGGGGCCGCCAGCTCGCGGATGATCCGGCGCGGCTCCAGGCCGCTCAGGCCTTCGAGTTCGGCCACCAGGCCGCGGCGCGACTGCAGTGCCAGTGCCCGGGCGCGCGCCAGCAGCGCCGGATCGAGGGGGGCCTGGGTCACGGCATCGTCTTTCATCCCATGTCTCCGGCCAGGTCGAAGATCGGCATGTAGAGCAGCACCACGATGGCGCCAACTACCAGGCCGATGGCCGCCATCAGCAGCGGCTCGAACGTGCGGGTGAAGCGGTCGATCCAGCGCGTGATCTCGCCGTCATAGAAGGCGGCCGACTGGGTCAGCATCGGCCCCATGTCGCCGGTGCGCTCGCCCACGCGCAGCATGCGCAAGGAAATCGGCGTGGTCAGCCCGTTGGCTTCGAAGGCAGTCGACAGCGGCTGCCCCGATTCGACCGCGGCGCGCGCATGCAGCAGGCCCTTGCGCACGGTGCCGGACACCATCGGCTGCACGGTCTCGATGGCGCCGACGATGGTGATGCCGCCTTCGGTAAGCATGCCGAGCGTCAGGTACAGGCGCGACAGTTCATAGATGCGGGCACGCTCGCCGATGCCCGGCAGGCGCACCAGCAGGCGGTTGATGCCGCCGCTGCGCAGCAAATGGCGCACCCCGGCCACCGCGCCGACGATGGCCAGCAGTGCGGCCACCCCGATGGCGCCGCCGTGCTTCGATGCGAACTGGCCCCAGTCGAGCAGCAGCTGCGACATCCATGGCAGCGAGCGCCCCGCCCCCTGGTAGACTTCGGCGAACTTCGGCACCACGTAGCCGATCAGGAAGGCGCTCACGCCGCCGCCCACCAGCAGCAGGATCACCGGATAGATCGAGGCGCTGACGATCTTGCTGCGCACGGTATCGATGCGCTGCTGGTAGTCGATGTAGCGCGACAGTGCGCGCGGCAGGTCGCTGGTGCCCTCGGCGGCGCGCACGATGCCGACATACAGCGGCGGGAACAGATCGGGCTGGGCAGCCAGCACGCTGGAGAAGCGCTTGCCTTCGCGCAGTCCTCCCAGCAGGCGTTCGAGCACGCTGCGCGCGCCCGGACTGGCCTCCTTCTCGAGCAGTGCTTCCAGGCCTTCGACGATGCCCAGGCCCGCGTTGAGCAGGGCCAGCAGTTCCTGGCTGAACAGGACGATGGACAGCTTGCCGCCCGGCCTGCGCCCCCTGCCGGAGAACAGCGAACTACGCGCCGGCTCGACCGCGCTGACGAACAAGCCGCGCGCCTCGACCTGGCGGCGGGCATCGAGCGCGTCGGCGGCATCCACGACGACGCTGGAGATCGACATGTCGGGCGCAAGGGTACGAACGGCAAACTGCATGGAGGCTGCCCTGCTTGGTACTGGGACGAGAGACCGAAGAATGGTTTATTGCGAGGAGATGTCGGCGTTATCGCCGGTGCCGCCCGGCTGGCCGTCCTTGCCGAGCGAAAGGATCTCGTAGTCGGCCTTGCTGCCCGGCGAACGGTACTGGTAGGCACGGCCCCACGGGTCCTGCGGCACGCCCTTCTTCAGGTAGGGACCGTTCCACTTCGCGCCCGCGCTCGGCGGCGCCACCATCAGCGCGTTCAGGCCCTCTTCGGTGCTGGGATAGCGGCCGACGTCAAGGCGATAGGTGTCGAGCGACTTGTCGAAGGCGTCGATCTGGGCCTTGGCCACCGTGACTTCGGACTTGCCGAGCTGCGAGAAATACTTGGGGCCGACATAGGCGGCAAGCAGGCCGATGATGACGATCACCACCAGGAGTTCGAGCAGCGTGAAACCATGGGCGCGCCGGCCCTTGATCTGGAAATCTTTCATTGCTGCATACATCTGACTGACTCCTCGATTGCCCCATCAATAAGACCTTGCGCGCCGATCGCACCGTGCGCGGCCGGTGCTGCGTACTTGCTGCCTGCGTATCACGACGCGCTGCGCCGAGCAGGCTACCACGGGCCCATCAGTTGAGACAACTTTTCTTTCATGCCCGTCAAGCCCGACGTCAAACAGGGCAGTCACGTGCGAAAAGCTCTGCCATAAAACAAAAAAGCGCGCCAGTGATGCACGCATGGGCTGTCGCGATTTTCTTACATGTTCGCAATCTATTTCACATCTAACTTTATTAGGAGAAACAGAATTTACTTTTGCAAAGTTGCTCAAGTAAAAAATTTTCCACGTTAAAATTTTTTACTTTTTTGTTGTTTCCGTTGATATATTTCATGACAACCCGCAACGGAAAACGTGGGCAATGTATGTTCAATTAACAACAAGCCAGCAACAACGGCACAGCATTTCGGCATTACCACATAACCCTAACGATAAAGGTAACTCGACTGATGAAACGCGATATCCGATCCACCGCGCCCTCCCTCCCCGTCGCCCTGAAAAAACTGCTGTGCGCATCCGCCATCGGCGCGCTCGGCGCATTCGCTCCCGCGCACGCCGGCGTGATCACGTTCGAGGACGTGCAGAACATCGTGTCAGACCAGCTGAACGCGGGCGATACCGCCTACAACACGGGCGACGCCTTCATGAGCGACAACTACCGCCTGGAGGTCAGCAACAGCGCCACTGCGGAGCCTGACGAATGGGGTGGCGTTGGCGCGCTGATCGATTCGGAAAACGTTTTCGCCTGCCTGATCACGTCCTGCCCAGTCGGCGCAGACGGCAATTATTACGCCGGCCTCAACGATGGGCGGCTGAGCATCTTCAACACCACCGGTACGCAGACCTTCCGGTTCGAGGGCCTGGACTTCGGCTTTGTCGGCCCGATCGGCGGCCTGCCCAACTTCAGCTATGGCCGGCTGATCCTGAGCGGCACCATCGCCGCAGGCGGTTCGATCGTCACCGGCGCCGATTTTTCCGGCCAGAACAGCGCCGGCCGTTTCGTGTTCGACCGCTTCGACGTCGATGCCGCCTTCCGCTCGGCGGTGCTGAGCAGCCTGACCATCAGTGCCTGCCTGTTCGACGGTAACGGCGACTGCATCAGCGAGCGCGCCTTCACCCAGAACCAGGCCCAGTTCGGCATCGACAACCTGCGCCTGGCCGACGTTCCCGAACCGGGTTCGATCGCCCTGCTGCTGCTCGGCATGGCCGGCCTGACCGCCACCTCGCGCCGCCGCGCCAAATAAACCGCGCCCCCGACATAGAACAAGGAACAAGAATGAAACTGCGTCCAGTATCCCTCGCCGTCCTCGCACTGCTGTCGAGCGTGGCAATGCAGGCGTCCGCCGATGAGGTGCGCCGCTCCTATATCGTCCAGCTGGCCGACAAGCCGGTCGCCACCTACACCGGCGACATCGCCGGCCTGCCGGCCACCAAGCCGGCCGCCGGCCAGCAGCTCAATGTCAACGCCGGCGATGTCCAGGCCTACATCAGCTACCTCGACCAGAAGCAGAACACCGTGCTGGCGAACGTCAACCAGGCCAACGTCACCCACAAGTACAACGTGGTCTTCAACGGCTTTGCGGCCCTGATGACCGACGACGAAGTCCGGGCCCTGAAGCGCGACCCGGCCGTCGCCGCCATCACCGCCGACGAAGAGCGCACCCTCGACACCAACTTCACCCCGACCTTCCTGGGCCTGGACAAGGCGCAAGGCCTGTGGAACCAGCAGCAGGGCGGCGTAGGCAAGGCCGGCGACGGCGTCGTCATCGGCATCGTCGACGGCGGCATCTGGCCGGAGCATCCTTCGTTCGCCGACCGCGTCGACGCCAACGGCAACCCGACCTTCGACGCTTCCGGGGAACTGGCCTTTGGCGCGCCCCCGAGCAGCTGGAAAGGCATCTGCCAGACCGGCGAAGGCTTCAGTGCATCGAACTGCAACAACAAGCTGATCGGCGCACGCTACTTCAACACCACCTTCAAGCAGAGCGGCCGGGTCCAGCACTGGTCCGACTTCACCTCGCCGCGCGACTCGGTGGACGGCCCATCCGGCCACGGCGGCCACGGCACCCACACCGCCACCACCGCGGGCGGCAACCACGGCGCCCCGGTTACGCTGAACGGCGTGGCGATGGGCCGCGCCAGCGGCATGGCCCCGCACGCCCGCATCGCAGCCTACAAGGTCTGCTGGACCTTCATCGACCCCACCAACCCGGACGGCAGCGGCACCCGCAACTCCTGCTACAACTCGGACAGCGTCGCGGCGATCGACCAGGCCGTCAAGGATGGCGTCAACGTCATCAACTTCTCGATCAGCGGCTCGCAGACCAGCGTCACCGACCCGGTCGAACTGGCCTTCTTCGGCGCCTCCAACGCCAACGTGTTCGTCGCCGCGTCGGCCGGCAACAGCGGTCCAAACAACGCCGTGGCCCACCTGAGCCCGTGGGTGACCACGGTCGCCGCCTCGACCCACAACCGCCTGAACGGCGCCACCGCCACCACCGGCGCCAACATCAAGTACGTGGGCGCGTCGCTCAACACGACTGCGCTGCCGGCCACCCCGGCGATCTCGGCGCGCGATGCCGGCCTCGTGCCGTATGCCAGCCTGAACGCCGCCGACAAGGAAGCGCGCCGCCTGTGCTACTCCGCAAGCGACCGCAGCACCTACGGCGGCGGCGCCGCCGCGGCGCTCGACGCCAGCCTGGTCGCGGGCAAGGTCGTCCTGTGCGAACGCGGCAACAGCGCGCGTATCGACAAGAGCAAAGTGGTGGGTCAACTCGGCGGCGCCGGCATGGTGCTGATCGATACCGCCAACGCCCTCGTGTCCGAAGTGCACGCGGTGCCGGCGGTCCACATCAGCCTGGCCGACGGCACCGCACTGCGCAGCTACGTGCAGGCCAACAGCGGCGCCACCGTCGCGATCTCGGCCTGGAGCCCGCAGGTCGGCAGCACCCCGGCCCCGGTCATCGCCAGCTTCTCGTCGCGCGGCCCGAACCAGGGTTACACCAGCATCCTCAAGCCGGACCTGACCGCGCCGGGCGTCGACGTGATCGCCGGCGTCACGCCGGTCAAGACCCAGTCCGAACGCGACGCGATCGCCAACGGCAGCGAAGTGCCGAACGTCGCCTGGGCGTCCTACCAGGGCACCTCGATGTCGAGCCCGCACGTGGCCGGCCTCGCGGCGCTGCTCAAGCAGCTGCACCCGGACTGGTCGCCGGCGGCCATCAAGTCGGCGCTGATGACCACGGCCGCCGCGACCTTCCCCGACGGCCGCACCGGTGCATCCGCCGGCCAGCTGCCATGGGGCCAGGGCGCCGGCCACGTGGTGCCGAACCTGGCCACCGATCCGGGCCTGGTGTACGACTCGGGCGTGACCGACCATGTGCGTTTCGGCTGCGGCATCGGCGGCATGTTCACCGCTGCCACCTGCAGCGCGTTCGGCAGCATCCCGGCCTACAACCTGAACCTGCCGTCGCTGACCGCGGGCAGCGTGCTGGGCAAGATCACGCTGACCCGTACCGTCACCAACGTGTCGGACAAGTCCTCGACCTACAACGCCACCGCATCGCTGCCGGGCTTCACCGTGTCGGTGGTGCCGGCATCGCTGACGCTGGCGCCGGGCGCCAAGGGCACCTTCAGCGTCAATCTGACCCGCACCACCGCGCCGATGAACGCGTACAGCTTCGGCGCGCTGGAATGGCGTGATGGCGTCCACGTGGTGCGCAGCCCGCTGACCGCCCGTCCGCAGGCCTTCACCAACCCTGCACTGCTGCACAGCGAACAGGTGACCGGCAACCAGGTCTTCACCATCGGCAGCGGCTTCACCGGCAAGCTGACCTCGCTCAAGGGCGGTTTGAAGCCGGCGACCCTGGCGGAGCAGTCGGTCGGCCGCACCCTGGCGGCAGACGGCGGCGTGGCCGAGTGCAAGGCCGGCGGCTCGGCAGGCGTGACGGCAACCAGCGTCACGATCCCGGCCGGCACCATGGTGGCCCGCTTCTCGCTGCGCGACATCGACACCAGCGGCTTCAGGGCCGGCGGCGCGGATGACCTCGACCTGATCGTTTTCAACTCGGCGGACACCCAGGTCGGCTACAGCGGCACCGCCACCTCGAACGAGATGGTGACGCTGATGGCGCCGGCAGCCGGCACCTACCGTGTCTGCGTGGCAGGCTACGCACCACGCGGCGGCAGCGCCACCTACACCCTGGCATCGTGGGTGGTCGGCAGCGCCGACACCGGCGGCAACCTGAAGGTCACCCTGCCAAGCAGCGTGTTCGTGGGCGGCACCTCGTCGGCAGTGGCAAGCTGGTCCGACCTGACCCCGGGCACCCGCTACCTCGGCGCGATCCGCTACCTGGACGGCAGCACCACGCTCGGCACCTCGCTGCTGGAAGTGGACGCAACCAACCCGGTCCCGACCCCGGCCCCGGCCGGAAAGCAGGTCAGGGAGGAAGGCTCGGCACTGGTCGCCGCAGCCGACTGAGTCGGCAAGGGCCGGCTCGTGGCCGGCCCGCGCAAATGAAAACACCCTGCAAGTTTCGGCTTGCAGGGTGTTTTTTCATGTTGGGTCGCCGTGTCCGCGCCTAGCGCGCCAGCGCCTCTCCGGTGCCCAGCTGGCAGCGCCCGGCCTGGCAGACCGCGCCCGGATCGGGCATGAACTGGCAAGTGGACATCATTCCGGATGCCTTGTTGGCTGCCCTGCGCTCGGCCTGGTAACGCTCGGCCAGGCTACGCAACTGGGCTTCGGATCCCTTTGCGGTCGAATACGCCAGGTAGGCCTCCGGCCCGCCACAGGCACGCGCGCCGAGCGGGAGCGTACGGCACTGGGCGCTGTCGCTGCAGGCGGCGTCGCCGGCCAGTGCGCGCAGGCTGCCGAGGGTATCCGACGGGGCCGTGGCCGATGGTGCATTCGGGGAAGGCGCCCGTTGACGCAGCGGGTCCTGGGCCTGGGTGGTGCAGGCGGCGCAGCCGAGCAGGAAGACAAGGATGAGTTTTCGCATGGCTCCATCTTCCCTTCTTGCCAACATGTGGTCAAGCGAATCCCGTATGCATGGCTGGGCTTGCCAGGACGACAGCAAAACCGAGGTAACGCCGTTGTACAGTCACACTTAACTGTTGCCTTAGGACATCAATTTCTTTGAAGAATTTTTTATTTCATTAAAAACAGACGCGCGAACTGCGCTTAACGGCCACCAACGTCGCGCATTTTTATTTCTAAATGTTAATATTTTCTGTTCGCTAACGAAAATAATTGAGCACTGGAAAAATTTACTCACTACAATAGACTACGTTACAGACGAGTTCGCTCAACCGCACGATCATGAACATCTCCTTCCGTACTTTCGCCGCCATTGCCCTGACCACCCTCCTGACCGCTTGCGGCGCAGGCCAGCAGGAGACCCAGGCTCCGATGACGCTCGGCTCGGCAGTCCAGAGCGACCTGGGTGTCGCCGCAACCGCCACCGCGGCAGCCTCGTCCGCTGCCGTGTCGACCGGCCCGGCCGTCGCCGCCGCCGCCGGCCCGAACAACCCGACTCCGGACTGCGCCGCCGAAGGCTGCCGCAGCCTGCGCATCATCGACGGCAATGCCGAAGCCTACCGCATCGATGCGATGCGCCGCGCCGCTGCCGAAGGCAACGGTCCTGCCCAGTCCTGATCTTTCCTGCTCCATCGCGGTGCTCCTGCACCGCTGCCCTTCCCCTTCTACAAATAAAAACACCTGCCCTCAGGCAGGTGCTTTGACACGCAAGAACAGATCAGCTGCGCGATTGCAGGCGGCGCATGCTGCCGATCAGGACCAGGCCGGTCAGGACCAGCGCCCAGTCCGAGGGTTCCGGCACGTCGTTGATGATCTGTACCGACGCCAGTTCGGCACCGACGAATTCCACGCCGCCGCCCGGCGTGACGGTGAACCTCAACGCGGTATCGCCCCAGGTCAGCGGGTTCAGGTTTTCGTCCAGCAGCCCGATGCCGAAGTCCGAGGCCAGTCCCGCGGCGGCGATGTCGAACTGCAGGTCGAAGCTGAAGCTGTCGCCGAAGCGCACGGCCTGGCTGACCAGCGCCAGCGTATCGCCGGCCACCAGGGTAAAGCCCCCGGCGCGACTGCCGTTGGCGCGCTCGCTACCCTGGCCGCTGCCGTCGTCCGGCTCGAAGTACGGGTCGACCGTGGTGTCGAAGTCGCCCTGGAACCCGGTAACGCGCGCGACCGAACTCCCGGCGCCGATCAGGCCGCCGAAACTCAGGTCGAGGAATCCGCTCTGCCCGGCCCACCCGGTATTGAGCGTGACGCGGTAGATCGGACCCGCCAATGCGGCCGGGGCCGCTGCCAGGATGGAGAGCGCCAGCACGGCGCGCAGGAAGAAATTCTTGAAGTTCATGGTTGATTTCCCGATGGAGTGATTAGAACGTGCCCGAGAACAGCTTCGGCGTGTAGCCGATCGCTTTCTTGGCGGGATTGCTGAATGTCGTGGTCAGCGTCACGCTGGCGCCCGGCGCAAGCGCATCCGGCAGCGTCACATAGGGCGCGCCATTGAACGAGCCATCCGCACCGTCGAGGCTCACGCCATCGGTCAGGCCCTGCAGCACGAACTGCAGGGGCCCGGCCAGCGGGGTGGACCCGGTATTGGTGAAAGTGATCTTGCCGGTGTACTTCAGGGTGGCGCGGTTCATCGTCAGGCCGCTCTGCGCCACCTTGACCGAGGCGCTCACGTCGGTGAAGCTGGGGGTCAGGTTCAGGCTGACCACCACCGGGTCATGGTCCGACGCGCGGTAGGCGTTCTTGACGTACGGATCCACGGCGTTGTCCCCCAGGTTGTAGTCGATCGCTTCAGGCTCGTCGGCATTGTTGTGCCACTCGGCCACATCGGCCACCTGCGGGTCGAGCGAGGTGCTGGCCAATGCGTGGTCGAGGTAGCCGCTGAGGCCACCGAAGATGTACGAATAGGCGATGCCTTTCGGGCGCACGAAGCGTTCGATCTGGTTGACCAGGCCGTTCGAGGTCAGGTAGGTGATCGGGTTTTCGAAACCGTACGAGTTCAGGTCGCCCATCACCAGCACGTCGGGGTCGCCGGAAGCGGCAAGCACTTGCGGGATGAAGTAGCTGACCAGGCGCTGCGCCTGCTCGATGCGGGTCTTGTTCCAGCAACCCTGGCCATCGCCGCTATCGGTGTCGCCCGGCTGGGCGCCGCCGCAGCCACCCTTCGACTTCAGGTGGTTGACGATCATCGAGAACTTTGCGCCATTGGCGGCCTTGAAGGTCTGGGCCATCGGCGGGCGGTTGTTGACCTCGTGGCCGTCCGACAGCGCGCCGCCGACCAGCGACACCGCCGCCGGCTTGTAGATCATCGCCACGCGGATGGCGTCGGTCCCGAGGGCGGCCGGCTTGGGCACCACCGCATAGGTCGGCTTGCCGTAGGCCGCGTTGAGCTGGTCGACCAGGTAGCCGACTGCGACGTCGCCGTTGTTCTGGATCTCGTTGAGGCCCACGACATCGGCGTCGATCGCCTTCAGCGAGGCGACGATCTTGTCGCGCTGGCGCTCGAACTCGGCCATGTTGTCGGCGCCGCGGCAGTTGCTGGCGCGGGTAGTCGTCCCGACCGTGCAGCCCTTCCCTGTGCCGCCCCAGGCATCGCCGCCGTTGGTGAAGGTGGTGAAGAAGTTCAGCACGTTGGCGTTCGTCACCTTGACGTTGCCGGCTGCGAGCACCGGAGCTTCGGTGCGCGGATTGGTACGCGAGAACACCGGTGCTTCGGTCGGCTGCACCTTGAACGCCGCGCCGCCGCCGCCGATGGCGCCGAAATCGAGCACGCCGGTCAGGTCGCTGACGGTGTCGCCGGCGCGCACGGTGCCGTCGGCGAACAGGTAGGGAACCTGGGCCGGGGTGGTGAAGATGCCGTCGTCGAGCACGACCATGTTGCGTGCATTCGCCGCTTCCAGCGCGATCGCATCGCTCGAGCCCGGCACGTAGCGGTTGGTCGGCAATTCGCGGCGGCCATTGGATAGCGTCAGTTCGCCGCGCTCGCCCAGGTAGGCGGTCTGGTTGACGGTGAGGCCACCCACGAAGCGCACCAGCATGCCTTCGTAACGTGCCAGGTCGCTGTTGGGGAGCTCGATGTTGGTGGGGGCCACGGTGCCGCCGGCACCGACGCGGGTCACGGACGTAACGTTGCTCAGTTCGGTGTAGGAGCGGGTCGCGCCGTTTGGCGTGTATTCGATGACGGTGCCGGTCACGCGCACCAGGTCGCCGACGGCGGCAGCGGTGGTGGCGCCGAACACGAACAGGCCGTCGGACGTTTCCGGATTGCCGTCGCCGCCGGCGTCCTGGATGAAGAAGCCGCCGCCCGGGAGTTTGTGGGTGATCACACCGCTCGTGGTCTGGACCGTGTTCCGGTACTGGCTGGTGGCGCCGCTGCCCTGGATCTGCGGGATCGTCAGCGTGCCGCTCACGCTCACGCTCACGGTGCAGCTGGCTTCCTGCGCGTCGTTATTGGTGAACTTGACGGCGACCTGGTGGACGCCGCTGGCGACCGAGGCATCGGCCACCAGGCTGACGCTGGCGCTGGCGCCGTTCGCGCCCGCCGCGCTGAAGTTGGCCAGCGAGATACCGGCAACGGCGCCCGAACTGATGCTGGCGGCGTTGACGATGCTGTCGGCGTCGCTGGCGCTCAGGGCTGCACTGAAGGCAGTCCCCTGCTGGCCGGTGACGCTGGCAGGGCAGCTGGTCACGATCGGCTTCGGCTGCGGTGTGGGATCCCCGCCCCCGAGGCAGACATTGCGATCCGACGTGGTCCGGCGCGGGCCGGTGACCGCCTTGGCCTCGAAGTCGGCAGCGTTCTGGTCGGTATCGGTACAGCCGAGCGCCAGGCGCTGGATGGAAGTGGTGTTCGATGGCGCCGGTGCGGCCGCGGTGCCTTCGTATCGGCTGGCAGTGCCAAATCCGACCAGGTCGACCAGCTTGCCGCCGCCGTCGGCGACAGTGAGCAGGGTGATGGACTCGGCCAGCGCGATCTTGCCGGTGGTTCCGGACATGTTGATCGAGTTAGTGCTGTGGTCCACGTCACCGATCGAAGCGCCCACCGAGCCGCCGGATGCGGCGCCCACCAGGAAGTACTGGCCGGGTTCCAGCATTACGTTCGGCAATGCGGTAAACGACGCCCAGTTGCTGCTGGCACCGGCAGCCTGGTATTGCAGGCTCAAGCCACCGAGGCTGACCGCCTTGTCGCTCCGGTTGAACAGTTCAATGAAATCGCGGTTCCAGGCGGCGTTGGCATTGCCGCCTGCGCCGTACACCTGGCTGATCACGACAGGGCTGGGCACGGCGAAGGCAGGAATAGCGAGGCCGGCGAGTAGCGCGGCCAGCACGGTGAGTCGCCCGGGTCGGCAAATCGGTGCAACATGCATGTTCATGAAGAGTCCTGGTCAGGTTGAACGTGGATAACGTTAGCAAAATGAAATTTACCATTAGCAAAATTGATAGTAAATCGACACAGTGACAAATTCATGACAGACAGGCGCGAGCAAACCTGCCCTTTTATTTACAGGCGGAAAGAGAAGCTGTTACTGCCGTGTATGTATGGCTTCTTGCTGCTAACGTCCGCGATACGGTGCGGCAAGCGGTTCGCCAATAAATAGGCCCTGTGTTGGCCACGCAACACTCTTCCAGTAGGCTTCAATGGCGCTGTTGCCGCTCAGGTAGTGGCGCAGCAGGACGGAGGGATTGGGGAACTTCTGCCAGTGGTTGCAGGGTTCGCTGACGGTGCCGTAGCTGGCGGTGGCGCCGGCCTCGAGCCAGCGCAGGCTGCTCATCTGGCTGTTGCCGAGCAGGTCGCCGCCCAGCGAGGTCAGGTGGTCGGCCAGGGCGCCGGGCACGAAGCCAAGGGTCTCGAGCTTGGCAACTTGCGCCATACCGGTCTGGTAGACCAGCACGTCCTTCACCCCTTCCAGCACGTCGGCCTGCATGACGCGGGTAGCCAGGCGGCGGCCCGGGATACGGCCGGGACGCGGGAAGAAACCGACACGGGTGTTACGCGCCTTTTCCGAGGTGGCAAGATAGTAGGCGGTGGCGGGTACGGTGCGAAAACCCGCCGCGACGCCGCGGTCGATCAGCGCTTTTGCCTCCTGCACGGACTCGGTGGGCAGCAGCATCGAGATCCGCATCCCGTGCTCGCTGAAGGGTTTCGCCGATTTGCTGTTGAAATAGGCACTCGGCTGTCCGGGCGCGCAGGTTTTGGCGCACTGGCCGCCGTCGAAGCCGAGGGTGTAGGCGCCGGTGATCGAATTGCAGTCCACCGCATAGGGCGCGGTCCAGACCATCAGCACGGCCTGGACCCCGGCACCGAGCTGGCTGTCGATCTCCTCCTTCAGCAGGCGGAACTGGGCCGGGCTGAGCGACTTCGGCTTGCCTGGAATGCGCACGTGCACCACGTTCGCGGCCGGGATATCGCGGCGCTTGCGGTAATAGGCGCCGACCGCGACGCTGTGCGGGTCTTCGTCATTGATGACGATGGCCAGTTGTTCGGGCTTGAGCGCGGAGGCACTGGCGGCATGGGCGTCCGGCGCATGGAGGACGCCGGCAAGGCACAAGGCCGCCAGGCAGCAGAAGAAGATGGCACGCAAAGGCGCACGCAAACGAGTTTGCAGGTTCAGTCGCATGGATCGGTCGCAAGGTGGACGAATGGCGGAGCCGGGCTCCGCCGCCATCATGCCACAGCTTGCCAAACCCTCAAGCGACGATCCGCACCCTGCCCTTCGGTGCTTTTCAGTGCTTGCGTGCCTTGCCGGCAGGGACCGCAGCGGCGCGCCGCCGCCATGCCGCCCAGCCCAGCACGCCCAGGCCGCCGACGAACATCGCCGTGCTGCCGGGTTCCGGCACCAGCGAGATCGAATACACCTCGAGCGCGTCGACCCGGAACAGCTGGCCACCGGTGCTGCCGTCGATGATGCTGGTGCCCTCGGAGAGCCCGTCGCCATAGCTCACCTGCCAGGACAGCGCCGCGTTCAGGCGGTCGTTGACGAACAGGTCGGGCCCGGCGCCGAAGGTCGGTCCGTGGTTGGGTTCGTTGAAGGTCTGGCGCAGGCCGCGGTTCGGCAGGATGTCTTCGGACTGGACCTGGCGCCACAGCTTGGCGTCGGTGAAGTTGAAGATGAAGGCGGTGCGCTGCCAGTCGCGCGGGGTTTCGTGCCAGCCGTCGGTCGACGACCAGCTCTGCGGGTTGTAGCCGCCGACGATCCAGCTCTGGCCGAAATCGTTGGTCACCTGCAGCAGCGTGAAGTTCATGCCGGCGCCATCGGCGGCCGCATGGAAGTCGCGCGAATTGTGGCCCTGCTCGCGCGTGTAGATGTTGCGCAGGTCCAGCGGACCGGCGCCGAGCCAGCGCTCGAGCTGGCCGTACAGGGCCAGGTCCAGCAGCGGCGTGCCGTTCTGGGCGTGCGCCGCAGGCGCAGCCAGGCCCAGGCTCATGCTGATGGCCAGGCTCGATGCCGCAAGCATTGTTTTCATGGATGCCCCCTCGCTCGGTTCAGTTGCGGGCATTGTATGCCCGCGTTCCGGAAGGGGTTCACACGGTTCCGCTATGCAAGCGGGCGCGGCGCTATAACGTAGGGTGGGCGGCTCTGCCGCCCACGCGGTGATAGTTGGCAGCAATATCATCCGGCACGAAGTCGGAGCCTTTACTTATCACCGCGTGGGCGGGAAACCCGCCCACCCTACGATCAGGCGCGCTGGTAGATATCCTCGAAGCGGACGATGTCGTCCTCGCCGAGGTAGCTGCCCGATTGCACTTCGATCAGGTGCAGCGGCATCTTGCCCGGGTTTTCCAGGCGGTGGGTGATGCCGATCGGGATGTAGGTCGACTCGTTTTCCGACAGCAGGCAAACCTTCTCGCCGCAGGTCACGCGCGCGGTGCCCGACACCACGACCCAGTGCTCGGCGCGATGGTGGTGCATCTGCAGCGAGAGCTTCTCGCCCGGCTTGACGGTGATGCGCTTGACCTGGAAGCGGTCGCCCGCATCGATGCCCTCGTAGTGGCCCCACGGACGGTAGACGCGCGTGTGGTGCAGGTGCTCGGTACGGGCCTTGGACTTGAGGTGGTCGACCACCTGCTTGACGCGCTGCACCTGGTCCTTGTGGGTGACCAGCACCGCGTCCTGGGTCTCGACCACGACCAGGTCTTCCACGCCGACCACGGCCACGATGCGCGATTCGGCGCGCACCAGCGAGTTCTTCACGTTGTCCAGGTAGACGTCGCCGCGCTGGGCATTGCCGTTGGCATCCTTCGGCTGGACTTCCCACAGCGCCGACCAGGAACCGACGTCGTTCCAGCCGATGTCGGCCGGCACCACGGCGGCATCGACGGTCTTTTCCATCACCGCATAGTCGATCGAATCGGACGGGCTGTCCGAGAAGGCCTTTTCTTCCAGGCGGCAGAAGTCGAGGTCGCGGTAGCCCGTGCTGACGGCTTTCTCGGCAGCGTCGGCGATGGCCGGCGCGTGCTCCTGCAGCTCCTTGAGGAAACGCTCGGCATGGAACATGAACATGCCGCTGTTCCAGTAGTAGCCGCCCTCGTCCAGGAAGCCTTGCGCGGTGGCGGCATCCGGCTTCTCGACGAAGCGCGCCACCTTGTAGCAGTCGCCGCAACCGGGGACCTGCTCGCCGCGGCGGATGTAGCCGTAGCCGGTCTCCGGGGTCTTCGGCACGATGCCGAAGGTGGCCAGGGCGCCCTGCGACACCAGCGTGACGGCGCGCTCGACCGCATCGCGGAAGGCGGCGCCGTCCTCGATGACGTGGTCGGCCGGCAGCACCAGCATGATGGCTTCCGGGTCGATCGCCTTCAGGTAGTGGGCGGCCGCGGCCACCGCCGGGGCGGTGTTGCGGCCGACCGGCTCGAGCAGGATGCCGAGCGGGGTGATGCCGGTCTCGCGCAGTTGTTCAGCCACCATGAAGCGGTGGTCGTTGCCGCACACGACCAGCGGCGCCATCACTCCCGGCCATTCGGCCACCCGCAGCGCAGTTTCCTGCAGCATGGTCCGGTCCGCTACCAGCGGCAGCAGCTGCTTGGGCAGCACGGCGCGCGACAACGGCCACAGACGGGTACCGGCGCCGCCGGAGAGGATGACTGGATAAATTTTCATGCGCTTACTTTCTCTTTGATCTTTTGAATTGCGTTCTGGGCTACGCCATCGATTTCCTTGCGGACCGAACGGCGGCGGTCGCGCGCATTCAGCCATTCCTGCGAAGAATACTCGGAGGCATGCTTCATCTCGCCCTTGCGGTCGACACTGTAGTCCTTGAAAACGATCATTTCGTGCAATGTTACATCATGCAACACCCGTGTGTATTCGAACAACACACTGCGCACGATCTCGGCGCCTTCGCAGATGTGGCTGCCGTGGCCGATCCAGGTCGGGCCGACGATGCGGGTACCGGCCTCGATCTTGACGTTGGAACCGATGTAGACCGGGCCTTCGATGGTGGTGCCTTCCCAGTCGATGCTGGTGTTCAGGCCGGTCCAGACGCCCGGCTCGATCTGGATGCCCGGCACGTCCATGTGGTTGACCTCGCCGGTCAGCACGGTCTGCAGCACTTCCCAGTAGTCGCTCATGGTGCCGATGTCGAGCCAGTTGAAGGGGCGGCCCTGGGCATAGAACGGCAGGCCGCGCTCGGCCAGCAGCGGGAACAGTTCGGAACCGATGTCGAAGGGCACGCCCGACGGGATCATGTCGATGACTTCCGGCTCGAAGATGTAGATGCCGGTGGAGATGAAGTTGGACTTGGCCTCGGCTTCCGACGGCTTCTCCTGGAACTCGGTGATGCGGCCGTTGGCGTCGGTGACCACCACGCCATAGGACGAGACCTTGTCCCACGGGACTTCCTTGGTGATGACGGTGGCCATCGCGCCCTTGCGGCGGTGCTCGAGCAGCGCGGCCTTGAGG
This sequence comes from Massilia sp. BHUDP2, assembly GCF_046236355.1. Classification (NCBI taxonomy): domain Bacteria; kingdom Pseudomonadati; phylum Pseudomonadota; class Betaproteobacteria; order Burkholderiales; family Oxalobacteraceae; genus Massilia; species Massilia sp. BHUDP2. The sequence continues at coordinate 1,127,800 of NZ_JBJUVW010000002.1, forward strand.
TCGAGGTCGATCAGGGCGTCGCCGCACAGCACGATGGTGGTGTCGTCGAAGAAGCCGCCGAATTCCTGGATCTTCTTCATGCCGCCGGCCGAGCCGATCGGCTCCGGCACGATTTCGCCGTCGTCCTTGATATAGCCTTCGAAGGAGTAGCCGATCTGGACGCCGAACTGGTGGCCTTCACCGAAGTATTCCTCGATCTTTTCGTGCAGCCAGCTGACGTTGACCATGATTTCGGTCACGCCATGCTTCTTCAGGTGTTCGACGAGGTAGGCCATTACCGGTTTGCCCAGTAAGGGGATCATGGGTTTTGGCAGGTCATAGGTAAGCGGGCGCACACGCGTGCCCTTGCCTGCAGCGAGAATCATGGCTTTCATCAGACCGTCCTTTACATTGGGTTGTTTGGCTGTGCTTACTTGGCAGTGGTTTGGTAGCGCCACACGTCGGCGCACATCTGGGCGACATCGCGCTCGGCAGTCCAGCCCAGCTCTTCGCGCGCCTTGGCCGGGTCGGCGTAGCACTGGGCCACGTCGCCGGGGCGGCGGTCGACGATCTGGTAGGCGATCTTGCGGCCGCTGGCCTGCTCGAAAGCGCGCACCATTTCCAGCACGCTGTTGCCGCGGCCGGTGCCGAGGTTGTAGGTGACGATGCCCGGCTCCCTGGCCAGGCGGTCGAGGGTTTTCACGTGGCCGATCGCGAGGTCCACCACGTGGATATAGTCGCGCAGGCCGGTGCCGTCCGGGGTCGGGTAGTCGCCGCCGAACACGGACAGCTTGTCGCGCTGGCCGTTGGCGACCTGGGCGATGTAGGGAACGAGGTTGTTCGGGATGCCGTTCGGCTCTTCGCCGATCAGGCCGCTCTCGTGGGCGCCGACCGGGTTGAAATAGCGCAGCAGCGCGATGCGCCAGTCGGGCTCGGCCTTGGCCAGGTCGCGCAGGATGTCTTCGATCATCAGCTTGCTGCGGCCGTAGGGGTTGGTGGCCGAGAGCGGGAAGTCTTCGCGGATCGGCACCGAGGCCGGGTCGCCGTACACGGTGGCCGAGGACGAGAACACGATGGTCTTCACGCCGAACTTGGCCATCGTCTCGAACAGGATCACGCTGCCGTTGACGTTGTTGTCGTAGTAGCGCAGCGGCTGCGCCACCGATTCGCCCACCGCCTTCAGGCCGGCGAAATGGATCACGGCGTCGACCTTGTGGGCGCCGAAGATGCGCTCCATCGCCGCGCGGTCACGGATGTCGGCTTCCTCGAAGACGAAGTTCTTGCCGGTGATGCGCTGCACACGCTCCTGCACCGACGAGACCGCGTTGGACAGGTTGTCCACCACGACCACCTCGTGGCCCGCGTTCTGCAGCTCGACGACGGTATGCGAGCCGATGTAGCCCATACCGCCAGTAACCAGGATCTTCATTGTGTTTCTCTCTGTGATATATGAAATGTATTAATAATGTGGCAATCAATGGCGTAGCATATCACCCCTGCCGCGAAAACCCACGCACAAAACGGCGCCGGCCGCCTGAAGCGATCCGGCACGATGATGCGGTCTCCGCGTATTCTTGTCTTGGGGCTTTTTGTATTCTTGTGTAGGCGGCTTCTGCGGCCGCCCTATCCCTGACCGGCCTGCCTGCCCTTGAGTGCTTCCTTGCAGAACAATCCGATAAAGGCCATGTCTTCGATGAAGTAGCGCCGGAACATGCGGCGCGGCTCCTGCAGGAAACGGTAGAACCATTCGAGCCCGGATTTCTGCATCCACAGCGGGGCCCGCTTCACCTTGCCGATCGCGACGTCGAAGGTGCCGCCGACGCCCATCGCGAAGGGAATCCGCATATGGGCCTGGTATTTACCGAGGAACTGTTCTTTCTTGGGCGAGCTGATCGCCACGAACAGCAGGTCGGCATTGCTTAGACGGACCTGTTCCGCCACCGCACGCTCTTCCTCCTCGCCCTTCCAGTAGCCGTTGCGGTAGCCCGCCAATACCAGGCGCGGGTACTTGCGGGTATAGGTCTCGGCCACCTTGCTGACGACTTCCTCGCGCGCGCCCAGCAGGAACACGCGCCAGCCCTTCTCGCCGGCGCGCCGCATCAGCGCCTCGAACAGGTCGACGCCGGCAACCCGCTCCTTGAGCGGCTTGCCGAGCAGGCGCGAGGCCCACACCACCGGCATGCCGTCCACGTTCACCAGCGCGCAGTCGTTGATGATCTGCCGCAGTTCCGGGTCGCGGCTGGCCTTGACCAGCTTGTCCACGTTGACCACCACGTGCTGGTGGGGCAGCCCGGACTGAATGAAGCCCTCGACCTTGCCCAGCGTTTCTTCCATCGTCAGGTTGTCGACCTGGCAGCCCATCAGGGTGATGCGGTCGTGGGTGGGTGGCGTGGTGTGTGCGTTCATGCGGCTTCCTTTGCAATGGGGGTGGCATCGCGTGCCGCGAGTTCCCTTGCCAGGACCGCGACGATGCGCTCGGCCGCCCGGCCATCCCACAGGTGCGGCCGGCGGCCCTGCTTGCCCTCGCCGCGCAAGACCTTCCTGGCTTCGCGCACGATGGCTTCGGGATCGGTGCCGGCCAGCACGTTGGTGCCTTCGTCGACCGTCACCGGACGTTCGGTGTTCTCGCGAATCGTGATGCAGGGCACGCCCAGCGCCGTGGTCTCTTCCTGCAGGCCGCCGGAGTCGGTGAGCACCACGGCCGCGTCCTTCCACAGGTTGAGGAAGGCCATGTAGGCCTGCGGACCGGCCAGGGTGATGTTGGGGCCGAGGTCGATGCCGAATTTCTCGATGTTGGCGCGGGTGCGCGGGTGGACCGGGAAGATCAGGGGCAGGTCCCGCGCGATCTCCTTGAGCGCGCCGGCGATGCGGGCGAAGGTGTCCGGCTCGTCGACGTTGCTGGGGCGGTGCAGGGTCACAACGCCGTAGCGCCCGTGCTGCGCCTTGAAGGCGCTGGTCTCGAATCCGGAGGTGTCGGCCTGGGTGAGCTTGTCGGCCTGGTACAGCACGTTGTCGACCATCACGTGACCAACGTAGTGCACGCTCGATTCGGCCTTGCCCTCGCGGCGCAGGTGCTCGCAAGCGGCCGGCTCGGTGGCGAAGAACCAGTCCGAGATGCTGTCGGTGACGAGGCGGTTGATTTCTTCGGGCATGGACATGTCGCCGCTGCGCAGGCCGGCCTCGACGTGGGCCACCGGGATCTGCAGCTTCTTGGCCACGATCGAGCAGGCCAGGGTCGAGTTGACGTCGCCCACCACCAGCACCGCGGCCGGGAATTCCTTCTCGCACAGCTCCTCGAAGGCCACCATGATCTTGGCGGTCTGCTGGGCGTGGCTGCCGCCGCCGGCGGCCATGAACACGTCCGGCTGCGGAATGCCGAGTTCCTCGAAGAAGACGTCGTTCATCTCGCGGTCGTAGTGCTGTCCGGTGTGGATGATCTTGAAGGACAGGCCGCTCCCGGACTGGGACGCCTGCAGCGCACGCACGATCGGTGCGATCTTCATGAAGTTGGGACGGGCACCAGCAACGAGATATATCAGCATCGGATATTTCCTAATGATAAATTTTTGTTAATGCAGGAACGTTATTGTAAACCTGCATTCGACGGGGACGGCGGACGATACCGTCGTGATACGAAGCACTTCGCAGGGGCGCTTCGACTCATAGGTGCGCGAGCACCAGCCGAGCGGCGGGTTCTCGGCGCCGCGCACCAGTTCCAGCTGCAGATCGGCGCCGCTGGCCTGCATCTGCAGCACGAAACGCTTGCCGCGCACCGACAGGCCATGGCTGGTCAGGCGCACGTCGAGCTCGGGCGCGAAATGCCAGAACAGCTCGACCTTGTGCTGCTTGCGCGCCGAGACTTCGTCGCGCACGGTCAGGGTATTGCTGGCGCCGTCGAAGCGCACGCTGCGCATGTGGCGCACCGGGTCCGACAGGCGGGTGTAGCCGTCGTGCGAGCCGCGGAAATCGAAGTCGTTCGGGCTGCTGGGCATGCGCTCGATCCGGGCCTGAGCCTTGCGCAGCCACATGAAGCGCCCGCCGCTGACGGACTGGTCCTGGCCGTCGATGCGCACCGTGTTGTGGCTTGACGTGCCGCGGAAATAATCGCGCCACTTCTGCTCCTGCCAGTAGGAATAGGTGCCGGGGTCGATCAGGCATTCCTCGCCGGCCACCGAGAGCGTCATCGCCAGCGCGTCGGCATGGCCGTGGGCGGCGATGCCGAGGTAGCCGAGCGGACCGCAGTCGAGCATGCCCTTGACTTCCTGGTGCTCGCCGAAATGGTTGCCGAACAGCAGGTAACCGCCGTCAGGGAAGGCCCAACCGCTGTCGACCTCGTGCGGGTCGCAGTCCGGGCGCGGGCCGGGCAGCGCGTGCAGCAGCCAGCGTACGCCCGGGTGGTTGTCCGGATGGGCGCCGAACACGGTGTCGCCCAGCGCCAGCAGCTGGGCGGCGCGGTCCATGCCGGAAGCGTCGAGGCGGAACACGCAGCCGTCGTCGGCATCGCCCACCGCCGGCAGGTTGCCGCCGACATCGCGCACCGAGCGCAGGAAGCGCAGCGCGCGCTGCAGCGACGCCCAGTACGGGCGCGGGAAGGGCTGGCCGCAGGCCTGGCCCATCAGGCCGGCGACGAACAGGAATTCGCTCGAGAAGATGTGGTAGGCGAAGGCCTGCTCGCGGTTGACGCCGTCGCGCGAGAATTGCAGCACGGCTTCAATCTCGAGCTCGCGGCGGGCCTGCTCCAGCCAGTTGGCGGACTCCTTCCAGCACGGCCAGGTGCTGGCGCCGACATACAGGCCGGCCAGCTCGCCGATCAGGTGGTTGTTGGCCGAGGAATGACGCGACAGGTGGCGCGCGATGCTGCGGCAGTGGGCGTGGATGCTGCCCTGCCAGTCTTCGCGCAGCTTCTGCCCGGATTCGCCTTCGAACAGCGGACTGTTCTCGCCGCCCACGAGCTGCCAGACCAGGCTCCAGTTGATCAGGCGGATGCCCAGTTCCAGCGAACTGGTCCAGTTCGGACCGGTGAGCGGCGGGCACTGCTCCAGCCAGCTGCGCAGCTGCTGCTCGAGCGCATGCAGCCAGCGCAGGTCGCGCGTGATTGCCCAGGCCTGAGCCAAGCGCACCAGGTGCAGGTGGCGGTTCAGCTCCCACACGTGCTTGATGTCGCCGACCAGCTCGCGGTTGGTGATCGGGATGTCACCGGCATAGACCGAGGGGCCCACGACGCCGGTGTCGGGATCGCGGTTCCAGGCGGTGGGCACGCCGACGTCGAAGCGGCGCTCGGCGAACAGCACCACGTGGCCGGCGCAGATGCGGTCGGCATCGAGCAGCAGCGCATCGATCTCGGCACGCTCCAGGGTGGGGGCGCCGCTCACGGCCAGCGTGCGCGCGCGCGGCAGCGGTGCGGGCGCCGTGCGGCCGGCCATGCGCCGGCCCATTTTGGTGGCGGCCGCCTGGCGGACACGGTAGCCGACTTCGGCGACCGACATGCAGCGCAGCCGGTTCACCAGCCATCCCAACCTAACTGTTGCGTTCATAGCTCTCCCCTCGCCTTGCGATTTGTCGCGATGCTGCACTCAGCTGCGGCCTTGCCGCAGCTGTTTGTACACCGCTGATAGTTGTCCGATCACGACGCCGGACTCGAATTCCTGTTCGATGGTGGCGCGGGCGCGCGCACCCAGGCGCCTGCGCTCCTCCTCGTCGCCGAGCAGCCGTCCGAGGGCGGCCGCCAGCGCGGCCACGTTGCCGGGCTCGACCATCAAGCCGTTGTCGCCGTCGCGCAGCGCATCCGGAATGCCGCCGACGCCGGTGCTGACTACCGCCTTGCCGGCCGCCATCGCCTCCAGCAAGGCCATCGGCAAGCCCTCGGCATGTGACGGCAGGCAGAAGATGGAAGCACGCGCCAGCTCCTCCTGCTTGCGCTGGGCCGTGACCCAGCCCAGCTCGGTAATACGGTCTGCCACGCCCAGCTCGCGGGCGCGGCGCTTCACCTTGTCCAGTTCGCCCTGGCCGCCGATCGCCAGGTGCGCATGCGGAAAACGCTCGCGCAGCAGCGCCAGCGCCTCGAGCAATTCATGGATGCCCTTGCGCGGCTCGACCTGGCCAAGGAACAGGATGCGGCCCGGCTCGGGTGCTTCTTGCGCCGGCGGCGGCAGCGGCACGGAGTTCGGGATCACGACGACATGCGCGCGCGGCGCGAAGCCCTCCAGGTAGCCGGCCCAGCGGCTGGAAAGCGCGATGACGACCGAGCTTTTCTCGAGCGTGTGGCGGATCCAGCGCTGCATGAGCGGGCCGGAAGTTTCGATGAAACGGTCGAAGCAGGCGCCGTGCAGGTGAAAAACGGTGCTGGCGCCGCTCGCGCGCGACAGGGCCAGCAGCACCGACTTGCGCACGAAGCTGCCGTTCGAGGCCGCGTGCGCATGCACGACTTCGGGACGGCGCGCCAGGCACACCAGGGTGCGCAGCAGGCCCTTGAAGGCGGCGCCGACCTTGGCGGCGCGGCTGCCTTCGGCGTGGGTCGGCACATAGCAGACGCCTTCGCGTTCGAACAAGCCGTTCTGGCGCAGCAGCGAGACCACGGTGGCGACACCGCCACGGCCGCCAGGCTCGGTACCCAGCATGAGCACTTTCGGCGATGCGTGCGTCGCCGCTGGCGCTGCTGGTGCCGATGCCCGGTTCATGCCATTCGCCCTTCCTTCAGGTCCCTGCAAAGATATTTGCAAATTAGAAATTGTTTTGGATAGTACAACGGTATTTACTCCGGGAAGCGCACGATACGATGCCTGCCGGACTGAAGTGTTGCTTTTTCACTTCTAGCCGGGCAGGATTTTTGTGTACGTTTCTGCAACAATCCGACCCAGAATAGCATAGGTCCGGTGGCTTCTTACGTACGCTGGACCACGTTTCGCTAACTCGGCGGCGAGCGCCTTGTCCTGCAACAGACGCTTGACCGCCGCTGCGAAGGGGCCGGCTTCCATCGGCGCGCACAAGCCCGCCCCGCTCTCGTCGATGACCAGTTGCTGGTCCGGGATGTCGTTGGCAACGCTGGGGATGCCCAGCGCCAGGTACTCGACCAGCTTGGTCGGCGAAGAGACGTCGAACAGGGTGCTGCGCGGAATCGGCGACAGCCCGACCTCGGCCCGCACCGCATAGCCGAGCGCGGTGCGCTGGGGCAACCAGCCGGTCAGCAGCACGTGCTCGTCGATGCCGCGGCGCGCGATCTCGGCGCGCATCCAGGCCATTTCGTCGTTCGAGGCGGCGTCGCCGGCCATCACCAGGAGCAGGTCGGGAAACTCGTCCTTGAGCCGCTCGGCCACGTCCAGCAGGAAGTCCGAGCGGCGGGCCTGGGCGATGCGGCCGAGATACAGGATGACGCGGCGGCCATCCAGGCGCGGATCGACGACCGGCTCGACCCGGTCGCGGTCGAACAGGCTTGCGTCGACGCCCATCGGCACGGCGGTCATGCGGGTGCGCTCGAAGCCCTGACTCGCCATCCAGTCGGCCATGGCCTCGCTCTGCACGAAGATGTGGCGCGCCCCCGGCAGCACCAGGCGGTAGATGACGAAGCGCGAGGCCCAGGCGCGCAGGGCATGGCCGCACCACAGCAGCCCCTTGCCGCGGCGGCCGATCTCGTCGCGCCGCACCTCGAAGCCTTCGACGATCGGGAAGGACATCCAGTAAACAAAGGGCACGCGCAGCACGGCGGCGGCGATCCGCCCGAGCAGGCCGGAGGCGATCTTGTCGCGCACCTGTATACAGTCGGGCCGCCCGCGCCGCCAGGCGTGCAACAGGCCGCGCAGGTCCCACAGGGGTGACAGGACGGCGGCAAAGCGCGACTTCACGCTGCCCACCGTGTGCATGCCGCCCGCCGGCCACGTGCTACCTTCCTCGCTGCCGGCCTGCCCGACCAGTTGGGTAGTCACCCCATAGCGCGGCATCTCGGCGCCGAACAGGGTGGCCAGGTCGGCACGCAGCGGCGGCAGGGGATCACGGACGATGAAGGCGATGGACAGGGGCTTGCGCATACGTTTCTCAGGATGAGCGAGGCCAGCCGATTCTAGCGCAAGCTCTTGCGAGCACGGGTCGGGTGCCGCACGCATATGTGCGCTACAGCACACAGGCGCGCAAAAAGGCGGCTTCGCGCCCCTAGCGCATCGATGTGCGCAGCGCCGACGCCTCGAAATAGATCTGGCGGATCACCGGATGCGCGCCGGCGACCGCGGTCTCGATCCGGGCGATCGCCTGCTCCACTTCGTCGATGCGCATGCCGCGCCGGAATTGCACCGACGCCGCCAGCAGCACTTCCTCGGGGCCCATCTGCATGGTGCGCAGGCTGCTCACGCTGTCCAGCGCCGGCTCGCGGCGGAACAGCGCATACAGCGCCGCCAGCTGGTCGCGGTCGATGCTTTCGCCGACCAGCAGGGCGCCGGTTTCGCGCGCCAGCATGATGGCCGCGCCGATCAGGAGGACGCCGATCAGGATCGAGGCGACCGGGTCGGCGTACGGATTGTCGAAATAATGCCCCAGCGCGATGCCGAGCGCGGCAATCGCCAGCCCCAGCAGCGCGGCCGAATCCTCGATGAAGACCGTGAAGACCGAGGCATCCTTGCTCGCGCGGACCGCCTGCCATAGCGTGGTGCCGGGCTTGCGCACGGCATTCAGGGCCTTGCGCGACACGTTCCAGCTATAGCCTTCGAACAGCGCGGCGACGCCCAGCACGACATAGTTCCACAGCGGGTCTTCCAGCGGCGGCGGGTTTTCCAGCGCATCGAGCCCGTGGTAGATCGACAACCCGCCGCCCAGCGAAAACACCGACAGGGCCACGATCAGCGCCCAGAAATACAGCGACTTGCCATAGCCGAAGGGATGCTTGCGGTCGGCCGGGCGGCTGCTGCGCCGCTCGCCCAGCAGCAGCAGGAATTCGTTGCCGGTGTCCACGGCCGAGTGGATGCCTTCGGCCACCATGGCGGCGCTGCCGGTGACGCCGGCGACGATGAACTTGGCGGTCGCGATCCCGAGGTTGGCGACGATCGCGGCATAGATGACCTTCTGGGATCCGCGCCGCGGCGTCTCGCCTGCGCGGCCGGACTCCTCAGGCGGCGGCACGGCTTTCCTTCCACTGCAGCAGTTGCGGCAGCAGGGCGGCGCTGGTCTGGCTGTCCAGCTTGCGGCAGAAATGCGCGTTCGAGGCGCGGATGCGCTCGAAGTCGCCGGCGTCCAGCACCTTGGGATTGCGCGCGCCCTGCTCCGGCCACTGCACGTAGCGGTAGTTATCCGACAGCACCCGGTCCGCAAAGCGCGAGCCCATCACCAGGGTCTGGAACAGCATCTCGTCGGGGCATTGCACGGTGCGCAGGAAGCGCATCAGGCGCGGATGGGCGTCGGCCAGGCGCAGCACCTCGGCCACGCAGCCGCGCGACAAGGCCCACCAGGACGATCCCCCGTGCGGCGCGAAGCCGTCCGGCATGCTGCGCCGGCGCCCGGTGGCGCGCAGGACGCGGTTGGCCAGGCCGCAGGCCAGGCGCTCCAGCCGCCCCCCTCCTTCGCGGTAGTAGAACTGGTAGCGGAACGCCACGTTCCAGCCGCCCGGGCGGATCGGCGCCGTCTCCAGCAGCTCATGGTCGCGCAAGCGAAGGAGCTCGCGCTTGAGCAGGGCATTGGGCAGCAGCGGGAAGTCCTGGGCCGAAAGGAAGACGACCTTGTCGAAGTCGGGCTGCTCGCGCAGGATCTGGCGCAGCGACACCAGGGTCGCCTGCACCTGCGAGAAGCCGCCCCAGCGCACGTCGATGCGCGGCGATACCAAGCGGGCCGCGCGATGCAGCGCGCCCGGGTCGAGCGCGCTCTTTCGGTCGAGGTGGACGTAGACCGTGAAGTCGGGGTCGGACAAGGCCTCGACCAGCGCATTGAGCTGGTCGATGTCCTTGTGCGCACAGATCAGGAACACCTGCTTCATTGCCGACTCCGCAATTAAAAAAGCTCCTCGCGGCGCATGCCGCGAGGAGCCCGAGTCTAGCAGCTGCGTGAAGCGGACAGCGCTCGTTAGTTGATGGTCACCGACTGCCCGCCCACGGTGACGGTACGCACCGAACCCGAGGTCGAGATGTTCACGGCCGGCTTCTTGCAGCCGACGTCGAGCAGCACCAGGTACTCGGCGGTGGCGTTGGCATCGGCCTTCAGGTAGAAGGCGCCGTGGTCTTCCACCACATTGGTCTTGGCGCCCGGGCCGATCCACTTGGCGAAATTGGCGTTGCCGTTCAGCGAACGCAGGCACAGCGACTGGTTGCCGGCCACCACCTTGACGTTCTGGCCGTTCTCGACCGTCATGATCACCGGCGTGTGGATGTTCCACTCGTAGGTGCGCGCCACGGTGCTGGACAGGCGGTCGCGCACCAGGATGGCGTTGCCGGCGTTGCGCAGGTGCCAGACCTGGCGCTTGGCCATGGTCAGCTGGCCGCCATACGACGGGGTGGCGTCGCCTTCGGCATAGTCGTAGCTCGGCTGGGCGGTGAAGGCGGTGATCCGGCCGTTGCGCTGCAGCTGCTCGCGGTAGCCGGTCACCATCTGGCCCTTGCCGCCGTCGAAGGTGATCGCGTTCTGCGAGCGGGTCTGGTGGTACCAGTCGGTCCAGTACGGCGAGCCGTACCAGTCGTACCAGCCGGCCTTGACCAGCATCGGCTGGCCGGCGATCGACAGCAGCAGGCCGTTCTGGTCGCCGTGGCTGTGGTTGAACGAGCCGTAGGGGCTGGACTTGAAGAAGGTCGAGATGCGCGAGTTCGAACCGAGGTCGCTGTGCATGGCGACCCAGCCGATGCTCGGGTAATAGGCCGAATTCTGCGGCGCTTCCAGGTAGGTGGTGTAGCTCACCGGCAGCGGGTATTCGGCCTGCAGCAGCGACATCGCGTCTTCCATGCCGGTGGTGTTCTTCACGTACCAGGCGGCGCGCGGCGACCACATGCGGGTGGCGAAGGCGCGGAACACGCGCGGGTCCGGCTTGGTCTCGGAGGCGTCGCCGAAGGCGTGGGTGCGCGCGCCCGGCGGGGTGAATTCCATCGCGAAGTCGAGGAAGCCGAGGGTCCAGGGCTTGCCGAAGAAGTTCACGCCGCTGGCGTGGGTGAGCGGATCCCACAGGGCCAGCAGGTAGCCGGCCGCGTACTCGGCATAGGCGGTGCCGTTGGCGTAGCCGCCTTCCGGGCCGCTCCACGGGTTCGGGCTCAGGGCATAGGCGCGGAAGGAGAAGTCGAACCACTTCTCGGCGTCCGGGATGTCGCCCAGGGTCAGGGTCGAGATCAGGACCAGGAACACCAGGCTGGTGTTGCCGTGCGAGTCGAACGGGTACTGGTCGAGGCGGCCGTTGTCGCCCGCCAGGTTGTTGTAGATCTCGGTGGTGCGGATCTTGATCGAACCGAGCCAGCGCGCCTTGCGGGTGCCGTCCAGCGCGCCGCCCAGCAGGTCGATGGTCTTGGCCAGGCCCCAGGCGATCTGGCGGGTGGCCTGGTCCTGGTTGGCGTAGCTGGTCGGACCCGACGGATTGAGCGCGGCCAGTTCATCGCCGCGGCGCAGGGCTTCGGTCAGGTAGACGGTCTCGCCTTTCAGCTTGTACATCAGCGCCGCCGCTTCCATCTGGCGGGTCGCTTCGTTGATGCGCTGGCGCACGTCGGTCTGCTGCGAGGCCATGGCGGCGGTCAGCGGCGAGCTGATGACGATGTTCCAGCGCGAGTCGGTCAGGCTGGGCACGGCGCTGACTTGCGCCTTGACTTCGTTACCCAGGCGGCTCAGGTAGGGTTCGAGCGTGGTGCGCTTGGCATAGTTCCAGGTCGAGAACGGGGTCACCGAGTTCGGCAGCGAACGCGGACGCGCTTTCGACAGGATGCGGCTGCGCAGGGTGGCGTTGTCCGGCACTTCGAACTTGGTCGACTTGCTGGTGATCGAGAAGTTGCGCGGGGTCGACCATTCGTTGCTGCCCACGGGGCGCACGCGCCAGGTGTAGTTGCCGAGGGCGAGCGCCTTGGTCGGCAGGTACCAGTTGCGGTCGACCACGGCGCGGGTCGGAGTGCCGCCCACCGGCGTGACCTCGACCTCGTAGCTGGCCGGACCGGTCGCGTGGCGGGCCCAGGTGAAGCCAGGAGGATTCTGCGCCTGCACCGAGTTCATTTCTGGCTTGGCCTGCACGACCAGGGGATCGGTCGACTGGACCCAGTCGGCACGCGCGGAAACGCTCGCGAACAGCGAGGCGACGGCGGCCATCAGGACCAGGCTCTTCCGTTGAAATTGCATGTGGGTACTCCGAAAAAAATCTTGAAATCCGTGCGCCAGGCCGGGCTTGCCGGCAGGGCTTGAGAACGCTTGATGCTCTGAAGAAACGACTTACTTGGCAGCAGTTATGCTACCCCAAAGTAAGTTGAGCACAGGCAAATTCCCCAAAGAAATCACAGATTTTTTGATTGCTTTGCAGAAATCCCACGACAGAATTTCAACTTTTACCGAACAATATTTGCAGGCTTTTAATGGTCGTAAACCGCCTGAAAAGACAAAACGGCAAAGCTGTCAGAAAGCTACGCTTTCATTGCGCCGGCACCGCGCGCGCCTCGGCTTGCAGTTCGCGCACCCGTTTCAGGTAGCGCAGGCAGTAAATACCGAAGGCCAGCGGCGCCTTGTCCATGTGGCGCCGGCGCACGTTGAATTCCTCCTGGCGCGCCTTCAGGCGGTTGGCCGAGGACACGCTGCCCGCATGGTCGCGGAACACGGTCAGGGGCTGGTCGATCATGGCCGGCCGCGACTCGGCGCCCAGGCGCAGCCACAGGTCGATGTCCATCGCGTACTTGAGCTTCTCGTCGAAGGCGCCGACGCGCTCGAAGGCCGACTTGCGGATGAACACGGCCGGGTGCGGGATCGAGCTGCGCCCGGCCACGAAGGAACGGTAGGAAAAGGCCGGCATCGCATAGGGCGGCACCATCTTGCCATCCTTGAGCACCTGGATGTTCCCGTACACCCAATCCACCGGCCGGCCTGCCGCCTGGGCCTCGTCGAAGGCGCGCTTGACGGTGGCCAGCACGTCGGGGCCGTTGTAATAATCGTCCGAATGCAAATGGGCGATGTACTCGCCCTGCGCCGCTTCGATGCCCTGGTTCATGGCGCGGCTGATGCCGCCGCCGACGTCGCGCAGCACCCGCTTGTTGCCCGGATAGGCCGCGATCATGTCGAGGGTGCCGTCGGTGGAGCCGCCGTCCACGAAAATGTGCTCGTAGTTCTGGCAGGTCTGGGCCTGGACCGAGGCCAGGGTGTCGGCCAGGGTTGCAGCACTGTTCCAGGTGCAGGTAACAATGGAAAAAGTCGGCTTGGCGGCGACAGGGGTCGAAGCATTATTGTGCATAGAAGTCCACGATCTTGGGAAGGGCCTGGAAAACGTCCATCCCGGCGATTGCCGGCAATGGACGCGCCTGGGCCGGCTGCGCCAGTTCGTCGACCAGGAGCCCCACCAGCTCCTCCATCGACGTGGCCAGGCGCAACTGGCCGGAATAGGATTCGTAGACGGCAAGCTCGGGATTGCCGCCGCGCGCCAGCGCCAGGCAGGGTCGGCCCAGAGCCAGCGCTTCGAGTATGGTGGTGCCGCAGGGTTCTTCCCACACCGAGGGCACCACGCAGGCATGGCTGGTGGCAGTCAGGGCCACCACGTCCTGGTTCGGCTGCCAGCCGAGGAAGCGTATCTGTTCGCTCGCATACTCGGCTTCCAGGCGCGCGCGCAGCGGGCCGTCGCCGACCACCAGCAGCTGCGCCCCGGCGGGCAGCCGTCCGCGCGCCGCGGCCAGGAATTCGGCGAAGCCCTTGCCGGTATCGATGCGCCCGGCCATCAGCACCTGCCCCGGCCTTGGCGCGCCGCTGCTGGCGGCCAGGCGCGCCAGCTTGCGGTAGTTGATGAAGTTGTGGATCACGCGCGAGCGCGACAGGTCGGCATGCGGCAGCGTGCGCAGGAACTGGCGGCGCAGGAAATCCGACACGAAGATGGTTTTATGCTGCGCGAACGTGCGTTCGGTCTCGCCGCGGTAGCGCGCCACCGCGTGGCCCGAGAGCATGCTGCGCAGCGGCCCCGGCGCCGCATGGGCGCAGCCGGCGCAGGCCCGCGGCGAGGTTTCAAGGCACACCGCGTCGTTCCTGAAGCGCAGGTGGGTCACGCATTCGCTGCCCTGGTCGTGGCGGGTCTGGACGAAATTCAGGCCGGAATCGACGTACAACCCGGTCATCGGCAGGTGGCCGTGGTAGTGCACCACGTCGTAGTTGCCGATCCTGCGGGCATGCTCGGACAGCGCGCGCGCCACCCTGGCGGCGAACCAGGGCCGCTTGGCGGGATTGAAGAAGCCGAGCTGGGCTTCCTTCCAGCCGACCCGGCGGAAGTCGAAACCGGGAATGAACCGGCCCTGGAAGCCGATCTCCTCGGCGCTCCTGGGGTGGGCCCGGTCGGAGCGGCCCATGATGTCCACGTGGTGGCCTTCTTCGAGCAGGGCATTCGACAGCGTGACGACATGCTTGGCCAGGCCGCCGAGCTGGGCACCCGGCAAATCTTCCGAGACCATCAGTATCCGCAAATCTAGGCTCCTTTCGCCTGCCAGCGCGACCAGCCCGACTTCAGGCGCGACCACGCCATCATCCGGTCGTCGCGCTCGACGACGAACAGCGCACCGTGTACGCCCAGCAGCAGCACGGTCACGCCGAGAATGAACACGAAATCCCAGGCCCCGCGGTCGAACAACTGCTCGGCCGCGGTAGCGGCGACCGCCACCAGGGCGACGCCGAACAGGCCCGGCGCATAGCCCTGGCCCAGCAGGCGCCCGAGGGTGGTCGGCACCGTGCGGCCATGGACATAGACCAGGAAGATGCTGGTGAACACTACCGACGCCACCAGGTGGCCCCAGGCGGCGCCGTCGATGCCCCACCCTGCCACGCCGGTGTAGACGATGGCCAGGCCGGCCAGCGCGCGGGTGACCGCGAACAGGCCGGACACGCGCGGGTGGCCCATGCCGTCGTTGACCAACGACGGCAGGCTGGTGAGCGAATCGACGAACTGCGACAGCGCCATCACGGCCAGCACCAGCGCACCGGCACGGGCAAAGTCCTCGTTCATCCAGTAGCCGAGGATCTGGTGCGCGAACACGGCCACCAGCACCAGGATCGCGGCGTTCAGGAAGACCACGTAGCGGGTCGCCTTCAGGTAGACGCGGTCCAAGCGCGCATATTCGCCGCTGGCCGCCAGCGCGCTGGCCGCCGGGAAGAACACGCCGGACAGGCGGAAGGTCAGGCTCAGCACGCGATTGGCGAGCGTGGCCGCCACCGTGAAATAGGCCAGCCCGGTGACGCCCACCAGGGCGCCGATGATCAGCTTGTCGGCATGCGCATACGACAGCGTGGCGAAGCGAGACAGGAAGGAATAGGCCGAGAAGCCCAGCAGCGCATTGCGGAATTGCGCTCCCGGCCAGCGCCAGCGCAGGCCGGGCAGCAGGCGCCGGATCGCGCCCCACAGGATCGCGCAATGCAGGGTACTGGCGGCGACGCGCAGCAGGATGACCTCGAACAGGCCGTAGCCGAGCAGCAGCACGCCGACGGTGGCCAGGGGCACCAGGGTGCCGAATACCATTTCCAGGCGCGCCGAGATGTCGTAGCGCATCAGCGATTGCGGCACGCTGTTCAGGTAGCTCTGCAGCTGCCCGGCCAGGAAGCCCAGCGCCGCCAACTGCAGCGTGGCGACTGCTTCGGGAACGAGGCGCTGCGGCACCGCGAACACGCTTTCCACCAGCCAGCCGGCGCTGAAGAACAGGCCGAGCGCGCCCAGCAGGCCGATGCCGGTGTAGGTGGCCAGGCCGAAGGAGACGGTCTCGAAGATGCGCTCGTCGTCCTTGCGCGCATTGTGCTCGGCGATGTACTTGACCGAACCGGCGGTGACGTTGATGTCGATGACCGCGAAATAGCCGACGATGGCCGTGACCAGCGAATACAGGCCGTAGCCGGCGTCGCCCAGTCCCTTGACGACCAGCGGTACGGTGCCGAGCATGACCAGCGCGGGGATGGCCGCGCCGAGCAGGTTCGACCAGGCGTTACGGGCGAGGCGCAGGTTCATCAGGCGGGCACCAGGTGGGGACGCGGCGGCGTGAAGGGTTTCATTGCGGGCCTGGCCACCGGCGCCGCCTTGGCCACCGCCATCGCCAGGTAAGGCAGGGCAATGCAGACGGCCAGCATCTGGCTGGTGCGCACCTGCGGGAACGGCGTGCCGATCAGGAAATCGGGAATCATGAAGGCGAGCCCCGCCACCCCGGCGGTGGCCAGGCCGAGCAGTTCCGGCGGCAGTTGCTTGAGTGCGCGGCGCGCGAACAGCACGAAGGTGATCAGGGTGCCGAACAGCAGCACGGTGCCGATCAGGCCGCTCTTGAGCGCGATGTGCAGCACCCCGCTATGCAGGAACAGGCCGCCGTCCGGGTTCTGCTGCCACGAGATGTACTGGTAGCCGGTGTACCTGCCCCAGGTGCCGATGCCGGTGATCGGGTTGGCCAGGAAGTCGCCCAGCGCGAACTTCAGTTCCAGCACCCGCTCGCTCTCGGGACCGAAGCGCTTGGACTGCATGTCGTAGACCAGGCTGGACAGGCCGGTGCCCGCCCCCTTGGTCTGCGACAGGCGCTGCACCGCGACGTAGGTGAGCGCGGCCCCGACCACCGGCAGTCCGGCCGTCATCAGCTGCATGCGGCGCTTGAGCGGGAAGCGCATCATGATCACCAGGAAGGCCAGCATGAAGCCGATCCAGGCGCTGCGGCGGTAGGACAGCAGGATGCACAGCGCGGTGGAAATCAATGTCATCCACTCGATGCTGCGCCAGAACTTCGGGCGGTCCGTCTTGACGGTCTGGAACAGGTGGACGGCGGCGATCGCGAACGCGATGGTGCACACCAGGCTGTCGTTGATGTCGAAGAAGGTCAGGCGGATCTTGATCGCGTTCAGGTTGGCGTACACGTTGTTCGGGTCGCCCCCGAAGGCGGCCCAGCGCACCAGGCCGAACAGTGAGCGGCACAGGCCCACGATCAGGATGAAATGGGTCAGCTCGATCAGGTGCTCGCGGGTGCGGAAGGACAGCAGCATCAGCGAGATCAGCGGCGCCATCCAGACGATGTTCGAGAAGCCCTGCGGGGTCAGCGCCTCGGCCACCGTGACGCCGTTCATCAGGCCCACGGCGAGGTGGCCGAGCAGCAGCACGAACCAGGCCCAGAACCAGGGCCGCAGGTTGCAGGCCGGGGTCGGGTAGCGCTGGAAGGTGGCGGCCACCCGCGCGCAGGCCCAGGCGCCCAGCACGTACCACAGCACCAGGCCGAACAGCAGCAGGCCGGAGCCGCGGCTGTAGATGCTGCGGGTGGCGAAGATCGCCATGTTCCCGTAGCTGGTGGAGTTCATGCAGAAGTAGACCGCCAGGTAGGGGTAGACCAGGAAGCGCGGCCATGCGATGCCGATGCCGATCCCCGCGACGGCTGCGATCGACAGGCCGATGATGAAGGCCCACGGCAGCGAGTAATAAATGTATGGGAGGATCGTGTTCATCGGCGCTTGTTACCTTCTCCCTGTCTCAGCCATGCGCCGGGCCATGCGCCGCAGGCGCCGCGGCGGCCGCCTCCGGCGCCGCTTCCGGTGCACCTGCCAAGCCGGAGCCCAGCAGGCGCGTACGGTCGCGCGGCGCCATGACGCCCAGCATCTCGGCGACGAAGCGGTCCTGCACCCCGTAGGCCTGGGTCTCGTTGGACTGGATGGTCGAGACGCGCACCAGCATGCCGTCCGGAATCTCGCCCGACAGGCCGTAGGCCAGGCGGTGCAGCTTCTGCTGGATGCCGGCGCGCGAGGCGTGCTCGCCGATCGTGATCCAGTAGGTGATCGGCTCGTTGCGCTCGTGCAGGCGCGCCACCAGGCGCTTGACCGGCAGCTCGCCGAAGCGGGTCGTCAGGCTGTCCTCGGCGTCCTTCTGCATCTGGAAGCCCTGTGCCACGTAGCAGACCTCGGGCAGGTGCAGTTGCAGCGCCTTGCTCTGGTCGCCGCCGTAGGCGATCGACAGCATCACGCGCTGTCCCTGGCTGTTGATGTAGGTGCGCGACAGGGTCTGGTCGTAGATCTTTTCCAGCATGCTCTGCTGCTCCGGATCGGGCGCGAGCGGCACCACCGAAGGGTCGATGCGCCAGTCGGCAAAGCGCTGCGGGATCATCTGTTCCAAGCTGAACTGCTCATGCGGCTGCAGCACCCGCGGCTTCGGGGTGAGCGCCCCGGTCAGGGCCGAAGTGCCGGCCATGGCCAGGCCCAGCACCAGGCTGATGGCGAAACGGCGGTTCATGTTGCCTCCTTCAGAGTGCCGGGCATGCGGCGGCCGCCGCCCGCGCCCGGGCCGCCGCCGCGATTGCCGCGGCGCTTGATCCACCATTGCAGGCCGTTGTCGACCGCCAGGATCAGCAGCAGCGCGGTCACGAACAGCACCATGCCGGCGAAGCCGTGCAGGAAGCCCTGGCCGGCGGCGTCGCCGAAGTAATAGGTGATCAGGGTCAGCGCGATCACGCGGATCACGTTGGCCGTGAACGAGATCGGGACGATCAGGATCGCCAGCGTGATGTTGCGGAAGGCCGAGGGGTGGCGCATCAGGTTCAGGTAGAACAGGCCGAGCGCTTCCAGCGTCAAGAGGGTCTGCAGGCCGGCGCAGGCATCGGCCACCAGCAACTGGTACTGGCCCATCTGCAGCACCACGCCCGAGCGCGAGATCGGGTAGCCCAGCGCGAACAGGATGTGCTCGGTCACCCAGGACACCGCCATCTTCATCGGCATCGTTACCGCCGCCACCAGCTCGCTCGGCAGCGGGATCAGGAACAGCATGAAGAAGAACGGGAACCACAGGGTGCGCAGCGCCCGGCTGCCGAACTTGAGCAGCACCAGGGCCGCCATCACCACCACGATCGAGGCCACCTCGAACATCAGGATCTTCTGCGAGCGGCCCAGCAGGTGGAACATCAGGCCGATCGCCAGCACCGGCCAGCCGGTCCAGCTGCCCTCCGCAGTGTTCCCCACCTTGGGACCGACCGCGGCCATGACTTCGGGCCATTTGCGCCAGATGAGCCAGAGCGCCAGGAAGAAGATGATCGGCCCGTGGCCCTGCTCTTCGCTGATCCAGGCGCCGGTGAACAGGCTGTAGAAAGTGGGGCCGAACAGGATCGCCAGGCCGGCATACACCGGCCACCATTCGGAGACGGAGCCCTTCAGGCCATCGAGGGTCCCGGCCAGGGTCGGAGGCGGCAGTTCCGCCTGCGCCCTTGCGTGATCTGGTACCGCCGTCGCCATCTCAGAACTCCACCACCACCGAGCCGACCACTTCCGCGCCGGATTCGGCCATCTGCTCGGCCATGCGGCTGATATTGGCGATACGGGTGCGGTGCTTGCAGGCCACCAGCAGCACGCCGCCGGCGCGGCCGGCCACCGCCAGCGCATCGGCCCCGCTGGCAAACGGCGGCAGGTCGTACAGCACCACGTCGTAGCGCGACTCGAGCTGGGTGTTGAGGTTGCGGAAGCCTTCGCGCGCCAGCAATTCCTGCGGGTTCGGCGGCAGCGTGCCGGCCGGCATCAGGGATAGGTCGACGAAAGCGGGAACGCGCTGGATCACGTCGAGGTCGGCGCGGCCGGCCAGCAGGTCGGACAGGCCCTGGCGCGGCTTGACGCCGAACATCTCCTGCTGGCGCGGGCTGCGCAGGTTGGCGTCCACCAGCAGGGTCTGCTCGCCCAGCTGGGAGAACACCACCGCCAGGTTGGCCGCGAACAGGCTGGAACCGTCTTCCGGCGTCACGCCAGCGATCGCCAGGGCGCGCCGGCCGCGGGCGAACCAGCGCAGCATCAGCTGGCTGCGAATCGCGCGCAGGGCCTCGACCTGGGGCGAGAACGGGTCGTAGGCGGCAACCAGCTTGGGCGACAGGTTGGCCTGCCCCTTCTGCAGGTAGGGATAGGAGAACTGGCGCGCCAGCACCTGCTGGATGTCTTCCTCGCTCACCAGGCCCAGGCGCACCGCGGCTTCGCCGAAGCGGATCCCGAGGTCTTTCTGCATGCGCAGGACACGCTCGGCACTCTCGGGGGTGAGCTTGCCGGAATCGAGCAGCAATGCGCCCATGCTCGAATCGGCCTGAGCCCCGTTGTGCAGTGCGCCCTCGTGGGGTGCACCGGTCGGCAATGCGGATAGCACGGATGAATTCATGGTCGTGTCCTATTCTTTTCTGGTTCGGATGCGCGAGCGCCGCGCGCCTCAGTTCAAGCGCAGCAGGCGGCGCGGGGTCATCAGCGCACGGATACCGCCGCTGCGCGGGCGCTTCATGCGCCATTCGATGGTGCCGAGCACCGGGATGCCCAGCATGTCCTTGACGTCGCCGGTCGACCGGACCGGACGGTTGATCAGTTCCAGCAGCAGGGCCAGGCCGACGCCGAGGATGGTGCCCAGCAGGATCGATACCAGGGTGTTGAGCAGCACGCGCGGACCGGCGGGTTCGGTCGGCGGCACCGCCGGGTTCAGGATCGAGATGTCGGACTGCTCGGCCTGGGCCTCGATGCGGGTCTGCGAGAAGCGGTTGCTGGCGGCGTCGAAGGCGCGCTGGGCGCTGTCGAGGTCTTTCAGCAGCACGCCGAGTTCGTCGCGGGTGCGGTTCAGCTCGAGCACGCGGGTCTTCTGGGCGGCCAGTTCGGCGCGCAGCTCGGCCTCGCGCTGGCGGTAGACCTGGGCATTGGCGCCCACGCTCTTCGACACGCTGCCCAGGGCGGCGTTCAGTTCGGCGCGCATCTTGCTCACCTCGGCCTGGGCCGACTGGTAGGCCGGGTGGTTGCGGCCGTAGCGCGATGCGGCTTCGGCCAGCTTGGCTTCGCCGCTCGCCAGGCTCACGCGCAGGCTCTGCACCAGGGCGTTGTTGGCGACGTCGGGCGAGCCGACACCGGTGGCCATGCGTTCGCGCGAGCTGGCTTCCATGGCCTGGGTCTGGGCCGCGACCAGCTGGGCCGACAGGTCGCTCAGGCGCGACAGCTCGACGTCCACCCGGTTGTTGTCGAGGCTGACGATGCCCTTCTCCTGCTGGTATTTCGACAGGCGCGCCTGCGCGGCTTCCAGGTTGTCGCGCAGCTGCTTGGTCTGTTCGTTGAAGTAGGACGAGGCTTTCTTGGCCGGCTCGGTCTTGAGCTGGACGCTGATCTTCTGGTATTCGTCGGCGAAGGCATTCGCGACGGCGGCGGCGAAGGCCGGGTCGGCGCCCTTGAAGCTGATCTCGACCACGCTCGATTCGCGCGAGGGCATGATCTCGAGTTTCTTCAGCAGCAGGTCGGCCAGCCAGTCGCGCACCGAGCCCTTGCCTTCGCTGGCTTCGCGCCACTGCGCCTGCACGGCCGGGCTCGATGCGAGGCGCAGCGAATCGACCACGCGCAGGGCCACGTTCTTGCTGGTGATGATGTCCATCTGGGTCGCCATATAGCCCGGCATCAGGTTGCCGGGCATGGTGAGCCCGCTCACCGGGTCCACGCCCTTGTAGTTCAAGAGCACGGATGCGGTTGCCTTGTAGGTCTTCTGCTGGATCAGGCTCCAGCCCAGCGCGAGCAGGACGGTGACCAGCAGGGTTCCCAGGATGATCTTCTTCCTGGCAAGCAGGATCAGCAGGAATTGATGAACGTTCATGGCCTTACCTTTGCATCAGATGCCTTGACAGCGGGGTGGACAAACACTTCATTCATTCGATGACACGGACCGTGATCTGTAGGGTGGGCGGGTTCCCCGCCCACGCGTTCAAATTACGCTCTTGCAGCCTGCGCGGCTGTTTATCATCCGACTATCACCGCGTGGGCGGGAGGACCCGCCCACCCTACGTTCAAGCAAAGTCTCAGAACCAGGACTCGCGGACAACGATGACATCGTCAACCTGGACTGGATCATGTGCCTTGACATCAATCGTCACCGGGTTGCCGCTGGCATCCTTGCGGGTGACTTTCATGCCGTTATTGCTGCCACGCATGCTCAGGCCACCGCCGGCCGAGACGGCCTGCTGCACCGTCATGCCGCGCTCGAGGCGGAACGGTCCCGGGCGCTGGACTTCGCCGGTGACGTAGGCACGCGGGGCGCGCTCGACATAGATGATGTCGCCGCCGGCCACTTCGTAGTCCTTGTTCAGCTCGCCCTTGCGGACCATGTCGACCACGTCGATGGTCTCGCGCGTGGTGTTGCCGTCGCGGGTGCGCACCAGGTTGATGATGTCGCCGCCGTCGCCGTGGATGCCGCCGGCCATGGCCAGCAGGTCGAGCACCTTGCGGCGCCCCTCCACCGCGTAGCGGCCCGGGCGGTTCACATAGCCCAGCACCGACACCTGCTGGCTGGCCAGGGTGGTCACCAGCATGTTGACCTGGGCCTTCTTGAGGTAGCCGCCCTTCTCCAGCATGTCGCCGATCTTCTTCTCGGCCGCGGCCACCGACAGGCCGCCCACCGCAACCTGGCCCAGCAGCGGGAAGGTAATGTTGCCGCTTTCGCTGACGCGGGTTTCGAGCGAGAGGTCGGGGCTGCCGTAGACCGACAGCTTGACCACGTCGCCCGGTCCCAGCAGGACTTCGGCGGCAGCGGCGACACCCATGCTCAGGACGAGCGCGGTGGCCATCATCCACTTGACGAATCGTTTCATGATTGCTCCTTCTATTTGTTTTTGGGTCGATGAGTTCGATTACTTCAGTCCGGCGACGCCGCGTTCGAGCGCGGACTTGTCGGTGGTGGGGCCGCTTTCCGGCGGCGGCGCCACCGAGGACTGGCCGGCCGGCGCCGTCGCCACCGCGGTCGCGGCCGGGTCGCCCGCAGCCGGCGCCGCGGCCGGTGCGCCGCCCGCCGGGGCGTTCGGGCTCGGCTCGTATTCCTTGTTCAGGTAAGCGATCTTGGCGGTGCCGCGCAGGCGCTGGATCTCGGCGGCGGCCAGCTCCTTGTTCTTCTTGTTCGTCAGGTACTGGGTGATCTGCGGGGCGGCGACGGCCAGCGTGACGGGCGCGTCGCGCACTTCGGCGATCGAGATCAGCATGGCGCGGTCGCCTTCCTTGACCGCGAACAGCTGGCCCTTCTGCATCGACAGCAGCTTGGCGGACAGCTGCGCGTTCAGGTCGGCGGTGCTGCGCGTGACCTGGGCGCGGCCGTACTTGATGTTGCGCGCGTCGAGGAACACGGCCACTTCTTCCAGCGACTTGGCGCTGTCGGCCGCGGCGCGCACTTCCGGGGTCAGGTCGCTGGCCGCGAGGATCAGCTCGTTCATGGCGAACTGCTTGCGGTTGCTGAAGAACTGCGGGTTCTTGTTGAAGTAGTCCTCCACTTCGGCCTGCGACGGACGCTGCGGTTCGCCCAGGCGCTTCTGCATGTAGGCCTGGGCGATGATCAGCGAACGCGCCCGTTCGATGGCCTGCATCACCTTCGGATCACGGTCGAGCTTTTCCTTGGCAGCCTCGCTTTCCAGCAGTTCGCGGTCGATCAGGGCCTGCAGGACCTGCTTGCCGGCCACCTGCTGCTGCTGTGCGCCGACGCCCAGGCGCTGCAGTTCCTCGTTCAGCTGCAAGACGGTGATCTCTTCGCCGTTGACGCTGGCCAGGGCCTGGCCCGGCTTCGACTCCTTGGGTGCTTCATCCTTGCTGCAAGCGGCCAGGGTCGTCGCGCACAACACCAGCGCCGCCGCGGACAGCAGGCGCCTGGGGCTTGGGAAGGAAGTTGGTTTGGCTGCCAAATGGAAGGTTTTCAAGATAGTTTCCTCGACGTTGGTTAGCGGGCGAGCCCGCCGCGTGTTCCTTTTGTTATTCGTGACCTGCCCCGCATCACGGAGCAGATTCAGGACTCATCCATTCTGGGTTCCACACGATTCGCCCTCTGTTCGTCAATTAACAAACTGCTACCGCGACATGTCCCGCGCTTCATGCCAGCGCCCGCGCCGCGCTGCCGGCCGGGCGTCCCAGCAATTGCGCGGGCACGTCCTGCGGGCCGGCCTCTTCCGCTTCCTGCTCGGCCACAAAAGCCTCGTAGGCACGGCGCAGGCCTTCGTGTAGCGGCGTGCTGGCGCGCCAGCCGAGCGCGGCCAGCTTGGACACGTCGAGCAGCTTGCGCGGCGTACCGTCCGGCTTGCCGGCATCGAACACGATGCGGCCGCGGTAGCCGACGGTCTCGCCCACCAGCCGCGCCAGCTCGGCGATCGTGACGTCCTGACCGGTGCCGACGTTGATGTGCGAATGCATGGGGTCGGTGTTGGCCGCATACACGTCAATCGGCAGGTTCATCACGTAGACGCTGGCAGCGGCCATGTCGTCCACGTACAGGAACTCGCGCATCGGCTTGCCGCTGCCCCAGATCACCACTTCCGGCGCATTGCTTTCGCGCGCTTCGTGGAAGCGGCGCAGCAGGGCCGGGATCACGTGGCTGTTCTCCGGGTGATAGTTGTCGCCGGGACCGTACAGGTTGGTCGGCATCACGCTGCGGTAGTCGGTGCCGTACTGGCGGTTGTAGCTCTCGCACAGCTTGATGCCGGCGATCTTGGCCATGGCATAGGGTTCGTTGGTCGGCTCGAGGATGCCGTTCATCAGGTATTCCTCGCGGATCGGCTGGGCCGCCAGGCGCGGATAGATGCAGGAGGAACCGAGGAACAGCAGCTTCTGGACGCCGGCGCGCCATGCTTCATGCACGACATTGGCCTGCACCATCATGTTGTCGTAGATAAATTCCGCCGGATAGGTATTGTTGGCATGGATGCCGCCCACCTTGGCCGCGGCCAGGTAGACCTGGTCGATGTGTTCGGTACGGAAGAATTCGCGTACCTGTGCCTGGTCGGTGAGTTCCAGTTCGGCATGGGTACGGGTGACGATGTCGGTGTGTCCCTGCGCGCGCAGGGCGCGCACGATGGCGGAGCCGACCAGGCCACGATGGCCGGCGACATAGATACGAGGCTGATTATTCGACACGCTTACTCCAGTGAAAGTGCAACGTTGTAGCCATGCGATGCGAGCAGCTTGTGACGGCGCGCCGTGTCTAGGTCGTGCGCCACCATCTCCTGCACCATCGCTTCGAAACTGGTTGTCGGTTCCCAGCCGAGGCGCTCGCGCGCACGGCTCGGGTCGCCCAGCAGGGTCTCGACCTCGGTCGGCCGGAAATATTGCGGGTCCACCGCCACGATCGGCTGGCCCACCGCCACGCCGGGCGCCTTCTCGCCGCGGACGGACGCCACCAGGCCGCGCTCCTCGACGCCCTGCCCCTGCCATGCGATCTCGATGCCCAGCTCGCGTGCGGCGATCTCGACGAAATCGCGCACCGCATACTGGCGCCCGGTGGCGATCACGAAGTCTTCGGGCTTGTCCTGCTGCAGCATCAGCCACTGCATGTGGACGTAGTCGCGGGCATGGCCCCAGTCGCGCAGCGCGTCGAGGTTGCCGAGGAAGAGCTGGGGCTCGAGGCCCTGGGCGATGTTGGCCAGGGCGCGGGTGATCTTGCGGGTGACGAAGGTCTCGCCGCGGCGCGGCGATTCGTGGTTGAACAGGATGCCGTTGCAGGCGTACATGCCGTAGGCCTCGCGGTAGTTCACGGTGATCCAGTAGGCATACAGCTTGGCCACGGCATACGGGCTGCGCGGATAGAAAGGCGTGCTCTCGCGCTGCGGGGTCTCCTGCACCAGACCGTACAGCTCGGAAGTCGAGGCCTGGTAGAAGCGGGTTTTCTTTTCCAGCCCGAGGAAGCGGATCGCCTCCAGCAGGCGCAGGGTGCCGATGCCGTCGACGTCGGCGGTGTACTCGGGCGACTCGAAGGACACCGCCACGTGGCTCATCGCGCCCAGGTTGTAGACCTCGTCGGGCTGTACCTGCTGCAGGATGCGGGTCAGGTTGGAGGTATCGGTGAGGTCGCCGTAGTGGAGGAAGAAGCGCGGATTGTCGGCGTGCGGGTCCTGGTAGATGTGGTCGATGCGCCCGGTGTTGAACAGGGAGGCGCGGCGCTTGATGCCGTGGACCTCGTAGCCCTTCTCGAGCAGCAGCTCCGCCAGGTAGGAACCATCCTGACCGGTGACGCCGGTAATCAGTGCTTTCTTCATATCGTTTTCCCTTGCGGAACTAGGCAAACACCAGCCCCGACAGTTGCAAACTCATCAACGATTTTACGCAGCTCGTGTGGTCGTGCAAGCAAGATACCAATCGTGCGCGCGGCTTTTAAGTTGACCTTAAGCGAATTATTGCCAACTTGAATTTAAAGTGTTTTCACTGGTAAATAACTACATATTGCGAGCATTTAATTACATTTCGCGCCGACCTCGTTTTACCCATCATCCTATTCGATACCCGCCGCAACGCCGGGTTCAATACGCGCTCAGTGTGCGTATTCAGTGGGCGTTCTCGCGGGTCAGCACGACTTTCACCGTCTTGACGATGATCCAGAGGTCCAGCCACAGCGACCAGTTGCGCAGGTAATCGAGGTCGTACTGGATGCGTGCTTCCATCTTGTCGAGCGTGGCGGTCTCGCCACGCAGGCCGTT
Source organism: Massilia sp. BHUDP2 (assembly GCF_046236355.1). Taxonomy (NCBI): domain Bacteria; kingdom Pseudomonadati; phylum Pseudomonadota; class Betaproteobacteria; order Burkholderiales; family Oxalobacteraceae; genus Massilia; species Massilia sp. BHUDP2. Next base: position 1,154,313 of record NZ_JBJUVW010000002.1, read on the forward strand.
CACCTGGGCCCAGCCGGTGATCCCCGGGCGCACCTTGTGGCGCAGCATGTAGCCCTTGATCAGCTTGCGGTACTGCTCGTTGTGGGCGACCGCGTGCGGGCGCGGCCCGACCAGGCTCATGCGCCCCTGCAGCACATTGATGAACTGCGGCAGCTCGTCGAGCGAGGTGCGGCGCAGGAAGCCGCCGACCTTCGTGACGCGCTGGTCGTTCCTCGAGGCCTGCACCACGTTCGGGCCATCCTCGGTGACGGTCATCGAGCGGAACTTGTAGACGAAGATCTCCTCGCCATACAGGCCGTAGCGGCGCTGGCGGAAGATGATGGGGCCGGGCGAACTGAGCTTGACGGCAATGGCGGTCACCAGCATCAGGGGCGCCAGCAGCACCAGGATGATGCTGCCGATCACGATGTCGCTGCCGCGCTTGATCACGCTGTTCCAGCCCATGAAGGGGGTCTCGCTGATCGCGATGACGGGCATGCCGCCGACGGTGTCGAACCTGGCCTGCATCAGGTCGAACACGTAGACGTCCGGCAGGAAGTAGACCGAGGCGGTGGTGTCCTTCAGCTCGTCGATCAGCTTGCGGATGCGCGGCTGGGCCGAGATCGGCTGGCTGATGAAAATCATCTTGATGTTGTGCTGGCGCACGTAGGCGCAGACGTCGGCCATGCCGCCGAGCACCGGATGCCCGATTTCGCTCGGACGGCGCTCATCGTTGCGGTCTTCGAAGAAGCCGCAGACTTCCATGAACAGGTTGGGGTGGCGCTCGCACACCTTGGCGAACTTGATGCCGACGTCGTTGATGCCGACCACCACGATCGAACGCACTTCGCGCTTGCGGTCGCGGCTGCCGGTAGCCTTGCGCACCGCCAGGTGGCTGGCCAGGATCGTCACCGGCGTGGCGATGAACCAGGCCAGCAGCACGCGCTCGTCGTAGAAGTACTTCAGGCCGCTGGCCGAACCCAGGAAGTACAGCACCGCGATGGTCAGGCACCAGCCGAACACGGTGTCGCGCGCATAGGCCAGCATGCGGCCGCTGCGCCAGGTACGGTAGGGATCGACGTGCTGGTAGACCGAGGACGAGATGAAGAACGCCAGGATCATCAGCACCAGCGAATACCCGGAAAACGGCTCCTGGTAATACAGCGTGGCCAGGTACAGGGTCCCCATGATGATCAGGGGATCGAGCACGCGCTGGAAAAACGAGATGATCGGGATGTCGTTTACCGTCATAAGCTGCTTCGAGATACCGCAGTGCTTCAGAACAGCACGTTCGCGTTCACCATCACGGTGTTGGCGTCGAATTTGCCCAGGTTGAGCGTCTGCGAACCGCTGCGCGACTGGTGCTGCCAGCCGGCCGAGACCGCGATCTTGCGCTTGACCTGCCAGGTGGCGCGCAGGCTGGCCGTCTTTAGCGAGTCGTCCAGGTCGGAGAGGCCTGCGGCCGCCACCGAGCGCGGGTTGTAGGCGCGCTGTTCGTAGGCGGCGTTGGCGTCGACCTTGATCTTGCCGGTGGCCTGCCAGGTGGCGCCGATGCTGGCGCCGCGGTTCAGGGTGTAGCTGACGATGGTGCTCTCGATCGGGGCGAATTCGCGCCACAGCGAGGCGTTGTAGGTCACCTTGCCGCGCGGCTGGTAATAGGCGTTCACGCGGCCGTTGAAGCCCTTCGTCGTGCCCTCGCCGAACGAAGGCTGCTCGCGCCGCACGTAGCCGGCCAGCGCCTGCAGCGTGGTCGAACCGGTGGCGTACCAGTTGACGCGCACTTTCAGTTCGTCCTGGGTGAAGTCGTCGTTCAGCACGCCGGTCGTGGTCGGGCGCCGGAACGGGTACTCGCCCTTGAGGCGGCGCGCCACCAGGCCCACCGAGCTGCCGCTCTTCGGACGGTACAGCAGCTCGACCTCGGAGGCTTTCTCGGTGCGGTTGTTCCAGCGCTGGCGCACCAGCTCGTATTCATAGCGCTCATGGGTGAAGCCGGTGCGCAGCTTCCAGCTCGGGTGCATCTTCCAGCCGGCGTCGACCCACTTGCGGCGGCGCTCGCGCACGTTGCGCTCGTCGCTGAAGAAGTCGGTATACGAGGACAACGAGCGGTCGTACAGGGTGCCGGCCTGCCCTTCGAACTTGTTGCCCAGTTCCCAGAACCAGGTTGCCTGCAGGTCGCGGCCGTCGTAGTCGAGCTGCTTGAAGAAGTCGAAGTCGACCTTCGAGGCCTTGGCTACCACCGCCACCCGCTGGCGGCTGATGCGCTTGTTGTAGATGACGCCGGCCTCGGCCTGGCGCCAGCGGTCGCTGCGCTTGCCCTGGAAGGCGGGCCGGTTGTCGGGCACGCGCAGCAGGTTGTCGTCGTAGCCCCAGCCGATGCCGCCGTAGAGCTTCAAGCCCTCTTCCGGCTCTTGCTGCTGCTGGGCGGCCGCCTGGTGGGCCGGGAACATGAACATCGCACCGATGAACAAGGCGATCGGGCGGAGGGATGGGTGGCGTAAAGGCATCATGTTGTTTGTCTTTTCTGATTCATTGCGCTTGGGGTGGTGAAGCTTCGCCTGCGGATTACCAGAAGGCCCAGCTGCCGGTCGCGACCACCCAGGCGCCGAGCAGGCCGTTGGTGACAGCGTGGGCGATCACCGCGGACCACAGGTTGCGATGACGCATGTAAAGGAGGCTATAGGCCACACCGGCGACGATGCCGGCCAGCCACAGGTTGTGTTCGAAACCGAACAGGACGACCGATACCAGGAAACCCTTGATGCCGACCCGTGCGGGCTCCAGGGCTTCGAAGTCGGCGGCGTCGACCCAGCGCATGACGAAGGAGCGCCAGAACAATTCTTCCATGACGGGCACGACCAGGGCGGCGCCGGCGATGCGGATGACGATCAGGAGCCAGTCGAGCTCGCCGTTGCTGCGCGGGTCGTAGCCGGGGCTCGACCCCACCGTCATCCACGGGGCGTCGAGGTTGATCCAGAGCACCAGCACCACGATACCGGCGAGCACCGAGACCAGCAGCTGGGCCGCGCCGGGCAGCGGCGCGCGCAGTTCGTGGTAGCGGCGCCAGAACACCGCCAGCAGGACGGCCACGACGCCGATCTGCACCGGGTAGAGCCAGCGCAGCTCGGCGCGCGACAGGCCGGTGCGCTCGAGCATGTCGCCGAGGATGATGAAGAAGATGTAGGCGCCGAAAGGCAGGATCCGCGCCCAGGCGGCGCGGCTGAAGAGGGGTGCGTCGACCGATAACGCGGAGGCTGCGGATGGAGCGGTACGGGATTCGTTGTGCTCGGTCATGTCCGGATGTTACTCCTGGTCTGTGCAGGCGCCTGGCCTGCCCCGTTTGTTACGCTACTCGCCCCTTGCGCGGGCTTCGATGCGCTCCCAGCGTTCGAGGGCGTCGAGCAGCAGCTCGTCGATCTCGGCGTGGCGCTCGCTCAGGCGGCGCGCGTCGCCGGGATTCTGCTTGTAGAAGTCGGGCGAATTCAGCTGGGCCGTGATCGCCGACTGCTCATCTTCAAGAGTCGCGATCAGCTGGGGAAGTTCTTCCAGTTCGCGCTGCTCCTTGTAGCTCAACTTTACCTTTTTACCAGACCCGCTCTGTGCGGTAGATGACATTTCACCAGCTTTGGCTGCCGAGTCTACCGGGGTTGCCGGAGCGGCCGCAGCGCTCTTTGCAGGAGTGGCGGCGGGCTTCGTTGCAGCTGCGGGTTCGTTGGCGCGCGCGCGTTCCCAATCGGTGTAGCCACCGACGTATTCGCGCCACAGTCCATTCCCTTCAGCAACGATCACCTGGGTCACGACGTTGTCGAGGAAGGTACGGTCGTGGCTGACCAGGAACACGGTGCCCGTGTATTCCTCGAGCAATTCCTCGAGCAGCTCGAGGGTTTCGATGTCGAGGTCGTTGGTCGGTTCGTCCAGCACCAGGCAGTTGGCCGGCTTGGCGAACAGGCGCGCCAGCAGCAGGCGGTTGCGCTCGCCGCCCGAGAGCGACTTCACCGGCGAGCGGGCGCGTTCCGGTGCGAACAGGAAGTCGCTGAGATAGGTCATCACGTGCTTCTTCTGGCCGTTGATCTCGACCCAATCGCTACCCGGCGAGATGGTGTCGGCCAGGCTTGCCTCGTCGTTGAGCTGGGCGCGCATCTGGTCGAAATAGGCGACGTTCAGCTTGGTCCCCAGCTTGGCCGAGCCGCTGTCGGGGGTCTCGTCGCCCAGGATGATCTTCAGCAGCGTGGTCTTGCCGGCGCCGTTGGGCCCGATCAGCCCCACCTTGTCGCCGCGCAGGATCGTGCCGGTGAAGTTGCTGACGATGACTTTCTCGCCGTACGACTTGGAGATGTTTTCCAGCTCGGCAACGATCTTGCCCGAGCGCTCGCCGGCGCCGACGTCGAGGCGCACCGTGCCCTGCTGCTCGCGGCGCGCGGCGCGCTGCAGGCGCAGCGCTTCCAGGCGGCGCACCCGGCCTTCGTCGCGGGTACGGCGGGCCTGCACGCCCTTGCGGATCCAGACTTCTTCCTGGGCCAGGAACTTGTCGAATTTGGCGTTCTCGACTTCCTCGTTGGCAAGCAGCTCGCGCTTGCGCTCCTGGTAGGTGGAGAAGTTGCCCGGGAACGAGAGCAGGCGGCCACGGTCGAGCTCGATGATGCGGGTGGCGACGTTGTCGAGGAAGCTGCGGTCGTGGGTAATGAACAGCACCGAACCGCGGAACTCACGCAGCAGGCCCTCCAGCCACTTGATCGAGGTGAAGTCGAGGTGGTTGGTCGGCTCGTCCAGCAGCAGCACGTCGGGTGCGGAGACCAGCGCCACAGCCAGGGCCACGCGCTTCTGCATGCCGCCCGACAGCGTGCCCATCTTCGCTTCACGGTTCAGGCCCAGGCGATCGAGGGTGGTGTCGACCTTGTGCGCCAGGTTCCAGCCGTCGACGGCGTCGAGCTTGAGCTGGATCTCGTGCATGCGCTCCATCAAGGCATCGTCGTTGTCGCCGCCGAACTGCCCGGTGAGCGACTCGTACTCGGCCAGCATGGCCTGCTGGTCGCCCATGCCGGCGGCCACCGCATCGAATACGCTCGCTTCCGGATCGAACACGGGTTCCTGCTCGACGTAGGCGATCTTGACGCCCTGCTGCATGACCAGCAGGCCGTCGTCGAGCCTGGAGCGGCCGGAGATGATCTTCAGCAGCGAGGATTTGCCGGTGCCGTTGCGGCCGATCAGGCCGACGCGCTCGCCGGTCTCCAGGGAAAAGTCAGCGTGGTCGAGCAGTGCGACGTGGCCGAAGGCCAGTTGCGCTTGAGTGAGGGAAATGACAGCCATGATCCGTGAACCTGCCCGACGCGCAAGGCGGCGGGCGCAAAATGTTGAAAGAAGACGCCATTGTACCGACTGGCGCCGGGGTTTCGGCGGCGTACCGCCGCCGCGATCTCAGACGAGGGGCGTTTCCACCTCGGCCAGCCAGGCCGCCAGCGCAGCGGTCTCGACCGGCTTGACGAAATGGACGTCGAAGCCCGCCGCTTCGGTGTCGCGCCGGTCGTGCGGCTGGCCATAGCCGGTCATGGCCGCCAGCCTGACCCGTTCCAGGCCGGGCAGCCGGCGCAGGCGGCGCGCCAGTTCCTTGCCGTCCATGCCGGGCAGCCCGATGTCGAGCAGGCAGACGTGCGGCATCAGGCTGCGCGCGCGCTCGAGCGCCGCCGCCGCGCCGAATTCGACGCTGACCTCGTAGCCGAGCAGGCCCAGGAACATCGCCACCAGTTCCGCCGCATCGGTATTGTCGTCCACCACCAGCACGCGCAGCGCCGCAGGAGCCTGCTGCAGCGCGTGCTTGCTCGCCAAGCCCGCGCTGCGGGCGCCCTGCTCCGGCAGCGGCAGCCTGAGCGTGAAGGTGCTGCCGCGCCCTTCGCCCTCGCTGGCCGCTTCCACGCTGCCGCCGTGCAGCTCGGCCAGGCTGCGCACCAGCGCCAGCCCGATCCCGAGGCCGCCCTGCGAGCGGTCGGGGCTGCGCTTGCCCTGGTAGAACAGCTCGAAGGCGCTGGCCACCAGCTCCGGCGCCATGCCGATGCCGTTGTCGCGCACCGCCAGCACGGCGCAGCCATCCTCGATGCCGCTGGAGAGCACGATGTGGCCGCCCGCCGGCGTATACCGGGCGGCATTGCCGAGGATGTTGGCCAGCACCTGCACCAGGCGCTTGCGGTCGCCGTTCACGATCACGCCGGCGCAGGCGTGGCGCACCTCGAGCCGGTGCGTCCTGCCCTCGAGCAGCGAACGCACCTGTTCGACGGCGTCGTCGACGACCTGCGACAGCGGCAGGTCTTCGCGCTCCAGGCTGACCAGGCCGCGCGTGACGCGCGAGACATCCATCAGGTCGTCGATCAGGCCGGTCATGTGGGTGGTCTGGCGCGAGATCACCGCGCCCACCTGGCGCACCCGCGCCGGATCCTGCGCCGCCATCGCCAGCAGCGATGCGGCGGTGGCGATCGGCGCCAGCGGATTGCGCAGCTCGTGCGCCAGCATGGCCAGGAACTCGTCCTTGCGGCGGTCGGCGTCCTGCAGGGCTTCCTGGGTCAGCTTCTGCTCGTGGATGTCGGTGCAGGTGCCCATCCAGCGCACGATGGCGCCGTCCTCGCCGCGCACCGGCAGCGCGCGCCCCAGTACCCAGCGGTAGTTGCCGGTGTGGTGGCGCAGCCGGTATTCGATCTCGTAGGGTTCGCCGGTGCGCAGCGAATGGCGCCATCGTTCCCAGGCCAGCGGCTGGTCGTCCGGATGGAACAGGGCATTCCAGCCGGCCCCGTCGGTCGAACCGTAGGGCATGCCGGTGAAGGCATACCACTGGTCGTTGTAGTAGTCGTGGAAGCCGTCCGCACGGGTCGACCACACCGACTGCGGCATGGCGTTGGCGATCACCCGGAAGCGCGCTTCGCTTTCCTTGAGGGCACGCTCGGCGCTGCGGATGCCGGAAATGTCGAGCACGTAGGCAATGCCCTCGTCGGCGCTGCCGTCGACGTTGGCGGCGCCGAGGTAGACCGCGGCGCGGCTGCCGTCGCTGCGCAGGTACTCCTTTTCGTACGGCTCCATCACGCCGACGGTGCGCAGCTGCTCCCAGCCGCGTTCGTCGGCCTCGCGCCATTCGGGCGGGGTCAGCGCGCGCCAGGACAGGCCGCGTTCAAAGTCGGCGCGCGTCATCCGCAGGATGTCGAGGAAGGCATCGTTCGACTCGATCAGGCTGCCGTCGAAGCGGTACTGCACGATGCCGAGCACGTTCGATTCGGCCAGGCGCCGGAAGCGCGCCTCGCTGCGCCGCAAGCCGGCTTCGGCCTCCTTCTGGGCCGTGACGTCGAGCGCCACGCCCGGCAGCCACTCGGGCTGGCCGTCGGCGTTCGCGGTCACCTTGCCGCGCGCCTCCACATGGCGCCAGAGGCCGTCCGCGCCGCGCACGCGGTAGCTGTCGCCAAAGGTCTCGCCGGTCTCGAGCGCGCGCGCAATGCGCGCCTGGACCCGGGCCACGTCGTCCGGATGGATCGCCGCCAGGTAGGCCTCGACCGGCCCGCCGTCGATGTCCCCGAGCGGCACGCCGTACAGGCGCGCGAGGTTGGCGTCGGCATACAGCCGGTTCTCGCGCACGTTCCAGTTCCAGGTCGCGACCTGGGCTGCGCCGAGCGCGCCTTCGAGCCGCATCTGGGCGTCGCGCAGGGCCGCCTCGCTGCGCTTGATGGCGTCGAGGTCGGTGGTCTCGGTGACCGCGCACACGAAGCCGCGCACCGTGCCGTCCAGGCGCCGCAGCGGCGAATAGCTGAACGAGAACCAGGCCTGCTCCTCGTGCCCGTTGCGGGTGACGATGAAGGGCGCATGGCTGAAGCTGGCCGTACGCCCCGCCCTCGCCTGCGCCACCGCTTCCGCCACCTCGGGATAGGATTCGGGCCAGACAGCGGCAAACGGCCGGCCCAGCGCCTCCGGATGGCGCCGGCCCAGCACCGGCACGTAGGCATCGTTGTACAGGAAGGTTTCCTCGTTTCCCCAGACGATGAAAGTCGCGACGGCCGAGTCGAGCATCTGGCGCACTGCGTGCTGGAGCGCCGGCTCCCAGCCGCCAGGATCGCCGCAAGCGGCGGCGTTCCAGTCGTGTTCGGCCATCAGGTTTTCGACGGCGCCAGGCTGGCCGGGGGAGGAAGCGGTGAGGAACATCGTGTGGATCCGGTTGGGAGACAAGGGCGCTGCCAGGGCCGGGCCACGGAAGCGGGAGGCGCTGCCGGCAATGGCAGCGCGCCGGAAAGTATAGCCGAGCCGATGGAATTTACGCCCGGGTGGGCAGGAGAAGATGGTGTCGCCAGCAGGAATCGAACCTGCATCTAAGTCTTAGGAGGACCTTGTACTATCCATTGTACTATGGCGACACATCGCTGCCGCGCATGCGCGCAGGTGCAGTCCCGTATTGTACCAGTCCCCTTGCCAAATCAGAACAGTGGCAAAACAGCTACGCGCTTCCCTGCGATAAATACGAAAAGCTTTACAAGCGGAGGCCGGCATTCTATTCTGACAACATAAATTAAAAATTTGCAATTTTTATTGCCGTCACCACCACGCCGCTCCATGTCGACTGCTTGCCTTCCTCGCCTTTCCCGCAGCTTCCTGTTTGTCCTTTCCGTCCTGGCCGCACCTGCCGCGCTGGCGACACCCATCACGGTAGACCTGAAGATCGGCGAAGCCATGCTGTCCAATTCCGGTGACGAGACCGAACTGGCGGCACTGCGGGCCATCACGGGCATCGGCAGCCTGGTACTTGGCAGCAAAATCGACGTCAACAAGAACGATAGCGCCACCCAGGCCATCAGCCTGGGCTCGGCATGGATCTTGAACGATCCGGCCCAGCCTGGCTATTTCGCACTGAAATTTGGTCACGGTAACCTCGACGTCACTGCCGATACCTTCTTCTTCCAGAACATCGGCGATTTGAGCCAGCTCGTCTGGACCAACGACCAGGTCCAGTTCCTGAGCGGCGGGCCCTGCGCCGCCAACCAGAACAAGTGCAATATCGGCCGCCTCAGCCATTACATTACCTCGCCGTCGATCCAGATCCCGGTCAAGGATACGGGCCAGAACGAGACCGGCGAAGGCGGCGCCGCCCAGACCGGGGGCGGACAGGCCGATGGCGGCCTGACCGGCGGCGGACTGCAAGCCGGCAACCAGGAACACCACGACGTGCCGGAGCCGGCCAGCCTGGCGCTGCTGGCCGTGGGGGCACTGGCGGTCTGCGGCAGCCGCCGCCGCACCAGCAAAACCTAGGCCCAGGGCGCCTCTGCCCGGCTAGCGTTCGTCGCCGGTGTTGAGGCGCTGCTTCATGGACGCCAGCAGCGCGATCAGGCTGGCCTTGTCCTCGGCCGGGATATCGGCCAGCATCTCGTCGATCCAGCGTTCGTGCACCGCCGCCATCTCGGCGAAAGCGCTGCGCCCGGCCGGGGTCAGGCGCACCGCCCAGGCACGGCGGTCGTGCGGATCGGGAACGCGCAGCACCAGTCCTTCGCGCTCGAGCTGGTCGGTGATGCCGGTGACGTTGCCGCCGGTGACCATCATGCGCCGGGACAGCTCGCCCATGCGCAGGCCGTCGGGATGGCGCTCGAGCTGGGCCATCAGGTCGAAGCGCGGCAGCGTGATGCCGAAACCGGCGCGCAGCCGCGAGCGGATCTCGTTCTCGATGCGCACGGTGCACGACAGCATGCGCAGCCACAGCTTGAGCGACTGATGGTGATCCTGCGTCAGCCGACTTGCCAGGTCGAGCTCCCGCTCCGCCTGGCCCGAGTCCTCGAGATCGGACATGTTTTCCTCAGACCGCGTCCATGCGTAATTTAAACCGTTGCAGTTTACCGGTTTCGGTGCGCGGCAGCTGTTCGCGAAAACGCAGCACGCGCGGATACTTGTACGGTGCAATCTGGGCCTTGACGAATTCCTGCAGCGCCGCGGCCAGCTCGCCGCTTGGCGCCACGCCCGGCTTGAGCACGACATGGGCCTCGACCACCTGCCCGCGCTCCTCGTCGGGGCGCCCCACCACGCCGCACTCGGCCACCGCCGGATGGTGCAGCAGCGCTTCCTCGACCTCGGCGCCGGCGATGTTGTAGCCGGCCGAGATGATCATGTCGTCCAGCCGCGAGCGGTAGTAGAAATAGCCGTCGGCGTCCATCTCGTAGGCGTCGCCGGTGATGTTCCAGCCATCCTGCACGTAGTTGCGCTGGCGCGGGTCGTCCAGGTAACGGCAGCCGGTCGGGCCTTTCACCGCCAGCCTGCCCACCACGCCCGGCCCCACCGGCCGCCCGTGCTCGTCGAGGATGCAGGCCTGGTAGCCCGGCACCGGCTTGCCGGTCGCGCCGGCTCTGGCCTCGCTGCCCGCGGCCGAGATGAAGATGTGCAGCATCTCGGTGGCGCCGATCCCGTCGATCATGTCCAGGCCTGTTGCCGCCTTCCAGGCTTCGCGGGTGGCGACCGGCAGCGCCTCGCCGGCCGACACGCTGCGGCTCAGGCTGCGCAAATCGAAGCGCGGCGCCAGCTGCGCCATCTGGCGGTAGAAGGTGGGCGCGGTGAAGCACACCGTGGCGCGGTGTTCCTGGATCGACGCCAGCAGGCTTTCCGGGCTCAAGCGCTCGACCAGCACGGCGCTGGCGCCCACGCGCAGCGGAAACAGCAGCAGCCCGCCCAGGCCGAAGGTGAAGGCCAGCGGCGGCGTGCCGATGAACACGTCGTCCATGCGCGCGCCCAGGGTGTGGCGCGGGAAGCAATCGCAGATCGCCAGCAGGTCGCGGTGGAAGTGCATGGTCCCCTTCGGCACGCCGGTGGTGCCCGAGGTAAAGCTGATCAGGCAGATGTCGTCGGCGGCGGTATCGGGCGCATGGAAGGGCTCGTCGTGGGCCGCCATGCGCGCTTCCAGCGAATTGGGCGCATCCCCGTCGAACAGCACCAGGGGCAGGCTGCCCGGCTCCATCGCATCGACTTCCGCACGCAGGGAGGCCGCGCACAGCACCGCATCGACGCGGGCGCGGCCGGCAATGATGCCCAGTTCGCGGGCGCGCAGCAGCGGCATGGTCGGCACCGCGATGCAGCCGGCCTTGATCACGGCCAGGATGCAGGCCGCCATCATGGGGCAATTGGCGCCGCGCAGCAGCACGCGGCTGCCGGTCGCGAGCTGGAGGTCTCGACGCAGCACGTGGGCGATGCGGTCGACCCGCGCGCGCAGCTGGGCGTAGCTGAGGCGTTCGCGGCTGCCGATGAGGGCCGTGCGCGCATCCCAGCCGCGCGCGCCGGCGCCATCGAGCAGCTCGGCCGCGCTGTTCAGGCGCGGCGGATACTGCAGCTCGGGCAGGTCGAAGCGGAATTCAGGCCACTCGCTCGGGGGCGGCAGCTGGGCGCGGGCGAAACCGTCGGCGTAGCCGGACGGCGCAAGTGCTGCGGAAGCATCGGTCATGTCGGGCCTTTGGTAGATATTCCGGCAATAATGCAGCGATCCCGACTTACTTTAAATCTAAAGTAATCTGCCAGCAAGCGTATTTATGAGCTGGCTTGCGCGCGCTGCTGCTGGCGGCCGACCGCCCCGCGTGCATGCGCCAGCGCTGCCTGGAGCGCCTGCGCATCGCCGCTCGTGAGCGCGGCGCGCAGGCGCGCCGCGCTGTCCGCCAGTCCGAGCGTGGCGCAGCCGTCGGCCAGGCGCTGCAGGCGCTCGCCCCCGTCCAGAGGCAGCGCCGCCAGGCCGAGGCCTGCTTCCTCGAGCTGGCGCTGCAGGCCGCCGAGATAGGCGAGCAGGCGTTCGGACGTGATGCCGAGGCGCTGCTGCACGCAGGCCGGTTCTTCGTCCTGCGGCGCCAGGCGCGCGAGCTGGGCCCGCACCTGCCCCGCGGCGAAAGGCTTGACGATGTAGCCGTCGGCGCCGAGGCGCCCTGCCTCGGCCAGCGTGTCGGCGTCCGATGCCGCCGATACCAGCACGAAGGGCACGGCCTGCAGGGCAGCATCCTCGCGTGCGGCGCGCACCCGCGCCAGCAGCGCCATGCCATCGAGCTTCGGCATGCGCAGGTCGCAGAACACGATGCCGGGGCGCAGGCCGGCCTCCAGGCGCCGCCAGGCGTCCTCGCCGTCCTCCGCCTCCACGATCTCGTATTGTCCGCAGCTGTCGACCAGATGCATCAGCATCATGCGCGACACCACGTCGTCATCCACCGCCAGCACTATCATGTTCTGCTGTCCTCCTGCCCCGTCGTGCGCCATTATAGTGAAAGCTGATTCAGGTGGGCTGGAAGACGGCCAGCTGCACGCCCAGGCGCGCCAGCCCGGCCAGCAGGCGCGTGCGGTCGCCCGCATCGGCGGCCGCTTCCAGCTCGGCGCACAGCTGGCCGAGCGCGGTCTCGCCCAGGTAGGCGGCGCTGCCGCGCAGGCCGTGCAGCACCCTGCCCGCCGCTTCCAGGTCGTCCGCATCGACCGCTTGCGCCAGCTCGGCGCGGCGGCGCGGCAGGTCGGCGGCGAAGGCGGCGCGCAGACGCGCGGCCAGGTCGTCGGCGCGGCGGCCGGCGTTGGGCGGGGCTGCTGCCGCCGTATCCGGGGATGGCGCCTGCGGCGCCGGGGCGACGCCGAACATCGCGTCCAGCGCGGCCAGCGGCGACGCCTGCTGCGGCTCGCCGGCGGCAGGCATCGGCGGCAGCGCGATGCCGCGCCCCAGCTGGCGCTCGATGGCGCGCGAGATCTGCTGGTGCAGCGCGTCCTCGTCGATCGGCTTGGTCAGGAAGGCGTCCATGCCGCAGGCAAGGTAGCGCGCCCGGTCTTCGCCGCTGGCGTTGGCGGTCAGGGCCACGATCATCAGGTGCGGATCCAGCACCCGGGCATCCGGCGTACCGCCGGCGCGGATGAGGCGGGTCGCGGTGGCGCCGTCCATCTCGGGCATGCGCCCGTCCATCAGCACCAGGTCGTAGCGGTTGCGGGCGCAGGCGGCCACCGCGTGCAGGCCGTTGTCGGCGATGTCGATCTGGTGGCCCATGTCCTCGACCATGGTGCGGGCGATGATCTGGTTGGTCGCGAAATCCTCGGCGCACAGGATGCGCAGGCGGTGGGTGTGCGGCGCGCGCGGCGCCTGTTCCACGTGCGGCGGCTCGACGCCGTCGGCCAGCGGCACCTGCACGCTGAAGGTGCTGCCCTTGCCCTCGATGCTGTTGACCGCGATCGATCCGCCCATCAGGGCCACCAGCTGGCGGCAGATCGCCAGGCCCAGGCCGGTGCCGCCGTAGCGGCGCGTGGTGGTGGTGTCGGCCTGTTCGAACTTCTGGAACAGGCGCGGCAGCGCATCGGCCGGGATGCCGATGCCGGTGTCGCGCACGGTGAAGCGCACCATGTTCCAGCCCTCCCCGCGCACCTGGTCGTCCGCGCGCAGCTCGACCTGCAGGTCGACCGCACCCGACCGGGTGAACTTGAAGGCGTTCCCGACCAGGTTGACCAGCACCTGGCGCAAGCGGGTCGGGTCGCCGACCACGAAGCGCGGCAGCGCGTCGTCGAAGGCCACCTTGAAGCCGATGCTCTTTCCCGCGGCCTGCTCCTCGAACAAACTGGCCACGTTGCGAATGACGGCGTGCAGGTCGAAGTCGATGTTCTCGATGCTCAGCTTGCCCGCCTCGATCTTGGAGAAGTCGAGCAGGTCGTTGATGATCGCCAGCAGTGCCTCGGCATTGCCCTGGCCGCGCTGGATCTGCTCGCGCGTGGTCTCGCGCAGCGAGGCATCGCGCAGCGCGAAGCCGAGCATGCCGATCACGCCCGCCAGCGGGGTGCGCATCTCGTGGCTCATGTTGGCCAGGAACTCGGATTTCTGGCGCGTCGCGTCCTCGGCGCGCTGCTTGGCCTGGCGCAGGAACTCCTCGTTCTCCTGCAGCGCGCGGTAGGCGCGCGCCAGCTCGTTGGACTGCTGGCGCACGCGCTGCTCCTGGTCGCGCAGTTCCTCGGTCTGGCGCTCGAGCATGCGGTTCTGCTGCTCGACCTGCTCGGTGCGCGCGCCCACCTGGCGCGCCAGCTGTTCCTTCTGGCGCTGCAGGCCGGACATGCGCATCCGCACCCCCATGTAGCCGAGGGCCGCCAGCAGCAGCACGGCGACGGCGCGGAACCATGGCGTGCCCCAGGGCGGCGGTTCGATCGTGATCGCCAGCGCCGCCGCCTGCTCGCTCCAGACGCCGTCCTTGTTGGCCGCGCGCAGCCGGAACACGTAGGTGCCGGGATCCAGGTTGGTATAGGTGGCAAAGCGCCTGGAAGCGTCTTCGTAGACCCAGTCCTGGTCGAAGCCGTCGAGGCGGTAGGCGAAGCGGTTGCGCCCGGGCGCGGCGAAGTGCAGGGCCGAGAACTCGAGCGAGAACACCGAGGCACCGGCCGGCAGCGTCACCGTCTCGGCGTGCTCCACCGGCCCCTTGAGCACGCCCGGCAGCGCCTCCTCGACCGGTTTGTTGAAGATCGTCAGGCCGGTGATGACGGGGCGCGGCGCCACCCGGTTGTCGCGGATCGCGCGCGGATCGAAGGCCGTGATGCCGTTGAAGCCGCCGAAGTACAGGATGCCGTCGGGGCCGCGCACCGCCGACGAGTCGAAGAAGGCGCCCTCGGTGAGGCCGTCGGCGGCCGTGTAGTTGCGCCAGCGCCCGCTCTCCGGATCGAAACGGGAAATGCCGCTGGTGGTGCTGACCCACAGGCGGCCGTCCTCGTCCTCCAGGATCGCCGCGACCGCGTCGTCCAGCAGGCCTTCGCGGGTGGTGTAGCGCACGAAGCTCACCGAGCCGTCGGCGGCCGTCAGCATGCGGTTCAGGCCCACCGCGGTGCCGACCCAGACGTCGCCGCGGCTGTCCTCGAACAGCGCGTGCACCTCGTCGTGGCTCAGGCTCGCCGCGTCGTAGGGATCGTGGCGGAAGTGGCGGAAGCGCCCGCTGGCGCGGTCCATCAGGTCCAGGCCGTCGAAGGTGCCTATCCACATGCGGCCGCGCCGGTCCAGCAGCATCGGCCGCACGATGTCGTCGGCCAGGCTGGTGGACTTGCCCGGGTCGTGGCGCCAGTGCTCGATTTTCCGCGTGGCCGGGTCGAGCCGGTGCAGGCCGCCGCGGGTGGCGACCCAGATGCCGCCGTCCGGCGTGGCATACAGGCCGCGCACATTGTTGGCGTCGGCGTCGCCGGACAGCGCCAGGCGCTCGAAGCGGCCGCTGACGGGGTCGAACGAGGTCAGGCCGGTGCGGCTGCCGATCCACAGGCGGCCGTTGCGCTCGCGCGCCAGTGCGCTGGCCGGCAGGTCGGCCAGGCTGTTCGGATTGCGCGGATCGGGGCGGTAGACGCTGGTCGCGCCGGTGGCCGGGTCGACGTGGTTGAGCGCGGTGGCGGTGCCGACCCAGAGCTTGTTGCCGTCGCCCAGCAGCGCGCGCGCCTTGTTGTCGGCCAGGGTGTCGGGCAGGCCAGGCTCACTATTGCGGCGAACCATGCGGGCGAAGCCGCCGCTGCCCAGGTCCACGCGCGACACGCCGGCATACCAGGTGCCGACCCAGAAGGTGCCGAGGCGGTCGCGGTACAGCGAGGCCACCTGGTTGTCGCCCAGGCTGTGGCGGTCGCTGACCACATGGCGGTGGCTCTCGAACTTGTCCTCGGGCCCGCGCCAGCGCAGCAGGCCGTCGTCATGGGTGCCGACCCAGATTTCGTTGCCGGCGTCGCGGTACAGGGTCGTGATCCACCACGGGCCGATGCCGTCTTCAGGACCGAAGCGGCGTACCTTGCCCGCATCCGGCCCGTCGAGCACGCGCCGTTCCAGCCCGCCCAGGCG
This sequence comes from Massilia sp. BHUDP2, assembly GCF_046236355.1. Classification (NCBI taxonomy): domain Bacteria; kingdom Pseudomonadati; phylum Pseudomonadota; class Betaproteobacteria; order Burkholderiales; family Oxalobacteraceae; genus Massilia; species Massilia sp. BHUDP2. The sequence continues at coordinate 1,170,073 of NZ_JBJUVW010000002.1, forward strand.
CCCGACCCACAGGCGTTGCTGGCCGTCCACCATCAGCGCATGCACCGGGTTGCCGCGCGGCCCCAGGCCGCCAGGGTGGTGCTCGATGCGCGCGCGCCCGGCGTCCTTGCCGGTGACCAGGCTGTCGAGTCCCCCGCCGGTGCCGATCCATAGCCTCCCGCCGGCGTCCAGCGCCAGCGCGTTGACGTTGTCGTCGCTCAGGCTCGCTTCGTTGCCGCGCTCGTGGTGCCAGGTGGTGAAGCGGCGCAGCGTGGTGTCGAAGTGCTGCAGGCCGTCGTTGGTGCCGATCCACAGGCCGTCGCGGCCGTCGCCGACGATGGCATTGATATGGCGGTTGCCGTTGCCGCGCCGCGCGGTCTCTTCCGGCACGAACAGGGTGAAGGACTGGGTGACCGGGTCGTACAGGTTCAGGCCCCCGTCGGTGCCCAGCCACAGGCGGCCGTGGCGGTCCAGGTGCAGCACGCGCACCCAGCTGTTCGACAGCGAGCGCGGCTTGCCGGGTACGGTGCGGTAGTTGATGACGCGGTAGCCGTCGAAGCGCGACAGGCCGTTCTGGGTGCCGAACCACATGAAGCCGTCGCGGTCCTGCACCACCGCCAGCACGGTCTCCTGCGCCAGGCCCTCGGACACCGACAGGTGCTCGAAGCGCAGGGTCGGGCGCGGCGGCGCGGCCAGCGCACCCACGCTCAGCAACAGCAGCAGCGCCGCCGCACACCATCGGAGCAGCGCGTTCATTCGGGAAAGAAGGCCAGCACGTCGTCGCGCCGGGCCAGGGTATCGTGTTCGCCAAGGCGGATCAGCTCGCGCGTATAGCTGCCTTCGAACAGCAGGTAGGAAGCCAGCGCCGCGCCGCGCGTTTCAAGCGCGCCGATCCCGCCCAGCAGCGTGCGCACCGGCGACGGCAGGCTGTGCACGTGGCGCAGGGCGATGTCGTCGAGGCGTTCGGACGGCGCGATCACCAGGAGTTCCACGCGGCGCAGCGGCAGCGCCGCGCGGGCCTCGGGCGGCACGCGCTCAAGCGTCTGATTGACGCGCTGCAGGCGCTCGATGTCGGCGGCCAGGCTGTCGAGGAAGATCGAGGACAGCGCATGGCCGGCGATCTGCGCCAGGCTCGGATAGCCGCCGCCGGTCGCCGAACCTGGCGGGGCGGCGGCCGCCGTTTCCGACATGCGCCCCGCTCCCACCACCAGCACCCGCGTCGCGCCCAGGTGGATGGCCGGCGCGATCGGCGCCAGCTGGCGCATCGAACCGTCGCCGCAGTATTCGCGCCGGCCGCCCAGGTACAGCGGCACCGCCGGGAAGATGAAGGGAATGGCGCTCGACGCCAGCAGGTGCTCGACGCTGATCTGGGTCGACAGCGCCAGGCGCTGGTGGCGCAGCCAGGGCGCGATCTCGCGCGCGGCCTGGTAGAAGGTGATGTGATGCCCGCTGCTATACGAGGAAGCGGTGATCGCGAGCGCATGCAGGACGCCGTCGGCCAGCGCGGCATCGAGGCGCGGCAGGTCGAGGGCGCGGTGCAGCAGGCCGGCCAGCGGGGTGTTGTCGAGCAGGGACTGGGGCGGCGAAGCGTGCCACTTGCGCAGCAGCCAGCCGAAGGACAGCAGCGACAGCCAGCGCGCACCCGAGCGCAGCACGGCCAGCGAATCGGCGCGGTAGACCTGGTGGGCGCTGACGCCCTCCCAGACGTTCAGCAGGCCGCGTACGGCGCTGTTGAAGTCGTCGGCGCGGCAGGCGAGCGCGGTGGCGTTCAGCGCGCCGGCCGAGGTGCCGCAGATGATGTCGAAGGGAGAGCGCAGGGCCGGACGGCCAGCGTCGGCAAGGATGCGGGCGATCGCATGCATCACGCCGGCCTGATAGGCGGCGCGTGCTCCACCGCCTGTGAGGACCAGGCCTGTTTTTGCTCCACTGTCCACCCGCGAAGCTTAGCAAAAGTCGGGTATCTCTTGGGAAATATATGGATCGAGCCTGGCCTGTCCAGGCTTTTTAGCCACAGGAAGCGGGAAAGGCGCCCTACTAGCAGCGAGGGAATTTACGTATAGAAAGAGCCTTTTGTGCAAGATAGTGAAGTGAGCACAGCCAAAACTGGAAAAATTCTATTTTAACAACAGTAATTTACTGTCGGAAAATTTTACAGCTTTGTTTTCATTGACCGTGAAGATAAATATAAAACCTGTAAATTCAATCACTTGACATAATTGGCACGCAACTTGCTTAAATGTAGAGAATTAATATTTGTTATAACTATTATATGAACCAGATCCAAGTCCTGAAGAAAATTGCTGCAGTGACACTGTTTGCCAGCGTGTCGCTTGCAGCCCACGCCACGCCCATTGCCGTCGGCACGTCGTATACATACAACCTGTCCACGTCCGCCACCTTTACTGGCAGCCCCGTGACGGTCCAGTTGACCCAGGCATCGGCCGACCGTGTCGACGTCAAGGTAAGCCTGGCTGACAATTATTATTTTGCCGGGACGGGCCCCAGCGACAGCCCAAGCTTCGGCTTCAGCCTGGCCAGCGCCTACCAGAATGCGGTCATCGACTACACCGGGAGCGCCTTCAGAGTGCTGAGCGGAGGACCGTTCAACCTGACCCCGGACGGCATGTTCACGCATGGCTTCAAGCTGAACAGCGGCGGCATTTCCAGCAAGGTCGGCAGTCCGCTCGAATTCAGCCTTAGCATGGCCGGCCTTTCCCTGGATGCATTCACTCCGAGCACTGCAAAGAACAAGGGGCAACCCGGCGGCTACGGCTTCGCCGCCCACATCGGCGACGCAGGAGGCAAGACCGGCGGCATCGGCGTGCAAGGCCTCATTCCCGCCAGTATTTATACGCCGCCTCCAGTGCAGAACGATGGAAACCAGGGCGGCTCGAGCGGCGGCGGTTCTACGGAGGGTGGCTCGACCGAAGGCGGTTCGAATGGTGGCGGTTCCACCGGCGGCGGTTCCACTGGTGGCGGCTCGATTGATAGTGGTTCCATCGGTGGCGGCTCGGGCGAAGGCGGCGCCACTGGCGAAGTTCCGGAACCGGCGTCCGCGGTCCTGATCGGCCTGGGCCTGGCGGCGCTGGTCTCGCAGCGCAGGCGCCGCAAGGCATAAGGGAGTTCCCGACCTGGCATGCCGCCCGATCTGCAGCGGGCGGCATTATTTTTTTGGGCGCTGCGCGATGAGGACCAGGTGCTGTTCCGGATGCTGGTCGAATTCGAGGTGGCGTAGCAGGCAGCCCGCCTCCTCGATCACCGCGAGCAGGCCGGGTATCCCGAGCGTGCCGTAGTAGACCTCGGGCCCCATCGCCGCATCGACGTGTTCATGGGCCTGGTCCAGCCCGCCCGCGGTGAAGAGGAAGACCCCACCCGGCTCGAGCGCGCGCATCAGCTTGAGCATGAGTGCGCGCTGGTCTTGCAGGCAGACGTGCCAGATGCTGTCCCAGGCCGCCACGAAGCGGTAGCCGCGCGGAAGCGGCCAATCACGGATATCGGCCTGGTGCAGGACGACCTCCGGGTCGGCCACCTGCGCCAGTGCCAGCATGCGCGCCGACAGGTCGACAGCCTCGATCCGCAGCCCACGCTGGCGCAACAGCGGATTGAAACGGGTGTTGCAGCCGCAGCCGACGTTGAGCGCCCAGCCATCGGCTGCCGGCGCGAGAAAGGCGAGCGCCCGCTCGTGCTGGCGCAGGCCGTTGCTGCTGTCGAATACCCCGTCCAGCCAGCGTTCGGCCAGCTGGTCGTAAGCGGCGGCGGTCGACAGGCGCGGCATCCGGATGGTCCCCTCAGTCCCCTTGCGCCACGCCTTCGCGGCGCGGATCGGCCCCGCCGTACCACAGCGGCACCCCATGCACTTCGATGCGCTGGATGCCGTGCAGGCCCGAGGTCTGCTCGCCCAGGCGCACCTTGTGGCCGCGCGCGTTCAAGGCCTCGATGGTGGTGGACGGGAAGCGTCCCACTTCGAGTTCGGTCGGGCCGTTGCGGCTGCCGAAGTTCGGCATCGCGATTGCCTGCTGCACGTTGAGGCCCCAGTCGAGCGTCCCGACCAGCACCTTGGCGACGTAGTTGATGATGGCCGGGCCGCCCGGCGAACCGACCGTCAGCACCAGCTTGCCGGTCTTGCGGTCGAACACGACGGTGGGCGACATCGCGCTGCGCGGGCGCTTGCCGGCTTCCACCCGGTTGGCGATCGGGCCGTCGGCGTCACGCGAGGCGAAGGAGAAATCGGTCAGCTGGTTGTTGAGGATGAAGCCGTCCACCATCTGGCGCGATCCAAACGCATCTTCGATGGTCGTGGTCATCGCCAGGCCCGCGCCATAAGCGTCGACCACCGACACGTGCGAGGTCGACGGCGTTTCGATCGCATTGTCCTTGCCCCAGTGCCAGGCCATCTCCATGCCGGGCGGCTTGCCGGCCGGGGCCTCGCCCATCGAGCGCGGCCCCACCAGCCTGGCGCGCGTGGCCAGGTAGTGCTTGTCGATCAGGCTCGGCACGCCGCGTCCCGGCAGCGGCACGAAGTCGGCGTCGGCGGCGTAGCGGTTGCGGTCCGCATAGGCCAGGCGCCCCACTTCGCTGAACACGTGCAGCGCGTCCGGCCCGGGCACGCCATTGCTTGGCGCGAGCGCCTTCATGTCGAAGGTCTCGAACATGCCCAGCATCTGGGCGACGGCGATGCCGCCCGAGGACGGCGGCGGCATGCCGCACACGGTGTAGGCACGATAATCGCTGCACACCGGCGTGCGCACTTTCGGCTGGTAGGCGGCAATGTCGGCGGCGCTGAGCAGGCCCGGGTTGGTCGGGTGGCCCTGCACCTTGGCGCCGATGTCGCGCGCGATGCGGCCCGTGTAGAAGGCGTCGGCGCCGCCCTCGGCGATCTCGCGCAGCGTCTTCGCCAGGGCCGGGTTCTTCAGGATGTGGCCGACGGCCCAAGGCTGGCCGCCATTGCCGTAGAAATAGCGCGCCGCTTCCGGGTCCTTGCGCAGGTAGCGGTCGCCGGACAACAGCGCGTGCAGGCGCGGGCTGACCGCGAAGCCCTCTTCCGACAAGCGGATGGCAGGTGCGAACAAGGCCTTCCAGGGCAGTCGACCGTGCTCCTTGTGCGCCAGCTCGAGCATGCGCAGCACGCCCGGCGCGCCGACCGAGCGGCCGCCGACGATACCTTCGGTGCGCGACAGCGGCGTGCCGTCGGGGCGCTGGAACAGGCGCTCGTCGGCTTTCGAGGGCGCGGTCTCGCGGCCATCGAAGGCCTGGGTCTTGCGGCCGTCGTAGTGGACCAGGAAGGCGCCGCCGCCGATGCCGGACGACTGCGGCTCGACCAGGGTCAGCACCAGCTGGGTGGCAATCGCCGCGTCGATCGCGCTGCCGCCTTGCTGCAGGATCTGGTAGCCGGCCTGCACCGCCAGCGGATTGGCCGCGGCCACCATGTATTTTTTCGCGGGCCAGCCGGGCTTCGCGGTGTAGCCCGTGGCGGCTTCCGGGGCCGCCTGGCGAGTGTCCTGCGCCAGCAGCGGCTGGACAGTGAAAGCCAGAGCCAGCGCCAGGGAGGTAGCGCGCAACTTCGTATTGTTCAAATCGTTTCTCCAAAAGCAAAACGGACGCATGGCTTGCGCCATGCGCCCGACATCTGCCAATCCTACAACAATTGGCAAGAGCCTTCAGGAAGCTTACTTCGGCTGCATGCGGATCGCGCCGTCGAGGCGGATCGTTTCGCCGTTGAGCATCACGTTTTCGATGATGGCCTTGGCCAGGTGCGCGTACTCCTTCGGCATGCCGAGGCGGGGCGGGAACGGGACCATCTTGCCCAGCGAGTCGCGCACTTCCTGCGGCATGCCCATCAGCATCGGGGTCTCGAAGATGCCCGGGGCGATGGTCATCACGCGGATGCCGCTGCGCGCCAGGTCGCGCGCCATCGGCAGGGTCATGCCGGCGACGGCCGCCTTTGAGGAGCCGTAGGCGGCCTGGCCGATCTGGCCGTCGAAGGCCGCGACCGAGGCGGTGTTGATGATGATGCCGCGCTCGCCGTACTCGCCTGCTTCGGTCTTGCCCATGGCGTCGGCCGCCAGGCGGCACATGTTGAAGGTACCGACCAGGTTGATGTTCACCGCGCGCTGGAAGGCGTCCAGCGGGTGCGGACCGTCCTTGCCGACGGTCTTGACGGCCGGTGCCACGCCGGCGCAGTTGACCAGGCCGCGCAAGCTGCCCAGCTTGGTGGCCGCGTCCACGACCGCGAGGCCGTCCGCTTCCTGCGTGACGTCGCACTTGACGAACTGGCCGCCCAGCTCAGCCGCCAGCGCGGCGCCTGCTTCCGCCTGCACGTCGGCGATGACGACCTTGCCGCCCGCTTCCGTGATCATGCGCGCCGTGGCTGCTCCCAGGCCCGACGCGCCACCGGTCACGATGAACACATTGTTCTGAATTTGCATGGTTTTCCCTTTTAAAAGTTCTAGTGCCGCTGTGATGACGGCTTACGCGAACATGACGTTAACGTAAACGTCAAACAGCCGGCATTGTAGCGAACTTTTGCTTGAAAAAACCATCCAGCGAAGCGCTTACCTCTTCAGATCAAAGGCACTGGACCGTGGTGCCGTTGGTCGTGCAGGCGCGGCCGCTGCTGCTGACCGCGACATTGCCCGGGCCGCTCGCGTTATAGGTCGTGCCGTTGACGTCGGTGCAGGTGCCGCCCACGCAACTCACCACCTGGCTCGACTGCGGACCGACCGGGCTGGGCGCGGCCGCTACCCCGGCGCGCGGGACCGGCGCCGGGCTTGGCGCGGCGATACGCGGCGTGGGCTCGATGCGCTGGACCGCACCCGGACGGCGCTGGGCCTGTTTCTTCGTTTGCTGCTGGCGCTCGGGCTTGCCCTGGAGTTCCTGCTGGGTCTTGGGCTGCTGCGTTTGCGGCTGGGCCGGGGCCTGCGGCGATGTTGGAGGTGCCGGCTGCCCGGTCCCGGGGGCCGGACGGGCCGAAGGATCGACTTCGTTCTGCTTGCTGGTGACTGGCGGCTGGCCGGCGCGCTCTTCCTGCGCCTGCGGCCGGGCCTCGCCTGCCGCCTGCGTGCTGGCCGGGGTCGGCTGTTGCGTGGTGGCCGGGGTCGGCTGCTGCGGATTCAGCACCGGGCCATACGTGGCGCTGTCGTCGACCGGCTTGCCAGTCGGCGGCTGGGCCGGCGCCTGGTTCTGGGCCAGCGCTGCCGCCGAACCCAGGGCGAACAGCACGGCAATCATGGACTGGATGGGACGCATGGTGCACCTCGAGCGAATGGATATTGGACAGGCCATTATCTGCCCGCATCGGGGCGATCGGCGCACGCGAAACACTTCCTCACATGATTGTTGAACGGTAACGGGCGGCGCAGCTGTGGAGGAGCATGCGAAGATCGGCTCCATCACATTCACAGGAGCGAGCATGAGGCAGGTAGAGATCGTGGAAGGCGACCACGTACGGGGCAATCCCGATGCCGACATCGTCATCATCGAATATGGGGATTTCCAGTGCCCCTACTGCGCGCGGGCCCACCCGACCCTGAGCGGGCTGCAGAAGCAGTACGGCGAGCGCATCGCGCTGGTCTATCGCCACCTGCCGCTCGGCATGCACCCGTATGCGGAAAGCGCGGCCGAGGCGGCGGAAGCGGCGGGTGCCCAGGGCAAGTTCTGGGAGATGCACGACACCCTGTTCGAGCACCAGGCGCAGATGGCCCCGGCCCAGCTGCCGCTGCTGGCCCAGGGCCTGGGGCTGGACGCGGCGCGTTTCGAGGCCGACATGGCCGAGCGCCGGCACCGCGAGCGGATCCAGTCGCAGGCGCAAGAAGCGAAGTCGCTGGGAGCGAGCGGGACGCCGAGCTTCTTCATCAACGGCGAGCGCTACCAGGGGGATTCAGACCGGGAGTCGCTGACGGCGGCCGTCGAGCGCTACCTATAAATGAAAAAACGGCCCCGCAGGGCCGTTCGATCAACTTGCTGAGTGTTTATTCCGACAGCGCTGCGAAGGCTGCGTCGCGCACCTGCTCGACCGGGCCGACGCCCGAAATCTTGCGGTACTTCGGCGCACCAGGCAGGCCCGACTGGGCCCACTTGTTGTAGTAGCCGAGCAGCACTTCGGTCTGGTTGTGGTACACGGCCAGGCGCTTCTGCACGGTTTCTTCCTTGTCGTCGTCGCGCTGCACCAGCGGCTCGCCGGTGACGTCGTCGACGCCGTCGACCTTCGGCGGGTTGAACTTGGTGTGGTACACGCGGCCCGAGGCCTGGTGGGTGCGGCGGCCCGACATGCGCTCGACGATCAGTTCGTCAGGCACGTCGATTTCCAGCACGTAGTCGATCTGCACGCCGCTGTCCTTCATGGCGTCGGCCTGCGCAATGGTGCGCGGGAAGCCGTCGAACAGGTAGCCGTTGGCGCAATCGGTCTCCTTCAGGCGCTCTTTCACCAGGCCGATGATGATGTCGTCCGACACCAGCTGGCCAGCATCCATCACCTTCTTGGCAGCCATGCCCAGTTCGGTTCCGGCCTTGATCGCGGCACGCAGCATGTCGCCGGTGGAAATCTGCGGAATGTTGAACTTTTCCTTGATGAAGTTGGCCTGGGTGCCTTTGCCGGCGCCGGGTGCTCCTAACAGAATGAGACGCATGAGTTTCCTAGATTCTTAGAGGATGTTGATAATTTTTATGTTGGCAGACGATTGTGTTTGATGCATATCTGGCTACTTGACACGAAAGTTACCACAAAAGTCAGCTTTAACGCCAATCCCCGGGCCTGTCGCCAGTTCGTTTTGACATAGCGCAGACAACGTAAAATTGGCGTAAGAAAGTTCAGGCAGCGTAGTGGCGGCGCACCCGCTCCAGGTCGTCCGGGGTATCGACGCCGGCGGGCGGCGCGCTGTCCGTGATGTGCACGGCGATCGGGTAGCCGTGCCACAGCACGCGCAGCTGTTCCAGCGCCTCGATGGTTTCGAGCGGGGAACTCTCCAGCGCCGGATAGGCCTGGAGGAAGGCGTTGCTGTAGGCATAGAGGCCGACGTGGCGCAGCGGCGCGTAGCCGGCCGGCAGCGACTCCTTGCTGGCCGCGAAGGCGTCGCGGTGCCAGGGAATGGTGGCGCGCGAGAAGTACAGCGCCCTGCCCGCCTTGTCGAGCACGACCTTGACCACGTTCGGGTTGAACACCTCGGCCACGTCGACGATCGGATGGGCCACGGTGGCCATCGGCACGCCCTCGACGATGCGCGCGGCGCAGGCGGCCAGCAGGCTCGGGTCGATCAGCGGTTCGTCGCCCTGCAGGTTGACCACCACCTCGCCTGGAGCCAGGCCCAGCTTGTGCGCGACTTCGGCGATGCGGTCGGTGCCGGACGGATGGTCGGCGCGGGTCATGCAGGCTTCGATGCCGTGCGCCTCGCAGGCCGCCAGGATGTCCGGGTGATCGGTGGCCACAATGATGCGGCTCGCTCCCGATTCGCGCGCGCGTTCGGCCACGCGCACCACCATCGGCTTGCCGCCGAGGTCGGCCAGCGGCTTGTTCGGCAGGCGGGTCGAGGCCAGGCGGGCCGGGATGATGACGGTAAAGCCCATCGACTTACACCGGTTCGATCTTGCGCGCCTGGTCAGCCCACATGATCGGGATACCATCGCGGATCGGGTATGCCAGGCGGTCCGGGCGACAGGTCAGTTCCTGCGCTTTCTTATCGTATTCAAGCGGGCCCTTGCACAGCGGGCAGACCAGGATATCAAGCAGTCGAGCGTCCACGACATTTCTCCACGATTTGTTCGGCCAGCGCGGGATCGATCCGCGCCGTCACGGGCACGACCCACAAGCGCGGGTCGTCCTTCAGGTTATCAAGTTGCCGACATTTTACTGCATCCTTCTCCGTGATCAGGATGACATCGGCGTCGAGCCCGTCGAAAGGACGGTCGAGGAAGTCGTGGTGGTCGGGCAGCGGCAGTTCCCGGAAGTCCAGGCCGGCGCCGCGCAGCATGGCGAAGAAACGGCCCGGATTGCCGATGCCGGCGGCCGCCACGATGCGCCTGCCCTTCAGGCGCGCGAGCGGCAGGCAATCTTCCGGGCGCATCAGGGGCTCGGCGAAGTCGCCTGCCAGCTGCATCCGGAACGGCTGGCCGCCGACGGCGCGCGCCAGCTGCGGGGTAATCTCGGGCGCGTTCACCACCGTGAAATCGCGGCGCCGCGAAGGCGGCTCGCGCAGCGGGCCGGCCGGCAGCAGCCAGCCATTGCCGACGCCGCGGCCGTCGAACAGGACGATCTCGACGTCGCGCGCCAGTGCGTAGTGCTGCAGGCCGTCGTCGGTGATCAGGACGTCCACTTCCGGATGGCTTGCCAGCAGCGCCCTGCCCGCCTGGGCGCGCTGGCGTCCCACCACGACCGGGCAGCCGGCGCGCGCCGCGATCAGGAGCGGCTCGTCGCCCACTTCACGGGGATCGGATTGCGGCGTGACCTCGCGCGGCACCTCGGCCGCACCGCCGTGGCCGCGCGAAATCACGCCCGGACGCAGGCCGGCGCCGCGCAGGTTGTCCGCCAGCCAGATCGTCAGCGGCGTCTTGCCGGTCCCGCCGATGAAGATGTTGCCGACCACGATGACCGGCACCGGCAGGCGCTCGCTCTTCTTCAGGCCGAGCCGATACAGCAACGTGCGCACGCCGGCGAGGACGCGGAACAGCAGTGCGAGCGGCAGCAAGGCCAGCGCCAGCGGGCCGCGGCGCAGCCAGGCACGGGTGAGTGTCGATTCTAGGTTGGAAGCCATGGAGGAGCGGACGCCGGGGCGTCCGCGTTCTTATTTCCTGGTGCCGGTCTGGGCGGCGAAGGTCAGCTTGTCATAGCCGGCCACGCGCGCCGCTTCCAGCACGTTGATGACCATCTGGTGCATCGCGAACTGGTCGGCATTGACGATGACCACCGGATCGACCGCTGGTTGACCGCTCGGGGCATTGCGGGCAGCAGTTTTCAAGTCTTCTGCCAGGCCGGCCACGCTGTGGAAGGACACCGGCACGTTGTTCACCGTGTAGTTGCCCTTGGCGTCGATGGTGACGTTGATCTCGAAGGGACGCTCCTGCACCTTCTCGGCGTCGGCCGTGGGCAGCGTGATCTGCAGCTCGGTGAACTTGCTGTAGGTGGTCGAGACCATTAGGAAGATGAGGACGACCAGCAGCACGTCGATGAACGGAATCAGGTTGATCTCCGGTTCCTCGCGCTGGCGGCCACGGCGGAAGTTCATCATTTGCGGGTCCCGTGCACGACGTCGACGAATTTCACGGCCTGCAGTTCCATCTCGACGATGAAGCTGTCGACCGAGGAGCGGAAGTGGCGGTAGAACACCAGGGCCGGCATGGCGATGGCCAGGCCGAAGCCGGTGTTGTACAGCGCCACCGAGATGCCGTGCGCCAGCTGGGCCGGGTTGTTGCCGGTCGGGCTTTGCGCGCCGAAGATCTCGATCATGCCGACCACCGTGCCGAACAGGCCCAGCAGCGGAGCCAGCGAGGCGATGGTGCCGAGGGTGGTGAGGAAGCGCTCGAGGCCGTGGGCGACGCCGCGGCCGGCTTCCTCGATGGATTCCTTCATGACGTCGCGCGGAGCGTCGACGTTGCGCAGCGCGGCGGCCAGCACGGTGCCGAGCGGCGAATTGTGTTCGAGCTTGTTGACCACGTCGGGCGTGACCTTGCCGGCGCGATAGACGCGGATCACTTCATCCAGCAATGCCTTCGGGAGGATCTTCTCGCGGCGCAGGTAGATCAGGCGTTCCACGATCAGGGCGACGGCAATGATCGAGGCAATCAGCAAGAACCAGATGGGCCAGCCTGCAGCTTGAAAAATGGCGAGCAAAAGAAACTCCTGTGGGAAAGAAAATCAGTTCAGCAATGTAACAAGTTGCCAGCAGTGCGGCAAGTGTGGTTCTGCACAGCTTCTGTGGATAAAAATGTGCGCAAGGCCCTCTTCTGGATCAAAGAGCCTTGATTTCAAAGGACATTCTGCGCCTGCGCAAGAAAACGGCAGGTGTCAGATGAGCATGCTTCCAGCTCAGGTGTCTTGTTGGAGATGATGTTGATCTATCTCAACCGTTTGCACTTACGAACAAATTCTGTGGACAAAATTGTGCGCAATGGCGTCCGACGGCAGCTAAGTCATTGTTTCATTTAGAAAAATTTCCGGAGCGCAAAAAAGAGGCAGTGTTGCGGCTTGTCCTCACATGTCCGGCTCCGTGCGGTTCCTCACATTTTTTGTGGACAAAAGTGTGAGCAAGGGCCGATTTCCACAGCTAAGTGCTTGATCTAACACAAGAAAACATCACTGCATAAAATTTCATCACTCAGCAGTAATGCGAGGTATTGTGTGCAACTCTGCCCTTTCATGCATGACTTATTCTGTGCTGTAGACCTTGCGGCTAAGAAAATTCACATCTGCACATTTTTTGTGGATAAGGATGTGATGAATGCTGTATGTAGCGAGCTAAGTCATTGATTGGTAAAGGATCGGATGGGACTGCCTGCGAAAGATGCAAATGCTGGCGAATGGCTGAAAAGCCGTGTTCGAAGCTGACGAGTGGGCCTGTCCAGTGCGTTCAGCGCAAGGAATCCGGCCTCGGCTGGCTGCGCTGAGCGCCTTGTGCACACTTTTTGTGGACAAAATTGTGCGCAAGGCGCTCTTCGATACCCTAAGTCGTTGATCTAAAACAATAAACTTTCCTAGCGTCATTTTTAGGCAGCCGTGTCGGCCTTGTTGCCAGCCCACGGGCCCGGGTCGTCGACCTTATGATATGCACATATTTTGTGGACAACAATGTGTCCAAGCCAGGCATAGGGCCGCTAAGTGCTTGACGCATAAGGAAAGCGTGCGCCACGCTCCATTCTTGAGCAGGCGCCTGTCTTATGGATGAGTTGCCCACAGATTTTGTGGATAAAGTCGCGTTAAAACCTGAAGAGCCCTTTGCAAGCTCTTGATTTCAAAGACTTTCAATAGAATGCATTGAAAACTGGCAACAACGCTTCATGCCGGACACGGCGCGCACGACTGCCGCCAAGCCTTGTCGTTTTCTTCAAGATATGACATAAGCATCAGCTTTACCAAAGTAGCCAAGCAGCCTCCATGGACTATCAAAGCGACGCCGATCCCGCCTACACCGCGCCACCCGTATTGACCGTGACGACCCTGAACCAGCAGGTCGCCCGCCTGCTCGAACGGAGTTTTCCACTGGTCTGGATCGGCGGCGAGATTTCGAACTTCACGCGCGCCAGTTCCGGCCACTGGTATTTCACGCTGAAGGACGATGCCGCCCAGGTACGCGCCGTGATGTTCCGCAGCCGCGCGCAATACGCCGGGTTCAATCCGCGCGAAGGCGACAAGGTCGAGGTGCGCGCCCTGGTCACCCTGTACGGCGCGCGCGGCGACTACCAGATCAATGTCGAGACCATCCGCCGCGCCGGCGTGGGCCAGCTCTACGAAGCCTTCCTGCGGCTCAAGGAAAAGCTCCAGGCCCAGGGCCTGTTCGATCAAGACCGCAAGCGAGCGCTGCCGCTGTTCCCGCGCACCGTCGGCATCGTCACCAGCCCCCAGGCCGCGGCCCTGCGCGACGTGCTCACCGCCCTGCGCCGCCGCGCGCCGCACGTGCGCGTGATCCTCTACCCGGCCCCGGTGCAGGGCCAGTTCGCCGCCGACAAGATCGCCGAAGCCATTATGACGGCGTCGCGCAGGCAGGAAGCCGACGTGCTGCTGGTGTGCCGCGGCGGCGGCTCGATCGAAGACCTGTGGAGCTTCAACGAGGAATGCGTGGCGCGCGCCATCGACGCCTGCCAGGTCCCGGTGATCTCCGGCGTGGGCCACGAGACCGACGTCACCATCGCCGATTTCGCCGCCGACGTGCGCGCCGCCACCCCGACCGCCGCCGCCGAGCTGGCGGTCACGCCGCGCGCCGACTGGCTGGCCTCGCTGTCGGGCGACGCCCAGGACCTGCGCCGCGCCATGCGCCGCACGCTGTCGGAAGCCAGCCAGGGCCTGGACGGCTATAGCCGGCGCCTGCTCAGCCCCTCGGCCCAGATCCGCCACCAGCGCGTCAAACTGCTGTCGATGGCGGCCGCCCTGACCCATGCGGTGCGTACCCCGGTGAACCGCCAGAACCTGGTGCTGGCCCAGCTGCAGCAGCGCTGGATGCGCCACCGCCCCGACATGCGGGCGATGCGCGCGCAATTGCTGGCCGACGGGCGCCACCTGAACACCAGCCTGTGCAACGCCGTCAAACGTCGGCGCGACGCCCTCGAGGCCCTGGCGGCGCAGCTAGAATTGCTGAACCCGCAACGCACGCTCGAGCGCGGCTATGCCATCGTCCGCAACGTCAAGGGCGAGGTGCTGCGCGACCCGGCGCAGGTCAAGGCACGCAACAAGCTGAGCCTGCGGCTGGCCGGCGGCACGGCCGACATCGTCGTGTCCAGCGTGCAGGCCGCGCTGGGTGATCCGAATGACTAGCCAAGCATGCAACATCGCGCTATCCGGTTTAGAATAGCGCGGTTTTGGAACAAAACCCGTCCAACCAACGCACAAGGAATTGAACATGGAACATACCCTGCCGCCACTGCCGTACGCTAAGGATGCCCTGCAGCCGCATATCTCGGCCGAGACCCTGGAATACCACCACGGCAAGCACCACCAGACCTATGTCACCAACCTGAACAACATGATCAAGGGGACCGAGTACGAAAACATGTCCCTGGAAGAGATCATCCAGAAGTCGACCGGTGGTGTGTTCAACAACTCGGCCCAGGTGTGGAACCACACCTTCTTCTGGAACTGCATGACCCCGAACGGCGGCGGCGCACCGACCGGCAAGGTTGCTGACGCGATCAACGCCAAGTGGGGCTCGTTCGACAAGTTCAAGGAAGAGTTCAACAAGTCGGCACTGGGCAACTTCGGCTCGGGCTGGACCTGGCTGGTGCAGAAGGCCGACGGCAGCGTCGACATCGTCAACACCTCGAACGCCGGCACCCCGCTGACCACCTCGGACAAGCCGCTCTTGACCGCCGACGTCTGGGAGCACGCCTACTACATCGACTACCGCAATGCGCGCGCCAAGTTCCTGGACGCGTTCTGGAATGTCGTGAACTGGGATTTCGTGAACCAGAACGCGGCCTAAGCCCTTCTTGTTCATGAACGCAAACGGCCCGCTTTCGCGGGCCGTTTGCTTTCCAGGATGGGAAGAAGCGATAGCTTAGCCGCGCGCCTCCGCATCGATCCGCGAATTCGCCGCGGTATCGCGCATGAACCAGCACACCACCAGGGTACAGGCGATCACGCCCGTGGCATACCAGTAAAAACCGCTCTCCAGGTTGATCGACTTGAACCACAAGGCCAGGTACTCGGCCGTCCCGCCGAACACCGACACCGCGAAGGCATACGGCACGCCGACGCCGGTGGCGCGGATGGTGGCCGGGAACAGCTCGGCCTTCACCAGCGCGTTGATCGAGGTGTAGCCGGACACGATGATCCAGGCGCAGGCGATCAGGGCGAAGGCTTCCCACGGTCCTGACGCATTGCGGATGGCCGTGAGCAGCGGCACCGTGAACAGGGTGCCGAGCAGCGCGAAGCCCACCAGGAGCGGACGGCGGCCGATGCGGTCGGACAGCGCGCCGTACAGGGGCTGCAGGCACATGGCGAACAGCAGCGAGGCCGCCGAGACCGCCGTGGTCTGGGCGTCGGTGAGGCCCACCGACAGGCGCAGGAATTTCTGCATGTAGGTGGTGTAGACGTAGAAGGCCAGCGTGCCGCCCATGGTCAGGCCGATCACCAGGAGGACCTCGCGCGGGTGCTGCATCAGCTGCTGCAGGCCGCCCATCTTCTTGGCCTTCTTGCGCGCCGCCTCGAAGGAGTCGGTCTCGGGCATGTTGTGGCGCATGGTCAGGGCCAGCACGGCCAGGGTCGCGCCGATGAAGAAGGGAATCCGCCAGCCCCAGGCGCGCAGTTGCTCGTCCGAGAGCAGGTAGCGCTGCAGCACCAGCAGGAGCAGCAGCGCCAGCAGCTGGCCGCCGATCAGGGTCACGTACTGGAAGCTGGCGTAGAAGCCGCGGTGCTTGGAATCCGCCATTTCCGACAGATAGGTGGCGCTGGCGCCGTATTCGCCGCCCAGGCTCAGGCCCTGCAGCAGGCGCGCCAGCAGCAGGATGCAGGGCGACAGGATGCCGGCGGTGGCGTAGGTCGGCGCGCATGCGATCAGGAGCGAGCCGAAGCACATCAAGAGGACCGAGGCCATCAGGGCCGTCCTGCGGCCGCGCCGGTCGGCCAGGCGGCCGAACAGGATGCCGCCGATCGGGCGCACGAAGAAGCCGAGGGCGAAGATGCCGGCCGTGGACATCATCTGCGCGGTCGGGTCCTGGGCCGGAAAGAAGGAACTCGCGAAGTACAGCGCGAACGCCGAATAGCAGTAGAAATCGAACCACTCGACCAGGTTGCCGGACGATCCGACGAAGATGGCGCGCAAGCGTTTGCCGGAAATCCGTTCTCCGGCCTGGGCGCGGCCCTCGACGGCCGGCCGCGTTGTGACTGCAGTCATGTTGTCTCCTGTGATCCACGGGAGATCGACGCGCCTCCCGTTTCCAGGCCCTTACTATCCCGCGCGGCCGTACGGCGCGCATCCGGGATGTCGGCGCGAGCGCCTCCGTAAAACTACGCAGAAGCATTCCAAAGCGCCGGCGCAACTGCTATCGTCTCGTGATCTGATCCTGAGGAAACCGAATGGCCCGCCCGTTCATCGCCCGTTACTGGCGCGGGCTCCTTGCCGCCGTGGGCGCGCTGGTCCTGATCGCGGCCGCGGGACACTGGGCCGAGCAGCGCGAACTGCAGGCCAAGACCCAGGCCCT
Source organism: Massilia sp. BHUDP2 (assembly GCF_046236355.1). Taxonomy (NCBI): domain Bacteria; kingdom Pseudomonadati; phylum Pseudomonadota; class Betaproteobacteria; order Burkholderiales; family Oxalobacteraceae; genus Massilia; species Massilia sp. BHUDP2. The sequence continues at coordinate 1,186,888 of NZ_JBJUVW010000002.1, forward strand.
GCAGCAGGCCGCCGCCGCGCAGGCGCTGGGCCTGCGCGGCCTGGTCGAGAAGCACGACTTCCTGCCGCATGCCGTGGCGCGCCACCCGGGCGTGCAGGACTTGCTGCGCGCCCCGCAGGATGCCGCCCTGCGGGCGCGCGCCAACGATTACTTTGCCGACCTGCAGGCGACCACCGGCGCCGCCGCGCTCTACCTGGTCGACCGCGATGGCTTGACGCTGGCGGCCAGCAACTGGAACACGCCCTCGAGCTTCGTCGGTCAGAACTACCGGCAGCGGGCCTACTTCGAGGACGCCGTGCGGGGCCGCCGCGGATTGTTCTATGGCCTCGGGCTCACCACCGGCCAGTCCGGCCTGTTCATCGCGGAACCCGTGCGCGTGGACGGCGCCATCCTCGGCGTGGCCGTGGTCAAGATCAGCCTGGAGGCGCTGCAGGCCACCTGGATGGGTGGGCTCGAACCGGTCGTGCTCAGGGACAGCCGCGGCATCGTCTTCCTGAGCGGCGTGCCCGAATGGCTGTACCAGGCTATCCGGCCGGTGTCCGCGCAAGACGCCCGCTGGATCGCCGAACACGGCCAGTACGGCAAGCGCACGCGCTTCGACGTCCTGCCGTGGAAGATCGAGGCGCGACCCGACGGCGCCGGCTTCGTCCTGCGCACCGGGGTGCAGGGACAACGAAGAACCCTGCTCGCGCTCGACACTCCGCTGCCGGAACTGGGCTGGACCCTTACCGTCACCTCGGATATGAAGGAAGTGGCGCAGGCACGCCGCTCCGCGCTCGCGCTCACGGCGCTGGCCGTGGCGCTGCTGCTGCTTGGCACCCTGTATTGGCGGCTGCGCGAGCGGCGCTTCGTCGAACAGCGCACCGCGCGCCTGGAACTGGAGCGCCGGGTCGACGAGCGCACCCGCGACCTGGAAGAAGCGCACGCCTTCCGCAAGGCCATGGAAGATTCCCTGCTGGTGGGCATGCGCGCCCGCGACCCGGACGGGAAGATCATCTACGTTAACCCGGCGCTGTGCGCCATGGTCGGCTACAGCGCCGAGGAACTGCTCGGCTGCCGGCCGCCCTACCCCTACTGGCATCCGGACGACCTGGAAAAGCAGGCGCGCGAAAGCGACGATGCCCTGCAGGGCCGCGCCGCGCCGCACGGCTTCGAATCGCGCATCCGCCACAAGGACGGGCACGACGTCATCACGATGGTCTACGCCGCCCCGCTGGTCGACGCCCAGGGCGTGCACCGGGGCTGGATGAGCTCCGTGGTGGACATCACCGCGCAGAAGCAGGCCGAAGCCCGCCAGCGCGACCAGGAACTGCGCCTGCAGCGCAGCGCGCGCCTGGCCAGCGTGGGCGAGATGGCCTCGACGCTGGCGCACGAACTCAACCAGCCGCTGATGGCCCTGTCCAATTTCGCCGTGGCGGCGCGCGCGTTGGCCGCGCAGGGGCCGTCCGAGCTGCTGCCGGGTGCGCTCGACGAGATCGTCGGCCAGTCGCAGCGCGCCAGCGAAATCGTCAAGCGGGTGCGCGCCTTCATCAACCCGCAACGGGGCCAGTACGAAATCCTGGCGATGGTGGACGTGCTCACCCATGCGCAAGCCCTGCTCGAGCCCGAGCTGAAAGCCCAGGGCGCCACCCTGCGCCTGCTGCTCGAGGGCGCCGGCGCCCGGGTGCGCGGCGATCGGGTCCTGCTCGAGCAGGTCCTCGTCAACCTGGTCCATAATGCGCTGCAGGCCATGCAGGACCAGCCGCGTCAGCGCCGCACGATCGAACTGGCCTGCCGCCGCAGCGAGGGAGGCCTGCGCATCGGCGTGGCCGACCAGGGACCGGGGATTCCGGCCGGGCAGCTCGACCAGGTGTTCTCGCCCTTCTTCACCACCAAGCCCGATGGCCTCGGGCTGGGCCTGAACATCTGCCGCAGCATCGTCGAGGCCCACGGCGGCGCCATCGGCGTCGAGAACCGGCCGGGCGGCGGCGCCGCCTTCTCGTTCACGCTGCCCATCGTTCCATGAAAGAGCCATGAAAGAGTCATGAAAGAAGCGCCACTGACCCTGTACGTCGTCGACGACGACGAAGCCCTGCGCCGCTCCCTGCTCCTGCTGCTGTTCTCGCAGGGAATGGCGGTGCAGGCCTTTGACTCCGGCGAGGCCTTTCTCGACACCGTCGACCTGCGCCAGCCGGGCTGCGTGATCCTCGACCTGCGCATGGGCGGCATGAGCGGCCTGGAAGTCTTCGAGCGCCTGCTAGGCGCGCACAGCCCGCTGGTGACCCTGTTCCTGTCGGCACACGGCGACATCCCGACCGCCCTGGAAGCGGTGCGGCGCGGCGCCTACGACTGGGTGGAAAAGCCGGACACCCAGCGGCTGCTCGACAAGCTGCCCGCCGCCACCGCCCTGGCCCGCGCCCGCGCCCAGGCGCTGCGCATGTGGGCCGAGCTGACGCCGCGCGAGCGCGAGGTGGCGCGGCTGGTCGGGCTGGGCCAGCCCAACAAGGAGATCGCACGCATGCTGGTGCCGCCCTGCAGCCACCGCTCGGTGGAGACACACCGCGCCAACATCTTCAACAAGCTCCAATGCGCCAATGACAACGAGCTTGGGCGCTGGCTGGCGGCCCATCCCTGGCTGGACTGAAAGCTCAGCGGAGCAGCACTTCGTTGCGGAAGCGCCAGGCATAGGTCTGGCCGACCTTCAGCTGCGCCGGATGCTCGCGCAGCTCGACGATGAAGCTGCCCAGCTCGTCCCGGCGGATGCGCGCGATGGCGCGGGCGCACACCAGGGTGCCGCGCCGGATCTGCCAGAACTGGTCGGGGTCCAGGCCAGCCGCCAGGTCCTTGATCGGCATCCGGATCAAGCCTTCATCCAGGGCGGTGACCACCCGCGTGTAGCGCGTGTCCGATTCGAAGAACAGGATCTCGTCGATCGGGAACAGCTTGATGACGTTGCCCGCCGTGCAGCTGATCCAGCGGATCCGCTCCTGGGCGGCGTTCGGCCGCAGGCGCTGGTCGAGTTCCATCCAGCTTTTGGCGCGCTCGACGTCGCCCTTGCCCGCCGCGAGCTGGGTCCGCACGCGTTGCAAGGCCTGTTCCAGCCTGGCCCCGTTGACCGGCTTGAGCAGGTAGTCGACGGCGCCGAGGTCGAAGGCGTCGATCGCATGGCTGTCGTAGGCGGTCGTGAAGACGACGCAGGCTTTGCCCGCGCTGGCGCGCGCGACCTCGAGCCCGCTGATGCCGGGCATGCGGATGTCGAGGAAGGCCACGCTTGGCTCCAGCTCGGCGATCGCGGCCAGCGCTTCGCTGCCGTCTTCCACCGAGGCGATGATCTCGAGCTCCGGCCAGGCAAGCAGGAGCAGGCGTTGCAGCTCGGCGCGCTGCAGGTCCTCGTCGTCGGCAATGATCGCGGTCGGCATTCTCAATCTTCCTCCATGGTCTCGACCAGCGGCAGCACGATGCTGGCCACCACGCCGCATTCCTCGCCGGTGCGCAGTTCGAGCGCGGCGGCGCCGCCGTACAGGTGCTTCAGGCGCTCGCGGATATTCGCCAGGCCAATGCCGCTGCCGCTCGATGCGGAAAAGCCGATGCCGTCGTCGATCACGCTCAGCTCCAGCATCCTGACGCCATCCACTTCGCGAGAGGCGGCCGTCACCTGGATCCGCGCCGGCCCTTTCCTGGGCTCGATGCCATGCTTGACCGCGTTCTCCACCAGCGAGATCAGCATCAGGGGTGGAATCAGGGCGGCGCGCAGCTCCGGCGCGCAGCTGACCTCGGTGCGCAGGCGCGGCATGCGCGCCGCGATCACGCCCAGGTAGGCCCGCACCGAATCGCATTGCGAGCCGAGGGTGACGAAGGTGCTGGCGCGGTCGGCGCGCAGTTGCGGGATGGTCGAGCGCAGGTAGTCGATCAGGTGGTCGATCATGACGATGCCGCGGTCCGGATCGGAGAGCATGGCGGCGCGCACGCCCGACAGCGTATTGAACAGGAAGTGCGGCTCGACCTGGCTGGCCAGCACCGCCAGCTTCACCTCGACTTCGTTGCGCTGGTGCTTGTAACGCTCCGCCTCCGCCTGCAGGGCGGCCTCGCGCAGCAGCCTGCGCTGGCGGAAGTAGGCGGCCAGGTCGAAGGGGCCGGCCAGCCAGACCAGCACCGGGAACCAGATCACCAGGTTGACCAGGCGGTTGTCGCGCGCCTGTTCGGCCTGCAGTTCGGCCGACGCCTGCCCTTGCGTCGGCTGGCCGCCGGTCCTCACGAAAGGGGTCAGCGACCAGGCCAGCAGCACGCCCAGCAGCAATGCGCATACGATGCCGGCCGCTTCGCGCCGCGGACGCCAGCCGCGCGCGCGCACCAGCACCGCCAGGCCGCGTCCCAGCGCCAGGGCGGTGGCCACCACCAGCCAGATGGCCGGGAAGGTGAACCAGAAGGACAGCGGGTCCACCTCCGGCGGCGGCTTGGGAACCAGCGCGGCCAGCACGGCCAGGACCAGCGCGAACAGGATCATCGGCGCGCGGAAGGAGCGCATGCGGTAGCCGTACCAGGTCTTGCCGAACACCGGATACTGCTGGGCGCGATGCGACCATCCTCCCAGCCGGGTGGCGAGGCTGGACGGGAGCGGCGACTCGTGGTCGGCTGGCGCGATTTTTTCCATATGGCTATTTTAAGCTGTTGCGCGGCTATTTAACCGTTGCCAGGATCCAGTCGCTGACGGTATCGAGCGCGAGCGGCGCGACGCTTTCCTCGATCTCGGCGTATTCGGTTCCGGCCCCGGTGCGCGCGGTCTGGAACAGGTGGTTCAGCGCCGGCAGTTCCTTCACCACGGCGCGCGAATTGCTCTTGAGCGCGCCGCGGATCGCCGTCAGGTTCATCGCGGCCGGCACCTGCAGGTCGCGCTCGCCGTTCAGCACCAGGATGGGCTGGCGCACGGACTGCAGGACCGGGCCGGGTTCGTGCCGCAGGAAGGCATGGAACCAGGGCGAGGTGAATTCCCTGGCGCGCGCCGCGGCCGTCCCGGCCGGCAGGATCCCCTTGCGTTCGGCCTCTTCCATCATTTGGCGCGCCTTGTCGCCGGCCAGCTCGGGGCGCGGCTCGGCCACGATGGCCGCGAATACCGCGCGGTTCAGCTCACGCTCCCTGGCCACCGCTTCCTCCGGCATCCCCGCGGCTTTCGTGCCAAGCGCGATCTGTTCGACCATCAGCAGTTCGCCGCGCACCCCGGGACCCGCCAGCATCACGACGAAGGCCAGGCCCGGGTCGCGCGCCGCCACCATCGGTGCGATCATGCCGCCTTCCGAGTGGCCGACGACGCCAATCCGTTTTGCATCGACCTCGGGTCGGCCGCGCAGGAAGGCGACCGCGGCCTCGGCATCGGTGGCGAAGTCCCGGGTGGTCGCGTCCTTGTACACGCCGCCCGACTTGCCAACGCCGCGCTTGTCGTAGCGCAGGACCGCGATACCCTGGCGGCTCAGGTGGTCGGCCAGCACCAGGAAGGGCTTGTGCTCGCGGATGGTCTCGTCGCGATCGACCGCACCGGAACCATGCACCAGCACGACCGCCGGGAACGGCCCCTTGCCCTGGGGGACGCTCAAGGTGCCGGCGAGAACGTGGCCGCCCGCCGGATTGGCGAAGCCGACCTCGACGCTGGCATAGCTCGGCTGGCGCGCGGCGATCGCTTCCAGCTGCGGACGTTTCGGCTTGAGCGCCGCGGCATCGGTGCGCTCCAGGCGCAGCGGCACGGCCTGGCCGTTCTGGCTCCAGGTGCCGACCCAGGCCTGGTCCTGCTCGCTCCAGCGCGCCGTGAACCCGGCGTTCAGGGCCGACAGCCTGAATCCGAGCTGTTCCTCTTCGACGCTCAGCTGCTCCACCTTGGTCTTGAAGCCCTGCTGGGGCACCGCCAGCCTGCCTTCCCACTTGCCGTCGGCGGTCTTGGCAAACTCCAGGTGCAGGTTCAGGGAATCCGCGATGCGGCCTTTCCAGTGGCCGGTGGCGTCGATGGCGTGGGCGGGGCCGGCTGCCAGGGCGAGGCTGGCCAGGAGGCCGAGCAGGATCGATTTCATGCGCTGTCTCTTTCTTCAGGTTCGGGAAGTCCACTGTAGCCGGGCGGGCGTGCCGGCTCAGCGGAATGCGGCGAACCCCGGTTTTGATGACATGGACGCTGCCTGCCTTGACATGAACACGGCTACACGCTGTTCTCGTCCTGCCCCTTGGCCCGGTCGAACACCTGCCCGGTCAGGGAATGGCGGTTGCGCTCGCGCTGCTGGGCGGCCTGCTCGTCGTAGAAGAAGGGCAGGAATGCATAGCGCGTCCCTGCCACCACCGGCGTCGCCTCGTGCAGCAGGGAACAGGAAAAGACGATGGCGCCGCCGGTCGGCGCCCGGTAGCAGCGCGGGCCGAATTCCGGAAAGCGCAGGTCGCCGCCCTGGTACTCGCCGGCGTTCAGGTTGATCGTGCAGGCGAAGCGGCGGTGCGCGGTGCCGAGCGTGGTGTTGTCCTTGTGGGGACGGAAGAATCCGCCCTCGCTGGCATCGTAGCGCGCCACCAGGTGGCGTTCGATCCGGGTGATGTTGAACTGAAAGGCGCGCCGGACCTCCGGCAGCAGGCGGCGCTGCAGGCGGGCATGGATTGCCTGCCTCAGGGCCGCGAATTCCGGGCGCGAATCGAACTCGACATCCTTGCGCTGCTTGAAGCTGCGCTCCTTGACCTCCACGGTCTTGCCGTTCACCTCGCGCATGAAACCGGATTCGATCCCGCCATGGCGCTCGTACAGCGCGATGAGCTCCCGGCACAGGTCTTCCTCGAACACCCGCGGCAGGATCAGCACGGGCGCATGCAGTTCGGTTCCGGCATGTTGGGCGACCGGCGGCAGGCGGCCGATCGTCTCCTCGAGCGCGGCATTGTGCTGCTCGGCGGACAGGAGCGGAATATGGGCGAGCACGCGCAGCATCGGATCGAGCACCAGCGTGAAGGGCCGGTACCCGTCCCCGATCGCGCCGAACCGGCTGCTGAGCTTTCGGTCGAAGTCCCTGAAATAACGAATGCCGGGCAGGATCGTGCGCACCCGCTCGCAGGCCTCGTCGTCCGGATCGACCGAGACTCCGAAGAAGCACAGCTGCTCGTCGTCGAACAGGGCGCGGCGCCGCTCGACATAACGGACCACCTCGCGCACCGCAGCAATGCCGGCACTGCCGAGGAAACTCAGGACGACGTAGCGGCCCCCGGTCGTATAGAAGGTATAGCGTGGATTCTGCGCCGTGCTGGCCACGAATTCAGGTATCGGGTCACCGGGTAGCCACACAATATGTCCTGGATGAGTTGACAAGGTTGAGACAGGCATCTTAGCGAAGCGCGTCGCCCGCGCCAAGCCCGGCGCCCGGCTGGGCCAGGTGCCGGCGCAGGAACTCCACGCAGACACGCACCCTGCCCGATCCGCTCAGGCGCTGCGGATAGACGGCCCACACGCTGGCCGGCTGGGTGTAGTCGGGCAGCACCTGCACCAGCGCGCCGCTCTCCAGGTAGCCCCGCGCATCCCACAGCGAGCGCAGCACGATGCCGGCGCCTTCCACCGCCCAGCGCATCGCGATCTCGCCGTGGTTGGTCGACAGTGCGCCGGACACCCGCACCGTCTCCTCGCCGCCTTTGCCGCGCAGGCGCCAGGTGCCGAACGGGTGGTCGCGTTCCTTGATCGCCAGGCACTGGTGGCTGGCGAGTTCCTTCAGCGACTTGGGCGTGCCGTGCCGCGCGATATAGCCTGGCGAGGCGCACAGGATGCGGTGGTTGTCCATCAGCTTGCGCGCCACCAGCTGCGGCGGCAGGTCATCGCCGATGCGCACGTCCAGGTCGAAGCCTTCCGCCACCGTGTCGACCAGGCGGTCGAACACCTCGAGGCGGATCTGCAGCTTCGGGTGGCTTGCTGCCAGCCTGGCGATCACCGGCGCCACCACCTTGCGCCCGAAACCGAAGCTGCTGCAGATGCGCAGCCGCCCGGCCGGCTTCTGGCGCCGCTCCGAGACGTCGTCGAGCATGTCGTCGAGCTGTTCCAGGATCAGCTGGGCACGGCTATACACCTGCTCGCCCTCTTCCGTGATGAGCACGCGCCGCGTGGAGCGCTCGAACAGCCGCACCCCGAGCTGCGCCTCCAGCACGCCGATGCGCTTGCTGACAAAGGCCGCGAACATGCCCAGGCTTTCCGCCGCGCCGCTGAAGCTGCCCCTGCGTACCACCTCGACGAACACCCGCAGGTCGCCATTCTCGATTTGATTATTCACGATTCGTGCTCTATAAGGCCACACTAACGGGGATTATAAACGCAGCGTTTTCTTGCTAAGCTGACGACCGACATGCAAACAGCACAGGAGCGCGCAATGAAGAAGCACAGGATCGCCGTGATCGCCGGCGACGGCATCGGCAAGGAAGTCATGCCCGAGGGCCTGCGCGCCGTCGAGGCGGCGGCGCAGCGGTTCAACATCCCGCTGGAGTTCGTCAGCTTCGAATGGGCCAGCTGCGACTACTACCTCCAGCACGGCAAGATGATGCCCGACGACTGGAAGCAGCAGCTCGACGGCGTGGACGCCATCTTCTTCGGCGCGGTCGGCTGGCCGGACACGGTGCCCGACCACATCTCGCTGTGGGGTTCGCTGCTGAAGTTCCGGCGCGAGTTCGACCAGTACGTCAACCTGCGCCCGGTGCGCCTGATGCCGGGCGTGCCCTGCCCGCTCGCCAATAAACAACCGGGCGACATCGACTTCTACGTGGTGAGGGAAAACACCGAAGGCGAATACTCGGCGGTGGGCGGGCGCATGTTCGAAGGCACCGAGCGCGAGCTGGTGCTACAGGAAGCCATCTTCACCCGCAAGGGCACCGACCGCATCCTCAAGTACGCCTTCGACCTGGCGCAGCGCCGTCCGAAGAAGCACCTGACCGCCGCCACCAAGTCGAACGGCATCGCGATCTCGATGCCCTACTGGGACGAGCGCGTGACGGCCGTTGGAGCGGCCTATCCGGACGTCCGCTGGGACAAGTACCACGTCGACATCCTGGCGGCGCGCTTCGTGCTGTCGCCCGAGCGCTTCGACGTGGTGGTGGCCTCGAACCTGTTCGGCGACATCCTGTCGGACCTGGGGCCGGCCTGCACCGGCACGATCGGCATCGCCCCTTCGGCCAACCTGAATCCAGAGCGGAGCTTCCCCTCGCTGTTCGAGCCGGTGCACGGTTCGGCGCCGGACATCTACGGCAAGAACATCGCGAACCCGATCGCCATGATCTGGTCGGGCGCGATGATGCTGGACTTCCTGGGTTATACCGAGGCGCACGATGCGCTGGTGCGGGCGATGGAGCATTGCCTGGTGAACGGGCCGCGCACGCCGGACATGGGCGGGACGGCGAATACGACCGAGGTCGGAACAGCAATTGCCGAGTACCTGACATCGGTTTGACGTAGGGTGGGCGGCTATGCCGCCCACGCGGTGATAGTTAGGATTAAAACAGCCGGAGCGGCAGATCTTGCACCACTTGACCGCGTGGGCGGGAGACCCGCCCACCCTACGAAAAACACGGGTTTATTTCAGTAAGTAGGTGTTAAAGAAGTCGATCGTCGAATAGAACAGGTAATCGGCGTTCGCCTTCTTGCCGAAGCCATGCCCCTCGTCGTTCGCCGTCATGTACCACACCGGCGTGCCGTTCTTCTTCACCGTGGCCACGATCTGGTCGGCCTCCTGCCATGGCACGCGCGGGTCGTTCTTGCCCTGCACCACGAACAGCGGCTTCTTGATTTTCGACGCATTGTTGGCCGGCGCCGTCGCTTCCATCCACTTGCGCATCTCGGGATCGCGCTCGTCGCCGTACTCCACGCGGCGCAGGTCGCGGCGGTAGCTTTCGGTGCGCTCGAGGAAGGTGACGAAGTTCGAGATACCGACGATGTCGATCGCCGCGGCAATGCGCTCCGGGTACATGGTCGACACCGCCAGGGTCATGTAGCCGCCGTAGGAGCCGCCCACCACCGCCACGCGCGAAGCATCCATGTCGGGCTGGGTCGCGATCCAGTCGAGCAGCGCGCCGATGTCCTTCACCGAATCTTCACGCAGCTTGCCGTTGTCCAGCTTCAGGAAGCTCTTGCCGTAGCCGGTCGAGCCGCGCACGTTCGGGTAGATCACCGTCAGGCCCATCTCGTCGGTGTAGTAGTTGTTGCGTCCCAAAAAGCCCGGCGTCGACTGCCCTTCCGGACCGCCGTGGATATTGATCACCACCGGGCGCTTGCCGGGGAATCTGGCGGCGTCCGGACGGTAGACGAAGCCCGAGATCTCGCGGCCGTCGAAGGACTTCCAGCGCACCAGCGAGGGTTCGACGAACTTGTTCATGTCGACGTCCATCTTCTCGTGCCGGGTCCAGCGCGTCACGGCCGCGGTCTTGGCGTCGATGCTGTAGACCTCCGACGGGCTGCGCGCCGAGGACAGCGACAGCGCCAGGTTGCGGCTGTTGTTGTGCCACTCGATGCGGCCGATGACGCCCATCGGCAGCTTCGGCTGCGCCACCAGCTTGCGGTCACGGGTAGACATCATGCGCAGCACGCTGCTGCCGTCTTCATTCGCCACGAAGGCCAGCAGCTTGCCGTCGTCGGTCAGGTCGAAGCTGTCGATGTCCCAGTTGATGTCGGGCGTCAGCACGGTCTCCTTGCCGCTGGCAATGTCGATGTAGACCAGGCGCTGGAATTCCGAGCCGCGGTCGCTGGTCGTGTAGATGCCCTTGCCGTCGCGCGAGAATGTGGCATTGCCGTAGGCGACTTTCTCCTCACCCTTTTCGGTCAGGCGGCGGCTCTTGCCGCTGGCGACGTCCATCAGCCACAGGTAGGACTCGTTGGCCGACACGTACTCGCTGTACACCAGCTGCTTGTCGTCGTGCGAGAACTCGAAGGAGCCCCAGCCGCCGCCCGGCAGCTCGGCCAGCACGCGCGCCTGTTCCGGCTGGGTCGGGTCGACGATGCTGACGGTGGAGTTGACCTGGTCGTTCGAGCCCTGGCGGCCCACCGGCACCGTCACGTACAGCAGCCGGCCGCTTTTCCTGGCCCAGGCGGTGTCCTGCACCCGGCGGTTGTCCGGCGTGACGGGAATCGCGTCCGTTTTCCCTACCTCGCGGCGGTAGGCGCGGAACACCTCGTTGCCGCCGGCATCGCGGCCGAACACGTAGAACTTGCCGTGGCGCGGCTCGTACTGGGCCGTACGCACCGGCTCGGCGTAATCGGTCATCAATTCGAGCGGCGCGCCGGGCTTGGCCACACGGAACAGCTGCGGCGTGTTGTTGTGGCGGCGCGAGACGATCATCTCGAGCCTGGTCGGGTGCCAGGATGCGTAGGAGGTCGGCTTGAAGTCGTTGTACTTCGCCACCTGGCTGGCCAGGCTGGCGCGTACGGGAGGGACGTTTTCCAGCACCATCGCGGCCGGGGGGGCGACGGCGGTCTCCTGGGCCGCGGCTGCGCCGGCGGCCAGAAGCAAGGTAGCGATCAGGGTCAGCCCGAGCGGGCGGCGGTCAAGTCTCATCCGGTGGTCTCCGATGCATGGGTTGTTGGTGTTGTTGCTCCTCAACTTTACACGATGGTGGACCGGGCGCATCATTGTCACCGAACTGTAAGCAAATGTCCCCCCTTTGTAGGGGCTGTGCTGTCGGGCAACTAGTTCTATACAATCTCGGACCAAGGAGAAACAAGCATGTACCGAGTGATGTTAGTGGAAGACGATGCACGCCTGGCCGAGCTCGTCACCGAATACCTGTCCGGCTATGAGTTCGCGGTCGACCTGGTCACGCGCGGCGACCAGGCGCTGGAGCGTTTCAAGGCACTCTCGCCCGACGTCGTCGTGCTCGACCTGATGCTGCCGGGCCTGGACGGCATGGTGGTGTGCCGCCAGATCCGCGAACTGTCCGAAGTGCCGATCCTGATCCTGACCGCGCGCGAGGACTCCTACGACGAAGTCTCGGGCCTGGAACAGGGCGCCGACGATTTCGTCAACAAGCCGGTGCAGCCGCGCGTGCTGCTGGCGCGCCTGCGCGCCCTGATGCGGCGCACGGCCCAGGCCAAGGGCGGCGCGGACTCGCGTGTGCTGCAGTTCGGCGCGCTGCGCATCGTCACGAGCGACCGCAGCGTGGTCTGGCGCGGCGAACCCTGCGTGCTGTCGAATACGGAATACAAGCTGCTGCTGGTGCTGGCCGAAGCCGCCGGCCGCGTGCTCTCGCGCGACGCCCTGCTCAAGAAAATGCGCGGGATCGAATTCGACGGGCTGGATCGCAGCATCGACAACTGCATCTCCAAGCTGCGCCGCAAGTTCGAGGATACCGATTCGGAAAAGATCAAGACGGTGTGGGGCGAAGGCTATCTGTTCTCGCCGTCTGCCTGGAACTGATGTTCGTAGGGTGGGCGGCTTTGCCGCCCACGCGGTGATAGTTGTCAGCGCAAACGCCGCGACAGTGCCGGCTCTAGCTGAACGCGTGGGCGGGGAACCCGCCCACCCTACGAAAACCTGTTATTCGAATAAAGGCACGATCGCCAGTGGCGCGCTATAGGTAATCAGCTGCGCCCGCTCGGCGCCGAAGCGGTAGTTCACCGCCGGGAAGTCGGCATCGAGGTCGCCGCTGAAGGCCGCGCCGGGCGTGAGCGGCAGCGCCTGCTCCCCTTCCGGACGGCGCAGCTTGACCGAGGCCTCCACGCCCTTCTTCGGGAACACCATGCGCACGCCCACGCACTGGCGCGAGCGGGCCGAGGCATCGACGTGGCGGGCATAGCCCAGCGCCTGGGCGCAGGCGGCGCGCAGCTCGTCGGTGTCGTAGACGTTGTCCGCCCGCGGCGTGATCGTCACCCGCGCGCGCAGGCTGAAGGGGCCGATCTTGCGGTTCGGCGCCAGCACGGCGTTTTCGTCGTAAGCGGCTTTTACCAGCGGCAGGACGCCGCGGCCGAGGGCGTCGAGCGCCAGGCTGGTCTGCACGGTCTTGCCCGCCAGGACCAGCTGCAGGCCCTCCGCCAATACGCCCTTCTCGCGCGGCAGCAGCTGCAGGTGGTTCTGCAGCAGGCTCTTGGGGCCGCCGTATTTTTCGAACACGACCAGACTGCGGTAGGCGTCGCGATAGCTCGCCCACTCCGACGCGGGCGCGAGCGCCTGCGCCACGGCCAGGCTGGCCGAGCTCAGGAGCAGTGCGCATGCGGTGGCGTGTGCGAATCGCATCATCAGAACCGGTAGGCGAAGGCGGTCGAAACCGTCACGTTGTTGGGCCGCTCGACGAGCGGGCTGCGGCGGGCGTCGCCCATCAGGCGCGTTCCCTGCACGCTTGACGTCAGCATCCAGGAAGGCGACAGCGCCCAGTTCCAGCGCGCGCCGATGCGCACATCCTTCAGGCCGCCGTCGGGGCGGTAATAGGGATTGCCGCTGCGCATGGCCTGCGCAGCGCTGACGCCGAAGTAGCTCTGCTGGTAGGCGCGGTTGGCGACGCCAAGGCCGGCCGACAGCGACAGCGTGTGGTGCGGGGCCAGCTGCATTGCCAGGCGCTGGATGCCGAACTCGCCGCGCACGCCATTGCGGTCGTTGCCGGCGCCGGCCAGCACGCTGCTGGTCAGGCGCCATTGCGGCGACAGGTAATAATTGAAGAAAGCGCCCGCTTCGGGACGCGCCTTGACCTCGTCCATGCCGGCGAGCGGATTGGCGCTTTTCATCGCGCGCTCCGTCGACGGCAGCATCGTGGCAAAGGCATCGACGCCGCCGACGCTGCTGCCGGTGCCCGATTCGGTGCGGCGCGGATGGATGGCCAGCAGCGGGCCGTATTCGACGACCGGGCTGGCGGACAGGTGCATCCCTGCGCTCATGCCGGAAATGAAGATGCCGTTGCTCCATTGGACCTGAAGCACCGGCAATGCCCTGAGCTTCCTGCTGTCCGCTCCCTCGTACCGCGGCGCCGACACGACGCCCAGCCCCGCATACATATCGCGGCTGCCGTCGGGCATCGGGTTGGTGGTCGGCGTCTGTGCGCTTGCGGCGCCGCCCGAGACAGCCAGAACCAGGGCGAAAAGCTTGTTCATGTCTTTCACAATCGGGAGAGTTCGGCAATCCAACATTTTACGTCGGGCAAGCCGAACTCTCACGCATTGTTACTGGTTGGTACGAGTTTCTGTCACGAATTCCACGGGGGCCTCGCTGCGTTTGACGATGACCAGGTGCGCCGGGTGGACGATCATCATGCCGCAGAAGACGCCGGGGCCGGGGACGCTGTCGACCACGCCCACCTGCAGCTTGCCGTCCTGGAAGGAGACGCTTCCGACGCCGCCGCCGTGGCAGGTGCTCGGCTTGGGACCGCGGAACACGCCGATCACCATCTGCTCCTTGAAATCGACCTTCGGCAAGGCGTGCTCGCTACCGGCATGTTCGGCCCACAGGCTGGCCCAGGCCGCCTCGTCGCGCACCACGACATTGCGCTGCTCGAGGATGGCGGTGCGCACATGCGGCTCGACCGTGGTGAAGTTGACATAGTCGTTGACGATCTTGCGGATCTCGACCGGCGCATCGACCTTCGGCACCGCGACCACCCGCATCGGCTGGGTGACAACCGCCAGGCACAGCGCGACCGGCGACATGTCGCGCACTTCGTATTCGACCAGCAGCTTGCCGTCCTTCGAGCCGGCGTACACCACGTCGAAGCGCCCGCAAGGTGGGTTGTTGCCATGGAATATAGCGACCAGCATGTTGCGCGAGAAATCGACTTGCGGCGCCGCGATGCGGGTCTTGCTGTGTTCGGCCCACAATGCCGACCAGGCGGCCGCGTCCTTGATCACGACTTCGCGCGCCGTCTCGATGTTCGAGAAGCTCTCGCTGACGACGGTCTTGAAGGCGACCGGGGTGCCCGACTTGGGCAGGAAGCTGACCGGCTCGACCTTGTGGCCGGAGCCCAGGCCCAGGTCGGCCTTGTCGAGGTTCTTCAGCATGGTGTCGAACAGGGCGCGCACGCTCTCGTCGCTGCAGCTGGTACGCGGACCGGCAATCGTGTCGCCGGAAGTGCACAGCACGGCCTGCGGATTGGCGCCCATCAGGGTCTGGCTATGAGAATTGTCGGCGCAGTTGCCGGCACGGTCCCACAGCACGTACTTGCTGTCGACGACGTACAGCTGGTTGCGGGTCGATGCGCAGGATGCTTCCTGGGCCATCTTGATGTACTCGGAAACGACCGGAACGCCGCCATTCGGCTCGCCGACGGCAATGCCCTGCCCTGCCGTCTGGTTCCTCATGACGGCAGTGCCTTCACCGCCACCGCCACAGGCTGCCAAAGCCACGCCCATGCCGAGAACGGCGGCGGCGTTGATCAGAGTGCGTCCCAACTCCCTCATTTTCTTCTTCTCCACCGATCGTTACCTTAAGAATAAAAAAACCCGCCGACACTCGCATATCAGGCGGGCAAACGGAAAACCAGATAATCCTTGACCTGATGTTGAGCATCATAGGCATCCCCGGCCTCGCATTCCCCCTCGAACTGTCGAGGAATTGTCTGCAATTTGTAAGC
The DNA here is from genome assembly GCF_046236355.1 of Massilia sp. BHUDP2. Taxonomy (NCBI): domain Bacteria; kingdom Pseudomonadati; phylum Pseudomonadota; class Betaproteobacteria; order Burkholderiales; family Oxalobacteraceae; genus Massilia; species Massilia sp. BHUDP2. Next base: position 1,202,389 of record NZ_JBJUVW010000002.1, read on the forward strand.
TTGGAAGCGCCAGCAGGGAGATTCCTAAGAGACGTTTGCTCCTATACAATGCTGCCAAGGAGATACTATGTGTTTGGCAGCAATTCGTAACTGCGAGTCATGCAGGATGGGCACGTGAACCGGATATTCTTCCGTTTCTTCGTGCTGGTCATGCTGTCGATCACGGCAGCCACCTTCGTGATTTACTTCGCCTTCAGCCGGCTGTTCGGGGATCCGCTCGAGGACATCGCACGCCGCCAGGCGGCTGCCCAGATCTTCCTGCTCGAACAATATATCGACCAGGCCCCAAGCGACGAATGGCTGGCGCGCCTGAACAACGTGCGCATCGTGTCGGACGTGCGCTACGACCTGATTCCGCTGGCGCAGGCACGCAGCGCCCTGCCCGCCGGCCGGCGCGCGCTGCTCGACCGCGGCGAACTGGTGCTCGATCCGGCCAATCGCAGCTTCTACCGCCGCGTCGACCTCGACGGCGAACGCTACATCGGCAGCCACGAGGAAGTGCTGCATGCGCAGGACCTGCCGGTGGACATCGGGCAGGCGCTCAAGATGGAAGCGCTGCGCTACGTGATCGTGGCGATCGCGCTGCTGGTGCCGATCGCGCTGTGGTCGCGCTCGCACTGGCAGGGCTTGCAGTCGCTGTCGCGCATGGCGGACGAATTCGGCAGCGGCAAGCTGACGGCGCGTTCGCAGATGAAGCCCTCGGCCTCGATCTATCCGCTGGCCGAACGCATCAACCACATGGCCGACCGCATCGAAGACCTGCTGGAAGCGCAGAAAAGCCTGCTGCACTCCGTGTCGCACGAACTGCGCACGCCGATCGCGCGGCTCGAATTCGCGCTCGAACTGCTGGACGCGCGCGCCAGGGACCCCGACCTGAGCAAGCGCGTCAGGGCGATGGAAGGCGACTTGCGCGAACTGAATTCCCTGGTGAACGAACTGCTCGACATGAGCAAGCTCGACAGCACGCGCAAGCTGCAGATCGAGCCGGTCCGGCTGGACGCGCTGCTGCGCGAATGCCTCGAGATGCTGCCGCCTTCGCCGCATACGCTCGACTGCCTGCTTCCCGAGAACCTGGGCGAGCTCGCGCTCGACCGCCGCCTGCTGGCGCGCGCCGTCTGCAACCTGCTGCGCAACGCCCAGAAATATGCGGCCGGCCGCATCCTGCTGTCGGCGGCGCGCACCGAGGGCGGCGTCGAGATCACGGTCGACGACGACGGGCCCGGCATCCCGGTCGAGGAACGCGACAAGGTGTTCGACCCCTTCTACCGTCTCGACCGCAGCCGCGACCGCGCGACCGGCGGCTTCGGCCTCGGCCTGTCGATCGCGCGCAAGGCGGTGGCGCTGCACGGCGGCAGCCTGCATGCGGACAGCGCGCCGCTGGGCGGGGCGCGCTTCGTGATCAAGCTGCCCGCTTGATGCGGGAACAGGACAACAACACACGGGACACGCCATGAAACGATGCATTCTTCCCGCCCTGCTACTGCTGCTTGCAACAGGCCAGGCGGCGGCCGAAAAGGCCGATGCCTACAAACCGACGCAGATCACCTGCCGCTCCTGCGATGCCAACAGCCTGACCGGCACGTTCACGCTGGCGGGTGGGGTCGAAGTCAATCGCGGCAGCTTGACGATCAGTGCCGACGGCGGGCGCTTCGAGGAGTCGCCGGGCGGCTACCAGCGCATCCTGCTGCAGGCGCAGCCCGGCAACAAGGTGCGCTTCCGGCAAAAGGCGGACGGCCCCGGCGAACGCTGGATGGAAGGCGAAGCCGAGCGCGTCGAGTACGACGATCGCTCGGCCATGGTGAAACTGATGTCGAAGGCAAAGGTGCGGCGCACGCTGGACGGTGTCCAGACCGAAGAGGCCGAGGGCGAATTCATCTCCTACGACAGCCGCACCGAGGAGTTCACCCTGCGCAATACCAGCACGGGCGAGGACCGTCCAGGCGGCGGGCGCAACACCATCGTCCTGCAGTCGAAACGCAAGGCGCCGCCTGCGCCGGCGCTTGCCACCATGGACAAACCATGATAACTGTTCGGCATGACACGATGATTGTCCAGGGAGGCCCCTTATGAGGCTCGCATTACGCTGCCGCTGCGGCAAGCTGCGCGGCCAGGTCGACGCCCGGCGCGTGGCCGCGCGCGCCGTCTGCTACTGCAAGGACTGCCAGGCCTATGGCCGCTTCCTGGCTACCCCCGTGCTCGATCCGCTCGGCGGCACCGAGGTGGCCGCCACCCTGCCCGCCGCCGTGCGCTTCGACGAAGGCCTCGAGCACCTGGCCTGCATGTCGCTGAGCCCCAAGGGGCTGTACCGCTGGTACGCCAGCTGCTGCCGCACGCCGATCGGCAACACGCCGCGCGACCCGCGTACTTCCTACCTGGGCCTGGTGCGGGCCTGCCTGGATGCGCCGGATGCGGAACTCGATCGGCAGCTCGGGGGCCTGCGCTGCCGGGTCGAAACGAGATCGGCCAAGGGGCCCGTGCAGTCGAGCGCCCTGGGCACGGCCTGGGCCGTGTGCAAGATCGGGACAATGCTGATGAAGGCGCGCCTGGGCGGCGGCTACCGGGAGAATCCCTTCTTCCGCGCGGGCACGAGCGAGCCGCTGAAGCCGCCGCAGGTGCTGTCGCTGGAAGAAAGAAAGGCGCTGAGCACTTAGGGCTCAGCGTTCGGTCGTGCGCCGGGAAGGATAACGCGAGACGTGCTCGTCGTACTGTCCGCTCACGTGCGTGACGCCGTACCACAGGTGCTCCCACCAGTGGTCGCGCGAACGCACGGTCACGAGACATGCCTTGTCGATGCCGCCCTTGAAGAGCGGATCGGGGCATTTGTTGGTCATCAGGGCGTAGCGCTGGTTCTCGGCATTGACGAGGGCAATGCCGAGCCAGATGGCGATGCCCGTGCAGAGCACCGCCACCGACCACGCGATGTGGTTCACATAGCTGGTCTCAAACAGGTCGTCCTCGTTGGGCCGGGACCCATCGTACATCTTGAGGACTTCGCGTTCGACGTCATTGCTCATTTGGATTTGGCTGCCCTTGCGACGAGTGCGTCCATGACCTGGGCGGTCGCCTGCATCAGCTGGTTGACGTCCTGGATCTTGTTCGCCTCCTGGATCTGGCCCGGCGACACCACGTACTTGCCGTCGATGATGATGGTCGGGGTGCCGGTCACCTTGTAGGCGCTCGAGATCTGGCTCAGGCGGCGCAGCTTGGTGGTCACGCCGAAGGAGTTCCAGGTTTCCATGAACTTGGCCTTGTCGAGGCCGTTCTTGACCGCCCACTCGATGATCTGGTCATCCTTCGTCAGGCGCTGGCGCTGCACGTGCACGGCCTGGAATACGCGGTGGTGGTACTGGTCGAGCTTGCCCATCGCTTCGAGGGTCAGGAACAGGCGTGCTTCCGGATCGGTCGGGCCCTGGAAAGGCAGCGGGATACGGCGCGCGACGATGTTGTCGCCCTGCTTCTTGATCCACTGGTTGAACGTCGGTTCCAGCATGTTGCAGGCCGGGCAATGGTACGCGAAGAATTCGATGACCTCGACCTTCTTGCCCGTCGCCTGCACCGGTTGCGGCGCGGCCAGGGTCTGGTAGTCGACACCGTTCTTCGGGTCGGCTGGCGACGCGATCGCGGTGCTGGCGACCATGGTGGCGGCGATGAGAGCAAAACGCAGAGAACGCATAGGTTTCCTTCCACAATAGATTGAGCAAACGCCGGGAGATTACCACTTTTTCGGCCCGCCATTCTGAGGAAGGGCTGAATTTTGCATTTGCTTACGGAATTAACGTAGGCGAAACGGAGGAATGATTTACTTCGACCGGCGCTGCCGCACCGCCTCCAGCGCTTCGCACAGCCGGGCCGCGCCGTCGATCACCCGCGGCCCCGGCCGCGTCAGCAATTCGCCATCCACGGTCAACAGGTTGCCCCGCTTTACCGCCGTCATGCTCTTGTACGGCCCCCACAGCTTGAGGCCGGGATTGGCAGGATCATGACGCCTGCCGGCCATGATCGCCTCCGGGTCGGCCTGCAGCACCGCTTCGATGCCGACCTCCGGCGCCACGGCCTTGAGCGCGCCGAACACGTTGCGTCCGCCGCAGACCCTGATCGCGTCGCTGGCGATCTGGGCGTCGTTGAGGGTGTACAGCGGCTGGTCCCAGATCTGGTAGAACACCGTCACGGGCGGGCGCCGGGCGTAGCGCGCTTCCAGCCCCGCCAGGCGGGCGCGCAAGGACCCGGCCGCGCTCGTGGCAGCCGCGTCGGTGCCCAGCAGCCGGCCCAGGCGCTCGATGTTGTCGGCCACCTGCCCCAGTGTGCGCGGCTCGCTGTGGAAGACCGGCACGCCCAGCGATTCGAGCTGGGCGATCTGGCGCGCCGTGTTCCCGGTGTGCCAGACCACGATCAGCTCGGGTTTGAGGGCCAGCACCCGCTCCATGTCGATCACGCTGTTGCTGCCGACCAGCGGGATCTTCTTCGCGGCTTCCGGGTAATCGCTGTAGTTCATCGCCCCGACCACGCGCGCGCCGCCGCCGGCCGCGAACAGCAGCTCGGTGGCATGCGGCGCCATCGAGATGACGCGCCGGGCCGGCTGCTGCACGGTGATGCGGCGGCCGGCATCGTCGACCACGCTCAGCGCGGCCTGCGCGCCGGCTGCCGCCGCGAACAGCAGCAGCGCAGCGCTCAAGCGTCCGGGCGCGCGCATCAGAAGTCGTAGCGCAGCGACAGCTTCAGCTGGCGGCCGTCGCTCGGATAGATGCCCGAGCGGCAGCCGAAGGCATTGCTGTAGTACTGGCGGTCGGCCAGGTTGAGCGCGCTGACGGCCGCTTCCCAGCCCTTGATGCGGTAGGCGTAGCGCGCGTCGACGGTGGTGTACGACGGGATGCGGGCGCCGCAGCTGTTGGTGAAGTCGCTGCCGTAGCGCTGGCTGTCGACCCACTGGGCGCCGATGTCGGCGCTGTGGCCGCTGGCCGGGGTCCAGGCGGCGCGCACGGTGACGACGTTCTTCGGCACCAGCACCATCTCGCGGCCGGCATTGGGGTACTCAGCACCTTGGCCGCCGGTGAACTCGGCGTCCACGCGCTGCCACTTGGCGGAGAGTCGCAGGTCCTGGGTCAGGGCCTGCTGCGCTTCGAGCTCGAAGCCCTGGCGACGGGTCGGATCCAGGTTGGTGTTGGCGCCCCAGCCGATGGTCGGGTCGTAGAAGATCTCGTCCTTCAGGCGGTGGCGGAACAGGCGCGCAGTCAGTTGGCGCGCCGGGCCGCCGGCGGTCACGCCCAGCTCCAGGTCGCGCGAGGTCTGCGGCGCCAGCACCTCAAGCCCCGAACGCAGGCTGTTCTCGTCCACGTTGGCGATGCGGTAGCTGCGGCCGAGCTTGGCGAACACGGTCAGCTGCGGCATCGGGTCGACGCTGCCTTCCAGCGACCAGGCATTGATCGACTGCCTGCGGTGCTCACCCAGCACCGGCGGGAAGGCCAGCGGGTCGGAGTAATCCTTGGTGAAGCGTTCGTGGCGACCGCCGATCGCCAGGCGGGCATTGTGGGGAGCGTTCCACAGGACTTCGTTGCGCAGGTAGATGGCCTTCGAATCCTGCTCGGCGTCGCCGCGCGAGAAATCGGACTCGGTCCGGCGCTCCCAGCGCACCAGGTCGATGCCGGCCACCAGCTCGTTGCGCTTGTCGCCCAGGCTGGCCGTGTGGCGCAGGCGCGGCGAGAACTGGGTCTGGCTGGCGTCATAGGCGACGCGGGTGACGCCGCCGGGGTAGAAGTAACTGGCTGCGACCTCGCGCTCGCGGTGCGAGAGTTCCGCGGCCAGCTCGAGGCTGCCGACGCGGTGCTCGACGAAAGCGCTGACGCGGTCGGTGTCCAGGGTGCCGAAATCGTCCGGCGTGAGGGTCTGGCGCGGATTGGCCAGGTACTGGGCCTCCGTGAGCGAACCCGGGAAGCGCGCGTCCTGCTCGGAATGTTCGAAGCGCAGGCCGGCGCGGCCCGCGCCGTAGGCGTACTGGACGCCGCCACTGGCGGTCTTCTGCTTGAACTCGCTGTTGGCGCGGTAGTTGTCGGTGCCGCGGTCGGCCAGCGCCACATCAAAAGAAAGCGGGCCGGCGCCATGGGTGATCGAGGCGCGCAGGTCGTGGGCGTCGAAGCGCCCTGCTTCGGCGAAGACCGAACCGTGGGTGCCGTTCGCGCCGGCGCGGCGCGTGATGATGTTGATCACGCCGCCGGTCGCGCCTTCGCCGTACAGCACGCTGCTGCCGCCGCGCTGGATCTCGATGCGCTCGACGGTATCGACCGGGATGCTCGACAGCACCGCGTTGGTCAGTTCGTTCTCGTTCAGGCGCACGCCGTCCACCAGGATCACCAGGTTCTGGGCGCTGTTCGAGCCGAAGCCGCGCAGGTCGAGCGCGAAGTCCGGCGAGGCGTCCAGGCTCTGGCGTCCATAGACCCCGCCGACCTTGCGGATCGCCGCGTTGACGTCGGCGGCGCCGGAACGGCGGATGTCATCAGCCGTGATCACGGTGGCGCCGATCGGCGCGCTGGCAGGCTGCGCCGGGAAGCGCGCGCCGGTGATGACGATCGAAGGCAGGCTGTCCTGGGCGGCGGCCTTGGCGGCAAGGATGGACAGGGACAGGGCGCAAGCCAGCGCGAGCGGCTTCACCGCCGGCGCGCTGCGTGGTACGACAGCAAAGTTCATGTTCGGATGTTCTCGGTAATGGCACCGGCCTGCGTCCCCGCAAGCCCGGCGTTCAACGGAAGGCGCCGCCACGCTGCTCGCATGCGGTCGCTTCCACCTGTCTGGCCGGTATCCGGGCTTGCAAGACGGACCGCGCCACCTTCCTATGCCTGTCGGCACAGTGGTGTTTGGAGCAGCCTACCGCTTCGCGTATGCGAAGCAGTGCTTGTTGACCGTTGCGGGGGCAGCACATCTTGGTTCGGGCGCGCAGCGCCTTTGCCTCGTGTTTCCCGTTTAACTGCACATGCGGAGCGCATGCGCGGGCACCAGAACGGCGAGATTATAACCTGACAAGCTTTCCTGCATTTCGTTGTCGTATTTTGTGCTTCCATTCCCTGCGCATGGCAATTCGCCGATGTTCTGGATATAGTCGCGCTCATATAAATACAACATCGACAACTGGGAGTCCTGCATGCAGATTTATAGACAGCGACAAGGCCTGCGCGCGCTGGCATGCGCCGCACTGCTGGCCTTCGGCGGCGCCGGCGCCTGGCTGGCCCAGGCTGACGCGCCCCCGCCCGCGGCCACGCCTTCGCTCGACGGCATCGCGCTGGCCGCGCCGAACGCCGCCGCCGTCACGGCGCCGAGCAGCCCGGATGCCTGGGGCGGCATCCGCAGCGGCGACCACGCGACCCTGTCCGAGCGCGTGGCCAGCTACCGCATCAGCGCCACGCTCGACCCGGACAAGCACGTGATCGCCGGCCAGCAGCAGCTCACCTGGCGCAACCGCAGCGCGGTACCGGCGCGCAGCGTCTACATTCACCTCTACATGAACGCCTTCGAAGGCGAAGGCAGCAGCTTTTTCACCGAGCAGCGCCAGCGCGGCGAACGTTTCCGCAGCGGCGCCGAGATCGGCGACGGCGAATGGGGCCACATCGCGCTGCGCAGCGTGACTCAAGGCGGCGCAGCCGTGCCATGGCGCTTCGTCCAGCCGGACGGCGGCCCGGCCACCGACCACACGGTGGCGCGCCTCGACCTGCCCGAGGCGGTCGCCCCCGGCGCCTCGACCACGCTCGACATGGCCTTCACCACCCAGCTGCCGCGCGTGATCGCGCGCACCGGCTACTACGGCAGCTTCCACCTGGTGGCCCAGTGGTTCCCGAAGATCGCAGTGCTCGAACTGCCGGGCGAGCGCGGCGCCACCGCGCCACGCTGGAATGCGCACGAATTCCACATGGAGTCCGAGTTCTACGCCGATTTCGGCAGCTATGACGTGAGCCTGACCGTGCCGAAGGGCTATACGGTGGGCGCGACCGGCGCGCTGCAGGGTGCGCCCGTCGAGAAGAACGGCTTGCTGACGCACCGCTACGTGCAGCACGACGTGCACGACTTCGCCTGGACCGCGGACAAGCGCAGCGCCCCGCCGCTGGTGGAGACCTGGACCGGTCCCGGCAGCCCGATCGTGACCGTGCAGGTGCTGTACCCGCAGGAATACGAGGCCAGCGCCAGGCCGGTCATGAAGGCGGCCAAGGATTCGCTGGCCTATTTCTCGCGCAAGCTCGGCCCCTACCCCTACCGCACGCTGACCGTCGTGATCCCGCCCTACAACGCGCAGGAAGCCGGCGGCATGGAGTACCCGACCTTCATCACCGCGTCCGGCCATGCCGAGGTTCCGCCCAAATCGCTGCAAGAATATGAACTGGACGCCGTGACGATCCACGAACTCGGCCACAACTTCTTCCAGGGCATCCTGGCCAGCAACGAGTTCGAGGAGCCGATGCTCGACGAAGGCCTGACCGCCTACTGGGAAAACCGCGCGATGCGCGACCGCGGACAGCAGGTCTATCCCGCCCCCGGTTTCCTGAAGCGGATCGGCTTCGATCCGGGATTCGAGGGCTTCGACGCCATGCGCCTGTTCGCCCCGCGTGAGCGGCCGCTGGATGCGCCCGGCCAGAACGCCTGGCAGCGCCTGCAGGGCATCGATCCGGTCTACACCCGCAGCGCCACCGTGATGCGCGACCTGGAGCAGCGCATCGGCAGCGAGGCCATGGAGCGCGGCTTCAAGGAATACTACCGGCGCTGGAAGTTCCGCCACCCCAGCATTGCCGACCTGCGCGAAGCGCTGGCGGACGGCAGCGGCGAGCGCACCGCTGTCGAAGAGGTCTTCGCGCAGCAGGTCTATGCGACCGCACGCGTCGACGACAAGGTGGCCAGGCTGTCGAGCGAAGAAGAGCTGCCGTTGGCCGGCACCCGCGTGGTGGACGGCAAGCGCGTCGAAGAGAGCCAGGCGGCGGTGGACGAGCGCATCGCCAGGCTGCGCGCGAACTGGAGCAAGGCCAATCCGAACGCCAGGCAGGGCGGCCCCTTCCCCTGGCGTACCCGGGTGACCGTGCGCCGCGACAGCGCCAGCGTGCCGCAGACCCTGGTGGTGCGCTTCGCCGACGGCAGCAGCGAGACCGTGGCCTGGAACGCCACCTCGCCGGACGAGAAATGGCGCACATTCACCTGGGTCAGGCCGGCGCGCGCCGTGTCGGCCGAGCTCGACCCGCGCCGCAGCCACTACCTCGACGTGAACAAGCTCGACGACAGCCGCACGATCGACCCCAAGCGCAGCGCATCGACCCGCTGGACCAGCGACGCGGCGGCCTTCTTCCAACTCATCCTGTCCTTCATCGCCACCGTATGACGACCACGACCGCTTCCCTGGCGCCCGCGCAGGCGCCGCACACTTCCGCGTCACGCGGCCATGCCGGCTTGCGGGCACTGGGCGCCGCCCTGCGCCCTGCCCTGCAATGGCGCCTGCTGCTGCTCTGGCTGCTGGCCCTGCTGCTGCCCACGCTGGTTGCCGCCCTGCCGCTATGGACCATGCTGGGCGCCGCCTTCGACCGCTCGGTGCACGCCACGGCCCTGGCCCAGCGCCTCGACGGGGTGGCCATTGCGGACCTGGTCGGCCTGCACAGCCAGCACGCCTCGGCCGTGAGCGCGGGCGGCATCGTGGCCCTCGCGATGACGCTGCTGCTGTCGCCCTTCCTGACCGGCGCGGCCATCAGCGCCGCGCGCGCGCCGGCGCCGCTCGCCTTCGCGGCGCTGGCCGCCGGCGGCGTGCGCGAGTACGGGCGCCTGCTGCGCATGCTGCTGTGGGCCATCGTGCCGCTCGGCGCGGCGGTTTTCCTGGGTGGCATGGCGGCCTCGGTCGCCGAGCAGCCCGGCGCCGTGCTCGAGTCCAGCGCAAGCAATGCGGCCCTGGCGGGCTCGCTGATCGCCGCCCTGCTGGTGCTGCTGGCCCATGCGACGCTCGACGCCGGCCGCGCGGTGCTGGCGCTGGACCGCCGCCGCAGCTCGGCGGTGCTGGCCTGGTGCGACGGGCTGGGCCTGATCATGCGCCGTCCGTTTGCCGTCGTCGGTGTGTATGCCGCGATCACGGCGCTTGGGCTGCTCCTGGCCGGCGCGCTGGCGGTGGCGCGCCTGAATGTCCCGGCGCTGGGCGCGGGCAGCTTCCTCGGCGGGCTGCTGCTGGCCCAGCTGGCGGTACTGGCGCTGGCCTGGATGCGCTGCGCGCGCCTGTTCGGGCTGATGGAACTGGCCAGGGGCGCCGGCGCACGCTGAGAAGCGATCAGGTCCCGCGCTTGCCGCGCATCGCCTCTTCCGCCTTCAGCGCCGCCTTTTCCTCGGCGATGCGGGCCTTCTCCGCCATCTCCTCGGCATGGCGCGCCAGCGCCGCGGCGCGGGTTTCCGGCGTCTCGAGGCTGATGCGTCCCAGCGCCCCGGTGCGGTAGTCGTGCAGCAGCACGTGCGCCGCCTTTTCGTAGTCGAACTCGCCGCCGCGCACGCGGAAACCGCGGCGCTGGGCCACGCCCTCGATCACGGCGATGCCGTCCAGCCCCTCGGTCTTAAAGCCGTACCGGGCCGTGAGCAGCTGCGGGTAGCGCTCGAGCAGCAGGTTGGCCAGGAACTCCGCGACCTCCTCCTCGATCAGCGCGTTCGAGCCGACCGCATGGCTCGCGGCCAGCATCAGGCCGTCGCTCGCCAGCGCGATCTTCGGCCACAGCATGCCCGGGGTATCGACCAGCACGATGTGCTTGCCGAGGTAGAGCTTCTGCTGGGTCTTGGTGACGGCCGGCTCGTCGCCCACCTTGGCCACCCGCTTCTTGAGCAGCGCGTTCATCAGGGTCGACTTGCCGACGTTCGGGATCCCCATGATCATGATGCGCAGCGGCTTGGTCGGTACGCCGCGGTGCGGCGCCAGCGACTGGCAGATCTCCGGGATGCGGGCGACGTCGGCCGGGCGCTTGGTCGTCATCGGATAGGCGGTCACGCCCTCCTGGGCATCGTAATAGGCCTTCCAGGCCGCCGTGGCCGCCGGGTCGGCCAGGTCGATCTTGTTCAAGATCTTGAGGCAAGGACGCTGGCGGAACTTGCGCAGTTCCTCCACCAGCGGGTTGCAGCTCGCCTCGGGCAGGCGGGCGTCGAGGACTTCGATCACCAGGTCGGTGTTCTCCATCTGCTCGGCGGCTTCCTTCTTGGCCGCATTCATGTGCCCCGGGAACCATTGTATCGACATGCTCTACTTTCCAAATCTTCAGTCAGGACGCTATTTTACGCTGGCGGCCGGTCTGTGAAAAAACAGCACACCTGACTGAACAATCCATTGATCCCTAGCAATGCAATTGCCGGGGTCCGGCGCACACTCCAGTTTCCGCCCGCTGGGCCGCATTCTTGAGACCATCATGCGTCATATGCCAAAGTCTTCGCCACCGCGCTGGGCCGCGATCGAGCTTCCACCGAAAAAATCGCTGGGACGCTGGTTCGCTTTCGGCATCCTGTGCGGCATGGTCGGCGTCGCCTGCTTCATCGACCGCTTCCCGCTGCTGATGGGCTGATCCCGGCCCGCTCTCACTTGACGGCCGGTACACAGGCACTCGGCGGCAGCGGCGCTGTCGGATCGAAGGCTGCCAGCTGTTCCCGCGCCGCGTTGCGGTCCTTTGCGTATTCGGCCAGGTAGCGCGAGCGCTCCTCGCTTTGCCACTCGGCGTCCGACACGCCCTTCATGGTCTGGGTGCGGCTGGCGAACACCTGCCCTTCCAGGCGCGGCAGCAAGAGGCGGTCGGGGTCGACGTTTTCGCGCAGCAGGTAGCCGTCGACGTCGCGCAAGCGCAGGGGCAGCGCCGGCCGCTCGTCCGTCATCAGCTTGCCGAACACGGTCAGCTTGACTTCGCGCGCGCCCACGCCGAGCACCTCGTTGAAGCTTGCCAGGGCGAAGGGATTGCCGCGCGCATCGTCGACGCGGCCGGACACGATGTAGCGGCCCGGCTGGCGCACGTCCAGGCCGAGGTAGAAGCTGAGTGAACCGTTCTCGACCGCTTCGCGCACCTGGCCGGTCCAGGTGGCCGGCAGCACCGGCGTGTAGATCACGTCGAACAGGGCAAAGCCATTGCGCCCGCCAGCGGTGTAGCGCACCTCGGTGCGGATGGTGCCGTGGAAGCCCGCCAGGCCGGTCTGGCCGGGGGCCAGGACGCCCGCGTAGGCGTTGTCGCCGGCCACCGGGTCGGCGCCGCTGCCATCGTCGACGAAGGACAGCGCCACCTGGGGCGTCGGACGGCTGCCACCATAGGTCATGCCCTGGGCCAGCGCGCGCGTGATCACGATCGGCACGGTGGCGCCCTGCGCATCCACGGCGCGCAGCGAAAAGGCGGCCGCTTCGCCGGCGGCCAGGTAGACGCGCGACTGCGAGGTCTGCAGGAACACGCCGGCGCTGTTGCCGCCGCCCTCGTGGCGCATCGGGTGCATCTCGGTGACGGGCTGGTTCGGGTGCAGCTGGTCCGGGTTCTGCGCGGCCGGGCGCGAGTCCGTCGGGTACTGGCTGCCCTCCAGGTAGCTGCAATAGGTGTGGTCGGTCAGCTGGACGTGCTCGACCAGCTGGCGGCGCCGCTCGGCGCGCTCGCTGGGGACCGCCAGGCCACCTTCCGGCACCTGGCTGAAGAACTGGCGGCCGGGCGGCGGCGGGCTGGCGGCGGCCTGCGGCGCCGCCTCCCGCTCCCCGCGCCCGAACCAGAGGGCGAGCGCGATGGTGAGCAACAGCGCAACCGCCACGCCCAGCCCGATCAGCCGTTTTGTCGGTCTAGAGGGCACTGTTCACCACGGCGCTGCGCACCACGCCCACGATGCCGCCCCAGTTGCCGTTGGCGTAGTGGTTGTAGGCTTCGCTGTCGTCACGGAAGACCACCGAATGGTAGCTCCACTTGGCGCTGCCGCCCTCGTTGGCCGCGGTGCCGAGCGTCAGGTCGTTGCAGAACCAGTCGCTCGGATTGCAGTAGGAACCGCCGGAACTGCCGGCCACGCCGCCGGTGCTGTGGTAGGCGACGGCTTCGTCGTCCTGGCCCGGCAGGATGCCCGAGTAGGCGGTGCCCTTGGCGGCCGCGTACATGTAGAACCAGACGTTGCGGGTGGTGTTGTGGTTGTACATGGCGCGCGCGGTGGTGGTCTTGAGGTCCTGCACCAGCGGTTCCGAGGTGGTCCAGGAGCCGGCGTCCGACAGCTCCGAGCCGCCGGCCGCGCCGGAGGCGGCGCGCACCCACTTGATGTTCCAGCCGGTCTGCGTGCTGCCGTCGCTGTTGCCGCACACGCCGTTGCTGGCAGGGCTGGCGTTCTTCTTGAGGCGCGCCGAGCCGCCGTAGTTGGCCAGCGTGTAGCCCATCATCAGGTCGCCGGCGCTATGGGTGACGACGTAGCACCAGTTGGTGCCGGTGCAGAAGCAGTCGAGCGCATTGCGCACCGTGCCGCTCTGGGAAGCGATGCTGCTGCGGCCGTCCCAGTTGACGGCCTTCTTGTTGACGCCGGCGGAGGTAGAGGACGGGCCCCAGTAGGTGAAATCGTTGTAGTTGCCGATCGCCCCGCCGCCGGTACGGCCGTTGATCCAGAGGGTGTAGTTCGCGGCGGACGCCCAGCTTGTTACCAACATCAGGCACAGCGCGCACAACATGCGTATTTGTCTCACTGTCTTCTCCTTTATGGTAGTGATGGCCGCAGCTTGTACCACGAGGGCTACGGCTGAGTTCGACAGTACGCTTGACATACAGACGTGTCAATTTGCACGATTGCGAGTGTTGCGGGCAGGTCGGGAAGCGAATTTTTCGCAGGAAATATGCGCGCGCGCAGGGTCAATGCCGATCGCATCGACCCAGGCCCGCGCTACCGCAACACGCTACTGCGCCGTGTTCACCACGGCGTTGCGCACGACGCTCACCACGCCGCCCCAATTGCCGTCCATGTAGTGGTTGTAGTTCTCGCCGTCGTCGCGGAACAGCATCGAGTGATGGCTCCACTTGGCGCTGCCGCCCTGGTTGTTGGCGGTGCCGAGCGTGAGGTCGTTGCAGAACCAGTCGCCCGGATTGCACAGGGAGCGGCCCGAGCTGCCGGCCACGCCGCCGCTGCTGTGGTAGGCGATGACCTCGTCGTCCTGGCCCGGCAGCAGGCCCGAATAGAGCGTGCCCCTGGCGCCCGCGTACATGTAGAACCAGATGTTGCGCGTGTCGTTGTGGTTGTACATGGCGCGCGCGGTGGCGGTCTTGAGGTCCTGCACCAGCGGCTCCGAGGTGGTCCAGGAACCGGCGTCGGACAGCTCGGATCCTCCGGCCGCACCGGCCGCGGCGCGCACCCAGCGGATGTTCCAGCCGGTCTGCATGCCGCCGTCGCTGTTGCCGCATACTCCGCTTGCGTTCGGGCTGGCGTTCTTCTTGTAGCGCGGCGTGCCGCCGTAGTTGGCCAACGTGTAGCCCATCATCAGGTCGCCGGCGCTGTAGGTGACGATGTAGCACCAGTTGCTGCCGGTGCAGAAGCAGTCGAGCGCGTTGCGTACCGTGCCGCTCTGCGAAGCGATACTGCTGCGGCCGTCCCAGTTGACGGCCTTCTTGTTGACGCCGGCCGGCGTGGTGGCCGGGCCCCAGTAGCTGAAGTCGTTGTAGTTGCCGATGGCGCCTACGGCGCCGCCGGCGCGGCCGTTGATCCACAGCGTGTAGTTGGTCGCGGCGGCCATGCTTGAAGCAAGGAACAGCAACAGCGCGCAGAAGGTACGGATCGGTCTCATCTTCTTCTCCTTGTCGTTCGCTTCGCGCATGGGTGGCGAAGTCGTGGAGATTTAGATGTGCGGACCGGGAAGGACGTTCCGCGCAGAGCTCGCCGTCAATCGAGCTCGGCGAGCACCTTCAGGTGGGCCACCACACTCCGTCCCAGCGCCGAGAGCGCATAGCCGCCCTCGAGGCAGCTGACGATGCGCCCCTGCGCATACTGCTTGGCGATGGCCATCACCTGGCGCGTGATCCAGGCATAGTCGGCCTCGACCAGCCCGATGCCGCCCATGTCGTCCTCGCGGTGGCCGTCGAAGCCGGCCGACACGAAGATCATTTGCGGCTTGTGCGCGTGCAGCGCCGGCAGCCAGTAGTCCTGCACCAGCTTGCGCACCGTGTCGCCGTCGCTGAGCGCCGGCACCGGGATATTGACGCTGGTGGCCGTGATCGGTTCCGGGTCGCAGTAGGGATAGAACGGGTGCTGGAACAGGCTCACCATCAGCACCCGCGGGTCCTTGCGGAAGGCCTCGACGGTGCCGTTGCCGTGGTGGACGTCGAAGTCGACGATGGCCACGCGCTCCAGCCCGTGCACCTCCATCGCATGGCGCGCCGCGATGGCGACGTTATTGAAGAAGCAAAACCCCATCGGCTCGCTCGGCGTCGCATGGTGCCCCGGCGGGCGCACCGAGCAGAAGGCATTGTCCACTTCGCCCGCGATCACGGCATCGGTCGCGGCCACCGCGGCGCCGGCCGCGCGCAGCGCCGCCTGGTAGCTGTGGTGGCACAGGATGGTGTCGCCGTCGAGCGGATAGTGGTCGCCCTCAGCCGGCACGTTGTCGCGCACCAGCGCCAGCGCGCCCGGCGTGTGGTTGCGCAGGACGTCCTTGATGTCGGCCAGCGGCGCGCTGCGCTGCTCGATCAGTCCGTCCAGGCGCGCCAGGATCAGCTGGTCGTCGATCGCCTGCAGCCGCGCCGGCGCTTCGGGGTGCCAGTCGCCCATGTCATGCCGCAGGCAGTCGGGGTGGCTGTAGATTGCTGTGCTCATCGTGGGGAATGCTCATCCATAGCGCACCTTTGCGGCCGGTTTCGCATAGAATCGACCCAAAGGCTTGTTGCCGACGGAGTATGAAGGTTGCCAATGGCGCTAATCTACCATGCAAGCGTCCTGCTCCGCACTTCCAAGCAGATCACCGGAACCCAAGCATGTTCAATCAATTACACTCGGCGGCGCGCCAGGTCGGCCAGGTCGTGGTCGGCAAGGACCAGCAGGTACGCCTGGCCCTGACCTGCCTGCTGGCCGGCGGCCACCTGCTGCTCGAAGACCTGCCCGGCGTCGGCAAGACCACGCTGGCGCATGCGCTGGCGATCTCGCTCGGCCTGAAATTTAACCGGGTCCAGTTCACCAGCGACCTGCTGCCCGCCGACGTGGCCGGCATCTCGGTGTACGAGCGCGAGAAGAACGACTTCGTGTTCCACCCCGGTCCGATCTTCACCCAGGTGCTGCTGGCCGACGAGATCAACCGCGCCACCCCCAAGACCCAGTCCGGCCTGCTCGAAGCCATGGAAGAGCGCCAGGTCAGCGCCGACGGCGTCACCCGCGCCCTGCCCGAACCCTTCTTCGTGATCGCCACCCAGAACCCGGCCAACCAGGTCGGCACCTTCCCGCTGCCCGAATCCCAGCTCGACCGCTTCCTGATGTGCCTTTCGCTGGGCTATCCGGACGCGGCCGCCGAGCGCGCCCTGCTCATGGGCGAAGAACGGCGCGCCATGCTGCGCGCCTTGCAGCCGGCGATGCAGCCCGAGCAGCTGGCCCAGGCCCAGCGCGCCCTGAAGGAGATCCATGCCTCGCCGGCGCTGGTCACCTACGTGCAGGCGCTGGCCCAGGCGTCGCGCCAGAACGGCCTGTTCGCCGAGGGCCTGTCGCCGCGCGCCGCCATCGCCCTGCTGCAGGCCGGCCGCGCCTGGGCAGCGCTCGAAGGACGCGACCACGTGATCCCCGAAGACATCCAGGCCGTGCTGGTGCCGGTCTGCGCGCACCGCCTGCGCCCTTTGAGGTCGGCGCACGGCCAGGCGCTGGCCAGCCGCGACCTCGTGCTGCAGCTGCAGAAATCGGTTCCGGTGTAGATGGAAGTCGCAACCGGAGGCCTGCGCGGCTGGATGCGGCGCACCACCGGCAAATGGCTGCCGCGCCGCGGCACGCTGGATGCCGGCGAGGTGGTGCTGAGCCAGCGACGCGTGTTCATCCTGCCGACCCGCGCCGGCATCGGCTTCGCCGTCCTGCTGCTGGTGCTCCTGATCGGCTCGATCAACTACACCCTCGGCCTGGGCTTCGCGCTGACCTTCCTGGCCTTGTCCTGCGCCCTCGTGGACATGGTTTTCACCTACCGTAACCTGGCCCACCTGGCCCTGCAGCAGGGCCGCGTGCCCGCCGTCTTCGCCGGCCAGGAGGCCCGGTTCGAACTGCACGTCGCCAACCGCACGGGGCTGGCGCGCTACGGCGTCTGGATCGATTTTTCCGATGCCTCCAGAAAGGGCGAAGCGCGCCACGTCACCGACATCGCCGCCCACGGCAGCGCCAGCGTGCTGCTGGGCGTGCCGACGGGCGCGCGCGGCTGGCTGCAGCCGGCGCGCGTGGTGCTGTCCACGCGCTTCCCGCTCGGCCTGTTCCGCGCCTGGAGCTACTGGCGTCCCGCCGCCCGCGCCCTGGTCTACCCGCGCCCGGAAGAAGGCGCGCCGCCGCTGCCGGTGAGCGGCAACGCGGTCGGCAGCGGCCGCGCCGGCATATCGTTGACAATGCGCGACGACTTCGCCGGCGTGCGCAGCTACCAGGCCGGCGACTCCCCGCGCCAGCTGGCCTGGCGCCAGATCGCCCGGCTCGATCCGGCGCTCGGCGGCCAGCTCGTCACCAAGCACTTCGAAGGCGGCGTGGGCGACGAGCTGCTGCTCGACTTCGCGCAGCTGCCGCCCCAGCTCGACCTCGAACTGCGCCTGTCGCGCATGACGCGCTGGGTGCTGGACGCCGAACAGCGTGCCCTGCCCTACGCCTTCCGGCTCGGCGCCATCCATTACGACGCCGGCAACGGCGCCGCCCACCAGGCGGCCTGCCTGCGTGCGCTGGCGCTGTACGGCAGCCAGGAGGCGCCATGAAGGCCCTGGCATCCCTGCCGCGCCTGCCGAGGGATAAAGCCGACACCCTGCTGCTGCTCGGCAGCGCGCTCCTGGTGCTGGCGCCGCATGCGGCGCACCTGCCGCTGTGGGTGTCGTTGCTGTGCGCCGCCACGCTGGCCTGGCGCGGCGCGATCACGCTGCGCGGCAAGCGCATGCCCTCGGCCATGGTGCTCCTGCCCATCGCCGTCGGCGCAATGGCCGGCATCCAGTTCAGCTACAAGACCCTGCTCGGGCGCGACGCCGGCGTGGCCATGCTGGTGCTGCTGGTCGCCTTCAAGATGCTCGAGATGCACGCGCGCCGCGACCTGTACGTCGTGATCTTCCTGTGCTTCTTCCTGGTGCTGACCAACTTCTTCTACGCCCAGGGCATCGGCACCGCAGTCTTGATGGTGGCGGCGGTGCTGGCCCTGCTCACCACCCAGCTCTCGTTCCAGTTCACCGGCAGCGTGCCGAAGCTGGGAACGCGGCTGGCGATGGGGGCCAGGATGCTGCTATTCGCGGCGCCGATCGCGGTGCTGCTGTTCTTCGTGTTCCCGCGCCTGGGCGGCCCGCTGTGGAGCATGCCGGGCGGCAGCGGCAACGGCAGCGCCAAGTCCGGCCTGTCCGAACGCATGGCGCCGGGGCAGATGTCGAACCTGGCGATGTCGGACGAACCTGCCTTCCGGGTGCGCTTCGAAGGCGCGGTGCCGCCCAAGGCCCAGCTGTACTGGCGCGGCCTGGTGCTGGACGCATTCGACGGCACCGCCTGGACCCGCGGCGGCTCGATCGCCACCCGCTCCGGCACCTCGCTGCGCGTGCGCGGCCAGGCGCAGCGCTACGAAGTGACGCTGGAGCCGTCCGACACGCGCTGGCTGTTCTCGCTCGAGATGGCCGGCCACATGCCGGAAGTGCCGGGCTACCAGACCCAGGTCTCGCACCAGCTCGAACTGAGCACCGACCGTCCGCTGGCCGGGCGGGTGCGCTATCCGATGATCTCCTACCCGGACTATGCGCTGGATGGACGCGATACGCTCGACGACCCCAACCAGTGGCTGCTGCTCCCCTACGGCTACAACCCGAAGGCGCTGGCCGCGGGCATCGCATTGCGCAAGGAAGCGGAGCCGGCGCGCCGCATCGAGCAGGTGCTGCAGCGCTTCCGCGAGCAGCCCTACAGCTACACGCTGGAGCCGCCGCTGCTGGGCCGCCATTCGGTCGACGAGTTCCTGTACGGGACCCGCGCCGGCTTTTGCGAACATTATTCCGGCGCCTTCGTGTTCCTGATGCGCGCGGCCGGCATCCCGGCGCGCGTGGTCACCGGCTACCAGGGCGGCGAACTCAATCCGATCGACGGCTACGTGACGGTGCGCCAGTCCGATGCCCACGCCTGGGCCGAGGTCTGGCTGCGCGGGCGCGGCTGGGTGCGGGTGGACCCGACCGCCGCCGTGGCGCCGGAACGGGTGCGGCGCAACCTGGCGGCCGCGGTCACCCCGCCGCCGCCCTTCGGCATCGACGCGCTGCGCGGGCTGTCGATGTTCGGCGCCAACGGCGATTCGCTGCTGGGTCGCCTGCGCAACGCGCTGGGCGCCGTCAACAACAGCTGGAACCAGTGGGTGCTGAACTACACCCCGGAACGCCAGCGCGGCCTGCTGCAAAGCGTGGGCGAAAGCCTGGCGGGCTGGCGTGTTGCCGGCTTGATCATGCTGGGGGCCGGAGTGTTGCTCTTGGGAAGAATTTTGTACCTCCGCAGGGAACACAATCCGATCGAGGCGGTATACTCCTCCCTATGCAAGCGTCTCGCCCACCTGGGCCTGGCACGTGCAGCGGACGAAGGGCCCACCGCCTACGCGGCCCGGATCGCGGCCTCGCAGCAGCTGGCGCCGCCATCACTGCACGCCGCCGCCGAATTCTTGCGCCGCTATAGCGCCTGGCGCTATGCGCCGCCCCAGCCCGCGCCTGACCGCCAGCTGGCCGCTACCTTGAAGAGATTACTGTCGCAAGTCAGATGAAATCGATCGTTCCCCTGTTTGCCGCGCTGGCAATCGCCTTTGCCCCGACCGGGCAGGCGCAAGCCGGCGCGAAGGATCCGCAAGTCCAGACCAAGGCCGCCAAGGCTGCCAAAGCAAAAGCCGCCAAAGCAAAAGCCGCCAAGGCCAAGAGCAAGAAAGACAAGGCTGCAGGCAAGCGCGTCTCCGCCCGTTCGAGCAAGGTGCTGAAGGCCGCTCCGGCCGCGGCCATGATCGACTACGACGGCGAGCACCACAACTTCCTGGAATGGCAGGCGGTGCGCGAGTTCATGGACGAGATGGCAACCCAGCACGGCTTCGAGCGCGCCTACCTCGAATCGCTGTTCGGCCAGGCGCGCTTCATCGATTCGGCGGTACAGCTGGTCAAGCCCGCCCCGCCGGGCAAGCCGAAGAACTGGCAGGCCTACCGCGACCGCTTCATCGAGCCGATCCGCATTGCCGCCGGAGTGCGCTTCTGGAACGAGAATGCCGAGACCCTGGCGCGCGCCGAAGCGGCCTACGGCGTGCCGGCCGAGATCATCGTCGGCATCATCGGCGTCGAGACCATCTATGGCCGCGACACCGGCAAGTTCCGCGTGCTCGACACCCTGGCGACGCTCGCTTTCGCCTATCCGGAAACGCCGAACCGCGCCGCGCGCATGGCCTTCTTCCGTAGCGAGCTGGCGAATACCCTGTTGTTTGCGCGCGAGCACAAGGTGGAAGCCTTCTCGCTGCTGGGCTCGTTTGCCGGCGCGGTCGGCATGCCGCAGTTCATGCCGGGCAATATCCTGAAGTATGGCGTGGACTTCAACAAGGACGGCCAGATCGACCTGCGCCAGTCGTCGGACGATGCGATCGGCAGTGTGGCCAATTTCCTGATCCAGCATGGCTGGAACCCGGAACATCGCAACAGCCCGGTGACCCCGGCCGACGTCTCGCCGAACCATGCCTGGGAGCCGCTGCTGGAGCGCGGCCTGAAGGCCACCCTGCGGCCCGAAGAATTGCGCGCCGCCGGCGTCACCACCGCGGCGGCGCTGCCGGCCGAGCGCCTGTACGGCCTGGTCGACCTGCAGAACGGCGCCGAGGCAACCGAATACTGGGTGGCCGACGATAACTTCTTTGCCATTACCAAGTACAACCGCAGTTATTTCTATGCCATGTCGGTGATCGAACTTGGCCGGGCCGTCCGCGCCTCGCGCGGCGGCTGAGCATTGCCCGGCGGGAAACTTTGTATCGATTTGTAACGGGCTTCCCGCCTTTTCTTCCTTCCTGAACCGCCCTTCCGCCCCTATACTCCCCGGGGGTATGCGTTCCTTTTCTGCAGATTCTCTGCAGAAACACCCCTCTACTTGTCATACTCCCGCTTTTCTTAGCACTTTGTCAGTACTTTTCATACCGTGCGGCATCAAACACCCGTTGGCGATACACTGGGGATTAATCAAAAAACAATTATTATTTCCGTGAGTTTGTGAGAGAATTGCATTGCGGCTATTGTTGCGGTGAGACAACAATACTGAATAAATCGATCTGATCGTTATTGCTACTGAGTATCAGATTAGAAATTAGTTGTACAATTGAATAGAAAATTACGAAATACCGTAGCCTGGAGCCGAGCGCCGCATGGGGCTCCGTCCAACCCAAAATAGGATATTGAATCATGACAAACCAAGTCGGCATTGATATGAATAGCGATTCGGAGTCCGATGAGCTCCTGCAGTACAACCCGAACCGCCTGCTCGACACCCTGATCGAAAACCTGCGCCTGAAGAACGACGCGGCGCTGTCGCGTGCGCTGGAAGTTGCACCGCCGGTGATCTCGAAGATCCGCCACCACCGCCTGCCGGTCGGCGCTTCGCTGCTGATCCGCATGCATGAAGTGAGCGACCTGTCGATCCGCGACCTGCGCTACCTCATGGGCGACCGCCGCGCCAAGTTCCGCATCAGCGACAAGCAGTTCAAGCCGAAAGAAGGCGCCGCTCCGAAAGAGGCGTAAGCGCGCTGCGGCGTCGCGGCAGGCCCTGCCTGCCGCTCGACGCCGGCGCAGGCCTTGCCGGACGAAGCGAACGCAGGAACGCTGCGGGCGAGTCATCCGGACGTGCAAGAAGTTGCTGAAAATAAAAAGCCATCCGTCAGGATGGCTTTTTCGCATGGATGGGCAGCCGGTTCAGGCCGGGAACACGCCCGTCGACAGGTAGCGGTCGCCCCGGTCGCAGACGACGAACACGATGGTCGCGTTTTCCACCGTCTGGGAGATGCGCAGCGCCACTTCGCAGGCGCCCGCCGCCGAAATGCCGCAGAAGATGCCCTCTTCCGCCGCCAGCCGGCGCGCCATCTGCTCGGCCGCGGCCTGGCTCACCGACTCGACCTGGTCGATGCGCGCCTTGTCGTAGATCTTCGGCAGGTAGGCTTCCGGCCACTTACGGATGCCCGGGATCGAGGAGCCTTCTTCCGGCTGGGCGCCGATGATGCGCACCGCCTGGTTCTGTTCCTTCAGGTAGCGCGACACGCCCATGATGGTGCCGGTGGTGCCCATGGCGCTGACGAAATGGGTGACGCGGCCTTCGGTGTCGCGCCAGATTTCCGGGCCGGTGGTGTCGTAATGGGCGCGCGGATTGTCCTGGTTGCCGAACTGGTCGAGGATGATGCCCTCGCCGTTCTTCTGCATCTGCTCGGCCATGTCGCGCGCGTATTCCATGCCGCCCGACTTCGGCGTGAGGATGATCCTGGCGCCATAGGCCGCCATGCTCTGGCGGCGCTCGATCGACAGGTTGTCCGGCATCAGGAGCACCATCTTGTAGCCGCGGATGGCGGCCGCCATGGCCAGCGCGATGCCGGTGTTGCCGCTGGTCGCTTCGATCAGGGTGTCGCCCGGCTTGATCTGGCCGCGCTCCTCGGCGCCGCGCAGCATCGACATGGCGGCGCGGTCCTTCACGGAGCCGGCCGGGTTGTTGCCTTCGAGCTTGCCGAGGATGATGTTGTTGCGGGCAGCCGCGTCCGCGCCGGGCAGGCGCACCAGCTGCACCAGCGGGGTGTTGCCGATCGTGTCTTCGATGGTCTTGTAAGCCATTCCTTGCTCTCTCGCGATTTCCTAAACCGCTATTTTAATCCGGACGGCAAGGTGGCGTATTGGACCGGCCTTGGCGGGCCGGCCCCTTGCTGCGATCCGCGCCGGATCAGCGCTGCGGCAGCGGATAGGTGGCGACGCTCACGTTGCCGTCCTTGTCGACCGCCTGCACGCCGAAGAACACGTTGTCCTTCGACAGGTCGATGGTCGCTTCAAGCACGTTGCCGACCCACTTCGAACCCTGCCACTCGCTGGCGGTGGTGTCGCGCCAGACGATGCGGTAGCCCGCCAGGTCCGGTTCGGCATTCGCCTGCCACACCAGGGTCGAATCGTTGGTCAGCTTGTCGGTGCGCAGCTTGACGTTCTGCGGCGCGGCCGGGGCCAGCGCCAGCGAGGCCAGTGCCGCGGCGTTCACCTTGGTCACCTTGGCGATGTAGTCGTAATCATTAAACTCGATCAGGTCGCCGTAGACCTTGCCGTTTTCGGTACGCAGGTCCTGGTGCTGGTGCGCGAAGTCCTCGGCCGGTTCGGTGAAGCGCAGCGCCGCGTAGCCCTGCTCCAGGAAAGGCATGTGGTCGCCGCCGCGCAGGTAGCGGTCGGCGCGGTGGATCAGCGACACCTTGAAGCCCTTCACGTAGCGCTCGCCCATCTCCTTGGTGTGGCGGCCCAGCTGGCGCGAGAGCGAATCGCTGTCGCCGCCGGTGGCGACCAGCTGGCGCACGGTCTCGCTCATTTCCTTGGTGGCCGGGATGCTCTGCGAGAACAGGCGCACCTGCTTGTTGTCCACCTTGCCATTGTCGGCGCGCGAGCTGCCGATGATGTCGTTGGTGTACATGCCGGCGATGTTCAGGTTTTTCAGGCGCGCCTGGGTGGCCCAGTGGCGCGCGCCCAGCAGGCCCTGCTCCTCGGCGGCCACCGCCATGAAGACGATGGTGGCGTCGAACTTGTGCTTGGCCATCACGCAGGCCAGTTCCATGGTGGCCGCAGTGCCGGAAGCGTCGTCGTTGGCGCCCGGGGCGTCGGCGGTGTAGTTCATCACGTCGCTGACGCGCGAATCGTAGTGGCCGCTGACCACGTAGATGCGGTCCTTCGAGGCTTCCTGGGTGCCCGGCAGCGTGGCGACCACGTTGACGATCTCGGTCGGACGCGAGATGCGTGCCGATACCGGGGCGATGTGGCTGTCGAACGACACCTGCAGCGGCGTGCCGGCGCCGCAGCGCTCGAGTTCCGCCTTGATCCAGCGGCGGGCGGCGCCGATGCCGCGGGTGTCGGATTCCGTTTCCGACATCGTATGGCGGGTGCCGAAGCTCACCAGCTTGGCGACATAGCCTTCCATGCGCTTGGGCGAGATCTCGGCGAGGATCTTGTTGATCTGGGGCTGCTGGCGCTTGAAGTCAGGCGCTGCCGGGCTGGCCGGTGCGGCGCTTGCTGCACCGGCGCCAAGGGCGAGCAGTGCGGCCAGCAGGGAGGAAGAGATGCGGGCGTGAGGCATGAGTACCTTTCTGGTTTATGAAGTGCAAATCACGTGCACATCTTCTCATGCGGATCGAGCGGTGTCAGTCAATACATCTGACACGCGCGCTAGTCAGATGCCATCCACATTCCGATCAACGCCCGGCGATCGCCAGCCGCGCAGGCGCCGCGAGCGCGCCGTCGTTGGCCGCCTCCAGGCGGAACACGCTCACCACCTGCGCCAGCCGCTCCGCCTCTTCTTCCAGCGCCGCCGCGGCCGCCGTCGCCTGCTGCACCAGCGCCGCATTCTGGCGGGTGGCCTCGTCCATCTGGCCAATGGCGTCGTTGACCTGGCCGATGCCGGCGCTCTGCTCGGCGCTGGCGCGGCTGATCTCGGCCATGATGTCGGTCACGCGGCGCACCGAGGCCACGATGTCGTTCATCGTGCTGCCCGCTTCGTCCACCAGGCGCGCACCCGCGTCGACCCGCTCGACCGAGCTGCCGATGAGAAGCTTGATCTCCCTGGCAGCGCTCGCCGAGCGCTGCGCCAGGTTACGCACTTCGGTCGCCACCACGGCAAAGCCGCGGCCCTGCTCCCCGGCACGCGCCGCTTCCACGGCGGCGTTCAGCGCCAGGATATTGGTCTGGAAGGCGATGCCGTCGATGACGCCGATGATGTCGACGATCCGCTTCGACGAATCGTTGATCGAGGCCATGGTCTCGACCACCTGGGACACCACCATGCCGCCGCGCAGGGCGACTTCGGACGCCGATTCCGCCAGCGCATTGGCCTGGCGTGCATTGTCGGCGTTCTGGCGCACGGTGGCGGTGAGCTGCTCGACCGAGGCGGTGGTCGCTTCCAGCGTGCCGGCCTGGCGTTCGGTGCGGTGCGACAGGTCGCGGTTGCCGTCCGCGATCTCGGTCGAGACGCTGGCCATGTTCAGGGTGCCGTGCCGCACCTGTCCGACGATGGCGACCAGGCTGTCGCGCATGCCCTTCATGGCGAACAGCAGGCTTCTGCTGTCGCCCGAGGCGGTCTCGATCTTCACGCCCAGGTCACCGGCGGCGATGGCCCTGACGATCGATGCCGCGTAGTCCGGCTGGCCGCCGAGCTGGCGCAGCAGGCCGCGCGTGATGATCCAGGCGCCCGTCGCGCCGACGGCGATCGCGCCCAGGCACAGCAGGGTCATCCAGCCGAAGAAGCCCGATGCCATCTTGCGGGCGCCAGCCGCTTCCACGTTGTTCTGCTGCTCCTGCATGTCGATGAAGGCGTTGATGCTGGCCAGCCAATCCACGAAGGCGGGCGCCGCCCCCTGCGACAGCAGCGCGGCGGCTTCCTGCGCCTGGCCGGCCGCGTGCAGCGCGATCACGCGCTCGATCAGCGGCCTGGTGCGGCGCTCCTGCTCCTTGATCGATGCCAAGGCCGCCTTCTCGGCCGGCAGGATATCTTTCAGCTCCCGGAACAGCCTGTCCATCGGTTCGGCCGAGCGCGTATAGTTCTCGTCCAGCACCTGGATGAGCTTGACGGGCGCGGCGGCGGCGGCCGGGTCGGCTGCCAGCACCACGTCGCGCAGGGCGATCGCGCGGTCATGGACGCTGCCGCGGAAATTGATCGCGTAGCGCTGCTTGACGTTGTTGACGTCGTTGATGTGGTTGAGGATGCTGTCGATGTTGCCGACGCGGCTGATGGCCAGCGCGGTCAGGACGATCATCAGGAAGAACACGGCGCCGTAGCCGACAGCCAGGCGGGTACCAATGGTGAAAGACTTCTTTTTCATGGTGAATCTCGGTGTCACGATCGAAAAACTAACAATAAAACAACAGTAATTTCCTAAGCGCAACAACTATAGCATGAGCGTGCTTTTCATGCTCAAATTCGTCATTTATTTTGTTGTAAAGATGCGGGTCAATCCCGTGTGGGACACAGCACCATGCCTGAACATCGTATTTTCGCGACGCCCTTCGCCAAGCTGTATCCGATGTACGTCCAGAAGGCGGAAAGGAAGAACCGGACCAGGGGAGAAGTGGACCAGCTGATTTGCTGGCTGACCGGCTACGATGCGGCCGGCCTGCAGCGCCAAATCGAACAGCAGAAGAGCGTCGAAGCTTTCTTTGCCGAAGCACCTGCCCTCAATCCGCACAGTTCCCTGATCACGGGACTGGTCTGCGGCGTGCGCGTCGAAACGGTCGAGGACCCGCTGATGCGCAAGATCCGCTACCTCGACAAACTGGTCGACGAGCTGGCTAAAGGAAAGCCGATGGAAAAGATCCTGCGCCATCCGCCCTCCTGAGCCTGGCCATCAGGCCTTGTAACATCCGATAACACAGTCGTAGCGGAACACCGGCCGGGCTCGTCTAGTATGGAAACATCCAGATAAGGAGTTCCATCATGAAGAAACCGGCCATGTCACTGTTGTTGCTTGCACTTGCATCGGTATCGTCCGCCGCCATGGCAGACTCGTGGAAACATGAAAACGGCAAAGGCCGTCATGGCCGCGAATTCAAGCAGGTGTATTGGGACGGACACTGCAAGGTCGAGCAAAAGTGGAAGAAGGGTGAATATAAGGAAAAGCGCAAGTGCAAGCGCCCGGAGCGCCACTATGCCGACCGCCGCTACGACGACCGCTACTATGGCCGACCGGTCGTGCGGCAACACTACTATCCGGCCAGCTCGCATTATTACCCGGACTACGGCCGCCATGAGCGCCGCGACCCGCAGGTGAACATCGACATTCGCATCCGCCAGTAAGCGGGCGTCCCCGGCTGCGATAAAAAAACCCGCGTCGCCGCGGGTTTCTTTCTTACATTGCTGCCTTCTGCTCGGCCGGCTTGTCCTTGCCGGCCGCCTTGGCCGAGGTCTTCTCGGCCTTGGCCGGCTTGGCGGCGCCGGCTTCCATCTGCTTGCCGTTCACGGTCAGCCCGGCCTCGGACAGCTTCATGGCCTTCTTGTCGCCCACGCCCTTGACGCGCTGCTGGAAGTCCGCCCAGTCCTTGAACTCGCCCTTGGCGCGTTCGTCGAGGATCATCTTCGACATGCTCGGACCCACGCCCTTGATGCCGTCCAGCGCGGCCGCATCGGCCTTGTTGACGTCGACCTGGGCGAAGGCGATACCGGTCGAAGCGACCAGCGCGGCAACAGCGAATACCAGTTTCTTGATCATTGAATGTTCTCCGTAGGTTCTCGTACGATGGACGGCGGCGCCATCCATTCACGCACTAACGGAGCTGCCGGGCTCCCGTTGACGGCCCGGCCTTGAGCGAACTCAACCCGGGAAGAGTTCCTCGCGGGTGACGGTCGCCGTACCCAGCTTGCCGACTACGATGCCGCCGGCGCGGTTGGCGGTGGCCAGGGCTTCGTCCAGCTGCGCGCCAGCGCCCAGCATTGCGGCGAGTGTCGCGATGACGGTGTCGCCCGCGCCCGAGACGTCGAACACCTCGCGTGCGTCGGCGTGCACGTGCAGCACCTCGTTCTCGCTGTACAGGCTCATGCCCTCTTCGGAACGGGTCACCAGCAATGCCGTCAGGCCCAGTTCGGCGCGCAGGCGCTGCGCCTTCTCGGTCAATTGTTCTTCGGTCGTCCAGGCGCCCACCACGCGCTGCAGTTCCGAACGGTTCGGGGTCAGGATGGTCGCGCCGCGGTAAGGGGTGAAATCGTCGCCCTTCGGGTCGACCAGCACGATCTTGCCGGCCGTGCGCGCCTCGCGCACCATGTCGGCCACGTTCACCAGCGCGCCCTTGTTGTAGTCGGACAGGATCACCACGTCGTAGTCGGGCAGCAGCGCGCGGAACTGGTCGAGCTTGTCACGCAGCACGGTCTCGGTCGGCGCGTCCTCGAAGTCGATGCGCACCATCTGCTGCTGGCGGCCGATGACGCGCAGCTTGATGATGGTCGAGATGGCGTCGTCGCGCTTCATGTAGCTATGGATCGATGCTTCACGCAGCAGCTTCTCGACTTCTTCTCCTGCTTCGTCCTTGCCGGTAATGCCCAGCAGGCCCGTATGCGCGCCCAGCGCGGCGGCATTGCGCGCCACGTTGGCGGCGCCGCCCAGGCGCTCCTCGCGGCGCTCGATGCGCACCACCGGCACCGGCGCTTCCGGCGAGATGCGCGAGACGTCGCCGAACCAGTAGCGGTCGAGCATGACGTCGCCCACCACGAGCAGGCGCACGCTGGAAAGTTCGGGGGCCGCCTCGCGGCGGAAGCTGTCTGCCGCCAGCAGGCGGCTTGGGATCGGATGCGTCATAGATAAGGCTGCGTCAGTTCATCACATTGAGTTCTTCGGTGCGGCGCGGCGGATAGGTTTCCCAGCGACTGCAGCCCGGGCACTGCCAGTAGAACTGGCGCGCCTTGAAGCCGCAGTGGCTGCACTGGTAGCGCGCCAGCTTCTGGGTGTAGCGCTGCACCAGGTTCTTGACCATCGACAGCTCTTCCCACACTTCGGTGCGGGCATCCATCAGGTGTGCCTCGAGCAGTTTATCCAGGCCCAGCAGGGTCGGGTTGCGGCGCAGCTCCTCGACCACCAGCTGTTTGGCCGCTTCCACGCCGTCGAGTTCGATCACGGCCTTGAACACCACCTCGATCAGGTCAATTGACGATGCTTCGGCCAGGTAGGAACGCAGCAGGTTGACGCCTTCCTGTGGTCTACCTACTTTGCGGTAGCCATCCATCAGGCGTTGGGCCACCAGGGCCACGTGCGGCACGCTCTGCTGCTCGACGCGGCGCCAGGTGAGCAGGGCCGCCTCGGTATCGCCCTGGGCCAGCTGGGCGTCGCCGATCAGGATGGTGGCGCGCACGCTGGAGCGGTCGGCCAGCAAGGCCTTGTCGAGCAGCTGCATGGCGTCGCTCGGCTGCAGGTGCACCAGGGCATCCTGGGCCAGCTCGCAGTAGAACTGCGCGATTTCCTTCTGGCGCGCGCCGGCGCCGGACTCCTGCAGGCCGTTGGCGACGTCGATCGCGCGGCGCCATTCCTTTTCGCGCTGGTAGATTTCCAGAAGCGCGCGCCGCGCCTGCACTTCGAAGGGGGTGCCCACCAGCAGGTTGAAGGTTTCCTCGGCGCGGTCGAGCAGGCCGGCCTTCAGGTAGTCCATGCCGAGTTCGTACTGGGCGTGGGCCTTCTGCTCGCCCGGCAGGTCGGGACGCGCCAGCAGGTTCTGGTGGACGCGGATGGCGCGCTCGGTCTCGCCGCGGCGGCGGAACAGGTTGCCGAGGGCAAAGTGCATGTCGGCCGATTCGGGATCGAGCTTGACGATCTCGATGAAGGAATCGATGGCCTTGTCCGGCTGGTCGTTGAGCAGGTGGTTCAGGCCCTTGAAGTAGCCGCGCGGCAGGGTGCGCGATTCGAAGACCAGCGAACTGATGTCGACGCGGGCGGCGATCCAGCCGAGGCCGAAGAAGAATGGGATGCCGAGCAGCATCCAGAGTTCGAATTCCATGTGTTCTTGTTCT
Source organism: Massilia sp. BHUDP2 (assembly GCF_046236355.1). Classification (NCBI taxonomy): domain Bacteria; kingdom Pseudomonadati; phylum Pseudomonadota; class Betaproteobacteria; order Burkholderiales; family Oxalobacteraceae; genus Massilia; species Massilia sp. BHUDP2. Next base: position 1,232,218 of record NZ_JBJUVW010000002.1, read on the forward strand.
GTGTTGGCGTTTGAGCCGGCTTATTGGGCCAGCTTCTGCGCCGGGTTCACGGCATCCGGGGTCGGCTGGGCGGTGCCGGTGCCGGCGGCGCTCTGCAGGGCCTGGATGGTGTTCTTGTGCTGCGAGGTCTGGCGGCGCTGGCGGAACACGGTCGGGGTCAGCGCCAGGATGCCGAGGGCGGCGCCGGCGACGAAGAAAGCCAGCAGCATCAACACGAGGGGGCCACGCAGTTCATAGTTGAGGAAGAAATGCAGGTCGACTTCCTGCGTGTTCTTCAGGGCGAAGCCGAAGAACAGGACGAACAGGATGACGCCAACAATGGAGGAGACAAATTTCATCAGCAGTGCCCGCTGGGTGAGTGCACAAAGGCGAAGTGTCGCATATCCGACATGATATTTCAAAAGCCGAGCTGGCGCTGCCCCGGCAAGGCACGAAAAAAAACGGCATCCCGAAGGACGCCGTTCTTGTCTGCCAGCCAGCAGACGACTTCAGGGAGACTCAATCCTCGATGATCGGTTGCCCGACCATCGCGTCCACCCGCTCGCGCAACTGCTTGCCCGGCTTGAAGTGGGGTACCCGTTTTTCGGGCACCATCACCTTGTCGCCGGACTTCGGGTTGCGGCCGATGCGCGGGGGTCGGCTGTTCAGCGCAAAGCTGCCGAAACCACGGATCTCGATGCGCTGCCCGGTCGCCAGGGCGTTGGTCATCGCATCGAGGATGGTCTTGACGGCAAACTCCGCATCTTTCGCCACCAGCTGAGAATAGCGCTCAGCCAGGCGGTTGATCAGCTCGGACTTGGTCATCTGGTCGCCTCGGAAAGGAATTAACCTTTGTTGTCGAACTTGGCCTTCAGCAGTGCGCCCAGGCTGGTGGTGCCCGAAGCGGCGCTGTTGTCGGCTGCCAGCTTGCTCATTGCTTCCTGGGTGTCAGCGCTATCTTTCGCCTTGATCGACAGCTGGATGCTGCGAGCCTTGCGATCGATGTTGATGACCAGGGCTTCGACCTTGTCGCCCACTTTCAGGTGGGTGCCGGCGTCTTCCACGCGGTCACGCGAGATTTCCGAAGCGCGCAGGTAGCCTTCGACTTCGTCGTTCAGCGCGATCACGGCGCCTTTCGGCTCAACCGACTTCACGGTGCCGGTGACCAGGGTGCCCTTGTCGTTCAGCGAAGCGAAGTTGTTGAACGGGTCGCCTTCCAGCTGCTTGACGCCCAGCGAGACACGCTCGCGCTCGACGTCGATTGCCAGCACGACTGCTTCCAGCTCGTCGCCCTTCTTGAACTTGCGCACGGCTTCTTCGCCGGCTTCGGTCCAGGACAGGTCCGACAGGTGCACCAGGCCGTCGATGTTGCCCGGCAGGCCGATGAACACGCCGAAGTCGGTGATCGACTTGATCGAACCCTTGACCTTGTCGCCCTTCTTGTGGGTCATGCCGAAGTCGTCCCACGGATTCGCCTTGCACTGCTTCATGCCCAGCGAGATACGACGACGCTCTTCGTCGATTTCCAGGACCATGACTTCGACTTCGTCGCCCAGCTGGACAACCTTGTTCGGAGCCACGTTCTTGTTGGTCCAGTCCATTTCCGAGACGTGCACCAGGCCTTCGATGCCCTGCTCGACTTCCACGAACGCGCCGTAGTCGGTCAGGTTGGTGACCTTGCCGAACAGACGGGTGCCCTGCGGGTAGCGACGCGACAGACCGGTCCACGGATCGTCGCCCAGCTGCTTGACGCCCAGCGAGACGCGGTTCTTTTCCTGGTCGTACTTGAGGACCTTGGCGGTGATTTCCTGGCCAACCGACAGCACTTCCGACGGGTGACGCACGCGACGCCATGCCAGGTCGGTGATGTGCAGCAGGCCGTCGATGCCGCCCAGGTCGACGAACGCACCGTAGTCGGTGATGTTCTTGACGACGCCGGTGACCACGGTGCCTTCTTTCAGGGTTTCCATCAGCTTGGCGCGCTCTTCGCCCATCGATGCTTCGATGACGGCGCGACGCGACAGGACCACGTTGTTACGCTTGCGGTCCAGCTTGATGACCTTGAATTCCAGGGTCTTGCCTTCGAACGGGGTGGTGTCCTTGACCGGACGGGTGTCGACCAGCGAACCCGGCAGGAATGCGCGGATGCCGTTGGTCAGGACGGTCAGGCCGCCCTTGACTTTACCGTTGACGGTGCCGGTGACGATCTCGCCCGACTCCATTGCTTTTTCCAGAGCCAGCCACGATGCCAGGCGCTTGGCCTTGTCGCGCGACAGGATGGTATCGCCGAAACCGTTCTCCAGCGATTCGATGGCCACGGAAACGAAGTCGCCGATCTGGACTTCCAGTTCGCCCTGGTCATTCTTGAATTCTTCGACCGGAATGAAGGCTTCCGACTTCAGGCCGGCGTTGACGATCACGAAGTTGTGATCCAGGCGCACGACTTCAGCCGAGATGACTTCGCCCGAACGCATGTCTTGACGCGACAGCGATTCTTCGAAAAGGGCGGCGAAGCTTTCCATGCCGGTATCTTGATTGGTTGCAGTAGACATAAAGGTTATTACTCGAGTTAGCCCAGCAGGCCGGCGATGGTGCGGACTGAACTGGGGTTAGGTTGAAACACACCTGCAGCGACAGGATTGCCGTTGCAGGCACCAACAAGGACAACGTGCTTTCGCACGTCGTCCCCGCGAAGGCGGGGACCCAATTTTGTTTGCGTTGTCGCGGCGATGACTCGAGCCAACTAGACGCAGCGAACTTGGATTCCCGCCTGCGCGGGAAGTCTTCACTGCCAGTGGCAGTGAAGACAATTTGCGAAGGTATTAGTACCCTTCAAAACTCATGCATGCGCATACCACGCCAACACCTGTTCGACCGCTTCCGCAGCCGACATGTTCGAGGTATCGAGCTGGTAGGCATCCTCTGCCGGGACCAGGGGAGCGATGGCGCGCTTGGTGTCGCGCTCGTCTCGTTCCTTCAAATCCTTCAGCAGATCGTCCATATTAGCAGAAAATCCTTTGTCAATCAATTGCTTATACCGGCGTTGCGCACGCGCCTCGACGCTTGCGGTCAAGAACACTTTTAATTTCGCGCCGGGAAAGATCACCGTACCCATGTCACGCCCGTCGGCCACCAGGCCGGGCGTCTCGCGAAAGCCCAATTGCAGGCCATACAGGGCCTGGCGCACGGTCGGCAGCGCGGCGATCTTCGATGCCATGTTGCCAACCTCTTCCGCCCGGATCGCGCCGGTGACGTTCTCGTTGTTCAGGAAGATGTCGCCGCCGACGAAGCGCGCCGGCAGGTGTTCGGCCAGCTTGGCGATGCCGTGCTCGTCGCGCAGCTCGAGGCCGCGGCGGATCGCCTGCAGCGCCGTCAGGCGGTACAGGGCGCCCGAGTCGAGCAGGTGGAAGCCCAGGCGCTCGGCGACCTTGGCGGCAACGGTGCCCTTGCCGGAAGCGGTCGGGCCGTCGATGGCGATGACGGGAATGGGATTATTTGGCATGTGATGATCGCGGGGGTAAAACGGTCCAGTTGGCTATTCTACTGGCTCCCCCGCGCGACCGTGTTCAAAACAGCTCGTTCTTCGCAATGCCGGCGAAGGCCTCGAAGTATTCCGGGAAGGTCTTGGCCACGCATTTCGGGTCGTTGATGCGCATCGCGTTGCCGCGCCGCGCCTTGCCGTCGAGCGAGGCCAGCGAGAAGCACATCGCCATCCGGTGGTCGTCGTAGGTGTCGATGGTGGCCGGCTTGAGCTGTTCCGGCGGGGTGATGCGGATGTAATCCGGTCCCTCCTCCACCTCGGCGCCCACCTTGCGCAGCTCGGTCGCCATCGCGGCCAGGCGGTCGGTCTCCTTCACGCGCCAGCTGGCGATGTTGCGCAGCGTGCTCGGGCCGTCGGCGTACAGCGCGGCCACGGCGATGGTCATGGCGGCATCCGGGATGTGGTTGAAGTCGGCGTCGATCGCTTTCAACACGCCGTTCGAACGGGCTTCGATCCAGTTCTCGCCGCGCGTGATGATGGCGCCCATGCGCTCGAGCGCGTCGGCGAAGCGCACGTCGCCCTGGATGCTGTTCTCGCCCACGCCTTCGACCCGCACCGGGCCGCCGGCGATGGCGCCGGCCGCCAGGAAGTAGGAGGCCGAGGAGGCATCGCCCTCGACGTGGATGCTGCCGGGCGACTGGTAGCGCTGGCCGGGGTGCACGGTGAATGAGGCCCAGCCGTTCTGCTCGACCGTCACGCCGAAGCGGCGCATCAGGTTCAGGGTGATCTCGATGTAGGGCTTGGAGATCAACTCGCCGATCACGTCGATCGACACCGCATGGGTGGTCGCCATCAGGGGCGCGGCCATCAGGAGCGCGGTCAGGAACTGGCTCGACACGTTGCCGCGCACCGCCATGCGGTTGGCCGCGATGCGGCCGCGCTTGACGCGCAGCGGCGGAAAGCCCGGCTCGCCCGTGTACTCGATCTGGGCGCCGACCTCGTTGAGCGCATCGACCAGGTCGCCGATCGGGCGCTCGTGCATGCGCGAGACGCCGTGCAGGGTGTAGTCGCCGCCGATTACGGCCAGCGCGGCCGTCAGCGGACGGATCGCGGTACCGGCATTGCCCATGAAGAGGTCGGCCTCGTGGACCGGCAGCACGCCGGCCTGGCCGTGCACGACCACGGTGCGCTCGTCGACTTCGTCCCACTGGATGCCCAGCGAGCGCAGCGCGCCCAGCATCACCATGGTGTCGTCCGAGGCCAGCAGGTCGTGAATTAGGGTGGTGCCCTCGGACAGCGCCGCCAGCAGCAGGGTGCGGTTCGAGATGCTCTTGGAACCCGGCAGGCGTACGCTTCCAGCCACGTGGATCACGGGTTCGAGGTCGATGTGCTGCGGGTAGTGTTTAGACTGCGTCATTCTATGTCCTGGTTCTGCGGGGGCGGCGGCGAGCCGGCCTCGATCGCCTCGATCCATTCGCGCCGCGCGCGCTGCGCGTTGGCGAAGACGGTTTCGAGGCCGCGTCCGTCGGCGGCGGCGAGCGTCGCCCGCAATGAAGTCAATTGTGCCAGATATGCATCGAGCTCGGTGAGCAAGGCCTCGCGGTTGGCCAGGCTGATGTCGCGCCACATCTCGGGCGAGGAGCCGGCGATCCGCGTGAAGTCACGAAAGCCACTGGCGGCGTATTGGAACAGCAGGCTGGCGTGCGGCTTGGCGGCGATGTCGTCCACCAGCGCATAGGCCAGCAGGTGCGGCAGGTGGCTAACGGCGGCGAACACGCGGTCGTGGTCCTGCGGGCTCAGGGAATGGATGAGCGCACCGCAGTGGCGCCAGGCGCCGGCCACGCGCTCGACATCGCCTGCCGAGTTTTCCGGCAGCGGCGTGAGCACGGTCTTCTTGCCGCGGTAGAGCTCCGCGCGCGCCGCATCCGGACCGTTGGACTCGCTGCCCGCGATCGGGTGGCCCGGCACGAACTGCCTGATGCGCTCGCCCAGCGCCGCGCGCGCGCTGGCCACCACGTCGCACTTGGTGCTGCCGGCATCGGTGACGACGGTGTGCGGCTCCAGATACGGCAGCAGCGCAGCGAGGATCGCCCCGGTCTGCCCGACCGGCGCGGCCAGCAGCACCAGGTCGGCGCCGCGCATCGCCTGTTGCGGGGTCTCGCAGACCTCGTCGACGATGCCCAGTTCGAGCGCACGCGCCATCGCGACCGGCTCACGGCCCAGTCCGGCCACGCTGCGTACCACGCCAGCCTGCTTGAGCGCCAGCGCGAAGGAACCGCCGATCAGGCCGACGCCGACGACGACGAGCCGGTCGATCATTAGCCGAGAACCTTCCTGAGCGCTGCGACGAAGGCGGCATTCTCTTCCGGCAGGCCGATCGAGATGCGCAGCCACTGGGGCAGGCCGTAGTTGCCGACCGGGCGCACGATCACGCCCTGCTTGAGCAGCGCCAGGTTGACGCGGGCGCCGGCCTGGTCATCAATGCCCACCTTCACCAGCACGAAGTTGCCGAACGAGGGCACATATTGCAGGCCGAGTTCATCGAAAGCGGCGGTCAACTGCTTGTAGCCTTCCGCATTGTTCTTCGCCCCCTGCTCCAGGAATTCCTTGTCGTTCAGCGCGGCGATCGCGGCGGCCTGCGCCAGCGAATTGACGTTGAAAGGCTGGCGGATGCGGTTCATCAGGTCGGTCACCGCCGGCTGGGCGATGGCGAAGCCGACGCGCAGGCCGGCCAGGCCGTAGGCCTTGGAGAAGGTGCGCGAGACGATCAGGTTCGGGTACTTGCGCACCCACTGGCTCGATTCGAACTGGTGCTCCGGCGCCAGGTATTCGTTGTAAGCCTCGTCCAGCACCACGACCACATTACTCGGCACTTTCTGCAGGAAGGCTTCGATCTCGGCTGCCGGGATGAAGGTGCCGGTCGGGTTGTTCGGGTTGGCCACAAAGACCAGGCGGGTATCGGGCTCGATGGCGGCCGCCATCGCATCCAGGTCGTGACCGTAGTCCTTGGCCGCGACCACGATGGCGCGGCCGCCCACGCCTTGCGTGGCCAGCGCGTACACGGCGAACGAGTACTGCGCATACACCACGGACTCGCCCTTCTGCACGAAGGCGTGCGCGGCGATCTCCAGGATGTCGTTGCTGCCATTGCCCAGGGTGATCCAGTCGGCCGGGACGTCGTAGCGTGCGGACAAGGCAGCCTTCAGTTCGAAGCCGTTGGCGTCCGGATAACGGCCGAGGTCGGCGGCAGCCTGCGCCATCGCGGCGCGGCTCGATTCGGGGATGCCGAAGGGGTTCTCGTTGGAGGCGAGCTTGACGATCTTGGCTTCGTCAAGGCCGAACTCGCGGGCGACTTCAGCGATGGGTTTGCCGGCCTGGTAAGGGGCGATGGCGCGGACGTAATCTGGACCGAATTGCGACATGGGATTCTCGAATAAAAATGGAAATTAAAGACTCTGCGGATAGGAGCCGAGCACCTTGAAAAAGGCGGCGTTGTCCTTCAGCTCGTCGAGGGCGCGGGCGACGGCGGCGTCGCGCACGTGGCCCTCGATGTCGACATAGAAGTAGTACTCCCAGGTGCCGATGCGCGCCGGGCGCGATTCAAAGCGCGTCATCGACACGCCATGCTTGGCGAGCGGGGCCAGCAGGTTGTAGACGGCGCCCGCCTTGTTCGGCACGGCCAGCACGATGGCCGTATGGTCGCGGCCGGACGGGCCGGTCTCCAGGCTGCCGATGACGGCGAAGCGGGTGCGGTTGTGCGGATCGTCCTGGATGTGGGCCTGCACCACGCCGAGCTGGTACTGCTCGCCCGCCATCTCGCTGGCGATCGCCGCCACGGTCGGGTCCTGGCTGGCCAGGACCGCCGCTTCCGCGTTGGAGGCCACGGCGCGGCGCTCGATGCCGGGATGGTGCAGGTTGAGCCACACCTGGCACTGGGCCAGCGCCTGCGAATGGGCGCACACGACGGTGACGCCGTCCATGGAACCGGTCCTGGTCATCAGGCTGTGGTGGACCGGGATCGAGATCTCGCCGCTGATGACGGTGGTGGTGGCCAGCATCAGGTCGAGGGTGCGGTTGATCGCACCCTCGGACGAGTTCTCCACCGGCACCACGCCGAAGTCGGCGGTGCCGGCCTCGGTGGCGCGGAACACCTCGTCGATCGACACGCAGGGCAGCGTCTCGATGGCGCTGCCGAACTGCTGGTACACGGCCTGCTCGCTGAAGGTGCCCGACGGCCCGAGGTAGGCCACCGTCACGCGCTTTTCCAGCGCGCGGCAGGACGACATGATCTCGCGGAAGATGGTCTGGACGTCACGGTCCTTCAGCGGGCCGGGATTACGCTCGGCCACGCCGCGCAGCACCTGGGCTTCGCGTTCGGGACGGAACACCGGGGCGTTGGTTTCGGCCTTCACATGGCCGACTTCCTGGGCGATCTTGCCGCGCCGGCTCAGGAGTTCAAGGATTTGCGCGTCGATCGCGTCGATCTGCTCGCGCAGGGGGAGGAGTTTGTCATTCATCGTAAGCTCGTATTATTCATTCGCGTATAGGCACAGGCGTGTTGAACGCGCGGACGGCAAAGCCGTCCACCCTACGAACATCGGGTGCCTTTAGGTTACCGCCCCGCGAATTCGTTCAAATAATCGACGAGGGCCTGCACACCCTCGAGCGGCATCGCGTTGTAGATCGATGCCCGCATGCCGCCGACGGACTTGTGGCCCTTCAGTTGCAGCAGCCCGCGCGCCTTCGCGCCGGCCAGGAATTTGTCGTTCAGGGATTCGTCGCGCAGGTAGAAGGGTACGTTCATGCGCGAGCGGTATTCGGGCGCGACGCGGTTCTGGTAGAAGTCGTCGGCGTCCAGCGCCTCGTACAGCAGGCGCGCTTTCTCGATATTACGCTGTTCCATCGCCGCGACGCCACCCTGCTGCTTCAGGTGGGCGAACACCAGGCCTGCGATGTAGATCGCGTAGGTAGGCGGCGTGTTGAACATGGAGTCGTGCTCGGCCACGGTGCGCCAGTGGAAGGCCGAGGGGCAGATCGGCAGGGCGTCGTCCAGCAGGTCGTCGCGCACGATCACCAGGGTCAGGCCGGCCGGGCCGATGTTCTTCTGGGCGCCGGCGAAGATTACGCCGTACTTCGACACGTCGATTTGCCGCGACAGGATGTGCGAGGACATGTCGGCCACGATCGGCACCTTCGGCATGGAGTCGGGCACGAAGTTGTATTCGACGCCGTCGATGGTCTCGTTGGTGCAGATGTGCAGGTAGGCCGCGTGCGAGGTGAGGTTCCAGGTATCCTGCGGCGGCACGCCGGTGAAGCCGCTCGCCTCGCTCGATGCGGCGATGTTGACGTGGGCGTAGCGCTTGGCTTCCTTGATCGACTTGCCCGACCAGGAGCCGGTATGGATGAAATCGATCGTCGCCGGCTGCGGGCAGCAACCGACCATGTTGAGCGGGATGATGGCGTTCTGGGCCAGCCCCCCGCCCTGCATGAACAGGATCTTGTAGTTGGCCGGCACCGCCAGCAGCTCGCGCAGGTCGCTTTCCGCCTGCTGGTAGATGGAGATGAATTCCGGACCGCGGTGGCTCATCTCCATCACCGACATGCCGCTGCCGTGCCAGTCGAGCATCTCGCTCGCGGCCTGCTGCAGCACTTCCTTCGGGAGGACGGCCGGGCCGGCCGAAAAATTGAATACCTGCGTGTGTTGCTCCATCCGGCGGTCCTTTCTATGCGCTTACGGTTTCTGTACGTCCTGGGCCATGTCCTGCATCAGCTTGGCGACGCGCGGCATCATCACGCGCTGCGCGGCTGCCATGCCCTCGGTCGCCAGCTTCGGCGTGAGCGTCATCATCTTGCGGCCCACCGGGCTCTGATAGAACGCGGTCAGTTGCTTGATCTCGGCGACCGTGTAGTTGTTGGCGTACAGCGGCACCATTTCGTCGATCATCGCGTCGACCAGGGCCGGATCGTTGAAGATCTTCGCCAGCGACTGGGTCATGTGCGGAAGCGACTGTTCGACCTTGGCCATGGCTTCCTGCTTCTGCTGCGCGTCGAGCTTGGGGTCGGCCTGGATCATGCCGCCCAGCTGCTGGCGCATCATGGCCGGCATGGCCTGCTGCATCTGCGCGTACATGGCGTTCATGTTCTTGCGCATCTCCATGGCATTGAACATGGCCTTGACGGCGGTGGCCGCCTGCGGATCGACGCCTGGCGCAGCCAGCGCGAACGAGGGAAAGGCCGCAAACGTGGCGGCAGCAGACAGGGCAAGGACGAGTTTTTTCATTGTTGTAGGTGTCTCGAGTTGCTGCGCCGGCCAGCCCGGCGCGAAAAAAAGGGCCGCGTCGACGCGGCCCTTCGGCTTATTGCGGCGCCTGTTCGAGCTCGACCTCTTCGAGGTCGGTTTCGACGACGCGCTGCAGGCCGGACAGCTTGGTGCCGTCTTCGACCGCGATCAGGGTCACGCCCTGGGTAGCACGGCCCATCTCGCGGATCTCGGCCACGCGGGTGCGGATCAGGACGCCGCCGGTCGTGATCAGCATGATCTCGTCGTTGGCGTCGACCAGGGTCGCCGCCACCACCTTGCCGTTACGCTCGGACTGCTGGATCGCGATCATGCCCTTGGTGCCGCGGCCATGGCGGGTGTACTCGGTGATCGGGGTACGCTTGCCATAGCCGTTCTCGGTGGCCGTGAGCACCGACTGCTGCTCGTTCTCGGCCACCAGCAGGGCGATCACGTTCTGGCCCTCTTCCAGGTTCATGCCGCGCACGCCGCGCGCGGTACGGCCCATCGGACGCACGTCGTTCTCGTCGAAGCGCACCGCCTTGCCGCCGTCCGAGAACAGCATCACGTCGTGCTGGCCGTCGGTAAGCGCCGCGCCCACCAGCACGTCGCCGTCGTCGAGGTCGACCGCGATGATGCCGGCCTTGCGCGGGTTGCTGAAGTCCTTCAGCGGGGTCTTCTTGACGGTGCCCAGCGAGGTCGCCATGAACACGTAGTGGTCTTCCGGGAAGGTCCGGTTCTCGCCCGACAGCGGCAGGATCACGGTGATCTTCTCGCCGTCCTGCAGCGGGAACATGTTGACGATTGGTTTACCGCGCGAGTTGCGCGAGCCCTGCGGCACTTCCCACACCTTCAGCCAGTACATCCGGCCGCGGTTCGAGAAGCACAGCATGTAGTCGTGGGTGTTGGCGATGAACAGCTGGTCGATCCAGTCCTCGTCCTTGGTCGCCATCGCCTGCTTGCCGCGGCCGCCGCGCTTCTGGGCGCGGTATTCGCCGATCGGCTGCGACTTCATGTAGCCGGTGTGCGAGAGCGTGACCACCATGTCCTGCGGGGTGATCAGGTCTTCGGTTTCCAGGTCGCTGGCATTGTGTTCGATGACCGAGCGGCGGGTGTCCTTGCCGTTGTCGGCGTAGTCGCTCTTGATCTGCACCATCTCGTCGCTGATGATGGTGGTGACGCGCTCCGGCTTGGCCAGGATGTCGAGCAGGTCGGCGATGTGGGCCATCACTTCCTTGTACTCGTTGACGATCTTGTCCTGCTCCAGGCCGGTCAGGCGCTGCAGGCGCATCTGCAGGATTTCCTGGGCCTGCTCGTCGGACAGCTTGTACAGGCCGTCCTGCTGCATGCCGTAGTGCTTCGGCAGGTGCTCCGGACGGAAGGCCTCGATGCCGCCGGACGCGCCGAGGTCGGTGCGGGTCAGCATTTCGCGCACCAGGGACGAATCCCAGGCCTTGCCCATCAGCTCGACTTTCGCGATCGGCGGCGTCGGCGCGGCCTTGATGATCGCGATGAAGTCGTCGATGTTCGCCAGTGCGACCGCCAGGCCTTCCAGCATGTGGCCGCGCTCGCGCGCCTTGCGCAGTTCGAACACGGTGCGGCGGGTGACCACTTCGCGGCGGTGCGACAGGAAGCACTCGAGCATCTGCTTGAGGTTCAGCAGCTTCGGCTGGCCGTTGACCAGCGCCACCATGTTCATGCCGAAGGTGTCCTGCAGCTGGGTCTGCTTGTACAGGTTGTTCAGCACCACTTCCGGCACTTCGCCGCGCTTCAGCTCGATGACCACGCGCATGCCCGACTTGTCGGACTCGTCGCGGATGTCGCTGATGCCTTCCAGCTTCTTGTCGCGCACGTTCTCGGCGATACGCTCGAGCAGCGACTTCTTATTTACCTGGTAGGGCAGCTCGTCGATGATGATCGCGACGCGGCCGCCGTCCTTGCCGTATTCCTCGAAGTGGGTCTTGGCGCGCATCACCACGCGGCCGCGGCCGGTGCGATAACCGTCGCGCACGCCCGAGACGCCGTAGATGATGCCGGCGGTCGGGAAGTCCGGCGCCGGGATCAGCTCGATCAGCTCGTCGATGCTGCAGTCCGGGTTCTTCAGCAGGTGCTGGGCGCCGTTGATGACTTCGGACAGGTTGTGCGGCGGGATGTTGGTAGCCATGCCCACCGCGATGCCCGAGGAACCGTTGATGAGCAGGTTCGGGATCTTGGTCGGCAGGACGGTCGGCTCTTTTTCCTTGCCGTCGTAGTTCGGCTGATAGTCGACGGTGTCCTTGTCGATGTCGGCCAGCAGTTCGCTGGCGATCTTGTCGAGGCGGCACTCGGTGTAACGCATTGCCGCGGCGGAGTCGCCGTCGATCGAGCCGAAGTTGCCCTGGCCGTCGACCAGGGTGTAGCGCAGCGAGAAGTCCTGCGCCATGCGCACCAGCGTGTCATAGATCGACGCGTCGCCGTGCGGGTGGTACTTACCCATGGTGTCGCCGACCACGCGCGCGCATTTCACGTACGGACGGTTGTGCGCGTAATTACTCTCGTGCATGGAGTACAGCACGCGGCGGTGCACCGGCTTGAGGCCGTCGCGCACGTCCGGCAGAGCACGGCCCACGATCACGCTCATCGCGTAATCGAGGTAGCTCTTGCGCATTTCTTCTTCTAGGGAAATGGGAACTGTTTCTTTTGCGAATTGATCCATTGGGCGGGTCGACTGCTTTCAGGCTAATGGTTATTGACTGCAACGGATGATTCTACCATGCGAGGGTTGGCGTCAGCACAATTCCGGTTTCCCGCCATGACAATTCAACGATTGTCGAGGCCGGCCCGGCACGCTTGACCAAATGTTGCGCTTAAACAACGTTGATAAAAATATGCATCAAGTTTGATTTAGGTGCAGTCGTGCGTTTTTGGTGCATGTGGCAAAATGGACAGGAAATTAATTGATTGTTTCATAATGCGAAACTGGCCCCTTCCCCGGACGTGTTAGTATCTTGACCATAACGCCCCGCTGAGTTTCGCAAGGCATTTATCCCCGAAAGGAAAAAGAACATGAATAAACTGGCAACCCTCATGCTCGCTGCTTCGGCTGCGATCGCGGGCAATGTTTACGCCCAAAGCGATGCGCCGTATGCGCCGCTGACCACGGACATCCAGGCGCGCACCCCGTATAGCGCCTATGTGCAGGACAGCCGCGGCGTGATCGCCCGCAATCCTTTCGGCCTGTGCTGGCGCACCGGTTACTGGACCCCGGCAGACGCGGTCCCGGGCTGCGACGCGCCGCTGTGCGTGCCGCCGGAGAAGCTGGAAAACGGCAAGTGCGTCGCTCCGCCGCCGCCGCCACCGCCGCCAGTGGTCGAAGCACCTGCCCCGGCACCGACGCCGGCGCCGGTTCCGGTCCCGACCTCGGAAAAAGTGTCTTACTCGGCTGACGCCTTCTTCGACTTCGACAAGGCCGTCCTCAAGCCGGCCGGCAAGGCATCGCTCGACGAGCTGGTCTCGAAGCTGGGCGACATGAACCTGGAAGTCATCATTGCCGTCGGCCACACCGACTCGATCGGCACCGATGCCTACAACCAGAAACTGTCGATCCGCCGCGCCGAAGCCGTCAAGGCCTACCTGAAGGGCAAGGGCGTGGAAGAGAACCGCATCTACACCGAAGGCAAGGGCGAGAGCCAGCCTGAAGCCGACAACAAGACCTCGGCTGGACGCGCCAAGAACCGCCGCGTGGAAATCGAAGTCGTCGGCACCCGTACCGTCAACAAGTAATCCCTGTCGATTGCTTCAGGAAGACCCCGCCCTGGCGGGGTTTTTTTTCGTTTTTGGCAAACACGTGGCAGCGGCGTGAAAACCGCCCGTACATATTTTCCGTGCGGCACCCCGTGAGCTTCACCATTTCCAGTATTATCCCGAGTATGAACACGAACGCAGACCCCTTAGAAATCCAGAAATTCAGCGAACTGGCCCACCGCTGGTGGGACCCGACGTCCGAATTCCGTCCGCTGCACGAAATCAATCCGCTGCGCCTCGAGTGGATCAATGCCCGCGCCCCGCTGCTGGGCAAGAAGGTGATCGACATCGGCTGCGGCGGCGGCGTGCTGTCCGAAGCCATGGCGCGCAAGGGCGCCAAGGTGACCGGCATCGACCTGTCGAAAAAGGCCCTGAAGGTCGCCGACCTGCACAGCCTGGAATCGGGCGTGGAAGTGCGCTACAAGCACATCTCCGCAGAAGAAATGGCAGCTGAAGAAGCCGGCCAGTTCGACGTGGTCACCTGCATGGAAATGCTCGAGCACGTGCCGGACCCGGCCTCGATCGTGCAGGCCGCGGCGACCCTGGTGAAACCGGGCGGCCACGTGTTCTTCTCGACGCTCAACCGCAACCCGAAGTCCTACCTGTTCGCCGTCATCGGCGCGGAATACATCCTGCGCATGCTGCCGCGCGGCACCCACGACTACGCCAAGTTCATCACGCCGGCAGAACTGTCGCAGTTCGCCCGGCTGGCCGGCCTGCAGGTCGACGGCCTGAAAGGCCTGACCTACAATCCGCTCACCAAGATCTACTCGCTCAACAACGACACCGATGTGAACTACATGGTGGCGTGCAGCAAGCCGCTCTGAACCTCGCCCTGATTTTTACATGACTCTCCCGACCGTCCTGCCGGCACCGCGTGCCATTCTGTTCGACCTCGATGGCACGCTCGCCGACACCGCGCCCGACCTCGCGGCCGCCGTCAACTGGCTGCGCACCGAACGCGGCCTGCCGCCGACCCCGTATTCGGTGCTGCGTCCCACCGCGTCCGCCGGCGCGCGCGGCATGATCGGCGCCGCCTTCGGCCTGGCGCCGGGCGACGAGGGTTACGAGGAACTGCGCATGCAGTGGTTCGACCGCTACCAGGAAACCATGGCCGTGCACAGCTCGCTGTTCGGCGGCGTGACCGAACTGCTGGTCGGGATCGAGCAGGCCGGCATGGCCTGGGGCATCGTCACCAACAAGCCGGCACGCTTCACCGATCCCCTGCTTCCGCAGATCGGCCTGTCGCACGCCGGCTGCGTGGTGTCGGGCGACACCACCGGCTTCCCGAAGCCCCACCCTGCCCCGCTGCTCGAAGGCGCCCGCCGCCTCGGCGTGGATCCGGAGCACTGCTGGTACGTCGGCGACGACAAGCGCGACGTCGAGGCCGGCCACGCCGCCGGCATGGTCACGGTGGCCTGCAACTGGGGCTATTGCGGCGCCATCGAACCCTCTACCTGGGGCGCCGACTACCTGCTCGACACCCCGACCGACCTGCTGCAGACCCTGCGCACCGTGGTGGAAACCGCACGTGCGGCCACGTCGGCGGCCTGATCTCCCAGAGCGAGCCCTCCGGCTCGCTTACAAGTCTTTACGATTGATACAGGCTTCTGTCTAGTTCTGTGCCGGGCTCACCGGTAATCTACTCCCATACGACAACACAACGTTTAACGGAGCAGAACATGGAAACCACCCGCCTCAACCGCATTCATCCCCTGATGGCCGCTGCCGCCGTGTCGGTCGTGATTGTCAGCCTGACCGGCGCCGCCGCGATCACCGGCCTGCTGCCGAATTCGAACAGCGCACCCGACGTGCCCGCAAACCAGCTGGCAGCCGCCTCGCCCTACGGCGTCCAGGCGCCGCTGCAGCAGCCGGGCATGGTCCCGGTGACTACCGCCCAAGGCCAGGTCGTGATGGTGCCGGCCGCCGCGGTCCAGGGCCAGGTCGCCGCGCCGCTGTCGGCCACCCCGGTGACGCCGCAGCTGGCAACCCAGCTGGCAGCCGGCCCGGCGCCGCAGATGGCCATGCCGGTCGCCGCAGCCCAGCCGATCGCTTACGCACAGCCGGTCGCCCAGCCTGCCCCGGCGCCGGAGCGCGTGGTGGTCAAGGAAGTGATTCGTGAAAAGCCGGTGGTGAAGGTGGTCGAGAAGACCCGTGTGGTCCACGCCAAGCCGAGCGAGCCGCGCTACTACCCGCAGCAGGCCCCGGCCCCAGCCCAGCCGAACTACGTCGGCATCGGCACCGGCGCCGTGATCGGCGGCCTGATCGGCAACCAGATCGGCGGCGGCAACGGCAAGAAGCTGGCTACCGTGGCCGGCATCATCGGCGGCGGCATGCTCGGTAACGAGATCGCCAACCGCAACCGCTAAGCAGCCCTCCCCTCGAAAAGCCGCAGTGTTCAGCCTGCGGCTTTTTTTCGGAAGATGCAGACGATGATGTCGCTCGGAAACACGCGCAGCACCGGAATCGCGCACATGACCGCGATGTACTGCAGCCAGAGCGACAGCGGGGACACCTTGCCGGCATAGCTCAGGCGCTCGCGTAGACCCTTGGCGCGCAGGGCCGGCAGTTCGGCGCAATCGACCAGCTCGAAGCCCTGTCCCGCCACTAGCCTGCCGAGGTTGGCGGGGCTGAAGTAATGCACGTGGGGCGACGGCATGTCTTTCTGCCACAGCCGCTCGAATGGCATGCGCCATCCCAGGCGGACGGCAAGTTTCGAGAAACGGTAGAAGAAGCCGCGGCTGCTGGGCAGGTTGAGGATCAGGATGCCTTCGTTGTTCAGGTGCTGCCGGCAGGCGTCCAGGGCGCTGCGGATATCCGGAATATGCTCGATGACGTCGTTGAACACGATGGCGTCGAAGCGCTCGCTATCCTTCAACACGTCCGGGAAGAAACCGGCACGCACCGGCAGGCCACGAGCGGCGGCACGCGCACCGACCGCCGCATCGGGCTCGACGCCGAGCACGTCGAAATGCTCGCGCGCCGCCTCCAGGAACCAGCCGTGGGCACTGCCCACGTCGAGCAGGCTGCATCTGCCCTGCCGGACATGCCGCCTGGCGTACTGGACAATCGCACGGAAGTTCTCAAGCCGGATGGCCTTGAGCGCTGCTTCACGCTCGGCTTCGTTGATCTGGACGTCGGTAGGCTTGTTGATGGCGACGGACAGGGCAGCACTCTCGTAGTGGCATACCGGGCAGGTCGCATGCCATGACAGGAGGCCAGCCATTTGGGTGTTGCCACAGACGATACAGACCATTTCCATTTCCTTGTAGAAACGCGAAGCAGCAGACGACGTAACAAGCGATGTTATTGCACTTTCGTCATGGAATGCAGATATTTTTTGGCCTACTTGACCTTAAGCGAGGTCTAAGCTACCCGACTGCACGTAGTGACGAATTGGAGTACAATGAAGCTTCTCTCGTTGGGGGCGACCTGGTTTCGACGTGGGTTGCAAAGCAGCGCAGGGCATACCGAGGACTGGTTACCTCGTAAATACATCCAGAAATCAATAACTGCAAACGATAACTCGTACGCACTCGCAGCTTAATTGCTGCTAGGTCCACAACACCTCGCCCCTGGGGTGTGTCGCAAGACTCGTGGACTCATTTACAGGGGCTCGCAGTAGGCCGGGTCACTTGGTCGACTGTTAAATAATAGGTGACTCGCTTGTCCAAAGGGTGCACATCCCCGTTGTCCAGGTTAAATTAATTGATAGTGCTAAGTATGTAGAACTGTCTGTAGAGTGCTTGCGGACGCGGGTTCGATTCCCGCCGCCTCCACCAACCTCTTCCAAAAAGCCGCTGATTCGTCAGCGGCTTTTTTATTACCGCGGTCTGTTTCTGGCTGAGGCGCCCAGCACCGTTTTAACATCCTTCGCCCTACTGTTACTCCGCTGCATTCGCGCTAGTAAGGCTACGCAAAAAATTGGCGAAGCCTGTTGTTGCAAAACCGTGATCGTTAGAGAGAATTCTTTGATCACGGCAGCGTATTATTCTTAAGTGCAACGACACGCACTAGATGCCGAATCACCGCTGAGAGCCCAGATGCGCGACCTACACTATCCACAGTCGGGTGACCCGATCGTCTTCTTCGACTTCGAAACTACAGGCCTTTGTCCGAAGAAGGACTCGATCATCGAAGTCGCCGCAGTCAAGTACATACCTGGCTCGGACTCGCACCCGCACATCCAGCACCTGATCGCCCTTGACCGCCCTGTGCCGAAATTTATTACGAAGCTAACAGGGATCAGTGACGATATGCTGCAGACCCATGGCCGGCCTATGGGTGACGTACTGGACGAGTTCATCGACTTTATTGGCGATCATCCGGTTGTTTCATTCAACATCAATTTTGACGCGCGCTTCCTGCATGCTGCGGTAGAGCGTCACGGACGGAGACCGGTTCGAAACGCGGCTCATTGTGCACTTGAGCGGGCACGGATCGGGTGGCCGGAGCTCCCGACTCATAAGCTTGCGCACATGGCAAAACATCTCGATCTCAAGGTCGGAACGGCGCATCGGGCATTGGACGATACGCTATTGGCCCTGGAAGTCTACTTCCGGTCTTTTCATACCGGTAACAAGCCTGAAGTACCGAAACGCACAGCCAAGACGATCGAAGCAGGCGCACCCACGATCATCCCGACTATTACTGGGCCTCGTCAGTTCAGGATTGAGGTTCTAGGGACAAGGCGCTATCAAGAGGTATTCGAGTCCGTGTGTGGTCCTCGGACTGTGAAAGGCGCAGTTCTCGATATTCAGGTGCAACTGCGTGTCGAAAAGGGTTCAAATGCCGTGCGCGTACTGTTGCACGAAGATGTGGTCGGCAATTTGGCGCCGCGGCTTGCGATCGACTTCCGACGCGCGTTGGTTGCAGGCGACTTGGCTGAATTCACGCACTTTGAGTGCTCGGCCAAGATTCGTGGCGGTCGGATCACGAATGATGCGGCCGAGGGTAACTATGTGATGTGGCTGGATATACCTCAAGATGATGACTAAGCGCTGCACTAGAGGTTAAAGCGAATGCAAAGGGGACAGGCATGTCCCCTTTTTCGATCGCTTACTTGCTTTGCTTACGACGTCGGCCCCGGATCCATCCCCGCCTGCTGAATCACCATCAACTCCTTCATCAGCGCCTCATTAAACGCCGGAATATCATCCGGCTTGCGGCTCGTGATCAGCTTGCCGTCCACCACCACCTCGTCATCCGTCCACTCCGCCCCCGCAGCCTTCAGGTCTTCCTGGATCGCCGGATAGCTGGTCAGGTGCTTCGATTCCGCAATCCCCGCCTCGATCAGCGGCCACGGACCATGGCAAATCGCTGCGATCGGCTTGTCGGCGTCGTCAAACGCCTTGATGAAGGCAATCGCCTCCGGCAACTGGCGCAGCTTCTTCGGATTCTCTTCCCCGCCCGGCAGCAGCAGCGCATCGAAGTCCGCTTCCTTGGCCTGCGCCAGGCTCAGTTCCACCTTGAACTTGTCGCCCGGCTGGTCGTGGTTCATGCCCTGCACGTCCTCGCCCGCGCCCTTGGGCGAAACGAGGGTCACGCGCACGCCCTTCCCCTCCAGGAAACTGCGCGGCTCGGTATATTCGACCTGTTCGACGCCGTCGGTCATCAGGACCGCCACGCGCCGGCCGACCAGGTCCTTCTCGCTCACCAGGTCCAGGTGATCGCCCGCATTCACAATATTTTCCATATGCCCTCCTGTCTGGTTGCTTCGCTAGTCGGGTCGATTGTAGGTCGCCCACATGGCAGGCGTCGCGCGGATGACAGGCGGCAGACGGCTCAGGGCAGCAGGTAGCAGACGTCGTCGCGGTCGCGCCGATCCGGCCGCGTGCACAGGAAGCCGTCCAGCCCGAGCCGGACCGTGCCGTCCAGGCCGGCGCCGTCGACCTCCTCGCCGCGCAGGATGACCTGCAGCTCGCGGTAGGGCAGCTCGATCGCGAAACGGTCGAGCAGTGCGGCCAGCGCACGGGCCCCGCTCGCGCCCGGCAGGAAACGTTCGAACATCCGCGACGACACCGGCCCCACCTTGATGCGGATGCCGAGCTCTGGACGCAGCAGGCGCTCGCCGAGGGTCGCGCCGAGGCCGACGTCGCAGTTGTTGTCGCCCAGCCGGCTGCGGTCGCTCGTGCCGAGCGGATCCCACTTGCCGGCGAACTGCTCGACCGTCACCGGTACCTGCAGGTATTCGGACAGCACGCCCGCGATCAGGTGCGCCGGCACCGCCCGGCTGCGCAGCTGGGCGGCGAAGTAGGCCAGGTTCTCGAATGCCAGGCCGCCCCCGGGCTGGCCCTGCCCCGGCGCCTGCCAGCCCGCGCCGGCCAGCGCCACGAGCTGGGCCAGGAAGCGGTCGCGGTTGTGCTCGTCCGCGCCGCCGCGCACCCGGTACTTGCGCCAGGCGCGGTAGAACAGCGCCACCTGGCGGCTGGAGAAGGCATCGTAGAAAGCGCGCGGCCCTTCGTCGCGCGTGGCATGCTCCCAGGCGGCGATGCGCTCGGTGTAGTGCAGCGGCAGCGCGCCGTTCAGGCCGAGCAGGCCCATCACCGCCGTGCGCACCCGGAGGCGCATCGCGTTCGCGCCGCCCTGGCCCTGCTCGAGCTGCAGCGCATCGATGTCGCTCGCCGGGAAGGCGAGCGACAGGCTGTTCTCGAAGCGGATCGCGGTCTCCGGCGCGACACCGTAGCGGCGCAGCCAGCGCGACAGCAGGCGAATGGCCTGGAAGAACTCGTAGCGCCAGGGTTCGGCCAGCAGCTCAGTGATCACAGCGCGATCACACCAGCGTCAGGTTGCCGTTGCGTGGTTCGCATCGCAGGAGCTCCCTGTCGGTCTGCGCCGAGCGCAGCACCAGCCGCGTGAAGCTGTTGATGTGCACGTACAGGCCGAAGAAGCGGTTCACCACTTCCGCGAACACATACAGGCTGCTGCCGGCGAAGGCCTCTTCGTCCACCGTCATGCGCACTTCCAGCCCGTGGACCAGCGTGGCGCCGCTCTTGTTGCGCATCCAGGCCGTGGACGGCAAGGTCTCCATCGCCGTGATGCCGGCGATCTGGCGCTGGGTCGCCGCAGAGCGCGACACGTCGTACAGGGTCAGCACCTCGCGGAAGGCATCGAGGTCGCCGAGCGAGCGGTGGTTGAGCGCGAGCTGGGCCACCAGACGCCAGTGCGCGCCGCCCGAGGAGGGAAAGCGGTGCGGCAGCGTCGGACGGCGCATTAGGTGGATCGGCACGCCGCCCGTGGCGGTTTCGCTGGTCAGGTCGCCGTCCGGGGCCCCGAAGCCTGTGCTGGCGGCGTGCGCGCCGTTGGTGCAGGTCAGGTCGATCGAGGCCACGCACTGCTCGTCGGCCGCCAGGGTGAAGCCGGCATCGGTGAAGCCGATCTTCATGCGCTGGCGGTGCATGCCGCGGTCGTCGCGGCGGGCGAACCAGTAGCGCTCGCGCAGCTCGCCTCCTTCGCCATGGCGCAGCCCGTAGTAGGGGCGGTAGGCGGTCGACTGCACCCTGCCCTCCGCCGTGCGCAGCACGTTGACGGTGTCGATGCTGTAGACCTCCACGTCCTCTTCATGGCGCCCCGGCACCACGTCGTACATGGCCGTGCGGTGCGTGATCCGCACCGGCATCGCGGCCTGGTGGAACAGGTTGACCACCGGCGTGCAGCCTGGCACCAGGTGGGCCGCCTCCAGCGTCCCGAGCAGGCGCGCGGCGCCGCTGTCGCCGTGCAGGCCGCCCACGATCAGGTGCAGGGTGAAACGGTGCGCGGCCGCCGGCAGCATCGGCGCCAGCTTGCCCAGGTCGATGTCGATGAAGTGGAACTTGTCGGGGAAGGCGAAGTACTCGCTCAGCAGCCGGTAGGCGGCGTGCTCGCTGGGACGCAGCGGCACCAGCGCATCGTCGTCACCGAAGCCGCCCAGCGCCAGCGGCATGCGCTCGAGCTGGCGCCACGGTCCGCCATCGCCGATCTCCAGGTAGCTGGCGCCGACGTGCATGAACAGGGTGTCGATCAGGCTTGCTGCGAGCAGCGGATCGGCGTCGACGTAGAGGCGCAGGCGCGGCAGTCCGAGCTGGCGCAGCAGGCGCGCCGGCGCGGCGCTCTCGATCGTCACCGCCACCTGCCCGGTGGCGCGCGCCGGCAGCCGCACATGGGCCGGCGCATGCACCACCGGCTCGTAGCGCGCCCGCGCCACGCCGACCGGCGCCAGCATCAGGGAACTGGCGGTGCGGAAGCGGCAGACCGTGCCCTTGGCGTGCAGCGCACTCATCTCGGTCCCGCGCGGCACCGATTGCACCTGCTCGACCTTGCCGGGAACCTGCGGCCCGGCGCCGCTGCCAATGCGCGCGATCGAACAGGAGGGAATCCCCTGCAGGAAATAGGGATAGAGGCTGCCCAGCAGGGCTTCGGTGAACTCGGGATAGTCGTCGTCGAGCTTGCGGGCGGTGCGAGCATTGAGCAGGGCGCAGGCCTGGATCAGACGGCGAATGTGCGGGTCTTCGAGGTCTTCGGCGCCAAGTCCCAGTTCGCTCGCCAGCCGCGGATACTGGTGCGCCAGCTCGCGACCGACCGTGTTCAGGTAGACCAGTTCACGCTCGTAGTACGGCAACAGTTCTTCCATGGCCCTCTCCTCTCAAGCGTTAAAGGTCGTGCAGTTTTGCGCACGAGACCTTGCGACGGGTCAAGAACGGATGAGCAGTAGCTATTCGGCACGCATTGGATGGCGAGCGCGGGGCGAGTGTGGCTCAGTAGGCAGCTTAATCAGTAAAATGGAGGGCTTTCCAGTATCGCCAGACCGACATGACCAGCACCACCTCCCCATCCAGCACCGCTTCGCCCGTACGCACCGAGATTTCCACCCTGTGGCGCCTGTCCTGGCCGATGCTGGTCGGCCAGCTGGCCACCGTCGGCATGGGCGTGGCCGACGTGGCGATGACCGGTCACGTCAGCGCCGAGGAACTGGCCGCCGTGTCGCTCGGCACCTCGGTGTGGTCGATCGTGCTGGTTACCGTGATGGGCACCATGATGGCGATCAATACCGTTGTCGCCCACGAGATCGGTGCGGCGCGCTATGACCAGGTGCCGCATTCGGTGCGCCAGGCGCTATGGAAGGGCTTGCTGGTCGGCCTGGTCGCCATGCTGTTTGCCAACCTGTGTACCTTGCTGTTCGATCATGTCGGGCTCGAACAGCACGTTGCAGACCGCGCTGCCATGTATTTGCACGTCGTCAGTATCGGCATGCCCGCCTTCGCCTGTTTCCGTGCCCTGTACGGCTACAGCACCAGCATCAACCAGACCAAGCCGATTATGTGGATCGCCATCATTGGTTTCACCTTCAACGTCTTCGGTAACTGGGTACTGGTGTATGGCAAGCTGGGCTTCCCTCAGCTTGGAGCAGTCGGCTGCGCGGTTGCGACCGCCGCAGGCATTTGGTTGATGCTGGGCGCCATGATCCTCTGGATCAAGCATGCCCCGGCGTATCGCATGACGTATCCATTTACCGGCTGGGAAGGCCCGGACTTGAAAGCCATCGGTTCCATGCTACGCCTCGGCCTGCCGATCGGTGTCACCTATTTCGCCGAGGTCAGCGCCTTCGGCCTGATTAGCCTGCTCGTGGCGCGCTTCGGCGTGGTGGCGGTGTCCGCGCACCAGGTGGCGCTGAATTTCTCCTCGCTGGTGTTCATGGTGCCGCTCAGCTTCGCGATCGGCATGATGACCCGCGTCGGCCAGGCCATGGGCGAAGGCAATCCGCAGCGCGCCCGTTTCGTCGGCTGGGTCGGCGTCGGTATGTCGGTGAGCTTCGGCGCCCTGTCGGCGCTGGGCATCGCCATCTTCCGCTGGGAGATCGCGGCCGCGTATACCTCCGATCCGGCGGTGCAGGCCGCCTGCGCCCATCTGCTGCTGTTTGCGGCCCTGTTCCAGCTGTCCGATGCGACCCAGGTCGCCACCGCCTCGGCGATTCGCGGCTACCAGGTCACGCGCCCGCCGATGATCATCCAGCTGCTGGCCTTCTGGGGCGTGTCGCTGCCGCTCGGCTGCATCTTGGGGCTGGCGCCGGGGTGGTTCCCGTGGGCGCCGGCCGCACCGATGTCGACCACCGGTTTCTGGATCGGCTTGGTGGTCGCGCTGACGGTGGCTGCCGTGCTGCTGACATGGTCCTTCGAGAAGCTGGCGCGCCAGCGCATCCGGGAAGGGGCAAAACAGCCTTTGGCCGCTATGTAATTACAGCTTTTGAAGGCCGACTCTGGTATCGTTCCGCAGTTGTCGCAAATTAACTTATACCAGAGACATTTACATGCGCCCTCTCCTGCTCCTTATGGCCGCTCTCGCGGCCGCTCCCGCTTCGGCTGAACGCCTGACGCTGGACCGCATCTACGGCGATCCGGCCCTGGCCGGCGCCAGCGTGAAGACCCTGCGCGTCTCGCCGGACGGCGAACGCGTGACCTTCCTGCGCGGCCGTGCCGACAACCAGTACCAGCAGGACCTCTGGGAATACAACATGAAGACCAAGAGCACCCAGCGCCTGGTCGATTCCAAGCGTCTGGTGCCGAACGAGGAGCTCTCGCTCGAGGAAAAGGCACGCCGCGAGCGCGCCCGTACCGCGGGCCTGTCGGGCATCATCAATTATTACTGGTCGCCGGACGGCAAGCAGCTCTTGGTGCCGATCGGCGGCGACCTGTTCCTGATCGACGCCGCCAAGCCTGACGCGCCGCGCAAGGTCGCATCGGGCAACGTCACCGATCCGAAGATCTCGCCGAAGGGCCGCTACGTTTCTTTCGTGCGCAACCAGAACCTGGTCGTGATCGACCTGCAGACCGGCGCCGAGCGCCAGCTGACGATCGACGGCAAGGGCACGATCCATAACGGCGAAGCCGAATTCGTCGCGCAGGAAGAGATGGACCAGCACACCGGCTACTACTGGGCGCCGGACGATTCCGCGATCGCCTACCGCCGCTACGACGAAGCGCCGGTGCCGGTGGCGCGCCGCTTCGAGATCTTCGCCGACCGCACCGAAGTGATCGACCAGCACTATCCTGCTGCGGGCGACCCGAACGTGCTGATCGAGCTGATGATCGTGAACCCGGCCACCGGCCAGCAGCGCAAGGTGGACTTGGGAGCCGAGAAAGACATTTACCTGGTGCGCGCCGACTTCAGCGCCGACGCCAAGACCCTGGTCTACCAGCGCCAGACGCGCGACCAGAAGCGCCTCGACCTGGTCGCCGTCGACGTCGACACCCTGGCCCAGCGCCCGCTGCTCACCGAAACCTCGAAGACCTGGGTCGAGATCCACAACGACCTGCGCTTCCTGAAGAACAAGAAGGCCTTCATCTGGGCCTCGGAACGCAGCGGCCGCAAGCACCTCTACCTGTACGGCCTGGACGGCAAGCTGCAGGTCCCGCTGTCGAAAGGCGAATGGGGCGTGGACAGCGTCCTGGCGGTCGACGAGGCCGGCGGCCGCGTCTACATCTCGTCGAGCAAGGACGCGATGATCGACAAGCAGACCTACGCGCTCAAGCTGGACGGCAGCAATGCCGCCAACCCGGTGCGCATCACGGCCGGCGACGGCTGGCATGAGGCGGCGTTCGCAGGCAACGGCAAGATCTTTGTCGATACCTACTCGAACCCGACCACGCCGCCGCAGGTGTCGATCCGCCGCGCCGACGGCACGATGGTGGAATGGCTGGAAAAGAACGAGCTGAACGCGAACCACCCGTACGCCAAGTACATGCCGGACCACCTGCCGACCGAATACGGCACGATGAAGGCCAAGGATGGCCAGACCCTGCACTATTCGATCATCAAGCCGGCCAATTTCGATGCGAGCAAGCGCTACCCGGTGTTCCTGTTCACCTATGGCGGCCCGCACTCGCAGCGCGTGACCCGCGCCTGGGGCAATTATTTTGACCAGTACATGGCGCAGCAGGGATTCGTGGTGTTCCGCCTGGATAACCGCGGCTCGGGCCGCCGCGAGCGCGTCTTCACCGACGCCCTCTATGGCAATCTCGGCTCGGTCGAAGTGGAAGACCAGGTGACCGGAATCGATTGGCTGGCCCAGCAGAGCTTCGTCGATCCGAAGCGCATCGGCGTGTTCGGCTGGAGCTACGGCGGCTTCATGACCCTGCGCCTGCTGTCGGCGGCATCGGACAAGATCGCGATGGGCGTGTCGGTTGCCCCGGTGACCGACTGGGCGCTGTACGACACCCACTACACCGAGCGCTATGTGGGCGGCACCCCGAAATCGGATCCGAAGGCCTACGAGCGCAGCGGCGTGTTCGCCCACCTGGACGGCATGAAGTCGCCCCTGCTCCTGATCCACGGCATGGCCGACGATAACGTGCTGTTCACCAACACCACGCGCCTGATCGACGAGCTGGTGAAGCGTAACGTGCAGTTCGATCTGATGACCTATCCGGGCGCCAAGCACGGCATTTCTGGCAAGGTCAACCAGCGCCACGTGTATGGGATGATCGAGGCCTTCTTCAAGAAGAACCTGGGTGGGACGGCGGCGAAGTAAGCCGGCTTTCGCCAAGTAAATCAGCCGCCCGAGGGCGGCTGTTTCATTTCAGCGCTCCAGAACAACAACAGCCGCCCTCGGGCGGCTGTTTGAGAAGCGTGAAACAGATTAGTGGCGGCGTGCCGCGTCGTCCAGCTTCTCTTCCACATGCTCCTGGGTATCGCCAGCAGCCTTCTGGACCTTGCCTTCAACTTTGGTCGCCTTGCCCTTGGCTTCCTGGGTCGGGCTGTCGATCGCATCACCGAATTCTTCCTGGATCTTGCCACCGATTTCTTTCAGTTTGCCCTTGACTTGGTTTTCGTTAATCATGGTCTTCTCCTTTAAGAAAACATGTCCGGATGGCCATGCATGGGTACAGAATACGGCAGCGTCGGCAGCGCTTCTGTTCGCGTCCGCACATTGCACAAATGTCAGCAGTTGCGCGACGTCATGACACTGGCAATGCTAATCTTTTGTCAACACGACCTTCCGCTTGAAAGGCTGATGCCATGACCGAACAACATCAAGAACATGCTTCCGACCCGCCGCAAACCCAGCGCCGCCTCGCCAAGCGGGTGACGATCATCAATGGCCTGGCCATCCTGTTCATCGCGCTCGCGGCCGCCATCGTGCTGGCCGCCGATGCCCTGCTGCTGGTCTTCGCCTGCATCCTGTGCGCCATCCTGCTCTACAAGCTAAGCGAAATCATGGCGCGCCGCTTGCACATGAAACGCAAGTGGGCGCTGACCATCGTGGTACTGGCGCTGGCAGCCATTATCGGCCTCGGCAGCTGGGCCATGGCGCCGCAGATCTCCGAGCAGTCGAGCAAGCTGGCCAAGGAAATCCCGGCGGCCGTCGAGCGGCTGCAAACCGCGGTGCAGCAGCATCCGCTGCTCAAGCGTGTCGCCAGCGAACTGCCGCCGCCGGAACAGATCGTCAAGCAGATGGGCAACATGGTGCCGAACGCCGGGCTGTTCTTCGGCGGCGTCCTGGGCGCCATCGGCAACGTGATCATCATCATCTTCGTCGGCATCTATTTCGCCGCGTCGCCGCAACTGTATACCAACGGGGCCATCCGGCTGGTGCCGCAAAGCAAACGGCCGCGCGCCCGGGAAGTGCAGCAGGAACTCGGGCAGACGCTGGCGAGCTGGCTGCTGGGCAAGGCCGCCTCGATGCTGATCGTCGGCATCGCCACCTCGATCGGCCTGTCCATGCTGGGCGTGCCGCTGGCGCTGATCCTCGGCATCATTGCCGGCCTGCTCGACTTCATCCCCTACCTGGGCCCGATCATGGCCGGCATACCAGCGGTGCTACTGGCGCTGTCGATCAGCCCGGAGCTGGCGCTGTACACGGTGCTACTGTTTACCGGCATCCAGCTGGTCGAAGGCTATGTGCTGCAGCCGCTTATCGAAGCCCGGGCGGTGGACCTGCCGCCGGCCCTGGTCGTCGTCATGCAATTGGTCTTCGGCACCCTGTTCGGCTTTGCCGGGGTGGCGCTGGCAACCCCGCTGGCGGCCGGGCTGGCGGTACTGGTCAAGATGCTCTACATCGAGGACGTGCTGGGCGACCGGCCGGCCCAGAAGCGAAGTTAGCGCAAAACCCCACGGGGGTCAGGTCTGACATTCGGACACGAACTCAAGCATTAGGCTGTTGTATTGCTCAGCCCGTGTCTAAATGTCAGACCTGACCCCGTCTGTGGGACGGAAAAGAAAAAGCCGCGCGGTGCGCGGCTTTTTCATGGTGGCGGCAAGGTTTAGCGGTTGCCCTTGACGATATCTTTCACATCGCCCACCTTTTCCTGCACCTTGCCTTCGGCCTGGTTGGACACGCCTTCGCGCTGGGCCTGGCGGTTGCCGACGGCTTCGCCGACCTTCTCCTGGATCTTGCCGCCGATATCCTTGGCCTTGCCTTTGATTTGATCGTCGTTCATGTCAGTCACCCTCTTCGGTTGTGAAGCGAGGTCCCACCATAGGCGCGATGCGCGGGGCGTTCTGTTCGCCAGTTAACACACCGGCTTGCGCCACACGCTGGCCAACCAGGGCTGCTGTTCGCGCGGCAAGCCGGCTGGGCGGTAGTAATGATGCAGTGGCGTGAAACCTGCCACAGTCAGGTAGCGCTCCCAGGTGTCGTAGTCGTGGTAGCTGCCGTAGCGCGGGCCGTTCCAGCCTTCCCGGTTGTCGCCGCGCGGGTTCGAGCTGAACAGGACGCCGCCCGGTTTCAAGGCGCCGTAGAGCTGCGCCAGCACACCGGGCAGTTCGGCGCTGGGGACGTGGAACAGCGAGGCATTGGCAAAGATGCCGTCGAACATGGCCGGCGGCAGGTCGAGGTGCAGGAAATCCTGGTGCCAGACTTCGCAGCCGCTGAAGCTGCGCGCCATCTCGGCGAAACGGGCGCTGCCGTCCAGGCCGATGGCCTTGTGGCCCAGGCTGGTGAAGGTCTTGAGGTCGCGGCCCGGGCCGCAGCCGAGGTCGAGGATCGTCCAGGGCGCCGGGGCCTCGATCGCGCCCAGCAAGGCATCGATGTTCTGGCTGACGTCGTGGTCGATGGTGCCGGCGAAGAAGGCGTCGGCGGTCTGGTCGTAGTGGGCCAGGGTGCGGCGGGAGATGTCGTCTGCGTTCATGACAGCATTATCCGCCAGAGCGCGGCGCGAGCGAACAGAATCCGTCCGTTCTCGCCGCTCACGCCCTTACCAGACGCGCACGCGCTGCTCCGGCGCCAGGTACAGCTTCTGTCCCGGCTGCACGTCGAAGGCCTTGTACCAGGCATCCAGGTTGCGCACGGTATAGGTGCGGTACTGGCCCGGCGAGTGGCCGTCGGTCAGCACGTTGCGGCGCAACGAGGCTTCGCGCATCTTGGTGCGCCAGCTCTGGGCAAAACCGGTGAAGAACTCGCGGTCCGCCTCCGTCCCGGCCGCCTTGCCGCTCGGCGAGACCTTGAACGCGTCGTAGGCCGCGGCCAGGCCGGCCAGGTCGGACAGGTTCTCGCTCAGCGTCAGCTGGCCGTTGATGGCCAGGTCGTCGAAGGGCTTGTAGGCGTTGTACTGCTCCACCAGCTTCTGCGAGGCCTTCTTGAAGTGGGCCAGGTCTTCCTTGGTCCACCAGTCGCGCAGGCGGCCCTGGGCGTCGAACTGGGCGCCCATGTCGTCGAAGCTGTGGCTGATCTCGTGGCCGATCACCGAGCCGATCGCGCCGTAGTTGTGCGCGTCCGATGCCTTCGAATCATAGAACGGCGGCTGCAGGATCGCGGCCGGGAAGTTCAGCGCGTTCTGCAGCGGCAGGTTCACGGCATTGACCAGCTGCGGCGGCATCGCCCATTCGGTCTTCCTGGGCTTCTGCTTGAGCTTGGCGAGCTGCTGGGTGTAGTGGAATTCCTGCGCGCGCATCACGTTGCCGAGCGCGTCGTTCGGCGAGACCTTCAGGCCGTCGTAGGACTTCCACGCATCCGGATACCCGACGCCCACATACATGGTGCGCACCTTTTCCTTGGCCTGGGTGCGGGTCGAGGGCGCCATCCAGTCGAGCTTGTCGATGCGGCGCTCGAAGGCGGTCTTGATGTCGGCGACCATCTTCAGGATGCGCGCCTTGTCCTCGGCCGGGAAGTACCTGGCGACGTACATCTTGCCGACGGCTTCGTCCATCGCGCCATTGGTGGCGGCCAGGGCGCGCTTCCAGCGCGGCGACTGCTGCGGCGAGCCGGTCAGGCCCTTGCCGTAGAACTCGAAGCGCAGGTCGGAATAGGCTTTCGGCAGCGTGCTGGCGAACTGGTTCAGGCTGTGGAAGGCCAGGTAGTCCTTCCAGGTGCCCAGGTCGGTGGCGGCCACCTGCTCGGCGGCGCCCTTGAGCGCGCCCGGGTGGTAGGCGATGAAGCGGTCCTGGCCAGCCAGGCGCGCGCCCTTCATGAAGGCGTTCCAGTCCATGCCCGGCGCCTTGGCGGCGAAGTCCTTCATGGTCCAGGTATTGTTGGCCTTCTGGATGTCGGCCGACTCTTCGCGCGAAGCGTGGCTTTCGGCCAGTCTTGACTCCAGCGCGAAGATGTTCGCCGCACGCTCGTCGGCCCGGTCGTAGCCGGCCAGTTTCAGCATGGCAGCGATGTACTGCTGGTACTTGGTGCGCAGCTCGGCCATCTTCGGGCTGTTGTCGAGGTAGTAGGCGCGGTCCGGCAGGCCGATGCCGCCCTGCAGCAGGTAAGGCACGTTGCGCGACGGGTCGGTCAGCCCCTGGTTGAACCACACGCCGAACAGGTTCGGGGTGTTGAAGTTGGTCGCGTTCAGCGGGTCGACGTCGGCACGCAGGAATTCGCCCAGCACGCGCGAGAGCGCGGCGCGGTCCTCCATCGCGTCGATTCTATCCAGGCGCGGCTTGAGCGCGGCCAGGCCGGCCGACTCGATCGCCGCCTCGTTCATGTACGCGGTGTAGAAGTCGGCCACCTTGCGCGCCTCGGGACTGGCGGACTTGCTGGCCGCCGCGTCCTCGATCAGCTTGACGATGCGGGCATTGGTGTCTTCGGCCAGCACGGCCATCGAGCCCCAGGAACCACGGTCGGCCGGGATCTCGGTCCTGGCCATCCACTCGCCGTTGGCGTAGGCATAGAAATCGTCGCCCGGCAGCATGACGGCGCCGGCCGGCTTGGCAGGCGCCACGGCGGCGGCGTTTTGCTCTGCGGCATAGGATGGAGCCATGGCAAATGCGCCGCACAGCGCCAGGGTGATGGCAGTCTTGTTCAAGGTCCAGCTGGTTTTCATTCGCTTCCCTTCTTGTGAAAGTGGTGTTTGCTCTTTATTGCAGGGCGGCGCGGACCTGCGGTAACAGGCGCGCTTTCTGGTCGGCGCGGATGCGCACGCCGTTGCCGACGCGTTCGGCTTCGACAACGCCGTCCGGACCGAAGTTCTTGCGCATGTACGCTTCCATCATCTCCGCATGCGCCGGATTGCTGGAGGAAGCGACGATGCTGGCGAACAGGCTGTTGCGGCCCAGCGCTTCCATGTTGGCCAGCAGCGCGTCGCGGTTGGCGATGGCGAACTTCCAGGTCTGGTCGAGGTGCTCGCCGGCGACCCCGCCGATCATATAGGGCACCAGGTCCGGCGGGGTGTGCGGCGACAGGAGCGACTGCAGGGTACGCGCGGCCAGCTGCGGGTCCTGGGCGCTGGTGAGGGCGCGGCCAAAACGGTTGCGCTCTTCGCTGGTGGGGGCGTTCGCGGCGCGCGCGGCAAGAAGCTCGTAGGTGGCCTTGTCCGCATAGCGGCCGGCGGTGCCGGTGACGAAGTCGATCATCGAGGGCGGCACCGAGGACGGGGCCTGCACATAGCGTGCAAACCTGGCCTTGCCCTCGTCGATGGCCTGGCGGTCGCCGGCCCGCGCCAGCGCGGTGGCCAGCATGCCGCGCAGCTGGGCGTCCTCGGCGGTCTCCCCCGGCTTTTCTTCCCAGCCCAGCTTGTCGAACTTCGGGCGCGCGAAATCGACCAGGAAGCGGCGGATCAGGGCCTGTTCCGGCTCGCCGCGCGCCAGCGAGTCGAGCGTGCGCAGGTTCGACAGGATCGCATCCCAGACCGCCACGCGCGGCTCGTCCCCGTACTTGCGCACCAGGTCCAGGTAGGCCTCCAGGCCCATGCGGCCGTTCGAGGCAAAGCTCCAGGTATCCGACAGCAGCTTCAGGCGCGTGCTGTCCGGCAGGCGCGGCGCCTGCTCGGCCAGGGCGTGGAAGCTGGCCGGGTCGTACTGCACGCGGAAGTAGCCGACGCTGTGCGGGTCGACCACCAGGGTGCCGTCGCAGCTGCCCTGGTTGATGGTCGTGCTGGGGCCGGACAGCAGCGTGGTCCAGGCCTTGCCGTTGACGGTGCCGACCTGCAAGGGCACGTTCCACAGGCGTTTTTCACGGGGCGGCTCGTCGAGGCGGTACTGTTCCTGCGACAGCGTCACCTTGCGCCTGCCCTCCTCGCAGGCCTGCTCGACCCGGATCAAGGGGAAGCCCGGCTGCAGGGTCCAGTCCGAGGCCAGCTTCCCGACCGGCTTGCCGGAGGCCTTTTCCAGCGCGGCCCACAAGTCGCTCGATGTCGTATTCGAATACTGGTGCTTCGCCATGTAGGCGCGCATGCCCTTGCGGAAGGCCGATTCGCCCAGGTAGGCTTCCAGCATGCGCAGGAAAGCCTCGCCCTTCAGGTAGGTGATGGCATCAAAAGCCGCCGCGGCCTGCTCCTCGGTCTCGATCGGGGTCTGGATCGGGTGCGTGGTCTTGCGCGCGTCCAGGTTCATCACGTATTCGCGCTCGGCCATGCCTTCCAGGTAGGGGCGCCATTCGGGATGGAAGTGGTGGGTGGCCTTGGTCGCCATCCACGAGGCGAAGCCTTCGTTGAGCCACAGATTGTCCCACCAGGCCATCGTCACCAGGTTGCCGAACCACTGGTGCGCCAGCTCGTGGGCATTGATGTTGAAGGTGAACTTCTTGACCTTCTCGGGGCTTCTCTTCGGGTCGTACAGCAGGGTCGGCTCGTTGTAGACGACCGCACCCCAGTTTTCCATGGCGCCGTTGAAACCGCCCGGGATCGCGATCTGGTCCAGCTTGGGCAGCGGGTACGGGATGCCGAAGTAGTTGTTGAAGTAGCGCAGCAGGTCGCGCGTGGCCCCCAGGGCGAAGGTGGCCGAGCCGAGCTTGCCTTCGGTCGTCACGATGCCGATGTCGACGCCATCCTGCTTGCTTGATAAGCGCTCGAGCTCGCCGGCCACCAGCACCACCAGGTAGCTCGGCATCTTCGGGGTGTTGCCGAAGCTGATGCGCTGCATCCCGCCGCCGAGGTCTTCGCGCTTGTCGATCGGGGTGGTGGAGTAGGCCTTGAAGTTGCCCGGCACGTCGACGGTGAGCTTGAAGCGGGCGCGGAAGGCCGGCTCGTCCCAGGTCGGGAGCATGCGCCGGGCGTCGGTCGGCGCCATGGTGGTGGCGATCAGCTTCTTGTCCTGGCCGCCCGCCTTGTAGTTCACGTAGAACAGGCCGCGCCCTTCGCGGTTGATCTGGCCGCGGAAGGCCAGCGCCAGCGCGTACTTGCCCGGCACCAGCGGCTGGGACAGCTCGAAGCGCAGGGTCTGCTGCTTCTTGTCGAGGATGGGGTCGAGTTTCAATGTGCCGATGTGCTTGCCCGTCAGGCTGGCCGAATCGATCTGCATGTTGTCGGCGTTCAGCATGATGGTCGAGGTCGGCTTCAGGACGTCGATCTCGACCGTCTGGGTGCCGCGGAAGCTGTTGGCGGCGACGTCCGGCACGATGTGGGCGTCGTACTGCAGCGGCACCACGTCCTTCGGCAGCTTGCCCGGCGTTGCCGCGAAAGAAAACGGCGCCTCGGCCTGCGCCGTGGCGGCACCCAGGGCCAACGCAAGCGCGGCCGTGGCTTTGCGAGCCCGGGCGACTGGCATGTCTCTCATAAGTCTCTCTCTCGAATCTGTTTTTATTTGACGGTTCCTGCGCGCGCTGGCGCAAGAACCCAGCACGCACTGTAGGAAAGCCGGGCGCCGCCTGCGCCCGGATTGCGACAGACTGCAAAAAACGGGGCCAGACTGCTAAAACCGGGGAATGGCGGAGGCATTCGAAAAAAATCCGAAATTTCTTTCGAATTACCCTAAAGTTCCCGAAAGCCGATCCGTAAATGCCTTAGATACCCGGCAATCCGGCCGGCGTTCATTGCCTTGGTGCCAACATGACCTCGAACGACGTCCTCTCGATGTATGAAAACCTCGCTGGCCTCAGCAGCCAGATGAAGGGCGCCGCCGAGGCTGGCGACTGGACCGGTTTCGACAAGCTGAACGTGCAGGCGGCGGTGGCCGCTGGGGCCGCGATCGGCGGCGTGCCGGCACTGGAAGGCGCCAAGCGCCAGCGCAAGATCGACCTGCTCAAGCAGCTGATGGCCAACGACCGCGCGATTCGCGACGTGACCGAACCCTGGATGGGGCAGCTGGACCGCGCGATGTGCGCGCACTGAACAGCACGAATTGACGATCGAAGGCACCTGCGGGTGCCTTTTGTTTTTTGGCTACGATTCCAGCTTGCTCAGCTTGCCCAGGCAGCGGCGCTGGTAACTGTTGAGCCCCTCCGTGACGAGCGCATCGTCCTCGGCCAGCTTCCCGGCATCGATCAAGAGCCGCAGCTTGGCGATGTGATCCCCCTGCGCCAGCGCCTGCG
Organism: Massilia sp. BHUDP2; assembly: GCF_046236355.1. Classification (NCBI taxonomy): domain Bacteria; kingdom Pseudomonadati; phylum Pseudomonadota; class Betaproteobacteria; order Burkholderiales; family Oxalobacteraceae; genus Massilia; species Massilia sp. BHUDP2. Next base: position 1,266,382 of record NZ_JBJUVW010000002.1, read on the forward strand.
CCAGGTTCGGGCCATCCGCTTCGCCGGCCCGGGCGATTGCCTCGGCCACCGTATCCGGGAAATCCCAATGCCTGGCGATGACCGCCGACAGCTGCCGGCTGCGCGCCAGCAGTTCCACCCCGAACGCGCTTGATGCCGGCACCTTGCCGTTCTGGCAGATGCGGTCGCTAAGGCGGAACGCGACGATCAGCCCGACGTCCTGCATCAGCCCCGCCAGGCAGGATTCGAAGATGTCGGCCGCCACCGCCGAAGCCATCAGGCTCGCCGCCACCGCGCATTTTTCGGAATGGTTCCATACCAGCGGCGCCGCACGGCGGGCAAAGCCCGCCTCGTGCAGCCTGATGAGGGGCCGGAAGGCGACCCGCGCCAGCAGCATGCGCAAGCCGTTCTGCCCGAGCAGCATGATGGCGGCGTCCAGGGTCTTGATCGGGGTGACGGGACGGTAGTAGGCGCTGTTGGCCTCGCGCAGCACTTCGGCCACCAGCACCACGTCTTCGGCCACCTGGGCGGCCAGCTCGCCCGTGCTGACGCTCTCGTCGCGCAGGCTGCGCAGCAGCTTGGGGATCAGTTCCGGGACCCGCGGCACCAGCTCGGCCGCGATGGCCGGGTTCTGCGCCAGCGTGCGCACCTGCTCCAGGATCAGGCGCTCGGTCTCGGGCGGCGCGTCGAACCTTGCCGGGCCAGCCAGCCAGAGGTAATACAGGGCGTCGGTCGCGACATGGTCCGTGCCGCCGCCCGGTTCCTCGGGCGTGGCCGCCTGGGGTTCCGCGCCGCTCAGTAAACGATTGATCCAGTTCTTCATAGTCCGCCAGGGTCTGTGCCGCAGGTGGGATTGTAGCCCAAGGGCCCACCATGCAAAACGCATGAACCTCGAATGGACGTCCTGAAGAGACAAAAGCGCCCGCAGGCGCTTTGAGATGTGCCCGAACAGAAGGCTCGGCCACGGAATCGGGGAGAGCGATCACCAGGTATCTCCTGGCGTCGCCTCTTGCCGGTTGCATCCGGCGTTCGCTGCCTCAGTTGACACGCGAACCGCTTCCGGACACAGGCGTTTCTTCAACGTCTGCCTGCTTTCCGCGCCACGCTATCGGTGGTGGCTGCGCCAGGCCGCTGTGCCGTTCGTGATCTCTCGACCACGGAATGAGTATAGCAAAAATTTTAAGCTTGTGTAGACGAGTTGTGCGCGGCTTCGTCCAGGATCGGTTCGCGCGTCGAGGCAGGCAGGGGCTTGCGTCCCAGCCGCGCCTTGATGCGCGCGCCCAGGCCGACGCGCGGCCCTTCCGCGCGCCCTGCCGCCCGTCTGGCGCGCAGGACAAACACCAGCCCCGCCAGCAGCGCCAGCACGCCGGCGCCCGCCAGCAGCCAGGGCGAGCCCTCTTCCGCCGGCGGCTCCGGCTTTTTCTTCTTCAGCCGGTGCACCTGCTGCTGCGGCGCCACCGGCGTTTGCAGGCTTGAAGCCGGCGCGGCGCCCGCCGCCACCTGCAGCAGCTTCACCTTGTCCTCGAGCTGGCCCAGCTGATCGCGCAACATCGCATTCTTCGCCCCCAGCACGACGCAGGCGTCCACCTGTGCCCTGGGCTGCGGGGCGCAGGCGCCGCCCGCCGGGGCCGGTTCAGGCGTCAAGCGCGCCGGCCTGGCCGGCTCCGGCGGCACGACGACCGGCTTCGGCTTGATGGGCGCGGGCTTTGGCCTGGCCGGAGCGGGCTTCGGCACCGCCTCCAGCGGCGGCGCGGGCTGCGCCGCTTTGGCAGGGATGGGAGGCGCCACCACCGGAACCGGAGGCGGCGCCGGATTCGGATCCGGCGAGAGCCACAGGGTTGCCAGCCGCACGCTGCGCTGTGCGCCGTCGGCCAGCTCCAGGTACAGGTGCAGGTGTTCCGATTCCACCTTGCCGAGCGAGGTGAGATGCAGGAACTGGCGCCCGTCGCGCCGCATCACCGAGATCCGGAGCGTGGACAGCACCGCCGGCAGGCCGATATTGGCGCCGCGGTAGACGTCCGGATGCGCCAGGCGCACCTGGACCGGGTTGGCGGCGTCTTCCAGCATGGTGAGCTCGATGTCGGCCACCAGCGGCTGGCCGAGGAAGGAGCTCACCCGCGGTTCGCCGAGCTCGGCCGCCTGGGCAGCGCCGGCCAGCAGCGCGCAAGTCAATATCAGTGGAAGGCGGCAAGCCATAGGATGGAAGTAGTAGAGCCTGAGCGTAGTTAACGGACAATCGGCTAAACTCTTTAATCACAACCCTTCACCCACAGGACAGCCATGGAAAACAGGATTGAGAAGGACAGTTTCGGCCCGATCGAGGTCCCCGCGGACCGCCTCTGGGGCGCCCAGACCCAGCGTTCGCTCCACCATTTCCACATCTCGACCGAGAGATTAGCACCGGAACTGGTCGCCGCCCTGGCCCAGGTCAAGCGCGCCGCCGCCGCGGTGAACCGCTCGCTCGGCAAGCTCCCGGCCGACAAGGCCGAGGCCATCATCCGCGCCGCCGACGAGGTCCTCGAAGGACGCCACCCGCAGGAATTCCCGCTGGCGGTCTGGCAGACCGGCTCCGGCACCCAGAGCAACATGAACATGAACGAGGTGCTGGCCAACCGCGGTTCCGAGCTGATGGGCGGCGAGCGCGGCGAGAAGCGCCTGCTGCACCCGAACGACCACGTCAACATGGGCCAGTCCTCGAACGACATCTTCCCCACCGCCATGCACGTGGCGGCGGCCATTGCCGTCGCCCAGAACCTGCTGCCGGCACTGGGCCAGCTGCGCGGCACGCTGCTGCGCAAGTCGCGCGACTTCGAGAGCATCGTCAAGATCGGCCGCACTCACCTGCAGGACGCCACCCCGCTCACCCTCGGCCAGGAATTCTCGGGCTACGTCGCCCAGCTGGAATTCGCGGAAAGCGCGATCCGCGCCACCCTGCCCGGCCTCTTGGCGCTAGCGGCCGGCGGCACGGCGGTCGGCACCGGCCTGAACGCGCATCCGGATTTCGCCCCGCGCATCGCGGCCGAGCTCAGCTCGCGCACGGGCCTGTCCTTCAAGAGCGCGCCCAACAAGTTCATGGCGCTGGCCGGCCACGAAGCCATGGTCTCGAGCCACGGCGCCTTCAAGACCCTGGCCGCGGCCCTGATGAAGATCGCCAACGACGTGCGCTGGATGGCCTCGGGCCCGCGCTCGGGCCTGGGCGAGATCACGATTCCCGAGAATGAACCGGGCAGCTCGATCATGCCGGGCAAGGTGAATCCGACCCAGTGCGAGGCGCTTACCATGCTGTGCTGCCAGGTGTTCGGCAACGACGTCGCGATCACGGTCGGCGGCTCGCAGGGCAACTTCGAGCTGAACGTGTTCAAGCCCATGATCGCCCATAACTTCCTGCAAAGCGCCCGTCTGCTGGCCGACGGCATGCGCTCCTTCGACGAGCACTGCGCCCAGGGCATCGAGCCCAACCACGCCCGCATCGCCGAGCTGATGGAAAAATCGCTGATGCTGGTGACCGCACTGGCCCCGCACATCGGGTATGATCGCGCCGCACAGATCGCCAAGACCGCGTCGCACGACGGCCTGACCCTGCGCCAGGCCGCGCTGCAGTCCGGCTTCGTCACCGAGCAGCAGTTCGACGAGTGGATCGTGCCGATCGACATGACCCGGCCGGATACGGTCGAGTAAACTTTTTCGGGGCACCTGCAGGTGCCCTTTTCAATTCCCGAGGACAGCATGCAAAAAATAGATTTCGATTTGACAGCCGAGTTCGTCGAGCTGAATCAGCTGATGAAGCTGGTCGGCCTGGTCGACAGCGGCGGCGCCGGCAAGAACATGGTCGCCAGCGGCGCGGTGTCGGTCGACGGCAAGCAGGAACTGCGCAAGACCGCGAAGATCCGCGCCGGCCAGACCGTGACCGTGGGCGACGTGCAGATCCAGGTGCAATAAATCACCTAAAAACGCTTCGGAAAGGTGGCGGAAAACAGCGGGCTTATGTTTGCGCCCTAACAAACAGAGCGGGGCTTCCTTGTTTATATTTTAAGTCATCAGGATTGCCTTATATAACCGGCCACAGGTGAAGCCATGGAAACCCCGAACCGCGCCCAGTCCCAGGAGCAGCTCATCGGAGACCTGCGTCTCGTCATCGAGAATGCGGAAGAGCTGCTGAAAAATACCGACCACTACACCAGTACGCTGTACCAGAACGCACGCGCCAAGCTGGCGCTGGCGCTGGAAGCGGCCAACGAGGAACTGGCGCGTTTCGAAGATGCCCAGCTCGAGCGCATGATGGCCGCCACCCGCGCCGCCAATGAGCGTTACAGCGACCGTACCGGCGAGCAGCGCATCCTGCGCGCCTTCCACTGAACCCTACGGACGGCTCTGGCCGGCGTCGTTTGCCGCAATCGCGGCCACCACGCCGAGACTGAACCAGCCCTGCAGCATGGCGCCGATGTCCGGCGCCTCCTCACCGGCCGCGACGGCGGCCAGCGCGGCGTCGAGCGCCGCACCCAGGCTGGCGCCCGCCGCCAGCCGAACCAGGGCCGCGACTCCCGCTGCGCTTTCCTCCACCACCTCCACCCGCCAGCCGCGCCGCAGCACCAATACCGTGCAAGGCGCGTCGGCGTGCGCCGGCAATGGCGGACCGCCCGGCTGGTGCGCCTGCCAGAGCGCGGCGATGGCCCATTGGCTGCGCAGCAGGCTCACCGATGGATGCAGGGTGAAACGGGCGCCGTCCAGGGCCTGCGGCGACATCGCAGTCAGGGCGGCCAGGCCGAGCGGCGCCACGTCCGGCGCCAGATAGGCGCGGTGGACGGCCCACTCGAGCCGCGCCACGTCGGGCAGGTAGGGATAAGGCGCGGTCGGCGCGAATCCGGCAAGGAAGTCCGCGAAACGCGCGCCGAAGTTCGCCAGGTCCGGGGCTTGCGACGGCGCGGCCTTGCCGTAGGCACGCGCCAGGCCGGCGAAGAATTCCTCGCCCACCAGCTGGCGCAGGACCGGGTAGGCCTCGCCCAGGGCGCGCTCCCAGCCGGCGCTCAGGTTGCCGCGGTAGAGCGCCAGCCGCTCCACCCCGCCCTCGCTGAGGAAGGGCCGCAAGGCGGCTTCGTGGCTGCGGTCGAACAGCGCCGCCCCAAAGCGCTGCTGGAGCGTGGCGAGCGCCTCGCCCCTTGGTGCCGGCGGCGCCGGTGGCCGGATTACCGGGGCAAGGGCGGCCGGCTCGGGGTAGTCCTGGGCGATCGCATCGGCCCTGGCCGCCTCCGCCAGCAGGATGCCGATCGGCGGCAGCTCGGCATCCCATTCCACCAGGGTCGGCACCCGGCCGAAACGCGCCAGCGCGGCGCGGTACAGGTCCCAGACCGGTTCGGCCACGGCGGCGCCGTGGTGGTCGACCAGGGCCAGCGGCGTCTCCAGGTGGCCGGCCAGGTGGATTTCGCCGACGCTACCCACGGGGAGCGCGGCGATGGCGGCGCGCGCGTCTTCGCCGTGGTTGCGCTGGTTGACATACAGGTTGTTCACGTCGAGCAGGATGCCGCAGCCGGTGCGGCGCGCCAGTGCGGCCAGGAACTCGGCTTCGCTCATGGTGTCGGCGCGAAAGCGCACATAGGTCGAGACGTTCTCGACCAGCAGGCGGCGGCCCAGGCGTTCCTGCACCCGATCGACCCGCTGGCACAGCAGCGCCAGGGCGGCGCTATCGAGGGTCAATGGCAGCAGGTCGTTGAGCTGGCGGTCGGCCAGCGCACCCCAGCTCAGGTGTTCGGAGACGAGGAAGGGATCGACCGCCTCGACCAGCCCACGCAGGCGCTCCAGGTGGGCATCGGAAAATCCGCGCGCCGAGCCGAGCCCGAGCCCGACGCCGTGCAGGCTGACGGGATAGTCGCGCCGCAGCTCGCTCAGCACGTGCCAGTCCCAGCCAGCACGGGCAAGGTAGTTCTCGCTATGGACTTCGAGGAAGCCGACCGGCGGGCGCCTGTCGAGGAAGGCGCGGTAATGCGGCGTGCGCAGGCCCACGCCGGCCGCAGTGCCTCCGCCCGGGGCCGCAGCGGGGGCGGACATGATTACTTCTGGACGTCGGCCTTGGCCGGCTCGGTCTTGTCCTGCTTGGCCTTGCCGGCTTCGAGCGAGCCGCCGAGCTGCGTGCAGGTGCCCTTGGCGACGAACTTCCACTCGTTCGCGTCATTGTCGACCTTGGCGACACCGGCGCAGCCGTGGGTGGCGGTGCCGCAGTCGTTCTGGCCGGCCTTGGCGACGCCGTAGCAGGCTTCCTGGTCGGCCTTCGGCACGCCCATCTGGTCCTGGGCGGCGGCGTGGGCGCAGACGCCGGCAAGGGCGGCGGCGATCAGGGCGTGGCGGTTGGTCATGCGGTACTCCTGGATAGCGGGTAAAGAAGCAAGTTACGCCGTCGTATTGATCTTGTTCCCCAGATGCGGCGGCAGGTTCGCCGACTGCACCGCCGGCAGCGCTGCGAGCAGCTGGGTCGCGGTCGCTTCCTGGATCTGCTGGGCCTTCTTGAAGACGGCGAGGCTCACTTCCTGGCGCTGGCCGGTTTCGGCGATGCTGGTGGACAGCTTGGCGATGCTGGACACATCCATGTCATTCTCCCATTAAGGCGTATCCACCATTTACGGCAGCCCGTGGAAGAACTTTAGGCCTTCAGCGCATCCATTTCTGCAGCCAGGCCAGCACTCCATCCGGATCATTCAGGTCCAGCCAGGCCGGCCCACCCTCTCCGCCCGGCGGCGGCGCGTCCGAGGCCACGGCCAGGATGTCGGGATCCTCCGGATACAGGGCCGGCCGGCCCAGGCTCGGGCGGAACACTTCCAGCTTGGGCATGCGCTCCCACTTGTAGCCTTCCACCAGGGTCAGGTCGGCCGGCGCCAGCCGCGCCAGGTGTTCCGCCAGCGGCGGCTCGTCGGCCCCGCGCAGTTCGCGCAGGATGGCGACGCGGTAGGGAGACGCCAGCATCACCTCGGCCGCTCCCGCCATGCGCAGGCGCGCGCTGTCCTTGCGCGGCGGCTCCAGCTCGACGTCGTGGTGGCTGTGCTTGACCACGTTGACCCGCAGTCCCCGCCCCGCCAGGCGGCCGATCAGCGCCTCCAGCAGCGATGTCTTGCCGCTGCCGGACCAGCCGACCACGCCCAGCACCGGTCCCACGTCAATAGGCGACACGATAGCGGGAGCCCCGGTAATTCATGATCGCCGCCTTCGGCAGCAGGCGTTCCAGCACCAGTCCGGGCGCGACTTCCTCGCCCTCGCGGCGCAGCATCTTGTCGACCAGCAGCAGGCGCTCGGCCGGGTTCGGCGAGTAGATATAGCCGCCGAAGCTGACTTTCGGGATTTCGCGCTGCACCGATTCCGGCAGCGACTGCAGCGGGCCGATATGGTCCTCGGCGGAGGGTGCGGCCGGCGCGGCGGCCACCAGGACCGGGCGCGCCGGTTCCGGCAGGGCCTCGACCGGCTCGGCGCGCGGCGCCGGCTTCGGCGCGGGCGCCGGAGGCTTCGCAGACACCGGCGGCGCCTTCGGCTTGACGGGTGCTTCCGGCTTGGCCGGGGCCGCCGGCTCGGGCGCCGCCGGCAATGCGGCGACTACCGGCGCCGCAGGCACGGCAACGGGAGCGGCGACCGGCGCCGATACCGGAGCGCTCGCCACCTGCACCGCCGGCGCGGGCGCCGGCTGGCGCAGCAGGAACAGCGCGCCGAGCGCCACGACGAGGGCGCCGGCGGCGATGCCGATGATGACCGGCTTGCGGCTGCTGCGTGTGTCCGCGCTCGCGTAGCTGGGCGGCGGCGCGTGGATGGTCGGCGCGTTGCCGAGCTGGCGCTCCGCCTGTGCCTTCTTGAGGGCTTCGAGGATGTAGGACATGGCTTATTTTGCGGTCTTGGACGGCCTGCCTTGGGCCAGCAGGCGCGGCTCGGGCACGCCGGAGAGCTGGTTCAGGCGCATGTAGGTGCGCGGACCGGCCAGGCCGTCCGCCTTCAGGTGCTGCGCGGCCTGGAAATGCTGCAGCCGCTTGCGCATGCCGGCGTCCAGCACACTGCCCGGCTGCGGCGCCTGGGCCCCGTTCAACCCTGCCAGGCGCCCGGCCAGCCAGTCGACGTCCGGCCCGCGCGCGCCCTCGGCCAGTTCCTCGCGGAAGGCGCGCGGCATGCGCCAGAAGGTCGTGAACTCGCCGCCGAAGCGGGCCACGAAGGTGGCCAGGTCGATCTTCTCGCGGCGCGCGCCGGCGCTCAGGGTCACGCTGTTGCCGTCCAGCGCGGACAGCACGGCGTAGCCGGTGCGCGGGCCGTCATGCAGGGTGACGACGGCCGGGCGGTCGAGCATACGCAGTTCGTACAGGCCGCCGCGCCCCTGGTGGCAGCGCAGGTCGGCCTTGAGCGCCGCCTCGCAAGGCTTGTCGCCTGCCAGCGGCTGCCCCCACAGCGCCGCCAGCTCGCGCAGCGCATTGCTTTCATCTGCCTGCACCGGCGGCACGCTCGACGGCGCCACCGGCACCGCCTTGGCGGGCGCCGCGGCCTGCGCAGGCGGCGCGGACGCGGCCTTGCGCGCGGGCATGGCCTGCCAGGCCGCCGCACTGACGGCGGCCGCTGCCAGCACGCCGCCGGCAATCAAGGGCATGCGCAGGCGGCGCGCTGCGGCCGGCTCGCCGGCAAAGACCTCGGCAGCCGCTTTTTTCAGGATCTGGCGCGTCACCTGCGGACTGTTCTCGACGTAGGCGCCGAGCAGCGCGCGGTCGCACAGCAGGTTGATGCGGCGCGGCACCCCATGCGTCAGTGCGTGGATCTGGGGCGTGAGCGCGGGCGGGAACGGCGATCCGCCGGCGCCGGCCACCGCCAGCCGGTGCGCGACATAGGCGCCGGTTTCCGCCTCGGACAGCGGTCCCAGGTGGTAGCGCGCGATCACGCGCTGCGCCAGCTGCTCCAGCTCGGGACGGGCCAGCATGCTGCGCAGCTCGGGCTGGCCGATCAGGATGATCTGCAGCAGCTTGCGTTCGCTGGTCTCGAGGTTGGTCAGCAGGCGCAGCTGCTCCAGCACCTCGGCCGACAGGTTCTGGGCTTCGTCGATGACGAGCACATTGTTCAGCCCTTGGGCGTGGGATTCCAGCAGGTAGCGGTTGATCGCATCGACATAGCCTTTCAGTCCGATCGGCGTACCGGCCGGCGGCAGTTCGATGCGGAATTCGTCGCATACGCTCAGCAGCAATTCCTCGACGCTCAGGCGCGGATTGAAGATGTAGGCCAGCCGGCAGTTCTCGGGAATCTGCTCGATGAAGCAGCGGCACACCGTGGTCTTGCCGGCGCCGATCTCGCCGGTCAGCAGGACGAAGCCGCCGCCGCTGCCGATGCCATACAGCAGGTGCGCGAGCGCTTCGCGGTGGCGCTCGCTCATGAACAGGTAGCGCGGATCGGGGGCGATCGAGAACGGTGCGCCCTTCAGGTGGAAGTAGTGGTTATACATCGGCGATCATGCGGGTCCGGTTGGTGTCCTAGCGGACCGGCAGCGATTTGAACTTCTTGCAATATATCTTGCTTTTGTCATTCATGTAAGCGATCGTGCTGCCCGGGTTGGACACGCGCAAAGGATAGGGCGAGGCGTCGAGCGGCCGGTAGGCGATGCCGGCGCCGGCGCGGATCGCCCCTTCCAGCTCCTCCGGCGTGCTCTCGGTCAGGGCGGCGATGAAGACCAGGTCGCTGCTGTCGTCGCTGACCATGACTTCCTTGACCTCGGCGCCCCACAGCGTGGCCTCGACCCTGAACCAGTACGCCCCGCCCTCGCGCTTGTAGGCCGGGCCGAAGGACGTGCTCAGGTAGTCGTAGAAATAACGGTTGTCGAGGTGGCTGCGGCACAGCAGCGCATTGCCGACGACCTGGCTGAAGGTCGAGGGCATGGCCTGCGCGGCCACGGGTCCAGCCAAAAGCGCGCCCAGCAGCGCGGCAGCGAGTGCCGATGGGAAAAGTCGCACGGCCACTCAGAGCTTGGACAGCCAGGCGCGGTTGGCCGCGATCTGGGCCTTGACCGCAGCCGGCAACGCGTCATAGCAGCCGGGATGCTGCTTGAGGGCGTGCTCGCGCACTTCCTTCTGCATGCCGTTGACGAGGAACACATACACGGCGGCCCCTTCGGCGTTCTTGCGGGTGCCCATATAGCGAATCACGGGAGTTCTCCTTCCATGGCCTGCATTATGACACCGCAGGCCCCGGCCCGGCCACGCGGCAGGCACGACAGGCGTCAAGGTGCGCTCTTGCGCCCGCGCAGACAGCCACGCTGTTGCGGTCGAGCCACATCGGGACGCGCCCGCAACCCTATGGCGCTTTGACTGCGACCGGGCTGATCTTTCCGAGGATGTCCATCAGCCGGTCCACGTCCACCGGCTTGGTCAGGTGATGGTCGAAGCCGCTGCCGCGGGTCCGTTTCCGGTCCTCTTCCTGCCCCCAGCCGGTCAGCGCGACCAGCACCAGCCCGGCCAGTCCCGGCTCGGCGCGCAGGTGCCGCGCCACCTCGAAGCCGTCCATGCCCGGCATGCCCAGGTCGAGCAGGACCGCATGCGGCAGGAAGCGGCGCGCCCCCGCCAGCCCGGCCGGGCCATCGTTCGCGGTGTGCACCTCGGCGCCGGCCGACTGCAGCAGCAGGGCCAGCGACTCGGCGGCCGTCCTTGCGCACCATCTGCTTCATGTAGGGCGCGGTGCGTCCGCCCTCGCGCAGCTCGGCCAGCGCGCGCTGCGTCGCCTCGGCAAACTCCGGCGTGCCCAGCTCGGTCCAGGGGACCGTGCCGCGCAGCTCGTCGCGGCTGTAGCCGCTCATCCGTTCGAGCGCCTCGTTGCAGTCGATGATGCTGCCGTCGAGTGTGTAGAACGCCAGGCCTACCGCTTCGGTGTGTATGGCCGCGTCCAGGATCGCATGGCTTGCATGCAGCTCGCGCTCGGCTGCGGTGCGCCTTGCCGTCTCGCCGGCAAGGCGCAGGGCCGCCGCGGCGAAGCCGGACAGGCTGCGCAACAGGCGTGCATCCTCCAGGTCGAAACGGCGTTCCGGATCGGCCACCCAGAGCATGCCGGCCGGTCCGCCGTCGACGGCCCATGGCAGCAGCAGCATCTCGGCCGGCGCCGGTCCGGCCGTGCGCAGCGAAGGGAACAGGCGCGCCGGATCGCGCAGCAGCACCGGCTCGCTGCCCGCCGTGCGCCAGTCGACGCCGCCGTGGTGCTGGTCCGGGAGGCCGGTGCCGGCGGCGCCGCAGCGGCACAGCGCACGCAGCAGGTCTTCCACCCTGCCCGGCACCGCTTCCGGATGGCGCGCCAGTTCCTGCGCGAGCTCAGCCAGGGCCCGGTTCTCGGCGGCATGATCCGGCGCGCAGGCGGGCCGCGAGGCCAGCGCGTCGGGATCGGCCATTGCCTGCGCATGGGCGAGGTAACTCATCAGCTAACATCACTACGTGTCAAAAGCGGGACGGACAGGCTATGCCAAAATCCCGCCCCATGCCAACAGGGTTCCGCTCGGAATCCAGAGGCCACCATGCCGCTCATCCGCAGGAATTGCACTCTGTTCCCCGTTTTCGCAGCTTCGTCGTTTTGCCGGGGCAAGCCGGGACGCCTTGCCTTATCGTTCAGGCTCCCGAATGCCGCCACCGACGACAAGAACATGACCACCGTCCTCAAGCCCGCCCTCCTCGCCGCCGCTATCGCCGCCGGCTTCCTCGCCACCCAGGCCAGCCGGGCCGAAGCGCCGGCGGCGCCGGTGACGCTGCAGCGCACCGTGGCGCCCTTCAGCGCGATCGAACTCGCGGGACCCTACGAAGTCGTGGTGCGCGCCCAGGGCCGCCAGGCGCTCACGCTGTCGGGCGAGCCCAAGCAGCTCGAGGGGATCGAGACCTTCGTGCGTGGCGACACCCTGGTGGTGCGGCCGGTCGAGCGCAACGGTTTCCACTTCAGCTGGGGCAAGCGGCGCGCGCCGGTCGTCATCCACATCACGGCCAGCCAGCTCAAGAGCCTGGCGATGTCCGGCAGCGGCGACGTCGAGCTGGCCCAGCTGGCGGGCGAGCGCTTCAGCCTCAAGGTAGACGGCCCCGGCGACCTGCAGGCGGCGGGCGCGGTGCGCGAGCTGACGGTGCGCGCCAGCGGCAGCGGCGACCTCGACCTGCACCGGCTCAAGGCAGCCAACGTCGACCTCGACATGTCGGGGCCGGGCGACGTGCGCCTGTCCGGCGTCGACAACCTGCTGACGGCAAGCGTGAGCGGGTCCGGCGACCTGGAGGCGGACGAGCTGCGCCTGGCGCGCCTGGATGCGCGCATGCGCGGCCCGGGCGGCATGAAACTGTCGGGCAGCGCGCGCGAGCTGCGTGCGGAGGTCAGCGGCTCGGGCGACTTCGAGGCCTGCTCGCTGGCGACCGGCGCGGCCTCCACCGTCCAGCGCGGCCCGGGCAGCGCCTGCGTGGCCGGCGACATCCGCCGCTTCGACGCCGAAGTGAGCGGCTCGGGCGACCTGCGGGCCAGCGGCCTGCAGGCGGCCAGCGCGGTCATCCGCCTCGGCGGACCCGGCAGCGCCACGCTGAGCGGCAGCATCGGCGAACTCAGCGCCGAAGTGAGCGGCTCGGGCGACCTGGAAGCCGGCGAACTCGATGTGAAACGCGCGACCGTGAAGGCGCGCGGTCCCGGCGGCATCGAACTGGCCCGCGTGTCCGATACCCTGGACGCCGAGCTGCACGGTTCGGGCGGCCTGGACGCGAACCTGGACGGCAAGCGCCTGCTGCTGAAGATGACCGGCCCGGGCGCCGCCCACCTCAAGGGCAAGGTCGAGCTGGTCAAGGCCCGGCTCAGCGGTTCGGGCAGCCTCGACGGCCGCGAGCTAACTGCAGCGCGCGCCGACATCGCCGTCACCGGCCCTGCCCATGCGAGGGTGAACCTCACCGGCCAGGACGAGCGCCGCGCCGAACGCGGGAACGCGGGCCGCGGCCAGCTGCTGGTCGACCGCAGCGGCAGCCGCCGCGCCGAATAAACATTCCTTTTCGGCGCCCGCCGCCCTGGCGGCGCCAGCTCCTCTTCCGTCAAGCATACCAGCCGATTTCTCGCGCTCGACAATACCAGTTCCCGTACCAATAAAAATATTTTCAGAATCAATGACTTATGCAAATAACCTACGGTGATGGAGTCATATCTGCAGAGCAAATTTGCATACCAGTTAAATACCTGTTGACATCGCTGTAGCGCCTGCCTATAGTGCGCTGACTCTCCGGCAGAACCTTCCATACCATGATCGACTATCTCATCGGCGTCGACGGCGGCGGCACCGGCACCCGCGTGCGCCTGGCCCGTCGCACCAGCGCCGGCCTCACGGAAATCGCGCAGGCGACCGGCGGCCCCTCGGCCCTGTCGCGCGGCATCGACAATGCCTGGACCACCATCCAGGGCGTCGTCGCCCAGGCCTTCGCCGCCATCGACGTCCAGCACATCCCCATGCCCTCCTGCGCCATCGGCCTCGGCCTGGCCGGGGTGCACAACAAGGAATGGGCGGCCCAGTTCATCGCCGCCAATCCGGGCTACGCCCTGCTGGCCCTCGACACCGACGGCTTCACCACCCTGATGGGCGCCCACGGCGGCCGCCCCGGCGCGATCGTCGCGATCGGCACCGGCAGCGTCGGCGAAGCCATGCTGGCCGACGGCAGCAAGGTCGAAGTCGGCGGCTGGGGCTTCCCGGCCGGGGACGAGGCAAGCGGCGCCTGGATGGGCCTGCGCGCACTGAACCACATCGAACAGGTGCTCGACGGCCGCGTCGAAGGCCGCGCCTTTGCGCGCGAGCTCATCGATTTCTGCGGCGGTTCGCGCGACGCGGTGCAGGTCTGGCTCGGTCGCGCCAACCAGACCGCCTATGCCGGCCTGGCGCGCTTCGTGGTCGCGCACGGCGAGAGCGATCCGGTGGCGTGCGCCATCCTGGAACACGCGGGCCGCGAAGTCGCCAGCATCGCCGATGCGCTCGACCGTTCGCACACCCTGCCGCTGGCCCTGTGCGGCGGCCTGGGCGAAGCCCTGCGCCCCTGGCTGCCGCCTGATACCCTGGCGCGCTGCGTGCCGGCGCAAGGCGACTCGGCCGCCGGCGCTCTGCGCATGATCGAACGCCACCTGGAACAACAAGGAGCAGCACAATGAGAGGCAACATCCTCACACCGAGCGGCTGGATCCACGGCGAACTGCGCCACGGCGTCCGCATCGACACCATCGACGGCCATGAAGTCGACCCGTCCGCGAACGGCGACGACTACATCCTCCCCGGCTTCATCGACGTGCACGTGCACGGCGGCGCCGGCCGCGACATGATGGAAGGCGGCGACGCCCCGCACCTGATCGCCGCCCTGCATGCGAAGCACGGCACCACCGCCCTGCTGGCCACCACCATGACCGCGCCGGTCGAGGACATCGACCGCGCCTTGAGCGCCATCGGCGCCGCGTGCAAGTCGCGCGGCAAGGGCGAGGCGCGCATCCTCGGCGTGCACCTGGAAGGTCCCTACATCAACTCCGGCAAGCTGGGCGCCCAGCCGCCGTATGCGCGCGAAGCCACCCTCGATGAAGTAATGCGCTTCCACGCCATGGCCCCGATGCGCCTGATCACGGTAGCGCCCGAGATCGACGGCCACATGGAACTGGTGCGCGCGATCGCCGATGCCGGCATCCGGGTCCAGGTCGGCCACACCAGCGGTTCGTATGAAGTGGGCGTGCAGGCCCTCGAGCACGGCGCGGCCGGCTTCACCCACCTGTTCAACGCCATGCCCGGCCTGCACCACCGCGATCCCGGCATGGTCGGCGCCGCGCTGGCGCACGCCGAATACGCCGAGATCATCCCCGACCTGCTGCACGTGCACCCGGGCGCGATCAAGACCGCGCTGCGCTGCATCCCCAAGCTGTTCTGCGTGACGGATTCGACCGCCGCCGCCGGCATGCCGGACGGCGAATACATGCTGGGCCGCCAGGTGGTCCACAAGTGCATGGGCGGCGTGCGCCTGCTTGATGGCACCCTGGCCGGCAGCACGCTCACCATGGACCAGGCGCTACGCAACCTGGTGAGCATCGGCCTGCCGCTCGCCGAAGCCAGCCGCCGCGTCTCGACCAACGCCGCCGACTACCTCGGCGAAACCCAGCGCGGCCGCCTGGCGCCGGGTTGCCATGCCGACTTCGTGGTGCTCGACCGCGACCTCAACATCAAAGCCGTTTATATCGAAGGAGAAGCCCAGTGACCGTCCCAGTTCCCACCTCGCTGATGTACCAGGAAGCCTTGTCCGCAGGGGACTGCGTGGCCCGGCAGCTGGCGCAGGACGCCGACCGCTATGCCGAGCTGGGCCGCGCGCTGCGCTCGACCAACTTTCACAGCGCGGTGACGGTGGCACGCGGCAGCTCCGACCACGCCTCGAACTACCTGGCCTACCTGATCATGGCGCGCATGGGCCGCCTGGTGACCTCGCTGCCGATGTCCCTGATCACGCTCTACAAATCGCCCCTGGTGACGCGCGACACCCTGGCGGTGTCGATCTCGCAGTCGGGCCAGAGCCCGGACGTGGTCGAGCCCATCCAGTACTTCCGCGACGGCGGCGCCACCACCGTGGCGCTGGTCAACGACGCGGACTCCCCGCTGGCCAGGGCCGCCGAATGGACCATGCCCCTGCACGCCGGCAAGGAACAGAGCGTGGCCGCCACCAAGAGCTTCATCGCCAGCATGGTGGCCGGCGCGCGCCTGGTGGCCGAATGGCAGAACGACCCGGAACTGAAGGACGGCATCGCCGCCCTGCCCGACGCCCTGCGGCTTGCGTCCCAGGCCGACTGGTCGGCGGCAATCGAGGTGCTGGCCCCGGCCCGCAACATCATGGTGGTTGGCCGCGGCATCAGCTTCCCGGTGGCGCTGGAATCGAGCCTGAAATTCAAGGAAACCTCGGCGCTGCAGGCCGAAGCCTTCAGCGGCGCCGAGATCAAGCACGGCCCGATGGCGCTGATCGAGGAAGGCTACCCGCTCCTGATCTTCGCCACCCGCGGCCCGACCCAGGCCGGCCTGGTGGCCCTGGCCGAGGAGATGCGCGGCCGCGGTGCGCGCGTGCTGCTCGCCGCCCCCGAGGATGTCGCCAGCCGCGACCTGCTGCTGCCGACCGCCGCCACGCCCGACCTCGACCCGATCGCGGCGATCCAGGCCTTCTACATGATGGCGGCCCGCCTGTCGGAAGCGCGTGGGCTCGATCCGGACAAGCCGCGCCACCTGAGCAAGGTCACCAAGACGAACTGAGCGACATCCCATGAACGACTACCTCGACCTCGCCGGCCAGCTGATCATGGTGCGGCTGTTCGGCACCGAACTCGATGCCGACACCGACGCCTTCCTGCGCCAGTACAAGGTGCGCGGCGCCTGCCTGTTCCGCCAGAACATGGTGGATGCGTCGCAACTGACGCGCTTCACCGGCGCCTTGCGCGACGCCATGGGCCCGGAAGCCTTGATCGCCCTCGACCAGGAAGGCGGCGCCGTGGTGCGCTCGACCTGGGTACCGGCGCCGCCGAGCGCGATGGCGCTGGGCGCGGCGAACGACCCGCAGCTGGCGCGCGAGGTCGGCGCCGCGGTGGCGCGCGCGGTGCGCGCACTCGGCTTCAACTGGAACTTCGCGCCGGTGCTGGACCTGAACAACAACCCGCACAACCCGGTGATCGCCGAGCGCTCCTTCGGCGCCGATCCCGACACCGCGACCCGCATCGCGATGGCCTGGATGGAAGGCAGCGAAAGCGAAGGCGTGGCCTGCTGCGTCAAGCACTTCCCCGGCCACGGCGACACCCACGTCGACTCGCACCGCGACCTGCCGACGGTCGACAAGCCGCTGGCCGAACTGGAGCGCTTCGAGTTCGCGCCCTTCCGCATCGCCGCGCGCGGTGCAAATGCGGCCTCGGCCGTGATGACCGCCCACATCGTCTACCCGGCGCTCGATCCGCACAACCCGGCCACGATGTCGCGCCCCATCCTCACCGGCATCCTGCGCGAGCGCTTCGGCTTCGATGGCGTGATCATCACCGATGGCATGGACATGCACGCGATCGCGCACCGCTACGGGGCCGGCGAAGCCGCCGTGAACGCGCTGGTGGCCGGCGCCGACATGGTGATGGCGATCGGCTCGCGCGAGTCGCAGGTGGAAACCGTGCATGCGATCGCGGAAGCGATCCGCAGCGGCGTGCTGCCGCTGGCGGACGTCGAAGCACGCCTGGCGCGCCTGTCGAAGCTGGCCGCTGCGCATCCGGCCGGCCCGGTGAATTACATGACCGACATGGATGACCGCGGCCTGATGGCGCGCGCCTGGCGCGCCGGCTTGACGACCCTCGGCCAGCCCCGGCGTCCGGAACGCGGCGCCAGGGTGCGCCTGGTGGCGCGCGCCGACGTGGTCAGCGACGGCGTCTCGGAATCGGGCGTGCCGGCCGCCGCCATCGCCGCCGCGCTCGGCCGCCTGTACGAGGTCGATCTGGTCACCTTTCTTGACGCCGAATCCTTCGACTGGAGCGCCCTGCCGCAGGACAGCCGCTTCACGATCCTGGCCTCGACCTCGCGCCGCCGCTACGGCCCGCATGCGCGCGCCACCTGGCTGCCCGACCTGCACGTGGCGCTGTGGAACCCCTACCAGGCGCTCGACTTCGCCGCCCCGGCCCTGATGACCTATGGCTTCGCGGCGCCCGCCGTGGATGCCGTCGTCGCCTGGCTGGCCGGCGAGATCGAGGCGCCGGGCCGCTGTCCGGTACCGGGATTCGACGGCGCGCCCATCGCCATGTAGGGCGGCAATTGCCCAAATGAATGAGGTAACGTGATGTAACGACGCCCCCATGCTCGCGCACGCTAGGGCACAATTGCCGGGCCTGAAAAAGGCAGTTTTATGGGACAATGCACATTTTGCCGGGATAGCATTCTCGCTATATTGCCGAGTATGCATGTCTCACCATTATCGACTTGATTGAAGGATTATTCATGGCCCAATTCCGTCTTGCCCGCCTCTGCCTGATGCTCGCCGCGATCGGCGTCTCCGCCCCGGCACTGGTATCCAGCGCCTACGCGCAGGAGAAGAGCGACGCGCCGGCTGCCGCCGCGCAGGCTGCGGCCAAGGACACCGTCCGTCCCGAAATGTTCAAGTTGCTCGACCCCGCCGGCATCAAGCCGCTGATCGACGCCAAGAACTATGGCGAAGTGAAGAACCGCATCGCCCAGGCGGAAGCCATGCCGAACCGTACCCCGTACGAAGACTACGTCATCAACCGCATGAAGCTGTCCCTGGCCCTGGGTTCGGAAGACAACGCTAGCGCAATGCCGGTGATGGAAGCGATCCTGGCATCCGGCCGCCTGACCCCGGCCGAATCCCTGACCTACTACCAGGCACTGGGCGACGCCAACTTCAACACCAAGAACTACGCCAAGGCGATCGAGTGGTACAACCGCTACACCAAGGAAGGCGGCGACCCGGCCAAGGTGCAGCGCGCGCTGACGCTGGCCCAGGTCAACAGCGGCAACTTCGGCGGCGCCAAGGGCACCCTGATGGCCAACATCGAGGCAGCCAAGAAGGCGGGCCAGAAGCCGGCCGAGAACGACCTGCGCCTGCTGGGCCAGGAAGCCAACAAGGCCAAGGACACCGAAGCCTACATGTTCGCCCTCGAGAACCTGGTCCAGTACTATCCGACCGACGACTTCTGGGTCGACCTGCTGAACCGCGGCGTGGCGCGCAAGGCCGGCTTCGACGAAGCCACCTATGGCCCTGCCATGCTGCGCCTGGAAATGGCTGCCGTGAAGCAGATGCCGCCGGAGCACTACATGTACCTGGCTGAAGTCGCCCTGCGCGACGGCTTCCCGGCCGAAGCCAAGAGCGTGCTGGATGCGGGCTTTGCCGCCGGCGTGCTGGGCAAGGGCAGCGATGCCAAGAACCAGACCGCCATGCGCACCAAGGCGACCAAGCAGGCTGCCGACGACGCCAAGACCATCGCCGCTGGTGAAGCGAGCGCGGCCAAGGCCAAGACCGGCGCCGGCCTCGTCAACCTGGGCTGGGCCTACGCCACGATGGACCAGGCCGACAAGGGTATCGGCTTCATCCAGCAGGGTATCGCCAAGGGTGGCCTGAAGTCCCCGGACGAAGCCAAGTTGCGCCTGGGCATGGCACAGGTCCGCGCCGGCAAGAAGGCCGAAGCGATCCAGACCTTCCAGGGCATCACCGGCAAGGGCGGCGCCGCCGACCTGGCCAAGTACTGGGTGCTCCTGCTGCAACAGCAGGCTTGAAGCGCGAGCGAGCGCTCGACCTGAGAAACCGGGCTCTGCCCGGTTTTTTTTCGTCCCTGCTTTGTCCGGGATTTCTCCATGCTATGTGCGCGCGCGAACATCAGCGCCGCCGCGCCGGGCCGATAATTTCTGCCATTCAAACGCAGGCGGAGGCGGCATGACAGAGGTACGCAAAGGACAGGCACCGGCCAAGCTGGGGCGCAACGAATTCCATCTGCGCTTCCGCCAGGCCTTCTTCGATCCCGCCTACGACAAGCTGGCGCAGGAACTGGACGCCATCGAACAGGTGGCCTGGGAAGCCTATGACGAAGGCCGCAAGGCGCCGCGCACCGTGAAAGCCGGGCCCGGCTTCGCCGACCCCGGCTATGACCTCTCGGTGGAGTGGAAAGAGACCCACGATCGCCTGCAGGCGGCCGAGCGGCATCAGAAGGACCCGTCCTCGCGCAACCGCATCCTCCTGATCAACGGCTCGGCCCGCAACGACGGCACCTGCCCCGGCGAGGTCTCCAAGAGCTGGCGCCTGACCATGCTGGCGCGCGAAGTCCTGCTGGCCGAGGGTTTCGAGGCCGACGTGCTGGACCTGAGCCTGCTCAATTCCGACTACGACCGCCACATCCATCCCTGCAAGGGCTGCGTCTCGACCGCCATGCCGCTGTGCCACTGGCCCTGCAGCTGCTACCCGAACCACGCCGAGCGCCAGGTGGGCGACTGGATGAACGAGATCTACGAGCGCTGGGTGCTGGCGCACGGCGTCATCATCGTCACCCCGGTCTACTGGTACCAGGCGCCCGCCGTGCTCAAGCTGATGATCGACCGCCTGGTGTGCGCCGACGGCGGCAATCCCGATCCCTCCTCCACCCACGGCAAGAAGGCCGAGCAGGCCAAGGAACTCGAGCTGAAGGGCTGGGACTATCCCAAGCACCTGGCCGGGCGCGCCTATGGGCTGGTGGTGCACGGCGACGTCGCCGGCATCGAAGGCACGCGCCGTTCGCTGGCCGACTGGTTCGCCTGGATGGACTTCGTCGACGCCGGCAGCTTCGCCCAGCTCGACCGCTACATCGGCTACTACGAATCCTATGCCGAAAGCCACGCGACGCTCGACCGCGATTGGGCGGTGCAGGAAGAGGTGCGCAACGTGGCGCGTGCGGTGATGGAGGCGGTGCGCGAGATCCGCGCGGGCCGGGTCGCGGTCTCCCAGCATCGACTCAAGGACCCGCGCCCCAAGTAGCGGCTAGAATGCGGGGATGAACGTACTCGCAGAATTCATGCATTCGGCCGCCGGCGGCGGCAAGCTTCCCCTGTATCAGCAGCTGCAGCAGGCGCTGCGCCGCGCCATCGACGAAGGCGCCTGGGGTTCGGCCTCGGCCATCCCGGCCGAGCGCCAGCTGGCCCAGGAACTCGGCATCTCGCGCATCACGGTGCGCAAGGCGATCGACGCCCTGGTCGAGGAAGGCCTGCTGGTGCGCCGGGCCGGCGCGGGCAACTTCATCAACACGCGCATCGAGAAGAACTTCGCCAAGCTCAGTTCCTTTTCCGAGGACATGCGGGCGCGCGGGCGGGTGCCGCGCAACGAGTGGATCAAGCGTTCGGAAGGCCTGGTGACGCCCGAGGAGGCGCTGCGCCTGCGGCTCTCGCCGGGCGCGCCGGTCTACCGCTTCCACCGCATCCGCTATGCCGACGAAGTGCCGATGTGCCTCGAGTACGCGACCATCGCCGCTTTTGCCCTGCCCTCGCTCGACGCGGTGGGCGATTCGATGTACGAGGCCCTGCAGGCCGCCGGCCACCGGCCGGTGCGCGCCCTGCAGCGCCTGTCGGCGCTGCTGCTCAATGCCGAACAGGCGCGCCAGCTCGGGACGCGCGAAGGCGACGCCGGGCTGTGCGTGGAGCGGCTGGGGTTTGCCCGCGATGGGCGGGCGGTGGAGTTCTGCAGGTCCTACTTCAGGGGCGATATGTACGACTTCGTGGCGGAGTTGAATGCAACGTAGGGTGGGCGGGTCTTCCCGCCCACGCGGTGATAGTTTGCTGCAAGATCATTTGGCGCGATATCGGAGCCGGTAACGATCACCGCGTGGGCGGACAAGCCGCCCACCCTACCACCCCGACAGTTAACTTCAGATCGCGGTGAAGCCGCCGTCCACCACCAGCTCGTGGCCGTTGACGTAGGAGGCCTGCTCCGAGGCCAGCCACATGGCCGCATTCGCGATCTCGACGGTCTCGGCGAAGCGCTTCATCGGATGCGCCGACTTGAGCTTCTTCTCGCTGGACGGATCGCGTTCGACCGCGCGCACCAGCATCGGCGTCTTGACCGCGCCCGGGCACAGCGCGTTGATGCGGATGCCCTCGCGCGCGTACTCGGCCGACGCGCTCTTGGTCAGGCCGACCACGGCGTGCTTGCTGGCGGCGTAGATCGCACGATTCGGCGCGCCCACCATGCCCGACACGCAGGACACGTTGACGATCGCCCCGCTGCCCTGGCTGAGCATCTGGCGCAGCTGGTACTTCATGCACAGCCACACGCCCTTGACGTTGGCGCCCATGATGCGGTCGAACTGCTCCTCGTTGCCCTCGGCCAGCGTCGCGCACTCTTCGTCGACGGCGGCGTTGTTGATGGCGATGTCCAGGCGGCCGTAGTAGTTGATGGCCTTCTCGACCAGCGCCTCGACCTCGCTCGCCCTGGTCACGTCGCTGCGCACGAACAGCGCCTTGCCGCCGTTTTCCACGATCATCGCGGCGGTCGCATGGCCGCCGTCGACGGCAGTGTCGGCGACGACGACCTGCGCGCCGGCGCGGCCGAAGGCCAGCGCGATCGCGCGGCCGATGCCGCTGGCCGCGCCCGTGACCAGCGCCACCTTGCCGGCGAACGGCAGTTCCGGCGGCACTTGCGCTTTTGATATCCCTTTCATGATGCTCCTGATGCTGTGCAAATAATGCTTCCCAAGGGCAACATTTTAACGCAGCAATAGGGTCCTTGTCATAATTGGGCGTGCGCTTGTTGCTTTCTAGAGTGCCTTGTTTCCCTTGTCGCCCGCCTTGCTCTGGTCGCCCGCCATCACCACCGACAGCCTGGCAGGATCGATCGCCTTGCGGAAGGCCGCGTTCAGCTGCGGCAGCGTGACCGCCATCAGCTTGGCCTCGAACTGGGCCGACCAGTCGTAGGTGCGGCCGCGGTACAGGTAGGAAGTCCAGCCCGATGCCAGCGCGGCGTCGTTGGTCCGGTTCTGGATGCGCTGCTGCATCAGGCCCGACTTGGCGTCGGCCAGTTCTTCGGCCGTGAAGCCGCCTTTTACGGCACGCGCCAGTTCGTCGCGCACCGCGCTATCGAGCTTGCGCAGGTTCTGCGGGGCGGCGATGGCGCTGATCGAGAAGCTGCCCGCACGGTCGAGATCCCCCGGCGACAGGTCCGAACCGCCGCCATAGGACAGCCCTTCCTTCTGGCGGATGCGGTCCATCAGGCGCGACTTCAGTCCGCCCTCCCCGAACACGTAGTTGGCCAGCATCAGGGCCGGGTAGTCCGCATCCTCGAGGTTCAGGTCGAGGTTCATGCGCGCCAGGTAGAAGCCGTTTTCCTTGTCCGGCGTATCCAGCGTCTTGCTGATCGGCGCCACCTCGGCATGCTTGCGCAGCACCGGCGCCACGTTGGCCGGCGCTTTCCAATTGCCGAACAGCTTGTCGACCAGCGGCACGATCTCCTTCTGGTCGAAGTCGCCGACGATCGCCATCTGGGCCGGATTGGTGTTGTAGTAGTCGCGGTGGAAGGCCTGGATGTCCTCCAGGCGCGCCGCCTTGACATCCTCCAGGTCTTCCTCGAGCGTGTTGGCGTGGCGGATGTCGCCGCGCGGGTACTGGTCGAAGTGGGTGGACAGCGCGCGCGAAGCCACGCTCTGCGGTTCGGCGCGGCTGGCTTCCAGGCCGACCAGGATCTGCTTGCGCAGCTGCTCGAATTCGGCTGCCGGGAAGGCCGGTTCGCGCAGCACGTGGGCGGCCAGTTTCAAGGCCTCCGGCAGGTGTTCGCGCGTGGTCTGGAAGCTGGTCGGGCCGCCGCTCATCTTGAGCTTGTCGAAGGCGTCGGCCAGCTGGGCGCGGGTGTATTGGCTGGTGCCGCGCATCAGCATCGCGGACGACAGCGCCGACACCATGCCCTTGCCGAACAGGTTCTTCTCGTCGCCCATGTGCTGGTACAGGTGCACGGTGACGGTCTCGCCGCGGTTCTTCTTCGGCAGCAGCGCCAGCTTCACGCCGCCCAGCGTAGTGAGCGTGGTGCGCTTCATGATGTTGGCCTGGCTCGGGTCGAAGTCTTCGGACACCAGGCTGGAGTCGGACGGCTTGTAGTCCTTCATGACCGTTTCCACGCTCGGCGCCGCCGGAATGACCGCCCGCACCGGCGTGTCCTCGGGTATGAAGGTGCCGGTCACGCGGTTGCTGCGCACGAAGTAGCGGCCGGCGCTGGCCGCCACCTGCTCCGCCTTGACTTCCTTGATGCGTTCGCGGCCCAGGAAATACAGGCGCCAGTCGCCCAGCGCGATGGCCTCGGACAGCGCCACGCCGAAGGCCTGGGCGTCGTTGACGCTGCGTTCGATCGTGTTGAGCCAGGAGCGTCGCACGCGCTCCATCTCTTCCTCGCTCGGCGGACGCTTGGCGAAGCCTTCGACGGCGTCAAGCAGCGCCTCGCGCACCGGCTCGATCGGCTCGCCCTTCTTCACCACCGCACCGTAGAACTGCAGGCCGGGCGCGTAGCCGGTCTGGCCGAAGCTGAACACCTGGCTGGCCTTGCCGGTTTCCACCAAAAGCTTGTGCAGGCGGCCGTTCGGCGCGTCGCCCAGGATCTCGGAGGCGAAGCCGAGGGCTTCCGACTCCTGCTGCAGGTCGGACGGGATCTTGTAGCCGACCGCGACGATCTGCATGTCGCCCTGGCGCCGCACGGCGAAGCTGCGTTCGCCGTCCTGGGTCGGCTCGACGGTCCAGAACTGCGGCAATGCGCGCTTCGGCTTCGGGATCGCGCCGAACAGGCGGTTGATCTGGGCCAGGGTCGCGTTCGGCTCGAACTTGCCGGCCACCAGCAGCACCGCATTGTCGGGCTGGTAATAGGTGCGGTAGAAGGCCTGCAGGTTGGCGATCTTGACGTTCTCGATGTCGCTGCGGTTGCCGATGGTCGAGCGGCCGTAGCTGTGCCAGTCGTAGGCCACGCTCTGCATGCGCTTGAACAGCACCTGGGCCGGCGAATTCTCGCCGCTTTCGAACTCGTTGCGCACGACCGTCATCTCGGAGGCCAGGTCTTTCTGCGCCACCGGCGAGTTGACCATGCGGTCGGCCTCCATCTGCAGCGCCCAGTTCAGGTTGTCGGGCGAGGCCTGGAAGACTTCATAGTAGTTGGTACGGTCGAGCGAGGTGGTGCCGTTGAAGTCCATGCCGCGCCGCGCGAACTGGCCGGTGATGTCGGGGTTCTTCTTCGTGCCCTTGAACAGCAGGTGCTCGAGCAGGTGGGCCATGCCGGTTTCGCCGTAGTTCTCGTGGCGCGAGCCGACCAGGTAGGTGACGTTGACGGTCACGGTCGGGCGCGAATTATCGGGAAACAACAGCACCTTCAGGCCGTTGGCCAGGCGGTATTCGGTGATGCCCTCGGCGGAAGGGCCGAGGGTGACGCCCTTGGGCAGGGGCGCACTCTTCTGCTGCGGCGCTGTGCGCTGCTGCGCAGTATCCTGCGCCGGCGCGCTCCAGGCGCCGCCGGCCATGAAAAAGCACAGGCTGCCGCTGAGCACCTGCGCGGCGAGGCCGCGCTTGCAAGTCAATCCGTCCATGGTGTCCTGTCATGTTGGCAGGACACTGCTGTCCTGCATGTTCTTGAACAATGCAGGATGGTAACAGACGGAATCCCTACTGGCGGGCCCTGCGCTCGTGCGCTTGTTGATATGGGCTAATACGACTCAATTCGCCCATCTCTTCGGCCAGGAATTCGAGCAGGTCGTCGGCGCTGACGATGCCGGCCAGGCTGCCGCCGGCGTCGATCACCGGCACGCGGCGGATGCCGCGCAGGCGCATGCGTTCGATGGTCTCGTAGACGTCGTCGGTGTCGCGCGCGGTGAGCAGGTCGTCGGTCATGATGTCGCCCACCTGCAGGCTGGCCGGGTCGAGCCCGGGAGCGATCACGGAAATGACGATGTCGCGGTCGGTCACGATCCCGACCGGGACGCGGGCGCCGTCGAACTGGTCGACGACGATCACGTCGCCCACGTGCAGGCGGCGCATCGTGATGGCCGCGCCCTGCACGGTTTCGTCACGGGTGCAGTGGGCGGCTTCGCTGGTGCAGATGTCGCGGATGTGCATGGCGGTGTCCCCCAATGAAAAATGGCGCTATGACTTTTATCATAGCGCCAGTTCTCGAATCTGGAAGGTGAAACCGGCAAGTGTCAGGCGGCCGGCTTCTTCTCGTCCGGGGCCGGTACGAAACATGCATCCGCCACCTGCAGGTCGTTGTCCTTGGCAAAATTCAGCAGGAAGTGATAGGCCAGGGGCTCGATCTTCTGCAGCTCGCGGCTGACCACCACGGCCTTCACGCCGTTGACGACGGTCGGGTGGACCCAGGGCGAGAACTGGAGGTGGGAATCGCGGCCGGCGGCGCCGGGAGCGAAGCAGGACATGACGCCGCACAGGCGCTCGGCCCAGTCGCTGGGGCGGAACTGCCTGCCTTTGCTCGTAATGCCCAGGATGAAAAACTCGTCCTTCAGTTTTTCATCCGTGGTGTGCGGTAACTCGGCCATAGTGCTGCTTGCTGATACAAGAATACTGCGTGGATGAGAACAACCTCAGCTCAGTATTATATCTTATAGAAGACTCACGGACGAGACCCGATACACGCTGATACACGATAAGGCTCAGCCGAGCCACACCACGCTCGACAGCAGGAGCAGCAGGATCATCCACAGGATCAGCGCCCGCCACACCAGCCCGACCGTGCTCTGCAGCGCGCGCAGGTTCGGTTCCTCGCCCGGCAGCACCTCGGTATCGCTGTCGCTCAGGTCGACCGTGGCGGCATCCGCCGGCAACAGCTGCGGGGCATTTTCGTTCGGCGTCCCCAGCCGTACGCCCATCGCGCCGCCGCCCGCGGCGAGGATGATGCCCTTCGATTCGTCGGCCCAGCGGCGCGCAAAATTACGCCAGGCATAGATCGCATCCTCGAAGTTGCCGACCACGGCAAAGGCCACCGCCGTCAGGCGCACCGGGATCCAGTCGATCCAGTAAAACGCCTTGGCGGCGAACAGGCCGAAGGCCTCGTTGCGCATGTGGTCGGGTTCGTTCCAGGCGCGCGCCAGGTATTCGGACACGCGGTACATCACCGCCCCGGCCGGTCCGAGCGGCATCAGGAACCAGAAGAATACGCCGAATACGTTGCGGTGGGTGGTGATCAGGGATTTTTCGACGGCGACCCGGGCGATCTCGGTGGCGTCCATGCCGACGGTATCCAGGCGGGTCCACTCGGCCAGCAACTGGCGCGCCCCCGCTTCGTCGCCCTGGTTCAGGGCCAGCTGGATCGAGGTGAAATAATGGCTGTAGTGACGGAAACCCAGGGTCAGGTAGACGATCAGGACGTTCCAGGCAAAGGCCAGCAGCACCAGGTTGTAGTGCATGAAGACCCAGTAGATGAGCCAGGTCGGCAGCATCAGCGCCAGCATCATCAGGATCCAGCCCATGCGGCCATTCTTCTGCTCGCCCGCATTGAACCAGCCCTCGATGCGCATCGCGAACGCCTTGATGCCACCGTAGACCTGGTTATCGGCCCGCAGCGGCTTCAGCTGTTCGATGATCAGCGCGACGAGGATGGAGAAAAATGTCATTCAGGAATCCTTTTTTGTTCTGGCAATACCATGCTGCCCGCTACGATAGCGGAGAAGCCGTCCGGAATCAAATCAGCGAGTGGAGGATTCTTTCAGGTAAGTCGGACCAGTCAAGCGCGCAGGAAGTGATACAGGTTGCGCAGCATGGCCGCCGTCGCGCCCCAGATGAAGTAATCCTTGTAGGGCATGGCATAGAAGCGCCGCTTGCCGCTGCCGTCCGGCAGGGCCACCGAACGGCGTTCATGGTGGGCGCCGGACATCAGGAAGGCGAGCGGTACCTCGAAGATCTCGGCCACTTCGCCCGGGTCGGCGCGCAGCGCGAACGGCGGCTGCACCATGGCGACGACCGGCGTCACGCGGTAGGCGCTGATGGTGACGTGTTCGGGCAGCACGCCGATGATCTCGACATGGCGGCGGTGCAGGCCGATCTCCTCCTCGGCCTCGCGCAGGGCGGTCTCGATCGGCGAGGAATCCAGCTCTTCGGCACGGCCGCCCGGAAAGCTGATCTGCCCGGCGTGGCTGGACAGGTGATCGGTACGGCGGGTCAAGAGCACGGTGAGGCCTTCCGGCCGCTCCACCAGCGGCACCAGCACGGCGGCGCGGCGCAGGCGCAGGGCAGGCGCGGCCAGCGACTCGTCGGAGGTTTCGGGCTCCCATGGCAAGGTGCGGGCGAAGCGCGCGCGCACGGCCGCCGGATCCAGCAGTTCCGGGGCGAGCGGCGCTTCGCCGGCCAGGCCCTCGACCGGCATCAGGGTGGGATCGAACACGGGCTTATGCAAATCACATTTCCTTCGGCGGAAAAGAAAAAGGCATCCTTGCGGATGCCTTTTTCAGTGCACAGACGCTATTACTCAGCAGCAGCAACGGTAGCTGCTTTGCGCTGCGGCAGCTTTTCCTTGATACGTGCCGATTTGCCCGAACGCTCACGCAGGTAGTACAGCTTGGCGCGACGGACGTCACCGCGGCGCTTCACTTCGATCGAAGCGATCAGCGGCGAGTACAGCTGGAAGGTACGCTCGACGCCTTCGCCCGACGAGATCTTGCGAACGATGAAGTTCGAGTTCAGGCCGCGGTTACGACGCGAGATGACGACGCCTTCGTATGCCTGGGCGCGCTTGCGGTTGCCTTCGACGACGTTGACGCTGACGACCACGGTGTCGCCCGGTGCGAAATCAGGGATCTTGCGGCCGAGGCGCGCAATTTCTTCTTGCTCGAGTTGTTGGATCAGATCCATTTTTATTACTCCATAAACCATCTTGCTGGCGCTGTACGATTGCCCAGTAGAGGATGGGGTTGAACATGCGGGCAACATGCCCGCCGTTACATGCACACGAGGTACATTCTTACTCGGCAGGCTTGTCCAGCTCTGCCAGAAACTTTTCGTCGGCCTTGCTCAGCTGGCCGCTGGCACGCGCACGCTCCAGCTGGTCCGGCCGCTTCCTGAAGGTCGCCTCCAGCATGCGCTGGCGGCGCCACTTCATGATCTCGGCGTGGTTACCGCCCATCAGGACCGGCGGCACCGGCTCGCCTTCGTAGACTTCCGGGCGCGTGTAGTGCGGCGAATCGAGCAGGCCGTTGACGAAACTGTCTTCGACCGCCGAGGCTTCGTCGCCCAGCACGCCGGGCAGCAGCCGCACCACCGCATCCATCAGCGCCATCGCCGGCAACTCGCCGCCCGACAGCACGAAGTCGCCGATCGAGATTTCCTCGTCGACGCAGCGGTCCAGCAAGCGCTGGTCCACCGCTTCGTAGCGGCCGCACAGCACGACCAGTCCCGGCTCGTTCTTCAAGGCCATCGCACGTTCGTGCGTCAGCGGCTTGCCCTGCGGCGACATGAACACCACGCGCGGCGCGGGCAGGCCGAGCTCGACCTGGCGCTGTTTGGCGGCGCCGATCGCGGCTTCGAGGGGCTTGGCCAGCATCACCATCCCGGGGCCGCCGCCGTAAGGGCGGTCATCCACGGTGCGGTGGCGGTCCTGCGTGAAATCGCGCGGATTCCAGATCTGCAGGCCCCAGCGTCCCTGTTCGAAGGCGCGGCGGGTCACGCCCGACTGCGTCAACGCGGTAAACATTTCCGGAAACAAGCTCACGACATCAAACTGCATCGGGACCTCGCTTCACGTTTCCAGGGTCAATAATCCAGACCCCAGTCAAGGGTAATCTTCTTTGCCTCGAGATCGACGGTCCGGACGAATTGGTCCACAAACGGCACCAGGCGCTCCGATACTTTCGCATCGGGGGCGCCGGCCTCGACGGGCGTGATCCTGAGGATCGACTGCGCGCCGTTGTGCATCATGTCGGTCACCTTGCCGAGGGCTTCGCCCTCCAGGTTGACCGCGTCCAGTCCGATCAGGTCGGACCAGTAGAATTCGTCTTCCTCGAGCTTCGGGAACTCACTGCGCGCCACGAACACGCCCGCACCCTTGAGCGCTTCGGCTTCGTTGCGGTCGCGCATGCCGACCAGGGTGGCGACCACGTCGCCGCCATGCATCTTCGCGGTCCGCACGGAGACGGAACGCTGGGCCGGCTTGTCGAGCCACCAGGTCTTGACCTTCAGCAGCGCATCGGCGTCGACCGAGAACGGGGTGACGCGAAGTCCACCCACGATCCCGAATGCGCCGGATACATATCCAACCTGAACCAGGTCGTCGGGGACTTGCACCCCGGATGCTGCCGAATCGGTCAAGCCTTGACCTGCTTTACTTAGGCTGCAGGCTGCTGGTTGGCAACCAGGCGAGCAACGGTCGGCGACAGTTGTGCGCCAACGCCTTGCCAGTGAGCCAGACGGTCAGCAGCGATACGCAGGCCGACTTCAGCGCCCGAAGCCATCGGGTTGTAGAAACCGATGCGCTCGATGAAACGGCCATCGCGACGGTTGCGCGAATCGGTTGCAACGATGTTGTAGAACGGGCGCTTTTTTGCGCCGCCACGAGCCAAACGGATAACGACCATAATATTTCCAAAAAGTTGTATTGGACGGAGAAAGCCGACGATTATAGCGCGTAAGCCTAGATAGGGGCAAGCGGTTATAGCAACACGGCGGACACGCAACGTGAGGTTCGGCGAATTGAGCATTATCGCCGATTTTTGGCGACAAGGCCACTGCTGGCGGTCC
This sequence comes from Massilia sp. BHUDP2, assembly GCF_046236355.1. Taxonomy (NCBI): domain Bacteria; kingdom Pseudomonadati; phylum Pseudomonadota; class Betaproteobacteria; order Burkholderiales; family Oxalobacteraceae; genus Massilia; species Massilia sp. BHUDP2. Next base: position 1,296,542 of record NZ_JBJUVW010000002.1, read on the forward strand.
TCCCTACTCCTCGCCCATCAAAACCCGCAACATACGGGCCGGATTGGCCAGGAAGTCGCGGGTGACGCGGTAGTGTTCCGTATCCTCGTAGGCGATCTCATGGATGCCTTGTTCGCCGAACGCGTAGATGGTGGCGTTCGGATAGGCCATCAGGATGGGCGAATGGGTGGCGATGACGAACTGGCAGCGCTGGCCGACCAGGTCGTGCAGGCGGCTCAGCAGCACCAGCTGGCGCTGGGGCGACAGGGCGGCTTCGGGCTCGTCGAGCATGTAGAAGCTCTGTCCGCGGAAACGCTCCATGAACAGGCTCAGGAATGACTCGCCGTGCGATTGCGCATGCAGGGACTTGCCGCCGAACGAGTTGATGATCGGTGGGCCGCCAGGCCCTTCGTCGAGGCGCTCGATCTCGCTGCCGAGGTTGTAGAAGGTCTCGGCGCGCAGGAAGAAGCCGTCGCGCGGCTTTTCAAAGCCGCGCACGAAACGCAGGTGTTCGTGCAGGCTCGAATGCGACTCCCAGGTCGCGAAGCGGAAGTTGCGGCTGCCGCCTTCGGCATTGAAACCCATGCCCACTGCGATCGCCTCCAGCAGGGTCGACTTGCCGGAACCGTTCTCGCCCACCAGGAAGGTGACGTTCGGGTGCAGGATCAGGCGCGCGAGGGAGCGGATCGCCGGCAGGGTGAAGGGAAACGCGGCGGGCTCGAGCGGCGCGGCGGGCTTGAGCTGGATTTCTGCCAAGTAGGAGCGCGTCTTGAGCATGGTCGGATGATGGGCTGGGTGCACGCAATGCGTGCCTTCCTTGCCATTTTGCACCATACTTCGGTTTTCCTGAACTTTTGGCAATGCTCATGGCTGTCCAGCACAAGAACAAGACCATCGCCGCCCTGCTCGCCCTGCTGCTGGGCGGCTTCGGCGTGCACCGCTTCTACCTGAAAGGCGGCGCCGACCGTCTCGGGCTGCTGCACCTGTGCAGCCTGCCGCTGACCGGCATCCTGTGGGGCGCGGTGAAGCCGCACCCATTCTACGTGCTGCTGCCGCTATTGCTGTCGTACATCGTGGGCTTCGTCGAGGGACTCATCATCGGGCTGACGCCGGACGAGGCCTGGGATGCGCAGCACAACCAGGGCAGCGGCAAGCGTTCGCGCTCGAACTGGGTGCTGGCGCTGGTGCTGGTGCTGATCCTGGGAGTGGGAGCGATCGTGCTGATCGGGACGATCGCGCGGGTGTTCGACCTGCTGTACACCGGCGGCTCCTACGGCTGATCGCGGCTTGCTGGAACCCGGGGGAACAATGCCGGCAGCATCGCTCCCCCGGGCTCACAGGCGGACTAGAGGCCCTCGTAGGGGCCGGCGGCGACCGACTAGTCGTGATCCTTGTCGTGGTCCTTGTCGTCGTCCTTGTCATGATCCTTGTCGTGATCATGATGCTTGCCGAGCTTCTTTGCTTCGTCGACCAGGTCGTGCTGCAGGTGGTCGAGCTTGCGGGCATAGATGCCGAGGCGCTCCAGCGCGTCCTTCACGAAGGCCTTGTACTCGTAGAGCTCCTTCTTGTACTTGTAAGCCTTCTTCTTCCACTCCTCGCGCTCTTTCTTGTACTCGTCGCGTTCATTGCGGTACTCGTCGCGCTCCTTCTTGTACTCGGCCCGCTCCTTCTTGCACTTGCAGTAGTCGCGGTCCTTGTCGTCATCCTTGCCGTCATCCCTGTCCCGGTCGCGGTCGTGGCCGCAATCCTTGTCGTGGTCGTGATCGTGGTTGTCGCCGTATTTCTCGATACCCATGATGTTCTCCTCGTCGAGCCGCTGAGTGTGGGATGGGCCGCGCGGCTCATGCGCGGCTTAGGTACAAGTTAGTTCCGTAAGGATGAGTCCGCTTTGAGCCAAAGTAAATATCGCCACAAATGTTTTTATGCAAATTTCATTTGAACATAATGTCTTAAATACAAATATTATTTGACGCAATAAATTGAAACGATGTAAGCGTCAGCAGGGCAATAAAAAAAGCGGCCCGCAGGCCGCTTCAAAGACGGTGTTGGCACACCGCCAGCACTTCCACTGCGCTCACAAGCCTGCTGGCCAGCGATACTTCGGCAGCACACGCGGCGCGGTACCGCTGATGACGACGATCTCCCTTCCCCCTACCAGCTCGATCTGGGCCGGATCGCCCGTGTACGGCGTGAGTCTTTCGTTCTCGATCAGGTAGAAGCGGACCGGCCCCGCCAGCCCGGCCATGCCCGCGGCCGCCAGGGGCTGGCGCCACAGCGCGAAGAACTGCCCCAGCGTGAAGCGTTTCGCGACATCGGTCTCGATGTGCAGCACGCCGGTCACATCATGGGTGTGCAGCTCGTAGGTACAGCCATTGCTGCGGCCGACATTGTCGGGCAGGCCCTGGCGCACGCCATCCTTGTAGACCGAGAGCAGCGAATGCACGTGGTAGCGGATCGTGCCCAGGCAGCCGACGCCGCCCACCGGGTCGCGCGTAGGCGGTGCGGTCCAGGCCGGCCAGCCGCGCGGGCTGTTGATGGTGCCGGCGACGAGCTCGGTGTAGGTGTCGGCCAGTACGATCTCGGGCGCCGGCGGGTTCGGCTGCGGTGGCGGCGGCTCGGGCGGCGCCGGCGGCGTCGGTCCCTGCGGCGGACTGGGCACGACCGGCGGCGGATCGGCCGCCGTGGCGCCACCGCCGTCGGAATCGTTGCCGCCGCCACAGGCGGCCAGCAGCAACATTGATGAAACCGCCAGGGCTGTGTAAGGGCATTTGCTTCTTAGCGTTGACAGCATATCGGCTCCCGTAGTGATGATAGGTAGAGCCAGCTTACGGACGCGGCCGTCACGCTTCGTTTGTCCAATATCAAACTCAGCGGGCGGGCAACAAAGAACAGCGGGGTCAGGTCTGACATTCAGACACGAACTCAAGCATGTGTTTATCGTACTGCTCAGCCCGTGTCCGAATGTCAGACCTGACCCCCGCAGAAACAATAAAAAAAGCGGCCCGCAGGCCGCTCCGTGTCGATGCTCCAGACGATCAGAACTGATCGACCTCCAGTGCCAGCACGCCCGGCGCGCCTTCGACGATGGCGGTGCGCAGGCCCGGGGCGCTCGAGAGCACGTGGTCGGCGAAGAAGCGCGCGGTGGCGATCTTGGCGCGCAGGAAGGACGCATCGCCCTCGCCCGCCACCAGCTTCTTCTGGGCGACCAGTGCGGCGCGCGCCATCTGCCAGCCGCCCAGCACAATGCCGGCCAGCTTCAGGTACAGCACGCTGCCGGCGAACACCGCGCGCACGTCCGACTTGGCGTTGGCCACGACGAAGTCAACCACCTGCTCCAGCGCGGCGATACCTTCCGCCAGCTGGCGGCGGATCGCGGCGAATTCCTCGCCCTGGACTTCACCCAGCTCCGCCTCGACCGCGCGCACCTGTTCGATCAGCGACTTGGCCACGGCGCCGCCGTCGCGCACGGTCTTGCGGCCCACCAGGTCGTTGGCCTGGATCGCGGTGGTGCCTTCGTAGATGGTGAGGATCTTGGCGTCGCGGTAGTGCTGGGCCGCGCCGGTCTCTTCGATGAAGCCCATGCCGCCATGCACCTGCACGCCGTCGCGCGCCACGTTCTCGCTCATCTCGGTCGACCAGCCCTTGATGATCGGGACCAGGTATTCGTAGACCGACAGGTTCGCCTTGCGGGTCGCTTCGTCAGGGTGGTTGTGCGCGATATCGGACAAGGCGGCGCCGACGTAGGCCAGCGCACGCGCGGCCTCGGTCTGGGAACGCATCGACATCAGCATGCGGCGCACGTCCGGGTGGTTGATGATGGCCACCGGGCCTGGCGAACCGGCCACTTCGCGCGACTGGACGCGGTCCTTGGCGAACGCGACGGCTTGCTGGTAGGCGCGTTCGGCCAGGCCGACGCCCTGCATGCCGACGCCGAAGCGGGCCGCGTTCATCATGATGAACATGTACTCGAGGCCGCGGTTCTCTTCGCCCACCAGGGTGCCGATGGCGCCGCCGTGGTCGCCGAACTGCAGCACCGCGGTCGGCGAGGCCTTGATGCCCAGCTTGTGTTCGATCGAGACGCAGTGCGCGTCATTGCGCTCGCCCAGCGAGCCGTCGGCATTCACCAGGAACTTCGGCACGATGAACAGCGAGATGCCCTTCACGCCCGCCGGCGCGTCCGGAGTGCGCGCCAGCACGAGGTGGATGATGTTCTCCGCCATGTCGTGCTCGCCGTAGGTGATGAAGATCTTGGTGCCGAAGATCTTGAAGGTACCGTCGCCCTGCGGCTCGGCGCGGGTGCGCACGGCGGCCAGGTCCGAACCGGCCTGCGGCTCGGTGAGGTTCATGGTGCCGGTCCACTTGCCGCTGATGAGCGGCTCCAGGAACAGCTTCTTCTGCTCGTCGGAGCCTGCGGTGAGCAGCGCCTCGATGGCGCCGTCGGTCAGCAGCGGCGCCAGCGCGAAGGACAGGTTGGCGGCGTGCAGCATTTCCATGCACGGCGTCGCGACCAGCTTCGGCAGGCCCTGGCCGCCGAATTCGCTCGGATGCTGGATGCCCTGCCAGCCGCCTTCGGCGAAGGCGCGGAAGGCGTCGCGGAAGCCCTTCGAGGTGGTGACCGACCCATCCTTCCAGAAGCTCGGCTCCTTGTCCCCGGCGTGGTTCAGCGGCGCGATGACTTCGCCGCAGAACTTCGCGCTTTCTTCGAGCACGGCATCCACGGTGTCCGGGGTCGCGTCCTCGCAGCCAGGCAGCTGGTTGATCTCGGCCAGATTCGCCAGTTCGTTCACCACGAACTGCATGTCTTTCAGCGGGGCTTGATAGCTCACCTTTGTCTCCTGATGTGAAAACGTCGTTCCGGCGCAGCTTGTGACTGCACGGGAACGACGGTAAATCGGCTAGGGGGTAATTAGCCCAGTTCCTTGACCAGCTGCGGCACGACCTCGAACAGGTCGCCCACCAGGCCGTAGTCGGCCACCGAGAAGATCGGCGCTTCCGGATCCTTGTTGATGGCGACGATGGTCTTCGAGTCCTTCATGCCGGCCAGGTGCTGGATCGCGCCCGAGATGCCGACCGCGATGTACAGGGTCGGGGCGACGATCTTGCCGGTCTGGCCGACCTGCCAGTCGTTCGGCACGAAGCCGGCGTCGACCGCGGCGCGCGAGGCACCCATGGCGGCGCCCAGCTTGTCGGCCAGGGGCTCCAGCAGCTTGAAGTTCTCGGCCGAGCCGATGCCGCGGCCGCCCGACACGATGATCTTGGCGGCGGTCAGTTCCGGACGGTCCGACTTGGCCAGCTCACGGCCGACGAAAGCCGACTTGCCCACGTCGCCGACGGCGGCGATCTGCTCCACGGCAGCCGAACCACCGCTTGCAGCGGCGTCGAACGCGGTGCCGCGCACCGTGATGACCTTCACCGGGTCGCCCGACTGGACGGTGGCGATGGCGTTACCGGCGTAGATCGGGCGCTCGAAGGTGTCCGGGGACTCGACCTTGGTGATTTCCGAGATCTGGGCCACGTCCAGCTTGGCAGCGACGCGCGGCAGGATGTTCTTGCCGTAGGCGGTCGCCGGGGCCAGGATGTGCGAGTAGCCGCCGGCGATCGCCAGGATCTGCTCGGCGACGTTCTCGGCCAGGCCGTCGGCGAAGTGCGGCGCATCGGCGACCAGCACTTTGCTCACGCCCGCGATTTGCGCGGCGGCTTCGGCGGCGGCGCCGCAGCTAGATCCGGCGACCAGGACGTGGACTTCGCCGCCGCACTGGGCTGCCGCGGTCACGGTGTGGTGGGTAGCGCCCTTGAGGGAGCCGTTGTCGTGTTCTGCAATGACGAGTGCGACCATGTTCTTTTCCTAAGTATGTTTAGATAACCTTGGCTTCGGTGCGCAGCTTCTGCACCAGGGTCGCCACGTCCGGCACCTTGACGCCGGCCGAGCGCTTGGCCGGCTCGGTGACTTTCAGGGTCTTCAGGCGCGGGCTCACGTCGACGCCCAGGTCTTCCGGCTTGACGGTTTCCAGCGGCTTCTTCTTGGCCTTCATGATGTTCGGCAGCGTCACGTAGCGCGGCTCGTTCAGGCGCAGGTCGGTGGTGACGATGGCAGGAAGAGTCAAAGCAACAGTTTCCAGGCCGCCGTCGACTTCACGGGTCACGGTAACCTTGCCGTCTTCCAGCACCACTTTCGATGCGAAGGTGGCTTGCGGCCAGCCCAGCAGCGCAGCCAGCATCTGGCCGGTCTGGTTCGAATCGTCGTCGATCGCCTGCTTGCCAAGGATGATCAGCTGCGGCTGCTCCTTGTCGGCCAGCGCCTTCATGATCTTGGCCACGGCCAGCGGCTCGGTCTCGACGCTGGTCTCGACCAGGATGCCGCGGTCGGCGCCGATCGCCATGCCGGTACGCAGGGTTTCCTGGCACTGGGCCACCCCCACCGACACCGCCACCACTTCGGTGACCTTGCCGGCTTCCTTCAGGCGCGTGGCTTCTTCCAGCGCGATCTCGTCGAACGGGTTCATCGACATTTTGACGTTGGCGATATCCACGCCGCTGCCGTCGGATTTGACGCGGACCTTGACGTTGTAGTCGACCACGCGTTTGACGGGTACCAGGACTTTCATAGGGTGCCTTTAGAAAATGGAATGGGTGACAGACGGAAATGGCCTAGATTATAAGAGAAATTCGGCTTCAGGTCGAAATTAAAGCACGATCGTGCGATTTTTAGTTAGAGGATTTCGACTAAAGTACGATCTTACGGCTGTCGGGTAGAGGGATGCGGGGCTGGCGCAGGCCTGCCCCGTCATTGTAGCGCCGCCGGCTAGGATTACTTGCGGCGCATCAGGAAGGTGAATTCGCCGTTCTCGACGGTATGGGCCAGCAGGGCGTTGCCGGTCTGCTTGGCGAACGCCTGGAAGTCGCGCACGGAACCGGTATCGGTTGCCACGATGCGCAGCACCTGTCCGCTTTCCATCTCGGCGAGTGCCTTCTTGGCTTTAAGGATCGGCAGCGGACAGTTCAGTCCGCGCGCATCCAGGTCTCTCTGGAATTCCATGGTATCAATGTCGATAGTGGTGTCGCTCATCGCATGCCTGCAAAGTAGATGGTGCTCGGAAGTCGAATACTACTCCCTTTTCAGCAGTATGACGCAGCGCACCAAAATAGTCACACATTGTTGCAGGACTGCAACCAATTGTGAAATTACCTATGCTTGCGCACCATGGCAAGTCACCAAAGAAACCGATCGGCACCGCCATGGTGCGCTACATGGTAAATGCGGTTGCGCCGATGGATTGCAAGCGCATTGAACTGGCTGCGACCCGCACATGAAAAACGCCGCCCTAAGGCGGCGCTATTTTTACCAGATGGTCAGGAAATGCTTATGCGCGCTCGCCCACCCAGCCGGCCACGCCGGCCAGTGCCTGCGGCAGGCCTGCCGGATCGGTACCGCCAGCCTGCGCCATGTCCGGACGGCCGCCGCCCTTGCCGCCCACCTGCTGGGCGACGAAGTTCACCAGCTCGCCGGCTTTCACTTTGCCGGTGGCATCCTTGGTCACGCCCGCGATCAGGCTGACCTTGCCGTCGGCCACGCTGGCCAGCACGATGGCGGCGGTCTTCAGCTTGTCCTTCAGCTTGTCCATGGTCTCGCGCAGCGCGGTGACGTCGGCGCCTTCCATGGTCGCGGCCAGCACCTTGATGCCGTTCACGTCGATGGCCTTGGTCACCAGCTCGTCGCCCTGCCCCGCGGCCAGCTTCGACTTGAGCGCGGCCACTTCCTTCTCCAGCGACTTGACCTGGTCCTGCACCTGGGCGATGCGCGAGGGCAGCTCGTCCGGGCTGGTCTTCAGGGCGCCGGCGGCTTCCTGCAGCTTGCGGTTGATCGACTGCACCAGCGCCAGCGCGCCTTCGCCGGTCACGGCCTCGACGCGGCGGATGCCGGCGGCCACGCCGCCTTCCGACACGATCTTGAACAGGCCAATGTCGCCGGTACGGGTGACGTGCACGCCGCCGCACAGTTCCTTCGACGAGCCGATGTCCAGCACGCGCACGGTGTCGCCGTACTTCTCGCCGAACAGCGCCATCGCGCCGTGCTTGACGGCGTCGTCGAACGTCATGTGCTGGGCCTGGGTGGCGTGGTTCTCGAGGATCTCGCGGTTGACGATCATCTCGACCTTGGCGATTTCCTCAGCGGTCAGCGGTGCGCCGTGGCTGAAGTCGAAACGGGTCTTCTCCGGATCGACCAGCGAGCCTTTCTGCTGCACGTGGCTGCCCAGCACTTCGCGCAGGGCCTTGTGCATCAGGTGGGTCGCCGAGTGGTTGCGGATGGTGCGCGCGCGCTTGACGGTGTCGACCTGCGCGTCGACCGTGTCGCCGACTTTGAGCGAACCTTCGCGCAGCACGCCGTGGTGGCCGAAGACTTCGGCCTGGATCTTCAGGGTGTCCTCGACCTCGAACAGCTTGCCGTCCGCGCGGATCACGCCCTGGTCGCCCACCTGGCCGCCCGACTCCGCGTAGAACGGCGTGGTGTCGAGCACCACGATGCCTTCCTGGCCGGCCTGCAGCTCCTGCACCGAGACGCCGTCGGCGTACAGGGCCAGCACGTGGGTGTTGTGGGCCAGCGAGTCGTAGCCGACGAACTTGGTCTTCTCGCCCGCATACTCGACCTTGGCGGCCATCTTGAACTTGCCGGCGGCGCGCGCGGTCTTCTTCTGCTGCTCCATGGCGGCGGCGAAGCCCTCCTCGTCCAGCGTCACGCCGCGCTCGCGGCAGATGTCGGCGGTGAGGTCGAGCGGGAAGCCGTAGGTGTCGTACAGGGTGAAGGCGGTGGCGCCGTCCAGGTTCTTCGCATCTTTCGCCAGCTGCGCTTCCAGGATCTTCATGCCGTTTTCCAGGGTTTCGCCGAAACGCTCTTCCTCGGTCTTGAGCACCTGGGCCACGCGCTCTTTTGCTTCGCGCAGTTCCGGATAGGCTTCGCCCATCTCGATGTCGAGGTCCGCCACCAGCTTGTGGAAGAAGGGCTTGGTCTGGCCCAGCTTGTGGCCGTGGCGCAGCGCGCGGCGGATGATGCGGCGCAGGACGTAGCCGTGGCCTTCGCTGCTCGGGATGATGCCGTCGACGATCAGGAAGGACGCGGCGCGGATGTGGTCGGCGATGACCTTGAGCGAATTGTTCTCGAGGTCGGTGGCGCCGGTTTCGCGGGCAGCCGCCTTGATCAGCGCCTGGAACAGGTCGATCTCGTAGTTGCTGTGCACGTGCTGCAGCACGGCGGCCAGGCGCTCCATGCCCATGCCGGTGTCGATCGACGGCTTCGGCAGCGGGGTCAGGGTGCCCGATTCGTCGCGGTTGAACTGCATGAACACCAGGTTCCAGATCTCGATGAAGCGGTCGCCGTCTTCTTCCGGCGAGCCCGGAGGACCGCCCCAGATGTCGGCGCCGTGGTCGTAGAACACTTCGGTGCATGGACCGCAGGGGCCGGTGTCGGCCATCTGCCAGAAGTTGTCGGATGCGTAGCGCGCGCCCTTGTTGTCGCCGATGCGGATGATGCGCTCTTTCGGCACGCCGATCTCGTTGGCCCAGATGTCGTAGGCCTCGTCGTCCTCGAAGTAGACGGTGACGGTCAGCTTCTCGGCCGGCAGCATGTAAACCTTGGTCAGCAGCTCCCAGCAGTAGTTGATCGCGTCGCGCTTGAAGTAGTCGCCGAAGCTGAAGTTACCCAGCATTTCGAAGAAGGTGTGGTGGCGCGCGGTGTAGCCGACGTTTTCCAGGTCGTTGTGCTTGCCGCCGGCGCGCACGCAGCGCTGCACGGTGGTGGCGCGCGAGTACGGGCGCGTATCCAGGCCCAGGAACACATCCTTGAACTGCACCATTCCGCTGTTCGTCAGCAGCATGGTCGGGTCGTTGCCCGGCACCAGCGGGCTGGAACGGACGATGGTGTGGCCTTTGGACTCGAAGAACTTGAGGAACTTTTCGCGGATTTCGGAGGATTTCATGTCGTGAGGGCGGAATGAGGGAGCATGCGCTATAAAAAATCGATTATAGCGTAGCTGGCCCGTATCGGCCCGGCCGATATTGACGGCCGGGCGCGCCGCTCAGCGCAACAGCGACAGCACCGCGCGCGGCTGGCTGTTCGCCTGCGCCAGCATCGCCGATGCCGCCTGCTGCAGGATTTGCGCGCGCGTCAGCCCGGCCGCCGCGCCGGCGTAGTCGACGCCCGCGATGCGCTCCTTCGCGGCCGCCATGTTGGCGGAACCCGCCTGCAGCGCGCCGGCCGCCAGGTCGAGGCGGTTGCTGGAGGCGCCCGCCACCACGCGCTGCTGGTTCACATAAGCCAGCGCCTCGTCCACGTGCAGCAGGGCCACCGCGCCGCGCTGCATGTCCAGCTTGGCCAGCCCGAGCGCCGCGGCATTGATGGCGCCGAACTGCAGCTCGATCAGGTCGCCCGCCTTGTCGCCGGCCTGCACCTGCACCCGGCGCACGCCGGTGTGCCCGCCCAGTTCCGGATACTCGACCACGAAGCCGCCCAGGCCATCGTCGGCATTGTTGTCGCCGGCGTCCGCGACCACGGAGCGGGCGTCGAACTCGGGTCCGCCGTCGGCGTCGAGGCCGCCGATGGCGCCGGTGTCGCGGTTGGCCAGGTTCATCTTGTTCAAGAGGAATTCGTCGCCGTCCGCCCCGAATTCCATCAGGAAGTCGGCCTCGCTCGCGATCTTCCCTCCCGTGATCGCATCGAGCGCGGTACTCAGGGTCGCGCCCTGGTTCCTGCTCAGGTGCTGCATCAGCCCCTTCATCCCGCCTTCCACCCCCAGGTCCTTCAGGCGCTGGTGCAGGAAGCGGGCGGCGACGTAGGCGCTCTCGTATTCGTAGGTGCCGCCGGAGACGCCGATGCCGCCGACGATCGTCGCGGCATCGGCGCCGGCGAGCGCGCTGCGCACGCGCTCGTCGGCGCCGTGGATCAACTCGGCGCTACCTTCCCTGAACCAGGATGGCAGGTTCGCGTAGTTCATCGTGCGCGCCATGATCGCATGCGCCATCTCGTGCGCGATGATGCGGTCGCTGTACATCGGCGCGCTGCCACCGTCCGCGGTGGCGGCGCTGCCGAAGTCGGCCATGTCGATGTTCAGCGACAGGTTGTCGAGCTTGCCGGGGCCACTGCCGGCCACCCAGGCCAGCACGCCGCTCGGCGTGCCCGGGGAAACCAGGTTGACCTTGAGCTTGACGCCATCCGCCTCGAGCCCGAACAAGTCCTTGACCATCTTCTCGGAGGCGCTCAGCCAGCCCGTCTTGAGGCCGTCGAGCACCGCCCGCTTCTGCTCGTCCTCGCCGCCGATGCTGACCCGGTCCTGCGAGAACAGCGTCTCGCCGTTGAACTGGGTCTCGGCCCCGACCTGGTTGATGTGGTTCAGGATTTCCATCGCCTCCTGCTGCAGCTTGGCGCGGTCGCCGCTGCCGTAGCTGCCGTTGCCGGAGGCGACCGCCAGCTCGCGCAGGCGCTGCAGGCTGTCGATCACGTTCGCCAGCGCACCGTCCGCGACCTGCAGCATCGAGCCGCCGTCGCTGATGGCGCGCATGGCCTGGCTGAGGCCGCGCATGCTGGAATCCATGCGCGCGGCGATTGCCTGGCCCGCCGGGTCGTCGGCCGCCTTGTCGATGCGCGTGCCCCCCGTGAGGCGCGTGAGCAGCGTTTCCTGCGCGGCGACGTGCAGGCGCAGGCTGCGCTGGGCATTCAGCGACAGCGAATTATTATTGATTGACAATGACATGAAGTCATCCGTTTTGGCAGTTGTCAGCCTTTATCGACAACCGGTCAATTTCCTGAAGGGCGTTCTTGAAATATTTATATGGAACCGGCCTGCAAGCTAGGCCAGCTTGGGACCGATCAAATCGATGCGGTCGGTACAGAAGGCTTCGACGCCCCAGTCCAGCAGTTCGCGCGCCCGCACCGGCTCGTTGACGGTGTAGCAGAACAGGCCGAAGCCGGCATCGCGCACGGCCTTGGCCAGCGCCGGGGTCAGGTGCTTGTGGTTGGCGTGGATCGCCACCGCCTCGACCGAGCGCGCCAGCGGTTCCCAGCCGGGGGGCAGCTCGCTCATCAGGAAGGCGCGCGGCAGGTCGGGGGCGGCGTCGCGCGCGCTTTCCAGGGCCGCCAGGCTGAACGAGGACAGCAGCGGCACGCGCTCCAGCCTGCCTTCCGCGATCTCGTCCGCGAACATGGCGCGGGTGATGCGCGCCACGGTCTCGCCAGTCTCGCGGTCGAAGCCGCGCGCCGGCTTGACTTCGATGTTCATCCAGATGCCCTGCGCCTTGCAGTACTGCGCGAACTCGACGAACAGGGGCACCGGCTCGCCGCGGTAGTCGGCGCCGAACCAGCTGCCGGCATCCATCCGCGCCAGCTCATGCGCATCGTAGTCGAACACGTGGCCGGCGCCGCTCACGGTGCGGCCGAGGTAAGGGTCGTGCATCACCACCGGCACGCCGTCGCGCGCCAGCATCACGTCGAACTCGATGGCGCGGAAACCGAAGTCGATGCCGCGCTGCAAGCCGGCCAAGGTGTTTTCGGGCGCCAGGGTGCCGCCGCCGCGATGCGCCAGGATCCGGGGATATCGCCACATGCCCACCTCCTTTTGCAGGAATCAGGAAACTGCCGGTGTGCCGAGCTGCCGTGACAGGTACAGGAAGAGTACGAGATTCAGCACGACGGTCAGGTAAAACTTCCACTGGAACGAGGTCTTCGACGTCTTGTGCCGCAACCACTGCTGCGCCAATACGGCGCCTGGCCAGCCGCCGACCAGGCCGAGCAGCAGCAGGGTCGACTCCGGCGTGCGCCAGTTGCCCTTGCGTGCCGCCGACTTGTCGATCGCGTAGGCCACGAAACAGCTCAGGCTCATCGCCAGGTAGGCGGCGCCGACCTGCAGCGGCAGGTCCCACTTCCAGGTGGCAGCGGCGTACAGGACAGCAAACAGCAGGAGCGACAGGTAAGGCATACGGTGAGCTTACCCCGGCAAATACCTTGGTGTCTACATGGAAAGGAAATACTGCTTTTGGCCGGTGACCGTGGGATAACGAACAGAGGGCGCGATGTCGAAACGCCTACCCTTGATCTTCTACGTGTCACAGCAAGGAGTACGAGATGGCTTTCGATCTTGGCAGTCTTCTGAACCAGTACCTGGGCGGCGGCGCCGGCGGCGGCAACCCCCACCAGGCCAACGACGACTTCGACCGGGTGGCCTCGAACGCGCCGCCCGACGTGCTGGCGCGCGGCGTGACCGGGGCCCTGCGCTCCGACCAGACCCCGCCCTTCCCGCAGATGGTGAGCCAGATGTTCGGGCAGAGCAATCCGAACCAGCGCGCCGGCATGCTGAACCAGCTGCTGGCCACACTGGGCCCGGCCGTGCTGTCCCAGCTCGCCAGCCGGGCCGGCGGCCAAGGTGGCCTTGGAGGCCTGGGCAGCATCTTTGGCGGGGGCCGTGCACCCACCCAGGTCACCCCGGAGCAGGCCTCGCAGGTCTCGCCCGAAGAGGTGCGCGAACTGGCCGAAAAAGCCGAGCAGGAAAACCCGAGCATCGTCGACCGCATGGGCGACTTCTATGCCCAGAACCCGACCCTGGTCAAGGCAATCGGCGGCGCCGCGCTGGCCATCGCGCTGGGCCATATGGCGCAAAACATGCGCCGCCAGTGATCCATGGCGCTTCACCGTTGAATAGCGAACAGAGCAAGCATTGGCAAAACGCCTACGCTCGCTATTCAACCGTATGCAGTCAGGAGAACGAATATGGCATTTGATTTGGGCAATCTGTTATCGCAGTATCTGGGCGGCGGCAACCAGGACCGGGCGGCCGACGATTTCGACCGCGTGGCCCAGAGCGCGCCGCGCGCAACGGTCGCCGAAGGCGTCGCCAATGCCCTGCGTTCCGACCAGACCCCACCCTTCCCGCAGGTCGTCAGCCAGCTGTTCGGGCAAAGCGATGCGAACGGCCGCGCCGGCATGCTGAACCAGCTGCTGGGTTCCCTGAACCCGGCACAGCTGTCCTCGGTGGCAGGCGGCGTGTTCGGCAAGCTGTTCGGCGGCGGCAAAGTGACGCCGGAACAGGCCTCGCAGGTCTCCCCCGAGCAGGTGCGCGAGCTGGCCGAACAAGCCGAGCAGCAGAATCCCGGCATCGTCGACCGCATGAGCGCCTTCTATGCCGAACACCCGACCCTGGTCAAGGCGATCGGCGGCGCCGCGCTGGCGCTCGCGCTCGGCCACGTGGCACAACGCATGCGTTCCCAATCCACCATTCACCAAGGAGATGACATGGGCATCCTGAGCAATATTTTTGGCAAGATCTTCCCGAAGGCGCACGCCGCCAACAAGGGCCCGCAGGCGCAACCGCAACCGCAAGCCCAGGCCCCGGCGCCGCAGGCCCAGCCACAGGCTGCTCCCCAGGCGCAGCCGCAAGCACAGCCTCAGGCCCAGCCGCAGGCCGCGCCGGCCATGATGGACCAGGTCGACGTCGAGGAAATCCTGACCAATATGCAGAAGTCGTCGGGCCAGCAGCTGAACTGGCGCAGCTCGATCGTCGACCTGCTCAAGCTGCTCGGCCTGGACAGCAGCCTGCAGGCCCGCAAGGAACTGGCCGCCGAGCTGCACTACACCGGCGACACCAGCGACTCGGCCTCGATGAACATCTGGCTGCACCGCCAGGTCATGAACAAGCTGGCGGCCAACGGCGGCAAGGTGCCGGCCGACCTGCGCGACTGAATACGGGCCGTAGGGTGGGCAAGTTCCTTGCCCACGCGGTGATAGCTGGCGGCTAAATTATCCGGCACGAAAGCGGAGCCGATAGTGATCACCGCGTGGGCGGGAGGACCCGCCCACCCTACAAAACCGCTATCTAGTCGGCCAGCGAAGTGTTGGCCGCCGTCCCGCACGAAAAACAGAAGCGGGCGAAGGCATTCTTGCGGCTGCTGCAGCAGCCGCAGCGGTCGAACAGGCCGATGCCGCAGTGCGGGCAGAAGTCGACGCTCGCATCCTTCAGGTCGACCGGCCGCTCGCATCCCGGACAGACGCCCTTGCCCAGCCGGGCAAGGGCGGCGTCGTAACGCAGGGTCTGGCGGCGCTGCACGTCCGGCAGCGCTTCGGCCTGCCGCTGGCGCGCCAGGTAGTGCTGCAGCGAGACGATCGCGTAACGCCCCACCAGCACCGTGACGGCGATGCCGACCAGGTAGCGCACGTAGCCGCCATAGCTCGGCAGGTAAGGCACGAGTTCGAAGAAGAAGGCGAACAGTGCGAAGAAGATGAATCCCCACACGAAGGGCCAGTACTGGCTCTGGCGCTTGCGCGCGAACAGCCAGCCGGCCAGCACCAGGAGCGGCAGGGTCAGGGCCAGGCGGTACAGGAAGACCCGCAGTTCCTTGGACGTGGCCGCCTGCTCGTAAGCGGCCCGCGCCGGCCTTTCCATGCGTTCCCAGCGCATCTGGGCGCGCTGCAGGGCCTGGTCGGCATCGAGCAGGGCCTGCTGCTGGGCCTGGACGGCCGCCAGCGCGCGGCGCTCGTCGGCCTCCAGCTTGTCCAGTCCGCGGGTACGTTCGAGCAGCTCGGGATCCTGGTCCGGACGCGCGGTCGCGCGGCGCGTGGCCAGCCAGTTATCGAAGGTCTCGCGCGCCGAGCGGGTATTCGCGCGCGCCACCTCGTGCTGCTGGGTGGCCTGCTCCAGGTCGAGCTGGGCAGTATCGCGCCGGGCCCGCGCCGCTTCCTGGCCGGCGCGCAGGGCATCGACCGCGTTGCGGTCCATGAATTGCTCGATGCTCAGGGGCCGCTCGACGTCCCACAGGTTATCGACGACTTTGCCGCCCAGGCCGATCAGGAAGGCGGCGAACGCGAACGCGACCAGCCACAGGGCGCGTTGCATCCATTGTTCGGTCAGGCGCAGGCCTTTGCTCATGAAACAGTCCTCCAGTGACGGTGATGGCCCAAGAGTGCCACTGGAGGGAGTCGCGGGCCAGTGCCGGCCGCAAGGGAGAGGTGTGCCGATACCCGG
Source organism: Massilia sp. BHUDP2 (assembly GCF_046236355.1). Classification (NCBI taxonomy): domain Bacteria; kingdom Pseudomonadati; phylum Pseudomonadota; class Betaproteobacteria; order Burkholderiales; family Oxalobacteraceae; genus Massilia; species Massilia sp. BHUDP2. The sequence goes on from NZ_JBJUVW010000002.1 coordinate 1,312,519, forward strand.
GGTACCGGCACACGATACCGCGGAGGATCAGAAGTAGGACAGGCCCAGCGCCTTCTTCACTTCGTCGGTAGTCTGCGCCGCCACTTCACGCGCCCGCATGGTGCCTTCCTTGAGGATCTGCAGCACCTGGCCGCGGTCCTTGGCAAACTCTTCGCGGCGTGCGCGGATCGGCGCCAGCAGCTCCTGCAGGATGCCTTCCAGGCGCTTCTTGACCACGCTGTCGCCCAGCCCGCCGCGGGTGTAGTGGGCCTTCATCTCGGCCAGGCCTTCCTTGTCGGTATCGAAGGCATCGAGGTAGATGAAGGCGACGTTGCCCTCCAGGTGGCCCGGGTCGGACACCTTCAGGTGCAGCGGGTCGGTATACACCTGCTTGACCGCGGCGCGGATCTCGTCGGCGCTGGCGCCCAGGTTGATGGTGTTGCCGAGCGACTTGCTCATCTTGGCGCGGCCGTCGATGCCCGGCAGGCGGCCGACTTCCGGCACGATCGCCTTGCACTCGACCAGGATGTCCTTTTCCGGGCTGTAGGTACGATTGAACCTGCGCACGATCTCGTTGCACTGCTCGATCATCGGGATCTGGTCCTCGCCCACCGGCACCACGCTGGCCTTGAAGGCGGTGATGTCGGCGGCCTGGCTGGCCGGGTAGGTCAGGAAGCCGGCCGGGATGTCGCGCTCGAAGCCGCGCAGGATGATCTCCTGCTTCACGGTCGGGTTGCGCTCGAGGCGCGCCACGGTCACCAGGTTCAGGTAGTAGAAGGTGAGCTCGGTCAGTTCCGGGATCTGCGACTGGATCAGGATGGTCGTACGGGCCGGATCGATGCCGCAGGCGAGGTAATCGAGCGCCACTTCCACCACGTTCCGGTGTACCTTACCGATGTCATCCATGTTGTCGGTCAGCGCCTGGGCGTCTGCGAGCATGACGAACTGGCGGTAGGTATTCTGGTACTCGACGCGGTTGCGCAGGCTGCCGACGAAGTGGCCGAGGTGCAGCGGACCGGTAGGTCGGTCGCCGGTGAGGATGATTGGCGTGGAAGTGTTCGGGGTTGGGGAGCTCATCGGGTTTCCTTGTTATTGCCCCGATCCTCCTGCGCTGGATGCGAAAACGCCACCCGGATCGAGGCGGCGTTAGTCGAAATGCACATCATTCCTGTGGCCGCACGCTAGGAGCGGCGCCACCAGGTCAACAAAAAGTGATGTGCTTTCGGAAAATTCATGGACCGCATGGTTGCAGGTTGGCGCAAGGATGTCAACCGCTACCGAGTCCCTGGCCTGCGGCCGGCTCTCCCCTTTCGACGATTTCTTTCCTGGGACGCCGAGCTGTAGGGAACTTGTTGCTAGAAAATTAATAATTGGTGAAACTGATGAATCCACAAAAGAGCACGAACAGCCAAATCCGTCCCCTGGAACTCTGGGGCGGCCTCGAATGCACGGTCAACCGTGTCCGCGACGAATACTTCAGCCAGCTCGAGCGCAACGGCCATCACGGCCGCGCCTGCGACATCAAGCGCTTCGCGTCCACCGGCATCCGCGCAATCCGCTATCCCGTGCTATGGGAACGCACCGCGCCCGAGGGCCTGGCCAGCGCCGACTGGAGCTGGGCCGACGAGCGCCTGAACGCCCTGCGCGAAGCCGGCGTGACGCCGATCGCCGGCCTGGTCCACCACGGCAGCGGCCCGCGCGACACCAGCCTGGTCGACCCGGCCTTCGCCGAACGCCTGGCCGAGTATGCCGGCGCGGTGGCCGCGCGCTATCCGTGGATCGAGTACTACACCCCGGTCAACGAGCCCTGCACCACCGCCCGCTTCGCCGGCCTGTATGGCGTCTGGTACCCGCACGGCCGCGACGACCGCACCTTCATCGAAGCCCTGCTGGTCCAGTGCCGCGCCGTGGTGCTGTCGATGCGCGCGATCCGCGCCGTCAACCCGAACGCCAAGCTGGTCCAGACCGACGACCTCGGCAAGACCTACGGCACGCCCGAACTCGCCCACGTGGCCGAGTTCTACAACGAGCGCCGCTGGCTGGCCTGGGACCTGCTGTGCGGCATGGTCGATGAAAACCACAAGCTGTGGAAATACCTGACTAAAACCGGCATCGCGGCCGAAGAATTCCTGTGGTTCCGCGAGAACCCCTGCCCGCCCGACATCATGGGCGTCAACTACTACGTCACCTCCGAGCGCTGGCTGGATCACCGTCCCGAGCGCTTCCCCGAGCACCACCGCGGCGTGGCCGACGGCATCCCCTGCGCCGACATCGAGGCCTCGCGCGTGCTGGCCACGCCGACCCCGGGCATCGCTCCGCTGCTGCTTGAGACCTGGGACCGCTACGGCATCCCGCTGGCCATCACCGAAGCCCACATCGACGCCAACCGCGAAGACCAGCTGCGCTGGCTGCTCGAGATCTGGGAAGCGGCCCAGCAGTCGCAACAGAACGGGGTCGACGTGCGCGCCGTCACCGTCTGGTCGCTGCTCGGTTCCTTCGACTGGAACAGCCTGGTCACCCAGAACAAGGGCTACTACGAACCGGGCCCCTTCGACGTGCGCTCGCCCATGCCGCGCCCGACCGCGCTGGCGCGGATGATGCAGGAACTATCCTCGGGCAAGCCGCTGTCGCACCCGGTGCTGCGCGGCCAGGGCTGGTGGCGCCGCCAGGGCCGCTTCCTGTGCCACCCGCCTGTGGCCACGCCCGCGGCGCTCACCTCGATCTCGGCCGACGGCCACCGCCTGGTGGGCACCGCTGCCGCCCCGATCCTGATCCTGGGCGCCACCGGCACCCTGGGCCGCGCCTTTGCGCGCGTCTGCCGCAAGCGCAACCTGTCCTACCGCCTGCTGTCGCGCAAGGAGATGGACATCGCCGACGCCGGCTCGGTCGAGCGTGCCCTCGCCGAGCACCAGCCCTGGGCGGTCATCAATACCTGCGGCTACGTGCGCGTGGACGATGCCGAGAATGAAGCCGAGCGCTGCCTGCGCGAGAACACCGCCGGCGCGGCGATCCTGGCCGCCGCCTGCGCGCGCCACGGCATCCACCTGACCACCTTCTCGAGCGACCTGGTGTTCGACGGCAAGCAAAGCCGCCCCTACGTGGAGTCGGACCCAGTGGCCCCGCTGAACGTCTACGGCCGCAGCAAGGCCGAGGCCGAGGTGGCGGTGCTGGACGAACACCCCGGCGCGCTGGTGGTGCGCACCAGTGCCTTCTTCGGCCCCTGGGACCAGTACAACTTCGTCACCCTGGCGCTGAACGCGCTCGAGCGCGGCGAGCCCTTCGTGGCCTCGAACGATCTGACGATCACGCCGACCTACGTGCCGGACCTGGTGCACGCCTGCCTGGACCTGGCGATCGACCGCGAGGCCGGCATCTGGCACCTGGCCAACGGCGGCGAGCTGACCTGGGCGGAACTGGCCCTGAAGGCAGCCGAGCGGGCCGGCGTGGATGCCAGCCGGCTGGAGGCACGATCGATCGCCTATGCGGCCGCGCGCCCGGCCTACTGCGCCCTGACGAGCGAGCGCGGCATCCTGCTGCCGCGCCTCGACCAGGCCCTGGACCGCTACCTCGAACTGCGCAACGTGCACGATCCGGAGATCGAGGAACTCCAGCACACCGCCGAAAGCCGCCAGCCGGTGGCCAGCGGGCACCGGCAGCAGGAGGAAACGCCGCCGGAGGCGATACAGGCCGGCAATTGCTGATAATGGAAGGACGAGGCTAGTCCCGTTGGGGGCAATGCTACCGGCATTGCCCCTGATTCCCGGGCCGGCACTGTACTGACAGCGCCGCTCCCACGCTACAATCCCGGGCAAACAACAACGCCACCGCCCGCCCATCGTGCAAGAGCAACACGCATTCCCTTTCCTGCGAGAAATCCTCCTCTTCCTGATCCTCTCGGGCATCCTGATTCCCATCCTGCAGCGCCTGCGCATCAACCAGGTGATCGGTTTCCTCGCCGTCGGCACGCTGGTCGGCCCCTTCGGCCTGGGCCTGCTGGCCGGCGAGCTCCCCTGGCTGGCCTTCCTCACTTTCCCGCGCGACCAGGGCATTGCGGCGCTCGCCGAGATCGGCGTGCTGTTCCTGATGTTCATGATCGGCCTCGAACTCTCGGCGGCGCGCCTATGGGCGATGCGGCGCTGGGTGTTCGGCGCCGGCACCGCGCAGGTGCTGGCCAGCGCGGCGCTGCTCGGCGGCGTCCTGCTGCTGGCCTACGGCCTCGACGCGCAGGCGGCCCTGGTCGTCGGCCTCGTGCTGTCGCTGTCCTCCACCGCGGTCGTAATGCAGCTGCTGGCCCAGCAGGGAGCCACCGGTTCCCCGCTCGGCCAGGCCGCCTTCGCCATCCTGATGCTGCAGGACCTCGCCGTGGTGCCGATCCTGCTCCTGATCGGCGCCCTCGGCGGCAGCGGCGGAGACAGCGTCGCGGTCCTGGCGCTCACCACCCTGCTGAAGGCCGGCATCGCCATCACCCTGATCTACTTGGTCGGCGGACGGGTCGTCCACAAGCTGTTCCGCGCGTTTACCGAGCACCGCCAGCCGGACGTGTTCATGGCGCTGATCCTGCTGAGCACCTTCGGCATCGCCGGCCTCTCGGCCGCCGCCGGCCTGTCGATGGCGCTGGGGGCGATGATCGCCGGCCTGCTGCTGGCCGAGACCGAGTTCAAGCACGAAGTCGAGCTGATGATCGAGCCCTTCAAGGGCCTGCTCATGGGCCTGTTCTTCATGACCGTCGGGATGAGCATCGACACCCGCCAGATCCTGGCGGCGCCCCTGCTGCTGGCCGCCTCGCTGGCCGGGCTGGTGCTGATCAAGGCACTGGTGACGGCAAGCCTGCTGCGCATCGGCGGCCAGCCCTGGAGCCGCGCGCTCGAAGGCGGCCTGCTGCTGGGCCAGGGCGGCGAATTCGCTTTCGTGGCGATCGGCTACGCCATGAGCGCGCGGGTGCTCGACCCGGCGCTCGGCGGACAGGTCATGCTGGTGGTCGGCCTGTCGCTGTTCATCACGCCCCTGCTGGCGCGCCTGGGACGCGCCATCGGCGAGCGCGGCGAACACGCGCGCAACGAACATGCGGCACAGGCCGACACCGGGGCCCTGGGCTCGGCGCGCGGCCGCGTCATCATCGCCGGCTTCGGCCGCGTGGGGCAGCAGCTGGGCAAGCTGCTGGGCGAGCAGAACATTCCCTTCGTGGCCTTCGAATGCGACGCCAAGCTGGTCTCGAAGCTGCATGCGGAAGGCCAGCCGGTCTACTTCGGCAACGCCGCGCGCCCCGAACTGCTGCGCCGCGTGCATGCCGACGAAGCGCCGGCGATCGTGCTGACCATGGACCACCCGGCGTCAAGCATGCAGGCGGTGCGCGGCATCCGCCGCGAGTTCCCGCACGCGCGCCTGTTCGTGCGCTCGCGCGACGAAAAGCACGCGCGCGCCCTGCGCCTGGCCGGCGCCAGCGTGGTGGTACCGGAAACGCTGGAAGCGAGCCTGCAGCTGTCGGCCTTCGTGCTGGAGGCGATGGGGCTGGACGCGCGCACTGTGGACGGCATCGTCGACCACGAGCGCGACCTGGTCACGGCCAAGCTGCTGGAGCCGGAGGGCACGAGTGCGAGTCAAGCCTGAACGGCCGGCCTAAATCAACTCGACAAGGCGCGCATCCCAGGCACAGACCCTGAAGCCGAGCCGCTGGATCAGGCCCGGCGCATCCTTTTGCAGCCTGTCGACGGTTTTGTAGATCCGTTCGAGCGCAGTCCCTTCGGTACGGACATACCGGTTCCAGAACAGCCAGTCGAATGAAGAGGAATCGATAAAGTCGATACTCTTCTCATATCCGGCAATCCATTTGATCCTCGTGCCCGCTTCGAGAAGCTCGCTCAACACGTCGACGTTCCCGAACAGGCAGCTGCCGAAATAGAGGGAATCCAGCCTTCCCGCGTTGCCGGCCGCCTCGCTGATCGTGTTCTTGATGATGGTCTTGGAGATCGAATCGCCATTCGAACCGTAGATGGCGTTCTCGGCCCCGTGGCCGGCGACATAGATATTATGGATTCCGTCGGCGGCGCTCAGGCGGACGAGAATCTCCCTGAACGCCCGGCCGTCATTGAACATCTCATAGTGATAGTGATGTGGCGAGTCACAATAAATATCACTCAGCAAATCGAACATGCCCCTGACGGACGTGTTCTGCTTTCTAAACCATTTCCCTTCGATGACTGCCAGCTTCATGCCTCGCTCATTCCTTTTTGTGTCGCATCAGTGCCGTCCCCGTGCGGCAGCTGTTCCATACGCAGTCTATTGAAAAAGTTGCAACTGCGCAATAATCTGCTGAGTTGCGCACGCCAGACAAGCGCAGCGCGCGTGAACACAGCCTCGCTATACTGGACCGGCTCACCGCCTGGAGGTGCATCATGTTCGCCCGTTTCGTCTGCATGTTGCTCGTCGCCTTTCCCCTGCTGGCCGGCGCGGCCGACATCCTGGTCGTCAACAGCCGCGCGACCGGGACGCTGTATCTTCCCGGCTCCCCGGGATACGCCTACTCGCTGGACTTCGCTTCCGAGCTGCGGCCGGCGTCGGTCGGGCGCCAGTCCGGGGACATCGTGTTCAGCGAATACGGTCCTGCGACCTTCACCCTGAGCTACAACGGGCGGACCGAAGTCTGGTCGGACGCCTGGGATCCCGGCATGGGCCAGACCTCGGGAAGAATGTCTCCCGGCAGTTCCATTCTCAATACCGGCGACACGTTCTCGCACGATTTCCGCTTCCTGCTCACCCGCGACAACTATGGGGCGGAAGGAGGCATCTCGCTGAGCACGCCAAGAGGCTCGTTTCCTGGATCCCTGGATTTCGTTCCCCAGGCCTTCACGGTGACCGATCCCGACCGGGCCAGCCTGGTCATCAACATGCTCATGGGCGGCGAACGCATCGCCCAGTGGTACGGCACGGTGGACAGCTTTTCATTGTCGATCAGTCCGGTGCCGGAAGCGCGCGCCGTTCAGGTGCTGCCGCTGGGACTGGCCGTCCTCCTCATTGCGGGGTGGCGCCGTCGCATGCCGGCCTAGGCGGGCACGCGCGCCGCCCTGCCTGCCGCCAGGCATCCCCACCACGCGGCCTCTTCGAACACCGACAGCCCGGACAGGTCGGCATGGGCAAACAGCAGCGGGCCATCCGCCTCGCGCAGCGCCGTCAGGCCGGCGTTGCCGCGAAAGCCAGGCTGCGGCACCGCCATCGCATGCGCGCGCAGCGTGATGTCCACACGCTCGACGCAAGGGGCAAAGGCCCAGCCATAGGCTTCCTTCAGGTCGCTTGCGGCCAGTTCCAGCAACGCGTCCGGGCTGGCCGACTGCAGCCAGCGCCGCGCCTCCAGCGGCGTGCGGTTTGATAAGGCCGTATAGGCCGTAAACACGGTCTTCTCGGGCGGGCGCGAACGGATGTCCTGGTGGGTCGAAACGACGTAGCCGAGTCCCCTGCCCCCGTAGACCACGTTGTCCCAGGCCAGCTGCGCATCGGGCAGCTCGCGCGGGAAGTCGCGCATCAGGAAGTTCGACACCATCCAGGGCGCGTAGTCCGGCAGGTGCCGGCGCGGATCGAAGCCATAGCGCTCGATGCCCTCGACCACGCGGCTGGCAACGAACAGCGGCATGGCTAGAATCGCGCGGCGTGCCCGCACCAGGAAAGAACGCGGTTTGCCCCGCTCCAGCGTAAAGCACAGCGCTTCGACCTTGCCGTCCACTTCGGCCACGTGCGCCGCCGTCCCCGCGCGCCGGCGCGGCCCCGCCTTGGCTGCGAGCGCTTCGGCCAGCGGCGCCAGCCCTCCCGACCAGGTCAACAGCGCGTTCTCCTCCGCATTTGCCGCCTGCCCCCAGCGTCCGGCGAAATAATGGATGCCGGCCCAGGCGGACACACGCTCGATGCCCGCGCCGTAGTCGTCGCGGCAGCAGTAGTCGAGGTACCAGCGCAGCGTGGCCGAACGATAGCCCTGCCCGCCCAGCCACTGCGCGAAGCTGACGCGGTCCAGTGCCGCAAACGCCGGATCGTTCGAGGACAAGGCCAGCGGGAACACGAATGCGCGCCGCCCATCCTTGCCGCGTACGTGGCGCAAGCGCGCCATCTCATCGAAGAAGGCCTTGTGCTCGGCCGCATCCGAGGCGTCCGTGGGCACCAGACCCTCGTGCCAAACGCCGTCGCGCAGCAGGCGTTCCTCCGGCCCGTGCAGGATGAAGCGCTCGTCGTAATAGGGCTTATCCTGGTCCGCGTCACGCAGCAGGATGCCGAGGTCCGCCAGCATCTCGCGCACGTGGGTCGATTCCGGGCCGGGCAGCGGCAGGTAGTGCGCGCCTGTCGGGCAGGCCAGGTCGCCGTAGCGGCTGCCGGCGGCGTTGCCGAAGGCTTCGGGACCGTCGAGCAGCAGGAAATCGTCATGACCCAGCTTCCCGAGTTTCCATGCGGCGCTCAGGCCGGCGATGCCGGAACCAAGGATCATGACGTCGGTCTCGATCGTTTCGCTCGGGGGCGGCAACTGCCCGCGATCGCGCAGGAAGTGCCCTTCCGCCCTGCCCGGCGTGTGCACGGCGGGCGTGATCTCCTGCCAGCGCAGGAAGCCGGCGCTGGTGGCCAGCCCGGCCGCGCCGGCGCCCGCCGCCGTCAGCAGGAAGGAACGGCGGTCCATCAGCGGATCACCTGGTTCCAGTCTTGCTCGAACTCGCGCACCAGCGACTGGGTATCGAGCCGGTTCGGCACCATCTGGCGGCGCGGCATGTCGGGCGGCCAGTCGAACATGGCGCGGGTGGTCTCGCCGGTCAGATAACGCATCGGCAGGCGGTACGAGGTCGGCGGCACGAAGCGGCCCTGGGGCGAGGCCATGATGAAGCCCCACTCGCCGAACGAGGGGACATACAAGTGGTAGGGCCAGGTCTTCAGCCCGACTTCGCGCAGCGTCGCCTCGATGGTCCAGTAGGCGTTCGGCGCGAAGAAGGGCGAAGTGGACTGCACCGCGATCAGGCCGTTGGCCGCGACGTGCTTGCGCAGCATGCCGTAGAAGGGCACCGAGTACAGCTTGCCGAGCGCGAAGCTGGACGGATCGGGGAAGTCGACGATGGCCACGTCGTACATGCCGGCTTCCTTCTGCAGCCAGATGCCGGCGTCCGCATTGATGATCTTGACGCGCTTGTCCTTGAGCGCGCCGGCGTTGAGCTTCACCAGCTCCGGCCGGGTTGCGAAGGCCTGCGTCATGGCCGGGTCGAGGTCGACCAGCGTGACTTCTTCCACCTGCGGATAGCGCAGCACTTCGCGCAGCGCCAGGCCGTCGCCGCCGCCCAGCACCAGCACCCGTTTCGCCCAGGGCAGCGACTGCATCGCCGGATGCACCAGCGCTTCGTGGTAGCGGTATTCGTCGCGCGAGGAGAACTGCAGGTTGCCGTTGATGTAGAGGCGCAGGTCGTCCTTGAAGCGCGTGATCACCAGGCGCTGGTAGGGCGTGGTGGTCGAGTACACGACGTCGTCGCCGAACAGGCCATGCTCGCCCCACTCCACCATCCGGTCCGAAAAGCCGAAGCCCAGCACCAGGGTGAACAGCACCGCGCTGGCGCGGATCGCCTTGCCGCGCAGGTGCGCGAGCTCGGCGCGAAACACGTACAGGGTCCACATCGCGACGCCCACGTTGAGCATCCCGAACAGGAAGCCGGTGCGCACCAGCCCGAGGTGCGGCGCCAGCACCAGCGGGAACAGCAGCGACACGGCGAGGGCGCCCAGGTAATCGAAGGTGAGCACGCGGCTGACGATCTCGGCGAACTCGGTGCGGCGCTCGTTCAGGGCGCGCATCACCAGCGGCACTTCCATGCCGACCATGGCGCCGATCAGGAACACGGTCACGTAGAGCACCGTGCGGAAGGGCGCGCCCATCCAGGTGAAGGTCATGAACAGCACCGCCGCCGAGACCCCGCCGATCAGGCCGACGGCCAGTTCGATGTCGATGAAGCGGGACAGCACGTCTTCGTCGCGCACATACTTCGAGAAGTGGGCGCCGACACCCATGGCGAACAGGTAGCAACCGATGATGGTGGAAAACTGCAGGACCGAGTCGCCCAGCAGGTAGCTGGACAATGCACCAGCAATCAGTTCGTAAGCAAGTCCGCAGGAAGCGACAACAAATACCGACAGGATCAGAATTTTTTTGGTCATGAAACAAATTTGTTCTAAGATCGCTGCTGCAATCTTGACTACTTTCTTTGGAGAAGCTTGTGCCCGCCATCCTAAACTATGTGCTGCATCTTGCGACGGCAATCGCGCTGGTTCTGGCATTTTTTGTGGTGTACACGCGGGTCACGCCCTACGACGAAGTACTGCTCATCCGCCAGGGGAACTGCGCCGCCGCGGTTTCGCTGGGCGGCACCCTGCTCGGCTTTTCGGTGACGATCGCCTCGGCGCTGATGCACACCGATAACTACTACGAATTCTGCGGCTGGGCCGCGCTGGCCATGCTCATCCAGGTGCTGGTCTTCGTCATCGCCACGCGCCTACTGCGCATGTCGAAGGACCAGATCGAGCACAACAACGTCGGTTTCGGCATCCTGCTGGGATCGATCTCGCTGTCGATCGGCCTGGTCAACGCCGGCAGCATCTCGTGATTTCACCAGGCTTCATTCAACGCGCATAAAGAGGAACCACCATGTCTCTCGGCTCATTCATCAAGAAGCAGTTTCTCGACGTCCTGCAATGGAACGAGGAAGGCGAAGGCGTGCTGGCCTGGCGCCATCCGATGGAGGATTACGAAATCCAGAACGGCGCCACCCTGGTCGTGCGCGAGTCGCAGGTCGCCGTGTTCGTGGACGAGGGCCGCGTGGCCGACGTGTTCGGCCCGGGCACGCACCGCCTCACCACGTCCACCCTGCCGGTGCTGACCAACCTGAAGAACTGGGACAAGCTGTTCGCCTCGCCTTTCAAGTCGGATGTGTACTTCTTCTCCACGCGGGTGCAGACCGGCCGCAAGTGGGGCACGCCGCAGCCGGTGACGATCCGCGACAAGGATTTCGACATGATCCGCGTGCGCGCCTTCGGCATGTACTCTTACCGCATCGCCGACCCGCGCCTGTTCTTCACCGAGATCAGCGGCACCCGCGCCGTCTACACCCGCGAGGAAGTCGAAGACCAGCTGCGCGGCCTGATGCTGGCCACCATGGCCAACTCGCTGGGCGCCTCCAAGATCGCCTTCCTCGACATGGCCGCCAACCAGACCCTGATGGCGCAGCAGATCCGCGGCGACCTGGCCACGGCATTTGGCCGCTACGGCATCGGGCTGGACGAATTCAACGTCGCCAGCGTCAGCCTGCCGGAAGAACTGCAGGCGGCGCTCGACGAGCGCATCTCGGCCGGCATGAAGGCCAGTCTGGGCGCCGACAAGATGGGCGGTTTTACCCAGTTCCAGGTAGCCAGCAGCATCCCGCTGGCGGCCCAGAACGAGGGCGGCGTCGCCGGCATCGGCGCCGGCGCCGGTGCGGGCATCGCCATCGGCCAGGCCATGGCCCAGGGCATGCAGGGGGCGTTCGCCCCGGGCGTCGCCACGCAGCCGCAGCCGGCCGCGGTGCCGGCCGCGAGCGAATCGATCGAAGACCGCCTCGCCAAGCTCAAAGGCCTGCTGGACAAGGGACTGATTTCGCAAGGCGACTATGACAGCACCAAGGCCGAGCTGCTCAAAAAGCTGATCGGCTGATGCAGACCGTTTCCTGCCCTTCCTGCGGCGCACCGGTCAGCTATCGCTCGCACGCCTCGGTCCTGGCGGTGTGCGAGTACTGCCGCGCGACCGTCGTGAAGGAGCTCGATGCGGTGCGCGACCTCGGCAAGATGTCCGAGGTGCTGGAAGACTATTCGCGCATCCAGATCGGCACGGCCGGCGTGCACGGCGGGCGCGGCTTCACGGTCGTGGGCCGCATCCAGCTGCGCTATGACGCCGGCATGTGGAACGAGTGGTATGTGCTGTTCGACGACGGCCTTGACGGCTGGTTGGGGGACGCCTCCGGCCAGTACGTGATGACCACGAAGCGCGAGCTCGGAACCGGCTGGCCCGCGTTCGAGGCTGTCCGGGTCACGCAGCAGTATGACGTCGGCTTCGGCCCTTACGTGGCTTCCGACAAGCGCGTGGCCAGCTGCACCGGCGGCCAGGGCGAGCTGCCCTTCCGTGTCGGGCAAGGCTGGGAAGCGCGCGTGGCCGACTTCCGGCGCGGCCCGAGCTTCGCCACGCTCGACTACTCGGATGGCACGCCGCCCCTGCTGTACGCCGGTACGGCGGCGACGCTGGAGGAGATGAAGTGCCAGCTGCTGCGCGACGACGAGCAGATCAAGGCCAGCGCCGGCAAGTACCGCGGCAAGGTCGACGTGCTGCAGTGCCGCTCCTGCGGCACCTCGATCCGCTATCTGCCCGGCCTGGCGGCCAACTGCGTCTGCCCGGCCTGCTCGACCCGCATGGATGCGTCCTCGCCCAAGGTCGAGGTGCTGCTCAAGGGCGAGGAGCACGAGCGCGTCCAGTTCACCCTCTCGCTCGGTTCCGTCGCGAAGATCGGCGCCCAGACCTACCACGTGCTGGGCGCGATGCGGCGCCAGGACGACGAAGGCGAAACCTGGGACGAATACCTGCTGTACTCGACCCAGGGCCCCTTCTTCTGGCTGGTGGAGAGCAGCGAAGGCTGGTTCCGCTCGCAGGTACTGGACGACTGGCCGGCGCCCGCGCTGCCGGCCATGCCCGCCGTGCAGCTCGACAGCGTGGAGTACAAGCGCACCTGGGTCTACCAGGCGCGGGTGCTGTATGCCGCGGGCGCCTTCAACTGGCGCGTCAAGGCGGGCGACAGCGTGCAGGTCGCCGAGTACGAACACGGCCAGAACGGGCTGGCGGCCGAGCACACGCCGGATGAGCTGACCTGGTCCCGCTCCTCGCCAGTGGCGGAGGATCAGGTGCGAACCTGGTTCGGCCTGGCGAAGCCGGCGGCGAAAGCGGCAGCCGGCAAGAGCCTGACGAATTCGGACATCGCCTGGCGCGCCCTGCTCTGGATCCTGGGCCTGAATGTCATCCCGCTCGTCTTCAATTTCACCGCGACCATCTTCCTGCTCGCGGCCGGCCTCGTGGCACTGTTCCTGCCGATGATGCTGGCACCCGAGAAGAAGAAATCCTGACCTCCATCGCATGAACCGCAACTTCCTCCTTTACGCCATCGTCGTCACCCTGGTCACCACCATCGTGTGCTGGGTCAGCATGGCATCGAGCAGCCGCACGGGCGGCGGCAACAGCTGGCGCAGCCACAGCTATGGCAGCGGCAGCGGCAGCTATTCCGGCGGCGGCCACAAGTGAGCACGCCGCACCGCCCTGCCGGCATCCATCTGCTGGCCGACCTGGCCGGCATCGATGCAATTCTCTTGACGGATGCGGACGCGATCGACGCCCTGCTGCGCGAAGCCGCGCTGGCCGCTGGCGCGCGCATCCTGCACAGCCACTTCCACGCCTTCGGACCGGGCATGGGCGTGACCGGCGTGCTGCTGCTGGCCGAGTCGCACATCTCGATCCACACCTGGCCAGAGCATGGCTTTGCCGCGGCCGACATCTTCATGTGCGGAGAATCGCAGCCGCAGCGCGCGCTCGCGGTCATCGACGCGGCCTTCAGGCCGAACACGCGCTCGGTCCAGACCATCGCGCGCGGACAGCTATAATCCGGGACTTGGCAAGAACAACCCAGCAGGAACAGAATGACGCAAGCTGCTTCTCCTTCTAGCGCGCTGCCGAAGGCGCTCGGCCACATCCGCGTGCTCGACCTGTCGCGCGTGCTCGCCGGCCCGTGGTGCTCGCAAAACCTGGCCGACCTCGGCGCCGACGTGATCAAGATCGAACGTCCCGGCAACGGCGACGATACCCGCGCCTGGGGCCCGCCCTACGCCAAGGATGCGCAAGGGCACGACACCAGCGAAGCGGCCTATTACCTGGCGGCCAACCGCGGCAAGCGCTCGGTGACGGTGGACATCGCCAGCAGCGAAGGCCAGGCCTTGCTGCACGCGCTGGTGAAGCATTGCGACGTGGTGCTGGAGAACTTCAAGGTCGGCCACCTCAAGCGCTACGGCCTCGACTACGATACCCTCAAAGCGATCAAGCCCGACCTGGTCTACTGCTCGATCACCGGTTTCGGCCAGGACGGCCCCTACGCCCATCGGGCCGGCTACGATTTCCTGATCCAGGGCATGGGCGGCCTGATGTCGGTCACCGGCGAACGCGACGACCTGCCGGGCGGCGGCCCGCAGAAGGCGGGCGTGGCCCTGACCGACCTGATGACTGGCATGTACGCGACGGTGGCCGTGCTGGCTGCCCTGACCCACCGCGACCGTACTGGCTGCGGCCAGCACATCGACATGGCCCTGCTCGACACCCAGGTGGCGATGCTGGCCAACATGGGCAGCAACTACCTCAACAGCGGCAAGCCACCCAAGCGCTGGGGCAATGCGCACGCCAACATCGTGCCCTACCAGACCTTCGCCTGCCTGGATGGCCACATCATCGTCGCCACCGGCAACGACGGGCAGTACCAGAAGTTCGTCGAAGCGGGCGGCCGCCCCGAGCTGGGGAGCGACCCGCGCTTCGCCACCAATCCGCTGCGCGTGCAAAACCGCGACCTGCTGGTGCCGATCCTGGCCGGGATGGTCAAGGAAAAGCGCCGCGACGAATGGATCGCCCTGCTGGAAGCGGTCGGCGTGCCTTGCGGGCCGATCAACGACATTGGCGAGGTGTTCGCCAACGAGCAGGTGCAGGCGCGCGAAGTCGCGATCGAGCTGCCGCATCCGACCGCGGGCAAAGTGAAACTGGTGAGGAATCCGATCCGGATGTCGGCCACGCCCGCGACCAGCGACAAGGCCCCGCCCCTGCTGGGCCAGCACACCATCGAAGTGCTCCACGACATGCTGGGCCTCGGCGAGGCGGAGATTGCCGCCTTGCGCGGCAAAGGGGTGGTTTAATGTAATTGGTGCTTGAGGTCCGACAGGACGTCATGCACCCGCGTCACCACCGAGGCGACCTGGGGCGAAGGCTGGGCGCTGCGGCACATGCGCTTGGCTTCGTCGCCCATCTCTTCCAGGCGGTCGATGCATTGCACCATCCGCATCTGGTCGTTCGATTGCATGACACGCTGGGCTTCCGGCATTTCGTGGGCGATCTTCTGGATGCAGTCGCGGATTTCGCTGGGCGCCCCCTGGTCGTTCCGGGTGACTTCTTCGGCCTGGTTGATCGTCTGCTGGATCTGGCTGAAGCGTTGTTGAATTTCGGCAGCTTGCAACATGATGACCTCCTGAAAGTAAGGCGGTGAACCGCTCGGATCAATCACTTTAGTCCTCCCAGCAGGGATATCAAGCACGCGTTTCTGCCGTGCGCGCGTCAAGCCCGGGGCGGCTGCCGCCAGGCGAAATACGGTAGAGTCATGCAATCCTCGCCACCTCCTTGACGGATCATGCTCAGTCCATCGCATCAACTGCTGTTCGCAGCCCTCCTGCTTGCCGGTCCGGCACAAGCCACGCCTGATGCCCAGGACATCCGAATCGCCCCGCCAAGCTGGGCCGCCAGCAAGCCTTCGGGCGCGGCGGCGTACGCTCCGCCTATCAGCCCGCTACCGAACTGGTATGAGGTGCGCGCCGGCGCTTGGCAGGTGCCGCTGGAAACGGTGCAGGAAATACGGGCAATGGTCGACGCCAGGTTAAGCGCCAACGAGCTGTTTGGGAACAAGGCCCGCATCGCGACCTACGCCATCCAGTTTCGCGGCGAGGCCAGGGACGGCAGGCGTGTTGTCCGGCTGGCCGGCGCCTGCAATGTCCACGACACGCCCCCATGGCAGCTGTCGGAGACCTTCTTCAACGTGAGCGATGGCGGCAAGTGCTATTTCGATGCCGAATACGATCCGCTGGAAAAACGTCTCAGCCGTTTCGACTATCACGGCTACGCGTAGGCCTGCCCCGTATCACGGCGAACCGACGGCAGCCACCGGCGCCAGCCGCCGCAGCCGCAGCGCGATCAGCATCGCCACCCCGAGCAGCGCCCCGAGCGCGGCCACCACGCCTGGCCAGCCCCAGTGTTCCCACACGTAGCCGGTGAACCAGCCGACCACGCTCGAGCCCACGTAGTAGCAGAACAGGTAGATGCCCGAGGCCAGCGCCTGTGGCGGCCGGGCGCGCCGCCCGACCCAGCTGCTGGCCACCGAATGCGAGGCGAAGAAGCCGAAGGTGGCCAGCCCGGTGCCGAGCACGATGGCGAGGACCGAATCGTGCAGCGTCACCAGGAGGCCCGCGATCATCACCCCCATGAACAGCCACAGTACGTTGCGCCGTCCGAGCCGGTCGGCCAGCTTGCCGGCCCACATCGAGCTGAACATGCCAAGCAGGTAGAGCAGCGACACCGCGCCCACCGCGCTCTGGCTCAGGCCGAACGGTGGCGCAAGCAATCGGTAGCTGATGTAGTTGTACAGGCTGACAAAACAGCCCATCAGCAGGAAGGGCAGCACGAACAGCCAGGGCAGGCCCTCGTCCGCCAGGTGGGTGCGCAGGCCGTCGAGAAAGCCCGGTCCCCTCGCCCGCTTCGCTTCGCCATGGCGCGAGGGCGGCAGGCTGCGCGAGAACTCCCAGGCCGCGTACAGTCCGGCCGCGCCCAGCATCCCGACCGCGATGCGCCAGGAGACGAAATCGCTGATGACCGAGGACAGCACCCGCCCGCTCATGCCCCCGAAGGCGCTGCCGCTGATGTACATGCCCATCGACAGGCCGAGCGAGCTCCCTTCGATCTCGTCGCTGAGGTAGGCCATCGCCACCGCCGGCAGGCCGCCCAGCACGAGGCCGAGCAGCATGCGCACGCCGACCAACTGGGTGTAGTCCAGCGCGAAGGCCGAAAGGATGGTGAGCAGCGCGCCGCCGACCATCGAGGCCACCATCAGCTGCTTGCGCCCGATGCGCTCGGCCACGCTGCCCGACAGCAGCAGCGCCACCGCCAGCGTGGCGGTGGAGACCGACAAGGCCAGGCTCGATTGGGCGGGCGTGAGGGAGAAGTCCTGCGCCAGCAGCGGCATCAGCGGCTGTACGCAGTAGAGCAGCGCGAAGACGGAGAAGCCGCCGAAGGCCATCGCGCGGTTGATGCGGCGGAAAGCGGGACTTCCCGCCGCGATCGGACTGCGCGCTTCTGCCACAGCGAGTCCGTTACGGCAGGTCCGGATCGAGTTCGGACCCGGCGTAGTTTTCCAGCTCCGTGAAGAGCTGCTTCATCGTTGCCTTGGTCTTGATGTGCTGCAGCACCGTGCAGTGCTCGCGGTAGGTGGCGATGCGCTCGGCGATGATGGGCTGGTGCTGCGCCGGGACCTGCGCCATCAGCGCGGCCCAGCCGGCTTCGAAGTCAGGATCGTTCTTGCGCACCGACTTCACCAGGCGCTCGAACTCCTTCTGCCCGGTGCGCGCCGTGATGCGCCCGCCACCCTCGACCGCGAAGATGATCGCCAGCGCGATCACGCCTTCGGCGTTCAGGTCCGGGTCGTTGATCGGGCCTTCGTAATGGTGGCGGCGGATCCACTGGGCCGCGCGCACGATCGCCTGCACGCCCTGGCGCTGCTTCAGCTGGCCGATGTAGCGCTCGTAGCCGGTCCAGCTCTCGCCGGGGTCGGCCGTGCAGAGGTCGACGAACAGCTCCTTCAGGCGGCGCTGGGAATAGATCGGGTCGACGTCGTACTCGCCGACCAGGCTGTCCTCGGGCAGCGCGGACAAGTCCTTGACGAGGCGGAAGCCCTGCTGGAACACCAATTCGGCGCCCTCCTCGATCAGGATGTCGAGCGCGTCGAGATCGTCGTCGCTGTCGACCAGGTGCTCGAGGCCGAGCGAAACCCCGCCCACGGTGAGCAGCAGCGCGCGCTGGATGCCTTCGGCGGTGCGGTCGTTGGTGAACTTCTCGGCCACCATGGCGGTGATGCCGGACAGTTCCTCCGCCAGCAAGGCGGCCTCGTCCGGCGTGGCCTCGGTGGGCAGCAACTTGATCGCGCGCACCAGGCGCGGCAGCTTCTCGATGACGATTGCAGGCAGCATCGTTCCTGGCGCTCCGCTCACGAGAAGATATCCGTGCCCATGCTGCGGCGGGTACCGCGGCGCGGCATGCTGCGCACCGACGGCACCTGCTTGCGCAGGCGGTACAGCAGTTCACGCGTAGTGCGCTGCATGAAGGGCGATTCCTCGTCCGGGTCGTCCGGCAGCTCGACGTCGGCCATCTCGGCGCTGTGGCGGAATTCCGGGAACAGCTCGAGCAGCGAACGCTCCCAGCCGTCCTCGCTGGCCTTGGCCAGGTCGACCGCCAGCGGCGCGATGTCGCTGTCGCCGCTGGTCTGGGCGGTGACGTAGCGGCCCTTCGACAGGATTTCGCCGGCCAGCTCGAGGATTTCCTTCGGGGCCAGCGACCACAGGATGGCGAACACGGTGGCGCCATGGTCGGTGGCGGACGCTTCCTGCAGCAGCTCGTGGCGGCGGTCTTCGTCGTCGTTCGCGTAGACGATGCCGTGCACGTGGTTGAACAGGTTCTCGGCGATGCGCTCCGGATCGTCCTCGATCAGGTTGTCCGGCCAGGTCGCGGCGATGTAGGCCAGGCTCTCGGCCCAGGCCTTGGGCGGCACCAGCATGGTGGCCAGCGAGGTCTTGGCGCCGTCGAAGCCGGACAGGTGCAGCGCGGTGACCTGGGGCGGCAGGGTCGACAGCACTTCGACCACGGCATAGTCGCCGTGCTCGTCGGCCGCCTGCGAGAACGCCTCTTCGGCGTGCTCGAGCGAGCCGGCCAGGACCAGTTCGCTGACCTGCCTGGTCAGCGCCGGCAGGTTGGCTTTGTTTTCGTCGCTCATTCGCGCTCTCCGTCCGCATCGAACAGCTGGGTGAAGTCGTCGGTGGCAGCCGTGTCGTCCATGTCCTCGTCGTCGCCTTCGTCGCCTTCTCCAAGGCGGGCGAAGTCGCGGTCCTCGTCTTCCCAGCGGCCCTGGTTCTTGTAGAGGAAGGCCGTGATGATGGCCTGGCGCGCCAGCTCCGGATAATTGGCCGTCATCGCTTCGTACATGGCGCGGCCCTGTTCACCTTCGCACTCGGCCATCGCGAACACGCGCGCCGGGTCGTCGCCCTCGTAGTCGGCGGCCTCGCGCAGCAGGCCGCGCGGATCCTTGAACCTGATGCAATCAACGAGCGCGAAGGCCATCAGGTTGACGTCGTCCAGGCCCGATCCGCTCGCGTATTCCGAGACCAGGGCGCCGACCATCATGTCGTAATTCTTCTTGTTGGGCGGGTCGCCCAGCGTGCCCTCGATCTGTCCGTCCAGTTCGCGCGACTGGAACGAGAATTCGGGATGTACGTTTTTCATTGTGTGTCCTGTTGATTCATTGCTGTAGGTTCACGCCGTTCAGCGCGAACAGCGAGCGCCACAGCTCGAAGGCTTCGGCCTCGGCATCGAGCACGATGCGGTGGTTGACGCTCTGGTTGTATTCGGCACGCTTGACCGGATCCGACAGGATCTCATAGGCCTTGGTAACGGCCTTGAAGCGCGCTTCGGCGCCCGGCGCCTGGTTGCGGTCCGGGTGGTAGCGCATGGCCAGCGAGCGATAGACCTTCTTGATCTCGTCGTCGCCGGCATTCGGGGCGACACCGAGGATCGCGTATAAATTTTCCAATTGGAACTCTCTTAAGGCAAAGCCGCACAGCTGCAGCCGCAAAACGGCAAGGACGAGATTATCCTATAGAAAACGACAAGTTGGCGAGAACGGGTGTCAGTGGCGGTGGGGCGGGACCGGCGGCGCCGGCTGCGGGCGCGGCGCTCCTTGCAGCGGCGGCAGCGGCATGCCGGCCAGGGCCAGCAACCAGGCGCGGACCAGTTCCGGATGGGTGGCGAGGGTTTTCATGGTGGAACCTTGCGAATGGACGGAGTTACCCCAAGTATGTATTTGCCTGACAGTGCGTACCGTGCGCTTCACCACATACTGCACATACTAGGAGGGTAGCCCCTGCCTTACGGTAAAATGTCCGGAATAACCTATCCATCTCTTTTTCATGAGCAACGAAAAGAATACCCCGACGGCGGCGGGCAATCCCCCCTCGTCCAATTTCCTGCGCGCCATTATCGAAAACGATCTGGCAGCAGGCACGCACAAGCGTGAGGGCATGCCGCCCGTGATTACCCGTTTCCCGCCGGAGCCGAACGGCTACCTGCACGTGGGCCATGCCAAGTCGATCTGCCTGAACTTCGGCCTGGCGCGCGACTACAACGGCCGCTGCCACCTGCGCTTCGACGACACCAATCCGGAGAAGGAAGACCAGGAATACGTCGACACCATCATGGATTCCGTGAAGTGGCTCGGCTTTACCTGGGAACAGGGCGACGGCGAATACCTGCATTACGCCAGCGACTATTTCGACAAGCTGTACGAGATGGCGGAATACCTGATCCGCGAAGGCAAGGCCTACGTGGACAGCCAGAGTCCCGAAGAGATGGCGAAGAACCGCGGCAACTTCAGCACGCCGGGCACCAACTCGCCCTTCCGCAACCGTCCGGTGGAAGAATCGCTGCAGCTGTTCCGCGACATGAAGGCCGGCAAGTACAAGGACGGCGAGCACATCCTGCGCGCCAAGATGTCGGAAGACGCGATGTCCTCGCCGAATATGACCAACCGCGACCCGGCGCTGTACCGCATCCGCCATGCGCACCACCACCGTACCGGCGACGCCTGGTGCATCTACCCGATGTACGACTACACGCACCCGATTTCGGACGCGCTGGAAAACATCACCCATTCGATCTGCACGCTCGAGTTCCAGGACCACCGCCCGATGTACGACTGGCTGGTGGACACCCTGGCCGACGGCGGCTTCTTCCCGCGCCCGGTGCCGCGCCAGTACGAGATGGCGCGCCTGAACCTGACCTATGTGGTCACGTCCAAACGCAAGCTGCGTCAGCTGGTGGATGAAGGTGTGGTGACCGGCTGGGACGACCCGCGCATGCCGACCATCGTCGGCCTGCGCCGCCGCGGCTACACGCCGGAATCGATCCAGCTGTTCTGCGAGCGCATCGGCGTCTCCAAGGCCGACGGCTGGATCGACATGAGCACGCTGGAAGGCGCGCTGCGCGACGACCTCGATCCGAAGGCGCCGCGCGCCATCGCCGTGCTGCGTCCGTTGAAGCTCATCGTCGACAACTTCCCGGAAGGCGAGTCGGTCGAGTGCTCGTCGCCGGTCCACCCGCACCACCCGGAGATGGGCGTGCGCAGCTTCCCGTTCACGCGCGAGCTGTGGATCGAGCAGGAAGATTTCATGGAAACCCCGACCAAGGGCTATCACCGCTTCACCCCGCCGGTGGGCGAGCAGCCGGGTTCGCGCGTGCGCCTGAAGTACGGCTTCGTGGTCGAGTGCACCGGCTTCGACAAGGACGAGAACGGCAAGGTCACGGCGGTGCACGTGAAGTACTTCGAGGACTCGAAGTCGGGCACGCCGGGCGCGGACAACTACAAGGTCAAGGGCAATATCACCTGGGTCAGCGCGGCCACCGCGCTGGAGGCCGAAGTGCGCCTGTACGACCGCCTGTTCACGGAGCCGCAGCCGGACGCCGGCGGCAAGGACTTCAAGGCCGCGCTCAACCCTAACGCGCTCGAGACCGTGACCGCCTACCTGGAACCGGGCATGAAGGACGCGGTGGCCGACCAGCGCTTCCAGTTCGAGCGCCACGGCTATTTTGTGGCGGACCGTGTGGATTCGCAGCCGGGCAAGCCGGTGTTCAACCGCGTGACGACGCTGAAGGACAGCTGGGGGAAGTAATTCCTCTTACGCCTTACTGTTAAGGCAACCATTTCTGCGTTTTGCAGGTATTTGAGGGGGAGCAATGCTCGTGGCATTGCTCCCCCGAATTTCTTGTTCTTGACCGAAAACGTTTACATTCCGTCCACATCGTTGCACATCCACGATACCTATTCATCCTGATAGGTTCCTCGTTCCGTAAAGATGCTTAGTGTAGGCATGTATGTCGCATTATCGCGACGCATTCACCTAGCAAGCGAGATTACGGATCATGCCTCCCCGCAGCTCCTCCAACCATCATGTCGTCATGCCGACGGCGATGCTGACCGGGGCCTTGCTGTCCGTGGCGGTCGGCGCTGCCCTCTACCTGGCTACCGCCAAGGCGATCGAAAGCGACGCCCAGACGCGCTTTCGCGGCATGGCGCGCACCGCCCAGCATGCGATCGTCGCCCGCGTAAAAAGTTATACGGACGTCCTGCGCGGCATGGCCGGACTGTTCCACGCCAACCCGAATGCCAGCGCCGACGATTTCCGCCACTATGTCGAGCAGCTCGACACGCCGCGCAATTTCCCGGGCATCGAAGCGATGAATTATGCGCGCACCGTCGGCGCGGACGAGCTGCCGGCGGTAGAGGCCGACGTTCTCCGGCGCCTCCGCCAGTACGGCATGCCCGAGCCTGCCACGAAGCTGCGAGCCGTGCCGGGACGCGACAGTTACACGGTCCTCGTCTACATGGAACCCGCCATTCCGGAATCGCTCAAGAAGCTCGGCGTCGACCTGGAAGCGCGCAGCTATATCCGCCGCACCGCGGCCGAATCGCGCGACAACAACACGATCGCCGCCTCCGGCCTGCGCGTCAACATCCTGCCCGGCTCCGGCCCCACCCAGAACATCCTGGCGATGCGCTTGCCGGTGTACCGCAGCGGTATGCCGATCAGCAATGTCGCCCAGCGCCGCGCCGCCTACATCGGTTCCGTCGGCATCGGCTTTGGCGTCAACAAGATGGTCAACGGCGCACTCGAAGGCTTCCCGGCAGAGGGGGTGCGCCTGGTGCTCACCGACCTCAACGACGTGCCGCTGGAACCGGGCGAGCACCGGCTCAGCGCGGTGCTGTACGACAGTAATGTGGCGGCCAAGGGGTCGTCGTCGCTCCCGAAGGACGAGGACAGCGTACTGCACGCCAGCCTGCCGATCGAATACAACGAGCGCCAGTGGCGCGCCGATTTCAGCATCGCCAAATCGGCGCTGTACACGCGCTTCGACCTGTTCTATCCCTGGTTGGCCGCGCTGGCAGGCACGCTCAGCACCGCCCTGCTCTACGCGCTGTTCCAGACCATGGCTTCGTCGCGCCGCAGCGCCCTGCGCATGGCCGAGGACATGACGCGCGAGCTGCGCGCCAGCCAGGCCAAGCTGCAGGCCACCAACGAGAAGCTGCGCCAGCTGGCCGCGCACGCGGAGCAGATCAAGGAAGGCGAGCGCAAGCGCATCGCGCGCGAGATCCACGACGAGCTCGCGCAGAACCTGCTGGCCTTGAAGATCGAGGCCGAGATCCTCGCCAACCGCACGCGCGACCGCCATGGCCGCCTGTACGAACGCGCCAGCGCGACCGTACGCCAGATCGACCTGACCATCCGCAGCGTACGCCAGATCATCAACGACCTGCGGCCGAACGTGCTCGACCTCGGCCTGAACGCAGCGGTGGACTGGCAGGTGGCGGACTTCTCGCGCCGCACCGGCATCGAATGCGAACTGGTCGAGGACGAAACCGAGCACCACCTCGACGACGGTTGCGCCACGGCCTTCTTCCGCATCCTGCAGGAGTCGCTCAACAACGTGGCGCGGCACGCACGCGCGACCAAGGTGCGCATCGACCTGCACCAGCACGCCGACATGCTGACCATGACGATTCGCGACAACGGCATCGGCATGCAGCCGGGCAGCCGCAACCGCAACGGATCCTTCGGGCTGGTGGGCATCGAAGAGCGTGTCAACATCCTGGGCGGCAGCTTCTCGATCAGCAGCGGCCCGGACACCGGCACCACCATCGTCGTCACCATTCCCGTAGGCGGGCATTCATCCGAACCACCCGCTGTCCCAACTCACGACAGCGATGCCGCGCTGCCGGCCATCGCCTGAAGATGGAGCGGATGTGCGCCCATGTTGTCTCGTTTCAGCACAGCAGTTACTCGGTTGACAGAACTCAACATTAAGCCTGACCGGTCGCAGGACAATTGTTATCACTGCCACCGGTCAAGACGCAGTTCCTGACTTCCGATTAACCGCGTCACGTTCTTTGAGGAGGATTCTCTGACGTACCGCTTCAACACTAGGGATAAAAAAAGAATGCCTTAACAAACAGATCTACACAAACAGATCTACAACAAAAGGTGATAACTATGTCGACCAACGAATTCGCAGCATTTGAAGCACTTGATCTTGCCCCGATCAAAATGAAACTGATGCATGTGGAATCCGGCGAAGGCTGGTCCGCCCTGCGGGCCGATGCAGTGGAAACGGAATACCGCCGCTTCCTGTTCCTGATGAAGAAGTACCCGGACGCGGAGGCATCGCCGACCGTCGACGTCGACATTTTCTGGCACTACCACATCCTCGATACGATGAAGTACGCCCAGGATTGCGAAGCCGTGTTCGGCTACTTCCTGCACCACTATCCCTACGTTGGCATCAGCGCCAGCGCCAACGATGGCGACCATGCGGCTGGTGGCGAGCGCATGCGCGCAATCTACGAAGCGGAATTCGGCACCGGGCCTGCCGCCTACGCTGCCTACGCATACTGCTCCGCGCCGGGCAAGCCGATCGAGGCCGCCAAGGCCGCGTACGCATACTGCTCGGCGCCGGGCAAGCCGCGCGAAGCCGCGAATGCCGAATACGCTTACTGCTCCGCGCCGGGCAAGCCGCACGACACCGCCGACGCCGCGTACGCATACTGTTCCGCGCCAGGCAAGCCGCGCGAAGCCGCCAACGCCGCGTACGCTTACTGCTCCGCACCGGGCAAGCCGCGCGAAGCCGCGAATGCCGCGTACGCATATTGCTCAGCACCCGGCAAGCCGCGCAATATCGCCAACGCCGCGCACGCATACTGCTCGGCGCCGGGCAAGCCGCGTGAAGCCGCCAACGCCGCCCACGCTTACTGCTCAGCACCGGGCAAGCCGCGCGAAATCGCCAACGCCGCCCACGCTTACTGCTCAGCACCGGGCAAGCCGCACAACACCGCCAGCACCGCATTCGCATACTGCTCCGCACCGGGCAAGCCGTACGAAGCCGCCAACGCCGCGTACGCCTATTGCTCCGCACCGGGAAAGCCTTCGCTGATGCAGGCTGGGAGCACGGAACGCTGCGCCGCACCGGGCAAGGAGCTGGCGCACGCCGCCTGATTCTCCTTCCCTCGAACGGCCGGCCGGACGACGCTTGCGTCCCGCCGGCCGTTTTTTCATTGGCGCTGTCAACCTTAACTATGGATGAGCGCGGAACTGCTGAGCTGCTTCCTGGTCGAACGCCTGTCACCACAGACGGGAACGACCATGCGCGCGCCTTATTTCAAGAAGTGGTTTGCCAAACTCGCTGCACTGAACCTGCCCCAGCGCCTGCAGACGCTGGCCGCCCTGCATCCCGCTGCCGGGCTGGACCAGGTGAGCGCCCTCATCGGCCAGATCGGCGGAGCGATACGTCGCTGCCCCAGTTGCGCCGGCGAAGCTTACTACCGGCATGGACAAGCAAACGGCCTGCAGCGCTATCGCTGCCGTGCCTGCGGCCGTACCTATAACGACCTGAGCGGAACGCCGCTGGCGCGGCTGCGGCTGCGTGAAAAATGGCTCGATTACCTGGGCACCGTGCTCGACTCGAAGTCGGTGCGCGCAGCTGCCAGCGAGGTCGGCGTACACCGCAACACCGCCTTCCGCTGGCGCCACCGCTTCCTGGAGCGACCCAGGTATGCCCAGCCGAGGCGCCTGGGCGGCATTGCCGAAGCTGACGAAATGTTCATGCTGGAATCGCAGAAGGGCGCGCGCAAGCTGGATCGACCGGCGCGTCGGCGCGGCGGCCGCGCCGGCAAGCGCGGCATCTCACGCGAGCTCGACTGCATTCTGGTAGCGCGCGACCGCAGTGGCCAGACCATCGATGCCGTGGTCGGGCGTGGTGCCTTGTCGGCGGCGCAGCTGGAGCAGCACCTGCTGCCCCGGCTTGACCGGCAGGTGCTGCTGGTCAGTGACGGCCATGGGGCCTACCGCAGTTTCGCCCGCAAGCATGGCATTGCACACCAAGCGGTGAACCTACGTGCAGGCGTGCGGGTACGCCGCGGCGTTGCCGGAGCCATCCATGTGCAGAATGTGAATGCCTACCACCAGCGCTTCCGGCAATGGTTGAGCCGCTTCCGCGGGGTCGCTTCGCGCTACTTGCCAAACTACCTAGGCTGGCGCCGGGCGCTCGATGGCGAACGGATCACGACGGTGGAGCAATTGCTGCGCCTCTCGATCGGAGTCATCCATAGCTAAGGAGGACAGCGTCTTTTCATTCAGGCTGCCAGCGCTGGCCCCGCTCCCTGCGGGCGGGTCATCAACTCGCGCAATTCGCGGATGCTGAACTCGCTCTCTTCATGCATGCGCAGCAGCAGCGTGGCGCCGATCGGCAGCGTGTTGTGGCGGATCTTGCTGATCACCGGCGGCGCTACTTCGAGCACGCGCGACAGGGCGGCGTCGTTCTTCAGGCGGAGCCTGGCAATGATGGCGTCGAGGAGCCGGTTGGGGTCGTATTCCGCGCCGGGCGGAAGGCGTCTGATTGGCATGGTTTCTTTCAGGATTGTTAAATATTTGTCACTTTGCGTGATCTATCGCGAATTCTTTGCACACAGGTCCGATATTGCATCGTTTGTATGGCATTTTTCGCGTGGGACGAAATGATACACATTAGGAAAGCCATTTGCACAAGCTGCTGCCCGACGCGTGCGCATGCCTCCGGCAAGGCCGGACGCATCGGTGGAGAGGGAGATTGCTGCCCCGGGCGCAGGGCGGCGGAAGGATTTACTTCTTCTTGCCGGGGGCGGCCTTCTTTGCCAGGCCGCTGGCCTGGTACAGGGTCCGGGCGTCGGCATGCGCACGCTCGACGGTGCGCATCTCGGGCTTGTCGTCGTGGGCGACGAAAAATTCCTTGTCCTGCGCGTCGACGACGATCTTGATCGCGGCGGCGTCCGCGATCCCGTATTTTTCGACGATCAGGGTGGTCACTTCGTCGAGGTATTCTTCATAGGTCATGCTGGTTCTCCTTGGGTGCCCGATTGTACGGGAGCCGCGGCAAGTTGCGCCAGCGCCGCCGGCACGTCCGGATGGCGCAGCCGCACGCGCAGCTCGCGCTTCAGGCGCGTACTGTCCAGGCGGCGCGATTCGGACATGAAGGAGAGCAGCGTCGGCGTGACCACCGCCTGCAGCTCGGCGCGCGGCAGGCGCGGCGGACGCGCCAGGCCAAAGGCATCGGCCACGGCGTCGAAATAGTCGCCCATCTTCATGCGCGTGTCGTCCACCGCGTGCACCACCCGGCCCGCGCCGCGCGCGCGGAACAGCGCCAGCAGGACGATGCGCGCCAGGTCGTCGGCATGGATGTGGTTGGTGTACACGTCGTCTTCCGGCCGCAGGGCCGGGGTGCCCTGTTCCAGCCGCTTGAGCGGGAGCCGCCCGGCGGCATAGATGCCGGGCACGCGCAGGATGGCCAGCCGCGCGCCGCGCGCCAGCGCCCAGGCGCGCAGCACCCGCTCGGCATCGACGCGCCGCTGCGCACGGGCATTGCGCGGCGCCACCGGACGCGTCTCGTGCACCAGCTCGCCGCCGCAGTCGCCATAGACGCCGCTGGTGCTCACGTACACCAGGCGCGCCGCCTTGCCCAGCGCCGCCACCAGGTGGCGGGTGCGGCGGTCGAGCGCTCCTTGCGGCTGGGGTGGCGCCAAATGCACGACCCAGTCGGCCAGTCCGCGCAGGCGGCGTAGGGTATCGGGCTGGTCCAGGTCGGCGACGATGGGCACCGCGCCCGCGCCCCGCAGTTCGGCGCAGCGCTCGCGCTGGCTGGTCAGGGCGAACACCCGGAAGCGACCCACAAGCAGGGGCAGCAGGCGCATGCCGACGTCGCCGCAGCCGACGATGAGCAGGCGCGGACGGAGGAAAGCGGAAGGCTGGGTCATGGCGAGGGTGCGGATTGGGAAGCCCGTCACTCTAGCACAGCGCCGTCCTGGCGTTTCCCGGCCCCGCTGGCCCCGGTGTAGAATACCGGCCATTCACAATCGGCATTCAGACCCTGCATGACTTTCCAGATCACCGTCCAGCCCAGCGGCCACCAGTTCACCTGCGAAGCCGACGAAACCGTCCTCTCCGCCGCGATCCGCGCCGGCATCGGCCTGCCCTATGGCTGCAAGAACGGCGCCTGCGGTTCCTGCAAGGGCAAGGTCCTCGATGGTGAGCTGACCCACAAGCCGCACCAGCAGCGCGCCCTGAGCGACATCGAGAAGACCCAGGGCATGTCGCTGTTCTGCTGCGCGGTGCCGCAGCAGAACCTGGTCATCGAAGCGCGCGAAGTCGGCGGCAGCTCGGAGTACCCGGTGCGCAAGATGCCGACCCGGATCGCGGGCGTCAAGCGGGCCGCGCCGGACGTCGCCATCGTCACGCTGCAGCTGCCGGCCAACGAAGCGCTGGCCTACCGCGCCGGCCAGTACATTGAATTCCTGCTCAAGGACGGCAAGCGCCGCGCCTACAGCATCGCCTGCGCGCCCTCGTTCAGCGGCCCGCTCGAGCTGCACATCCGACACCTAGTAGGCGGCCTGTTCACCGATCACGTCTTCGGCGCCATGAAGGAGCGCGACATCCTGCGCTTCGAAGGCCCGCTCGGCACCTTCTTCCTGCGCGAAGAATCCGACAAGCCGATCGTGCTGCTGGCTTCCGGCACCGGCTTCGCGCCCGTCAAGGCGCTGGTCGAGCACCTGATGCACCTGAAGTCGACGCGCCCCGTGCGCCTGTACTGGGGCGGCCGCCGTCCCCAGGACCTGTACATGGACGAGCTGTGCCGCGCATGGGAAACCACGCTGCCGGACTTCCAGTACGTCCCGGTGATCTCGGACGCGCTGCCGGAAGACGCCTGGCAGGGCCGCACCGGCTATGTGCACGCGGCCGTGATGCAGGACCTCCCGGACCTCTCCGGCCACCAGGTCTATGCCTGCGGCGCCCCGATCATGGTGGAATCGGCGCGGCGCGACTACGTGGCGCAGTGCGGACTGCCGGAAGACGAGTTCTTCGCCGACGCCTTCACCAGCGAGGCGGACCTGGCGCAAGCCTAAGGCACGGCAAGGGCGCAATTCGGGCACAATGCAGGGTTAACGAGCCCAAGCATTGTCCCGAAAGCCCTTCATGTCCCTGCTGTCCCCTTCCAGCGGCCTGGCCGTCCTGCGCAACCGTAACCTCGCCTTCTACCTTTCCAGCCGCTTCCTCGGCACCCTCGCGGTGCAGATGCAGAGCGTCGCCATCGGCTGGCAGGTCTACCAGATCACCGGCAGCCTGTTCGACCTGGGCCTGATCGGCCTGGCGCAGTTCGCGCCCTTCCTGGTGCTGATCCTGTGGGCCGGCCACGTGGCCGACCGCCACAACCGCCGCAACATCGTCCTGCTGTGCATGGCCACGCAGCTGCTGTGCAGCCTGCTCCTGGTGAGCTTCACGGCGAGCGGCAGCACCATCGTCTGGCCGGTGTTCGCGATCCTGGTGCTGTTCGGCTCCGCGCGCGCCTTCATGATGCCGGCCTCGCAGGCGGTGCTGAAGAACCTGGTGCCCGACCAGGACTTCAGCCAGGCCGTGGCCCTGAGCTCCTCGACCTTCCACGTGGCCGTGATCGCCGGGCCGGTCATCGGCGGCCTGCTGTACGCCTTCGGTCCGATGACCGTGCACGTGATCTCGGCCAGCCTCTTGAGCATTGCGGTGCTGTGCATGTCGCGCACCCGCGCGACCCGACAGGCGCGCAGCCAGGGCCCGGTGAGCTGGCATTCGCTGATGGAAGGCCTGCGCTTCGTGTGGTCGCGCCCGATCGTGCTGGGCGCGATTTCGCTCGACCTGTTCGCGGTGCTGTTCGGCGGCGCCACCGCCCTGCTGCCCGCCTATGCCCACGACGTGCTGCATGCCGGCCCCACCGCCCTCGGCTGGCTGCGCAGCGCCCCGGGACTGGGGGCGGCCCTGTGCTCGATCGCGCTGGCCTTCTTCCCGATCACGCGCCGCGTCGGCCTGTGGATGTTCGGCGGCGTCGCCGTGTTCGGCCTGTCCACGCTGGTGATGGGCTTCACCAGCAGCTTCCCCGTAGCCCTGGGCGCCCTGTTCCTCCTCGGCGCCGGCGACATGGTGAGCGTCTACATCCGCCACCTCCTGGTGCAGTACGAAACCCCGGACGACATCCGCGGGCGCGTCAGCGCGGTCAATTCCGTGTTCATCGGCGCCTCCAACGAGCTGGGCGAATTCGAATCGGGCGTCACCGCCGGCTGGCTCGGCCTGGTGCGCGCGATCCTGCTGGGTGGCGCCGCCACCCTTGCCGTCACCGGCCTGTGGGCGCTGCTGTTCCCGGTGCTGTCGCGGATGGATCGTTTCCCGCACCATCAGGAAGATAACAGCGAAAGGCAGCGCGCATGAACCGCCCGGTGCTGAGCGTGCTGGTGGTCGAAGACCATCCGACCATCGCCCGCCAGCTGGTCGATTTTCTCGAGGGACTGGGCTGGCAGCTTGACCATGCCGGCAGCGGCGCCCTGGCCGTCCGGCTGGCCACCGAGCATCGCTACGACGTGGTGCTGCTCGACCTCAACCTGCCCGACATGGACGGCCTGCAGGTCTGCCGCGAGATCAAGGCGCATGCCCCCAGCAACGTGCCGGTCCTGATGCTGACCGCACGCGACGCCTTCGAGGACAAGGCGCAGGGCTTCCGCGAAGGCGCCGACGACTACCTGGCCAAGCCCTTCGACCTGCGCGAGGTGGCCCTGCGTTGCGAAGCGCTGGCGCGCCGCGGGACGCTGCACCAGCAGCAGGAAATGCGGGTCGGCCCGCTGACCCTGCTGGCGCGGGAAAAGCGCGCGCTCTACGAGGACCGCCCCCTGGTCCTGACCCAGGCCGGCTTCAGCATCCTGCAGCTGCTGTGCAGGGAGCATCCGCATCCGGTCTCGCGCTCGGCCCTGGTCCAGCACCTGTGGGGCGCGAATCCGCCCGACAGCGATGCGCTCAAGTCGCACATCTACACCTTGCGCAAGACGCTGGAAGCGGCCTCCGGGCGCAGGCTGCTCGCCACCATCCTGCAGCTCGGCTACCGGCTCGACCTGGAGGCCTAGCACCATGCCCAGGTCGATCCGCCGCAGCCTGTTCGCCGCCCTGGCGGGCTTCACCGTCCTGATCTGCCTGTGCTACACCGGGCTGGCGGTGGTGATCGCCTACGTCACCGAGGACATGCTGGTGGAGCGGCTGCTGGAGCGCGAAGCGGCCGCCATCGAAGCGCAGGCCGCCCGTCACGGCGGCCTGCCCCGCCCCGCCAGCGACCTGGTGAGCGTCCACACCAGCCGCGCTACGCTGCCGGCCGTGGTGCGCGCGGCCGTCCCGCCCGGCGACCTGCGCGCCGAGGTGTTCACGCGCACCGGCCAGCATTACCACCTGATGGTACGCGAACTGCCCGACGGGGCCGGCGGCGCCAGGCGCATCTACCTGCTGGCCGACGTCGCTCCCGTGCTGGTGGTGTCGAAGGTGGTGCAGGACGTGGGCGGGGTGCTGATCTTCCTTGCCGCGGCGCTGATCGCGCTGGCCCTGCTGCTGGCCTGGCTGCTGGCGCGGCGCCTGGTACAGCCGCTGCAGATACTGGCGCACGAGGCGCAGGCCCTGCGTCCCGGCGGCACGGCGGGCTTCAGCGCGCGCGGACGGCCGGACGAGATCGGCATCCTCGCGGAGCGCCTGGCGACCAGTTTCAGCGCGCTGCAGGCGGCCCTGCGCCGCGAGCACGATTTCACGCGCGACGTCGGGCACGAGCTGCGCACGCCCCTCACCGTCATGAACAACACCCTGGCGCTCGCCAGCACGCGGCCGCTGGGCCGCGAGGAGCTCGGGCAGCTCCAGGCCGGCGTGGACGAACTGCGCGCCACCATCGACGTGCTGTTCGCGCTGGCGCGGGCCGAACACGTAGGGCTGGAGACCTTCGACCTGCGCGCCTGCATCGAGGCGGCGCTGCTGCGCATTCCCGGAGCCGATGCCTGGGACGACGAGCGCCTGACGCTCACGCTGCCGGAGCGGCTGCAGGTCCTGGGCAACCCGCAGCTCGCCCAGCTGCTCGTCACCAACTGCGTGGGCAATGCGCTGTTCCATGGCGGGCCGCAGACCCGGCTTGCCATCGGCTACGACGACGGGCGTCTGCTCATCGCCAATACCCTGGATGCGGCGCAGGCCGGCCGGGTGCAGGGTTTCGCGCACGGCCAAAACCTCCTGGGGCGGGTGGCTCACGGCATGGGCTGGGAGATCGCGTTCCAGCCGGGGGCAAACAGCTACCGGGTCGAGATCGCCCTGCCGCCCGCTCGCTGAAAAAGCCGGCGGATTTCACCGCGATTTCACCGCCTCCCCCTCAGGCTGGGTGCTCCATTCACTCGGGAGCATCCAATGAAAAAAATCCTGATCGCCCTGCTGGTCCTGTCCAGCATCTGCAGCAGCGCCTTCGCCCAGAGGAGCACGCTGGTCTACAAGGAGGAAAAACGCCGCTACATCGTCTACACGCCTGCTTCGTACCATAGCGACGCGCAGCAGTCCTACCCGGTCGTGTTCAACTTCCACGGCAGCGGCATGACGATGGCCGAGCAGATGCTCTACACCGGCATGAACCGGGCCGCCGACCGCCACCGCTTCATCGTGGTCTACCCGCTGGGCATCAAGCACGACTGGAACGTCGGCTTCGACATGCCCTACCTGGGCGGCAGCGACGATGTCGGCTTCACCGAGGCCCTGCTCGAGAAACTCAAGAAGGACTACCGTGTCGACACGTCGCGGGTGTATGCGACCGGACTGTCGCGCGGCGGCTTCTTTGCCCTGCGCCTGGCGGCCGAGCTGCCGCATGTATTCGCCGCGGTGGCCTCGGTGGGCGGACCGATGCCGGAACCGGTGGTCCAGCACCATACCAGGCCGGGCAAGGTCGGCGTGATGCTGATCCACGGCACGGCCGACCAGGTCGTGGCCTACGACGGCAAGGCGAGCGGCTACCTGTCGGCCATGGACAGCCATCGTTACTGGACCAGGCGCAACGGTCTCGAAGCAGTGCCCGAACAGCTGCGCAGCTTCAATGGCGACGCCGGTGACGGGACCGAGGTCGGCTACCGCGAACAGGGCAGCGCGGACGTCCGCGTCGCCCTGGTGACGGTGAAGGACGGCGGCCATACCTGGCCCGGCGCCGATGCCTTTAATGTTGGTTTGCCAATCGGCAAGACCACGCGCGACGTCGATGCGAACGAGCTCATCTGGCAATTCTTCGTCAAGCACCGCCGCTGAGCTTCGAATGTGGTCGGCCTTGCAACTTGCCGGACCGGCCCCACCTGTCGTAACAGGACGCGGCCAAAACGCGGCCGCGGGTAAGATCAAGCCGTTATGACAACAGGAGCAATCGTATGCAAATCAATGTCAATACCGACCGCACCATTACCAACCACCAGGGCCTGGACGAACACGTGGAATCGGTCGTCCGCAGCTCGATCGACCGTTTCGGCGACCACATCACCAGCGTCGAAGTACACCTGAGCAACGAGAACCGGCAGAAAGGCGCCGACGGCGGCAACTCGTGCATGATGGAAGCACGCGTGCGCGGCTACCAGCCGATCGTGGTCCACGAGCATTCCGACGACCTGCGCCAGTCGATCAAGAACGCCGGCGGCAAGCTGGCGCGCGCCCTCGACAGCGCCCTGGGCCGCCTGCAGGACAAGGACCGCCACGGCCACGCTGCCCCGGCAGTCGACGCCCTCGCGGACAAGCACCTGACCGATTCGTAAGCGGTGCGAGCGCGCGCCCTGCTCCTGGGCGTGCGCTTGTCGTTTCCATTCAAGCCGCGCCTTCCATCATCGCCCGCAGTTCGCGCAAGTAGCGCAGGCCGGCCAGCGCGCGGCTGCCGTACCACGACATCATTTCCCCATCGACCAGGAACACCGGGATGCCGAGCTGCTTCTCGAGCGCGTCCGCATGCGCCTCGGTAAACCGGTAGGGCTCGGTGGACAGCAGCACGGCGTCGAGCCCGTCCACCAGCTGCGCCGACCACTCGAAGCGCGGGTAGCGCGCCTCCCCCAGATCCGGCACCGTCCAGCCCAGCTCGGCCAGCATGGCGGCGATATACGTGTCTTTCGACACGCTCATCCACGGGTCCTGCCAGATACAGTACAGCACGGTGCGCGGCGGCGCCGAAGGCAATGCGCGCAAGGCCGCGTATTCCTGCTCGAAGGCTTCGCACCAGCGTTCAGCTGCTGCTTGCGCACCGAAGATGCCGCCCATCAGGCGCGCCAGCGCCAGGTTGTCGCCTGGGACCACCGGATGGGTGACGACGACGTGCGGCACGAACTTCGCCAGTTCCTCCACCGTCGGCTTTTCGTTTTCGTCGATGTTGACCACCAGGTGGGTCGGCGCCAGCTTGCGGATCTTCTCGATGTTCACGTCCTTGGTGCCGCCGACCTTCGGGATCGCCTCCACCGCCTCGCGCGGATGAATGCAGAAGCCGGTACGGCCGACCAGTTGTCCCGCCAGGCCGAGTTCGCACAGGAGTTCGGTAATCGAAGGCACCAGCGACACGATGCGGGCGCCGGGTGCGGGGTGGTGTTGGTGGCCGAGCGCGTCGACCAGGTGGGCAGGATCTGTCATGGCCGCCATTTGACCACTGTTGTTTCTGGAACGCCAGCCCGCGCGCAGCAGTTGCAATGAGTTATCATGCCGTAAGGTAATGACATTAACCTCCAGTTTCTTTTTCCCGCTCGAGCAAGCCTTGGACCCGATCGGCACCTTCGGTGCTTCCCCCTATACCACGCGCGACCTGCAGCTGTTCCGCGACGCCGACGATCCGGTCGTCGCGGCGGCGCTCGCCCCGTGCGCGGTGATCCGGGTGGCGGCCGGCCGCCGGGTCGAGGACGGACTGCGCGCCCGCCTGTACATCGTGCTGTCGGGCTCGCTGGAGGTGGCGCCGGACGCCCATAGCGGCAGCGAGGACAGCGGCACCACGCGCGTGCTGCCGGGCGAAAGCGTGGGCGAGCAGGCCGTGCTGGACGACGCCGTGAACCTGGCCGCGATGACCGCACTGGAAGACTGCGAGCTCCTGGTCATCGAGCCGGAACTGGTGTGGCAGCTGATCGACCGTTCCAACGTCCTCGCGCGCAACCTGCTGCGCCTGCTGTCCTTCCGCGTGCGGGCGGCCAACGCCCAGCTCAAGCGGCGCCAGAAACTGGGCGAGTTCTACCGCCAGCTCTCGCTCAACGACGGCCTGACCGGCCTGTACAACCGCGCCTGGCTGGCCGAGATGCTGCCCAAGCTGGCGATGCGCGCGCGCCAGGACGGCAGCCCGCTGTCGGTCATCATGATCGACCTCGACCACTTCAAGCGCTTCAACGACACCCACGGCCACCTGGCGGGCGACGCCGCCTTGTCGAGCGCCGCCGGCGTGATCCGCGAGTCGCTGCGGCCTTCGGACTTCGCGGTGCGCTACGGCGGCGAGGAACTGATGGCGGTATTGCCGGACACCCCGACCGCCCTGGCCGAGATGGTGGCCGAACGCCTGGCCGAGCGCCTGCGCACGACCCTGGTCTTCCCCGACATGCGCCTGCCGCTGCCCCACGTCACCGGATCGTTCGGCGTGGCCAGCCTGGCGCCGGGCGGCGACGAGCAGGACCTGATGGCGGCGGCCGACGCGGCCTTGTATCGTGCCAAGCAGGCAGGCCGCGACCGCGTCAGCATCTAGTCACGCTTCCAGCCCTTTGGCTGACGCCGCGCCGATTCTGTGCCACCATGGCGCCTGCCCGCCCCAACGGCGACACAAGAACAATACCTGAGCAATAGATGAGCACGCATACCTTCCTCTGGCACGACTATGAAACCTTCGGCGCGACCCCGCGCCGCGACCGCCCGGCCCAGTTCGCCGCCATCCGCACCGATGCCGAGCTGAACGAGATCGGCGAGCCGATCATGCTGTACTGCCAGCCGGCGCCGGACTTCCTGCCCGACCCGCAATCCTGCCTGATCACCGGCATCACCCCGCAGCATTGCCTGGAACATGGCGTGCCGGAACACGAGTTCGCCCAGACCATCGAGGCGGCCTTCAGCGAGCCCGGCACCATCGGCGTCGGCTACAACACGATCCGTTTCGACGACGAAGTCACGCGTCACCTGTTCTGGCGCAACCTGATCGACCCATACGCGCGCGAGTGGCAAAACGGCTGCGGCCGCTGGGACCTACTGGACGTGGTGCGCATGACCTACGCATTGCGCCCGGACGGCATCGAGTGGCCGAGCAAGGAAGACGGCAAGCCGAGCTTCCGCCTGGAAGACCTGAGCAAAGCCAACGGCCTGGTCCACGATGCGGCCCACGACGCGCTGTCGGACGTGCGCGCCACCATTGCCCTCGCCCGCCTCATCCGCTCGAAGCAGCCCAAGCTGTTCGACTTCTGCCTGGAACTGCGCCGCAAGGAGCGGGTGGCCGCCGAGATGGGCCTGCACCTCGACCCGGGCCAGCGCCAGCCCTTCCTGCACGTGTCCGGCATGTTCCCGGTCGAGCACGGCTGCCTGGGCCTGGTCTGGCCGCTGGCCCAGCACCCGACCAACAAGAACGAGATCCTGGTCTGGGATTGCCGCCACGACCCGTCCGAGCTGTTCGAGCTCGACGTCGAGACGATCCGCACCCGCCTGTTCACCCGCAGCGCCGAGATGCCGGAAGGGATGACGCGCCTGCCGATCAAGAGCGTGCACCTGAACAAGTCACCGATGCTGGTCGGGAACCTCAAGACCCTGCAACCCGCCATGGCGGCGCGCTGGAACATCGACGTCGAGCAGGCGCGCGCCCATGCGGCGCTGGCTGCGGGCGGACGCAACATGAGCGCGGTCTGGGCCGAGGTGTTCAAGAAGCCGGCCGCGGGCGGCGTGGTGGACGTCGACGAGGACTTGTACGGCGGTTTTGTCGGCAACGGCGACCGCCGCAAGCTGGAGTCGCTGCGCCACGAAAAGCCGCAGGCGCTGGCCGGCATGCGGCCCTCGTTCGAGGACGAGCGCCTGGGCGAGCTGTTCTTCCGCTACCGCGCGCGCAACTTCCCCGACACCCTGTCGGCAGACGAGCGGGAACTGTGGGAGGCGCACCGGGCGGCACGGCTGTTCGAGGGCGCTGCGGGGGCGCGCACCGTCGACCAGCTGTTCATGGAGATCGATGCGCTGTCCGAGAATGCGGACGAGCGCGCGGAGGAGATCCTCGGCGCCTTGTACGACTATGCGGAGACGATTGCGCCGAGCAGGTATTGAGGCTGGGGCGCCTCCTTACCCCCGCGCCGCATTGATCGCGTCGCGCGTCTCCGTGGCCACCCGCCTTGCCGCGGCGGCGAAATCTTCGCCCGCCTGCGGCGCCGCATACAGGATCGCGCGCGAGGAATTGATCATCATCCCGGTGCCGTTCGCCGTACGCCCGGCCTGCACGGTCGCTTCCACGTCTCCACCCTGCGCGCCCACGCCCGGGATCAGGAGCGGCATGTCGCCCACCAGCTTGCGCACCTGCGCGATTTCTTCCGGGAAAGTCGCCCCCACCACCAGCGCCAGCTGGCCGTTGCGGTTCCACTTCTCGGCCACCAGCTGGGCCACGTGCTGGTACAGCGGGCGTCCGCCCACGTCCAGGAACTGCAGGTCCGAGCCGCCCGCATTCGAGGTGCGGCACAGCACGATCACGCCGCGGTCGGCCCACTCCAGGTAGGGCTCGACCGAGTCGAAGCCCATGTAGGGGCTGACCGTGACCGCGTCGGCGCCGTAGCGCTCGAAGGCTTCGCGCGCGTACTGGTGCGCGGTGGCGCCGATGTCGCCGCGCTTGGCATCCAGCACCAGCGGAATGTGCGGGTAGCGCTCGCGCAGGTAGCGGCAGATTTCCTCCAGCTGTGCTTCGGCGCCCAGCGCCGCGAAGTAGGCGATCTGCGGCTTGAAGGCGCAGGCCAGGTCGGCGGTCGCGTCGATGATCGCCTTGCAGAACTGGACGATGCCGTCCGGCTGGCCTTGCAGGTGCGCGGGGAAACGCGCCAGGTCCGGGTCGAGCCCGACGCACAGCAGGGAATTGTTGCGGGTCCATGCTGCGGAAAGTTTGTCGATGAAAGTCATCCGGGCCTCTTGTTTGTCAGTGATTGCGAACCCAATATTGTACCGCCAGCCGTGGCGCTGGACGGATGCAGCCCGGGTTCAACCCCGGACGATGCGCCAAAATATCTTTACATCATGTATATTTTGACCATTCGACAATAGCCATGGAACGAACATGACATCTACCCTCTTCTCGCGCTGGACCCGAACCCTGGCCGTGGCCGTCCTGACCGGTACACTGCTGTCCGGCTGCGGCTACAACGAGTTCCAGACCAAGGACGAGGCAACCATCGCCGCCTGGGGCGAGGTGGTCAACCAGTACCAGCGCCGCGCCGACCTGATCCCGAACCTGGTCAACACGGTCAAGGGCTATGCCTCGCACGAGCGCGAGACGCTCGAGGCCGTGACCCGGGCCCGTGCCGCCGCGACCAGCTTCCAGATCACGCCGGAGGTCTTGAACGACCCGGCCGCGTTCAACAAATTCCAGCAGGTGCAGGGCGAGCTGTCCGGCGCGCTGTCGCGCCTGATGGTCGTGGCCGAGAAATATCCGGACCTGAAGGCCGACACGAGTTTTCGCGACCTGCAGTCGCAGCTGGAAGGCACCGAAAACCGCATCACGGTCGCACGCCAGCGCTACATCGCCTCGGTGCAGGACTATAACGTCACCGTGCGCAAGTTCCCGACCAACCTGACGGCGATGGTGTTCGGCTACGAGACCAAGCCCTCGTTCACGGTCGAGAACGAAAAAGCGATCTCGACGGCGCCGACGGTCGATTTTGGTAAATAAGCGGCACACAGCGATGCACGCGCCGACCGGAGCCGGTTTCCTTCGTTGCCTGTGGGCCCTGCTGCTGGCCTTTGTGCTTGCAGCACCCGCCTTCGCCCAGCTCAAGCCGGTGCCCGCGCTGAGCGGGCGCGTGGTCGACGAAGCCGGCATGCTCGACGCCAGCCAGCGCGAGCGGCTCACGGCGGTACTGGCCGACTACGAGGCGCGCACCGGAAGCCAGATCGCGGTGCTGCTGGTCAAATCGACTGAACCCGAAGCGATCGAGCAGTTCAGCATCCGCGTCACCGACGCCTGGAAGCTGGGCCGCAAGGGCATCGACGACGGCGTGCTCCTGATGGTGGCGCGCGATAACCCGAGTTCGCTGCGCCGGCTGCGCATCGAGGCCGGGCGCGGCGTGCAGGGCGTGCTGACGGACGCCCAGTCGAAACGCATCCTGCAAGACGTGATCGCGCCGCACTTCCGCCAGAACCATTATCACGAAGGCCTGGTGGCCGGCGTCGGCGCCATCGCGACGCTGCTGAACAAGGAAAGCTTTCCTGCCCCGCAACAACAAAACCCGCAGCCGGCGCCACAGCGTCAAGTGCAGGTCGACAGCGGCGCCGGGTTTTCGCTGTTCGGCATCATTCCTCTGCTGATCGGCTTTTTCGTGCTGCGTTCGATCTTCCGGCCGCGCCGCAGCCGGCTCTCCCCGCACCACTGGGGCCACCGCCGCAGCAGCGGCCTGGGCGATGTCGCGACCGGCATCATCCTCGGTAACATCATGAGCGGCATGGGACGCGGCGGCGGCTTCGGCGGCGGCGGAGGCGGATTCGGTGGCGGCGGATTTTCCGGCGGCGGGGGCAGCTTCGACGGCGGCGGCGCCTCGGGAGACTGGTAATGGGATTCAAGCAACGCATCAAACGCGCCTGGCGCCACCTGCGCAGCAGCGACAGCGAGGCCAAGCGCGCCTTCCCGGAAACCACGCTCAGCGCGATCAGCGAGGCGATTACTGCCGGCGAGCAGACCCACCGCGGCGAAGTGCGGCTGATCGTCGAAAAGGGCCTGCCCTTCGACGACGCCTGGGACGGCGTCAGCAACCGCCAGCGCGCGCTGGCCCTGTTCGCCGACTACGGCGTGTGGGACACCGAGGACAATTGTGGTGTGCTCATCTACATCAACCTGGCCGAGCACAAGGTGGATATCGTGGCCGACCGCGGCATCGACCGCAAGATCGACAGCGCTACCTGGCAGGGGGTGTGCCGCACCATGACGGACGGCTTCAGGCAAGGCAGCTTCCACGACGCGACCCTGGCCGCCATCGGGCAGGTCAACGAGCTGCTGCGCCAGCACTTCCCGGCCAACGGCAGCCGCGCCAACGAATTGCCGGACAAGCCGCTGATGCTTTGAGCATTCTTTTGATGCCGCGCTGTCGCCGGCGACGGCGCGGCCTTATCATGGGCACCCACGCACTTCATGCAGCGCCCCATGGCCCACCGGATCACGACCATCCCGCCACGAATGGCTTGCTGGCGCGCCAGCCTCGAGCGTCGGCGCTACCGCAGTGCGCTCGCGCTCGGTACATGCCTGGGCGTTGCGGGAACGCTGTGCGCACTTTGCGTGTCCGCGCTCGTGCTGCAGTTGTTCCCTCCGGAGCTATGGGGACATTCCGCTGCTGCCGGTCTCGCCCGGCTCACTCCGGTCGGCATCTTCCTGGCGGCCGTCGTCTATGCCCCCATCATTGAAACCATGCTCGGCCAGGTCCTGCCGATTGAAGCCGCGCACCGCCTCGGCGCGCCACCCGTCGCCTGTGTCCTGCTGAGCGCGCTGGTGTTCGCCTACGGCCACTACCTGAACGGCGGGCTCGCCCACGGGATGACGACCTTCTTCGGCGGGATGATCTTTGCCTGCGCCTACGTGAACATGCGCTGGGCCGGCATCGCGCCGGCCGCCCTGGCTGCGGCGACGGCACACGCCGTGCAGAATGGAACGGTCCTGTTCGTCGTCGGGCCCCTGTTTCCGGAATGGACATAGGCGGCAGCGGCAAAACGCCGGCGCCGTTCGCGGGCTGGATACAATGACGGCTTTACAAGCAAGGATGCCGCCATGAGACTAGCCAACAAGACAGCCATCGTAACGGGCGCCAGCCAGGGCATCGGCCTGGCCTGCGCCACGCGCCTGGTACAGGAAGGCGCACGCGTCATGCTCGTCGACATCCGCCCCGAAGGCCAGGATGCCGCAGCCAGGCTCGGGGAAGCCGCCCGCTTCCACCAGGCCGACGTCAGCCTGAAGGCCGATGTCGATGCGATGATCGCCGCCACCCTGGAGGCATTCGGACAGGTCGACATCCTCGTCAACAATGCCGGCGTCACGCATGCGGCGGACTTCCTCGAGCTGGCGGAGGAAGACTTCGACCGCGTGCTGCGCATCAACCTGAAATCGATGTTCCTGTGCAGCCAGGCGGCGGCGCGCGAGATGGTGAAGCGCCAGACGGGCTGCATCATCAATATGTCCAGCGTCAATGCCGAGCTGACCATCCCGAACCAGGTGCCGTATGTGGTCTCGAAAGGCGGCGTCAACCAGCTGACGCGCGTGGCCGCGATCAGCCTGGCCGAGCACGGCATTCGCGTCAACGCCATCGGCCCTGGCACGATTCTGACCGAACTGGCAAAGAAAGCGGTACTCGGCAGCCCGGAGGCGCGCCACACGATCCTGTCGCGCACGCCGCTTGGACGCTGCGGCGAGCCCGAGGAAGTCGCGGCCATCTGCGCCTTCCTGGCGAGCGACGACGCTTCTTACATCACAGGCCAGACCCTGTACGCTGACGGTGGCCGCATGGCGTTGAACTACACGGTACCCGTGCGCGAGTAAGTGCGCCGCGCCGGCATCTTGATGAAACAGATATTCGAAATATCAATGTCTGGTATCCGTATTCTAAATTGGACGTATATTTGGCGACGCAGCATAATCTCACCTGTCTCCACTATTCTCCTCCAAGAAAATAGTTTTAAGCCCGCCTCTAGCGGGCTTTTTTTTGCCCGTACGTCGCTTACGGTTACTGGGCACCCGATCGGCGCGTCCTGCGCGATATTGTTGAGATCACGGACATCCGGAACAGTTCGGTCGTCTCGGTTCACGTTTGATCGCCGTCATAGCGTGGTCACATTCAACCCGTATACTTTGAATCACCTGCAATACACGCAACCGATATGCGTGATGGCAGCAGGTGTGCTGCACCAAGCGTGCAACACACCAACCGATTTACGTCTCTTGGCCCGATCTTGGGTTGTGCCCGTCAGTTCCTGACGGGCATTTTTTTCTTCACATCGGCAACACAATCATAAAAATCACCCCGCTGGGCTTGAAGCCCTGCAGGA
The DNA here is from genome assembly GCF_046236355.1 of Massilia sp. BHUDP2. Taxonomy (NCBI): domain Bacteria; kingdom Pseudomonadati; phylum Pseudomonadota; class Betaproteobacteria; order Burkholderiales; family Oxalobacteraceae; genus Massilia; species Massilia sp. BHUDP2. The sequence continues at coordinate 1,354,750 of NZ_JBJUVW010000002.1, forward strand.
TTTCGCTATGATGAAGCTCCCGCCCTGCGTTTCCTGCTGCGCAGGCTTGTGGAGACAACACGATAATGGGAGCTTGTCCTATGAATCTACGTGTATCCGAGAACTACGCGCATCCGCCTGAAGCAAGCGCCTGCCGCCGCCACCATACCGACGGCAACCTGGTGCTGAGCGAACTGAATCCCCTGGCCGTCATCGACCAGCTCGACGGTGACAGCGCCCCGCTGAACCTGCTGACTTTCGGCAGCGTGCGCGAAATCTGTCCCAAGTGCCAGCACACCCACCTCAAGCTCGTGCTGCGGCAGAACAGCGTCCGCATGGCACACCTTTTCTGCGCCGACTGCGAAAGCTGTTTCGACGCCCACTATACGAACGGCGCCCCCGCGCTGACGATCTGAACAGGCAACCCGCCGGGATGCCGGCGACCGGTGCGTCGAGCCGGTCGGTGCGACAGGAAAGACAAGTGCTGTGATATCGTTCGCTTTTGCCAGCGTTTCGTCGTCATGCCCGCTTTCCTGTCCTTCCTGTTGCTCGATCCCCGCCTGCGCTCCGCCCGCATCAAGACCGCCCTCGTCCTGTTCGCGGGCGTCGTCGTTGCCGGATCGATCCCGGGGGCGCGCGCCGAAGTGGGCGAATTCGCGCCCGGCGTGGTGCTGCACGGCCTGACCTACGCTTTCCTGACCATGCTGTGGTTCTTCGGCAGCACCGGAAGCGGTCCCGTGCGCGCCGCAAAGGCACTACTGGCGATCGCCCTGATGGGCGCCGCCGACGAGCTGGTGCAGAGCTTCCTGCCCTACCGCAGCGGCGACGTGCGCGACTGGATGGTCGATGTGAGCGCAGCGCTGCTGACCAGCACCCTGCTGGCGGTGATCGTGCCGCAGCACGGCAGCGTGCGCCAACGCTGACCTTCCGCACCGCAAAAAAAATCCACCAGCCTCATGGGCAGCTTGATACAGATCAGGCTCAATCCGTGTCAGCTGGAACGCTGACGCGCTTTCCGACCTCTCACTCCAGTGGCACGTGGCATCGTCACGCATCCGATTGAACATCCACCATAAGGAGTTGACCATGAAGCAAAAACACCAGAGCATGCTCCTGGCGGGCTTGCTGGCTGTATCGCTGGGCCTGGCCGGGTGCGCCGGCATGCGCGGCGGCGGCGGCGAGTCATCGAGCGGCACCAGCAGCAGCGGCACTACCACGGGTGGTTCGAGCGGCACCTCCGGTGCGACCGGCACCGGCGGCTCCAGCAGCTACGGCTCCGGCAGCGCCACCGACGCCTCCGGCAACCCCACCGGCAGCAGCGGCAGCTCGAGCAGCCAGGGCACCATGGGCACCGGCACCTCGGGCAGCTCTGGCACCTCGGGCACCAGCGGCTCCTCGGGCTGGGACCAGTCCGGCAGTAGCGGCGCATCGGGCAGCACCGGCTCGTCCGGCTCGTCGGCAGCTGCCGGCACCTCGGCCGCCGGCAGCGCCGCACCCAACAGCACGGTGCTCGCTATCGAGGTCGTCCCGAGCGAAAGCATGAGCTCGGGCAGCTCGGGCACGGCCGGCAGTACCGGATCGAGCGGCTCAGCCGGGGCCAGCGGCGCCAACAGCTACCGCGTCACGGTGCGCATGGACGACGGCAGCACCCAGGTAGTCAACCATGCCAGCACGCCCGACTTCCGCAGCGGCGACCGCGTGAACGTCACCAGCGGCGTCATCCAGCGCTAAGCCGCCTCGTTCCGAGCGCGCTGCGGCACGGACTTGCTGCAGCGTTCCCACCGCCCCCGCCACACGAAAAAAAAACGCGCACCGTCACCGGTGCGCGTCTCTATCGCTTGCGCGTGCGCTTACGGCATGCCGGTTCCCCCAGGGATGCCGTCGCCTTCCGCTTCGACCTCCTTGCGCTGCAGCGCCACGTTGCGGGTGGCGGCGCTGATCACCTCCAGCGGCAGCTTCGGCGTGCGGTCCGCGTTGAGCAGGCCGTTGGCTTCCTGGAAGGTGTCGGTGAACTGCGTGTAGCAGAAGCCGCTGAACATGAAGGTCTCGTTCACCACCCTCAGGAGATCGCGGTACAGCGACAGGTAGCTCTCGGCCGTGTGTGCGCGCGAATAGCCCCAGGTGGTCTTGTCCGCGTCCGGATCCTGGGTCGGATCGTAGGCGATGCCGCCGAACTCGGTCAGCACGATCGGCTGGCCGCGGTGCGGGAAGCCGTCCAGGGTCAGGATGCGGCCGCCCGGACGCCGCTGGTCGAACAGGGTGCGCACCGGATCCGTGACCGCGTAGCGCGCCTGCAGCTTCTCCGGGTCGCAGTCGTAGTCGTGGATGCCGAGGATGTCGGTGGCCGAGGCTTCCCAGCCGTCGTTACCGATCACCGGCCGGGTCGAGTCGAGCGTGCGGGTCAGGTGGTACAAGGCCTCGACCGCGTTGCGGTGCGCCTGGGTGAGCGTGAGGTTCGGCACGCCCCAGGATTCGTTGAACGCGACCCAGACGATGATGCAGGGGTGGCTGTAGTCGCGCTGGATCGCTTCGGTCCATTCGCGCACCATGCGCGTGATCGCGCGCGAGCTGAAGCGGTAGGCCGAGGGCATCTCTTCCCACACCAGCAGGCCCAGCTTGTCGGCCCAGTACAGGAAGCGCGGGTCCTCGATCTTCTGGTGCTTGCGCACGCCGTTGAAGCCCATCAGCTTGACCAGTTCGACGTCGCGCTTCAGGTGCTGGTCGGACGGCGCCGTCATGAAGGACTCGGGCCAGTAGCCCTGGTCGAGCACCAGGCGCAGCTGGTAGGGACGGCCGTTGAGCATGAAGCGGTCGCGGTTGATCGAGACCGAGCGCAGCGCCGTGTACGAGCGGATGCGGTCGAGCACGCGGTCGCCGCAACGCAGGGTCACTTCAGCATCCAGCAGGGTCGGTCGCTCCGGGCTCCAGAGGATCTCGTTGCGCGAATCGTCGATGCCGGGGTCGGACAGCGCGATCTTGCGGTTCGCCTCGCCCTGCAGCAGCTTGTAGTAGTCGTCCGCCAGCAGCTGCTCGCCGTGCCAGATCTTGACCTCGACAAACAGCTCCTGGTGGGTGTGGCCGGTAGCGAACACCTCGCAGCCGATCTCGTAGGTCTCGAAGATCGGGGTCCAGCGCAGCGAGGCGATGTAGGTGTCCTCGACCTGCTCGACCCAGACCGTCTGCCAGATGCCGGTGGTGCGCGGGTACCAGATCGAGTGCGGCTCCAGCAGCCAGTCCTGCTTGCCGCGCGGCTTGGCCAGGTCGGCCGGATCGTCTTCGACGAACACGGTCACCACCTGCTTGCCGTCCGCATTCATGACGTCGGTGATGTCGGCCTGGAAAGGCGTATGGCCACCCTCGTGCTCGGCCACCAGGCGGCCGTTCACCCACACCCGCGCCGCGTAGTCGACCGCGCCGAAGTGCAGGATGGTGCGCTTGTCGTTGGGCGCCAGCTCGAACTCGCGCTGGTACCAGACGGCGGTATGGAAACCGGTGTCCTGAATACCGCTCAGTTCGGTCTCGACCGCGAAGGGCACGTTGATTTCATGGGTCCACTCGGCAACGTCTTCCGGTTTCGCATAGCGCAGCTCGTCGTCGAAGGTGAAGCGCCATTTCCCGTTGAGGTTGATCCAGTTGTCGCGCACCAATTGGGGACGGGGATATTCAAACTGATTCATTATTGTCCTTTCTGGTCAGTCGGAACCGGAATCAGGATCCGGCCCTGTCGTCCGTTCTTGTTGTAGGCCGCCAGCGCGGCGGCGGCCGCTTGCTGTGCCTGACCTGCCCGGCACAGCGCCACACAGGCGCCGCCGAAGCCGGCGCCGGTGAGGCGTGCCCCGAGCACGCCGGGCGCCGCACGCAGGTGCTCGCACAGCTCGTCCAGCTCGGGGATTGAAACTTCGTAGTCGTCGCGCAGGCTGACATGCGACGCGTTCATCAGTTCGCCGAAACGCTCGGCGCTCACGCCGCCCGCCGCTTCCAGCACGCGCAGGTTTTCCTGCACCACGTGGCGGGCCCGCTCGCGCATCGGCGAGGGCAGGCTTTCGACGGACGATGGGTCGGTGACGTCGCGCAGGGCCTGCACGCCCAGCTTGCGCGAGGCCTCTTCGCACTCGGCGCGCCGTTCGTTGTACTTGCTGGCCGCGAGCTTGCGCGCCACCCCGGAGTCGACCACGATCAGCTCTGTGTCGGGCGGCATCTTGACCAGGCGGTGTTCCAGCGTGCGCGCGTCGATGAACAGCATGTTCGTTTCGTCGGCCAGGCTGGACGCCATCTGGTCCATGATCCCGCAGTTCACGTGCGCGAATTCGATCTCGGCGCGCTGGGCGATGCGGGCCAGCTTGACGTCGTCGAGCTCGAAGCCGAGCAGCGCCCGCATGGCCCGCAGGGTGGCCACCTCGAGCGCGGCGGACGAGGACAGGCCCGAGCCGACCGGCAGGTCGGTGGTGATATAGACGCGCAGCGGCGGCACTTCCACGCCTTGCGCCTGTACTAGCCGGATGCAGCCCTCGATGTAGCTGCCGTAGCCCTGCGGCGCGCTGCCGCCCTGCGCGAAGGTGACGGTGTTGTCGAAAGTCGGCGAATAGAAGTGAAAGTGGTCGTCGCCGCTGCGGCTCATCGCCACCAGGGTGCGCTGCGGGGTCGCCACCGGCAGCATGAAGCCGTCGTTGTAGTCGGTATGCTCGCCGAGCAGGTTGACGCGTCCGGGCGCCGACGCGTTCACCTCCGGCGCGCCGCCGAAGAAGGTGTCGGTGTTCGTCATGATGATGCTTGCGCCTCCAGCCAAAGGGGCCGCTTGCGGCCATGTACGTCCGCCGCCGGCCAGCCGGGGTCGAACGTGAGATTCTCGAGCCCGTCGGGGCCGAGCAGGAAAGTGTCTTCGATTTTCAGGCCCGCGAAGCTCGGGTTGAATGCGAACGCCATGCCCTCTTCCAGCAGGGTCGCGGTGGTGGGGCCGGTGACGACTTCGCGCGCCCGGTAGCCGGTGATGCCGCCCTGGTGGTGCTCGCGGATCGCCGCCTCACGGTCGGCGTGCTTGTAGGCCGCCTCGAGCGCGTGGTACACGGCCGACAGCGACTTGCCCGGCTCGATCGCCGCCAGGCCGGTGGCCTCGACTTCCATCAGGGCGCGCTGCTCGTCCAGCGGCGCCGAATTCGCGCCCGCGAAACTGACGAAGCGCGTCAGGTTGGCGTACAGGCCTTGGCGCCGGGCGCAGAACACCAGCATGGCGCGCGCGCCCAGCGGTTCGCCGGTCGGGGTCGGATGGCGCCAGGCCGGCAGGCGCCGCTCGCCGGCGGCCAGCACCAGGGCCGGGTGGATGCCGCGCCGCCACAGCGCCTCGGCGCCCGCGCCCGCCAGCTGGAATTCGGTCCAGTCGGGCCGCGCGCGGCGCAGGGTTTCGCTCATCGCCTCGGCGGCCTCGCGGCCGAGCAGCCGGTAGCGTTCACGCTCGCTCGGCTCCAGCACCATGCGGCGCTGGCGCAGCGCGTACGGCAGCGGTTGCTCGCCGTTCGCGGGGCGGTCGGACAGGATGGTGCGGCCGGCCGCGGCATTCTGCACGTAGCGTTCGCGCAGCTCCGGCTCGGTCCAGGGTTCGATGTGGAAGGTGAAGCCCTCGGGCAGTTCCTCGGCGCGCAGGCGCTCGGCCTCGATCGCGTCGGTCATGATGCAGGCTTCCTCCGGCGTCACCAGCACCTCGGCCACGCCGTCGTCGGTGGTCTGCAGCACGGCGCTCGAGCCGCCCGCCGTCACCCAGGCGAACCAGTCGACGCCACGCAGGCGGATCGCCCCGGCTTTGGCCCCGGCCAGGTGGGCGCGCAACAGCGCCAGCTTGTCCGCGACCTCGGCGGCGCGCTGCCGGACCGGGGTCATGCGCGGACCTCCGCGAGTTCACCGCTCTCATCCAGGCTGACGTCGACCTGCTGCAGCTCGTAGGCGGTGGTCTCGGGCAGCACGTCCATCGCGAACATCCCGGCTGCCAGCTCGGTGCCGGCCAGGTACTTCAGGCGGTCGCGGGTCCGGTACGGCGGGTAGAACTGCGCGTGCAACTGGGTCTCGGGATGCGCGGCGCCGTCGGTGGGCGCCTGGTACCACGCCATCAGATAGGGGAAGGGACGGTTCCACAGCGTGTCGAACTTCAGCAGCACGGTCTTGAGCGCGCGCGCCAGGCTTTCGCGCTGCGGCGGCGTGAGCGCGGCGAAATCCTGGCAGGGCGCGGTCGGCATCACCCACACCTCGTAGGGATAGCGGGCGCAGGCCGGCACGAAGGCGATCGCATAGTCGTCGTGGTACAGCACGCGCTTGCCGTCCGCCGCTTCGTCGCGCGCCATGTCGCACAGCAGGCTGGCGCCGTGCTGCAGGAAGTACTCGCGCTCCTGCGCCAGCATGCGCGCCGGCACCGAAGGCACGAAGGGATAGGCGTAGATCTGGCCGTGCGGATGGTGCAGGGTCACGCCGACTTCGGCGCCGCGGTTCTCGAAGGGCAGCACGTAGTGGATGTGCTGGTGGCGGCCAATGCGCGTCGTGCGGTCGCCCCACACCGACAGCAGCAGCTCGATGCGCGACAGCGGCAGCGAGGACAGCGAAGCCTGCGCGTCCTGGGTGAACACCACCACCTCGCAGTGGCCGTTGGCCGGGGCGGTCGGCACCGTCACGCTGGGCGGCTCGTGCGACTCCAGCGCCAGCGAGGGGAAGCGGTTGTCGAACACCGCGATCTCGTAGTCGCCGGCCGGCATCTCGGTGGGGTGCTGCGGGTCGTTCATCGGTGCCAGCGGGTTGTATTGCGGCGGCGGCTGGTAGGTACGGTTCTGGCGGAAGGCGGCGTAGGTCACCCATTCGCCGCGCAGCGGGTGCCAGCGCAGGTGGGGATTGGCATGCTGGGGATCAGGAAAAGGGCTGGGCGCAACGATACCTTCCGGGATCGGATGGTTGCTGTACAGGGTCAGGTTGCGTCCGTCCGGCTTCTTGAGATCTTTGCTGTGCATGGCATCCAAAAAATGTCGGGCATTCGTAAAGCAAGGAGCGCGAGCCGGCACCGGGCTCTCCGGTGTCCTCGCGGTCTGTAACAATGATCCTATCATGCTGCTTTCGCCACATTTTCCCTCTAGCACCGTGGCATTTTCCGGCTATCAACGGCAGGGACAGTGGAGCGAAAAGCCGGCTTCGCAGCCTGCCCTGTCGCTCCGAGGGAAAGGCGCATTTACCCCTCCGGCGCCACCCTCTTTTGTAAGTACAATCCTACAGAATGATTGGAAATATTTACACATTCTGGCAAGCCAGAGACCTACTAGCTCAACCTGAACACGATGGCGGACCTGATGCCGGAATCGACTAGAAGCGGGCGAAAAAAAACCGGCGCTGTCATCGTTCAGTGTTGAACATACCTAACGCTATTCGCAGCATCTTGTCGGCTGACCGGACTCGCCCGCCGTCGACGGCCCACTGCCAGCCGAGATAATTGGGCAGATAGCGGGAGGCCACCCCGTTAAAGCGCGCCAGCCACTGCCGAAAACGCCGATGGTAGGCATTCACGTTCTGGACATGGACGGCGCCACGCACCCGTTCGCCGGCCCGCAGGTTCACCGCTTCGTGCGAAATGGCAGCAGTCCGGGCAAACGCCTTGTAGGCAGGATGGGAATCGGTA